>CAWKME010000091.1:0-37543 GCA_963850645.1 uncultured Actinomycetota bacterium | reverse complement strand
GTGGCGGGATTCGAACCCACGGCCTCTTCGTCCCGAACGAAGCGCGCTACCAAGCTGCGCCACACCCCGCTTGAAGCCACGACAGCGTATCGCACCCACCCGGTGATTCGCCAAAGTGGATTCGGGCGCCCTACGACTTCCACGGCGCCGGTGCTGTGCAGACAGGCGGGCTCGTTCGCGATTTACACCAAAGTTCGGCGTGGAATAAACGGGATTGTTGGCGACCTTAAATACACTAAATACCGCGCGGTAGGTGCAACGGAAGCGAGAGAACCATGACGGTGTTGGGCGCCGTGGTGTTCGGCGGATTCCTGGTCCTGGGAGTGCTTTGGCTGCTGCTAACCGCTCCGGGCAGTGATGTGGACGACGCCTGGGTTCAAACCAAGTGGCCCGAGCGTTCGAACTCGGTCAGTGCCGCGGCGGGCGCGGATGTATCCATTCCCTGGGCTTTGACCCACTCGTCGCAGAAGTAGGTGTCGGCGTAGCGATCGCCACTGTCGGCCAGCAGTGTGACGACTGAACCGCTGCGGCCGTCGGCGACCATTTCGGCGAGCAGGCCGAACGCTCCCCACAAATTGGTGCCGGTCGAGGCACCCACCCGACGGTTCAGCACCGCGCTGGCGTGGCGGGCCGCCGCGATCGACGCGGCATCGGGAACCGACACCATCCGGTCAACCACGTCGGGCAGAAAAGACGGCTCGACGCGCGGCCGGCCGATACCCTCGATCCGCGACGATGCGGAAATGACGATGTCGTACCGAGATTCGGCGTAGGCCGGATAAAACGCCGAGTTCTCCGGATCGACCACGCACAGCCGGGTGGCATGTCGGCGATAGCGGATGTAGCGCCCGATCGTCGCGCTGGTTCCCCCGGTGCCCGCCCCGACCACGACCCAATCCGGGATCGGATGCGTCTCGTCGCGCATCTGGACGAATATCGACTCCGCGATGTTGTTATTGCCGCGCCAATCGGTGGCGCGTTCGGCGTTGGTGAACTGGTCCAGGTAGTGCCCGCCGGTCTCCTCGGCGACCCGTTCGGCCTCGGCGTAGACGTCGCTGGAATACTCGACGAAATGGCAACGGCCACCTTGTGATTCGATCAATGCGACCTTCGAAGCGCTGGTAGTCGCGGGCATCACCGCGACGAACGGAAGGCCCAATAGTGCGGCGAAGTACGCTTCTGACACCGCCGTCGATCCCGACGACGCCTCGATCACCGTGGTGCCCTCGCCGATCCATCCGTTACACAGCGCGTAGAGGAACAGCGAGCGGGCCAGTCGATGCTTGAGGCTGCCGGTGATGTGCGTCGACTCGTCTTTGAGGTAGAGCTCGATACCGGCGTTATCCGACCAGGCCGACGGCAGCGGGTAGCGCAGCAGGTGAGTATCGGCGCTGCGATGGGAGTCCGCCTCGATCAGGCGGATCGCATTGCTGGTCCAGCCGCGTGGTCGGCTATGCGCGGCGACCCGGGCCGGCGGGATCAACGCGCTGAATACGTCGGCTGCGATCGGCTGAGATCCCTGCGCGAATCGCGGCCGCCGATCGGCGCCGCAATCAACGTCAGCAGGGTGGCTTCGGGCCTGCAGCAGAACCGCACCGGCGCAAACGGCGACGTGCCGATCCCAGCCGAGACATGCAACCGCATGGTGGCACCCCACTGCGACGGGCCCTTGGCGCGGGACCGGTCCAGCCCCGAGTTGGTCACCAGGGCGCCATAGAACGGCACACACAGCTGTCCGCCGTGGGTGTGGCCGGCCATCACCAGCTGGTAGCCGTCGGCGGCGAAGCGGTCCAGCACCCGCGGCTCCGGGGAATGGGTCAGCCCCAACCGCAGGTTGGCGGCCGGGCTGGCCGGCCCCGCGATCGCGTCGTAGCGATCCCGGGCGATGTGCGGATCGTCCACGCCCGCGGCCGCGATGTGCAGTCCCGCCACCTCGAATTCGCGACGATTGTGGGTGAGATCCAGCCAGCCGCGCTCGGTGAACGCCGCCCGCAGGTCCTGCCAGGGCAGCGGCTGACCGTGCACGCGATGACCCGGGTTGGTCACGTAGTTCAGCGGGTTCTTCGGCTCGCGGTCCGAAATAGTCGTTGCTGCCGAAGACGAAAATGCCTGGCACCGAGAGCAGCTCGCTCGAGGCTCTGGATGACCGCGGGCACCGCCTTGGGGTGCGCCAGGTTGTCGCCGGTGTTGACGACCAGGTCGGGCTCCAAGCCGACGAGTTCGCGCAGCCACGCCTGCTTGCGGCGCTGACCGGGCCGCATGTGCAGGTCGCTGATGTGCAGTACCCGCAGCGGCGACGAACCCGGCGTCAGTACCGGGCATGGTCAGCTCTCGCAGCACGAACGCATTGCGCTCGATGATCGAGGCGTAGCCGATTCCGGCGACGGCCGATCCGAGCGCGATGGCGCCGGTACTTTTCAGAGCAGTATTGGCGGAGCGGCATGCAGGCCAGCCTACTGCCGTCCGTCAGCTGGCATGCGAGCCACACGCTGTGAAACCGGCCTATGGCGGCGGAGCACCCGGCGGGGGCGGCGCCAGGATCGGGATCGTGATCGGCGGGAGACCCGGGATCTCGATGACTTGTGAGCCCACCGGAACGGCGAGCACCACCTGGGATGCCTTCTGGCGGCGGGGGCGGCGCCGGCGCAATGCCGTTACTCGTTTGAATGGTGATCACCGCGCCCGGGATCGTCTGACCGTTGGGCGAGGTTCCGACCACCTCGCCGTACTTGGCGCTGCTGTTGATCGAGGCTGGTCTGTTCGGCGACCTGGAAACCGGAATCCTTCAAGCGCTGGCGCGCCTCGTCGACGTCGAGACCCGCGACGCTCGGGACGCGAGAACCCGGGCCGCCTTCGACGTACTGCGGGTCGGTCGGCGGCATGTGCACGTCGCCGTAAATAG
Source organism: uncultured Actinomycetota bacterium (assembly GCA_963850645.1). Classification (GTDB taxonomy): domain Bacteria; phylum Actinomycetota; class Actinomycetes; order Mycobacteriales; family Mycobacteriaceae; genus Mycobacterium. Next base: position 34,641 of record CAWKME010000091.1, on the reverse strand, counting down.
TGGCGATCGGCTTCATCGCGGTGAACCAGGTGCGCGCCGGTTCGTTACCGCCGTACAGGTTGCCGTCGCCGCACCGGCGCAGCGGCGACGAGCACAGATCTGACGGCGAGGTCGAGTCGTCGTAGATGTAGTTGGCCGCGGCGTAGTGATTGGTGAAGCCGACGAAGCCCGACGACCGGTGCGCCTCGGTGGTGCCGGTCTTTCCGGACACCGGCAGGTTCCACCCCGCCGCACCGGCCGACCCCGAGGCGGTGCCGCCGCCCAGCGCGTCCTTGCTCATCGCGTTGGCCAGCGTGTTGGCCAGCCCTTCTGGTACCGCTTGGTCGCAGGCTTCGGTGGTGACGGCGACTTGGTTGCCGTTGCGGTCGATCAGCTTGTCGATGGGGTTCGGTGGGCACCAGGTGCCGCCAGAGGCCAGTGTCGCCGCGACGTTCGACAGTTCCAGCGCGTTCAGCTCGAAGGGGCCCAGCGTGAACGACCCGATGTTCTGCCGCTTGATGAAGTCGGCCAGGCTCTCGTTGCTATCGGGGTCGTAATCGCGGGCGCTGCCAGGATCGGCGTAGGAACGCAGTCCGAGCTTGATCGCCATGTCCACCGCGCGGGGCACCCCCACCAGCTGGATCAGCCGGGCGAACGCGGTGTTGGGCGACGTGGCCAGCGCGTCGGTCACATTCATCGAGCCGCGATAGTTGCCGGCGTTGATAACGCACCACGTCTCCTTGGGGCAGCCCTTGGCGCCGCCGCTTCCCATGCCCTTGGTCTGGAATCTGCCCGGCACATCGAGGGTGGCGTTGATACCCATGCCCATCTGCATCGCCGCGGCGGTGGTGAAGATTTTGAAGATCGACCCGGCGCCGTCGCCGACCATGGAGAACGGCTGCGGCTCGCATGGTTTCGCCGGCCTCGCCGTTCAACCCGTACGTGCGGTTGCTCGCCATCGCCACCACTTTGTGCGCGTTCTTGCCCGGCCTGATCACGCTCATCACGCTGGCGATGCCCTCGAGGGTGGGGCTGGCGTAGGTGTCGATCGCGTGCTTGACCGGTTCCTGCACGTCGGGGTCCAGCGTGGTGCGGATCAGGTAGCCGCCCCGGGCCACCTGATCCTTGCTGATGCCGGCACGGGCCAGATAGGCCTGCACGTAGTCGCAGAAGAAAGCCCGATCGCCCGCGGCGATGCAGCCACGCGGAAGCTCGTTGGGCTGCGGCAAGATCCCCAGCGGCTCAGCCTTGGCGGCGCGCAGCGCGTCGGCCTCGTTGGGCAGGTTTTCGATCATGGTGTCCAGGACGAGGTTTCGCCGGGCCAGCGCGCCGTCCGGATTGGTGTAGGGATTCAGCGCGCTGGTCGACTGGACCATGCCGGCCAGCAGGGCCGCCTGCTGCCAGTTCAGGTCGGACGCGTTGACGCCGAAGTACGTCTGCGCCGCATCCTGCACGCCGAAGGCGTTGTTGCCGAAGGACACCAGGTTCAGGTAGCGGGTCAGGATCTCCGGTTTGGTGAAGGTCTTGTCCAGGGTGAGCGCCATCCGGATCTCGCGCAGTTTGCGCGCCGGGGTGGTCTCGATGGCCGCGCGCTTCTCGGCGTCGGTCTGCGCGATCACCAGCAACTGGTAGTTCTTCACGTACTGCTGCTCGATCGTCGAGCCGCCGCGGGTGTCGACGTCGCCCGATGCGTAGCCGGCCAGCCCGGTCAGGGTGCCCTTCCAGTCGACGCCGTTGTGCTCGGCGAACCGCTTGTCCTCGATCGAGACGATCGCCAGCTTCATGGTGTTGGCGATCTTGTCGCTGGGCACCTCGAACCGGCGCTGCGAGTACAGCCAGGCGATGGTGTTGCCCTTTGCGTCGACCATCGTGGTCACCGCCGGGACCTCGCCCTCGAGCAGTTGGGCCGAGGCGTTGCCGACGACTTCGGAGGCCCGGTTGGACACCAGCCCGACGCCGCCGACCAGCGGGAACAGCAGGGCCGCGACGATCACACTGGCCAGCAGGCAGCACCCGACGAGCTTGGCGATTGTGATCGCAGTCGTGGGGCGCTCCGGCATGGCTACTAGATTAGCGGCGCTGCGACGAAGGTGCTTCGAGAGGTGTATTGAGCGGTATTTCTCCGGACGTCGCGCTCAGGTTTCTCTCAGTCGCAGCTCAGGCCGCTATCAGCCGGATGCTTCGACGCATTTCAGGGGCCCCTTCATGATCGGACTGCACGGTCGTCCCAAAAAAGGGGGTATCAGACTGTTGCGTAATTGATACCTGACCACGTAGCTTATCCACACAGTGAGATACAGGTAACACCGAGGGCACAGTGTGGCGCAGATCGCATCGCGTGATCTGGATCCGGCACAGGCCGCCGCACCGGTGGCAGGAGCGAAGGGGAATCGCTGGTGTCAGGTACACGGACCGCGGCGCGCAAGACGAGCGCAGCACCAACAGGCAGCCATCCTTTACGGGGCTGAGGCGGAGTCGAGAATCGCCTGGGTTTCCAAGGCGCTGTGCCGGGCAGCTGACCCCGACGAGCTGTTTGTGCGGGGGGCCGCGCAACGCAAGGCCGCGGTGATCTGCCGGCACTGCCCGGTGATGCTGGAGTGCGGCGCTGACGCGCTGGACAACCGTGTCGAGTTCGGTGTGTGGGGCGGCATGACCGAACGTCAGCGCCGCGCGCTTGCTCAAACAGCACCCCGAGGTGGTGTCCTGGGCGGAGTTCTTCAGCGCGCAGCGCAAGCACCGCAGCGTCGGCTGACTAGCCGCGCGACTAACCCGCCGCCGTCATCTGGTCGGCGATCGCACGCAACGCCTCCAGATCGGAGACGTCGAACGGCAGCGACGGCACCCCGACAATCGCGACGTGCGGATTGGCCCCGGTGAAACGGGACAGCAGCCGGATCTCGCGCTTGGACGTCGCTGCCGCGGTCGGCGTGGATCTGCAGGATCGCCCGTGGCCAACGCATTCGTCCCGGTGCCGTCCGTGGCTTCCGGCTCACTCTCGAGCGTCTTGGCTCCGTCGATGGCGCGCTCGACCGGCAGCGAACACAGCATCGGATGGGTCCGGTTCAGGATCAGCCCGGCCAGCGGCATGCGTTCCTCGGAAAGCCGGTCGACGAAGAACGTCGCCTCCCGCAGCGCGTCCGGCTCGGCGGCCGACACCACCACGAACTGGGTACCGCGGCGCTTGAGCAACGCATAGGTGCGATCGGCCTTCTCCCGGAAGCCGCCGAAGGTGGCGTCCAGCGATTGCACGAAAGCTGCCGCGTCGGAGAGCATCTGCGAGCCGAGGACCGTCGACAGTCGCCTTCATCGCCAACCCGACCGCGCCGGTGACCAGCTCGCCCGATCCCGCGCCCGGGGCCCAACAGCAGCCGCCACAGCCGGCTGTCCATGAAGCTGCCCAGCCGTTTCGGCGCGTCCAGGAAGTCCAGCGCGTTGCGCGACGGTGGGGTATCCACCACCACCAGATCCCAGCGGTCCTCGGCCAGCAGCTGGCCCAGCTTCTCCATCGCCATGTACTCCTGGGTGCCGGCCAGTGAGGTGGCGACCGTCTGATAGAACTGGTTGTCCAGAATCGCTTGTGCGCGATCGGGTCCCGAGTACTGGATCACCATCTCGTCGAAGGTGCGGCGCATGTCGAGCATCATCGCGTACAGCTCGCCGGGCACCTCCGGAGCCGAGCGGCACGCGCTGCGGAGAGTTGCCGAGGTCGCTTGATTCCCAACGCCTGCGCCAGCCGCTTGGCCGGGTCGATCGTCAACACCACCACGGTGCGGCCGTACTCGGCGGCGCGCAGCGCCATCGCCGCGGCGGTGGTGGTCTTGCCGACCCCGCCCGCGCCGCAGCACACCACGCACGCGGTTTTCGGACGGTGATTCATGTCCAGAATCGGAGGCACATATCCAGGGTCGGCGGTCGCTGGTGCTCATCGAACCCCCTGCTGCGCAAGGACTTCGGCAAGCTCGTAGAGGCTGCCGAGATCGACGCCGTCGGCGATGGTCGGTAGCTCCAGGCGTGGCACCTTCAGCTCGTCGAGCTGCTCGGCGGTTGCGGCTCGCGCGGTGATCCGGGTGGCGTGCTGGATGGTCTCGGTCAGCAGGCCGGCGAAGTCCGCGTCGGCCAGCTTGATCCCGGCGGCCGACAGGCCCGCCCGCACCGCGTCGGCATCGACATCGCCCTCGGCGGCTTTGGCCAGATCGTCGGGCGGCAGGTAACGCGGGATGTTGCGGTTGACGATCACGCTGCCGATCGGCAGGCCCAGCTCCTTGAACTCCTCGATCGCCTCCATCGTCTCCTGCATCGGCAGCGCCTCCAGCAGGGTGACCAGGTGGATCGCCGTCTGATCCGAGTGCAGGATCCTCACCACACCTTCGGCCTGCGAGTGCACCGGGCCGCCCTTGGCCAGGTCGGACACCGCCCGGGTGACGTCCAGGAAGCGTGCGATGCGCCCGGTCGGCGGCGAGTCGACGACGATCGCGTCGTACACCGGGCGCTTGTCCTTGTCGACGCGGATCACGGATTCCTTGATCTTGCCGGTGAGCAGCACGTCACGCAGGCCGGGCGCGATGGTCGTGGCGAACTCGATGGCGCCGATCCGGCGCATCGCCCGGCCGGCGATGCCCAGGTTGTAGAACATGTCGAGGTATTCCAGGAACGCGGCCTCGATGTCGATCGCCAGCGCGTTGACCTGGCCGCCGTGCTCGGCGGTCGCGATCTTGAGCTCTTTGTAGGGCAGCGGCGGCACATCGAACAGCTGCGCAATCCCTTGGCGCCCTTCGACTTCGACGAGCAACACCTTGCGCCCGCCGGACGCCAGGGTCAGCGCCAGCGCGGCGGCGACCGTCGACTTGCCGGTGCCGCCTTTGCCGGTGACGAAATGCAGACGGGCCTTGGACAATCGCGATGGCCAGCCGACGGTTGCCTCGGCCGCCGCTCGGTGTGGTCGCCACCACTGCATGCTAACCAGACCGAGCTCGACCGGCCTGCCGATAAGCTCGGGATATGAGCCAACCCACCACATGGGAGTACGCCACGGTCCCGCTGTTGACGCATGCCACCAAGCAGATCCTCGACCAGTGGGGCGCCGACGGCTGGGAGCTGGTCTCCGTGCTGCCCGGCCCGACCGGTGAGCAGCACGTCGCTTATCTGAAACGCCCGAAGTGAGCGCGTCGGCCCGGCTCGCGGAGCTGGGGATCGAACTCCCTGCGGTGGCCAAGCCGCTGGCCTCCTACGTCCCGGCGGTGCGCACCGGCAACCTGGTCTACACCTCGGGCCAGTTGCCGACGCAGGCGGGCAAGCTGGCCGCGGCCGGCAAGGTCGGCGCCGACGTCACCCCGGAGCAGGCCAAGGAAGCTGGCCCGGATCTGCGCGCTCAACGCGCTGGCCGCGGTCGATTCGCTGGTGGGCATCGACGCGGTAACCCAGGTGGTCAAGGTGGTCGGATTCGTCGCGTCCGCACCCGGATTCAACGGCCAGCCGGGCGTGGTCAACGGCGCGTCGGAGCTGCTTGTCGAGGTGTTCGGCGATCACGGCAGCCACGCCCGTTCGGCGGTCGGCGTCTCCGAACTGCCGCTGGACGCGCCGGTGGAGGTCGAGCTGGTGGTCGAGGTCGGTTAACGACCGTGACCGAGGCCCTGAACCGCCTGAATCGCCTGACGCACCCCGCTTACGGCCGGCTGCGTCCGGTCACCGACACCGCATCGGTGCTGCTGGCGAACAACCCGGGCCTGATGACGCTGGATGGCACCAACACCTGGGTGCTGCGCGGACCGGGCAGCGACGAGGTGGTGGTCGTCGATCCCGGCCCCGACGACGACGAGCACATCGCGAATCGCCGGGGTGGGCCGCATCGCCGCTGGTGCTGATCAGCCACCGGCACGGCGACCACACCGACGCCATCGACAAGCTGGTCGACCTGACCGGCGCGCCGGTGCGCTCGGCGGGCAGCGGGTTTTTGCGCGGCCTGAGCGGCTGAGCTGACCGACGGCGAAGTGATCGAGGCGGCCGGGCTGCGGATCACGGTGCATGGCGACGCCCGGCCACACCGCCGACTCGCTGTCGTTCGTGCTCGACGACGCGGTGCTGACCGCGGACACGGTGCTGGGCCGCGGCACGACCGTCATCGACACCGAAGACGGCAGCCTGGCCGACTACCTCGAGTCGCTGCATCGGCTGCGCGGGCTGGGCCGCCGAACGGTGCTGCCCGGCCACGGGCCGGACCTGGCCAACGTGGAAGCGTGTGGCGTCGGGTTACCTGGCACATCGCGAGCAGCGGCTGGAGCAGGTGCGCTCGGCGCTGCGTGCGCTCGGCGACGACGCCACTGCGCGCCAGGTCGTCGAGCACGTCTACGTCGACGTCGACGAGGAGTTGTGGGACGTCGCCGAATGGTCGGTGCAGGCGCAGCTGGACTATCTGCGAACTCAGTAGCGCTTCGCGCGTGCTTACCTCGCTCGGGGTTCGGATTCTCGCTCGGTTGCGCCCGCGCTTCGCGCGTGCTTACCTCGCTCGGCGGGCGAGCCTTTCCGAGTCGGAGATCAGCACGCTCTTGCCCTCCAGGCGAATCCAGCCACGGTGGGCGAAGTCGGCCAACGCCTTGTTCACCGTCTCACGGGACGCGCCGACCAGCTGGGCGATCTCCTCCTGCGTCAGGTCGTGGGTCACCCGCATCGCGCCACCTTCTTGGGTGCCGAACCGCTGAGCCAGCTGCAGCAGCTGCTTGGCGACGCGGCCCGGCACGTCGGTGAAGATGAGGTCGGCGAGGTTGTTGTTGGTGCGCCGCAGCCGGCGAGCGAGCACCCGCAGCAGCTGCTCGGCGATTTCGGGTCGGTCGGCGATCCACGCCCGCAACGCGTCGCGATCCATCGACACCGCGCGCACCTCGGTGATGGTGGTGGCGCTGGAGGTCCGCGGCCCGGGATCGAAGATCGACAGCTCACCGAACATGTCGGACGGACCCATGATGGTCAGCAGATTCTCCCGACCGTCCGGTGAGCGGCGGCCGATCTTGACCTTTCCGGAAATGATGATGTAGAGCCGATCGCCCGGCTCGCCCTCCGCGAAAACCGTATGTCCGCGCGGGAAGTCGACGGGCTGCAGTTGTTTGGTCAGCGCGGCGACGGCGCTGGGTTCAACCCCCTGGAAGATTCCGGCCCTCGCCAGGATCTCGTCCACGTTGCCCCTTAACTATTCAAATGACTCTGGTCGGCACAGGTCTGTTGCCCGACTCCTCCGCGCGCCGCATAGCGGTCCGCATCGTCATCGGGCTGGCCATGTACCCGGGTCGGTTGCCCGGCCGACCCGCAGTCTAGAGGTCAGCCATCGACTCGACGTGCCAACGCTACACACGATTGGCATGCTGAGGCGGGCCAAATTGCCGATTCGCCTGCGAATGGTTATGCCGGTGTCGCGGTAAGCCGGGTTGTTGTGGGGCGGAAATAAAGGCGGCCGCCAGCAACGGATCTGTGGTCGGCTCCGCGCCGTCGAGTCGCGCGCGGCGATTCATCGCTGAGGCGACCCATGCGGCGGTGCAGGCAGTCCAGCGCCTCGGGCATTCCCTCCCGGGCCAATGTGCGCATGTCGATAGGCTCGGCCTGCTCGAGAAATTCCGCGACATCTCTTGCCGTAACGGTGTCGTTTTCCAAGCCCGCTTCCAGCCGTTCAAGCCCGAACGTCGCCAGCATCAGCAACCCTGGGATGAATGCCACGAGCAACCAAGACACAAGCCGCTAAGTAAACACGGCTAAGGTCTCAGCGGGATCACGAATTAGTACTCTGTCGAGAGTGATAATGGGCAAACCATCTCGCGCCGCCGCCCGAGTCTCCGCTGCGGGCCGACGCCGCCGCCGCCAGCCGTTGGTCTTCGGAAACCCGCATAGGCTTGGTGCGACGAGCTCGCCGCATGAATCGCAAACTCGGCACAAGCGTTTCCACATGTCTACTGCGAGTTGGATTTCACCACACCGTTGGAGCTGGCGGTGGCGACGATCTTGTCGGCGCAAAGCACCGACAAGCGGGTCAACCTCACCACCCCGGCGCTGTTCGCCCGTTACCGCACCGCGCTTGACTACGCGCAGGCCGACCGCGAAGAACTTGAAACCCTCATCCGCCCCACCGGGTTCTACCGGAACAAGGCCAAGTCGTTGATCGGCCTCGGCCAGGCGCTGATCGAGCGGTTCGACGGCGAGGTGCCGGCCACCATGGACGAGCTGGTGACGCTGCCCGGCGTCGGACGCAAGACCGCCAACGTCATCCTCGGCAACGCTTTCGACATCCCCGGAATCACCGTCGACACCCATTTCGGCCGGCTGGTCCGGCGTTGGCGCTGGACGGCCGAGGACGACCCGGTCAAGGTCGAGCACGCGGTCGGCGAACTGATCGAACGCAGCGACTGGACCCTGCTGAGCCATCGGGTGATCTTCCACGGCCGCCGGGTCTGCCACGCCCGCAAGCCGGCCTGCGGAGTCTGCGTGCTGGCCAAGGACTGTCCCGTCCTTCGGGACCGGGCCCACCGAGCCGCTGATCGCCGCCGCATTGGTGAAGGGCCCGGAAACCGAGCACCTGCTGGCAATGGCCGGGCTTGTAGCAGCGGTGCCCGATTTGACGACGTTCACCGCTCGAACCACCCGCTGGACCGTCGCGGTCCTGGCGGTCGTCGCGGCACTGCTCGTGGCGTTGCGGTTGAACTGCGCGATGCCTCCCACTCCGTCGACCGCCCCGGCGACCGCGCCGGCCGCGCGCACCGCGACGCCGACACCGCTGCGGCGCTGGCCGGACCGCGGCAGCGCGCCGACCTTGCCGCCCTGTCCGCGCCCGGGCGCGGCGCCGGTCCGGCGGCGTTGCGCGGAGTGACGGCCGAATGCGCCGCCGACGGCTCGGCCGTCGACGTCGGGCCGGCATTGGCGGGCCACCGCGTGGTGCTCAACCTGTGGGCGTACTGGTGCGGACCGTGCGCCGACGAACTTCCCGCGATGGCCGAGTATCAGCGACGGGTCGGGCCGAACGTGATGGTGGTGACGGTGCACCAGGACGAGAACGAGACGGCCGCCTTGCTGCGGATGGCCGAACTGGGTGTTCGGCTTGCCGACGCTGCAGGACGGCCGGCCGCCGGATCGCCGCCGCGTTGGGGGTGCCGAATGTGATGCCCGCGACAGTGGTGCTGCGTCTCGGACGGTAGCGTTGCGAAGACCCTGCCGCGCGCTTTCGCCAGTGCCGACGAGATCGCCGCTGCGGTCGGAGATCCGACGCGATGACGCCGGCGGCGGTGCGGGCTGCGGGGCGCCGGCGCAGGGACGCGCCCGGCGACGCGGCCCTGGGAGGACACGGGCCATTGGACGAACGAAGGAGGCGCGGGTGAGCGCAGGGGGCGCTCCGCGATCGCACGGTGCCGACCTCACCCATTCGCGAGCGGCGATTCCGTTGACACCCGAGCTCGGCCCGCCGTGGCTGCGCCCACTGGTCGACAACGTCGGTCAGGTGCCCGACGCCTACCGGCGGCGGGTGCCCGCCGACGTGCTGGCCATGGTGACCGCCGCCGAAGGCGACGGCATCGACTGCGTAGACGACGGACGCGACGCCGCGGTGCTGGTGCTGTTCTCCGGACCGCCGTCGGAGCACCACGGCGCTGCCCGACTCCCTTCCTGACGACGCCGACCTGCTGCTGACCGTGCGCGCCACCACGTTGCGCCACCACGCCGGCCAGGCCGCGTTCCCCGGCGGCGCATCCGACCCCGGCGACGACGGGCCGGTGGCCACCGCCCTGCGGGAGGCCCGGGAGGAGACCGGGATCGACACCGGCAGGCTGCATCCGCTGGCCACGATGGAGCGAATGTTCATCGCGCCGTCGGGTTTTCACGTCGTCCCGGTACTGGCGTATTCACCGGATCCGGGGCCGGTGGCCGTCGTCGATCAGGCCGAGACCGCCATCGTGGCCCGGGTTCCGGTGCGGGCTTTCATCAATCCGGCCAACCGGCTGATGGTGTACCGCAGCGCCTCAGCCGCCGCTTCGCCGGGCCGGCGTTCCTGCTGAACGAGATGTTGGTTTGGGGATTCACCGGTCACGTAATTTCGGCGATGCTCGATGTGGCTGGCTGGGCAAAGCCCTGGGACACCAGCGACGTTCGGGAGTTGGACGAGGCGATGGCTCTGGTCGGCGACGAGGATGAGGCCTGATGACCTGTTCGCAATGGCTGGACATCGCCGTGCTGGGCGTTGCGTTCATCGCGGCGATCTCGGGTTGGCGTTCCGGTGCGCTGGGCTCGCTGCTGTCGTTCGTCGGTGTGGTGCTCGGCGCGATCGCCGGCGTCATGCTGGCCCCGCACCTTGTCGCTCACATCAACTCGCCGCGGGCCAAGCTGTTCGCCGCACTGTTCCTGATCCTGGCGCTGGTGGTCATCGGCGAGGTCGCCGGTGTCGTGCTCGGCCGCGCGGTGCGCGGCGCGATCCACAGCAACTCGGTCCGGTTCTTCGACTCGGTCATCGGCGTGGCGCTGCAACTGGTGGTGGTGCTCGTCGCGGCCTGGCTGCTGGCCACCCCGCTGACGTCGTCGTCGGGTCAGCCCAACCTGGCCGCTGCGGTGCGTGGTTCGAAGGTGCTCGCCGAGGTCAACGACTACGCGCCGGAGTGGCTCAAGACGGTGCCCAAGCGGATGTCGGCGCTGCTGGACACCTCGGGTCTGCCGCAGGTGCTGGAGCCGTTCAGCCGCACGCCGATCGAGGCGGTCGCCGCCCCGGACGCGTCGCTGGCCAACAATCCGGTGGTCGCGGCCACCCAACCCAGCGTCGTCAAGATCCGCGCGATCGCGCCCGGTTGCCAGAAGGTGCTGGAGGGCAGCGGATTTGTACTCTCGCCAGACCGCGTGATGACCAACGCGCACGTGGTGGCCGGTGCCGACAGCGTCACCGTGGAGGCCAGCGGCAACCAGTACGACGCGACCGTGGTGTCCTACGACCCCACCGCCGACATCTCGATCCTCGACGTGCCGAACCTGCCGCCCGGACCGCTGGTGTTCGCCGACGACCCGGCGAAGTCCGGCACCGACGCGATGGTGATGGGCTATCCCGGTGGCGGGGACTTCGTCGCCACGCCGGCCAGAATCCGGGAGATCATCGAACTCAGCGGCCCCGACATCTACCGCAACGCGACGGTCAACCGCGAGGTCTACACCGTCAGAGCGAGTGTGGAGCAAGGCAATTCGGGTGGACCGATGATCGACCTCAACGGGCAGGTCATCGGTGTGGTGTTCGGCGCGGCGGTCGACGACAACGACACCGGCTTCGTGCTGACCGCCAATGAGGTGGCCGCGCAGCTGGCGCAGATCGGCGACACCACGCCGGTGCCCACCGGGCAGTGCGTCAGCTGAGCGGCGACCGGTACACCCGCTCGAGGAAGCGCGTCAGGTGATCGTTGACTTCTTGCGGCGTCTCCTCGTGGGTGAAATGCCCTGCGCCGGCGACTGATACGTAGCGGCCGTGCGGCGCGTAGCGCTGCGTTCGTTCGACCGGGTCGGCCAGCACGTAGGGATCGGCGTCGCCGTGAATGTGCAGCATCGGGATTCCGAACGGTCGGCTCATCGACCTCATGAACCGCCGGCCCTCTTCGCGCAGCTGGCTGCGCACCGCCCAGCGCTGATATTCCAGGGCGGAGTGCGCCGCTGACGGGATCTGGATCGCCTGGCGCAGATGTCCGATGGTCTCGGAAAAGTCTTCGGAGGCAACCCATTTAGCGCTGGCGCGGCTGCGCACCAGATGCTCGATCTCCGCGCCGTTGTGGCGGGTCAGCGCGCGTTCCGGCCAGATCGGCACCTGATAGCGCAGCAGCGAGGGCAGCAGCGCCCGGCCCTGATCGCGGCGGGTCAGCGCCGACCTGCGCAGTGCGGCCGGGTGCGGCGAACTGACCACCGCGATGGCGCGCACCAGCCGCGAGTGCAGCACCGAGGTGGCCCAGCAGACCAGTCCGCCGTCGGCATGGCCGACCAGGGTTGCCGATGTGTGCCCGAGTGCGCGGATCAGTCCGGCGGTGTCACCGGCCAGCGTCCAGCCGTCGTAGCCGCGGGGCGGTTTGTCGCTGCCGCCGTAGCCGCGCAGATCCACCGCGACCACTCGGGCTCCGGTCAGACCGCGCAACTGGTGACGCCACGACCACCAGAACGAGCCGAAGCCGTGCAGCATGATCACCAGCGGCTGCGCCGTCGGAGGGGTGGCCGCACTGCGGTCGTCGACGCCGCCTCGACGACGTGGAACCGAATGCCGTTGGCGTGCACGTCCAGATGGCGCCACGGCCCGTCGATACGGGTGACCGACGGATCTGGTGGGGCCATCTACCAACCCGAGGGATCGGCGGGCGTCCCGCCTTGCCGACCGGAGCGCGCCGGCCGCCGAGGACCTTGTCATGGCCCGGCGTGAAAGCCGGTCCGCGTTCTCCTTGACCGATTCGATGGTCTGCTGCGGTCCGCGGATGCGCCGCACCTTGAGGTAGCCGAATAGGGCGAGGACTCCGGTGACGACCACCATGATCCCGAACACGATCAGGAAAGCGACCCAACGCCACAGCCAGGTGTCCAGCAGTTCGGCGAGGAAAAAGAAGAAAAAGAAGGTGGAATAGAACAGCACCACCAGCGCCGAGATGAAGAAGACGCTGCCGGTCAGGCCTTTCTTGACATCGCGGGTGATTTCGGCGCGGGCCAGTTCGACCTCGGCGCGCACCAATGTCGACATCTGCGCGGTGGCGTCCTTGACCAGCTCGCCGATCGACGGCTCGACGGACATCGCATGCGGGTCGGTCAGCGGAATCGTGGTCAGCGTGCGAGGAACCCCGTCCTTGCGGTCGGCGTTCTTTCGATCTGGCTTGCTCACAGACGGTCCTCCCGGGGCGGGGTCTGATTATCCGGCTCCTCCTCATCGCGCTTCGCGCTCGCGTCGTCGCCGGACTTCGCTGTCGTCGCGGTTCATGTTGCCATGCGGTCCGGTGCCAGACGAGGCCAACCGGACACTGCGGCCAGGGTTGGGGATCGCCGCTGACGGGCATTGACCACGCTAGACTTGCGCGGCCGCTTCGGGGCGCGCGTCCAGGCATGTCGACGGGAGTAGTGATTTGCAGACCACGTACCGCCGGCTGCTTCGTGTCGGGGCGGCGTTGGTCACGGTCGCCTCGGTGGGCCTGCTCGGCGTGCCGGCACGAGCTGACGACAGGTCGCCACTGGGCGGCGGTGCAGGCATCGTCGTCGACGGCGACATCTTGTGCACGCTGACCACCATCGGCACCGACGGCAAGGGTGAGCTGATCGGCTTCACCTCGGCGCACTGCGGCGGACCCGGGCGCCCAGGTGGCCGCCGAGGCGGCAAAGCGACAAGGCACGATGGGAACCATGGTGGCCGGCAACGACGCCCTGGACTACGCGGTGATCCAGTTCGATCCGGCCAAGGTGGCACCGGTGGCCAACTTCGGCGGCTTCGCGATCAACGGCATCGGGCCGGATCCGGCCTTCGGTCAGGTCGCCTGCAAGCAGGGCCGCACCACCGGCAACTCGTGCGGCGTCACCTGGGGCCCGGGCCAGGACCCGGGCACCATCGTCATGCAGGTGTGCGGGCAACCGGGTGACTCAGGCGGCCCGGTGACCGTCAACAACCACCTGGTCGGCATGATCCACGGCGCCTTCAGCGAAAACCTGCCGGTCTGCGTCATCAAGTACATCCCGCTGCACACCCCGGCGGTGGTGCAGTCGATCAACGCGATCCTGGCCGACGTCGACGCCAAGAACCGTCCCGGCGCGGGGTTCGTCCCGGTCCCGCGCTCTAGCATCCGTACTCGGCCTGATTAGCGCCTACTGGCCTCGCGGATCGCTTCGAACACGCCCGGGTCGAGCAGCGTCGAGGTGTCGCCGAGTTCGCGGCCCTCGGCGATGTCGCGCAGCAGGCGTCGCATGATCTTGCCGCTGCGGGTCTTCGGCAATTCGGGCACCACGTGCATTTCGCGCGGTCGTGGCGATCGGCGAGATCTCCCGGGCCACCTCGGCGCGCAACTCGTCGATGATCTCCGCGCCGACGGTGCCGGCGTGGTCGGCCTGTCAGGACGACGAACGCGCAGATCGCCTGACCGGTGGTGGCGTCGGTCGCGCCCGACCACGGCAGCCTCGGCGACGCCGGCGTGGCCGACCAGCGCCGACTCCACCTCGGCGGTGGAGATGCGGTGCCCGGACATGTTCATCACGTCGTCGATGCGGCCCAGCACCCAGATCGCGCCGTCGGGGTCGTAGCGCGCGCCGTCGCCGGCGAAGTACCAGCCCTCGCCCGGCGAACCTCGACCAGTAGGTCTCGACGAAGCGATCCGGATCACCCCAGATGCCGCGCAGCATCGACGGCCACGGCTTGTCCAGCACCAGGTAGCCGGTGACGTGCTCGCCGTGGTCGGCGACTGGGATGCAGTTCGCTGCCGTCGTCGTCGACGATCTTGGCCGAGATGCCGGGCAGTGGCCTCATCGCCGAACCGGGTTTGGCGGCGGCGACGCCGGGCAGCGGCGAGATCATCGCCGCGCCGGTCTCGGTCTGCCACCAGGTGTCGACCATCGGCATGCGTGTCGGCGCCGAACACCATGCGGTACCAGCGCCAGGCTTCCGGGTTGATCGGCTCGCCGACCGACCCCAGCAGTCGCAGGCTGGACAGGTCGTGGGCGTCGGGGATCTCGCGGCCCCACTTCATGAAGGTCCGGATCATCGTCGGCGCGGTGTAATAGATTGTCGACGCCGTACTTTTCGATGATCTGGAAGTGCCGGTGCTCAGTGGGCGTGCTGGGGGTGCCCTCGTAGATGACCTGGGTCACGCCGTTGGACAACGGGCCGTAGACGCCGTAGGTGTGCCCGGTGACCCAGCCGATGTCGGCGGTGCACCAGAACACGTCGGTCTCCGGCTTGATGTCGAAGACGTTGTGGTGGGTGTAGGACGCCTGGGTCAGATAGCCGCCGCTGGTGTGCACGATGCCCTTGGGCTTGCCGGTGGTGCCCGAGGTGTACAGCAGGAACAGCGGGTGCTCGGCGTCGAACGCTTCGGGGGTGTGCTCCGGCGACGCCGAGTCGACGACGTCGTGCCACCACACGTCGCGCCCCTGCGTCCACGGCACGTCGATCCCGGTGCGGCGAACCACCAGCACGTGTTCGACCGGGCTGGCACCGTGGTCATTCGGTGCCACCGCCTCGTCGGCCGGCGTCCTTCAGCGACATCGGCTTGCCCTGGCGGAACTGCCCGTCGGCGGTGATCACCAGTTTGGCCTGGGCGTCGTCGATGCGGGCGCGCAGCGCCGTGGCGGTGAAACCGGCGAACACCACGCTGTGCATGAGCCCAGCCGTGCGCAGGCCAGCATCGCGACGATGGCTTCCGGGATCATCGGCATGTAGATGGCGACGCGGTCGCCGGCGACCAGACCCAGATCGGTGAGCGCGTTGGCGGCCTTGCACACCTCGATCTGCAGTTCGCGGTAGGTCAGGGTGCGGCCTTCGCCAACGTGGCTCGCCCTCCCAGTGGATCGCGACTCGGTCGCCGTTGCCGGCTTCGACATGACGGTCCACGCAGTTGTAGGCGACGTTGAGCTTGCCGCCGGTGAACCACTTGGCGAACGGGGCATCCGACCAGTCCAGCACCTGGTCGAACGGCTGTCGACCAGGACAGCCGGTTGGCCTGCTCGGCCCAGAACGCCAGCCGGTCCTGCTCGGCCTCGCGGTACAGCTCGCCGGTGGCGTTGGCTTGCGCGGCGAAATCCGCCGGCGGTGGATATGACGACGGTGCATCGACGTGCGTCTCGGTCACCTGCACGAGGGTAATCGGGATCGGTCGGCGCCTGTCCAGGCTTCACTGAGTTAAGAAGAAGTTTGCTTGCCGAGCCGGCAACAACGGCTACCGCAGTAAGCCGGTCCGGCCGGGGGCTCTAGGGTCGGGCCCATGCGTCGGATACCAGCCGCATTTGGGGCGTGTGCATTGCTGGCGGCCGCCTCGCTGGCCGGCTGCGGAGTCGGCAGCGTGCGGACCGATGTGGTGATCGTCAACGCCGGCGAGCCGCAGAATCCGCTGATCCCGACCAACACCAATGACAGCAACGGCGGCCGCATCATCGACCGGCTGTTCGCGGGCCTGATGTCCTATGACGCCAAGGGCAGGCCCGAATTGGAAGTCGCCCAGTCGATCGACACCACCGACGACATCAACTACCGGATCATCCTCAAACCCGGCTGGACGTTCAGCGACGGCACACCGGTGACCGCGCACTCGTTCGTCGACGCGTGGAACTACGGCGCGCTTGCCGCCAACGCCCAACTGCAACAGAGCTTCTTCAACCCGATCGCGGGATTCGACGAAGTGGCTGCGGCAAAACCGCCGGCGGCTTCGAAGCCGGCGATGTCCGGGCTGCACGTCGTCGACGACCACCAGTTCACCGTGCGGCTCAAGGCGCCGACCATCGACTTCAAACTGCGGCTGGGGTTTTCGCCGTTTTATCCGTTGCCGTCTGCCGCGCTCAAGGATATGACGATGTTCGGCCAGCATCCGATCGGCAACGGCCCGTACAAGTTCGCCGATGCGCCCGGCGGTGCGGCCTGGCAACACAACGTGAAACTGGATCTGGTGCCCAATCCCGGCTACCACGGCAACCGGGTCGCGCAGAACAAGGGTCTGCGTTTCGTCTTCTACGCCAACCTGGAGACCGCATACGCCGACTTGCTGTCGAGCAATCTCGATGTGCTGGACACTATTCCGTCCAGCCTGCTGTCCGTCTACCGCCGAGATCTCGGCGACCGTTACGTCAGTGCGCCGGCCGCGGCGAACCAAACCCTCGACACCCCACTGCGGCTGCCGCATTTCGGTGGCGAGGAAGGCAGGCTGCGCCGACTGGCGCTCTCCGCAGCAATCAACCGGGCGCAGATCTGCCGTCAGATCTATGCCGGAGCGCGTGCACCCGCGCGTGAGTTCACCGCAAGCTCACTGCCGGGTTTCGACCCGCACATCGCGGGCAACGACGCGCTCGACTTCGATCCGGACCGTGCGCGCCGGCTGTGGTCACAGGCCGACGCCATCGCGAAATGGACTGGCCGATACGCGATCGCCTACAACGCCGACGGCGGGCACCAGGAATGGGTGGACGCGGTGGCCAACAGCATCAAGAACATCTTGGGTATCGATGCGGTCGGCGCGCCGCAGCCGACCTTCGCCGCATTTCGCACCCAGGTCACCACGCGGCGCATCACCACCGCCTTCCGCGCCGGTTGGCAGGGTGACTTCCCGTCGATGCTGGAGTTCTTGGAGCCGCTGTTCGTCACCGGGGCGGGCGCTGACGACGTCGGCTACTCCAACCCGGACTTCGACGCCGCGGTCGCCGCGGCCGAAGCCGCGCCGAGCTTGCGGCAGTCGTTTGACCTGGCCAACGCTGCACAGCGAATCCTGTTGCGGGACATGCCCGTCGTGCCGCTGTGGTACACGATCAGCGTCGCCGGCACATCCCCCGCGGTCAGTCACGTCGCGCTGACCTGGAATGGCCTGCCCGACTACGAGCACATCGTCAAGGTGTGAGATGGGTGATATGGGGTGGTACATCGCTCGCCGTATCGCGATCATGGTTCCAGTTTTTCTCGGCGCCACCTTGCTGATCTACGGCATGGTCTTCTTGCTGCCCGGT
Source organism: uncultured Actinomycetota bacterium (assembly GCA_963850645.1). Classification (GTDB taxonomy): domain Bacteria; phylum Actinomycetota; class Actinomycetes; order Mycobacteriales; family Mycobacteriaceae; genus Mycobacterium. Next base: position 17,013 of record CAWKME010000091.1, on the reverse strand, counting down.
GACCCTATTGCCGCTCTGGGCGGTGACCGTCCGCTGAGTCCCGCGGTGGTCGCGCAACTGCGCGCCCAGTACCACCTCAACGACCCGTTCCTGTTGCAGTACCTGCATTATCTGGGCGGCATCGTCCACGGTGATCTGGGCCGCGCCTATTCCGGGCTGCCGGTCAGTGTCGTTCTGGCTCAAGCGTTTCCGGTGACCATCAGGCTGGCATTGGTTGCCTTCGCGGTGGAGGCGGTGCTCGGGATCGGCTTTGGGGTCGTTGCCGGGCTACGGCAAGGCGGCCTGTTCGACGGCACGGTGCTGATCGCCAGTCTGGTCGTCATCGCGGTCCCGATCTTCGTGCTGGGGTTCTTGGCGCAGTTCGTCTTCGGGGTCCGGCTGGGTCTCGCCGCGGTCACCGTCGGGGATCAGCCGACGTTCGCGCGGCTGCTGCTGCCCGGTGTGGTGTTGGGATCGGTGTCACTGGCCTACGTGGTGCGGTTGACCCGCTCGGCGGTGGCGGCCAATGCGCACGCCGACTATGTGCGCACCGCGACGGCCACCGGCTCGTCGCGGTCCAGGGTGGTCACGGTTCACATCCTGCGCAACTCGCTGATCCCGGTGGTGACGTTCCTCGGCGCCGATCTCGGGGCGCTGATGGGCGGTGCGATCGTCACGGAGGGGATCTTCAACATCCACGGTGTCGGTGGCGTGCTCTATCAGGCGGTCACCCGTCAGGAGGCACCCACCGTGGTGTCCATCGTGACGGTGCTGGTGGTGATCTTTCTGGTGACCAATCTGGTGGTGGATCTGCTGTACGCGGCGCTGGACCCAAGGATCCGCTATGGCTGACCGGGACACCGAAGCGGTTGGCGCCGCCGGGTTTTGGCGCGATACCTGGCGGGGCTTGCGGCGACGCCCGAAGTTCGTCGTGGCCGCGGCGCTGATCCTGTTCGTTGTGGTCGTGGCAGTGTTTCCGGCGTTGTTCACCTCGGCCGATCCCGGCTACGCCGACCCGTATCAGAGCCTGCTCGCACCGTCGGCCGCGCACTGGTTCGGTACCGACTTGCAGGGCCACGACATCTACGCCCGCACTATCTACGGCGCCCGCGCCTCGATCACCGTCGGCGTGGCCGCCACTCTGGCGGTTTTCGTAATCGGCGGGGCGTTGGGAGCGTTGGCCGGTTTCTACGGCGGCTGGATCGACGTGGTGGTCTCCCGCGTCGCCGATGTCTTCTTCGGAATTCCGTTGTTGCTGGCGGCCATTGTGCTGATGCAGGTCATGCATCACCGCACGGTATGGACGGTGGTCGCGATCCTGGCGCTGTTCGGTTGGCCGCAGGTGGCCCGGATCGCGCGCGGGGCGGTGCTCGCGGTGCGTGGCAGCGATTACGTAATCGCCGCGCAGGCGCTGGGGCTGGGTAGGTTCGGGATTCTGGTACGCCACGTCGTCCCCAACGCACTTGGCCCGGTGATCGCGGTCGCCGCCATTTCGCTGGGGATGTTCATCGTTACCGAGGCGACGTTGTCCTACCTCGGTGTAGGGCTGCCGCCATCGGTGGTGTCCTGGGGCGGCGACATCAACGTGGCGCAGACGCGACTGCGCGCGGGCTCGCCGATCCTGTTCTATCCGGCTGGGGCGCTTGCGCTTACGGTGCTGGCGTTTTTGCTGATGGGCGACGTGCTGCGCGACGTCCTGGATTCCACATCGCGAACGCGGCGCGCATGAGCCGCGCCGGCGACGATGCAGAGCGCAGCGATGAAGAGGAGCCGCGCATGAGCGTAGTCGCCGGAGAGCCGCTGCTGAGCGTCGCGGGACTAGAGGTCAGGTTCGGCGACGATCCTCCCGCCGTCAGCGACGTCGAGCTGACCGTGGGCAGCGGGCAGACCGTCGCCGTGGTGGGTGAATCGGGCTCGGGTAAGTCGACGACCGCCGCGGCGATTCTCGGACTGCTGGCACCCGGCGGGCGGATCACCGCCGGCCGCATCGTGTTCGACGGCATCGACATCACTGCGGCGGACCCGCGGCGGCTCCGTTCGATCCGGGGGACCGGCATCGGCTATGTGCCGCAGGACCCGACGACCAACCTCAACCCGGTATGGAAGATCGGTTTCCAGATACGGGAGGCGTTGCGCGCCAACAACGTCAGCGAGACGAAGCAGCGATCACTGCAATTGCTCGACGAAGCCGGCATGCCCGACCCGCCGACTCAGGCCCGGCGGTATCCGCACCAGCTGTCCGGCGGGATGTGCCAGCGTGCGCTGATCGCGATCGGGCTGGCCGGCCGACCGCGCCTGCTGATCGCCGACGAGCCGACGTCCGCACTGGACGTCACGGTGCAGCGACAGGTGCTCGACCATCTGCAGCATCTGGCCGCGGAACTGGGCACGGCGGTGCTGCTGATCACCCACGATCTCGCGCTGGCCGGCGAGCGCGCCGAACAGCTGGTCGTCATGCACCGCGGCCGCGTCGTCGAAACCGGTGCCGCGCAATCGATCTTGAGTAACCCACAGCATCCCTACACTCGGCAACTGGTCGCCGCCGCACCGTCGGCCCGCCCGGCCGGTGGGGCGACGGCTCGGCCGCGTCCAGGCAACGCGGCGCCGGCAAGAGAATCCGGCGCCGGTGACCTGCTGGTCGCCGCCGAGCTCACCAAGAGTCTACCGGTCAGCGCACGGAACACCCTGGCGTCGAGAGGAATTCCACGCCGTGGACGGCGTGTCGTTCCGACTGCGTAAAGCGACCACCCTGGCAATCGTGGGCGAATCCGGATCGGGGAAATCGACGCTGGCGCGCATGGTGCTGGGCCTGCTTGCGCCGACCTCCGGGACGGTGACTTTCGACCACCGCGACGTCGCTGCGATGAACCGGCAAGAGGCGCTGGCGTTTCGCCGCCGTGTGCAGCCGGTCTTCCAAAATCCCTACAGCAGTCTGGATCCGATGTACACGGTGTTCCGGGTCATCGAGGAGCCGTTACGCATTCACCGCATCGGTGACCGCCGCGAACGTCGGGCGGCGGTGCGAGAGCTGGCCGAGCAGGTAGCGCTTCCGTCGTCGGTGCTGGACAGACGTCCCCGCGAGTTGTCCGGCGGGCAGCGGCAACGGGTCGCGATCGCGCGAGCGCTGGCGTTGCGACCCGAGGTGGTCGTCTGCGACGAGGCTGTCTCCGCACTCGACGTCTTGGTGCAGGCGCAGATCCTCGAATTGCTTGCCGAACTCAAGGACGCACTGGGCTTGAGCTATCTGTTCATCAGTCACGACTTGGCCGTTATCCGGCAGATCGCGGATGAGGTGCTGGTGATGCAGGCGGGTCGGGTGGTTGAGCACGCGCCCACCGATGAGGTGTTCAGCCAGCCGCGGCACGACTACACCCGACAACTGCTGGCGGCGATACCGGGCGGCGATCGCAGCGCCTATGGTGACAGCTCGTGACCTCTGACCCGTTGGCTCCGCTGATGGCGCTGCCCGGTGTCGCCGACGCCAGCGACCAGGCCCGTGACGCGCTCGGCAGAGCGCATCGCCATCGTGCCAACCTGCGGCGATGGCCGGTGACGGCGGCCGAGGCGGCGCTGCGGGCGGCGCGGGCCTCGGCGGTGCTCGACGGTGGGCTGAAACTGGATGAGCAGCTGGACGTCTCGGCGGTCAGCGACCCGGTATTCGCCGGTGCACTGCGCGTCGCGCAGGCGCTGGAAGGCGGCGAAACCACGCTGGTCGGCGTGTGGCAGCGGGCGCCGTTGCAGGCGCTGGCACGGCTGCACATGCTCGCCGCCGCCGACCTCGTCGACGAGAGCCGGTTGGGCCGGCCGCGCGCCGACGCCGAAGTCGGACCCCGGCTCGAGTTGCTGGCGAAGATTGTCACTGGCGGTACCCAGGCGCCGGCCCCGGTGATCGCCGCGGTCGCCCACGGCGAACTGCTGACCCTGGCGCCGTTCGGCAGCGCGGACGGCGTGGTGGCGCGGGCGGTATCGCGGCTGATCACCATCGCCACCGGGCTCGACCCGCACGGGCTCGGGGTACCGGAGGTCAGCTGGATGCGGCGCGCCGCGGACTACCGCGACGCCGCGCGCGGTTTCGCCGCCGCGACACCGGACGGCATGGCCGCATGGTTGGTGCAGTGTTGCCGGGCTATGCGCGCCGGCGCGCAAGAGGCGTTGTCAATCGCCGATTCGCTTGCTGAATAAAGGTTGCCGAAACGGCATCGCCGTGAACGGTTCAGCGGCTCCGAACGAGCGGTCCGGACGAAACGAAGCGGGCGACGATCCGAAGGATTTCGGCTCGCCGCCCGCTAGCACGGGACTCGGTTACCAAGCGTGCAACTGTGGGCTGCGTGGGTGGCCTCGGCGATCTTGCGACACTTCCGGCTGCGACCCCACCCAAAGGGCCGTCGTTGCCGTCCGCTTTTCGCAATTACGCAGGCCCGCAACACTTCTGCCATTTTCGCGGCTGTGACTCCGCGTGGGTGCCGGGAACCGTGCTGGGTTGCCCAATATGGGAGACCGAACCTTCTCTTCCGGATCGGCCTTGGCCATACCGGGCTTCCGTGAGTCCTTTGTACTACGTGACCCCGGTCACATCAAGAGTCAAATCCTGTCAAATGCCGTCAAATCGCCGAACTGAGACCGGACGGTGACCAGGAAAAGTTTGCTGGAGCAGGGGACGGCGACGACGCCTACAGCGAGAACCGGCGTAGCAGCGAGTACGTCAGCGCGCCGGCGGCCAGTGCGCTGACACCGACCGCGGCGGTGGTGGCGACCGCGGCTCCCGACGGTGCCGGGATGCGGTCACGCAGCGACACCGGGCGGGAGAACGCCAGCACCGGCCAGCCGCGCGCGGTGGCTTCTTTGCGCAGGGCGCGGTCGGGGTTGACCACGCTGGGATGGCCGACGACCTCGAGCATCGGGATGTCGGTAATCGAGTCGGAGTAGGCGTAGCAATGTTCGAGCGGGTAGCCCTCGCGCGCGGCCAACTCCCGGATCGCCTGCACCTTGCCTTCGCCGTAGCAGTAGAACCCGATCTCCCCGGTGTACTTGCCGTCCTCGACGACCATCCGGGTCGCCATCGCATGGGTGGCGCCGAGCGCACGCGCGATCGGTGCCACCAGCTCCTCACCGGAGGCCGACACCACCACGACGTCGCGACCGCACAGCTTGTGGCTGGCGATCAGGTCGGCGGCCTCGGCGAATACCAGCGGCGTGACGATGTCGTGCAGAGTTTCGCTGACGATCGACTTGACCTGCTCGACATCCCAGCCGGTGCACATGTTGGTCAGATGGATGCGCATCCGGTCCATCTGATCGTGGTCAGCGCCGGACAGCAGGAACAGAAACTGGGCGTAGCTGGACTTGAGCACGGCGCGCCGGTTGATCAATCCCTGGTTGAAGAAAGGTTTGCTGAAAGCCAGAGTGCTGGACTTGGCGATGATGGTCTTGTCGAGATCGAAGAACGCGGCCGTGCGAGGGGTGGGACCGGTGCTCGTTGGTGATGTTTGCTGGTCAGCGGCCAAGTCCGAGACGGTCACCGCCCCAGCATAGGGGCACCGCGTGGCAAACCGCGAGGTGGCCTACAAAACGCCCGGTCAATGATGGTTCGGTTGCTCGCGAAGGCCGCCGAACGCTGGCTGAATGCAACAAAAACCCTGCGCGCAAAGTTCAAGCAGCACTTGCGCCCCGTAATGCTGTCATGTGTATAGTAAGCATCACTCGGCTTAGCCGAGGGTGTATCAGCCCGACCCCCCGGGGCTGATACACGACGACCTCCGCCTCCTCCCCCCCTGGCGGGGGTCGTCCCTTTTCTGGGGTGAATTCTCTCTTCGCGGTCCACCGGTTTTGACGGTGTTAGCCCCGCGTTGTGCACAGATCGGGCATTGTCCACAATCCCTCATCGGCGACTGGCGGGCCCGGGTCGTGCCCGGGCAGGGTGGGCCCATGACCACCGGAATTCTGGCCGTCTTGGCGGAGCATGAACTTCGCGATGAGGTCGACCGAGTCGCGGCGGCCGTCGGCGTGCGGGTCGTCCACGCCGGCAACCGATTACCGATCAGCAGGAAAACGTGGTCGGCGGCCGCGGCGGTGGTGCTCGACGAGACCGCGGCGGAAGGATGCGCACGCACGGGACTGCCGCGCCGCTCACACGTGATCGTGGTGACGGCCGGCGAACCGGCAGCGACGACGTGGGCGGCGGCCATCGAGGTGGGCGCCCGGCACGTACTCAGCCTGCCGGCACAAGAGCGGGATCTGGTCCGCGAGCTCGCCGACGCCGGCGAATCCGGGAGCGGCGACGGCCGCCTCGGCGGGGTGGTCGCGGCGATCGGCGGGCGCGGCGGGGCGGGCGCGTCACTGTTCGCTGCCGCGTTGGCGCAGCTCGCCACCGACCCGTTGCTGGTCGATCTGGATCCCTGGGGTGGTGGCATCGACCTGTTGGTGGGCGGTGAAACCGCCCCGGGTGTGCGCTGGCCCGATCTGGCACTGCAGGGCGGGCGGCTGAACTGGTCGGCGGTGCGGGCGGCGCTGCCGCGGCACCGCGGGATCTGCATGCTGTCGGGCACCCGGCGCGGATACGAACCAGACGCCCGAGCCGTGGACGCGGTCGTCGATGCGGGCCGCCGGGGAGGGGCGACCGTGGTCTGCGACCTTCCGCGTCGGTTGACCGACGCCAGTCAAACCGCCCTGGAGGCAGCCGATCTCGTCGTGGTGGTCAGCCCGTGCGATGTGCGGGCGTGTGCGGCTACGGCGACGATCGCTGCGACGCTCATCGGCATCAATCCCAATGTCGGGCTGGTCGTGCGGGGACCCGCGCCGGGCGGTTTGCGGGCGGAGGAGGTGGCTGCGATCGTCGGCGTACCACTGCTGGCGTCAATGAAGCCGTACCCGAGGCTGGCCGAGCAGCTCGAACACGGCGGTCTGCGGCTCGGGCGGCGCTCTGCGCTCGCGGCGGCGGCCCGACGGGTGCTGGCTGTGCTGCCTGCGCGCCCGCCGGCTCGGGCGGACGGCAGGGCGGCATGACCGATTCGCTGATCGACCGGGTGCGTGAGCGGCTGGCGACGGAATCCGCGCCGCTGCGCCCCATGGTGGTGGCCGACGCGATCCGGGCCGAATCCGGCGGAGTGCTCGGCGACACCGAGCTGCTGAGCAATCTTCGGGTACTGCAGACCGAGCTGACCGGCGCCGGGATCCTCGAGCCGTTGCTGTGCGCGGACGGTACTACCGACGTGTTGGTGACCGCCGCGGACGCGGTGTGGGTCGACGACGGAAACGGTCTGCGGCGCAGCGATGTTCGGTTCGCCGATGAAGCTGCGGTGCGGCGTTTGGCGCAGCGGCTGGCGCTGGCGGCCGGTCGCCGTCTGGACGACGCGCAACCGTGGGTGGACGGTCAGCTGACCGGCGTGGGGGCCGGAGGCTTTGCGGTCCGGCTGCATGCCGTCCTGCCGCCGATCGCCGACGGCGGCACCTGCCTGTCGCTGCGGGTGCTGCGGCCGGCCACCCAAGATTTGTCTGCGCTGATTGCGGTGGGCGCCATCGCGCCGACGGCCGCCGCACTGCTCGACGACATCATCGCCGCCAGGTTGGCGTTTCTGGTGTCCGGCGGCACCGGAGCGGGCAAAACGACGCTGCTGTCGGCGATGCTGAACGCAGTGGCGCCGGACGAGCGGATCGTGTGCGTCGAGGACGCCGCTGAGCTGGCGCCGCCGCATCCGCATCTGGTCAGGCTGGTTGCCCGATGCGCCAACGTCGAAGGCGTCGGCGAAGTCACCGTGCGCCAACTCGTCCGGCAGGCGCTGCGGATGCGGCCGGACCGCATCGTCGTCGGCGAGGTCCGAGGCGCCGAAGTGGTCGATTTGCTGGCGGCGCTGAACACCGGGCACGACGGCGGTGCGGGCACAGTGCATGCCAACAATCCGGGTGAGGTCCCGGCTCGCTTGGAGGCGTTGGGCGCTCTCGGCGGCCTGAATCGCGTTGCGCTGCATAGCCAACTGGCTGCCGCGGTTCAGGTGCTGCTGCACGTTGCCCGCGATCGGGCTGGGCGACGGCGACTCAGCGAAATCGCCGTACTGCGTCAAACCGACGGAATAGTCGGCGCGGTCACCGTGTGGCACGCCGACCGCGGACTGACCGACGAGGTCGCCGGATTGCGCCGATTGCTGCGGAGCCGGACGCCAAAATGACCGCTTCGATGGCAGCGCTGGCGTTGTCAGCATCTTTGCTCGCATCCCCCTCATCGCCGCGTCGACGCCTCGTTCGCTCCGAGCGCGGCCGCAGCCGGTCGTCGGTGTGGGCCGCCGGATGGCTCGCCGTGGGTGCTGCAGCTGCGGGCACCGTATTGCTTTCGCCGACAACGGTTCTGGCTGCCGCGGTGTTCGCCGCGACGGCAGCTCTGCGCTACCGCCGCCGTCGCCGCAGCCGGCTGGGGATGGCTGAGAGCCGGGATCTGGAAACCGCGATCGATGTGCTGGTCGGTGAACTGCGGGTTGGTGCCCACCCCGCTCAGGCGTTCGCCGTCGCGGCGGACGAAACGGCCGGGTCGGTCGCGGACTCATGTCGTGCGGTGGCGGCGCGCGCCCGATTGGGTGCCGACGTCACCGCCGGTTTGCGCAGCGTCGCCGACACCTCGGCGCTGCCAACTCAATGGGATCGGCTCGCGGTGTGCTGGCAGCTGGCATCCGAGCACGGCCTTGCGATGTCCACCCTGATGCGTGCCGCTCAACGCGATATCGTTGAGCGGCAACGATTCTCGGGACAAGTGATGTCGGCGATGGCCGGCGCCCGCGCCACCGCGGCGATCCTGGCGGGCTTGCCGGTGCTGTCGGTGGTGCTCGGGCAACTCATCGGTGCGGACCCGGTGGCGTTCCTGCTGGCCGGGCACGTCGGCGGCTGGCTGCTGGTGGTCGGGGTGACGCTGGTCTGCAGCGGCCTGCTCTGGTCCGACCGCATCACCGATCGGGCCGCATCGTGAGCACCTGCGTTGCTGCTGTTGGCTGCCGCTCTGTTGAGTGGCGTTCGGCCGTCGAGGGTGCGGGCGCGGGCCGCAGCGGCGGCCCGCTCGCGCCGCCAGGCCGCAGCGGCCGGCGCGCGGCCCCGATCCGCTGGCCGTCGCCTCGAGCCTGGATGTGCTGGCGGTCTGCCTGGCGGCGGGTATGGCGGTGTCGACCGCCGCGGCGGCAACGGCGCCGTCGGCGCCGCCGCTGCTGGCCCGAGTGCTGCGCCGCGCCGCCGATCTGCTGGCGCTTGGTGCCGACCCGGACGTCGCATGGTCGGCACCGCCGGATCTGCCAGCCGGCTCGCTCGACCCGCAGACCGATGCGCTGCTGCGGCTGGCGCGACGCTCGTCGGCCTCGGGCGTGGCGCTCGCCGAGGCGGTGCGCCGGGCTTGCCGCGCAGTGTCGCCAGGACGCCGCACATGTGGCCGCGGCGACTGCCGAGCGCGCCGGCGGTGCTGATCGCCGGCCCGCTCGGTCTGTGCTTCCTGCCCGCGTTCGTATGCCTGGGCATTGTTCCGGTGGTGGCCGGCTGGCCGGTGACTTACTGCAGTCGGGCTTGCTGTGACAGCGCCGACGAGCACTACACGTAGTAACCGAGGAGGGAAAAGTGAGATCAAACAACATGTTTCGGGTGCTGCGAGCGCGTGTGACCCTGTTGGCGGTAGACGAGGCCGGGATGTCGACCGTCGAATACGCGATCGGGACGATCGCGGCGGCGGCGTTCGCTGCGATCCTCTACACGGTCGTCACCGGCGACTCGATCGTCTCGGCGTTGACCAACATCATCGCCCGGGCGCTCAACACCAAGGCGTAGTCGACGATGGCGGTGCGAGCACCGTCGAGGCGGCGCTGGGCGTCGCCACGCTGGTCGCGGTGCTGGTGCTGTGCCTGGCCGGGGTCACGGCGGTGTCGATGCAGGTGCGCTGCATCGACGCCGCCCGCGAAGCGGCCCGGCTGGCCGCGCGTGGTGACGAGCGCTCGGCGGTCAGCACCGCCCGCGGTATCGCGCCCGGCGGCGCCGTGGTGCAACTGCGCCGCGACGGCGAGTTCGTCGTGGCGACCGTCAGCGCCCGGTCGAATCTGCTGCCCACGTTGGGTATCAGCGCTACCGGTGTCTCGGCGGTGGAGCCGCCGCAGTGAGCGCGGATCGGCCACCGTGGTCGCTGCCGCGATGGTCGCCGTGCTGCTGTCCGTCACCGGCGGCAGCGCGTATCTCGGCGCTGCGGTGGTGGCGCGTCACCGGGCCCAGGCGGCGGCCGATTTGGCCGCGCTGGCCGCCGCGGCGCGGCTGGCCGCCGGACCCGAGACAGCGTGCGCGCAGGCCAAAGCGGTGGCCCGCGAGATGCGGGCAAGCACCAGCCGGCTGCGCCGTGGACGACCTTGACGTCGTCGTCACAACCGAGGTGCGCCTCGCCGTCGGCGGATGGGGCAACGCGCGGGCCGCCGCCCGCGCCGGCCCGGCCGACAAGGTCTAGTCGCGGCGGAATCGGACAGGCCCGCGTCGGCGAGTTCGGTCGCTGTCGGCAATCGCAAGCAGACCAACCCGGCGAACGTCTCCTGCTCGACTTCCACCCGGTTGACGGTTACGTGCACCGGAACCCAGCCGCCGTCGTGGCCCGGCATGCGCAGCACCCCGCTGGTGGCCCCGCCCGCGAATTCCGCGGTCATCGCCGCCATTTTCGCCTCGTCGCTGGGATGCATCCGCGGGGCATCGGCCTCGACACGTCGCCAGTCATAGAAGGGGCACGGCTCGTCGAGCCATTTCAGCAGGGTCCAGTTGCTGCGGATCGAACAGCGCCCGGTGCACACCCGGCTGCGCCAGCCCGTGCAGGATCTGCTGCGCAAGCCGGTCGGTCGGCTGCGCCGGCGCGACCGGTTCGGCACGCCAATTCATCCCGCGTGCGATCACGTGGTCGCGGCCATCGAGTCCCGGCTCCAGTCCGTTGCGAGCAACGAAGCTCACCCGGATGGGATTGCCCTGCCAATCGGTGCTGTCCCAGGTGTCACACACGGTGTGCCCCGGCTGCGACTTCACCGCTGCCGCGAGCGCCTTGCCCTCATTGGGCTTGAGATCGCCCGAGGGCCAACTGTCCGCGAAAGCGCGTCGCTGCGGGTCCTCCACCTCCAGGTTCCTGCCGGTGTTGACCAGCGACTCCGGTGTGTCGGTGGCCACTCCGAGAGTCATGTCCCATTTCAGCGGGCCCGGGATCGGCCGCTCCGGCGGTTCGGCTTCGGCCGGCCCGCTCCAGATGTGCACACCGTGCATGCGGCCGTCCGACATCAACACCGGCTCGGTGCGGATCACGCGGCGGCTCTTGGGTGTGATGCTGACCAGGCTCTGACTGTTTTGCAACGACTCCGCGATTGCGGACTGGATGGCAGCAAGATGCGGATTACGCCGCAGAAACGTGGCAATCGGAACGAGGTTTTTCAATTGACGGCCCAGCGCTACTACGGCGGGTTCCTTGCCAAGCGTTTCCACGAGCAGCCAGTCGCGGGCCATACCTCGGTATTTTACCGGCCAGGCAACGCACAACTTGTTGCCTCGCGGTCAAATCCGGCCGAGCTCGACGACGGTCAACCTAAGGGTGAGGTCGATCTGTCAGGTGGCGACTTGCATAGCTCATCGCAGCCGGGTAGTTTGCTGCTGCGCACACTGGGATTGTGAACGGATTGCGCTGTCCGACCGTTCGCCGCGCTGTTCGTAATTTCGGCGTGTGCGCGTTCTTCAGCGGTGAGGAATTGCGTTTTCATGGCGGCCGCCACGAAACAGACACGTGGAAGTCGACCGTCGAGGGGTCGGTCGTCACCGGTATGTCTCGCCCTCGTGATCCAGCGCTGTCAGCACTAAGCGCAAAACGCGCACCGCGCCGGCTTTATCCAGTGGTTCGTTACCGTTGCCGCATTTCGGTGACTGCACGCAGGACGGGCATCCGAGGGGCATTCACACGCCTCGATAGCGGCAGCGGTGGCACCCAGCCAGGTGCTCGCTCGTCGGAAACCCTGCTCGGCGAAGCCCGCCCCGCCCGGATAACCGTCGTAGACGAAGACACTGGGCAGCCCATCGGACTCGGGGCCCACCGCGGTGGACAAGCCGCCGATGTCGCCGCGGTCGCAGCTGGCCACCAGGGGCAGCAGTCCGATCGCGGCGTGCTCGGCGGCATGTAATGATCCGGGGACCTGCAGTGCGTCGATCCCGTTGTTACGCAGAGCTTCTGGCGTGATGGTGTACATCACCGCCATGGTGGACAGGGTGTGGGCCGGCATATCCAGCTCGATGAAGTCGATGACCTCTCCGGTCAGTCGACGGCGCAAATAGCCGACGACTTGACTGGTGACGCTGACGGGTACCAGGCCCAGCGTGACCGATCCGAAAACCCAGCGTTCGCCCGCTCCAGTGACCGCGATGTCGGTGAGTTCCCTTGCGAACGTTGCGTATCCGGGGTCTTCGGCGTGCACGAAGGCCATGCCCTCTTCGAGGTCCAGCGAGTCGACCACGTAACTCTCGCCCTGGTGCAGGTATACCGCCCCGGGGTGCACTGACGCGGCGGCCTGGCCGACACCGGCGGTACCCAGCAACCGTCCGGTCTCGCCTTCCACGATGACGATCTGGCCACCCGTCGAGCCCCGAATGTCCACCGCCGGATGCGGATCGACGCCGGGCGCCGGGTAGTACTTGCCGGAACGCCGTCGCAGCAGCCCGTCGTCGACCAGCCCCTCGGCGACCTCCTCGGCGTCCAACGTCCGCACCTCGGCGTCCTCCAGCGGCAATTCCGTTGCAGCACAGAATAATTGCGGAGCCGAGGATATACGGGTTGGCCGGATCGATCACCACCCGCTCGATCGGCTTGTCCAGCAGCGCGGCCGGATGATGCACCAGATAGGTGTCCAGCGGATCGTCGCGGGCGACCAGCACGACCAGCGCGCCCTGACCACGTCGCCCAGATCGGCCGGCCTGCTGCCAAAACGACGTGACCGTCCCGGGAAAGCCGGCCAGCACCACCGCGTCCAGCCCGGCGATATCGATGCCCAGCTCCAGCGCGTTGGTGGTGGCCAGACCGCGCAGCTGCCCGTCGACCAGCGCGCGTTCGAGCGCGCGGCGGTCCTCGGGCAGATAACCCGCCCGGTAAGAGGCCACCGTCTCGGTCAGCTGTCGGGGCGATGTCCTCCAGTCGCGCACGGGTTGCCAGCGCGGTCAATTCGGCGCCGCGACGCGACCGGACGAATGTCAGGGTGCGCGCGCCTTCGGCGATCAGGTCGGCCATCACTCGTGCCGCCTCGCTGCCGGCGGACCGCCGTACCGGAGCGCCGTTTTCGCCGACGAGGTCGGTGCGCAGGGCCGGCTCCCACAACGCGACCGTGCGGGCGCCCTGTGGCGAGGCGTCCTCGGTGATCTCCTCGACCGGCTGGCCGATGAGCTCGGCGGCAGTCGCACCGGGCGCCGCGGTCGTCGCGCTGGCGAAGATCACCGTCGGCGTAACGGCCGGGTGGGCCGAGTAGCGCGCACACAACCGCAGCAACCGACGCAGCACCATCGCCACGTTCGAGCCGAAAACACCTCGGTAGTAATGGCATTCGTCGACAACCACGATAGCGAAGGCCGCGCAGGAACACCGCCCACCGGGCATGGTTGCGCAGCAGCGCCAGATGCACCATGTCGGGGTTGGAGAACAGCCAGCGGGAGCGTTCCCGGGCGAAGCGACGCACCTCGGCCGGGCTGTCGCCGTCGTAGGCCGTCGGCGCAACGTCACCCAGCCGGGGCACCGCCGCGGTCAGCGCATGCGCGGCCCGCAACTGGTCGTGGCCAAGGGCTTTCGTCGGCGACAGGTACAGCGCCCGGGCCCGCGGATCGGTCGCCAGCGCGTTGAGGATGGGAAGTTGATAGGCCAGCGATTTCCCCGACGCCGTGCCGGTACTGATCACCACGTGACGGCCGGCATGGGCCAGGTCCGCTGCATCGACTTGATGCGCCCACGGCGAGCTGATACCGCGATCGGTGAACGCGCGCACCACGTCCGGCTCGGCCCATGTCGGCCAAGGACGCCGTCGGCCCTCCCGTGGCGCCAGCTCGGCGACATGACGGAGCGGGTGTTCGCCGGGTTCGCTGCCGGCGACCGCGGCGGCGAGCAGTTCGCTGCCGAACGTCACCATCTGTACGCCCCTCCTGACATGAGATAAATAGCGAATACCCCAACCGACGGCGACCCTGCGGCCAGGGGTTTCGGCTTCACACCAGAATTGTTTACCTCGTGGTAGCTGAATTGATCACCTGAGGCTGTCGCAGACGCGATGAACATGATTGACTGTTTGCGGTCGCAGCTTCTGTGTTCGTGTAAAACTTTCGCAGGATCGACGTTGCGGCCGCGGTTCCTGCGAGGGTGTAGGTCGGGTGAAGTTCCGGCGACTCGGCAAGGTATAGCGGTCGGAACGGGCCCGGAGCACCGAAAGGCGGTGCACCGCACCCGAGTAGTAAAGGAAACATCAAGAAATGCCACAGGGAACTGTGAAGTGGTTCAACGCGGAGAAGGGATTCGGCTTCATCGCCCCCGAGGACGGTTCGGCCGACGTGTTTGTCCACTACACGGAGATCCAGGGAAGCGGCTTCCGCACCCTTGAGGAGAACCAGAGGGTCGAATTCGAAGTCGGCCAGAGCCCCAAGGGTCCCCAGGCCACCGGCGTCCGCTCCATCTGAGCAGACTGAAGACGACAACCCCCCGCACGGTCCGGAGTTACCGGGTTCGGTCGGGGGGTTTTCGCTGTGGTCGCCGGCCGCTGCGCTGAGTATGCGGCCGGCGACCACGGCTCGGGGAGTAAGCCGGCGAACCGCCGCCGCGCCGCGACGCGCATCGTCATCCGGACGCTTACTGTCGGTGACGTGAGCCAGCTGTCCTTCTTCTCGGCGGAGTCGGTGCCGCCTGCGGTCGGCGACCTCACCGGGGTGCTGGCGGCCGCCGGCCAGATCGTGATGGTCGGCGGTGGGGCCAGGCTGTCGGTGGTCGTGGATCAGCCGTGGCGGGCTGAGGCGCTGGCCGAGATGATCGACGAGGCCGGTCTGGTGGCCGAAATCACCCAAACCGACGAAAACACTCCGCTGGTACGGACCGCGGTCGACGTCAGGCTGCGTTCCATCGCCGGCGATTGGACGCGCGGCGCGGTGAAGACCGTCCCCCCGCTGTGGTTGCCCGGGCCGCGCGAGTTGCGGGCCTGGATACTGGCGGCCGGCACCCCGGAAGCCGACCGTTATCTGCTCGGACTGGACCCGCACGCGCCGGACACCCATTCGCCGCTGGCGTCGGCGCTGATGCGGGTCGGGATCGCACCGACCCTGATCGGCACTCGCGGGGCTCGGCCGGCGCTGCGGATCAGCGGCCGGCGAAGGCTATCGCGCCTGGTAGAAAGTGTCGGGGAACCGCCGGACGCGGTAGAGGCGTTGCCCTACTGGCCGCACGTTTAGCGGCGATTGGACGGGCGGTAAACGGGGGGTCGGTTTGCGTAGGCCCATCTCGGGTGCCACATTGTCAGGTGTTCGCAGGGCCGAACGGGCACCGCAGAACCTGAATTTCAGGAGCGGCTGCTCACTGGACCTGCGCCGGCGGGACTGGCTCGGGGCCAAGAGGACTAGGGCCTAAGAAGAGAAGAGCAGGGGAAAGTGAGCGTAAACGCAGGTGGCTGACGCCGACCGTAATGGCGCGGAACCACGCGGCGACTCGTCATTGTCGAGTCGCCGACGAAAGCGCGCAAATTAGCCGGCTACCTGGGCGCGAACTACATCGTCGAGTCCTCCCGGGGACACATCCGTGACCTGCCGCGCGCGGCCGCCGACGTGCCCGCGAAGTACAAGTCGCAGCCGTGGGCCCGGCTCGGGGTCAACGTCGACGCCGACTTCGAGCCGCTCTACATCATCAGCCCGGACAAGAAAAGCACGGTCACCGAACTCAAGGGCCTGCTCAAAGACGTCGACGAGCTCTATCTGGCCACAGATGGCGACCGCGAGGGCGAAGCCATCGCCTGGCATCTGCTGGAAACGCTGAAGCCCAGCATCCCGGTCAAGCGGATGGTCTTCCACGAGATCACCGAACCGGCGATCCGCGCGGCCGCCGAACATCCCCGTGATCTGGACATCGACCTGGTCGACGCCCAGGAAACCCGCCGCATCCTGGACCGGCTGTACGGCTACGAGGTCAGCCCGGTGCTGTGGAAGAAGGTGGCGCCCAAGCTGTCGGCCGGCCGGGTCCAGTCGGTGGCCACCCGCATCATCGTGCAGCGCGAGCGCGATCGCATGGCGTTCCGCAGCGCCGCCTACTGGGACGTAGTCGCCGAGCTGGACGCCAGCGTCTCCGACCCGAAAGCCCAGCCGCCGACCTTCACCGCCCGGCTGACCAACGTCGACGGTCTGCGGGTGGCGACCGGACGGGACTTCGACTCGCTGGGCGCCCTGCGCAAGCCCGACGAAGTCGTCGTGCTCGACGAGTCGCGCGCCAGTGAACTGGCCACGGGTTTGCGCGGCGCGCAGCTGACCGTCGGCCTCGGTGGAGGAGAAGCCCTACACCCGCCGCCCGTACGCGCCATTCATGACCTCGACGCTGCAGCAAGAGGCCGGCCGCAAGCTGCGGTTCTCCTCCGAGCGCACGATGAGCATCGCGCAGCGGCCTCTACGAAAACGGCTACATCACTTATATGCGGACCGACTCGACCACGCTATCGGAGTCGGCGATCAACGCCGCCCGCACCCAGGCCCGCCAGCTTTACGGCGACGAGTACGTCTACCCGTCGCCGCGCCAGTACACCCGCAAGGTAAAAAACGCCCAGGAAGCGCACGAAGCGATCCGGCCGGCCGGCGACACGTTCGCCACTCCGGACGCGGTGCGCCGCGAACTCGACGGCGACGACTTCCGGCTCTACGAGCTGATCTGGCAGCGCACCGTGGCGTCACAAATGGCCGATGCCCGCGGCACGACGCTGAGCCTGCGGATCGCCGGTCAAATCGCGGGGGCCAGCACCAGAACCGATCTGGTGTTCTCCGCCAGCGGGCGCACGATCACCTTTGCGGGTTTCCTCA
>CAWKME010000090.1:0-7386 GCA_963850645.1 uncultured Actinomycetota bacterium | reverse complement strand
GAACTGCTGGTCGGCGGTGTAACTGGTAGTGACAACCATTGCAGGCAATTCCGCGGCGAGCGCCAGGCGCGCAATCCACGGCCCGAGCCCCCGATGGCGAGCGCGCCGCGAGGCGTTATCCCCAACTCCCACAAGGTCAGCCGGTAGAGCTCGGCGTCGCACTCGGGACCGGCATCAATGTCGGGTAGGTCATCGACGGTAACGATCGTCTCGACGAGGCCGTCACCGATCAACTGCCGCACCAGCGTCTCGACCCACGGCCGGCGCCGAGTGCTCACCACGCCCACCCAGATGCCCGCGACGAACAAGCTCATCACCAAGTCGATCAGACCGGCCCTGGGCGCCACGTCGCCGTCGAGCACGCAGTCACCGAACACCGCGGTCTTGGTCCGAGATAGATCCGGCCGCAAGCGCGTCGGCGGACGTGCCGAAGCCTCGCGCCCGCAAATCTGCGGCGACACGTCGCGGTCCGTCCGGAATCCGCAACAGCCGGCCGTACTCTTCGACGCTCCAGCTGACGTCGACACCGTGTTCGGCGAACGCCGCATTGAACGCCACCCGGTGACCGTCGCGTTCGATGACGGCCTGAGGAATCGGCGTCGAAAATCACCGCGCGCAAGATATCGGCCTCGGCCGGAGGCTCCCGATCCCACCAAAAGGTTCGGGCTGGACGAGTCTGCCCCCGTGGCTCGCACGCCCACAGGTTGCCCTAGGCGGAGCTCCGCCAACCTCCCCCATTAGGGGGATTGGCAAGGCCAACTGCCCGGTGACGGCGCCGAGCTTTAGGGTATTGCCATGGCGGCTTCGCACACCGGGCCCGTCGGCTCGCCGGTGCGTCTTGTCCTGGTCGATGACCACGAGATGGTCATCGAGGGGCTCAAGGCGATGCTGGCGGCGTTCAAGGACCGGCTGCAGGTGGTCGGGCAGGCGGTGGGCGCCGAGCGGGCGGTCAGCGTGGTCAACGAACTGCAACCCGACATCGTGCTGTGCGATGTGCGGATGCAGGGCTTCAGCGGCTTAGACCTGTGCAAGGTGCTGCGCGAGCACGACCCCAACCGCAAGGTCGTGATGTTGTCGGTCTACGACGACGAGCAGTACTTGTTCCAGGCCTTGCGGGTGGGCGCCAGCGGCTATCTGCTGAAGAGCATCAACAGCGATGAACTGGTGCGCCAGCTGGAATCGGTGCACGCCGGGGAGACCGTGATCGACCCGGGGATGGCGGCCCGCGCTGCCGACACCGCGGCCCGCATGCAGCGGGACGAGTTCTGGCCGGGCGCCCGGCAGGGGTTGACGCAGCGCGAAAGCGAAATCCTCTCCTACATGGTCAACGGGTTGTCCAACCGCGGCATCGCCAACAAACTCGTCATCGGCGAGGAAACCGTCAAAAGCCACCTGCGATCGATCTATCGCAAGCTCGGGGTCAGCGACCGGACCGGGGCGGTGGCCACCGCACTGCGCGAGGGTATATACCAATGACCGCACCGCAAAGCGGCACCCGCGGCCCGAACGCGGTACGCGATCTTGTCGACAGCGACCGTGAACTGGCGCTGCTGCGGGAACTCATCCAGGCCGCCTCCAGCGGCCCCGGGGTGGAACCGTTGGCGGCCGCCGCGGCGCGGATGATCACCGCGGCGACCGGGACCGACGTCTGTTTCGTGCATGTGCTCGACGACACCGACCGCTCGCTGACCCTCGCCGGTGCCACACCGCCTTTCGACGGCCAGGTGGGAAAGATTCGGCTGCCGTTGCGATCCGGTATTTCCGGTTGGGTGGCCAGGCACCGCGAGCCCGTCGTCATCACGCACGACAAGGAAGCCGACCCACGCTACCTGCCGATCGAATCGTTACGCGGACGCGACTTCACCTCGATGGTGTCCGTGCCGATGGAGACCGACCCGGGCGGACTGGTCGGCGTGCTCAACGTGCACACGGTCGCGCGCCGCGAGTTCACCGAGGGTGACGTCGAACTGTTGCGGGTCATCGGCCGGCTGATCGCCGGGGCCATGCACCAGGCCCGGTTGCACCGGCAGCTGGTGGCCCGCGAGCGGGCACACGAGCTGTTCGTCGAGCAGGTGATCGAGGCCCAGGAAATCGAGCGTCGCCGGCTCGCCGGCGATATCCACGACGGTATTTCCCAGCGCCTCATCACGTTGTCGTACCGGCTCGATGCCGCGGCACGAGCCGTCAGCGACGATCCGGCGGAAGCCTCGCAGCAACTCGATCAGGCCCGAGAACTCGCCGGGTTGACGTTGCAGGAGGCGCGGGCCGCGATTGGCGGGCTACGCCCGCCGGTTCTCGACGATTTGGGCTTGGCCGGCGGGCTGGCCAGCCTGGCCCGGTCGATCCCGCAGCTGGACACCGAACTCGAACTGGCCGACGTCCGGCTGCCCGAGCACATCGAGATCGCGCTGTACCGGATCGCACAAGAAGGACTGCAGAACATCGTCAAACATGCCAACGCATCGGTCGCACAGCTGCGCTTCAGGGTCGACGACGACACCGCACGACTCGAAATCGTCGACAACGGAATCGGTTTCGATACCTTCGAGAATCCGCTCGGTGGCGACGAGATGGGCGGCTACGGTGTGCTGTCGATGGCCGAACGCGCCGAGCTGGTCGGGGGCACACTGAACATCAGGTCGCGGCCCGGCTCCGGGACGGCGGTCACCGCGACCATCCCGGTGCCCTCGATTCCGGAATAGGCCGAGCGCTCAGAAGTCCCCGGCGCCGCGGCGCAGCGTTTCGATCGACGAGACCAGCGCCCGCGACTCGCCCTCGGACATCCCGATGTTGCAGAACACCTGCTCGTTGAGCGTGACGGTGGCGTCCTCGACGGTCGAAAGACCCAGGTCGGTGATCCGCACCAGCGTGGTTCGCCCGTCGGTCGGGTGCGGGACGCGCTGCACCAGGCCGTTGGCCTCCAGCCGACGGATGGCATGGGTGACGCTGGTGACGTGCACCTGCAGGCGGTCGGAGGCTTTGGTGATCGGCAACGCGCCGCTTCGGCTGAACGCCAGCAGACGCAGCAACTCAAACCGGGAGAAGCTCAGATCGTAAGGCCGTAAGGCGTTTTCGACTCGGGCAAGCAGGATCTGGTGGGCCCGCATCACCGACGTCACCGCCACCATCCCCTGCGCGACCTCACCCCATCCGGCGCGTTCCCAGTTGGCCCGCGCGACAGCGATCGGATCGCGTTTGTCGGAATTCGATGCGGCCACGCTCTTTTCTTACCGCACTTTCGGTCCCGATCGGGTCAGCTCGGAGCCGAAAATCGCACCCAGGCCCAATCGGAGGCGGAATCATCGCTCCGACGCGCAGGGTCTACACCGACTTTTCCACCGCGTTCAGCACTGCCAGAGTCGACGGATGATCGCCGACGGTAACCCGCACACCGCCGTCGGGATAGTGCCGGACCTGCAGCCCGCCCTCGGCGAACACTTCGCGCCACGGCCGACGCGCCCCCGGCAGGTACACGAAGTTGGCGTGTGAGTCCGTGCTGTAGACACCCATCGCCATCAGCCGCAAGCGCAGATTGTTGCGCTCGGTGGCGATCCGGCGAATGCGCTGCGCGAGTTGGGCTTCGGCGTCGTAGGAGGCCGCGACCGCAGCCGCACTGACATTGCTCATGCCGAACGGCATCTGCATGGTCCACAGCCTGCTCGCCAGTTCGGGCGCGGCAAACCCGTAGCCGATCCGCAGCCCGGCGAGCCCGTAGGCTTTGGAGAAAGTCCGCAGCACAACGACGTTCGGGAAACGCCGGATCAGGTCTGGGCCGTCGATCCGGTGCCGGGCGGCGACAAAATCGATATAGGCTTCGTCGAGCAGCACCACCGTGTCGCTCGGGACCTGACTGAGGAACCATTCGACCGCTGCGACGGGCTCTAATGTTCCGGTCGGGTTGTGCGGTCGGCATAACACCACCACACTCGCGTCGGCAGCGGCGTCGGCCATCGCCGGCAGGTCGTGATGGCCGTACTGGTTGAGCGAGACGCTCACCGGTGTCAGCCGGGCCATCTGCGCGAAGATCGGATAACCGTCGAAAGTCGGCTCGCTCAGCACAATCCGCTCGCCGGGCCGGGTGACCGCATGAAGAACCTGCATCGCCACGCCCGACGCCCCCGGTCCGAGCACGACCTGCTCCCTGTCCACCCCGACTCGGTCCGCGATCAACCGCCGCAGCTGCCCGGGCAGAAACTCCGGATAGCGGTTGGCTGCGTCGATGCAGCGCACCAGCGCGGACCGCACCGCGGGCAGCGGCGGAAACGGGCTCTCGTTCAGCGACAACGCGAGTGGATCAACCGCCGGCGGCAGGTTGGCGAGAACCTCTGCGATTACCGAGCTTGCGTGTGCCGGCTCGGTCATCATTCACGCCCGCCCCAGGCGATTGCGGCAGCGCCGGCGAAGTCGCCGGCGTGGGCGAATGCGGCCATCATCACCACATCGCCTGCCGCGAGCTGGCCCTCGGCGATGGCACGATCCAGGTTGATCGGGATCCCGGCCCCGAACAGGTTGCCGCACTCGTCGTACGTATCGAGGTGTCTCGATTCGGGCACCTCGAGCGCTTCCCGCCAATTGCGCAGGAACACCCGGTTGGGTTGGTTGGTGACAAGCAGGTCAATCTCTTTCGAGTTCAGCCCGATCCGGTCACACACCGCCAGCGCTACCTCGGGAACCTGACGGTTGCCACGGGCCAGCACCTTGGCGATCTTGGTCTCGGTGAACCCGATGCAGGCCTCACCGGGCCCGGCCTCCCACCACTTGCGCGGCGGGTCGATGGCAAGCGTCATGTCGCCGGCATACTCACCGTAGGTGCGGCATTCGATGTCGAGGATGGGCGACTGGTCCGACAGCGCGACCAGCCCCACCGCGGCGCCGTCCCCGGGAACCGACGCTTGCGCCTTACGGCGCACCCCGGGCTGGTCGAAGACCTGGCCGGCCGCGTTCTGCGCGATCGCGATCAGCGCGGTGCGCCCCTCTCCCGATGCCAGCAATCGACGAGCCACGTTGAGCGCCAATATAAACGCCGCGCATCCACCATTGTGCAGATCCAATACCCAGGACGGCCGCATGCCCAACCGGTGAGCGATTCCGCCGCCGCCGCCGTAGAACGGCATGTCCGGCATCTGAGCGTGGGTGATCAAAATGTCGACATTCTCGATGACGTCGCGACCGTGGCGCTCGATCAGCCCAAGCGTTGCGCGCTCGACCATGTCGGTCGCGGTCTCATCGGGCCCGACGTGATGGCGGAAGGTAGGTGCGCGGAACATGACGTTGTCACGCAATTCGTCGGACTCGGCGAACTGCGCGTAGTAGTCGGCGCCGATCGGCTCGCCGGGCAGATAACTGGAAACGTCGATGAGACTCACGGCCGGCTGATTCACGACATCCCTCATCTCATCCACACCGGGGTGATAGGCAGGCCGTTGCGGTGCCGGTACTCGGCGATGGTCTTGAGGTTGTGCAACTCCACGCCGTGGCCTGCACCGAACAAGTCCCAGAAGTCGCCGACCCAGCCGGTGCGCTCAGGCGGAGCGGCGTGGGGGAACGGGTTCTTGTCGTAAAACGGATGACGGCAATTGGTCCACAGCACAACAGAACCGGGCTTGTTCAAGACCACCTGCGCGTCGAGCACCCGCATCAGGTAGATCATCCACAGGTGCGCGCCCTGGTCCCACGCGCAGTGGTAATCGACCGTACGGGCCTCGGCGTTGGAAACCGTGCGGGTGTAGATCTTGGTGTCTGGGAGCAACTTGTCGTAGGCCAGCCAGAGCCCCGGTTCCTCGGTTGGCGTGAAGCCGCGCAGGGTGTAGGTCCACTCCTCGAGGCTTCTGGTGTCCGACAGGTACTCGAAGAGTTCGTCGGGCGGACAGTCGACGTAGTCGTTGACGGTGCAGTACTGGCCGAAAACCTCCTCGTGCGGGTACACCGACCGCATCTGCGAGAAGAAGGTTCCAGCCGTCTGCTCCAGCGGCGTGGTCTCGATGCGGACCACCCCGTCGATCGGGACGCTGGTGCCGGTATGGGTGACGATATCGTCAAGCGCTGGCAGCGACATCAGTGAAGTCCTCCTGGGTGAGTGGGATCTGTTGATGGACAGACTTATTGGCTATCGGTGTATCGAGAAAGGGGGCAAAGGGCGGGATTTCGTCTGCGGCGCATTCGACACTGACGACCGTTGGGCCGTCGACGTCAAGCGAGCTGCGCACCGCCGCGGACAATCCGTCGGCGTCGCCGACGTCGACCGATGTCAGTCCGGGGAACATCGCGGCCAGACCGGTTCCAAGCCGGCTGGGAGCGAACCGGTTGTAGCTGTAGCGGTCGTCGTAGAAAAGCTGCTCGCGGGTCACGCACATGGCATGGGCGTTGTTGTTGAGCAGCACGAAGGTCACCGGAAGCCGGTAATGCAGTGCGGTGTGCACCTCCATGCCGTGCATGAAGAAGGCGCCGTCCCCGGCGACCACCACCACCCGCCGGCCCGGCGCCTGGGCTTTCTCGCGGCCGAACGCCATCCCGATACCGGCTCCGAAGCTGTAGCCCATCCCGCCCATGCCCAGCGCGACCGCGAATCGGCCCTTACGCCGCACCGGCAGATAGTGGATGGCCGCCGCGCCGGTGTTACCGGCGTCGACGACGATGTCGACTTCGTCGGGCAGCGCGCGGTCCAGCTCGGTCATGGCGTCGCGGTAGCGCACACCCGGACCGTCGAAGGGCGGCGGGGTCAGCTCGGTGTGTGCCACCACGTCGGGCACCCGAACCCCGGTGGGCCGCCCATTGCCGGAGAGCGCGCGGGTCAGCATCCGCAACGACGCACGCAGATCGTCGGTGTGGACATGGGTGCAGGCAAGGTACGGCGGCGCCGACCCGATGGATATCGTGCGCACCGCCGCCAGCGCATCGTCCAGACCCGCGCGCGCGGTCACCGGCAACCGGGTGCCGACCACCAGGCAGAGCCCGCTGCCGGTCACCGCATCGGCCACACCGGGGTGACCCATGACTCCGGTCACCCCGAGGGCCGATGATGAGCCAAAGCCGGGTGTTCCCGCGGCATCCTTGGCATCCGGCACACATGCCACCCGGGCGCGCAGCACCGCACGCAGCGCCGAGAGCTCAGCTCGCGCATCGTCACGGGCCACCTGCTCGCCGGCGATGATCGTCACCGGTCCGGCGACTCGCCGCAACGCGCGCACGATGGGATGCGGGTCACCGATGGATCGCGGTCGCTCGACGTTCGCGGGGCGTCCAGCGCCCAGGCCGGGGTTCAGGCTGGACTGCTGAATGTCTTTGGGCAGCAACAATACTGCAGGGCCGCCTGCTTGTGCGGCGGCAACAGCGGCCGGCAGTGCCGAGACGATGTCCGCAGGCGTCAGGACCCGTCGGCAAAACACC
>CAWKME010000089.1:0-21619 GCA_963850645.1 uncultured Actinomycetota bacterium | reverse complement strand
ACGCTGCAACGGGTTGCCCAGGAATTGCGCGCTGGCACCGGCTACTTCCAGCAGATCGGCGATGACTGAACGGGATTCATGCACGACATGCGCCGCGGCCGCGCGGACGCCGGCGCGGACGCTGCGACCGACGTGCCGACCGCCGCTGACCCTGGCCTGGATGTCCTCGGCGGCGGCATCGACCAATTCCCGCAATGCGCGCAGCCGTACCCGCGCGCCGCCCAGACGCAGCTGCGCGGTGGGCTGATCCTTCTGTGCCACACCCGAATACGCGAGCACCCGGTCACCGAGCCGCTGGGCGAACAGGTCAGCGACCAATTCGGCGGAACCCAGCGCGGGCATTGCGGCGGTCAGCGCCAGCGCGGGCACCATCGGCCACCGGTACACCGCGGCGTCGTGCAGCGCCGCGCCCGGTGTTGTGCCGCCGTAGATGTCAGCGACGGTGATCAGTCGATGCCCGGGCACCCACAGGTCGTCGACGACGACGTCGTTGGAGCCGGTGGCGCACATTCCGGCGGTGTGCCACACGTCCTCGACGCGGATGTCCGCCGCCGGCAGCAACACCAGGGCCGGATACGGCGCGTCATCCGGCCCGCATAGGGCGCCTACCAGCACCCAGTCGGCGTCCATCACGCCGGTCGCCCACGACCATCGCCCGGTCAACCGGAGACCACCCTCGGCCGGTACGCCTCGTCCGGTCGGCGCCAGCGGCGCGGGGCACAGCACCGGCCCGTCGACGAACACCTCGTCTTGGGCCTGCTCACCGAACAGCGCGAGCATCCAGTTGTGCAGGGTGTAGAACCCCAGGGTCCAGGCGCTGGACGCACAACCGTGGGCCATCCGGCGCACCACATCGAGGATCTCCGGAAACTCAGCCTGCCGACCGCCGTAACGCGCCGGGAGCAGCAGCCGTCCCAGCCCGGACGCCCGATAGTCGTCGATGGTGGCCGCCGGCAGTCGACGCAGCTTCTCCGCCTCGGCGGCGCGATCTGCCAACCGCGCAACGAAATCCGGCCCGACCGTCGTCACACCGGAGGAACCTACCATACCTTTTGGTATGGTAACTCAGCGCCGCAGCATCACCTCGATGAACTCCTCGCGGCGTCCGGCGGCCTGCGGGCTGGGCCGCGAACCCGACAGGTGCAAGAAGCCGATGCCGGCGGCGAATGTGGCGTTGGCGCGCATCTCGGCCTGGTCGGGATCAAAACCCTCGTCGAGAAAGGCTTTCCGGACGGCCGCGATCACTCTCCGATCGGATGCCCGCACAGCGGCGGCGACCGCGGATTCCGAACGCGCCCATTCCCGCATGGCGCGCTCCAGCATCCAGTGCCGGGGTCCGACGAGAGCGGTCATCATGCGGGACAACCGCTGCCGGGGAGAATCGGTCGCCAGGTCGTCGAAATACCCCCGGTCCTCGTCGCGAACGGCAGCCCAGGTGTCGATCAGCGCCTTGCGGTAGGCCTGCATGTCGTTGAAATGCCAGTAGAAGCTGCCCTTGGTTACGCCGAGGCGACTGCACAGCCGTCCGAGTGTCAGCGCCTTGACGCCGTCCTCAGCGAGCACCCGGAAGCCTTCTTGCACCCAGTCATCCACGGAGAGCCGCGGATTGACCCCGTTGCCCGAAGTCGCCATGGGCGGTAAGCCTAGCGACTAAACGGCGCGCTGACCCGCCACAACAATCCGCTAGCCAAGAACGGCGTGCGTCGATGCCGCGGCCACCTGCGACACGTTGCCGTTGCCGTTGCCGTTGCCGTTGCCGCTTGCCTCGGCGACCGCGTGCCGCGCCGCGGTGATCCGTTTCAGCGCCGCCTCGGTGAACACCGACAATCCCAACTCGGGGTTGTAACCGTGAATCTCCTTGACGTCGAGTTGGGCCAGGAAATAAATGATTTCCTTCGAGATCACCTGGCCTGGGACCAATACCGGAAAGCCGGGCGGATAGGGCACGACGAAGGTAGTGGACACCAGCACCTTGCCCTCCGCGAGCCGCCGACCGGCCTCACCGACCATCACGTGCTCACGGTCGGATTCCTCGTATCCGGCATAGAACGCCGAGCGCATGTCGCCGAATGAGCTTGCGTCGTCAGGGCGGAACGCCGCGTCGAATTCGCTGAAGTCCGGTAGCGGCGGCAGATCCTCGGTGATCTCCTCCACCCGGCGGTGGTGCAGGGCGCGGTCGTCCCGGCTGGCCGCGCACTGGCTGCGGTCGAAGTCGCATGCCACTCGGCGCAAGACGTCGAGCAGATAGTGCACGCTTGACCAGGTCACTCCGATGGTGAAGATCAACAGCACACTGTTGATCGACGTCTTGTTGATCTGGATGCCGAACCGGTCCATCAGGATCTTCTCGCGGAAGTCGTATCCGTTCATGCCGGTCTGACCTATATACAGCGTGACCCGGGTCGCGTCGAGCACGAATTGGTCGGACCGCCATGCCTCGTTCCACTCGGCCAGCGCACCCTGCCGCACCTGACGGTAGGAGCTGACCGCTGAAGCGCGGAACTCGTCGGGCACCAGGTCGGACTCGTCGAGGATGCGAAACCACTTGCTGATCAACCGGTCTTTGCGGACGCGGTGCCGGAAGACCAGCGCCATGTCGTAGACGTAGCGCACCATCTGGAAGCCCTCGATGTCGACCTGCCGGCGGGCCAGATCCAACGAGGCCAGCAACTGCTGGTTGGGTGAGGTCGACGTGTGGGTCAAAAACGCCTCACCGAACGCGTCCCGGCTGAGCGCCTTGAAATCCTGGTCGCGGATGTGGACCATCGACGCCTGCCGCAACGCCGACAGCGATTTGTGGGTGGAGTGAGTCGCATAGACCCGAACGCGGGCGCGGCTCGGATCCGGAAGTAGCCGGTGCTCGGTCCACTGCGCGCGATCGACGGCTTCCATCGACTTGCGCCAATTCCGGTACTCCTCGGCATAGGCGGGCGACGACAACATCGACTCGAGTTGCTCGGCGGCGATCATCGCCGTGCGCTGACGCGCCCACGGCACCGCGGTGGCGAATGCATACCACGCCTCATCCCACAGGAAGCAGATGTCCGGCTTGATCGCCAGCACCTCTTCCATGACCCGCCGCGGGTTGTAGACGACGCCGTCGAACGTGCAGTTGGTGAGCAGCAGCATGCGCACCCGGTGCAGCTGCCCGGCCGCCTCCAGGTCGAGCAGCGTCTTCTTGATCGTCTGCAGCGGCACCGCTCCGTAGATCGCGTACTCGGCCAGCGGGTAGGCGTCCAGGTACAGCGGGTATGCACCGGCCAGGACCAGGCCATAGTGATGCGACTTGTGGCAGTTGCGGTCGATCAGGACGATGTCGCCGGGCCGGGTGAGCGCCTGCACCACAATCTTGTTCGCCGTCGAGGTCCCGTTGGTGACGAAGTAGGTCTGGTTGCTATTCCAGGTTTTGGCGGCTTTGTCCATCGCTTTCTTGATGTTGCCGTGCGGGTCCAGCAGGGAGTCCAGACCGCCCGATGTCGTCGAGGTCTCGGCCATGAAGATGTTGCGGCCGTAGAACTCCCCCATGTCGTGCAGCGACTTCGAGTTGAAGATGCTGGCACCACGCGCGATGGGCAGCGCGTGGAACTGGCCGGCCGGCCGCGCCGCGTAGGCGCGAAGCGCATCGAAAAACGGTGTGGCGTAACGGTTTCGGATTCCAGCGAGCACGGTGCTGTGCAGATCGGTGACGTCGTTGAGTCGGTAGAAGGTGCGGTCGTAGACGTCGGGCTCGTCCTCGGTCTCGGCGGCGATCGATTCGTCGGTGAGCAGATAGAGGTCGATGTGTGGCCGCAGCTCGCGGATCCATTCGCCGCATTCGACCCAGTCGTGAATGCGGTCGGTGGCCACCACTTCGTCGTTGGCACCGAGCAACGTGTTCATCAGCGGGACCCGGTCATGCGACCGCAGCGGGATGTCGTGGCGGATGATGGCCGCCTGGATCTCCCCGTTCAACGCGACCGCTGTGATCGCGTCCTCGACGCTGCTGACCACCAACAGCTCGAACTGCACATCGTCCGAGGGGTCGCGAATCGCGCGCAGGCATTCCGCCAGGCCCTCGGGTGCCGTGGGAGGGGAATCGTCGGCGAGTAGCACGGTATAGAACTGCTGTTCTTTGGCTCGCGCGACCAGCTCCTGGTCGGCCAATGACGACGACGTGTCGAACAAGGCTGCCCGGTCACCGTATTCGGAGAGCAAGCGCACGGCCAGTGACACATGCTCGGCGAGGCTCACCGTGGCGAGATGGTCGAGATAACCGCGGAACGCCGCCAGGTTGTCCGGGCCCGGATAGATCCAGTAGCGCTCGTAGGCAGCCAGTCGGTTGAGCAGTCGCTTGACCTTGGCCGCTTCGTGGCTGGTGTCCATTCCGGCGCGGTCGATCACGGCGAGCTGATGGCATGCGTCGTCGAGCAGATTCCAGGTGTCGATGCGCGAGTACGACGGGTTCGCTACCGCTGCCAACGCGGACACATGAAGCCGTCTAGGGCGCCTGCCGTCGCGGTCCATATCGCCAGTGTGTACCCGTTGTTAACCAACGTGCAGGCATTTCGTCGACGCGTACCGCCCACCCCCGCGAACGCCACATCTGCCACAGCAGACTCTCGTCAAGGCAATAGACGATGTGCCCGCCTCTGAGCGACAATTCCGGCCCGCTTCGTTTTCGCTCGGAGGCGGGCAAACACCTACCACCGCTCGGAGGTTCTGCTGAGGCAGATGTGACTGAGCGACCGCGCCTCAGTCCTCGAACTCGTCGTCACCGCTTGTCGGGCGACCGCGGGTGATCTCCATCCACCGCCGGACTGGCAGGTCCCAGCGCCTCGATGTGGTGGGCGTGGTGTCGGTGACGTCGGACAGCGATCGCACCACAGCCTGCGTCAACCCCATGATCGCGGCCATCACCGGAAGCAACGGCTGTAACGGCTTGGCCACCGTCCGAACCGTGCTGATCCGCCGAGCCACGACGTACCGTTCGATCGAGTGATAGAGCCAGGCCCCGACGCCCAGCGCGTAGATCGCCAGCGCCGCCGCGATCACCGCCTGCCCGTACGCCGCGCACACGACCGCGCCCAGCACGACCGTCGCCGCCATGAGGGCAGCGATGACGACACGCAGCTCCAGCCGGGTCATGAATCCGTACTGCGGTTGTGGGCCGCCTCTCGAACCGCCTGGGAGGCGGCCCGGATCTGCGGCGTCACCAGCATCACTTGGCCGAGCACCCCGTTCACGAAACCCGGTGACTCGTCGGTGGACAGCTCTTTGGACAGCTCCACCGCCTCGTCGACAGCGACCGGCGCCGGCACGTCGTCGGCATGCAGCAGCTCCCACACCGCGACCCGCAGGATCGCCCGGTCCACGGCAGGCAACCGATCCAATGTCCAGCCCTGCAGATGCGACGAGATCAAATCGTCGATATGTGCCGCGTGGTCGGTGACGCCGCGGGCCACCGCCGCCGTGTAGGGATTCAGCGGCGCCACATCGGGATTCGCTTCCGCCAGCGCGGTACGCGCGTCGGCCGCCTCGGCCGGCGTCACCCCGCGGGCCTCGGCTTCGAACAGCAAGTCGACTGCGCGCTTACGGGCCTGATGCCGTCCTTTAACAGGACGCGCAGGACGCGCGGGCTTGCTCACGCGTTAACGCGTCCCAGGTAGCTACCGTCGCGGGAGTCGACCTTGAGCTTGTCGCCGGTGTTGATGAACAACGGCACCTGGATCTCCGCGCCGGTCTCCACGGTCGCCGGCTTGGTGCCGGCGCTGGACCGGTCGCCCTGCAGACCCGGCTCGGTGTGGGTGACCTCGAGTTCGACGGTCACCGGCAGTTCGAGGTACAGCGGTGCGCCGTTGTGGAAAGCCACCTGCACCGGCATGCCCTCCAGCAGGAACCTGGCAGCGTCGCCGACCAGCGACTCCGGCAGCGGGTGCTGCTCGTAGTCCTGGCTGTCCATGAACACGAAGTCCGAGCCGTCGCGATAGAGATAGGTGGTGTCGCGGCGGTCCACCGTGGCAGTCTCCACCTTCACCCCGGCGTTGTAGGTCTTGTCGACCACCTTGCCGGAGAGCACATTCTTCAGCTTGGTGCGCACAAAGGCCGGGCCCTTGCCGGGTTTGACGTGCTGGAACTCGACGATTTGCCATAGCTGGCCGTCGATCACCAGCACCAGTCCGTTTTTGAAATCGGCAGTCGATGCCACAGTCGGTAAATCTCCTAGAACAGCTACTTTTGCGTTGGTGGGAGCCCACCAGATACCCAGCGAGCTTACCCGCACCACTACCGACCCGGCGCCGCCGGGATTGGCTAATAACGGGGACTAGGCGGCTTTGGCAAGCCTCTCCAGGGTGTCGAACATTCTGTTCTGGGCCTCGACGATTGGGCCGGGCCGAAGGTTCGGATCGATGTGGTATGCGTCTGGAACCTCGTCGATCAGGTGGAACAGGCCTTCCGATTCCGCGATGCGCCGGTTTTCCGCGGCGTTGAAGATCGCGGACCGCCCGAGGATGAGCAAGCCGGCCTTTATCCCCTTCTCCTTTGCCTCGGCCAAATGCGGCCGAATGTCCGGACTCCGCAGGCCGATTATCTCGCGAAGCGAAAGTACGGGATTGTCGGTGATATGCCGAAGCACGTTCCTCATCGTGTCTGGGGGCATGTGGTCGAGTTTCCGGAAGTAGGACGAGGCGGGCAACAGCTCCTTGCTCAATAGATCACCGAGCCTGACATCGTGTCGTCCTATCCCGGAAGGATCCTGCAGCACCATGCTCTCGACGTATTCGCCGCAGTATGCGGCCATTTCGGGCAGTGTCAGCCCCCCATACGAGTGGCCGCTGGCCCTGACCCGCTCGACGCCGGTGCGCCTCATGACCGCCTTGATGACGGCACGGCCATTTTGCGCGGTCCGCAGGTAAGGGCTTTTGCGGTGCCGTGCATCAAGTAGTTGTACCCGCAGCGGCAGGTGACGGTGCGTGGTGAAGGTGACAAACCGCCGTCCCGACTGCGCGGTCACGGATGCTTCGCCGGTGTAAAGATTGCCCGTCGTCCACAGCCCGCCGAACTTCACTATGGGAATCTCCGACACCAGCGGAACTTCCTTGGTATCAGGTTCATACAGGAAGATTTCCCTGATCGTTTTGCCATTGATCTTCGCCGCCAGCCGCTCTCGGTAGTACGACGGTGTCCCGTCACGCGGCACGATGTGTTCCCGGCTGACCTCCCGTGCCGCATAGGAACGCGAGCCGGGATGGTCGACTGTTTGGTAAGGCATGAATCCGGTCCTATAACGTAAAAGTGGCAAAATTAGCGGCACGACGAACGTCGTTCGTTTGCTCTCTGAATTCTTAGGCCTCAGGCTCCGCGTCGGAGGGCCTTGCGGCAGTCAGCACTGTGCAACAGGTCAGGGTCAGTGACATGGCGGAGTGGCACGGGCCAAAACCCCCTAGGGGTCAATCGTCACGTAACGGCCGTCGATGATCGGTAGCTTCACACCGACACGCTTGAGCGCCCTCCGACTGTACTTCTGCCGCGTCTAAAGTGACTGGCAATTCATCAATTCCAGTCACTCGTGTTGATGCCTCTAGAACGGCATCGGTTGGTTGTAGATAGTCCCGGTTTGGTTTTGGACCGGGTCTGTGCAGCCGATGATGACGTTCCAAAGCGTGCCGGTCGGAAGCTCGGGCGCGAAGTTCAACTGTTCCTGGCCCCCTTGGTTGAGCTGAAATGTTTGGTTGAGCGGCGCCATAGGGGTGCTAAAGCCCTGGAGTACATCCATGGTTCCCAACGTCGGGGTGGCGTTGAAAGTGCAGGAGCCGTATGTGCCGGGATTTCCGTTTCCGCTGGTATCTGTGATCGTGACTTTCAGACTTGGCACGTTGTTCATTGTTGACGGATGGAACTGGACGCTCGCGGTGTCGGCCCGGGCGGTTCCCGTACCCAAGCAGAGAACGGCGAATGCGGCCAGGCCCATCACCGACAGGGCACGATTCTTTATCAGGCTGCTGGGGTTCACAATGCGCGTCCCCTTTCTGCGGTCGCGGTGTCCCCCGTGAATTTGTGGCCCTCAGACTAGTCAGAGCGGCGGCCTCAGAGCGCTCGCCACGCCGCAGGCAAGAAAGGTTTGCGTGGACAAAGTGGCGCCGGCAGAGACTAGGTCAGGATCGCCAGTTCCTTGGGGAACCGGGTGAGTAATTCCGGCGCGTGCCCGGATGTCTCGTCTGCCACGACCAGCGTGTCCTCGATGCGGACGCCGCCGCGGTCGGGTAAATAGACACCGGGCTCCACCGTCACCACGGAGCCCGCCAGTAGTGTGCCGGCGGCGGTGGCGTTGATCCCTGGCGCTTCATGGATTTGCAGCCCTACCCCGTGGCCGAGGCCGTGGCCGAAGTGCTCGCCGTGCCCGGCGTCGACGATCACGTCGCGGGCTGCTGCGTCGACGTCGGCCAGTACCGCGCCGGCCCGCAGCGCCTCCCGGCCGGCTTGCTGCGCCGAGCTGACCAGCTGGTAGATCTCGCGCTGCCAATCGGCGGCCTTGCCGAGCACAAACGTCCGGGTCATATCCGAGTGATAGCCGCCGACTAGGGCACCGAAGTCGATCTTGACGAAGTCTCCGGCGCTCAGCACAGCATCGGTGGGCCGGTGATGCGGGATCGCCGAATTCGCCCCGGCAGGCCACGATCGTCTCAAACGAGACGCCGTCGGCGCCGTGGTCGAGCATCAACGCCTCCAGTTCGCGGCCCACCTCCCGTTCGGTGTGGCCGGGCCGCAGCCCGCCGCGGGCCACCAGATCGGTCAGCGCGGCGTCGGCGGCCTCGCAGGCCAGCCGCAGCAGCGCCACTTCACCGGCGTCCTTGATCTCACGCAGCGCTTCCACCGTCTGCGAGGCACGGACCAGCTCGGTGACACTGTCCTCCCCCAGCTCTTTGGAGAGTGCGTCGAAGCCGTCCACGGTGACGACATGGCTTTCAAAGCCCAGTCGCCGCACGCCGGCCGATGCGGCCCGCCCGGCCAGATAACGCGCGCAGGCCCGCTCGATGGCCACCTCCAAGTCCGGCGCCTGCTGGGCGGCCTGGGTGCGGTACCGGCCGTCGGTGGCCAGCACCGGCGGCCGGTCGTCGGCGAACACCAGCAGGGCGGCGTTGGACCCGGTGAAACCGGACAGATAGCGCACATTGATCAAGTCGCTGACCAGCATCGCGTCCAGTTCGATCGCGCGCAGTTTGGCACCGAGCGCGGCTCGCCGCTGGGAATGTGTCACGCCAGCTGACGCTACTCGCTACGCTGTGGCCCCATGACTAACTGGATGCTGCGCGGCCTGGTCTTCGGCGCTGTGATGGTCGTTGTTCGGCTGTTTCAGGGCACGCTGATCGACGTCTGGCAGACGCAGGCCGGGCTGATCAGCATTGTGCTGCTCGTGCTGTTCCTGGCCGGTGTGGTCTTTTGGGGGGTTGTCGACGGCCGGGCGGACGCCGCGGCCAACCCGGACCCGGACCGCCGGTCTGATCTGGCGATGACCTGGCTGTTGGCCGGCCTGGTGGCTGGGGTGCTCAGCGGCGCGGTGACCTGGCTGATCGGGGTGTTCTACAAGTCGCTGTACGTCGGCGGGCTGATCAACGAGCTGACCGTGTTCGCCGCGTTCACCGCACTGCTGGTGTTTCTGGGTGGAATCAGCGGGGTGACGCTCGGCCGCTTCGTGATCGACCGCGCAGGCGCCTACACGCCGCAGCAACGCGGTGGCGGTGAGGAAGACCGGGCCGACACCGACGTGTTCGCCGCGGTCCGCTCGGATGAGGCCGCCGCCGCCGACGGGTGGCGCCCGGCCGGAGGAGCAGCCGTCGGCGGTCGCGACCGCCGAGCGCGAGGACTACGGCGCCCCGGAGGCTTACAGCGAAGAAGCCGAGGAGACGACCGAGGCGGTCAGCCCGGCCCACAGCGAGGAAAAGACCGCAAAGATTCCGTGGCCGCCGCCGCACAGCGCGGAAACCACCGAGGCGATCCCGACTCACGAGACGGCCGAGCACACCGAGCCGGCGGCCAAACCGGACGAAGACTAGCGGTCGACGCCGGCCAAATAGCGCAGCGCCAGCAGGTAACCCTGCACGCCGAGCCCGGCGATCACCCCGGTCGCGATCGGGCTCAGGTAAGAGTGGTGCCGAAACTCTTCGCGCGCATACACATTGGAGATGTGCACCTCGATCAGGGGCGCGCTCAGCTCGGTGCAGGCGTCCCGCAGCGCCACCGACGTGTGCGTCAACCCGCCGGCGTTGAGGATCACCGGTTCTCCCGCGTCGGCGGCCAGATGGATCCAGTCCAGCAGCTGAGCCTCGCTGTCGCTTTGCCGCACAACGACTTTCAATCCCAGCTCGGCGGCCTCACGTTCGATCAGCGCGACCAGGTCGTCGTGGGTGGTATCGCCGTAGACCTCCGGTTCCCGGCGGCCCAACCGACCGAGGTTGGGCCCGTTGATCACGTTGACGTTCAAGGGGTACCCACCTCTGCATACGCCGCCGCCAGCAGCGCCGGGTCCGGACCTTCCAACCGGCCCGGTTTGGCCAGCCCGTCGAGAACCACGAACCGCAGCACCCCCGACCGGGTCTTCTTGTCGCCGGCCATGTACTCCAACAGCTCCGGCAAGGCGTCGGCGTCGTAGCCGACCGGCAGGCCCAGCGACGCCAGGATGCTGCGGTGACGGTCGGCGGTGGCGTCATCGAGCCGCCCGGCCAGCCGGCCCAGCTCGGCGGCGAACACCAAACCCACCGAAACCGCGGCGCCATGGCGCCATTGGTAGCCTTCCCGGCGCTCGATCGCGTGGCCCAGGGTGTGGCCGTAGTTGAGGATTTCGCGCAGCTGCGATTCCTTCTCGTCGGCGGCGACGACCTCGGCCTTGACGGTGATCGCGCGGCGGATCAGCTCCGGCAGCACCTCACCGGACGGGTCGAGCGCCGCCTGCGGATCCGCCTCGATCAGATCCAGGATCACCGGGTCGGCGATGAAACCCGCCTTGACGACTTCGGCCATGCCGGCCGCGATTTCGTTGTGCGGCAACGTCTCTAAGGTCGCCAGGTCGACCAGCACGCCAAGCGGCTGGTGAAACGCGCCGACCAGGTTTTTACCGGCCGTCGGTGTTGATACCGGTCTTGCCGCCGACCGCCGCGTCCACCATGCCCAGCAACGTGGTGGGCACGTGCACGATCGACACGCCCCGCAACCAGGTCGCCGCGGCGAAACCGGCGACGTCGGTGGCGGCCCCGCCGCCCAGGCTGACCAACGCATCCTTGCGGCCAACGCCGATGCGGCCCAACACTTCCCAGATGAACCCGACGACGGGCAAGTCCTTACCGGCTTCAGCGTCTGGGATTTCGATGCGGTGCGCGTCGATACCCTTGTCCACCAGTCGGGTTCGGATGTCCTCGGCGGTCTGCGCCAGCACCGGCTGGTGCAGGATCGCGACCCGGTGGCGGCCGGCGAGCAGCTCGGTCGAGTTCGCCCAGCAGGCCTTTGCCGATTATCACCGGGTACGGCGGGTCGACGGCCACCTCAACGGTGACCGGTGTGTCGTGATCGGTCATTTGCCTGCCTCGGCGCTGCCGTGTCGGCGGGCCGCGGCCAGTGCCGCCGGCGTGGCGGGGGTGGGCGGCGGCCCGGTTTGGGTCTCGGGTTCGGGCGGGCTCAGCGAGGACGGCGAGCGGCGCCACGGTGGACGACGACGGCCGCGCGCCCGCGTCGCCGGATTGCGGGTCTCGCAGCCGGCACACGATGTAGCGGACGACCGCGCCGGGATTACGACGGTTGGTGTTTATCCGGATCGTGGCGACTTGCCGGTACAGCGGGACGCGCTGAGACATCAGCGCGCGATACTTCTCGGCGCGGTCCGGGCCGGCCAGCAGCGGCCGCACGGTGTTCCCGCCGGTGCGCCGTACGCCTTCGGCGGCGCTGATCTCCAGGAACACGACGGTGTGACCGGCCAGTGCGGCGCGCACACCGGGGCTGGTGACCGCGCCGCCGCCCAGCGACAGGACGCCGTCGTGCTCGGCCAGCGCTTTGCGCACCACGTCTTCCTCGATACGACGGAACTCCATCTCCCCGTCGGTGGCGAAGATATCGGCGATGCGGCGTCCGGTCTGCTCTTCGATGGCCGCGTCGGTGTCGAGCATCTCGACGCCCAGCGCCTTGGCCAGCCGTCGACCGATCGTGGACTTGCCCGATCCCGGCAGTCCAACCAGTACGGCCTTGGGCGCCATCTGCTTTACCCTGACGCCCGGACTTCGGCGGCCGGTTCCCGCTCGGCGACCGACCGCAGGTAGGCCTCGATGTTGCGCCGCGTCTCGGCCAGCGAATCACCGCCGAACTTCTCCAGCGCCGCGCGGGCCAAGACCAGCGCGACCATGGTTTCGACGACCACAGCGGCGGCGGGTACCGCGCACACGTCGGAGCGCTGGTTGATCGCGACGGCCTCGTCGCCGGTCGCCATGTCGACGGTGGCCAGCGCCCGCGGCACCGTCGAGATCGGCTTCATCGCGGCCCGTACCCGCAGCGGCTGGCCGTTGGTCATGCCGCCTTCCAGGCCGCCGGCCCGGTTGGTGGAGCGGACGACGCCGTCGGGCCCGGGGTACATCTCGTCGTGGGCGCGGCTGCCGCGGCGGCGAGCAGTGGTGAACCCGTCGCCGATCTCGACGCCCTTGATCGCCTGGATGCCCATCACGGCGGCGGCGAGCTGGCTGTCGAGCCGGTTGTCGCCGCTGGTGAACGATCCGAGTCCGACCGGCAGGCCGACCGCGACGGCCTCGACGACGCCGCCGAGGGTGTCGCCGTCCTTCTTGGCGGCTTCGATCTCGGCGATCATCGCCTGCTTCGGCCGCCTTGTCGAAGGCGCGCACCGGGCTGGCGTCGATCGCCTCCAGGTCGCCCGGCCTGCGGCGGCGGTCCGTCGTAGGGCTGTGATTCGCCGATCGAGATGACGTGGGACAGCACCTCGACGCCGAGAGCTTGCGCGCAGGAACAGCCGCGCCACGGTGCCGGCCGCGACGCGGGCGGCGGTCTCGCGGGCGCTGGCCCGCTCCAGCACTGGGCGGGCGTCGTCGAAGCCGTACTTGAGCATGCCGGCGTAGTCGGCGTGGCCGGGCCGCGGCCGGGTCAGCGGCGCGTTGCGCGCCACGTCTAACTCAGCCGGGTCCGACCGGGTCGGCGGCCATCACCGTCTCCCACTTCGGCCATTCGGTGTTGCCGATCTCGATGGCGATCGGGCCCGCCCAGTGTGACGCCGTGCCGCACGCCGGCCAGCACGGTGACCTGGTCACGCTCGAACTTCATCCGGGCGCCACGGCCGTAGCCGAGCCGACGGCGGGCCAGCTGGTCGGCGATGTCCTCGGAGGTCACGCTGACGCCGGCGACCATGCCTTCGACCATCGGCCACCAGCGCGCGGCCGTGAGATTCACCAGCAGTGGTCCATCGCAACACGTGTCCCATCTTCCCACGATGGGCGCCGGCGGCGAAAAAGCGTCAGTCGCGGCGCCGCAATGCGCTGAGCTGCCAGACGCCCAGCACCAGCATGACCGCTCCGGCATCGGCCAGCGCCCAGTTGCCGGCGGCGCTCAGCGGCAACCAGCCGAAGAAGGCCGCAGCCCACACCAGCGGCGCCAGGAGAAAATTGGTCACTGCGAAACTGGCCACCAGCCCTCGCGGCGTGGGGCGGATCCGGTTCAGGCCGAGCAGCAGAACGACGCCAAAGACAACGAACGACAGCCCGCCGGTGAGTAGCACCGCACGCGGTGCGTTCCACCAGTGACCGAGTGGTCGATCAAGTGCCGCGACGACGGCGCCCGCGACCGTCCAGAAGACCAGATCGGCGCGGATCGATCGCCAACGTGTGACGTCGGTTGGGCGGGTTCTGGTTGAGATAGCTGCAGTAGTCATGCCGCGATAGTGCGGCGGGAACCACTGCCAACTCGACCAACGGCACTGCCAACGGCTGCCAATCGCGGCGGCAAACAGCCCATACAGGTCTGTTACATGTAACATTGCGGTATGGCTGAGCGGGAAGAATCGTCGGTTCGCCGGCGAGTCGCCGATCATCGGGCGCGTTTGCGCAGTCAGGGGTTGCGCCCGGTTCAGATTTGGGTGCCCGACGTGCGGGCGCCCGGCTTCGCCGCTGAGGCCCACCGCCAATCGGCGCTGGCTGCAGCCAGCCCATCTGAGCCCGAAGATCAAGCGTTTGTCGATGCCATCTCAGAGTTTGGTGACGGCGACGAGGACGGAGAGTGAGGCGAGGAGAGCTCTGGACCGCCGCTGGCGGAAGGCATTACGCCGGCAAGCCGCGCCCGGTGCTTATCGTCCAGGACGATCGGTTCGACGCGACGGCGTCGATCACGGTGTGCCCGGTGACCACCGACCCCACCGATATCCCGCTGCTGCGGGTAGCCCTGGATCCCACCGAGGCCAATGGACTGACTGAAGCAAGCCGCATCATGCTCGACAAGGTGACCACGATGCCGCGGGCCAAACTCGGCGAACGCATTGGATCCGTGACCGATACCGACATGGTCGCCCTTTCGCGATGCCTGGTGGTTTTCATCGGCCTGGCCTGATTGCCTCCATCGCTTCGCTAAACAAACGACAGCTGGGCCAGTCCCAGCGCCGCCGCGCTGGCCACACACATCGACGGGCCGTGCGGCACGGCGGTCGCCGCCCAGCCGAGCCGGGCCACCACCCCGATCACCGCGGTCAGCAGCGGTGCGCCGACCGCCGCGAGCAACCACACGTCGCCGCCGAAGCAGCCGGTCAGCGCGCCCAGCCCGAGCGCCAGCTTCACATCCCCGGCTCCCATCGCCGCCGGCGCCGCGGCATGGACCAGCAGATACACCGCGGCCAGCAGCCCGGCGCCCAGCGCAGCGGCCCGGCCGTGTCCCGAGCCGGCCGCGACGAGCATGATCACCGCGAACCCGGGCAGAGTGAGCCGGTTGGGCAGCCGGCGTTGGCGGATGTCGTAGCCGGTCAGCGCCGCCATCCAGCAGCAGCGCGGCGCGCCATCAGCATGCGCGGCACGCTAATCCAAAGCGGCGATCATCGCCTCTCGCGGCGCAGGTAGCCCTGTGAATTGTTCGACTTGCGCGAACGCCTGATGCAGCAGCATCTGCAGGCCGCTGATCACCCGGCCGCCCGCCGCGGTCACCGCCGCGGCCAGCGGCGTCGGCCACGGGTCGTAGATCGCGTCCAGCAGCACCGGCACCGCGGCGAAGACCTCCGCGTACCGCGCCGCCACGTCGGCCGGCAGGGTGCTGACCAGCACGTCGGCGCCGCGTCACCGCGTCGGCAACCGCGCCACCGTTCAGGTCGCAGAACCGGGCCGCCGCGCCGACCCGAGTCGCCAGCTCCACCAACCGGGCGGCCTTGTCCGGGTTGCGGGCCACCACGGTGATATCGGCGACGCCCAACTCGGCCAAGGCCACGATCGCCGCCGGCGCGGTGCCGCCGGACCCCGACACCACCGCGGCACCCGACGCTGAGCCTTCTGCGCCCAATGCCCCCGTCACACCGTCGATGTCGGTGTTGTCGGCCCGCCAGCCGCGCGGCGTTCGCAGCAGGGTGTTGGCCGATCCGACCAGCTCGGCCCGTTCGGTGTGCTCGTCGGCGAACCGCAGCGCGGCGAACTTGCCGGGCATCGTCACCGAGACGCCGACCCATTCCGGCCCGAATCCGCCGACCACGCTCGGGCAGTTCCTCGGCGCCGCATTCGATGCGCTCGTAGGTCCAGTCGGCCAGGCCCAGCGCGCGGTAGGCGGCCAGGTGCAGCTGCGGAGACCGGAATGCGCGATCGGCGAACCGAGCACCGCCGCTTTTCTTGGGGCTCGTCTAGCGCGCGCTGTCGAGGACACCGTTGCGCTTGGCCAACTCGATGTTCGCCAGATGCTGTTGGTAATCGCGGGTGAACAGCGTCGTGCCCTGCGAGTCGATGGTGACGAAGTACAGCCAGTCACCGGTCCTCGGGATGCTCGGCCGCTTCGAGCGCATCGGTGCCCGGGCGAACATATCGGCGTGGCCGGCAGCCCCTCGGAAACGTAGGTGTTCCAAGGCGTTTGCTGCGCGCGGTCGCCGTCGGTGGTGGCCACTTCGCGGCGGTCCAGCGGATAGTTCACCGTCGAGTCGAACTCCAGCGTGCGGTGCTCGGCCAGCCGGTTGTAGATGACCCGCGCCACCTTGGCGAAGTCCTGCGGCTTGGCCTCACGCTGAACCAGCGATGCCGACCACCAGAATGTTGTAGGGCGACATGTTCATCGCGGTGGCGGTGTCCAGCAGACCCGACTTCACGTACTGCTCCGCGCTGGCGCTGATCAGCGTCTCCAGAATCGCCTGGGGCGACGCCCGACGGGTTGACGTTGAACGTGCCCGGCGCGATCAGGCCTTCGATCCGGCGATGGTCGTCGCCCATCCGCGGTGACCGGCTCGACGGCCCACGCCGGCACCGACAGCGAGGCCAGCGGCGTCTTTTCGGCCGCCGTTCGCAGGTCGCTCCGCCGAGACGCAGTGCTTGTCCCCGTCCAGTTCGACGCAGCTGGCCTTGGCGATCATGCGTGAAGATGCCGGGCGTCACGCCGTTGGTCTTGACGTCGGTGGTGTCGTCGAGCTGCTGGCCCTCGGGGATGACCAGCTTGCCCACCCGGTTCTCGGGATCGGCGAGCCGCTTCACCGCGGCCGACGCCGGAATCTCGGTGCGCATCCGGTAATAGCCGGGCTGGATCGACGAGATCGCCTCGTTGCCCTCCGCGGCCTCGACGAACGCTTTGACGGTGCGGACGACGTCCTTGTTGTGCAGCGTCTCGCCGATCGCTGTGGTCGAGTCGCCGGCGTGGACCTGGATCACCAAATCCTTTTTGCCGCTGCCGGCGTAGTCGTTCTGCGGGCCGAAGCTGTGCCACAGCTTGGAGCCGACGAACACGGCCGCCAGGACCACGACGACGAGCAGGCCGACGGCGAATCCGAGCGCGACCCGGCGACGACGACGGCCGCGCTCGGCGCGCAGCCGTTCGGCGCGTGACCGCCCGCGACGCGGCGGCCCGACCGCCACGGGCTGGGCACGGGCACGCCCCTGGGTGTCAGACACCGTTGACCTCCCCGGGCAGACATGGCGCGGCGTTCGTCGAGCCAACCCTGCAGGATCGCCACCGCCGCCGCCTGGTCGATGACCCTACGCTGACCCTTGGCCCGCACCCCCGCTTGACGCAGCGATCGCTGCGCGCTGACGGTCGTCAACCGCTCGTCGGCCAGCCGCACCGGGATCGGCGCGATCCGGCCGGCCAGCAGGTCGGCCAGCTCGATCGCGTCGCGGGCCGACGGGCCGGTGCGATCGGCCAGGGTTCGCGGCAGACCCGACGACAACCTCGACCACCTGCAGCTCGGCGACCAGCTCGGCCAGCCGTCGCACATGCTTGCCGGACCGGTCGCGACGAACCGTCTCCACCGGCGTGGCCAGGATGCCGTCCGGGTCGCTGCAGGCCACCCCGATGCGCACACTGCCCACGTCGATGCCGAGCCGCCGTCCGGGTCCGGGATCGTCCCCGCCGGGCCGATCCGGCATGCGGTGTGCAGAGTCCACTCAGCTGACCCGCGCTATCTCTGTCGCGCAGCGCAGCGAGTGCGGCGTCGATGCCCGACGGATCCTTACCGGAGCCCTGCGCCAGGTCGGCCTTGCCGCCGCCCCGACCGTCGACGGCTCCGGCGAGCTGCTTGACCAAGTCGTTCGCCCGGATGCCCAGGTCCTGGGCGGCCGGGTTGGCGGCGATCGCATAAGGGACGCTGCCGCCTTCGCCCTCGGCGATCAGCGCGACCACCGCCGGGTCGCTGCCGAGCTTGCCGCGGATGTCGCCGACCAGGGAGCGCAGGTCGGCGGCGGTCATCCCGGCCGACATCCGCTGCGCCACCAGACGGACGTTACCGATGCGCTGCGCCCCGGCGGCGGCATTCGACCGCAGCGGCCCGCGCCGTCGCCAGCCGAGTGCGTTCGAGTTCCTTCTCCGCGGCCTTGAGCCGGTCCACCAGGTTCGCCACCCGGGCGGGCACCTCTTCGGAGGGCACCTTCAGCGACGAGGCCAGCCCGGCCATCAGCGCGCGCTCCTTGGCCAGGTGCTTGAACGACTCCAGCCCGACGTAGGCCT
The DNA here is from genome assembly GCA_963850645.1 of uncultured Actinomycetota bacterium. GTDB lineage: Bacteria > Actinomycetota > Actinomycetes > Mycobacteriales > Mycobacteriaceae > Mycobacterium. Next base: position 3,493 of record CAWKME010000089.1, on the reverse strand, counting down.
CCACCCGGCGCACCCCGGAGCCGATCGACGATTCGCCGAGGATCGTCACCGGGCCGATCTGCGCCGAGTTGTGCACGTGCGTGCCACCACACAGCTCCAGCGAGAACGGGCCGCCGATCTCCACCACCCGCACCTCGTCGGGGTAGGCCTCGCCGAACAGCGCCATCGCGCCCATCGCCTTGGCCTTCTCGAGCTGCTCGGTGAAGGTGTGCACCTCGAAGTCGGCCTGCACGGCCTCGTTGGTGACCTCCTCGATCTGGGTGCGCTGCTCCTCGGTCAGCGGCCCCTGCCAGTTGAAGTCGAAACGCAGGTAGCCGGGCCGGTTCAGCGACCCGGCCTGAACGGCGTTGGGCCCCAACACTTGTCGCAGCGCGGCGTGCACCATGTGGGTACCGGAGTGGCCCTGGGTCGCGCCCTTGCGCCAGCCCGGGATCCACCGCCGCGACGACGGTGTCGCCCTCGACGAATTCGCCGGACTCGACGTTGACCCGATGCACCCAAAGCGTTTTGGCGATCTTCTGCACGTCGGTGACGGCGGCCCGGGCGCTTTCGCCCGCGCCGGTGCCGGTGATAGTGCCGATGTCGGCGATCTGGCCGCCCGACTCGGCGTAGAGCGGGGTGCGGTCCAGCACCAGCTCGACCCGGTCGGCGATCAGCCGCGTCGCCGTGCGCGCCGTGCGCGATCACCGGCACCCGCTTGCCGTCGACGAAGATGCCCAGAATCCTGGCCTGCGAGGTCAATTCGTCGAAACCGGTGAACTCGGTCGGTCCGGCGTCGACCAGCTCCCGGTAGGCCGTCAGGTCGGCGTGCGCGTGCTTGCGGGCGGCGGCGTCGGCCTTGGCGCGCTGGCGCTGCTGCAACATCAGCTCGTGGAATCCCGTCTCGTCGACCGTCAGGCCGGCCTCGGCGGCCATCTCGAGGGTGAGCTCGATCGGGAATCCGTAGGTGTCGTGCAGGGCGAAGGCATCCGACCCGGCCAGTTCGGCTCGCCGCGGCCGTGGTGGCGCCGGCCGCCTCCTCGAACAGCCGTGAGCCCGACTGCAGCGTCCGGTTGAACGCGGTCTCCTCGGCGACCGCGATGCGCCTGATCCGGTCGAAGTCGGTCACCAGTTCCGGATACGACGGGCCCATCGCGTCGCGCACGGTGGCCATCAGGTCGCCGACGATCGGCTCGCTCGATGCCGAGCAGCTTGGCCGAGCGGATCACCCGGCGCAGCAGCCGGCGCAGCACGTAGCCGCGGCCCTCGTTGCCGGGGCTGACGCCGTCGCCGATCAGGATCGCCGCGGTGCGGCTGTGGTCGGCGATGATCCGGTAGCGCACGTCGTCGTCGTGGTTGCCGACGTCGTAGCCGCGGGCGCGCGCGCGGCCACCATGTCGATGACCGGGCGCAGCAGATCGGTCTCGTAGACGTTGTGCACGCCCTGCAGCAGCACGGCGACCCGCTCGACGCCCATGCCGGTGTCGATGTTCTTGCGCGGCAACGGCCCGAGGATCTCGGTAGTCGTCCTTGCTGGTGCCTTCGCCGCGCTCGTTCTGCATGAACACGAGATTCCAGATCTCGATGTAGCGCTCTTCGTTGGCCAGCGGGCCGCCCTCGAGGCCGTACTCCGGGCCGCGGTCGTAGTAGATCTCCGAGCGACGGCCCGCACGGCCCGGGAATGCCCATCGACCAGTAGTTGTCGGCCATGCCGCGGCGCTGGATCCGCTCGGGCGGCAGCCCGGCGACCTCCTGCCACAGCTTCGCGGCTTCGTCGTCGTCGCAAATAAACTGTGGCCCAGAGTCGTTTCGCGATCGAAGCCGTAACCGCCCTCGGCGACCGGGTTGGTCAGCAGCGTCCAGGCCAATTCGATGGCGCCGCGCTTGAAATAGTCGCCGAAGGAGAAATTGCCGGCCATCTGAAAGAACGTGTTGTGCCGGGTGGTGATGCCCGACTTCGTCGATATCCGGCGTGCGGATGCATTTCTGGATGCTGGTGGCGGTCTCATACGGCGGGGTGCGCTGGCCCAGGAAGAACGGCACGAACTGGACCATGCCGGCGTTGACGAACAGCAGGTTGGGGTCGTCGAGGATCACCGAGGCACTTGGCACCTCGGTGTGGCCCGCTTTCACGAAGTGATCGAGGAACCTCTTCCTGATCTCGTGTGTCTGCACTTTCCCGCTTCCTCTTGATGCTGGCCTGCCCAGCCAATTTCCACCCTATTCAGGGGGCTATTCGACTGCACCACAGTACCGGCACGGCGACGGGCTCCGAACACGCAGAACACTCAGCGGCCCGTGGCCCCCAGGCGGTGCAGGCTCACCCGTCGAGGAAAGACAACCGGACCGAGCGCCGCGGATTGTCCCGGTTTAGGTCGACGAGGACCACGCTTTGCCAGGTGCCCAGCTGCAGCTCGCCGCCCTGCACCGGCAGCGTGATCGACGGCGCAACAATGGCCGGCAGCACGTGATCCGCGCCGTGGCCGTGCGAACCGTGCGCATGCCGGTAACGGTCGTCGCGCGGCAACAGCCGTTCCAGGGTGTCGACGAGGTCGTCGTCGGAACCGGCACCGGTCTCGATGATCGCCACCCCCGCCGTCGCGTGCGGGACGAAGACGTTGCACAGCCCGTCGCCCCGCGGAAAGCAGAACGCACGCACTAACTGGGTCAAATCCACGATGCGGCGACGCGCGGTGTCCACATCCAGCACATCGGTATGCATCGGTCAAGCCTAGGAGGCGTGCTCGGTGACCTGCCATTCCAAGCTGCCCATCCTCAGCAAATGCACGGCTTACCTACTGCCAGCCCATTGCCATGGCCAATTCAGCGGAGGAAGGTGATTGGTGGAACCGGTGGCGCCACCGGGGCGCCGCCCCCAGGCAATAGGAGGGGCTGTGTACGCGCGCTCTACCACAATCGAGGCGCAACCGTCGTCCATCGACGCCGGGATCGCGCACGTTCGCGACGTGGTCATGCCCGCACTTCAAAAAGTCGACGGGTGTCTTGGGGTGTCGTTGTTGGTCGACCGTGGCTCCGGTCGTTGCATTGCGACCAGCTCGTGGGAGTCCGAACAGGCCATGCACGCGAGCGCCCGTGGGGTACGGCCGATTCGCGATCAGGCGGCCCAGACCTTCGGCGGTAGCCCGACGGTCGACGAATGGGAAATCGCCGTCCTGCACCGTGACCACCCCTCCGGTCCGGGCGCCGGCGTGCGGGCCACCTGGCTCACAGTGCGGCCCGACCAGTTCGACCGGGCCATAGAGTTCTACCGCGAGTCGGTGCTGCCCGCGATCGAGGAGCTCGAAGGATTCTGCAGCGCGAGCCTGATGATCGACCGCACATCCTGGCGGGCAGTGGCGTCGTCGACGTTCGACAGCCTGGAGGCCATGCAGCGCAACGAAGAGCGCGCCCGCTCGCTGCGTACCGCTCGGCTTCGCGACCTGGGCGCCGACCAGTTCGACGTCGGCGAGTTCGAGCTGGCGATCGCCCACCTGCGGGTGCCCGAGCTGGTCTA
>CAWKME010000088.1:0-42365 GCA_963850645.1 uncultured Actinomycetota bacterium | reverse complement strand
TATCGAAAATGCCGGGTTCTGCGGCAAAGGCGAAGGCATGACCTGGGTTAACGAGCATGACCTCACCTTCGCCGGCGACTTCCCGCTCAACACCGCGGGCGGGCAGCTGTCGTTTGGGCAGGCGGGCATGGCCGGCGGCATGCACCACGTTGTCGACGCCGCCCGGCAGGTGATGGGCCGAGCGGGCCAGGCGCAGGTGGCCGACTGCCATCGGGCGTTCGTCAGCGGCACGGGCGGCGTGAGTCGCGAGCAGGTCGCGCTGGTTCTGGGTGGCGACTGACCATGACCGAGCCGCGACCACTTCCCGAGGCCACACCGGTCTCGAAGCCTGTCTGGCAGGCGCTCACCGAGCACCGGATCCTCGTCCAGTATTCGCCGTCACTGGGACGGTATGTGTTTTATCCACGCACCCTGGCTCCGGGCACGCTGGCCGACGACCTGGAATGGCGTGAAATCGACGGCGCGGGTTCGGTTTACACCTTCACGGTAGCGCGTCGACCGACCGGCCCGCCGTGGGCGGATGCGCCGGCCCAGATCCTCGCGGTGGTCCAGTGGGACGCGGGACCCCGATTCAGCACCGAGCTGGTCGACGTCGATCCCGCCGACGTCCGGATCGGCATGCGGGTCAGCCCGGTGTTCTGCGACGTTCCCGATACCGGGGTGACCCTGTTGCGGTATCGGCCGGAGCCGACCGATGTTTGAGACCGTCCAGCAGTTGCTGCGGGCGCGCATGCACGACGACACTCCCGCCGTCGCCTATGGCGAGCACACCTGGACCTGGCGCGAGCACCTCGCCGAAGCGGCAGCCGAGGCATCGGTGGTGATCGGGTTGGCCGACCCTGCCCGTCCACTCCATGTGGGCGCCTTACTCGGCAATTCGCCGGCCATGCTGCGGTCGATGGCCGCAGCCGGGTTGGGCGGCTACGTGGTGTGCGGCATCAACACCATCCGGCGCGGCGCCGGGCTGCTGGCCGACATCCGCCGCGCAGACTGCCAATTGCTGCTCGTCGACCCCGATCATCGGCCGCTACTGGACGGCCTCGATCTGTCCAACGTCATGGTGCTCGATGTGGCTTCGCACCGGTACCTCGACGCGGTGCAGGCCGCACCGCCGCTCGTGGCGCACCGCGAGGTTGGGCCTGCCGACACCCTGATGATGATCTTCACGTCGGGAACATCCGGCGACCCGAAGGCGGTCCGGTTCGCCCACGTGGCCGCAATCATGTGCGGCGCAAGCCTGATCGCTCAATTCGAGATCACCGCCGGCGATGTGTGCTACCTGTCCATGCCGTTGTTTCATTCCAATGGCGTGGCGGCCGGCTGGGCGGTCGCCGTCGGAAGCGGCGCAACGATGGTTCCGGCCCGGTTCTCGCCGTCACGATTCCTGCCCGACATCCGTCGTCACAACGTCACCTACATGAACTACGTCGGCAAGCCGCTGGCTCTGGTGCTGGCCACCTCGGAGCAACCGGACGATGCCGACAACGCGCTGCGGGTGGCGTTCGGCAACGAGGCGACCGATCGCGATATCGCCGAATTCGCCAGACGATTCGGCTGCCGGGTCGTCGACAGTTTCGGATCGAGTGAGTTCGCGGTCATCGTCACTCGGGAAGACGGGACCCCGACCGGATCCATCGGAAAGGGCTACCCGGGCGTCGCGGTGTACCACTCGGAAACCGTTACCGAATGCGCACCAGCGGTTTTCGACGAGAACGGTGCGCTGGCCAACTTCGACGAGGCGGTCGGGGAGCTGGTCAATACCCAGGGCGGCGGCGCGTTCTCCGGGTACTACAACGATCCGACGGCCACCGACGAGCGAATGCGCCACGGCATGTACTGGTCCGGCGATCTCGCCTACCGGGACGCCGACGGCTGGATCTACCTAGCCGGTCGCACCGCGGATTGGCTGCGGGTAGACGGCCAGAACCTCGCGGCGGCGCCCATCGAGCGAATTTTGCAGCGGCTGGGCCCGATCAACCAGGTGGCCGTTTCCGGTGTGCCTGACGAACAAGTCGGCGACCAGGTGATGGCCGCCATCGTTCTGGATGAGGGCCAGTCGCTGACCCCGGACGAATTCGAGAAGTTCCTTGGCGCTCAACCCGATTTGTCAGTCAAGGCCTGGCCCCGCTTTGTGCGTTTCAACGACGAGTTGCCCAAAACCGCGACCAATAAAATCCTCAAGCGCGAGCTGATTCAGGCGGGCGTATCCGCCGCCGGCGGTGTCTTGTGGCGGCGTGCACTTCGCGGCACCGCCTACGCCCGGGTGGACTAACGGGTTGCGGTGATGTATTCCGAGTGCATGATCTGGTCAACCTGCAGGTCGACTTCTGGTGGGGTTCGGCCATATTCAGCCTGCAATTCGGGATTGGTGCGGACGGGTTCGACCGCCCAGCCGTGCTCGGCGAGCCAGCCAGCGGGTTTGGTTTTCTCCGCGTCGTTGTAGGTCAGCGCGGAGAACTTCACCTCGCCGGACAGGTTCAGACCGGGATAGGTCTTTTCCAGGGCGGCGAGCCGTCCTGGTCGAGGCACGAGCCCAGCGCACCTATCGCGAGCCGGCTGCCCGGCGCGGACAGGTCACTGATGCGGGTGAACAGCGTGTCCTGCGCGTCGCCGGTCAAATAGGGCAGTATCCCCTCCACCGACCAGGCGGTGGGTCGCTGCGAGTCGAACCCCGCCGCCCGCAACGGTATTGACCAGTCGACGCGCAGATCCGCCGCGACCTCTATCGCGATGGGCGGCGGGCTCGGCCGCCGTGCTCGGCCAGCACGCGTCGTTTGAACTCCAGAACTTTCGGCTGGTCGACCTCGAATACTGTTGTGCCGCTTGGCCATTCCAGTCGGTATGCTCGAGAATCCAAGCCGGCTGCGACGATCACCGCTTGACGGATACCCAGGTCAGCGGCGGAGGAGAAGAATTCGTCGAAGAACCGGGTCTGCACGCCGTAGAGCCGCGGGAAGGCCGTCGCCCCCTCAGATGTTCCCGGGTCGGCAAGCAGACCGGTGAGATACGGGTCGGCCGAGGCGGTGATGAAATGCTGCGCATACTCGTCGCGCACCAGCGGCTGCGCACTCATGGCGTGTAGCGCACGCCATCCGGCCACCAGCAGCGCGGTATAGCCAACGCTGCTGACGATGTCCCATTCGTCGTCGTCGGAACGAGTCGTCATCGAACCTCCAGCGTCATGGTGCCCCCACTACCCGAAGGTAGGCGTGGATCGTCGTCTCGTCAGCAGTGGTGTGGGTGCGGACCAGGTCGGCCACGGCGTTGACCACGTATAGCCCGCGGCCGCGATCGCTGTCGCTGTTGTACGGTCGACGCCCCGCGAGCGGATCGTCGAGGCATCCCTCGTCGCGCGCTTCGCAGACCACGTGGCCATCATGCCGCCACAGCGCGAGCCGGCACGTTCGGCCCGTATGGGTCAGGCTCGCACTGGCGAGCTCACTGACGACCAACTGCAGATCCGCGGTCTGCTCCGGGGACAGGCCGAACCACTGCGCGTACGCGCCCGCGAAAGCCCGCGCGCCGGCCAGATCGGCGAGTTTTCGCGCCGTGTACCTGACTGCGTTCGCGTCGCTACAAAGCGGTTGGTTGTAGCGCGCGAACATCGCATCCGGCGCATACGCCGCGTTGCAGGGTTCCACCGCGCCGTTCCGCCAGAGCACCGGATGAGTGCGGTGGGCATCCGCGATGACCTCGGGATCCAGCTGCGCGAGGTGATAGGGGCACACCACGCTGACGTCCCGGCCGTGGAATGCTCGATTAAGCAACGCCTCGTGTTGCACACAGGCGGCGTACTCGAGTTCAGATCGACTCGGCCACATCGATTCCCCGATCATGCGCACCGGTCCACCTGCATGCTTGTCGACGAATCTGCTCAGCACCTCGCCCAGAATCCGACCGGGGTTGCGGCCCGCTTCGATCATGTCGGTCATCGCTACCTGGGCGGCCAGGGCGCCCAAACCCTCGGTGAGCACCGCCAGATTCGGAGCCGGCACCGCGACCAGCACCGCTTGATCTGCGTGCACGGCGTCAGAGATGAACGGCAGCAGGCCATCGAGATACTCCTGCTGCGAGCGGTAGAAAAAGGCTTCGTGACCACTCTGCACGTACGTCACGTCAGCTGCCCCGCGAACTCCCGGATGCGGCCCCACCAGCCGCGGCCTCCAAAGCACGCTACGCTCAGCCGCTTCAGATGCGGCGAGGACCCGCCAATCACAGCTCCAGCAACACTGTCACCGGGCCGTCGTTGATCAGTTCGACCTGCATGTGGGCGCCGAATGCACCGGTTTCCACGTCGGCGCCCAGCTTCCGCAACGCTTGCACGAACGCTGCGATCAGCGGCTCGGCGACGGCCCCCGGCGCGGCAGCGTTCCACGACGGTCGTCGCCCCTTCGCGGTGTCGGCGTACAGCGTGAACTGGCTGACCACCATGATCGGCGCGCTGATGTCGGCCGCCGACCGCTCGTCGTCGAGAATCCTGAGCTGCCAAAGCTTTTCAGCGAGTCGCTGGGCCTTGTCGGGATCGTCGTCATGGGTGACCCCGACGAACGCCAACAGCCCCTGACGTTCGGGCCGAATCGATCCCACGACGTGCTGCTCGACGGTCACCGTCGCCGATGAGACCCGTTGCACCAGAACCCGCATGAGCCCGATGCTGCCATGCGCCGCGAGTAAGGTCGTGGTGTGTCCGTACTGGTCGCGTTCTCCGTGACGCCGCTGGGCGTCGGCGAAAGCGTCGGCGAGATCGTCGCCGACGCGGTCAGCGTGGTCCGGGAATCCGGGTTACCGAACAAGACCGATTCGATGTTCACCGTGATCGAAGGCGACGACTGGGCTGAAGTGATGGCGGTCGTGCAGCGCGCCGTCGAAGCCGTCAAAGCTCGCGCACCGCGGGTCAGCGTGGTCATCAAGGCCGACTGGCGATCGGGTGTCACCAACGCGATGACCGGCAAAACCGAGTCGGTGGAACGTCACCTCAGCAGGCCGGAGGCTTAGCCGCCCACCGCCGTCCGAACGACGCCTAGTGTCATAGCGGTGAGCGCACGCGCGGGCATTGTCGTCACCGGAACCGAGGTATTGACGGGTCGGGTCGCCGACCGCAACGGTCCATGGATCGCCGACCGGCTACTCGAGCTGGGAGTCGAACTCGCCCACATCACCATCTGCGGCGACCGCGCTTCCGACATCGAGGCGCAGCTGCGCTTCCTGGCCGACGAGGGCGTGGACCTGATCGTGACCAGCGGTGGCCTCGGGCCGACCGCCGACGACATGACCGTCGCCACCGTGGCGCGGTTCTGCGGACGTGAACTGGTGCTGGACGCCGAGCTGGAGGACAAGATCGCGGCGATCTTGAAGAAGCTTGATGTCGCGGCTGGGCGGCGGGGATTTCGAGGCGGTGCGGGCCGCCAACCGCAAGCAGGCCATGGTCCCGGTCGGGGCGCTGGTGATGGACCCGGTGGGAACCGCACCCGGTGTCGTCGTTCCCGGTAAGCCGACCGTTGTGGTGCTGCCCGGCCCGCCGCGCGAACTGCAGCCGATGTGGCGGACCGCCGTGGCAGCTGCCCGCCGTCCAGGAAGCCATCGCCGCCCGGACGTTTACCGCCAGGACATTGTGCGGATGTTCGGGTTGCCGGAGTCCGGCCTGGCCGAGACCCTGCGCGACGCCGAGCAGCGGCTGCCCGGTTTCGGCGACCTGGAGATCACCACCTGCCTGCGGCGCGGGGAGCTCGAGATCGTCACCCGCTACGAACCCGGCGCCGCCGACGCATACCGCCGACTGGTCGAATTGCTGCGCGAGCGGCACGGGCAGTACATCTTTTCCGAAGACGGCTCGCAGATCGACGATTTGGTGGCACGCCTGCTGACCGGGCGCCGGATCGCGACGGCGGAGTCCTGCACCGGCGGGCTGCTGGCGGCGAGGCTCACCGACCGACCGGGCTCGTCCGCCTACCTCGCCGGCGGTGTGGTGGCCTACGCCAACGAGGCGAAAACCGAGTTGCTCGGCGTAGATGCGGCGCTGATCGAAGCGCACGGCGCGGTGTCCGAGCCGGTAGCCGAGGCGATGGCCGCAGGCGCGCTGCGCCGCTTTGCCGCCGACACCGCGGTGGCGATCACCGGAGTCGCCGGCCCGGACGGGGGAACCGCCGAAAAGCCGGTCGGCACGGTGTGTTTCACCGTCGCGCTGGCCGACGGCGAGTCGATCACTCGAACGCTTCGGTTGCCCGGCAACCGTGCCGACATCCGGGAGCGATCGACGACCGTGGCGATGCATCTGCTGCGCAGGGCGCTGAATGACGGGTAGCGACGACGACTGACCTCGGCTATATCGTCGGCCGAGCATCATGTCGGTGGCTCCGATTACTATCGAAAGTATGTTCGATTTCGCGGCGGTGGACGATGCCGGTGTGGTGGATGTCATCACGGCTGCGGCCCGCGAGCAGAATGCGTCGTGTGGGCGGGAGTTGGCCGCTATCGGCGAGTTGTATGCGCGCCGTGCTCCCGAGGACGATTCGGATCGGCTGGATTGGGCCATCGACGGCCATGAGAACGTGGTCGCCGAAATCGCCGCCGCGTTGGGCATCAGCCGGGGCCGCGCCCGCGGACGGTTGCGGTATGCGATCGCGTTGCGCGAGCGGCTGCCCCGCATCGCCGAGGTCTTTGCCCACGGTCTCATCGACTTTCGGTTGATGGCCGCGGTCGTGTCGCGCACCGAGTTGATCGAGAATCCAGATGTGATCGCCAAACTGGATGCCGCGATCGCCCGGCATGCGCCCAAGTGGATGCGGCTCTCGGAGCCCAAACTCTTCGAACGCATCGACTGGTGGGTACTGCGGTTCGACCCCGCGGGCCAGCGAGTGCCCAAAGAGCACACCGAAGATCGCTATGTCGACATCGCACCCACCGATGCCGGGTTGGCCGGCATCTGGGCGCAGCTGCACGCCACCGACGGCGCAGCACTAGACCACAAGCTCGACGCGCTCGCCGACACCGTCTGCGCGGCAGACCCGCGAACCAAAAAGCAACGCCGGGCCGACGCCTTAGGCGCTTTGGTAGCCGGACTGGCAGCGATGCACTGCCAATGCGGGTCACCGGACTGCTCAGCGGCACAACGACCCCCGGCTAGCAACGTGGTGATCCACGTCCTGGCCGAACAGGCCACCATCAGCGGTGAATCTCCAACACCTGGCTACCTGCCGGGATTCGGGCCGCTGCCATCACCCACCCTGCGCGATGTTGCCGCGACGGCCAAAATCAAGCCACTGCGCATGCCCTCCACCAACCCCGAGCCCGGCTACCGACCCTCGGCGGCGTTAGCCGAGTTCGTGCGCCTAAGGGATGTGACCTGTCGATTCCCCGGCTGCGATCAACCGGCCCAAGTCTGCGATATCGACCACACCGTCCCGTACCCGCAGGGCCCCACCCACCCCTCGAATTGCAAGCTGCTCTGCCGGTATCACCACTTACTGAAAACCTTCTACACCGGTGTCGGCGGCTGGGCCGACCGCCAGCTCGCCGATGGCACCGTGCAATGGACATCACCAACCGGACACACCTACACCACCACACCCGGCGCCAGCACCTTCTTCCCCCAATTGGGCGCGTCAACAGGCGAATTGGCGTTGCCGACTGCAATCCGGGCACCGGTCGACAACCGAGGCCTGATGATGCCGCGACGGAAACGCACGCGAACCCAAGATCGCCGATACCGCATCGCCTCGGAGCGACAGATCAACGAAGCCACCATCGCCGCCGAACGCGCCCAAAGACAAATAGCCGCCCGCAACGACCCACCACCCTTCTAAGGGAACAGAGGGTCGTGAAGCCCGCGCTATCGTTTCACCGCCGCGTCGTCACGCACACGCGCACAGGTTAATTCAGATCGGGCGTTGCGACGACGCTGGTTTGCTTGGTGCCGAAGCGGATTCCGGTGGCGTCCTTGCCGATTGCCGTCAGCACGGCGACGACGATGAGGACCGGCACGATCGTCGCGGCCAATGCGAAGGGATACCCGTGGGCGGCGGCCAGCTGTTCTTGGATGGGCAAGTTGAACGCCGCCAGGAGATTTCCCAGCTGGTAGGTGACCCCCGGGTAGAAGCCCCGGATGGCATCCGGAGACATCTCGGTCAGATGTGCGGGGATCACACCCCATGCGCCCTGCACGACCAGTTGCATCAGAAACGAACCGAGGCACAGCATCGCCGCGGTGTGCGAGTAGGCGAACAGTGGCACGATCGGTAGCCCCAACACCGCGCAGAACACGACGGTGTGCCTGCGGCCGAATCGCTGAGACAGGGTGCCGAAGACCAGCCCACCGATAATGGCGCCGACGTTGTAGGTCACCGCGATCCACTTGGCGGTCGCGTGGGACAACTCAGCGCCGCCGTTGTGGGTGGCCGACAGGAATGTGGGATATACATCCTGGGTGCCGTGGCTCATCCAGTTGAAGGCTGTCATCAACAGCACCAGGTAGATGAACCGGCGGATGATTGTGGGGTCGCGCAGCACATCGCGGATTCCGGTTTCCGACAGCCGCATTCGGCCCTGTTCGGCCTGCCATACTTCGGATTCCGTCACCCGGTACCGGATGATCAGACTGATCAGCGCCGGGATGATGCTCAGCCCGAACAGCCAGCGCCACGACAAGCCCAGGCGGTCTATCACCAACAGTGACGCCAACGTCGCCAGTAAGTAGCCCAATGCGTAACCCTCTTGCAGCAGGCCGGAGAAGAAGCCCGCGTCGCTCGGCGGGAACTTTTTCCATCGCGAGCGCGGCGCCCAGACCCCATTCACCGCCCATCCCGATGCCGTAAAGCAGTCGCAAAATCACCAGCACGGTGAAATTCGGCGCGAATGCGCAGAGGAAGCCGACGACCGAGTAGAACGCCACGTCCACCATCAGCGGTAGCCGCCGGCCCACCCGGTCGGCCCATAGCCCGAACAGCAAGGCGCCCACTGGCCGCATCAGCAGGGTGGCGGTTGTCAAGAACGCGACTTCGGTTTTGGTGTGGTGGAAAGTTTTCGCGATGTCGGCATAGACCAACACGACGAGAAAGTAATCGAAGGCGTCCATGGTCCAACCCAGCAGCGCCGCAACAAACGAGTTGCGCTGATCGTTGGTGAGCGACAGTGTTCCGGGCACTCGCACCATGTATCACACGGACGGCCGCGGCGCGCGGTGCTCGCGAGGAGTTCAGCTCTTCTCGATGGTGTCCCAAAGCTCGACCATGGAGTGCAGAATCTCCTCGGCGCGGCCGAGCCCGGCCAGGTGGCTCTCGCCGGGCAGCCGATGCAGCTCCGCGTCGGGCAGCCTGCTCGACGACGTGCTGCCCATGGGCGAACGGGACGATATGGTCGGCGTCGCCGTGCCACCAACGGACCGGGATCTTCACCTGCTCGAGCCGGAATCCCCAGTCCCGGGCGAAGACGACGACGTCGGCGAACGGAGCTGCCAGTTGCTTGCGGCTGCCATTGAGCAGATCGTCGAGGAACATGGCCTTGAATTCCGGCCGGACCAGCAGAGCCCGGTCGGCTTCGGGGGAGACGCGCGCGTAGAGGTACAACGCGGGCTCGGCGACCGGCTTCAGAAGGCGGATGAAACCGACTGCCGCCAACCGGATCGGGAAGCCGGCGACGCTGAGCAGCGGCGCCACCACTGAACCGAGTGCCATCACGCCACCGCCGATCGCGTCGACGCCGACAGTGGGCGCGACGCCGCCCAGCACCCCGACCGCCACGACGCGTTCGGGCATCGCCGCCGCGCAGCCGAGGGTGTACGGGCCGCCGCCGGACAGGCCGATGACGGCCATCTTGTCGATACCCAGGGTGTCCGCCACAGTGCGCAGGTCATCGGCGAATGCGACGACGGTGTCGTATTGGTAGGGCGTGGAGGCACCGATTCCGGGCCGGTCGATGCCGATCAGGCGGATGTGGTTGTCCTCGGCGTAGACCCGGGCCTCGGTCGGGATCTGCCGCCGCGCACCCGGGGTGCCATGCAACCAGAAGATCGCACGTCCCTGCGGGTCGCCGAACTCGGCGAACCCCAGCTGACGATCGTCGCCGACCGCGATGTTGCCTTCCAGCTTGGGACGAGCAATAGCGATAACCATGACGGCAGTGTTACATAGAGCGCACTGGGCAGCGTTAGGAGTGACGCATGCAGATCATCGATGCCGACGGACATGTCGCCGAGAACCCATCGCTGGCGATCGAGGCCATGAAGCGCTGGCCGGACCACGTCAAGCCCAGCGTCGACGGCAAAGCCAGGTTGGTCATCGAGGGCCGCAACTATCCCGAAGACAGCGGCCCGGGCGCCGGCTGCCCGCCCGAGCACGGGATCAGCAAGGCGTCAGACATCAACTGCCGGTCGGTCGAGGGCGTGTTGGGCGACGCCGACCGCGATCACATCAACACCATGGTGCTGTATCCCAGCCTCGGGCTCTGCGCGCCCAGCATCGAGGATCCGGAGTTCGCCGCGGGGTTCGCGCGGCTCTACAACCAGTGGATCGCGGATTTCTGCGCGCCGGCAGCTGGCCGGTTGCGCGGCGTCGCGGTGACCCCGATCGAGCATGGGCGGGTGGCGGTCGACGTCATGCGGGAGGCCAAAGATCTCGGGCTGGTGGCCACCCTTGTTCCGCCGGCGCTCAAGACCCGCAACCTCGATCACCCCGACCTCGATCCGTTTTACGCCGCGGCGGTCGAACTGGGAATGCCGCTCGGCATTCACGGCGCGCCCGGCATCCATCTGCCCAAGATCGGCGTCGACCGGTTCACCAACTACATCCAGGTGCACTGCATCAGCTTTCCGTTCGACCAGATGACCGCGATGACCGCGATGGTGTCCGGCGGTGTTTTTGATCGGCATCCCGGATTGCGGGTGGCCTTCCTCGAGGCGGGGGTGGGCTGGGTGCCGTTCTTCATCGACCGCCTGCACGAGCATTTCGAAAAGCGTGGCGACTGGATCGAGCGTGGCTGGCAACGCGATCCGCAGGAATACGTAAAAGCCGGCAACATCTTCGTGACGTGCGAGCCGGAGGAGCCGATCCTGCCCGGCGTCATCGACGTGCTCGGCGACGACTTCATCATGTTCGCCAGCGACTACCCGCACTGGGACGGCGAATGGCCCGAAAGCACCAAGCACCTGCGTACGCGCCCGGACATCAGCGAAGATACCCGCGCGAAAATCGGCGGACGCAATGCGCAGCGCTTCTACGGTCTCAACTGATGCCGATGCGCCAGGCAGGCGAAAAGTCGGTCACTGCGCGGGGTTTCATCTGGCACTCGCATAGCCAGGACTGCCAGGTGAATGCGCGGGCACTATCGTGATGCGGATCGACGCCATTATGGATAGCCTCATTCGTGCAGCTGTCGCGGAAGTTGGCGCGGGCCGTCGACCCGAGCTGAACACCATCGAAGAATTGAGAGGCAATGGGCGAATTCGATCCACATGAAGGTGAAGCGCAAACCATCGTGAATCTCGCTGAGGCGGCGATGCACATGTATCGGGCTGCCATCGATTCTCTGCCTTTCCCCGAGGACAAGAAGTTCCAGAAACGCGCCGAGGTGGTGCTCACCGGCATGCGGAAACTGCGCGCCGCGCTGACGGAAGCGGCGAGCCACAGCAGACCGAGCCCGACCGTCATGATGGCGCTCAGCGACGTCCGCAGGCGCTACGACGATCTGATGGAACGTGCCGCAGACGCACCCGGAGCAACCCTCGGTCAACAGCTCTACAACGCGCGCACCCACGCCAAGTTGACGGCGCAGGAGGCGGCCAACGGCATGGGACTTCGGCCAGACCTGCCCGACGAGCTCGAATCCGGGGCGACTCCAACCGACAAGGAGACGCCGCTGGTCCAACAGTTGATTGCGGCGATCCGCGCGGTGGCCGGTCTCGAGGACCCTGAGCACCCGCTGCCACCGGTCGAGGAGAACCTCAACGGCTGGGATGAAGCGCTGGCCGTCAACGGCGTCGGCGAAGAGGTCAACGCGGCGGCTCACTAGCTCACCGAATGGGCAGTCCTGTCAGCGCCCGTGCGATGACGAGTCGCTGAATCTCGCTGGTGCCTTCGAAGATGGTGAAAATCTTGGCATCTCGGTGCATCCGCTCGACCGGGTAATCGCGGGTGTAGCCGTTGCCACCGAGGATCTGAATCGCCTCATCGGTGACGTACACCGCGGTCTCACTGGCGAACAACTTGGCCATCGAACCCTCCGCTGAGGTGAACGGCTTGTCGTTGCGTTGCATCCAACTGGCCCGCCAGACCAGCATCCGGGACGCGTCGATGCGGCTTTTCATGTCGGCCAGCTTGAAGGCGATGGCCTGGAATTCGGCGATTTTGCGGCCGAACTGTTCGCGCTGGCCGGAGTATTCCAGAGCGTATTCGTAGGCGGCGCGCGCGATGCCCAACGCCATCGCACCCACGATGGGACGGGTGCGTTCGAACGTCATCATCGCCGCCTGGCTCGAAGTGCGATGCCCTTCCTTGATTTTGGCAATGCGGCGCTCGAAACGCTCTCGGCCGCCAAGGATCAGCTCACCGGGTATGCGGACGTCGTCGAGCACGACCTCAGCGGTGTGGGATGCCCGGATGCCGTGCTTTTTGAACTTCTGCCCCTGCGACAGGCCCTTGGTGCCGGGCGGCACGATGAACGTCGCCTGACCGCGGGTGCCCAGCTCGGGCTCCACCGATGCCACCACCACATGCACATTGGCGATGCCACCGTTGGTGGCCCACGTCTTGGTGCCGTTGAGCACCCACTCGTCGGCGGCTTCGTCATACTTCGCTCTGGTGCGCACGGCTCCGACGTCAGAGCCCGCGCCGGGTTCCGAGGAACAGAACGCGGCCAGCTTGGGATCGCCGGGGCTGCCGAACATCTGCGGTAGCCACTCACCGATCTGCTGCGGGGTGCCGTTGGCGGCCAGCGCGGCCGCGGCAAGCCCGGTGGCCATGATGGACAACGCGATTCCGGCATCGCCCCAGAACATTTCCTCGAACACGGTCGGCATGCCGATCCCACTGGATTCCGCCGCCATCTGGCCGAACAGGTCGGGGGTGTACAGCCCGACCTTGGCGGCCTCCTCGATGATCGGCCACGGGGTTTCCTCCCGCTCGTCCCACTCGGCGGCCGCCGGCCGGATCACCGTCTCGGCGAACTCGTGCACCCAGTCACGGACGTGCACCACTTCCTCGGACAAGTCCATCGAAAAATCCATCGAGGCGGTGGCGTCCATCAGCGCTCCTATCAGCGGTCTCGGCGGCGGAGTCTAGTCGCGACGTCGCAAGGCCGCGGCGCCCAGTCATTTCCTCGGGCCCGCATCAGCCTGCACATACAGTAAACGCTTGTATACTGAGTCAACAAACCGGCAGCTCAAACCCGTGCGGGCTGTGGGTTGGCCGGGTCACCGAAGTCGAAAGGGGGACGTATGCAGCGCAGTGACATCCGGGCGGTCGGGAATCTGGCGGGGGAGGCGTCATCGGTGGTGACGACCTTGGTGCGGGGGATGCACGCCGGGATCGCCGGCCGAGTCTTCGGCTCGATCGGGCCGTCCGCGGCACCCACGCGGACGATCCACGACGGGCTGACCCGGGCGATCTACGGCGGTGTGGACCGCGGCATCCGCGGGATGACCCGCTGGCCTATGCCACGCTGGCGCTGAACTCTGGCTGGTGCCGCCAGCCGCGAGCGTCGATCGCGCGCCGCCCCGCCGGCTGGACCGCCGCGGTCAACGGCTTGTACGGCGATGAGTTGACCGAGCGCGACAACCCGCTCGCGGGCGCGGTGGCGATCCGGCGCCGGCGAGGTGGTTCCACCGACCGCCGACTCCCTGACAGCACTTTCCGTCGGCCACCGGCAGGTCGTCGTGTTCTGCACGGCTAGGTGTCTCGCCGCGCGAAATCACTGGTCGCGGCGGCCGGGGAGGACGGCGTCGGACGATGCCGGCAGCTACGGGAACGGGTCCGGGCGCCTGGATTTCAGCCCGGTTCAGCTGCGGTACGACACCGGACTGACGTGTCGGTCAACGACCGGACACTCGCCGCGACCATGAACGCGCCGGCCAGGCAGACCGGTGCGCGAAACCGATGCCGAGCCGGTGCGCCTGGATCGTCAGCCCGGCCGCCGCGACGCCGCCCATCGACCAGCCGACCAGTATCAGGCCGTCGGGGTCGTCAATCCGGTCGCGAGCGAACTGCACCGACCTGAGCAGGTCGGCGCACCCGCCGTCGTCGGCGTGTGAGTTCCAGTCGGGGACCACGACGCCGAGGCCATGGCCGGCCACCAGCTCGGCCAGCGGCCGGACGGCGGCGCGGGCGTCGGCCTGCTGGCCATGCCACAACAGCACGGTCCGTTGAGAAGGGCTGCCGGAGACATCTGCCGGCCGACCCGGGGCGTACTCGACGGTCTGCATACCCGCGGAGACTGCCCTATCGCCTAAGCCGGTCAGGGCTTCGGCGGTGGCGGTGGCGGCGCTCCGCCCCCGAGAAGAGAGCCGAGGATATTCAACGGGATACCTGCCTCCGCCGGTGACTTGCCCGGGTCGGGGACCGCCGCGTCGTTCTTCTGCCACGGCTGACAACCGTCGGTCTTGAACGCTTTGTCGGTCGGTTCGATCCGCACCACCTGCGGTTTTTTGCTCATCGCATTGTCGACCAGCTGTTTGCCGTCGTCGCCGGAGCCGACCCGTTTCCAGTAGCAGGTGCCGTTGCCGACCGGACCGGCGGAGGTGTAGGTGCCGGGCACGATGTCGGTCCCCACCGCGTAGGTGCCGTCGTGGTCAATCGCCGTTTTAGCCGCGGGCGCCGGCGGTCCGGGCGGCGGCCCGGGGGCCGGTCCGGGCGGCGGCGCGGGTGGGTCGGCGTAGGCAAGGCCGCCGGCCGCACCCCAGCTCAGCGCAATGAGCGCGGCGGCGGCAACAGCAGCGGACTTCGGCCTCACGAATAGCAGCATACGGGGTTTGCGCGGCAGGCGCCGGAGCCTGATTGCGCTGCTAGGCGGTCTTGGTGAGCAGCGGCAGCAGCATCCGGCGACGCGCGGAGTTGGCGTCGGCGAAGTAGTGCAGCGCCTCGTGCACCGTGTCGAAGACGGGGAAGCTGGATTCCTCGTGGGTGACCAGCAGCGCCGTGTTCACGGCCTGGCTGGGGATCACCGACCACTTCAGCCCGGCGGCGATGCAGACCGCATCGACCCGGTAGAGAAGTCGGACAGCCTGTGCCGCAAAGCAATCCAGACCCGACAGATCGAGGACGAAAGGCTTGTCCGGCAGGATGAAGCGCTTGGCGTACTCGCTGACCTGGTCGACGTTCGTCGAGTCGACTGCGCCTGTGATCGTTACGACGGTGCCCAGACTGCGACATTGGGCGCGCACCGCGGCACCGTTGCAGTCGAACGGGAGATGGGCGTGACGGGGGGCCACGGACGAACCTGCGCTGTCGATCGAATCGGTCATGAGCGGCCCCCAGTTCTCAAACGCTGTTGCTGCGGTATCGGGTCGAGGGATGACCTCGACTTGTTTGAGACGCTAATTGGCTACTCTAAGGTCACTCGGTCCAGCCTTTAATACTTTGCTAAGAAAGATTTTTCGGCTACCAGTCGGTAGGTTCCGATGACTTGTCAACAGCCCGCCGGCCGGGCCATCGCCTAGGTCAGCCGTTTGACCGAGCCGGCATAGCTGAGTGCGTGCTCGTAGATCTCGAGGTTGTCGCGAGAAATCTTGGCGTGCACCGGTCGTTCGAGAAGGAACCGCAGCACGGGATTGAAGGCGTGATAGGTCTCGTGGAAGGTCAGCACGGTGCTGCCGTCAGGTTGTTCCTCGAGTTCGTGGTACCCCTCGGCGCGCGACCACAGCGGCTTGCCGATCGCCACATAGCGCGAGAGTTTGTTGATGCTCGCTTCGGTGACGGTTTCCCACGAACGCCCCTTGCCGCCCGACAGCAGGTATTTAGGCACCGGAAACACACAGGTGCGGACCAGACCCTCGCCGGCTTCGTCGCCTTCGTTGAGGATCTCCATGCTGCCGGTCGGCCATTCGAGCACGCGCGGCTTGGGCGAGTTCGGCGGCGCTGGTGGGTGCAGCACCCGCCACACCTTTCTCGGGGGTGCGTCGATGTGAAATCGGACGGTGTAGGACTGCATCAGCTTCCTCCGACAGGCTGTCCCCAGCTGTCCCAGTAGGTGATGCTCTCCGCGGGCGGCCGCACGGCCGGGCGGAAGTCCGTCCCGATCGTGTACGCCACCGGGAAGAGCGCGGCCTGGGTAACCGTAGCCGGAATTCCCAGCAGTTCGGCTACCTCCTGCTCCTTGGCCAAATGCATTGTCGTCCAAACTGATCCGAGACCGCGGGAGCGCAGGGCGAGTAGGAAGCTCCAGCCGGCCGGGATGATCGACGCCCACGCCGACGCGGCTGTCAACACGCTGGAGTTATCGATGCGGTTCTGAAGGCACGGGATGACGTGCACGGGAACCTGGCCCAGCGTGTCAGTCAGGCTGAACGCGCTTTCGTACACGCGCTGGGTTTGCGGGTCGGACGCGTCCTTGGCGGCGAGCGCAAGATATTCAGCGCCGATGCTGCGATAGATGTCGGCGATGGCGGCGCGTTTGTCGGCGTCGGTGATCACCAGCCATCGCCAATCCTGCGTGTTGCTCGCCGTCGGCGCTTGCATCGCGAGTTGTATGCACTCCAGGATCACCTCACGGCCGACCGGCCGGGTCAGGTCGAGACGCTTGCGCACCGACCGGGTCGTGGTGAGCAATTCGTCGACCGATGCGATGTCCATCGCGTCCATCCTGTCCTTCCCGCTGTGTTCACAGATCGATCGCGCACGACTGATCGATGCCGAGCACGGTCAACGAGCGCCCCAGACCGAGAAAAACCGCGACACACAGTGTGAGATCGAGGATTTCCTCGTCGGTGAACAGTTCCCTCAGCCGCTCGAAGAACGCGTCGTCGATCGATCCATGGTCGTTCGCGAATCGCTCGGCGTACTCGATGGCAAGGCGTTGCCTCGGCGTATACCCGGGATAGGTGGCGTACGCCGCGACGTTGTCATACAGCTCCGGCGCAACACCCGCTTCGAGCACCGAATCCGCGCGGAAGTCCGAGCACGCGATGCAGTCATTGATTTGCGCGATCCGCATCCTGGCCAGTTCGCGCTCGTCCGGGGGCAGAATGCTCTGCTGGTAAGCGCCGCGAATCATCCGCTCGACCATGTCGCCGAGTTGCGGTCGCAGCGTCCAAATCATTGCGGCCTCACCACCGGGACCGTCCGGCACCTCGAGCCTAGCCATGGCGACGATGCGGCCGGAACGGCCGAGCTGGGGGTACCGCCCGCTTGCGGGGGAGAGTCTGGCAATCGGGCCTGGCCATGGGTGCGAGCAAACCAGATACCTGCCGGGACTGTCCAGGTTGCGGCCCGTGGACAGGACCGGGCGCCGGGATTACCGTCCATTGAGCGGAGACGCGGTGCAGCGCTCGCCCAGGAGGTCTCGCGGCATGCTTTTCATGCACGAGGTGCATAAGGTGCGGGGGCGCGCCGAGGATGACTTCGAAGCCGCATTCCGAGACGGCTGGATGGCCGTGCTCGGCGCCGGTGACGAAGCCCGGTTGCTCTGGTACGCAAACCAAGCCCACGGCAGCGGACCCGCCTACACCGTCATCACCGTGACCGCAGTTCGCAACGGAGCAGCATGGGAGCGCCTGGCCCTCCGGATTCAGAAGGGAGAGCTGCGGCAGTGGATGCGCGAGCTCGACGAGCTTCGCCATGACGTCGATGCCAAGCTCCTCGTTGCGCTTCCGTGGTCGCCCCTTCAGGGCGTCTCGTTCGAGGATGTGCCCATTGACGGACGCGCACACGAGCTGACTCTCTACATGGAAGACACCATGTGGCCATACCAGGACAAGTTCGCCGAATACATCGACCGGTGCGGTGAGGTGTACGCCAAGGGCCTCGACCGGCCGGCTTCGATGTTGACGATCCAGGCTGCGTTCCAGCCGGCTTTGGGCAGTCACCTGCGCCGAGAAGTGGTGCTGATGCAGCGCATCCGCCAGCCGGAAGCGCTGCTCAACCTCCTCAGGACCGAGATCCCCCCGGCCTACCGCGCACCGGGAACCTGGATGCACGACGCATTGGACCTACGCGACCAATGGACCAGTCGGCTGCTGCGCACCTCCTCGTGGTCACCGCTGTATTGAGCCGCGCATGAACATTGCCCTGCTCATCGACGCCGCCGCGACCGGCGATCCCGACCGCGTCGCGCTCATCATCGATGGGCGGGCAATCGGCTACGGCCAGCTGGCAGCCGCCGTCGAACGCTGCGCCGCCGGCCTGGCCGCCAATGGTGTGATGCCCGGAACCCGCGTCGCCGTCGTCGACGGCGGGAGCCTGCTTTCCATCGCATCGGTACTCGGCGCAGCGCGCATCGGTGCGGCAGCAGCGCTGATGAACCCCGCACTCACAACGCCAGAGTTGCGGACCCTGATACGGAATGCGGGATGCGACGGGGTCGCGGTTGCGGGAGAGGCATACCCGGACCGGCTCCGTGACGCGGGCGTGAGCAGGGCATTGACAGCCGCTGATCTATTGAGCGACAACCCGATTCCCGCGGCGAGGGCAGCGGAGGAGGCCGACGACCGCGACGCCCTGGTCCTGTTCACCAGCGGTACCACCGGGCTCCCGAAGGCGGTCGGCATCACCAACGGCCAGCTGAGCACGCGGATCCGCGGAATGGCCCCACCGTTCCACGCGGACTCAGCGGCCACGGTGGCGATGATGTGTGTCCCGTTCTTCCATGTCGGCGGCTCCCTGGGCATCCTCGGCAGCCTGTACTCGGGCAATACCTCGGTCGTGCAGGAGCGGTTCGACGCCGCCGAGTGGTTGCGGCTGGTACAGGAGCATCGGGTACAAACCGCATTCCTGGTGCCGACGATGCTCCAGCGAATCCTCGACCATCACGACTTTGCCGGCACCGACCTCAGCTCGCTCATCGCCATCGCCTACGGGGCGGCGGCCGCGCCTGTCGCATTGGTGCGCCGGGCGATGGCCGCGCTGCCGCATGTCGCGTTTGCCAACGTGTTCGGCCAGACCGAGACGCTCGGCGCCTACACCACCTTGCTGCCGGAGGATCACCGCGATCCCAACCGGGTGGGCTCGGTGGGCAGGCCGCTGCCCGGGGTCGAAGTCCGCGTGGTCGATCCCGACACCGGGACTGACGTCGAGGCTGGAGTCGTAGGCGAGCTGTGGGTGAACACCAGCCAGAACGTCACCGAAGGCTGGCTGCACACCGGTGACCTCGCACGGCGGGATAGCGACGGCTACATCTACCCCAACGGCCGGCTCAAGGACACCATCAACCGCGGGGGAGAGAAGTTCGGGCCGATCGAGGTCGAGGAAGCACTGCGTACCCATCCGGCCGTGAGCGACGTCGCAGTCGCCGGAATTGCCGACGAGGAGATGGGTCAGCGGGTGGGCGCCGCGGTGGTCGCTCACCTTCCCGTGACACTCGAAGAGCTGCGATCGCATTGTCGTGACCGCGTCGCCTATTTCAAGCTGCCTGAGCGGCTGATGATCGTCGACCGCATCCCGTACAGCGACACCGGCAAAGTCAACCGCCGTCAGCTCGCGGTGTTGATCGCCGATAACACCTGAGCGACCGAGAGGAATCGCCGTGCTGTTCCTGCACGAAACCCACCGGGTCGTCGGCGCCCGCGAGGACGACTTCGAGGCGGCCTACCGCGAAGGCTGGATGCCCACCCTGGCGCAGCAGGACAACGCTCGGCTGCTGTGGTACACCAACCATGCGCACGGCTCGGGGGTGGCTTACAACGTGGTCACTGTCACCGCGATCGCCGACGGCGCGGCGTGGGAAAGCCTGGCCCGCCGCGCGCAGCAAGGCGATCTGGCGCCATGGATGCGTGAATTGGACAACCTGCGCCATGAGGTCACCGGCAAGATCCTGCTGCCGGTCGAGTGGTCGCCGCTGCAAGAAGTGGACCTGATGAGCGTGCCCACCGACGGCGCAACCCATCCCCTGAGTTTGTTCATGGAGGACACCGGATGGCCCTACGCCGCGTTGGACGACTACATCCGCTCGTGGGACGAGATCTACTACCGAGTGCTTTCCAAGGCCCCGCCCGGGCGACGAGTGCTCGAAATCCAGGCCTGCTTCCAGGTGGCGCACGGGAGCCACAAACGCCGAGAGGCGATGCTGTGGCAGAAGATTGACGCGACCAACGACTACGCCGCCCTGATGCATCTGCTGACTACCGACATCCCACCCGAGCACCGCGGACCAGGCACCTATATGTTCGACGCGCTGAAGTATCGCGATCAGTGGGAGAGCCGGTTGCTTCGGAGTTCTGCGTGGTCACCCCTGTACTGATCGAGAACTAAAACCATTCTCTCCGTTCAAGATTCGGTACGCTTCAGCCGCCATGTCAGCGATAATGTCAGCCGCTGGGCGAATTTCGTCGATACGTCCGATCGCCTCGCCGATGAGGATGGCCGCAGCATCGAAGTCCTCGGCCGCGACAGCGGCTTCGAACGTGTTCACCGCTTCGGGCAGCGACGACAACAGCTCGGACTCGTTGCCGTGCCAGCCGTCGACGAAGGGGTTGCTCAACGCCCGCTCGTTGTATTCGAGTGGCCAATCCAGGCGCCGCACTACGTCGTAAACCCTCGTGCGGTAGGTATCGTCCCCGCTGGCGCCGATGGCCTGCTTGTGCGCTCGCGGCGACACCAACGCCTCGACGGAGGCCCAAAACCGAGTGCCCACCACAACCCCGTCGGCGCCGAGGGCAAGCGCCGCCGCAAGCCCACGCCCATCGGCGACACCGCCGGCAGCCAGCACAAGCGTGTCGGGTGAACGTCGGGCGGCGAGGTCGACGACGTCGGGCACCAGCGTGAACGTCGAGCGCACACTCATCCCATGCCCACCGGCCTCACCGCCTTGGGCCACCAGGATCTCCGCACCGGCGTCCAGAGCGTGACGCGCATGGTCGAGAGTCTGCACCTGGGCGATGAGCGGGACGCCCGCTGCGTGGATGCGGTCAGCGAACGGCTGCAGATCACCAAACGACAACATGATCGTCGCCGGGTGTCGCTCCAGCGTCTGATCCAGCAACTCCGGCATGCGGGCCAAACTCCATGTGATGAAGCCGCATCCAACCCGTGTTCCCTCGGCCAGGCCGAATTCGCGTTGCAGCCAGTCCGGGTCGCCATAGCCGCCACCGATGAGGCCAAGGCCACCGGCCGACGTCACGGCGGCGGAGAGTCGGCCCCCCGAGATCAGCGCCATCGGCGCGGACAAGATCGGGTGCTCGATGTCGAAGAATTCGGTGAGGCGAGTTGTCAGTGGCATGGCGCGCTCATGTCAGCTCTCCGGTAAGGAACTGTGCCCGGCCGTGGCCGAAAGACCAGTCCTCGTCGCCGTTGTCGGTGATCGAGACGATTAAGTCGGCCGGGTCCACCCCGCATCGCGCGGCGAGGTTGGCGGCCACCAGCTCATAGAACCGCTTCTTCATTTCGCTTGAACGGCGTCGGCTCACGACGTGCAGCATCACCAGCTGCGATGAGCGGTTGATCCCCAGACCGGTATCCCACGCGACGATCTCGTGCGCCGGGTGGGTGCTCACCACCTGGTAGCGGTCGCGCGGCGGCACCCCGAACGCTTCGACGACGGCGTCGTGCAGTGCATCCAGCAGCGCCCGGATTTCTTCTTGCGTGCGACCCTCGATGAGGTCGACGTACAACAGCGGCAATGTGGTCTCCCATGGTCGCCGGGGCACGGTGCGCCGGCCGTGATGCCGACGCTAGACGCGCAAACACCGGCTGTGAACTGCTGACATGTGACCGGATTGTGTACAAGCCACGCCGGGTCGCGGACTCGCGGTCGGCTGATCGCACTGATACCCTGCCATCGCCGTCGTTTGTCCGGGCCGCGTGGAGTGAATCCGCCTGGACAGCCGGCGCAGCAGCACAAATGCGGCAGTGGCGAATGCACCACGAGTGGCCTGACGGGAAGAGTGTTGTGCGCAGCGGAGAGATAAAGGCCCTCACGGGACTTCGCATCATCGCCGCCGTGTGGGTAGTGCTGTTCCACTTCCGCCCGCTGCTGCGAGACGCGGCACCCGGATTCCGCGACGCGCTTGCGCCAGTGCTCAACTGCGGTGCGCAAGGTGTGGACCTGTTCTTCATTCTCAGTGGGTTCGTGCTGACCTGGAACTATCTGGATCGGATGGGCTGGTCCTGGTCGACGCGCGCGACTGTGCACTTCCTCTGGCTGCGGCTGGCCAGAGTGTGGCCGGTGTATCTGGTCACCCTGCATCTCGCGGCGCTGTGGGTGGTCTTCACCATGCATGTCGGTCACGTGCCCTGGCAGGATTTCAGCGGGTTCAACGCGATCAGTTATGTGCGTCAGGTCCTGCTGGTCCAGCTGTGGTTCCAGCCGTTCTTCGACGGTTCGAGCTGGGACGGCCCGGCGTGGTCGATCAGCGCCGAATGGTTGGCCTACCTGTTGTTCGGTGTGCTGGTGTTGGTGATCTTCCGGATGGCACAGACCACCCGCGCCCGGAGCCTGATGTGGCTGGCGGTCGCCGCGTCGTTACCCCCGGTGGTGATGCTGCTGGTTAGCGGCCAGTTCTACACTCCGTGGAGCTGGCTGCCGCGGATCGTCATGCAATTCACCGCCGGTGCACTGGTCGCGGCCGCCGTCACACGGTTGCAGCCATCGGATCGCGGTCGTCTCATGGCCGGCTTCGTGTCCGTCCTGTTGCTCGCCGGCGTCGTGGGCCTGCTCTACCTTTTCGACGCGTATCCGCTGCACGGTGTTACGGACACCAGTGGGCTGGTTGACGTGCTGTTCGTGCCGCTGGTGATGACGCTGGCGATCGGCACCGGCAGCTTGCCGGCACTGTTATCCACCCGGCTGATGGTCTTCGGCGGGCAAATCTCATTCTGCGTGTACATGGTCCACGAGCTGGTGCACACGGCGTGGCTATGGGCTGCCGAACAGTTCCAGCTCACGCTGCACGGCAATGGCGGGAAGCTGATCGTCGCAGGCTTGCTGGCGATCACCATCGTTGGCGCGTTCGTGCTGTTTCAATTCGTCGAAGAACCCGCACGACGCTGGATGCGGCGGATGGTCGACGTCAGCCGTCCGAACGCCGACGCCGATTCGGCAGCTCAGCCTGCGACCGGCAAACTGCAATCCGTCGACCGCGCCCTGGAGGCGCGATCGAAGTCGATCTCGGTGCGCGCGGGGTAGGGCTCGGCTCCAGACGCGAACCCTGCTGCGCCACACACCAATCAAGTACGATCCCTGTGGCACGGGACCATCGGCGGGCCGTGCCCGTCGACGAAGTGGGGGCTTCACCCGCGCTGACCGGCTCCGGCTCGGCGTCCAACCGGACACCCGCGCGTCGGCGGCGAATTATGTCGTTTTGCTCATACGATGCCGCGTAAAAAGGAGCGGCACGCGGTCGAGGGGTGGACAGTGCAGGTAGCAGTGGGTCGTCTAGCCACGTTGGCCACGTTGGTTATCTCCGTGGCCGTCGTCGCCGGGATGGTCAGCCACCGCTCGGCCCCGGCCCCGCTGCGGCCGCCGTATCAGCCAGCGGCCCGCGGCACCCCGATTGATCACGTCGCGGTGATCGGGGATTCCTACACCACCGGCACCGATGAAGGCGGGCAAGGCTCGAATGCGTGGACCACCCGCACCTGGCTGGCGCTGGCTCACCAGGGAGTCCAGATCGCGCCCAACGTGGCATCCGAGGGCCGAGCCGGCTACGTCGTGCGCGGTGACCACGGCAGCGTTTTCGAAGATCTGACTGGCAGAGCGGTCCATCCCGACGATGCGCTGGTGGTGTTCTTCGGCTCCCGCAACGACCAGGGCGTAGATCCCATGCAGATGGTGGGCATGGCACACGACACCTTCACGCTGGCTCGCAGCATCGCGCCGACCGCGAAACTACTGGTGATCGGGCCCGCCGTGGCCGACCGCCGACCCACCGTTCGACGTCCTGTACGTTCGCGACACTCTGAACGGTCAGGCCCATGCAGCGGGGGCAACGTTCATCGACCCGATCGGCGAGGGCTGGTTCGTCGGCAGGCCCGACCTGATCGGTCCGGATGGTGTGCATCCCAACGACGCCGGACATGCCTATATGGCGGAGAAAATCGCGCCACTGATTCGTGCCCAATTGTCCAGGTGGAGCTGACTCGCCGCGCGCGTCAACGCGTTTCACGTATCGCCGTCCCGGGTACCAAGAGGTGCACTTGATGAGATTGGGGATTTGCGGATGAAGTCTGACGCTCGGACCACTCGGACGACAGTGGCATTGCTCGGCGGCGCGGCCATGCTTGTGTTGGCGGTTGGCTGCGGTGGCGGGGGCAAAGGCGGGCCGACAACCACGACAACCACAGCCACGACCACAACGACCCCTTCGTCGAGCGTGGCCCCTGCGCCTGCTCCTGCGCCCTCAACGGCCCCCGGCGGCGGTGGGCCTGGCGGAGTCACCGGCGGCGGCGGACCGGGCGGCGGCAGCGGCAGCATCCCGGGCGGTCCGACCGGTGGCGGCGGGCCCAACGGCGGCGGCGGCAGCATCCCCGGCGGTCCCACCGGTGGTGGCGGACCGGGCGGCGGCTGGGGTCAAATCCCCGGCGGCCCCAGCGGCGGCGGCGGACCTGGCGGCGGACACGGTTGTGTACCCGGTGTCGGTTGCGGCGGCTGGCCGTGATCGGGCATCGCCATTGAGCTAGTCACGGGTTGCGTGGCAGGTTTAAGGTCTCCGCAACTCGACTGCTAGGGGACCGCACGTGGCCAAGCTCAGATTTGGGTATTTCATCGCACCGTTTCATCGCGCGGGCACCAACCCGACGCTTGCCTTGCAGCGCGATCTGGAATTCGTCCAACACCTCGATGCGCTCGGCTTCGACGAAGCGTGGATAGGCGAGCATCACTCGGCGGGCAGCGAACTCATCGCCTCGCCGGAGATCTTCATCGCCGCCGCCGCGGAACGGACCAAGTGGATCAAGCTCTGCACCGGGGTCATCTCGCTCGCCTACCACAACCCGCTCTGGGTCGCCGACCGGTTGATGATGCTGGATCACCTGACGCACGGTCGCGTCATCGGGGGAGTGGGACCGGGCTCACTACCCAGCGACTCGTCGATGATCGGGCTGACCCCTACCGACACGCGAGAGTTGCTGGAGACCAATCTCGACATCGTTGTCCGGCTGCTGCGTGGGGAGACGGTGTCCGCCAAGACGCCAACGCACGAGCTGCACGACGCCCAGCTGCAGCTCGCCCCGTACTCCGACGGCGGTGTCCCGCTGGCGGTGGCCGCGGTCGCCTCGCCGACGGGCGCGCGGCTGGCCGGCAAGCACGGCATCGGCCTGCTGTCCATCGGGGCGACGCTGACCATCGAAGGGCTTCAACGCGCTGCAGTATCACTGGGACATCGTCGAAGAGCGCGCGGCGGCGTTCGGCACCAAGGTCGATCGCAAGAACTGGAGCCTGGTCGGGCCGTTCCACATCGCCGAAACCGACAAGCAGGCCCGCGAGGACGTGAAATTCGGCCTCGAGCCGTGGTTCCGGTACTTCCAGAAGGTGGCCGCTTTCCCGCAGATGACCATGCCGGGCGAGCAGATCGACGAGATGATCGACGTCATCAACGACAACGGCGCGGGTGTCATCGGCACGCCGGAGCGGGCGCGCGAACAAGTGCAGCGGATGTGGGATCAGTCCGGCGGGTTCGGCTGCATGCTGCAGATGGGCCACGAGTGGGCCAACCCGGCGGCGACCAAACGGTCGGCCGAGTTGTTCGCCGCCGAAGTGATGCCGCATTTTCAGGGGCAGGCGCAGCCGACACTGGACGCCGCCGCGCGCGCCAGCGCAGGCGCGAGAAGGCCTCGCGCAGTCGCAGAACGACGCCGTCGCGCACATGACCAAGAAGTATCAGGACGAAATCAGTTCGAAATAGCCAACTTTGGGCCTCAGGGCAGCGTGATCCCAAACCATTGCGCGAGGACGCGTACCAAGTTCGTCGGTTGCCGGCTTCGGCGCCGACGACGCCCACGCCACATAACCATCCGGCCGCACCAGCAACGCGGTGGCCGACACGTCACCAATCGGGCGTCCCGCGGCGACGATCAGTCAGATCCGCGATGTCCGTAACCGCGGCCGCGACGACCCCGCCGTCGGTGAGGTCGACGAGCAGCGGCCGCCCGTCGCGGGCGAGCTCGGCTACCCGTCGAGTTCCGTCGGCAGTCGCGACAGCGAAATCGGGCACCCAGCGTCCGGCCAGCGGATGCGCGTCGTCGCCCACCGCGTACCGATTGTCGTTGCCGGACACCAGATCACTGAGGCGGTGGACGGTATCGGGATTCGTCAGCAGTTCGGAAAAGAGCTCCCGCAAGGCAGTGACTTCGGTCCCCGGTCTGATCAGAGCCAACTGGGCGCGGCTGTGCATGATCACCCGCTCGGCAGCGGGCCGGCGTTCGGCCTCATACGTGTCGAGTAGCGCAGAGTCGGCGCGACCGGAAAGGACGGCGGCCAGCTTCCAGCCCAGGTTCACTGCATCCTGCAGACCCAGGTTCAGCCCCGGTCCACCGAGCGGGGAGTGGACGTGCGCGGCGTCGCCGACCAGGATCACCCGGCCCGACTTGTACCGCGATGCGATCCTCGAGTTGATGCCGTAGAAGCGGCGCAGATCCAACGGTGTGTCCGGCGATATCGGCCGCAGTGGTACGTCGGCGCCGAGCACGCGTTTCACGCTGGCCTCTATCTCGGCCAGGCTCACCGGCGTTTCGTCGTCGTCGTAGTCGTCGATGCGGTCCTCTTGAGCCGAGCTGTCCAGTTCCAGGGTGATGAGCATCGCCCTGCCGCCCATCCGACGGCAGGCGAAAACGCCGTGTTCGGCGCGGTAGAACGGCGTGGGCGGGACGCGGCCCCACCCGGGCACGTCGAGCGCCCCGCTGACCGGGTCAACCCAGTCGTCCGGCGGCACCACGCCGAACGCCATCCGGGCGACCGCGTCATGCGAGGTCATTCCGGGGAAATCGATGCCGGCGAGCTTGCGCGTCTGGCTGGTGCCGCCGTCGGCGCCGACCAGGTACTTCGCCGCCAGCTCATAGTCGCCGTCCGGACCGCTGACATGCACGGTGATGCCGTCGACGCGCTGGTCGAGATCAGTGAGCCGGTGGCCCCAGCGGATGTCCACGTCGTACTCGCCGGCGCGCTCGGCAAGGACTTGCACAAGCCGGGGCTGTTGCACAGGGACCATGTAGTTCTGGGTATCCGCCGTCCCCGAAAGATCCAGCGTCAGAGCCGCAAACATGGCCCATGGCGACGGCTGCGGTGCGGCATCGGTCGCGGCCAAGACGCTGTAGAAGCCTCGATGGTCGAGAATCCGAACCCCTTGGCCCGTCACCCCGTTGGCGCGCGGTTCCGGGTTGGGCCCCGGCAAAGGGTCGAGCACGATCGGTCGGATCCCGGAAAGTGCGAGCTCGCAGGCCAGCATCAGCCCATTAGGGCCCGGCCCCCGCGATGACGACGTCATTCATTTAGCCGAGCTTACTAGTGCTGGCGAGGGAGCGGCAGTAACCGTCAGACCGACTGCAGGATGGCGGTCGCGACGGCCAGACCCAGGCCGATCACCGCCGGAGCCGTGTCGGCGGCACTGTCGGATGCGCGCCCGTGAAAAACGATGGCGCCCAACGCAAGTAGAGCAAGCCCGATGGCGGCAGCAACACCGATCGGCGGCCACGCCAGACCCGCCAGCACACCGGCCACACCGGCCAGCTCGAGGAGCCCGATCACCCGCCATTGCGCCGGCTTGACGCCGAGATGGTCGCGGATCGCGAGCGATTGCCGGACCCCGAACAGCTTGATCAGGCTGGCAAACCCAAAAAGCGCAGCAAGCAACGCCGTCACGATTACTTCGGCAGTCATCACCACACGGTAATACCTGGCCCGCGTGTTCAGCGTGCAAGGCCGGTGGCGGATGCAAAGACGCGAAGCTCGCGCTCGATGTCGGATCCGGCGGGCTGGTAGACGAGCTCGGTGACGCCAAGCGCGCCGAACCCGGCCACGCGCTCGGCTACTTGCTCCGCAGTACCCGTCAAAGACGTGGCGGTGATCAAAGGGATGAGGTCGGCGACGTGCGGCTCGTCGCGCGGGTTGGCCTTGACCAGGTGCCCCTCGTGGATCGCGAGATGCCGCTCGTCCTTGGGACTGGCCTCGACCGCCTCGCGCCAGTCGCGCCCGCCCGGCAGCGCGTCAACCGCGGCAGCGCCGCCCCGCTCGTAGACGGCGTGGTACATCACCACCGCTCCGGGCGCGGCGGCGTCGACGACCCGCGCCGAGGTCAGTTCCTCGCCCTCGTCGAGCACGGTGCCGTAGGTCAGCAGCGCCCGCCAGTCGGCCAGCTTGACGGCATCGGGTTGGGGGACAGCGGCGGAGAACACGCCATCGCCGAGTTCGGCTGCCACCGCCAGCCCCTTCGGGCCGTCCGCGCCGATCAGGATCGGCACCTGAACCGGTCGCTGCGCGCCGAAACCGGGCAGGTGCAGCATACGGATTTTCGCGCCTTCCCATTCGCCGGTCTCGCCGGCCAGCAGAGCCTTCAAGCAGCGAACGTAGTCGGCAACCTGGCGCCACGGCATGGGCCGCTTGCCCAGTGTGAACCGTCCGGTGAAACCCGAACCGACGGCCACCGCTACGCGACCGGGCGCCTGGTCCACGAGCTCGGCGATAGCGGCGGCGTTGACCATCGGATGGCGCAGGCTGGGCACCAGCACGCCCGGCCCCAGGCCGATGCGCGACGTGCGTTCAGCACAACGCTGGAGAATCATCCAGACGTCGGGGTACAGCGCCGGGGAGTCGTAGAGCCAGGCTCGCCGGTAGCCGAGCGCTTCGGCGACTTGCACATGGGACGGAGTGTCGGATGAGGTCGCGAACGCACAAGAGATCTCCATCTGTCGGACCCTACTCAGGGAACCGTTACGGCCCTTTGTGTTTTCACTCGTCGGTAAGGTTTTCGCAGGAGTTCGTACACGCATGGACAAGGGGCCGCTGATGGCGGGGATGGCAGAGCTGGTGCCGGTACTGCCCGCGCATCGCTTCGATGAGGCGGCGCTGGCGAAGTACCTGCGCGGCCGGCTGCCAGGCTTCGATGGACAGCTGGAGATCCGCCAATTTCAGGGCGGACAGAGCAACCCCACGTTTCACCTGCGAACCGCCGGTGCAGAGTACGTGCTGCGCAAGAAGCCACCGGGCAAGCTGTTGCCGCGGGCGCATGAGGTGGAACGCGAGCACCGGGTGATGGCGGCGCTGGCCGACACGGACGTGCCGGTGCCGCGCATGCGACTGCTGTGCGACGACCAAGCCGTGCTCGGCACACCGTTTTTCGTGATGGATCATGTTGCGGGGCGGGTCTTTCCGGACCGGGTGATGCGCGAGGAGACACCCGCGCATCGCGCGGCGGTATACGAAGACCTCGCCCGTGTGCTTGCCGCGCTGCACAGCGTGGATTGGCGAGCGGTCGGGCTCGACGGGTTTCGGTCGGCCCGAGGGCTATATGCAGCGCCAGGTGGCGCTGTGGACTCGCCAGTGGCAGGCCGCGCGCATGGAGGACATGCCCGCGATGGACCTGCTGGCGCAGTGGCTGCCCGAGCACCTGCCGTCCGATGACCCGCCATCGTGCATCGCCCACGGCGACTATCGCCTGGGCAACGTCTTGCTGCATCCGACCGAGCCGCGGGTGGTGGCGGTGCTGGACTGGGAGCTGGCGACGATCGGCAACCCGTTGGCCGATCTGGGCTATTTCTGCGTCACGTACCACGTGCCGGGCGGTCCTGGCGGCAGAAGCGGCGTCGCCGGCGAAAACCTCACCGGCACCGGGCTTCCCGACCAACAGACGTTCCTCGACAGCTACCGTGCGCATGCCGGTGGCGAGCTTCCGGACTCGCTCGACGTGTTCGTCGTGTTTTCCATGTTCCGGCTGGCGTCGATCACCGCCGGAGTATGGCGGCGGGGCGTTGATGGCAACGCGGCCGACGCACGGGCCGGCACCGATGAATATCGCGACCGCTATCGCGCTATGGCCGAGACCGCGTGGGAATTGGCGCAAAACGCTGACGACCTGAGACACGGATCGGCTACAGGCCGCGAAGTAGAAGCCCAGCAGTAGCGCGAACAGCCCGAGCACCCATCCGCTCGTGGTCGCCTTCAGCCAGACGGGTGCGCGGCGGACTTCCATGAAGTGCCAGATCACCAGTTGTGCTTTGACCGCCGCAATCAGCAATACGACGGTTGTCACAGTCGTGTTGATCTGATGCGCGGCACCGCCGTCGAGGGCGATCAATGACGACGCGATGGTGATCGTTGTGAGCAACGCCCACACGATCGTCAGGGGACTGCGAACCAACGACGTCACGAATTACCTCATCAAATAGAGCAGCGCGAACAGAACCAGCCACAACACATCGACCATATGCCAGTAAGTGGCGCCCGTTTCGACGAACGACATCTTCGGCGTGGAAGATGTTTTGAGATTACGGATGACGAAGCACATGATGACCAGGCCCAGTGCAACGTGGCACAGGTGCATCCCGGTCATCACGTAGTAGTACATGAAAAACAAGTTCTTTCCCGGCGTCAGACCGGCGCTGATCTCGGGGATCCACTCGAACATCTTGAGGAGCGGGAAGGCTGCACCGAAGGCCAGTGCGATCCAGAACCCGCGGAGGCCGCCAGCGATGTTTCCGGCGCGAGCCGCGGCGGTGCCGAGTGCCACAAAGAGTGAACTTGTAAGCAGCACAAAGGTATTGATGGCGCCGATATCCAGATTGAGCCGAGCCTGACTGGCTAGGAATAACTCGTGATTCTGGCCCCGGAAATACATGTAGCCAACGAAGTAGACGCCGAAGATGAGCAAGTCACCGATGACGAAAAACCACATGCTCGATTCGCCAGGAACATGACCGCGCGCGCCGGCATCCCGTTGAGACTGGTCGACGCCGGCGGCGGAACCTTCAGCAAGGTCGGTCACGCGCTCGCCCTCAATGTGGTCTCGAGGGCAGGCTGGGCGTTGTCGAGTTCAGCCTCCGGTTGGTTCTTGATCGCCTTGTAAATGCACACGTACACGATGAACTGCCACGACACGTAGAGCGTCATCGCGAACCAGAAGGTCATCAGGCCGTTCCAGGCGAAGGGCCCCGACTTGGAAATCCAGACCGGCGCAGCCATCAGCTCGGTCACGTATTGCCAAATGGTGTAGTAGCCCAACCACTTTGGCAGGATGTTGTTCTCGTCGAGAATGATGGCCAGACCAAAGGCCATCCACATGACGCAGAAACACCCCAGCGAGCCGATGAACGCCAGGTAGCCGAAGTCGTAGAGCATCGTCAAGACCGCCGGGCTGTATCCCGGACGGAACGCACCCAGGCCGAAGCAGAACATTGGGAACAGCTGGCCGACGATCGCGCCGGTGATCGCCCCGATCATGACTGAGTACCGGAATGCCGGGCTGACCGACATCCGCTTGATCTGTATGAGGTAGCAGGCGTTCGATACCGGCGCCAGCCCATAGGCCAGCGTCAGGATCACACACGCGACCAGCAGATTGTGGGAGTGCATGAAGTCGACGATGCGGGGGGTAGGACTGCTCGGTGACCGGGGCGGCATCATCCAACTCAGTGGCACGAAAACGAGCCCGAACAGGTTGAAGAAGAACGGCACACTCCAAAACGCGATCCACTGGTCGAGTTTGCGGTTCTTGCGCCGCGACGGGGCCTGGTTGGCGGCGGCCGCCGGGACCTTGGGGGCCTCTGCCACGGTGCCGCTCATGCGAGAACCACCCGCTCGTCGCCCTGGTGGTTTACGGCGCGCAAGAGCGCCCAGAACATCACCACGATGTAGACCGCAAACGTGGCTAGCCGCAATGTGAATGACAATGCACCGTTGAAGGCGAGTGGACCCGACTTGTAGAGGATCGAGAACGCGCTCGGGGCCAGCAGCGCGACGGTCGCGACGTTGAAATGCGCGACCCAGCGCGGAAAGATCGGATCTGGTCGCTCATCGAGGTAGACGCTCAGTGCGAAGCACAGGTTCTGCGCCATTATGGTACCGACCGGCGCGATGAAGAAGAACCATGCCATGTCATTGAGCAGACTGATCAGCTGCGGATCGCGGTCGGGCCGGAAAGCGGCCATGCCCCAGCAATAGTCGGCCAGGATGAATGCCGTCGCACCGACGCCGACATTGATCACGTACGCGTACGTCAGGACGGAGCTTGATGTGGCAGCCCGAGAAATTTGCACTGCTGTCACCGCGAACAGCGGTACCAGAGAGCACGCAATGAGGTTGCCGAGGATCGCCACGCCCAGGATACCGGTGTTGTTGGTACGGAAGAACGCTGCCACGTCCTCAGGTGTCAGCGTCGGTGACAGCGGCGGCGAGAACACCGGAAACGCGAAATAGGCAAGCACAAACAGGGCCACCGCCGGCGGCGCCGTCCACAGCAGGATGCGTTGACCTCGGGTGTTCATCGATGCCATCCCTGCCCTCAGAGCCGTGATCTCGCCACGCGACCGTACGGTTCTAGATCTAGCATGTTCACTGACAAATGACAACGAAGTCAAGATTCCACAAGCTCGTCAGCCTCAAATTAGTACTACAACAGCAAAAATAGTTGCTGGCTTCTCAGGCAAAGGCGGCTGCGCTATGAATTTCAGATGATATCTGTCAGCGAGTAAGCCGAATACGGCAGAATAGCGGCGTGCCCGACACTGCGACAAGCCGAGAGGCCCAGCGCCGCAAGACGCGCGCGCGGGTGCTTGATGCCGCCATTGTGGAGTTTCAGCGTGCCGGCGCGAACGCGGCGGATATCAACGCGATCGTCGAAGCAGCCGGCGTTGCCCGCAGCACGTTCTACTTCCACTTCCCGACCAAAGAACATGTGCTGCTCGAGTTGATCCGCCGTGATGAGGACTATCTCGCCGAGGAACTCAGCCGATTTCTCGAGACCCGTCGGAGTTTGCGGGCGGTGCTCGAAGAGATCATCAGGCTCGTCATTGCGCTCGAAACCCGTTGGGGTGCAGCCCTATTCCGCGATGTCATCGGTCTCTACTTCTCACCGGCAGCGCCCAGAGACGAAAATTGGACCAAACACCCGACGTTCGTGCTGCTCGCTGCCGAGATCGAGCGGGCCCGTAACCGCGGCGAACTCTACGACGACGTTACTGCCTACGAGAGCGCCGCATTTTTTCTGATTGGCGTTCACGCGCAACTCATCAGCGCCGGAGTGCCGGGTTCGGACCGCGGTGACGTGCTTAAGAAATTCGTGACGAGCACTCTGCGCAGCCTGCAGCGCTAAGTGGCGCGTTGTCGCGCAGCACTACCGCGGTGCCTGGAGATCTTCGGTGCTGGGGTGGACGCCGTAGAGGTCTCGGCATGACGGGGGTTGGCGGCCGTCTTCGTCGGTGATGCCGTATTTGACGGCAAGTTCGGCACCGATGAGTGTTTGGCCGCTGAGGTCCATGAGATTGGGGTCATGACGCAGGGCCCAGATGACGTGGCCGGTGAATTCCGGTGTTTCGGCGGTGTCGAGGATGTGCCCGAATTTCTCGGGGTTGCTAGCGACGATATGTCGTACGCGTTGCGTCAGTAGCGATCCTATCCAGATCGATACGGTGGCGATGCCGAACTCCTTGAAGTCGACCGCCATGTCGGCGGCCATTTTGTCGGTGCCGGCTTTGGGGACGCCGTAGGCGGGTCCGAATGTGTAGCGCACGGCGCCCGGCGCCGAACTGAACACCACAAGTCCTTGTCGGTGTGCCAGCATGAGCGGGGCCGCGAAGACGGTGGCCACATAGCTGCTGCGCAGCCCGACGTTCAGGGTGTCGATGACGTTGATGGGGTCTTCCCAGAACTTGGTGCGGCCCATCATTTCGTCGCGCACGATGGCAGCGTTGTTGACGAGGATGTCGATCCGGCCCTGTTCGTCGGCGATCCGGGCGAAGAGGGCTTGCACTTGGACGTCGTCACTGTGATCGACGCGTACAGCGATGCCGCGCCCGCCCGCGGCGGTGACCATCTCCGCGGTCTGGTGAATTGTCCCCGCCAGGGGAGAATCACCGCGCTTTTCGCTGCGACCGGTGACATAGACGGTCGCGCCGTGACTTCCAAGGGCGTGCGCGATGCCCGCGCCGGCGCCGCGGCTAGCTCCGGTGACGACGGCGACCGGCGGTGGTGGCGCACCGCCGGTGATGATGGCGGTACGCGGTCGAGGGAACGCGGACGGGACGGTCATCACAATTTTCTCAGTGTGCGAGCAACTTTGACGTACGGCGCGGTCGAAGATGCGCTCTTGGCCAGGCTCGGCTGAATACCGCCGGCATTGCCCAGCACCAGGTACCGCAGCCCGTGGTCGCGGAAATCGGCGATCTGGTCGACCACCTCGTCCGGCGTGCCCACAGCGAACAACTCCTCCACGAGCGAACGTGGGACCTTGGCGGCATAGGACAGCGCGGTCTGCTCGTCGAGCAGCTGCGGAAGGTAGTCCTGAACTCCGGTGAAATCAGCGCCCATCGGGTGTTCGGCGCCATGGCGAGCCCACGCCTCGCCGGGGAAGTTGAGCGTAAACACCTTCGCGATATCGGATTCCACGACGTCATCGATCTCACCGCGGGTGCGTCCTGTCACGATGAAGCGAATCAGCGCCGGCACGATTGACTCGGGATCGCGTCCGGCGTCGGAAGCCGCGGTCTTCACCATGGTGAGCTGCTGGCCGTATTCGTCGGCGCGGGTCGTCCCGGGGAACCATCCGTCGCCGTAACGGCCAGCGGCGCGCATCATCCGCGGACCGTGCGCGGCGATCCAGATCGGTGGCCACTTTCCTTTGTAAGGCGGAAGCGCGAAGGTCGCCTTGTGGAGCGGGAAGAACGCCGAATCACGGCTCACTAGTTCACCGTTGGAATCCCACAGGGCGCGAATGGTGGCGACCGCTTCCTCGAAACGAGCCACCGGTTTGGTCCAGTCCACCCCGTAGGGCTCGTTGCTTTCGCGTTCCCCGGTCCCGATGCCCAACACGGCGCGCCCGCGAGTGAGCAGATGCAGCGACGCCGCAGCCTGCGCGGTCACCGCGGGATTACGCCGGCCAGTGTCGGTCACAGCAACCCCCAGCCGCATCCTGCCGAGCTTGTTGTGTCCGGCCAGGTAGCCCAGCATCGTCCACGGTTCGAGATGAGCATCCATCTTCGGGATGATGCGTGACACGCCGACATACTCTGGCTTCCACATTGACGGTGGCAGAACAGAATTGAGGTGGTCTGCCAGCCAGAAGGAATCCGCCCCGCACGCCACCGCAGTCATGTAGTCGGCCTGAATCGGTGCGCGCGGCCCGAACCGCGAGTTGATGGTGTTGTTCAGCACGCCGATCTTCAAGCCGGGCATAGTGACTCTCCTCGGCCGGTAAATTCCACTCGGTCGTTCACGAACCGGTGCTGTCGACGAGCACGCGGTAACGGCGCTGGCTGAACCGCCACCTCCCGTCAACGCGACGCAGCTGGTCCTCGTAGGTTCCGATGAGTTGATGAGTCGAATCGTCAAGAAATCGCATCGTCTCCAGGCAGTAGCTCCGAGCGCTCGCGTGATCACCGTCGACCTCGATCGCCCCGATTTGCGTCACAAACACCATCTGCGACAACACCTTCCAGATCCCGTCCCAGTGCGCGCGCAGACCCTCGATGCCCTCACATTCGCCGCCCTCCCCGAGCCGGGTGCCGTCTTCGGTCCAGCAGGCGAGGTAGTCGTCGAGAGCATTGCGGGTCACTGCGTCGCTGTAGCTGTCGAATAGTTCGCGGATACCGAGCCGATCTTCGATGGGGCCGCTGAACATGGCCGAAGTTCCTTCCCTCGCCGCGGGTTCGACCCGCTCTGTCGATGACGTTGATGCGGCCACAGCAAGTGGGCGGGACCAGTCAGCGTCGTGATCGTGGCTCGCGTGAAGCCGGCACCGACCTCACGGCACCGAAGATAGCCGATCGGCTATCTAGCGTGAAAGCTTTTTGCGCGAACGACTCGGATGTGAAGCACTGCTGGCCCGCATCACGGCTCCGAACTCGACCGCGCAGTCGCCGAAAAGCGCAGATCACGCCGCATCGACTGCAGTGCTCAACTCGTCAGCATGGCGAAGCGCGACAGCTGCCGCGTCGCTAGTCGATCGGCTAGCCTTGATCGGTGAGCACCCCGCATACCCACGCCAGACCGCGCCTGGGTACCCGCGCGTACAGCCCGGCGCAGAACCGTGTCCTGGGCGCGGCGTTGGATTTGTTCGCCACGCACGGCGTCAGCGGGACCTCGCTGCAGATGATCGCCGATGCACTCGGTGTCACTAAGGCCGCGGTCTACCACAAATTCAAAGCCAAAGATGACATCGTCCTCGCGGTCACCGAGGCCGAATTGTCCAAACTTGAAGACGCGCTCGCTGCCGCACATGCCCAGCACAACGCCGTTGAAGCACGAAAGATGCTGCTGCGGCGCGTGATCGACCTGTCTGTGGAGCGACGCGGTTTCGTGCGGGTCATGCAGAATGACCCTGTTGTCGTCCGCCTCCTCGGCGAACACGAGCCGTTCCAGGCCTTCATGAGTGAGCTCTACGCCACCCTGCTCGACGGGGGCGACGAGATCGAGGCCCGCATCTCGGCCGCCTTCGTGACCGCCGCCATCGCCAGCACCACGGTGAGCCCACTGGTCGAGGACATCGACACCGAAACCTTGCGGGCCACTATGACCGAGTTGACCGAACGCATGCTCAAACTGGCGCCATTGAACGGTGCAGCCGTTGAGAGATCTGCCGGGCGAGGGCTGCGAGCCGGGAGCGGCCCGACGACGAGACGCCCGGCGCGGAGCTCCTCGTCCGGCACGGGTTCAGGTTAGCCAGGCCCGGCCGGACACCTTTGGACTCACAGTCAAGCGATAAGCGCTACCAAGGCTGGAGCTAATGACCGGGCGCAACGTTGGCTGATGACCACCACCACAGAATCTCCTGACATCACCACCGCCAAAGCGCGGCGTCGACGTCGCCGTGCCATGCGGGCCGCTGTCGCCGGAGCCACCGGGATCGCTGCGCTTGCGCTATTCGCCACCACGTTGCCCGGGGGCGGCGAATCGACGGTTGCATCTGGGCAAGTGCGCCTGGTGGACCAGACAATTCAGCTGCCGCCGAACATTACTTCTGCCTTACCGAGTTGGGTGGCGCCACTGTTACAGCAGGCCGAGGGCTCCGGCGGCGACGATTCCGACGTCGGCGTCGACGACTCCACCGCCAGCACCGACGACGACCAGCTGCAGCAACAGCTACTGCAGCAACAACAGGACCAGGACGAGGCCAACTTGTCGGAACAGAACGCGATCCAGTCGATGCTCCAATCCGAGCAACAGGCCGAAGAACAAAACGACCAGGCCGAACAGCAGTTCACCCAGGACGAGTTACAGGCTCAACAAGACGAGCAGGAAGCTAACCAGTCGTAGGGCGAGCTCTGCCCGCCCATACACTGACCGATCGTGGGCATTCTGTTTGGCTTCGTACCGTGGCTCGTCTATTGGGTGCTTGTCGGTAACGTGCCGTTGCTGATCGCGGCGTTGGTCGCGTTGGCGATCGCCGTCGTCGGGTTGGCAGTCAGCCGCGCTAGTCGAACACCTGCGCGACCACTCGAAATCGGCGCTGCTGCAACATTCTTGGTGTTGACGGCCGCGACGTTGTTGCTGAACCAGTCGCTGATCCAGGGGTGGGCTCAGCCACTGAGCATCGCGGGAATTTTGCTGGTGGTTCTCATCGGTGTGCTGACCGGCAAGCCGTTCGTACACGAGTTCCTCGCGGCGGGTCAGCCGCCAGGGGTGGTAGAGAGCGATCTGTTCGGCCAAGTCACGACCGGGCTGACCTGGATCTGGGTTGCCGTCTTCGGGGGCATGACGGTGTCGTCAGCGATTCCGCCTATCGTGTCGCGCAACGCGTCGATTCTCGACGCCACGACGCCGCTGTCGTTCGTGTGCTACTGGGTCATCCCGTTCTCGTTGTTGGGCCTGGGGGCATTGGCGACGAGGTTCTTGCCCGACATGATGACCGCCGGAGCCGGCGACATCGTCCGCAAGACGTCATTCGTCGCCTACGGCGAAGCCACTATCGACGAGCTGTACTACCTCGCGCAGGAGCACGCCAACCGCGAAGTCGGTGCCGGTCAGGAGGCCTACGACGTCAAAGTCGGAAGCATGGGCACACCACTGGTAGGCGACGACACGCG
The DNA here is from genome assembly GCA_963850645.1 of uncultured Actinomycetota bacterium. Classification (GTDB taxonomy): domain Bacteria; phylum Actinomycetota; class Actinomycetes; order Mycobacteriales; family Mycobacteriaceae; genus Mycobacterium. Next base: position 4,071 of record CAWKME010000088.1, on the reverse strand, counting down.
ACAGTCGTGGCCCTCGACATACAAGGTGCGCCAGTCGCGGTCCTAGCTAGAAGACGCGCACCCAGTCGATGAGCATGTCCGCCGGATAGCCGCCCGAGGCGGGGTCGCCACCACCCGAACCGCCAACCGCAAGGTTCAAGACCGGGAACAAGGTGTAGTCCGGGTCGTTGAACGGCCATTTGCGGATCGGATCGTTGAGATCCTCGATGCCGGTCGCCGGAACGCTGAAGTACGGTTCCATGCCGTCCGCGTAGTCTTCCCAGAAATAGAACCCGGTCTGGTTCCACGTGGCGCGCCAGGTGTGCCATGCGCCGTCCACCGCAATCGGGCGGGTCTCGAAGGCCGTACCAAAGGGGTCCGCGTGAACGGTGGTTCCCGACGGCCACTCGCCGTTGCCGTACCACTCCATCAGGTCGACTTCGCCCTCGCGACCGGGAAAGTCGTTGGACAACCACCACGCCGGCCAGCACCCGCCGGTGAGGCAGTTGAGTTTGATCCGGGCTTCCCAGGTGGTGCCGATGCCTCCACGCCAGTTGCCGCTGACCAATCCACCGAAGTACTTGTTGCCATCTCTCGTGGCACGCAGAACGAGGTTGGAGTTGCCGTCGAGAAACACGTTTTCCCGGCTGTTGCGGTACTGGCCCCAGAACTCGGGTCGGTCGAACCCGACCGGGCTCCTGATCGGCGTCCGGTTCGACGAGACGGCCCATTTGGCCGGATCGGGCGCCGAGCCGGCCGGGCCGTCGAACTCGTCGTGGAACAGAAAGCCCCCAGTCGCGGCACCGGGCGCCGGCGCGGCGGGCGCCGGACCCGTCGGTTGAGCCTGGACCAGGGGAGTGGGAATCGCGGCCGCAAGCGCGCCGATCCCAAAGGTCAACATGGCGCTGCGTCGATTCATCTCGGGCACAAGCACAGGACGATAGCAGCCCGCCCCGGAACTTCGCGGGGATAGCCGAGAGCATGCTCAGGTGCGGTTCTGGCAACATAGCGACGAGTCCACATGACTGATCGCAACGCACAACGCAACGTGGTTGGCGGCTCGGTGAACGTGTCCGATACCGGCGGATCGCGCCGGCTGACCCTGCCGCGCGGGGTGCTTGACCCACTGATCGTCGGAGTACTGGCGGCCGCCGTGAGTCTGGCCGGTGCGGGCCGTCCTTCTTTCTGGTACGACGAGGCCGCGACGATCTCCGCCTCATACAGTCGTTCGCTGCGTCAGTTATGGCACATGCTGGGCAACGTCGACGCCGTCGAGGGACTGTACTACCTGCTCATGCACGGCTGGTTCACGATCTTCCCGCCCACGGAGTTCTGGTCCCGCGCGCCCAAGCGGTCTGGCTGTCGGGGGCGCCGCGGCGGGATTAGTCGTGCTGGGCAAGCAGTTCTCGTCTCGCACGGTCGCGCTCGGCTCCGGAGTCATCTGCGCGATCTTGCCGCGGGCGACATGGGCGGGCATCGAAGCTCGCCCCTATGCCTTGTCGATGATGGCCGCCGTGTGGCTGACGGTACTGCTCGTTTACGCCGTACGTCGTGACGACGCGTGGGCCTGGCTGTCTTACGGCGATCGTCCTGGCGATGTCGATTCTGCTCGACGTCTATCTCGTGCTGTTGTTTTTCGCCCACGTCGCGTTCATCGGTGCCTTCCAGCGCAGCCGAACGGTGTTGCTACGGTTCGCGTTACGTCGGTTCTGGCGGGTTGCGCAGTGACGCCGTTCATTGTCGACGGCCGTCGGGCAGGCGCATCAGATCAGTTGGATCTCACCGATCGGCCGCCGGACGATCGAAGATGTGATGATTCAGCAATATTTCGAGCGAAGCCCGCCGTTCGCACTCTTGTCGGCGCTGGTGGTAGCGGCGGCTATTGTGTTGTGGCTCCGCAGATCCGCGCGACTGACGGAGTCAGATCGGCAGCTGTTGACGTTGGCGATCGGCTGGCTGTGATACCGACCGCGGTCGTCGTCACCTGGTCGGCGTTGGTTCATCCCATCTACACGCCGCGCTATTTGTCCTTCACCGCACCGGCGGTGGCGCTGGTCCTGGGCATGTGCATTGCGGCGGTAGCCCGTCGCGCCATGGGCAGCCGCGGCTGTCGTCGGTCTTTTCGCCGTTGCCGCGGCGCCGAACTATGTTCTGGCTCAACGTAACCCGTACGCCAAGTACGGAATGGACTACAGCCAGGTCGCCGATCTGATCACCGCGAAAGCAGCACCGGGCGACTGCCTGCTGGTCAACGACACGGTGACGTTCATGCCGGCTCCGATGCGCCCGCTGATGGCGGCACGCCCTGACGCTTACCGGAAGCTGGTCGACCTCACCCTTTGGCAACGCGCGACGGATCGCAATGAGGTCTTCGACACCAATCTCATACCCGAAGTTGTCGCCAAGCCGTTGAGTCAGTGCGGCGTGGTCTGGATCATCACCCAGGCCGACAAGTCAATGCCCGCTCACCAGCAGGGTCCGGCGCTGCCGCCCGGCCCGCTCTACGGAGCGACACCGGCCTTCGCGGTTCCGCACGACCTGGGCTTCCGGCTGGTCGAGCGGTGGCAGTTCAACCTGGTCCAGGTGATCAAGGCGGTGCGGTAAATCGCTACCAGACCCGGATGTAGTCGATGAGCATTTGGCACGGGAACGTCCCTGCGGCAGGATCGCCGGCGCCGACGCCGCCGACCGCGAGCGTGAACATGGGCGTCATCCAATAACCGGGATTGTTGAACGGCCACCGCTTGTCCTCAGGTGGGGCACCGAAGACGTGAATGGGCTTCGGTGGAACGCTGAAGTACGGCTTGGCGCCGTCAGCGTAATCCCGCCAGAATTTGAAACCGTCCTCGTCCCAACGCATTCGCCAGGTGTGCCATGCGCCGTCCACCATTCCGGGAATCGATTTCCCTTCCCAGGTCTTCCCGTTGGATGCCGCGTGGACGGTCGTGCCGGGAGCCCATTCGCCGTTGCCGTACCACTCGAAGATGTCAACCTCGCCGTCCGGCTGGGGATCCTCGTTCACCGTCCAGAACGACGGCCATAGGCCGGGGTACAAACAGTCCAGCTTGATCCGCGCTTCCCAGGTGGTATTGATAGAGCCCCGCCAATTGCCGCGCAGTTTGCCGCTGAAATATTGATTGTTTTCCCGGCTGGCCTGCAGGACGAGATTGGAATTTCCGTCGAGGAAAACGTTTGGGCGCGGTATATGCCAGCGACCGGCGGGTAGACATCGTCCTGCCAGGTCTGCACCGTCCACTTGATGATCGGGGCCTTGGCCTGCTGGTCCGTCGAACTCGTCCTGGAAGATGTAGCCCCCGGGGACAACAGCCGGCGCGGCCGGCGAGCGGCACCCGACCAGCCGGCGTTTCCGGCGGTGACGGGTGAGCCCAGGCTTGCGGGAGGCGCATCGCTGCTGTCAGCGCGCCCAGCCCCATCGTCAGCATGATGTTCCGTCGATTGATCTCAGGCACGCTAGCCAATATATCGACGACGTATGGCTACGGCATGGCAGCCCGCCTCGCGACCGGGCCGGCGGTTGATCGCAGCCCCGATCCGAGGCTCCCCGCCCAGCCTTGGCAGACTGTGCCGTATGGCACAGATAACTATGCGTGGAAACGCGATCAACACCGTGGGTGACCTGCCCGCCGTCGGAGCTTCGGCCCCAGCCTTCACACTGGTCGGATCCGATCTTGCTCCGGTCACCAGCGAGCAGTTCCACGGTAAGCCCGTGTTGTTGAACATCTTTCCGTCGGTGGACACGCCGGTGTGCGCGACCAGCGTGCGGACCTTCAACGAGCGCGCCGCTGCAGGCGGTCTGTCCGTGCTGTGCGTATCCAACGACCTGCCGTTCGCGCAAGCTCGATTCTGCGGCGCAGAGGGCATCGAGAACGTGAAATCCGCCTCAGGGTTCCGCGACAGCTTCGGACAGGACTACGGCGTGACGATTGCCGACGGTTCGTTCGCCGGGCTGCTCGCCCGGGCCGTCGTGGTGGTCGACGCCGATGGCAACGTCGCCTACTCGGAACTGGTGCCGAAGATCGCCCAGGAGCCGAACTACGACGCAGCACTGGCTTCGCTGAGCGCATCGGCCTA
>CAWKME010000087.1:0-10700 GCA_963850645.1 uncultured Actinomycetota bacterium | reverse complement strand
GCCGTCGGGGCGCAGCGGGCCTGCGAGCAGGCCAAAGGGATTCGCAGCGAAAGTGATCAGCGCCAGGAAGAAAATCTGCACGCCCGCGATCACCACAGAGGCGTAGGCGAACAGGCGCGGGTCCGTCTTGTAGCGCAGCCGCAAGACAAAGCGGGATCCAGCGAGAGGCGAAGCAGCGCCCAGGACCAGCGACCCCTCCTGCCCGGACCAAAGCGTCGCGAACTTGTACGGGCCGGGAAGATCTCGGTTGCTGTGATGAAAAATGTAAAGGCTGATCGAGAAATCGTTGCTGAAGGCAGCGATGACCAGCGCCGCAGCCGCCAGAAATACCGCGGCAAAAATCATGATGCCGGCGCGCCGTGCGGTCTCTCCAATGCGATCTGAATTTCGCCGAATCAGCCCGGCAAATGATGGATCAACAATGCTCCGCCCAGCACCAGCGAGCGCCGGCGCGGGGTCCCGAAATATAAGTGCGTAGAACACCACGGTTTGGTTGTCGTGCACGATAACGCGGTCCTGGCAGTGCCACTGCACAGCGCGAGACAGCACGGCGCGTTCGACGTCGGCGCCTACCCGCACCAGGTCGTCGACAGTGTGGGTGTGATCGACTCGCACCACGTCCTGTTCGATGATCGGCCCCTCGTCGAGATTTTCGGTGACGTAGTGGGCTGTTGCGCCGACCAGTTTGACACCGCGTTCCCGCGCCCTTTTGTAGGGGGACGCGCCGATGAACGCCGGCAGGAACGAGTGGTGAATGTTGATCAGCGGGCAGCCGACGGCATCAAGAAACGCCGGGCTGAGTATCTGCATGTAGCGTGCCAGCACCACCAAATCCACATTCCCGGAGAGCAATTGAAGCTGACGTTGTTCGGCTTCGGCGCGAGTATCGCGGGTGGCCGGGATGTGGATGAATGGGACGCCGAAGGGCCGTACGTGCTCGGCCAGGTCGGGATGGTTGGCGATCACCATGGAGACGGACATCTCGAGTTCGCCGCGACGGTTGCGCCACAACAGATCTAACAAGCAGTGGTCATCCTTCGAGGCCATGATGGCGACTCTTTTAGGCTTCGTCGGCCTCGGTGAACCGATAGTCGATCTTGAACTTATCGGCCACCGTCGTCGCGAACTCGCGCTCCAGACCGTCGATGGCAGCCGTCAGGCCGGGCAGATGAAAGATCGCCCGTTGCAGGAATGTTCCGCCCTCCTGCTGCCGTCGAGTGCTGGTCCAGTGAAATGATGTTGGCCCCGGCCTGCGCCAGAAAGTTACTCACCGCAGCGATCAGTCCTGGCCGGTCGTGGCAGCGAAGCAGCAGCCGACCGATATCGGCCGGCGTCACCGGACCGTGAGGTGGTGGCGGATAGTTGCCGGACTCTGGCTCCGCGGTATGCGCTGTCATGGCCCCTTCACTGGTAAGTCTCGTGGCGATGGCCATTCACCGCCCGCGGGCCAGGATAGCCCGGCTAGTGCTGCTCGTGAGTGTGATCGCAATGCTCGTGTTCCGCGTCCGGGGAGCCGCCCATCATGCGCAGCATCGGGACGCCACCCGTCGTCACGAACCGTATGACGAGCACCGCGGCCAGCGCGAGGAAGGCGATATTGAGCCAGGTGGTGTAGTTCCACGAAATGGCGGCGTCCATCACCGTGGCGTTGCGCTGCGACGGGATGAGACGTGCTGCGCCGAAGATCAATTCGACCAGGTAGCCGGCCACGACCATCGCGGCGTAGAAGGTGCCCAGCAGCGTCAGCATCATCGCGGTGCCGTAGTACTTCCGGTAGATGTTCAAGATCGGGATGATCAACAGGTCGGCGAAGATGAACGCAACGACGCCGCCGAAGCTGATGCCGCCGTTCCACAGCACCGCGGCCAGCGGCACATTGCCGATCGAGCAGACGAACGAGAAGATCGCCACGAACGGGCCCACGATCGGTCCCCATATCGTCGACAAAACTGGATGATCAACGAAAAAGAAGTGTTGCCAGAATGATTCGGGTACCCAGGCCGCAATCGCGCCCGCGATCAGCAGCCCCACGATCAGATCGCGAAGGATCGCGCTCCATTCCATGACGAACACATGGGAGATCGAGGTGAAGCCGTCTCGCGACAACAACCGGCGCCAAAACGGAGCCCTCACCTTGAACCGACATGTCCATCGCCGCATGGCCTTCCATCGACCCGGCCAGACCCCGATCGGCCTGTCGCCGGGCGGCGTCGATGAGCCGCGAGCGCACGAACAGCCGGAACAACACCGCCAGTGCCACGATCATCAGGGGCCCGCCGACGAACTCCGCTGCGGTGAATTGCCAGCCCATCAGCAGAGCAAGGATGATGCCCAGTTCCACCACCAGGTTCGTGGAGCCGATTTCGAAGGCCATGGCGGCGGTGAAGTCGGCGCCCTTGCGGAACAGCGACCGGGCCAGGGCCACCGCGGCATACGAGCACGACGAGGACGCGGCACCCAGTCCCGCCGCGAGTGCCAGGGTGCGGGGCCGGTCATCGCCGAGCAGGGCCACGATGGTCGATCGGCGCACGACGGCCTGCACCACCGCCGAGAGGGCGAAACCCAGGATCAGCGCCCACAGGATCTCCCATGTCATCGACCCTGCGACCGCCAACGCGTGCCCGATCGCTGCCGCCGCTTCCTTCACCATCAGGACCACCAGACCCTTCCACTTCGGCGTTTTGCCTATCTCGGCTCCATCAATATACCCCCAGGGGGTATACTTGCTACCGTGGCCCGCCGCCGCCCGTCGGGGTTGCGCCCATCCATGATTGCCGAAAATCTGCCCGACCCGACATAATGACGCCAAGTGTGCAGGTGAGTGGGCGCAATTCCGGCGGCTTAAATGTTCGACACACCGGGCCCGGCAACCCAGTCACAGACGTAACACCAGGCACACTGGTAACAACAACGATGCCTGGAGGGTGTTGCCGTGTACCGAGTATTTGAGGCGCTCGACGAGCTGGGCGCCATTGTCGAAGAAGCTCGTGGTGTGCCGATGACTGCGGGCTGCGTGGTGCCTCGCGGCGACGTGCTCGAACTGATCGATGACATCAAGGACGCGATCCCCGGCGAGCTGGATGACGCCCAGGACGTGCTCGACGCCCGCGACTCGCTGCTGCACGAGGCCAAGGCGCACGCGGACTCCATGGTGTCCTCGGCAACGACGGAGTCCGAGTCGATGCTCAACCACGCCCGCACGGAGGCCGACCGGATCTTGGCCGACGCCAAGGCGCAGGCCGACCGGATGGTGAGCGAGGCGCGCCAGCACAGCGAACGCATGGTTTCCGAAGCGCGTGAGGAAGCGGTCCGCATCGCGGCGGCGGCGAAACGCGAGTACGAGGCCACCACCGGCCGGGCCAAGTCGGAATGCCGACCGGCTTGTCGAAAACGGCAACATCTCCTACGAGAAGGCCGTCCAAGAGGGCATCAAAGAACAGCAGCGCCTGGTTTCGCAGACCGAGGTCGTGCAGTCGGCCAACGGCGAGGCCGCCCGGCTGATCGACGCCGCGCACGCCGAAGCCGACCGGCTGCGCGGTGAATGCGACATCTACGTCGACAGCAAGCTGGCCGAGTTCGAGGAGCACCTCAACAGCACCCTGCGCTCGGTCAACCGCGGCCGTCATCAGCTGCGTACCGCGGCGGGCGTACACGACTACGCGCAGCGATAGTCCTCCTACCGGCGGCGACAAGCCGGCTGGATGGCCGCCCGTAGGATTGCGGCCATGGCCCGGCAGCACAGCCAAACGGCGCAGCCGCATCCGGGTTCGCCGCTGGCCGTCAACGTCGCGCGGCTCGGGCGGCGCCCGGGATCGATGTTTCCTCTGCACGAAGTCGTGCCCAGCCCGTCGCGCATCGGCCTGGAAATGATCGGAATCCAGGCCGGCGCGCCGTTGGAGCTCGATCTGCGGGTCGAATCAGTGTCCGAAGGCGTGTTGGTGACCGGGACGTTGACCGCACCCATCGCCGGCGAGTGCTCGCGCTGCCTGACGGCGTTCAACGCGCGGGTCGAAGTCGGCCTGACCGAGCTGTTCGCCTATCCGGACAGCATGACCGAGGCGACCACCGAGGAAGACGAGGTCGGTCGGGTCGTCGACGACATCGTCGATCTCGAGCAGCCGATCATCGACGCGGTGGGGCTGGAGCTGCCGTTCTCGCCGCTGTGCCGGGCCGATTGCCCGGGGCTGTGTCCGCAGTGCGGCGTCGCGCTGGCGACCGCCGAGCCCGATCATCACCATGACGAGATCGACCCGCGCTGGGCCAAGCTGGCTGCGATGATGCAGCCCGACGACGACGGGAGCTGCCGAGTGAATGACCTGCTCGACGCGCTCGGCGTCGAACTGCCCGACGAGCTGCTGACCCTGGCGCTGACCCACCGCAGCTACGCCTACGAGACACGGCGGCCTGCCCACCAACGAGCGCTTGGAGTTTCTCGGCGACGCCGTGCTGGGCCTGACGGTCACCGACGAACTGTTCCACCGGCACCCCGACCGCTCGGAGGGCGACCTGGCGAAACTGCGGGCCAGCGTGGTCAACACCCAGGCGCTGGCCGAGGTCGCGCGACACCTGACCGAGCAAGGCCTCGGCGCGCATCTGCTGCTGGGCCGAGGCGAGGTCAACACCGGCGGGGCCGACAAATCCAGCATCCTGGCCGACAGCATGGAATCGCTGCTGGGAGCGATCTACCTGCATCTGGGGATGGACAGCGCGCCGAGAGGTGATCCTGCGGTTGTTCGGTCCGCTGCTGGACGCCGCCCCGACGCTGGGCGCCGGACTGGACTGGAAGACCAGCCTGCAGGAGCTGACCGCGGCCCGCGGCCTGGGCGCGCCGTCGTACCACGTCACCTCGACGGGGCCCGACCACCACAAAGAGTTCACCGCCGTCGTGGTCGTCGCCGAGACCGAATACGGTTCGGGTGTGGGCCGTTCCAAGAAGGAAGCCGAGCAGCATGCCGCCGCGGCGGCCTGGAAGACGCTGAGCGTGCTCGACAACGCGGACTTAGGTTTTCTGCGCTAGATGCCCGAACTACCCGAGGTCGAGGTGGTGCGGCGCGGGTTGCAGGCCCATGTGGTGGGCAAGACCATCACCGCCGTCCGCGTGCATCATCCCCGCGCCGTACGCCGCCACGAGGCCGGCCCCGCCGACCTGACCGCGCGGTTGCTGGACGCCCGGATCACCGGAACCGATCGGCGCGGCAAATACCTGTGGCTCACGCTGGATGGGCCGAGCGGCGACGGCCAGGCGCTCGTCGTTCACCTCGGCATGAGCGGGCAGATGCTGCTCGGGACGGTGCCGAACGCCGGCCACCTGCGGATCGCCGCGACCCTCGACGACGGCACCACGCTGAGCTTCGTCGACCAGCGGACGTTCGGCGGCTGGCTGTTGGCCGACCTGGTGACCGTGGACGGCAGCGTGGTTCCCGATGCCGGTCGCGCACCTGGCCCGCGATCCGCTGGACCCGCGCTTCGACATCGACGCGGTGGTGAAGGTGTTGCGGCGCAAGCACTCCGAGATCAAACGCCAGCTACTCGACCAGACCGTGGTGTCGGGGATCGGCAACATCTACGCCGACGAGGCGCTGTGGCGGGCCAAGGTGAACGGCGCGCGTATCGCCGACACGCTGACCCGCCCAACAGCTGACGACGGTGCTGGAGGCGGCCGCCGAGGTGATGCGCGACGCGCTGGCGCAGGGCGGCACCTCGTTCGACTCGCTGTACGTCAACGTCAACGGCCAGTCCGGCTACTTCGACCGGTCGCTCAACGTCTACGGCCGCGAAGGCAAACCCTGCCGGCGCTGCGGCGCGGTGATCCGACCGCGAGAAGTTCATGAACCGCTCGTCGTACTACTGCCCGCGCTGCCAGCCGCGGCCGCGGCGCTAAGCGTGGATGCGTGGCGGACATTCCGTTGACTGGCGGGGGCCGGCCGGCCCCGCCAGAGCGCGACCAGCGATCAGAAGGCAGGCAGCCCTGGCGCTGTGATCACGTCCAGGAATGAATAAGGTGTCCGCCCCGATTAATAGGGCCGGGAGATGGCCCTCCAAGAACGGGCTAGTGGAGGCGATCGTATCCACGAAGTTGTCCGCGCCGATCAGGCCGTGTATGTCGCCTGGGTTGTCGAGCAGGAATGTCGCGTCCGATCCGTTCACGGCCGGGCGAACGCGCCCGGCCGCCTTCACGCTGCGCTCGATCTCGGCGTGCAGCAGACCCGGTAGAAAGAACCCATGACGGAACTGTGGGTGGAACGCACCGGGGTGCGCCGCTATACCGGGCACAGCTCGCGCGGCGCGCAGGTGCTCATCGGCTCCGAGGACGTCGACGGCGTGTTCACGCCCGGGTGAGCTGATGAAGATCGCGCTCGCCGCGTGCAGCGGCATGTCCAGCGACCAGCCGTTGGCCCGTCGGCTCGGCGACGACTACCAGGCGACGATCCGGGTGTCCGGCGACGCGGACCGCGAGCAGGAGCGCTACCCGCTGCTGGAAGAGACCCTCGAGATCGACCTGTCGGGCTTGGACGACGCGGAGAAGGCGCGCGTGCTCACGGTGGTCGAGCGCGCCGTCGACCAGGTGTGCACGGTCGGGCCGCACGCTGAAGTCCGGCACCAAAGTCACCTTCGAGGTCGCCGATGTCGGAGCGCTGACGTCCGGCTCACCGCCTGGGTGCACGGGCGAGTCCAGGGCGTCGGCTTCCGCTGGTGGACCCGATCGCGGGCGCTGGAGCTGGGCCTGACCGGCTATGCCGCCAACCGTCCCGACGGCCGGGTGCTGGTCGTCGCGCAGGGCTCCCGTGACGCCTGTGAACAGCTGTTGCGCCTGTTGCAGAGCGGGAAAACACCAGGCCACGTCGACAACGTTGTCGTCCGATTGGTCGCCGCGCGGCGAAGCCGATCAGCGGCTTCACCGAGCGGTAGTCTGGCACGCCGTGTACCTCAAGAGCCTGACGCTGAAGGGCTTCAAATCCTTCGCCTCGCCGACGACTCTGCGGTTCGAGCCCGGCATCACCGCAGTGGTCGGGCCCAACGGGTCGGGCAAGTCCAACGTGGTCGATGCGCTGGCCTGGGTGATGGGGGAGCAGGGCGCCAAGACGCTGCGCGGCGGCAAGATGGAGGACGTCATCTTCGCCGGGACCTCGTCGCGGGCTCCGCTGGGCCGCGCCGAGGTCACCGTCACCATCGACAACTCCGACAACGCGTTGCCGATCGAGTACTCCGAGGTGTCGATCACCCGCCGGATGTTCCGCGACGGCGCCAGCGAATACGAAATCAACGGCAGCAGTTGCCGTTTGATGGATGTCCAGGAGCTGCTGAGCGACTCCGGCATCGGCCGCGAGATGCACGTCATCGTCGGGCAGGGCAAGCTCAACGAAATCCTCGAATCGCGGCCGGAGGATCGTCGGGCATTCATCGAAGAAGCCGCCGGTGTGCTCAAGCACCGCAAGCGCAAAGAAAAAGCCGTCCGCAAGCTCGAGGCGATGTCGGCGAACCTGGCCCGGCTGACCGACCTGACCACCGAACTGCGCCGCCAGCTCAAACCGCTGGGCCGCCAGGCCGAGGTGGCCCGCCGGGCCCAGACCATCCAGGCCGACCTGCGCGACGCCCGGCTGCGGCTGGCCGCCGACGACGTGGTCACCCGGCAGGCCGAGCTCAACGACACCAACGAGGCCGAGGCGGCGCTGCGCCGCGAGCACGACGAGGCCGCGGCCCGGCTGGCGGTGGCGTCCGAGCGAGCTGGCCGCCCACGAGGCGGCGGCTGGCCGCGCTGTCGGAGCGCGCCGAATCCGCGCAGCAGACCTGGTTTCGGTTGTCCGCGCTTGGCCGAACGGGTCAGCGCGACCGTGCGCATCGCCAGCGAGCGTGCTCAGCACCTGGACGTCGAGACCGCCTCGACCGGTGGCCCCGACCCCGACGAGTTGGAGGCCGAGGCCGCCGCAGGTCGCCGCCGCCGAGCAGCAGCTGCTCGGCCGAGCTGGCCGCAACCCGCACCCGGCTCGAGGCCGCCCGCGCCGAGCTGGCCGACCGCGAGCGGGCCGCCGCCGAAGCCGAACAGGCCCACGTGGCGGCGGTGCAGGCCGAGGCCGACCGCCGCGAGGGCCTGGCCCGGCTGGCCGGCCAGGTGGAGACGATGCGGCGCGCGCGTCGAGTCGATCGACGACGGCGTGGCCAAGTTGTCGGAGCGCATCGAGGAAGCCGCCGCCCGCGCCCAGCAAGCTCAGGCCGAGTTCGAAACCGTGCAGGGCCGGGTCGGTGAGCTCGACCAAGGCGAAGTCGGTCTCGACGAGCACCACGACCGGACGGTGGCCGCGTTGCGGTTGGCCGACGAGCGGGTCGCCGAACTGCAATCCGCCGAGCGCGGCGCCGAACGCCAGGTGGCCTCCCTGCGGGCCCGGATCGACGCGTTGTCGGTCGGGCTGGAGCGTAAGGACGGCGCCGCCTGGCTCGCCCAAAACCGCAGCGGCGCAGGCCTTTTCGGGTCAGTCGCCAAGCTGGTCAAGGTGCAGTCGGGCTATGAGGCCGCGCTTGCCGCGGTGCTCGGCGCGGCCGCCGACGCGCTGGCCGCCGACAGCTTCAGCGCGGCCGCGGCTCCGCGGTGAGCGCGCTGAAGCAGGCCGACGGCGGCCGCGCGGCGATCGTGCTGAGCGACTGGCCGGCAGCGCGAGCCGGCGTCGGCGACGGGCGCGCTGCCCGACGGCGCGCGGTGGGCCGCTCGACCTCGTCGAGGCGCCGGCCGCGGCTGCGCGGCGCGATGGTCGCGATGCTCTCCGGCGTCGCGGTGGTCGGCGGTCTGACCGAGGCGATGGACTCTGGTGGCCGCGCGCCCGCGGTTGCGCGCCGTCACCCGCGACGGCGACCTGGTGGGCGCCGGCTGGGTCAGCGGCGGTTCGGACCGCAAACCCTCGCACGCTGGAGATCACCTCCGAAATCGCCAAGGCGCGTAACGAACTCGCCGCCGCCGAGACGCAGGCCGACCAGCTCGGCGCGGCGCTGTCCGGCGCGCTGAGCGAGCAGGCCGCCCGTCAGGACTCCGCCGAGCAGGCGTTGGCCGCGCTCAACGAGTCCGACGCCGCCATCTCGGCGATCTACGAGCAGCTCGGGCGGCTGGGTCAGGACGCCCGCGCGCGCCGAGGAGGAGTGGCGCAGGCTGCTGCGCCAGCGCGAGGAGCTGGAGACCGGGCGCGCCGAGACCCTCGACGAGCTCGGCGAACTCGAGACCCGGCTGCGCAACGTCGAACAGACCCAACACGTCGTCGAGCCGACGCCGGATCGAGCCGGCAGCAGATCGCCGCGGCCGCCGAGGCCGCCCGCGGCGTCGAGGTGGAAGCCCGGCTGGCGGTGCGCACCGCCGAGGAACGCGCCAATGCCGTTCGCGGACGGGCGGATTCGCTGCGTCGCGCGGCCGCCGCCGAGCGGGAGGCGAGGGTGCGCGCCCAGCAGGCCCGCGCCGCGCGCCAGCACGCGGCCGCGGTGGCCGCCGCGGTCGCCGACGCCGGGCGGCGGCTCGCCGAGCGACTGGGTCAGGTGGTCGGCGGCCGCGTCGCGCAACCGCGACGTGCTGGCCGCCGAACGTCAGCAGCGCGCCGGTCGCGATGGCCGCGGTCCGCGAAGAGGTCAACGCGCTGGGCGCCCGGATCGCCACGCTCACCGAGTCGCTGCACCGCGACGAGGTGGCCAAGGCGCAGGCGGCGCTGCGCATCGAGCAGCTCGAGCAGATGGTGCTCGAGCAGTTCGGGATGGCCGCCGACGATCTGGTCGCCGAATACGGCCCGCAGGTCGCGCTGCCGCCGACGGAGCTCGAGATGGCCGAGTACGAGCAGGCCCGCGAGCGCGGCGAGCAGGTGACCGCGCCGGCGCCGATGCCGTATCGACCGGCCCACCCAGGAGCGTCGCGCCAAACGCGCCGAACGAGAGCTGGCCGAGCTGGGCCGGGTCAACCCGCTGGCGCTCGAGGAGTTCGCCGCGCTGGAGGAGCGCTACAACTTCCTGTCCACCCAGCTCGAGGACGTCAAGGCCGCCCGCAAGGATCTGCTCGACGTCGTCGCCGACGTCGACGCCCGCATCCTGCAGGTGTTCGCCGAGGCCTACGCCGACGTGGAGCGGGAGTTCAGCGAGGTGTTCGCCGCGCTGTTCCCCGGCGGCGAGGGCCGGCTGCTGCTCACCGACCCCGACGACATGCTGACCACCGGCATCGAGGTGGAGGCCCGTCCGCCGGGCAAGAAGGTCAAGCGGCTGTCGCTGCTGTCCGGCGGGGAGAAGTCGCTGACCGCGGTGGCGATGCTGGTGGCGATCTTCCGGGCCCGCCCGTCGCCGTTCTACGTCATGGACGAGGTCGAGGCCGCCCTCGACGACGTGAACCTGCGCCGGCTGATCGGTCTGTTCGAGCAGCTGCGCGTCGCAGTCGCAGCTGATCGTCATCACCCACCAGAAGCCGACCATGGAGATCGCCGACGCGCTCTACGGCGTCACGATGCGCGGCGACGGCATCACCGCGGTGATCTCCCAGCGGATGCGCGGCCGAGCAGGTCGACCAGCTGGTCACGACTACCTAACGAGGAACACGTTGTCGCAAGGTCTATGGATCGCGGTCGCGGTCGCCGCCGCACTGATCGTCATCGCCGCCCTGGTCTTGGGTCTGGTCCGCTATCGCCGTCGGCAGATCAGTCTGTCGGCCCCCGAGCAAACCGGCACCCTCGATCGGTCGGGCGGCT
>CAWKME010000086.1:0-9177 GCA_963850645.1 uncultured Actinomycetota bacterium | reverse complement strand
ATACGGCGTCGTCGGGAATCACGTTCAGCCGCACCGAACCTGCGGACCGGATCGACACCACCGGCCTGCCCGCCGTCGGCGATGATGCGACCATTCCGCGCGAGGCGCCGAAGCGTGCGATCTCCGATGTCCAACTGCCCGAACCGGCTACCGTCACACCCCCGCCGCTAGCGACGCCTCCCCCCACGACCGCGGCCGAGCCGGTAGCCCCGGAGGTCGAGGCCGTCGAAACTATCGCGCCGCCCGAAGGGCGGTTGGAGCGACTGCGCGGCCGGCTCGCCAGATCACAGAATGCGTTGGGCCGCAGCCTGTTAGGGTTGCTCGGCGGCGGTGATCTCGACGAGGAATCCTGGGAGCAGGTGGAGGACACCCTACTGATCGCCGACTTGGGCCCGACTGTCACCGAATTCGGTGGTCGCCCAGCTGCGCAGCCGGCTCGCCAGCCAAGACGTGCGCACCGAGGCCGACGCCCGCGCGGTGCTGCGGGAGGTGCTGATCGCCGAGCTGCAACCCGGCCTGGACCGCTCCGTCCGCGCGCTGCCGCACGACGACCACCCGTCGGTGCTGCTGGTCGTCGGCGTCAACGGCACCGGCAAAACCACCACCGTCGGCAAACTCGCCCGGGTGCTGGTCGCCGACGGCCGGCGGGTCGTGCTGGGCGCCGCCGACACGTTCCGGGCCGCCGCCGCCGACCAGTTGCAGACCTGGGCCTCGCGGGTGGGCGCCGAGGTGGTCCGCGGGGCCGAGGGCGCCGACCCGGCCTCGGTGGCCTTCGACGCCGTCGACAAGGGCATCGCCGCGGGCGCCGACGTCGTCGTGATCGACACCGCCGGGCCGGCTGCACACCAAGACCGGGCTTGATGGACGAGCTCGGCAAGGTCAAACGCGTGGTGATGCGGCGCGCCGCGGTCGACGAGGTGCTGCTGGTGCTCGACGCCACCATCGGGCAGAACGGGCTGGCGCAGGCGCGGGTGTTCGCCGAGGTCGTCGACATCACCGGAGCGGTGCTGACCAAGCTGGACGGCACCGCCAAGGGCGGCATCGTTTTCCGCGTCCAGCAGGAACTTGGGTGTGCCGGTCAAGCTGGTCGGGCTCGGCGAGGGACCCGACGACCTCGCGCCGTTCGAACCCGCCGCCTTCGTCGACGCGCTTCTCGGCTGATTTGGCGGCGACCTGGGGTACCACCCGCTTGCGGGGGACTGCGCCCGGCTGCGCCGCGCTTGCGGTCACCGCGGGTTGATGCGGCGCGAGAAAATTCTGTAACACCGGCGAAACCTGCCAGCGTGCATTTCGAAACAACCACTTGCGCATTGTCTTGAACCACGGGTCATCGGTCGCAGCCTTGCTGAATGCGGCCTTGCCGAAGGAGGTTAGGGGCAGTGGACCAATTCCCCACAATGGGAGTGCCAGACACCGGCGACACCGCCTGGATGCTGGCGAGCTCCGCGTTGGTGCTGTTGATGACGCCGGGACTGGCGTTCTTCTACGGCGGCATGGTCCGCGTCAAGAGCGTGCTCAACATGATCATGATGAGCATCATCGCGATGGGCGTCGTCACCGTGCTGTGGGTGCTCTACGGTTACTCGCTGGCATTCGGCGACGACGTCGGCAACATCGCCGGCAACCCGACCCAATACTTCGGCCTGAAGGGTCTTATCGGGGTCAACGGCTGCGGCCGACCAGCGGGAGCACACCGGCGACCCACATCGCGTTGGCGGGCACGCTGCCGCAGACCGTCTTCGTCGCATTCCAGCTGATGTTCGCCATCATCACGGTGGCGCTGATCTCCGGCGCGGTCGCCGACCGGCTGAAGTTCGGCAGCTGGCGATCTTCGCCGCGACTGTGGGCGACGGTCGTCTACTTCCCGGTCGCGCACTGGGTGTTCTGCGCTCGACGGCGTCACCGGAGCCACGGCGGCTGGATCGACAACAAACTTCATGCGATCGACTTCGCCGGCGGCACCGCGGTCCATATCAACGCCGGTGTGGCGGGTCTGGTGCTGGCGATCGTGCTGGGCAAGCGCAAGGGCTGGCCGAGCACCCCGATGCGGCCGCACAACCTGCCGTTCGTGATGCTCGGTGCGGGCCTGCTGTGGTTCGGCTGGTACGGGTTCAACGCCGGTTCGGCGACCAGCTCCAACGGCGTCGCCGGCGTCGACGTTCATCACCACCACGGTCGCCACGGCCGCCGCCATGCTGGTTCTGGCTGCTCACCGAGCGGATCCGCGACGGGCATGCGACGACGCTCGGTGCGGCGTCGGGCATCGTGGCCGGATTGGTCGCCATCACCCCGTCGTGTTCGTCGGTCAACGTGCTCGGCGCTCTGGCATCGGTGCAGTGGCCGGTGCCGTCTGCGCGCTGGCGGTCGGTCTGAAGTTCAAGTTCGGCTTCGACGACTCGCTGGACGTCGTCGGTGTGCACCTGGTCGGCGGACTGCTGGGCACGCTGCTGGTGGGTCTGCTTGCCGCGCCGGAGTCGCCGGCCATTGCCATGGCGCGGCGGTAATACGTCGGCGGGGCTTGTTCTACGGCGGCGGCTTCGGATCAGCTGATCGGCAGACGATCGGCGCGTTCGAGTGTTCTGGCGTTCTCGGCAGTTGTCACACTTATCTTGGCCTTGTCTGAAATACACCATCGGGCTGCGGCTGACCGTCGAAGACGAAGTCACGGGTATCGACGAGGCTCAGCACGCGGAGAGCGGCTACGACTTCGCGGTCGTCAGCGCAGCAGCACCAGCTCGGTTCTTCCTCATGCGAGCCTGCCTGACGGCTCTAACGGCCTGGAGATCGAGTGGGCGACAAAGTAGAGGCGGAATAGAAATGAAGCTGATCACCGCGATCGTGAAGCCGTTCACGCTCGAGGACATCAAAGCCAGCCTTGAACAGGTGGGCATCCTGGGCATGACGGTCAGCGAAGTTCAGGGGTACGGCCGGCAGAAGGGGCACACCGAGGTTTACCGGGGTGCTGAATACTCGGTCGACTTCGTGCCGAAGGTGCGGATCGAGGTCTTGGTCGAAGACTATGACGCCGACAAGGTGCTGGACAGCATCGTGCGGGCCGCACGCACCGGTAAGATCGGCGACGGCAAAGTCTGGGTCAGCCCCGTGGAAACGGTGGTGCGGGTGCGCACCGGCGAACGCGGGGCCGACGCTATCTGAGTACACGCCGTGTGAAGACTCCTTCGGAGTAGCCAATCCGACCTGGACGGGAATGAGACAGCGCGGAGCAGATCCAGCCGATCCGTCGTCGGAGGCGCGGGGCAGTGCCGCCGCGGCAGGCGATCTACCGGCAGCCCGGGACAGACTGCTCTGCCCGCGGGGCCGGATGAACTCGACTCGGCCGCCTTGCGCGAAGCGTGGGGCGAGCTGCACGAATTCTGGCTGACCGCGAAGGCAGCCGAAATCGGTATCACTGCCGGCAGTGGCTTTTCGATTGTCGCGACCGGCTCGCTGGGCCGTCGTGAGCTGGTGCCGTACTCCGACCTGGACCTGCTGCTGTTGCACGATGGCCTGCCCGCCGACACCGTGCGTCAGGTCGCCGATCAACTGTGGTATCCGTTGTGGGACGCCAACATTCGTCTCGATCACAGTGTCCGTACCGTCTCCGAGACCCTGCAGGTCGCCGGCGCCGACGTGTCCGCCGGTCTGGCCATGCTGGACGCCCGGCACATCGCCGGCGATGAGCAGCTGTCGCTCGGCTGATCGATGGAGTGCGGCGGCAGTGGCGAACCGGAATCCGTTCCCTGTTCGGCGAACTCGTCGACAGAGACGCATGCCCGGTGGCAGCGCATCGGCGAGATCGCCCACCGCGCCGAACCCGACCTGAAATTGGGCCGCGGCGGCCTGCGCGATCTCCAGTTGCTCGACGCGCTGGCCATCGCCCAACTCGCCGACCGCCCGAGCGTGGCCCGACCGGACAACCCGCTGGGCTCGCTGACCGAGCGCCCACCTCACCCTGCTCAACGTCCGCACCGAACTGCATCGGGTTTCCGGTCGCGGGCACGACCTGCTGTTGGCCCAGTTCGCCGACGAGATCAGCGCCGCACTGCACATCGGCGACCGATTCGACCTGTCCCGGACGCTGTCCGACGTGGGCCGCACCATCAGCTACCGCGTCGACGCCGGGCTTCGGACTGCCGCCAACGCGCTACCGCGGCGCGGGATTTCGGCGATCCGGCGGCGGCCGCGTCGACCGCTGGACGAGGGCGTAGTCGAGTACGCCGGGGAGATCGTGCTGGCCCGCGACGCCCGGCCGCAAAGCGACCCCATGCTGCTGCTGCGAGTCGCGGCGGCGTCGGCGAGTAACCGGTCTGCCGATTGCGGTGTCCACGCTGAGCCGGCTGGCCGACATCGGCGCCGGAACTCCCGACGCCGTGGCCGCGCGAGGCGTTGGACATCCTGCTGGTCCTGCTGGCCGCCGGCCCGGACACGATAGCGGTGATCGAGACGCTGGACCGTACCGGGTTGTGGGGCCGGCTTTTCCCGGAGTGGGCGCGCGATCCGCGACCTGCCGCCCCGTGATGTCATCCATATCTGGACGGTCGATCGCCATTCTGGCCGAAACCGTCTCGCGGGCAAGGATTTTCACCACCCGGGTAGCCCGTCCCGACCTGCTGCTGCTGGCCGCGCTGCTGCACGACATCGGCAAGGGACGGGGTGTCGACCACAGCGTGTTCGGCGCTGAGTTGGCCACCCAGATCGGCACCCGGCTGGGTATGTGGCCCTCGGACATCGAATTGCTTGCCAAGCTGGTGCGCCACCACTTGTTGTTGTCGATCGTCGCGACCCGCCAGGACCTCAACGACCCGCAGACCATCGCCACCGTCTGCGAGGCATTGGACGGAGATCCGGTACTGCTCGACGTGCTGCATGCGCTGACCGAGGCCGATTCGCTTGGCAACCGGGCCCGGGGTGTGGAGCGACTGGAAGGCATCGCTGGTCGGCGACCTGGTGCGCCGCAGCCGGATGGCGATGATCGGTGAGCCGTTGCCGCATGCCGACCCGCTTGACCCCGAGTATCTTTCGCTGGCCGCCGATCACAAGATGCATGTGGAGCTGCGGCCCGGCAGCAGCCAGCGCCTCTACCACGCGGTAGTGATCGCCCCGGACCAGCGCGGGCTGCTGTCGAAAGCGGCCGGCGTGCTGGCGCTGAACTCGTTACGCGTGCATTCGGCATCGGTGAACATTCACGAGGGTTCCGCGATCAGTGAATTCGTGGTCTCGCCGCACTTCGGTTCGCCACCCGCCGCCGGGTTGTTGCGTCAGCAGCTCGTCAGCGCGCTGAACGGTGAGGTTGACGTTCTGGCCAAGCTGGAGCAGCGGAACAGCACTGAGAATCCCAAGCCCATCGGCGAGGCGCCGACAGCGGTTCCGGTTCACCGGTCGACCGCCCCGCCGCGCATTCTGTGGTTAGACGGCGCGCCCGACCGATCGGTCCTCGAGGTCCGCGCGTCCGACCGCACCGGTTTGCTCGCGTTGCTCACCAGCGCGCTGGAGCGCGCCGGAGCGGACATCGACTGGGCGAAGGTGACCACGCTGGGGTCGATGGTGGACGACGTGTTCTGTGTCAGCCTGCCGGACCATGCAGACCCGCGAACTGTGGTGGAGCAACACTTGTTGGCCGTGCTGGCCGCGCCGGAGGACCTCACAGCGGTCTAACCGAGGTCACGCGTTCGTAGCCACGCGTCAATTCGTTCGGCGACATCGGCCCATCCGGGTTCGAGCATCATGTTGTGCCCCATGCCGGGAAAGAACTCAGCCTCGGTCCGGTAAGCCCGCGCCGTGGCGCGCACCTCGGCGTTGGTGACCATGCCGTCCTCCTCGGCGCCGAGGACCAGCATGGGGGTGCTGACCCGCCTGGCTCTGACACGGCGGATCAGCGGGTCGATCAGGGAGGCACGCACGGCCTCGGATTGCACGCTGGCCGCGCAGGATTCGACGATGTCATCTGGGGTGTGCGCGCTGAAGAGGTGCTCGCGGACCAGAGGCGGGGTACCGATGAACCCGGTCAGATTGCCGACGGGCAGCGACCGCAGCGAGACCCACGGGTGGCGGCTCCAGATACGCGTCGCCAGCCCCAGCACGCCCTGCGGCGGTACCGATGCCACCAGGACAGCGGCCGGGGCATCGCTGGTTTCCAGGTAGCGCTGCACGACGAAGCCGCCCAGGGAATGCGCGATGAGCACCGGCCGGCCGCCCAGGTCGTCGGCCGTGGCGCGGACATCGTCGACATAGTCGGCGATGGAACAGGCGTGGAAACGGTTCGTGGTGGGGCTGGCGCCGTGTCCGCGCAGGCTCAGGGCGACCGCGCGGTAGCCGGCATCGGCAAAGAAGTCCAGGAAGTTGTCCCAACACGATGCCGAATGCCAGCCGCCGTGGACGAAAAGCAGCGGCACTGGATGCGCTGCGCTGCCTGACCCCTTGTCGATCACCTCGAGCATGCGCTGATCATCCGTCAACGCCGCGCTCTCGCGCTGCCAGGACTGGTTTCGATTGCCGGCTCGCCCCCTCGCGCTGCGCGGCTGGGTGAACCCCCACAGCCCGCCGCTCCGCGGCGCGCATCGTCGCCCGGCTAGGCTGGGCGGCGTGTTTGAATCGCTGTCCGACCGGCTGACCGGTGCCCTGCAGGGGCTGCGCGGCAAGGGCCGGCTGACCGACGCCGACATCGACGCCACCACCCGCGAAATCCGGCTGGCGCTGCTAGAAGCCGACGTCTCGCTGCCGGTGGTACGGGAGTTCGTCGGCCGGATCAAAGAACGCGCCAAGGGCGCCGAGGTGTCCGGCGCCCTCAACCCGGCGCAGCAGGTCGTCAAGATCGTCAACGAGGAGCTCGTCGGCATCCTCGGCGGCCAGACCCGCCAGCTGGCGTTCGCCAAGACGCCGCCGACCGTGATCATGCTGGCCGGTCTGCAGGGCTCCGGTAAGACCACGCTGGCCGGCAAGCTTGGCAGTGTGGCTGCGCGGCCAGGGGCATACTCCGCTGCTGGTGGCCTGCGACCTGCAGCGGCCGGGCGCGGTCAACCAGCTGCGCATCGTCGGCGAGCGGGCCGGTGTCGCGGTGTTCGCGCCGCACCCGGGCACCTCGGCCGATGCCGCGCACGAGGACGGCCCCGGTGATCCGGTCGCCGTCGCCGCGGCCGGACTCGCCGAGGCTCGGGCCAAGCATTTCGACGTCGTGATCGTCGACACCGCCGGCCGGCTGGGCATCGACGAGGAGCTGATGGCCCAGGCCGCGGCCATCCGCGACGCCGTCGACCCCGACGAGACGCTGTTCGTCCTGGACGCGATGATCGGCCAGGACGCGGTCGCCACCGCCGAGGCATTCCGCGAGGGTGTCGGCTTCACCGGCGTGGTGCTGACCAAGCTCGACGGTGACGCCCGCGGTGGTGCGGCGTTGTCGGTCCGCGAAGTCACCGGTGTGCCAATCCTTTTCGCGTCCACCGGCGAGAAGCTCGAGGACTTCGACGTCTTCCACCCCGACCGGATGGCCAGCCGCATCCTCGGCATGGGCGATGTGCTGAGCCTCATCGAGCAGGCCGAGCAGGTCTTCGATGCCGCAGAAGGCCGAGGACGCCGCCGCCAAGATCGGCTCCGGCGAGCTGACGCTGGAGGACTTCCTCGAGCAGATGCTGGCGATCCGCAAGATGGGTCCGATCGGCAACCTGCTGGGCATGCTGCCCGGCGCGGGCCAGATGAAAGACGCCCTGGCCGCCGTCGACGACAGACATCTCGACCGGCTGCAGGCCATCATCCGCGGCATGACGCCCGAAGAGCGGGCCGATCCGAAGATCATCAACGCCTCCCGGCGGCTGCGGATCGCCAACGGCTCCGGCGTGACGGTGTCGGAGGTCAACCAGCTGGTCGACCGGTTCTTCGAGGCCCGCAAGATGATGTCCCAGATGGTCGGCAGCATGGGCATGCCCGGTCTGGGACGAAAATCGGCGACCCGGAAGAACGCGAAAGCCAAGGGCAAGAAGGGCAAGAAGGGCGGCCAGGCGGAGCCGACGCCGCCGAAGGCCCGCAATCCGCTGGGCGCGGGATGCCGGCATGCCGGCGGGATTCCCCGATCTGTCGCAACATGCCCGAGGGTCTCAACGAGCTGCCGCCCGGTCTGGCCGACTTCGATCTGTCCAAGCTGAAGTTCCCGGGCAAGAAGTAGCGCGCGTGCGTCTGCACGTCCGCGGTGTCGGGCTGCCCGACGAAGAACCCGTCGAGCTGTGGATCGCCGACGGCCGATCAGCGCGCGAGCCGGTCGCCGGCGCGGACACGATTTTCGACGGTGGCTGGATCATGCCCGGGCTGGTCGACGCGCACTGCCACGTCGGGCTGGGCCGCACGGCGGCGCCATCGAGCTCGACGAGGCGATCGCCCAAGCCGAGACCGAACGCGACGCCGGCGCGCTGCTGCTGCGCGACTGCGGCTCGCCGATCGACACCCGCAGCCTCGACGATCACGCCGATCTGCCGCGCATCATCAGCGCCGGAAGGCATCTGGCGCGAGCCCAAGCGGTATTCGCCCGGCTTGGCCATCGAGTTCGAAGACGAGTGGCAGCTGCCGGACGCGGTGGCCGAGCAGGCCCGCCGCGGCGACGGCTGGGTCAAGCTGGTCGGCGACTGGATCGACCGCGACAGTCGGTGACCTGGCCCCGCTGTGGTCTGACGACGTGCTCGTGGCGGCGATCGAGGCGGCCCATGACGAAGGCGCACGGGTCACCGCCCACGTCTTCGGCGAGGACGCGCTGCCCGGACTGATCAAGGCCGGCATCGACTGCATCGAACACGGCACCGGGCTGACCGACGACACCATCGAGTTGATGGTCGAGCACGGCACCGCCCTGGTGCCGACGCTGATCAACGTCGAAAACTTCCCCGGCTTCGCCGATGCCGCGAGCAGATACCCGATCTATGCCGCGCACATGCGTGACCTCTACGCCAGCTGCTCCGCGCGGATGGCCGCAGCCCGAGACGCCGGGGTACCGGTCTACGCGGGCACCGACGCGGGCAGCATGATCGCCCACGGCCGCATCGCCGACGAGGTCGAGGCGCTCAAAGGCATCGGGATGACGCCACCGAGGCACTGGGCGCGGCGTGCTGGGATGCGCGTCGCTGGTTGGGCCGGCCGGCGCTGGACCACGGCGCTTCGGCGGACCTGTTGTGCTACAACGACGATCCGCGCCAGGGT
>CAWKME010000085.1:0-15316 GCA_963850645.1 uncultured Actinomycetota bacterium | reverse complement strand
CCGTGAGAGCAACATCCCGATTTCCCTGGGCCGGCACTGCTCGGCGGAGCCGTCGGCGCGAAGGGCCAGCTGCCGGGTGGACTCGTCAATGCGGGCGATGCGCAGCTCGGGACTGCCCGGAAGCGGGGTGCCCATGCAACCGACCTTCGCGCCGGGCATGTTGACCAGGATCGCGTCGGTCTGCGCGGAGGCGTAGTACTCCACCACCCGGGCGGGGGCGAAGCGCTCGGTGACCCGGTGCCACAGTCCGACCGGCATGCCCGAGCCGACGAATGTGCGGATCGTGTGGTGGTGCTCACCCGGATGCGGTGGCGCCTCGACGAGGTCGCGGAGCTGTGTCCAGGTGTAGGACACCACGGTCACGCCGTAGCGGCGGGCTTCATTCCAGAACGTGTCGGGGTCGAAGCGGCTCGCCATCGAAAAGCGGGCGCCGCTGGCGACGGCACCGCCCAGGGACATCAACAGGCCCGACGGGTGGTGGATCGGGTTGACACTGAAGACGGTGTCGCGCGGTCGGAGTTTAGCCGAGGTCGCGGTTCCGAACGCGGCCCGCGCCCAGCGGGCATTGGTGATATTTCGCGCCCGTGTCGACGGGCCGTCGCCGGTGAACAGGACAAAGGCATTCTCGCGCGCCAGGCCGGGATTCGGTCGATACCAGGTCGGGAGCGTGACTGCACCCGGATCGATGCGCTCCAGGTCGATCACCCCGTCGACGCCGAGGTCCCGTTGTCCTCCCCCGCCGCCGAGCACGAACACCTCGGCGTCCGTCTGCCCGCGGACGGAGTCGACGTGTTCCGGGTCAGTCACGATGCGCCCGGCGCCACCAAGTTTGATCTCCTCGGTGAGCGACCCGTCGGGCCGCAACAGCACGACCACCGCTCCGATCCGGTTGAGGGCGGCAACGGCGATGAGCATGCTGGGGCGGGTATCCATCAGGACACCGACGGGTTCACCCTGGCGCACGCCGACCGACAGCAGTCCCGCCGCCACAGCATCGATACGCGTCTTCAGAGCAGCGTGAGTGTGGGCGCGATCCTCCCACAGGAACCCGACCGCGGCGGGGTGCCCTTCGGCGCGTTCGTCGAGGAGACGGCCGAGCGACACCCGCGTCTCGGGCCGCACCAATTCCATGCGCAGCAGCCGCGGGAGATTAGTGGCGGCGCCCGCCGTGAGTGCCCACGTCGCGTCGATCGTCGACGCGCCCAAGCGCCAACCGGCCTCCAATCCCTTACCCACCGCTGAGATCAGCGGGTTGCGCCTTCCGCCGCCCGAAGCGACCTTCGACGTAGCCATCGGCTCGATGATCTCCGGCAGCTCAGTGCCGTTGTCGAGATGCGATGCCCACGCGGCAACCGCCGGCCAGGTGCCCGTCGTTGCCACTGAACCCACGACGATGCCGAGGTGTCCGACCGGCAGCGAGACTTCGTGGATGTCGGCGCGGGGGGCTGCGCGGCGGATCGCCCGGACCGCTTCGGGTTGTCCGATCTTGTCGTTCTCGCCGACAAAGCACAGGACGGGCCGCTCGATATCGGCGAGGGTCAGCGGTCGCCCGTCGATGACCAAGCCGCCGGACAGTATCCGGTTCTGTGCGATGAACTGCCGCAGCGCGTCGGCGAGCGCCGGAGCCGGCCAGGCGATCCAGCCTTCGGATTCGATAAAGCGGCGCTGGCGCTCGTTGGGCAGCAAGGCTTCGCGATCGTGCAGTTGCCGCAGGAACTGCACGCGCGACCGCACATTCTTTACCGGATCGAGCAGCCGGAAGCCTTCGCGGGTAGCCCATCCGGGCAGTCCCGTGCGGTCCAGTAGCGCCGAGACGCCGTCCGCGGCGAATTCCATCACCGGTTCGGGCAACGAAAATATCGACACCGACTTGGTGTCGACCGGGCTACCGAAGGAGATGACGCTCGCCAGGCCCGCACCCCGGCGGTAGGCGGCGACGGAGTAGGAGAACACTCCCCCCTGGCTGTATCCGCCGAGGTGGACGTCTCTGCCGGTCAGGTCCCGGACCCGGTCGACCACCTCGCTGGTCGCAACGATGTGATCGGCGAGTGTCCGCTGCAGCCCACCCTGTTCACGTTCGGGTGCGCCGAAGTCGACCACCCACGGGTCGATGCCGTGGTCATGCAGCACGCTCACCGCCGACGACGAAGACGACACGTCGTAAACGTCGGCCACGAACATCATCGGCGGGATGAGGATCACCGCCGGCCGTCCGGTGCTGTCGCTATCCGGGAAGTACCGGCGCAGCCGGTACATCGGCTCCTGCGCAACCACCTCGAACGGTGAGCCCTCGTCGTCCGTCTCGTACCCACCATGCAGTAGCAGCTGCGCCGCATTCATCGCGACGGACCCGAGCTGGTCGGTCCGTTCAGCCAATCCCATCCGTTGCATGACGGCCGCTACTCGATTCGAGATGCCCACATCGACCCGCCTTTGAAACCAGTCAGAACTGACTAGATTTACGTATAGTTAAGCAGGGATCGGCCCTGCGGTCAATACCAGGTGCGAACAAGCACGCAGTCGGGGTCGGTCGATCGAAGGTGCGCAACAAGCCCGGTGGCCGTTGCGACGTCGGCGAGCGACTCCTCGGCGACAACGTATTCGAACAACCCCCCGAGGTGTCGGTAGACCTCGTCGGCATCGTGGAACATGGGCATCATTGACCTCACAATCCGTCGGATCGGCCTGACCCCCGGGGGTGAAGATCGACACGCAATGACCGATACCTGCGCCATATGTAGTCGATACTGACTCGTTTAACTAAGACGCGTCCGTCCCGACCATGTACCCGGACTACAGGTCGGCAGAGAATGTGCGCATCGACGGGGCCGGCCAGTGCCTGGGCGCGGCATAAAGGGCCTGCTCACCCGCCGTGTGGCCAGTCTGGCGCACATCGTGCTCGGAAACTGCGGCATCCAAACCCTCACCCGGGCGCTGCGGTTTCGCGACGACCCGCCCGCCAGCTGGCGCAGCAAGCGCAAGTCCGCTCGAACATTGCACCCCTGCGGCGCTGGAGACCAGCCTATCCGGCCGTTGACCCGCGTGGGCCCGGCTGCTAGATTGAAACCAGTCAATATTGACTGGTTTGTGCGGATTGCACTCACTCGAGGGAAGGGTCGGCAAGCGGTGGAGATCGTTGATCGAGTTGCGGTGGTGACCGGCGCCGGGTCGGGTTTGGGCAGAGCCACTGCCCTGACCCTAGCGAAGGCGGGGGCGCGGGTGGCGGTCTTGGACCGCAACGCCGAGGCGGCGCGGTCGGTCGTCGAGGAGGCCGGCGCAACAACCATCGCGGTGACGGTTGATGTGGCCGACCGTGCCTCTGTCACCGCGGCGATCGCCGAAGTTTTCGATACGTTTGGCCGGGTCGACGTTTGCATCAACGCCGCGGGTATTCCCAACCCGGGCAAGGTGTTCGGCAGGAGCGGGCCGCTGGATATCGAGCAGTTTCAGCGGGTCATCGATGTGAACCTGGTGGGTGCCTTCGACGTCATGCGCCAGTGCGCCGGGCTGATGACCGCGAACGACCCGGGGCCCGATGGTGAACGCGGGGTCATCATCAACGTCTCGTCCGGCGCCGCGTTCGAGGGTCAGAAAGGCCAGGCGGCCTACAGCGCGAGCAAAGCCGGCCTGATCGGCCTGATGCTCCCTGCAGCTCGCGACCTCGCTCAATACGGCATTCGCGTGGTGACCATCGCGCCCGGCCTGTTCGACACCGGCATCTTCGCCGGCATCGACCCCAGGGCGGTTCAGGCTCTCAGCGGTGCGGTGCTCAATCCGTCGCGACTGGGTGAACCCAGTGAGTTCGCGTCACTGGTCATGCACATCATCGAGAACAGATACCTCAACGCGACGACGCTGTCGATCGACGCCGGCGCCCGGCTGCCCAATGTCTAGCCGAGACCTACCCACATCCGAGAGGACATCATGACTGAGCCACACAGCGGCATCTCTTACTCGGCGTTGATCGTCGAAGCACTCACCCGCAACCCCGAACGCACGGCATTTATCCAGGGTGACAGCGTCGTTTCCTACGCCGAAGCGGCCGACAAGACGAGTCGGATACGCAGGGTGCTGGAAGGCATGGGCAGCAAGAAGGGCAGCTGTGTCGGTGCGCTCAGCAGCAATTCCCCCGAGGTGTGGATGGTCCAGGCCGCGATCTGCCTGAGCGGCGCAACCTACACCGGGCTGCACCCGCTGGGATCCGTCGACGACCATGTCGAGCTGTGCCGGGACGCCGAGGTCGACATCCTGGTCGTCCATCCGCAAGTTCGCCGAAGTCGGCGCTCAGATCGTCGCCCGGGCCACCAACGTCAAACATCTGCTCACGTTGGGGCCGGCGGACGTCGGCGAGGACCTGCTGGCGTTGTGCACCCAGGTTGCACCGGAGGCGCTCACCCGCGGTGATGCCGAGGAAGAAGACATTGCCTGGCTGCAGTACACCGGGGGCACCACCGGGCGGCCCAAGGCCGCGATGATCTCGCATCGCGCGATGGTTCAGGAGGTGTTTTCGCTGACTGCCTCCTGGCGACTGCCGCTGGACCCGCGGACCCTGATCGCCACCCCGATCACCCACGCCGGTGTCCTCCCGATCCTTCCCACGCTGCTGCGCGGCGGCACCGTCGTTCTGCAGGCGGGCTTCGACCCGCAACAGTGGCTTGCGGCTGTGCAAACCCATCGCATCAACTACGTGTTCACGATCCCCACGGTGCTCTACGCACTCCTCGATCACGGTGGTCTGGACCGCTTCGACCTGAGCTCGCTGGAGACCGTCGTCTACGGTGCGTCGCCGATGTCGCCCTCGCGCATCGACGAGGCACAACAGGCGTTCGGCCCGACCCTGTTGCAGGGGTACGGCCAGACGGAGTGCGTCGGCATGGCCACCAGTCTGTTGCCCTCCGAACACGACCAGGCGAACCGGACCTCGTGTGGTCGCGCGGTCGCCGGGGCGCTCGTCGAAGTCCTCGACGAGGACGGGCAGCCACTGCCTAACGGAACGGTCGGCGAAATCTGCGTGCGGTCGCGTGCCGTGATGTCCGGGTACTGGAAGCGGCCGGCAGAGACCGCCGAGGTTCTCCGCAACGGCTGGCTTCGCACCGGGGACATGGCCTTCCGCAGCGACGCCGGCTTCTTCCACATCGTGGACCGCAAGAAGGACATGGTGATCTCCGGCGGCTTCAACGTCTATCCCCGCGAGATCGAAGACGTTCTCGCCGACGATCCGTCGGTCTCGATGGCCGCGGTGATCGGCGTACCCGATCCGAAGTGGGGTGAGGCGGTGAAGGCCTTTGTCGTGCCCCGGCCCGGCGCCACACCGGACACCGACGCGTTGATCGCGAGTGTCAGGCAGCGAAAAGGGCCGCACCATGCTCCCGAAGTCCATCGAGGTGGTCGACCAGCTACCCCTGACCAAAGTCGGAAAGATCGACAAGAAGGTGCTTCGCGCCACCTACTGGGCGGGTCTGGAGAGGGCAGTGCACTGACATGACCGACAGCCAGATCACCGCTACGGCCCCATCGCCCACCCTCGCCAAACACCGTGAGGGAGCCGCGGTTTGGCTGCGGCTGCAACGCCCGGCGGCGATGAACGCCATCAGCACAACCTGCTGGACGAACTCAACCTCGCGCTGGATGAGATCGAGGCCGACGGCGCCGTCCGGGTGGTCGTGTTGACCGGTACCGGCCGGGCATTCTGCGCGGGCGCTGACCTGAAGGCCCTCGCCAATGCGGCTGGCGAGGTCGATCCGAGCCGTGTCGTCGAATTCGTCTCCTACGCGGGCCGGACCATCGAGCGGCTTGCCGCGCTTGCCCAACCGGTGATCGCGGGTGTCAACGGGTTGGCGCTGGCCGGCGGACTCGAACTGCTGCTCGCCAGCGACATCGTGGTGGCTTCGACAGCCGCGCGCATCGGTGATGCGCACGCGAACTACGGACTGGTTCCCGGCGCCGGTGGCTCGGTTCGGCTGGCGCGGGTCGTGGGCACGCAGATGGCGAAATACCTGGCCTTTACCGGCAGTCATTTTCCGCCGTCGTCGCCGGTGCTCGCGGGGCTGGTCAGCGAGATCGTCGACCCGGGGGAGCTCGAGACCCGGCTATCCGAACTCGCCACCACGTTGGCCGACAAGAGCCCGCTGGGGCTTAGTCGGATGAAGCGCCTGATCAACGACGCACCCGATCAGTCTCTTCGAGGACGCGCTCGCCGCCGAGCAGCAGGCCCTTGGCGAGCAGTGCCGCTCGGAAGACTTCGCCGAGGGGATCGCGGCGTTCGCCGACCGACGCACCCCCGTCTACCAGGGCCGATAGGGAGCACTCGCCGTGGACACCACAACACCTTTCACCCTCGGCGAGGACCACCTCGCATTCCGGCAATCGGTGCGGACGCTGGCCCGATCGCGCTACGCCGACTCGATGCTTGCCCGGTCGCAAAGCGAGAAGTTCCCCACCGCCGAGTTCGCTGAACTGGGCGCCGCCGGGCTGCTCGGACTGCTGATCAGCGAGTCGGCGGGCGGCCAGGGCGGCGACGCGCTGGCTGTCGGCATCGCTGTCGAGGAACTTGCCTACGCCGATCCCGCGATCGCCTACCTGGCGTTCGCGGCAAACGTCAGCAACGCCCTGCTCGCCGCACACGGCAGCGACGAAGTTCGCGAGCGGTGGGTCACCCGCGGTATCGCCGGCGAGGCCGTCATCTGCCTCGCGCTGACCGAACCGGGGGCCGGGTCCGACGCGGCGAATCTCAGCACGCGGGCCACCCGGGTCGAGGGTGGCTGGCGGATCTCCGGTGAGAAGACCTCGATCACCCAGGCGGTGCACGCCGACCTCGCGATCGTCGTCGCCCAGACCGAACCCGGGTCGGGCGGCAAGGGCATCGGAATGTTCCTCGTCGACATGGACGATCCCGCGGTCACCACCCAGGCCATTCGTGATCCCGGCTTCAAACCACTGGGTCGTGGCTCGATCTTCCTCGACGGTGTGTTCGTGCCCGACAGCCACGTACTCGGCGAGATCGGACGCGGATTCGGCCTGGTGATGCATGAATTCGATTTGAGCCGAACACTGATCGCGCTGATGAACATCGGCACCGCACAACGCGCGCTCGACATGGCGATCGAATACTCCAAACAGCGCCAGACATTCGGCCGGCCGCTGGCGGCCAACCAGGGCGTCTCGTTCGTGATCGCCGAACACAGCACCTACGTTTCGGCGGTACGGGCGCTGGGCTATCACGCCCTTGGGCTGCGGATGGCGGGGCAGCCGCACACCAGTGAAGCCGCGATGCTCAAGTGGTGGGGACCGCTGGTCGCGCACAACGCGATCCGCGACTGCATCGTGCTGCACGGCCAAGTCGGCTGGTCCGATGAGATGCCACTGCAGGCAATGCTGCGAGATGTCTCCGGGGCGCATGATCGGCGACGGCACACCTCAAATTCAGAAGCTCGTGATCGCGCGCGAGCTCATCGGCAAGGAGGTGCTCGCGCGATGACCACCGCCGAAGCTTCGCTGCGCACCGTCGTGGTGGCCGGGGTCGGAATGACCGCATTCGGCAAGTTCCTCGACCGCAGCATCAAATCGCTTGTCGCCGAATCGGTCCAGGCTGCCATCAAGGATTCGGGAATGGGCGACTCGGACAAGGGCATCGACACCATCTACTACGCGAACACCGCGTCCGGGATTCTGCAGGGCCAGCACTCCGTGCGCGGACAGCACGCCATGCGCGAGGCAGGGCTCAACGGCATTCCGCTGATCAACATCGAAAACGCCTGCGCCTCTGGGTCGACGGCACTCAATCAGGCGTGGCTCGCGGTCGCTTCGGGCTATGTCGATGTTGCGCTGGCGGTGGGTGCCGAGAAGCTCTATCACCCCGACAAGCAACTGACCTTCGCAGCGATGGGCAGCGCGCTGGACCAGGATCGGCTCGCGGAGATCTTCGCCGAAATCGGTGCCAACGGCGGGGACCAATCGGTCTTCATGGATGTCTACGCGAAAGCAGCCACCGACTACATGGACCGCACCGGGGCCACCCAGGAAGACTTCGCTCGCGTTGCGGTCAAGAACCACGACCACGGTGCGCTCAATCCCAAGGCGCAGTACCGGACCCGCTTCACCGTCGAGGAGGTGCTGGCTGCACGCAAGATCTCCGGTCCGCTGACCCTGCCGATGTGTTCGCCCATCGGCGACGGCTCTGCCGCGGTCATCGTGACCACGCCGGACATCGCGGCGCATTGGGGCGCTGAGCCGATCACGGTGCTCGCCACCATGACCGGCGCGTCGAAACCCGGCGTCGGCGGGGAGCTTGTTGCCGGTGTGGCCAAGCGTGCGTTCGACTGGGCCGGCATCGACCCGGCCGAGGTGGACGTGCTGGAATGCCACGACGCCACCTCGCCGGCCGAGTTGATCGTGCTCGAAGAACTCGGGCTGGCCAAACCCGGCGGGGCCGTGGACATGATTCGCAAGGGCGACACCAGCATTGGGGGCAGGCTGCCGGTCAACACCAGCGGCGGCTTGGAAAGCAAAGGACACCCGATCGGAGCAAGCGGTCTCGCGCAGATCGTCGAGCTCGCCGAGCAACTCCGCGGCCGTTGTGGCGAGCGTCAGGTCGACGGCGCACGGATCGCGGTGGCCGAGAACGCGGGAGGCTACATGGGACCCGACGCGGCAGTGGCCACCGTGACCATCCTCGGCGCGACGTCCAGATGAGCGGGCACCAGGGAAGCATCATCCTGCGCCTCGTCAACCCGGTGGTCCGTGTGGTGTGCCAATCGGCGTGGCGTCGCTACCACGACGACCTCGACGGAATGCGGACATTCCTCGACCGTGCCGGTGCGGCGTCGGGCCTTCTCGCCCCGCCCGCGGCTGGGTGCCGGATCGTCGATGGGGAGTTGGGCGGTCTGACCACCCGCGAATTCCACCCCGCACACGCACAGCACGGGCGCACCGTGCTGTACCTGCACGGTGGTGGATTCCTGATGTACGCGCGCAGTGCCTACACCGGATTTCTCTCGCGGCTGGCGAATGACCTGCGGGCCCGCGTCATCGTGCCGGCTTACCGGCTGGCTCCGGAGCACCCGTTTCCGGCGGCCATCGACGATTGTCTGCGCGCCTATCAGGCACTACTTGACGCCGGGCAAGAGCCGGGTCAGTTGATGATCGCGGGCGAGTCGGCCGGCGCCAACGCGACCCTCGTCACGTTGCAGCGGGCCCGCGACGCCTCCCTCCCGATGCCGGCGGGCGCGATCATGATCAGCGGCGGCTTCGATTTCTCCTGGACCAGCCCGTCTATCCAGCACCAATGCGCGCCGCGACGTCGCGCTGGGGCGCGCGTGGGCTGGCCTTCTTCCAACGGTGGTACCGACCGGACGTCGATGCGACAGACCCCCTGATTTCCCCGGTGTTCGGCGACTTCGCCGGCTTGCCGCCGCTGCTGTTCCAGACCGGCGACACCGAGGTGTTGCGTGACGATTCGGTGCGGGCCGACCGAGCGTGCGCAGAGCGGCCGGGGTACCCGTTCGGCTCGAGGTCCACCCATTGGCCCCCCACGCCTGGCATCAGCAGACCTGGCTTCCCGAGACGCGCGCCGCGCTGCGGCAAATCGGGCGGTTCGCCAACGCCCATGCCGGCTGGAACGCCCGGCCGGAAGCGGTCACAGCACCAACGACACCAGTGGCGATCCACCAATCGGGGAGCACCTCGTGAGTATCGATCAACTGTCGCCCTCGGGTACCGAGGCGCTCGACGTGCGCAACCCTGCGACCGGTGAGCTCGTCGGAAGCGTTGCCGTGCAATCCGCCGAGGCGGTCGCCGCCGTCGTGGACGAACTGCGCACCCATCAGTCGTCCTGGGAGGCGCTGGGGCCCCGACGCCCGCGCAGGCTGGTTGCGAAAACTGCGGGACTGGTTGCTGGACAACGAATCCCGGCTCGTCGATGTACTGGCTGCCGAGACCGGTAAGCCCCGGGTCGAGGCCGGTTCGAAATCATGGTCACCTGCGACGCGATCAACTACTACGCCGACCGGGCGCCGGAAGTTCCTCGCCGAAAAGAAGTTCAGGCCGCATGGTCCGCTCACCGCCACCAAGAAGCTCACCAGGGTGTACCGCCCGTATCCCAGTCGTCGGCGTGATCACGCCATGGAATTTCCCGTTACTCATCCCCGGTGTCGACGCCGTTCCGGCGTTGCTGGCCGGCGCGGCCGTCCTCGTCAAGCCCTCGGAGGTCACTCCACTGTCCGCGGGCGAACTCGCTCGCGGCTGGGACCAGATCGGTGCACCGCCGGTGTTCGCGTGTGTCACCGGCCTCGGCGCAACGGGAGCGGCCGTGGTGGACGCCGTGGACATGGTCCAGTTCACCGGCTCCACCAGGACCGGACGGGCCATCGCCGCGCGGGCGGGCGAACGATTGATTCCCTGCGGCGTCGAACTGGGCGGCAAGGACCCGGCCATCGTCCTGGCCGACGCCGACCTTTCGCGCGCCGCCAACGGCATCGCATGGGGGGCACTGTTCAACTCCGGTCAGGCCTGCATCTCGGTGGAGCGGGTATACGTCGAGGCACCGGCCTATGACCGGTTCGTCGCACTGCT
Organism: uncultured Actinomycetota bacterium; assembly: GCA_963850645.1. Lineage (GTDB taxonomy): Bacteria > Actinomycetota > Actinomycetes > Mycobacteriales > Mycobacteriaceae > Mycobacterium. The sequence goes on along the minus strand of CAWKME010000085.1, from coordinate 4,747 downwards.
TACCGAGCGGGTGCTGTCGATCAGGCAGGGAGTCGACAACGGTTCGTACTCGGCGGATGTCGGCCCATTGGTCACCAGGCAGCAGGTCGAGATCGTGAGGAGCCACGTCGAGGATGCCGTCACCCGTGGGGCCACGATCGCGACCGGCGGAAAGGCGACCGGCAGCGGCGGGTTCTTCGAGCCCACGATTCTTCTCGACGTCGATCACTCGATGGCCTGCATGCGCGACGAGACTTTCGGCCCGACGATCCCGGTGATGAAGGTCGCCGACGAAGACGAGGCGATTCGGCTGGCAAACGACTCCCATGTACGGGCTTTCGGCGACGGTGTGGACCAAGGACATCGGCCGCGGACTGGACATCGCGCACCGGCTCGAGGTCGGCGCTGTGAACATCAACGACGCCTACTCGAACCTGTTCTGCTTCCCCCTGCCACATGGCGGCTGGAAAAGCTCCGGCCTCGGCTCGCGGCTGGGCGGCCCGCAGGGTATCCGGAAGTACTGCCGTCAGCAGGCCATCACCACGCCACGGGTGCCGAGGATGGACGAACCAACTGCTGTGGTACCCCTACTCACCCCGGCGAGGCCGCACCGTTGCCGCATTGCTGCGCCTGTTTGTGGCCCGCGATGTCCGGCGCCGATTGCTTGGCCGGCAGCGTAGCCGCGATCACACGTCGCTTGTCTCCGGGGCGAAATAGAGGTCAGGCATCCGCCGCCACGCTTCGAGCAGACGCTTTTCCTCCGTGCTGCCATGGCCTGGTTTGCTGGCCGCGGCTCCCAGCATCGAATTGATCACCACCATGCAGAATTCGGTGAATCGTTTGTGGGCGGCGCGTTGCTCGCCGAGCAGCGCCTTGCACAAGTCGAGGTTCGCGCGCGCGAACTCGCGTTCCAGGGGTTTCAGGTATTCGCGCATGTCGGGATCGTGTCGGGCCGCAATGAGCAGCTCGAGGGAGGCTCCACCCAACGGGCCCGAGACGACCTGCCAGAGCAGCGAAACCCAGTCCTCGCCGTCGAGCGTCTCGGCTGCACGCAGTCGCACCTCGCCGACCTTCGTGGCGTACAAGCGGCGCGCCGCCGCGCTGATCAGTTCGCCCCGGGACCTGAAGTAGTGCAACAGCACCCCGCGGGATACGCCGGCTTGCTTTTGCACCTCCAGCGTGGTGGTGGCCGCGTAGCCGCGCTCGACCAGGATCGAGACGGTGGCATCGAGCAGCTTCCGTTCCGCGGCCTGACGACGCTCGCTCTGACTGATCCGGGTGGGCCGGGCAGCGGTCGGATTGCTTGCAGTCAAGGTGAACTCCTGAGGGTGGGCGGCAAATTGACACAGGACAGAAAACAGCGCTAGCCTCAATACTAGTCAAAATTGACTGTTTTTGCACTGTCAGGCAACGATGAGCGGAGGCGGACATGACGACAGGGCCTTTGCCCGGCGTGAAGGTTCTCGAAATTAGTTCAGGCGGTTAGTGAATTGGCAGGCACGCATCCGCAATCCCGGTCAAGGGAGGACTGCACTATGAGCGAGGAACATGCTTACGAACAGCTTGTCGCCAAAACCCGTGCAGGCATTGCTGGCGGCGCAGACGACGAACTCTGGAAGACCCGGATCGCCGCCTTGCTGCGGGCCGGCGTCGCTCGCGGCGAGGTTACGTTGACAGGGTCGTTGGGGCACTGTCACGTTGTCGAGCTCGCGGCAACTGGGAGAATCCGTGAGTGAGCACTGCTATGCCGTCCTACAAGGGCCACCGCTACCCGGTCGAGATCATCAACCACTGCGTGTGGTTGTACTTTCGGTTCCCGCTCAGCTTCCGTGAGGTCGAGGAACTCATGCTCGAACGCGGTGTCGCGGTCAGCTACGAAACGATCCGACGCTGGTGCGCCAAATTCGGGCAGGCCTACGCCAGCGGGCTGCGCCGACGCCGCCCACGGCCCGGTGACAAATGGCACTGCGACGAGGTGTTCATCCGGATCAACGGCACGGAGCACTACCTGTGGCGCGCGGTCGACGAGCACGGCAACGTGCTCGACATTCTGGTCCAGTCCCGCCGAAATGCGGTGGCCGCCAAACGATTCTTCCGCAAGCTGCTCAAAAACCTGGAGTACGTGCCGCGGGTGATCGTCACCGACAAACTCGGCAGCTACCAGGTCGCCCACCGCGAGCTGCTGGCATCTGTCGAGCATCGCCGCTCGAAGTACCTCAACAATCGGATCGAGAGCTCGCATCAACCCACCAGGCAGCGGGAACGGGCGATGAAACGGTTCACATCGCCGGGGCACGCGCAGCGGTTCTTGTCCGCGTTCAGTGGCATTTCACCGCATTTTCGGCCGGGCCGGCACCGACTGACCGCACCCGAATGGCGTACCGAGATGGCTGACCGCTTCACGGTCTGGCGGGAAGTCACCGCGACCGTCGTTGCCTGAAAGGTGAACAACCGAACGGTGTTTCATAGCGGCGGCTCCAAACCCAACTGTGCCGCTCCACTTTTCAACCAACGTGACAGTGCCACTACCAGGCCGGTGACTACTAAGGATCGTGGAACGATAGGTAGTCGTGGACTGCCCAGTTGCAAATCAGCCGGCAGAACCTCGAAATGCTTTCGCCGGGCAAGGTAAGCAATCGATTGGGCATTGGCGGCTTCCACTGCGACATCTCGGTTGATCACCCCGACGATCTCCCCGTCGTTTCCGGTGAGGACGACCCATTTGGTATTCAACCGTGAGATAACGCTAAGCGAGGCGTCTGCGGGGACGCTTTCGATCTGTCGTGTCGTGATTTCCCCGAGGGCCACGGTCAGGTCATCGTGGGTCGGATGGCGCGGGTCCTTGTCCATGGCTCATTCTTTCGCAGGTTGCTTTTCAGCCAATCGGGGCATGCTATCGGGCATCTCGGTTTACGTCATTTTTGGCCTTCGAGGTCACTCTGGGAGCCGGTGAAGATCTCGTGGGTGCTCGTGAGCTGGCCTAGCGTGCCATCGTCGCCGAGGGTTTCTGAACAGGAGGGCTGCGCCGCCCGGGCCGATGCGACCGCAAGACTGTCGAGGCCCGTAACGTCAGAATCGTCGAGCCGCGCGCCGCCGGCATGAAATACACCGATATCGCCTTGGCCATCGGATGCTCACGGGCAACCGTCGAGAACGCACTGCGCGCCCACCGTCGGCGCCGCGGAGAATGATCCTGCTATCTACGAATCCTCTTCTATGTCTGTTACTTCGATCTCATCTTCGCTGTCTACCTTGATTCGCTTGAGCGGCTTGTTATCTGGGCCAGCTGGTAGCGGTGCAGCATGGGGGGGCGGCAGCGAGTTGCAAGAAGCCAGCTGTCGACGTGCAGGAAAGATCGACAAGACACGCCTGGCTAGATTGACAAAATTTCGGCGTGTCGCAGCAGCTTGTCAAAGTAGGTATGCGCTGCGTTGAGCTGCCCTGATATGGAGTTGATTCATCAAATGCTTCAATGATTCATTCGATGAGACAGGCGGCTGGACATCGTCGACCACAACCACATCGCGCGGCCGCATTGCCGCCAACTGTGTAAGTTCCGCGATCGACGCCGCAAAGCCCCCAAAAAGGAGCCGTCCTTCTTCCAGCACCGATTCTGGCACCATTGCGGAGATGGATGCGCGTTCGGAGCCGGGTCTCAATGATCCATTTGAAGAGGCGATTGACGACGCGCTGAGCTCCTTGCCGGCCGATCTCCGTGCGGCGATGAGCAACGTCGACATCGTCGTTGAGGACGAGCCTCCCGCCGGGCGGCCGCTGCTCGGCCTGTACCGCGGCGTACCGCTGCCGCGACGGAGCAGCACGTACAGCGGGGTGCTTCCCGACAAGATCAGCATCTTCCGCGGGCCAATCACGCGGCTCGCTGCCGGCGACGCCGATCGTCTACGCCGCGAGGTCAGACACGTCGTGCTCCACGAGATCGCGCATCACTTCGGGATCAGCGACGAGCGATTGATTGAGCTCGATCGCTACTGAGCGTCGTGCTCCGCAGCGTAACGGGACCGGCGGCACGTGATCCGCCACCTGGTGTGCGCTCTACTTCCCACGCGGAGGACGAATACGACGGAAACGAATATGCGGCCTTACCGGTAGGAGCGGAACAGCCCTGTACTCCAACGCATTTCATGCACCCATAATCAGACCTCTATTGACAGCCGACAGTCGCGAGCACTTACAGTCTGCTTGGCGGAGCGAACTGGCTGGCTTTGCTGTCCGCTCTCAATCTATCTGGCATTCGTAGCACTCTTCGGTCTGTCGAATTATTCGCAGAGCAACTGTCAATACTTGTGGATCAAGATCTTCTATGCGGCGGCCTCCTTGGGTAGGTCGTGTCGTCGGGCCGTTCAATGAGTTTGCTGTTCTCGAAGCGGGCGCCCGCGCGGAAGAGCGCGATTAAGTGTGGCGCGTCGACGGGGCGCCAGCGTGACTGGGTAGCCTCAAATCAGCTTGAATGCCATGCCATGGCGATTCCCGCGGCACGGCACCGCGACTTCAGGATTGCGGGTTGCCGGAAGAAAAAAGGGGAGGCCGGCCAACCCTCGCTGGTTGGGAGCTGGCCGGCCTCGTGAAAGCCGTAGGCCGTTAGGGCGCGGCATCTATGTAGGCCGCGTCGGTGAATACGACGGCAGGTATCGGGCCAGCATCGCGAGATGACGCGCGCCAGGTTTTCGAGACGGACATTTGAGACACGATGACGTGCGAAAACCTCTGACGAACCAGCTATGAGCTCGTTGTCTCAAATGTGGTGGCG
>CAWKME010000084.1:0-10915 GCA_963850645.1 uncultured Actinomycetota bacterium | reverse complement strand
CCCGGACAAGGATGATCCCCGAGCTGGGCGCGGATCCCATGCGCAACAACGACTTCAACTATAAGGAGATGGATCCGTTCGGGTATGCCTGCCCGCTGGGATCGCACGCGCGGCGCCTCAACCCGCGCGACACCGCGCACAACATGAACCGGCGCAGGATGATTCGCCGGGGCGCCACCTACGGTCCTGCCCTGCCCGAGGACGCTCCCGACGACGGAGTCGATCGCGGCATCGCCGCGTTCATCATTTGCGCCAGCCTGGTTAGGCAATTCGAGTTCGCGCAGAACGTCTGGATCAACGACCGAACCTTCCACGAGCTCGGCAACGAGCACGACCCGACTGCGGAACCGGACGGGACAATGGAGTTCACCATTCCCAAGCGGCCGATCCGCAAGGTCCACAAAGGCTTACCGGCATTCACCACCCTCAAAGGTGGGGCCTACTTCTTCTTGCCAGGCTCAACGCGATGCGCTACCTCGCGGCGCTCGACTGATCACGTTAAGGATTCACCATGGGCGCATACCCCGCAGCGCGAACCTACAACCAAAGCCACGTCGCCCGCGCCCACACCGGCGGCCGGCGCATCAGCATCTACTGGACCTGGAGCTACCCGTGGGAAGCCCAACGCGCACCGACGGAGATGTACAACCGCTTCTCTACCATGGCAGAGGTACGAAACGCGCTGTGGCCGAGCTATGAGACACCGGAATACGACGAGGCGCATTTCCTACAGGGGATCGCCGGAACGCTTGAGCTCTTCCACCGCTCGACGCTGGCGTTTCAGGAGTTGGCGGGGGAAGCGACAGGTCACCCCGTTGCCGTGTTTCAGCGCATCGACCAGGCCGGCTATCGAACTCCGATCGACGAACGGGTCCTTGCCGACACCGACACCCTATGGTGTTCGGGCTTGACCACATCTTGTCGGAACAGGAAGCCGCACCGGAAGAGATCAGTGCCATCCGGGAATGGCTGCAGCGCGAGGGCACTGCTTGCTACTGGCGCCGCATCACGACGTCGGCTTCAGCGACGATTTCGCACAGCGTCAGGTTGAATACCACCATCACGGCGACCCCCTGGTGCCGCGCCAGCAGCGGTTCGGTCAATACACCCGCTCACTGATGACGGCGCTCGATGTTCCGGTTCACAACAGGTGGGGGCTGCGTCCCGCTGTGGTCGAGGGCACCAAGGAGATCGCACCGCTCACCGCGTTCAGCGATTTGGACGCCGCGAGGCTGCTCGAGAACGTCACCACATTCAACTTCCACCCCCACCTGCCGCACTACGAACTCACCGCGCCGGAAAGCGACTCAGTGCGGGTGCTGGGCCGTCAACGCATCGATGCCGAACAGGCCGCACCCCTTCACCGCGGCGGGCAACACCGAATTCAATGCGCTGATCTGGATGCCGCCGAAGAACCAACGGTCCGGCGACATCGTTCTGGTCGACTCCACCGAACTTCACCACGCTCTTCGGCGGCACCGACAGCCTCAAGAACTTTTGGCACAACCTCGCCACCTTGAGATGACGTTCCTACGGCTTTAGAACCGAGGCCAGTTCGCAGCCAGTCCGCAACGGCTCTGGCACGACTCCACAACCGCCAACGCAGCCAACGGGCTGGCCTGGCGATATGGATCGCCGCAAACGCGCCCAACTTCCCAAACGTGCAGGTGGCATCGTTCGGGACGAAGAGGCCAGGCACCCAAACTGTCGCCCTACTCGTTGTCACAACAGTGTCACAACTCGTCCAAAACTCGGTGACCAGACCCCTATGGACGGGTTTAGACTGCAATGGACCTTGGTGGCCTGAAACCGCAAGTCCAGCAGCATGTTCCGGGTCCAAGCGTTGGCATCCCGTGGACGGTTGTAGACACCGGCAAACGGGTCGGATCAGCCTCCGGAGCAGAAAGCCGCAGGTTCGAATCCTGCCGGGGGCACCAGCGTCACCGCAGTTCAAGACCAGTTTTCGGGATCGTCAGCTACCCGCGTGGCTCCTCGATCAAACCTGAGTGCAGCCGCCGGCCGGTGCCGGCAACGGCCCGGGGGGCAGTTGCGGCATAAGACCGGAGAAGGGACCTGGCGGCGGCTGCGGCACGACGCACTGCACCATCACGAAGTTCGTCCCGCTGCGCTTAATCGCGTGCCAGTACGAGCCATCCGCGTAGGGCACGCCGTCGCAATAGGGCTCAGCGGGTTGGCCTGGTAAGCCGCCCACCCCCACGCCACCCGGGCAGTAGTTGGCGCCCACGTCGGGCTTATGCGGATCAGGGTCCGCGTTGCCTGCCGGCGCGGTCAGCATGGCGGCGGCGATCAGCGCCAAGGTCATCGCGTGCTTCATGGTGGGAATCTTGCTGCCTACTGGAGGACTGGACCGTGAAAACGCGCGGTGTGTGTCGAAAATCTCGGCCTACCTCGCTCGCTCAGTTCACGGCTCCGCGGGTCACTTGCGGCCCGGGTGCAGCGCGATGCCGCGACAGTAGGCGCGCTGCCTGGCCCGGCGCACCGAGTCGCAGCATTGCGGCCAACGCCGTTTCGAGAACCACTTCTTGCTGCACCCGACTACCGCCGATCGACGGAAGCCCGGGCAGCGATTCGAGCAGATAGTCCAGCGCGGCGCGCGGCTCCCCCGCCGTCAACGCGATAAGGCCTTCGCCGATGAGACGCAACGTGGTTGCTTGCGCATCGGTGGCGCCCGGGACATCGATCGCGCGGATCGCGGCCGGATCATTCGCTGCGGCTAATACAAGCAGGGCGTGGAATGCGATGAACGGCGTTTGCGGCGCATACGCAAGCGAGCCGACCTCGGCGAGCACCGGCATGGGATCCGGTGGAGTAACCCAGTCCGGATGCAGGCGCGCCCGCCAGGCGAGCGAACCGGCATCAACCAGGCAGCGCACATCCTTTGAGTGGGGCGGCGCGAGAAACGCAGCGTAACGGCGCGCCGCGGCCGCCGCGTCGCCCATCGCCAACTCGTGCAGCGCGGCGTGCCACTGAAAATGCGGGAGGTACCGCTGCGTGCTGCCGTGCCCCGGAATCCAGTCCGTCAGCCATTTCAGCCCGGCCCCGTGTGCGTCGGTCTCGTAGTGCACGTGCGAAAGCGCATGCGCGGCGTTGCCGTTGCCCGGATCGAGTTCGAGTGCGGCGTCAGCCAGGTCCGCGGCGTCGTACCAGAGGCCCTGCTCCGTTCGGCCGTAGGCGCGCAGGCCCAGATACCACGGCGCCTCGCCGTGCACGCCGGTGAACTGCTCGACGTACTGCCACGCGTCCGGCAACGCGTCGCCGGCCCCTGCGAACGCAATCGACGGCGCGAGCACAAGCAATGCGACTGCGTCGTCCGGTATCCGGTCGAGATGGTCGATGAGTGCGTCGGTGCCCGCCGCGTTGCCCTTCTCGCACCACGTCGCGATGGCCTCGACGTGGCTGCGGTCTTCGTCGCTGCCGTGCGCCAGCGCCGCGCGCGCTCGAGCGAGATGTCCGACGACCGCGTCAGGGCCGCCCGCGCGGTCGGGCCGTTCGGTGGCAATCATCGCGAGCGCGACGTGCGCACGCGCGTGCTGCGGATCTTCCGCGACCGCGGCAGCGAAGGCGACCGACGCGCCGTCTTGGACGGCGAGCAGGCGACGCACGCCCTCGGCATACGAAGCAGCCGCACCGCTCAATTCCGGCGCAGTCGTGATGAGACTGGGCGCCCGCACCGGACGCTCGCGCGTAGTCGTCGGCGAGCAGCTGCGCGATAGCGGCTGCCTGGGCACGGATTTCGGGAATCGCGGTGGTCTCCCACTCCTCACCCTGACGGATCAAGCCGAGACAGACGATGTCCGGGACCGTGTCCCCGGCCGCGTCGATGAGATAGCCGTCCGCATCGAGTCGCACGCCTACCCCGCTCGGGTGCAGCGACGCGACATTCGTGGCCAACAGGTTCGCCCAGAGCGTGGAGCGTTGCAGCGACCGCCGATCCCACGTCGCGCCCGTGGCGACGACCACCGCGTCACCGCGCCGACGCACCGATCCGTCGCTCGTTGTCACAACCAATTCGACGCCGTTGCCGTGCAGCGACACATCGGCGACCTCGCCCGCCTCGATGACCAGTTGGCCACTGTCGATCGCTCCGTAAATCGCATCGGCGATAGTGGGCGGCATACGGTGGCGAACGACGTCCCACTGGCGCAAGTCCTCGCGCAGAAACCGTCGCTGGTCCTGCCATCCGAGCGACCGCCACAGCCGGGCTGTACGTGGCCGCAACGCGTCGATCACTTGTCGCCAGTCCGATCCGGATCCGCGCGCGTGCGCGAGATCTGCATCGAGCGCGGCGCGCAATTGCTCAAGCGAGACCTCGGCAGCGAGCGCATCGACGTTGGGCAACTCTGTCGGCGCGCCCGTGGCGCGGAACCGGCGCGGGAGCGCGCCATGACGCGACAGCAGGGTGACCGTGGCGCCGCGCGCCATGAGATGCAGCGCGACATCAACGCCCGTGAGTCCCGAACCGATGACCAAGACGCTCGAATGCCGTCGCGCACCAAGAGTCGCAAGCGCACCGGGAGCCCAGGGATCCACCACAATCTTGCCGTCGGTGCCTGCGGCCAACACCGGAGCGAAGGCGCGTTCCAACGAGTCGGGCATGCCGCCTTGGGGCGCCCTGACGCGAGCACCACGGCGTCCGCCGACAACGAACGTCCATCGTTCAGCGCGATGCGCACGGGAGTGCCCGGCGTCAACCCGACGACCTCGGCAGTCTGGATCCGCACGTCGGCGGCCGCGAGTTGTTCTCGCAGGTAGCGGCCATAAGCAAGACGCGGTGCGAAGCTCTCGAGCGGCGTGACAGCTCGTTCGTCCAGCCAACGGCAGAAGTGATCGGGATCATCCGGCCATGCCGACATGCGCTGCGCGGGAACGTTCAGCAAGTGAGTCGGGTCGTTGGTGCCATACGCCGCGCCGGTCCCGGGACGACCGGACGCGTCGATCAGCGTGATCTGCGCTTCCGGTTTGCGCCGGCGGAGGTGCACCGCGGCGAGCACGCCCGCAGCACCGCCACCCACGATCGCGACGCGCATCATGGCGGAAGGCTATATCTCAAGGGCGGGTTGAGCCGGTTGATTGTGCGGTTGATATTTATTTCCTCGTAAGCACTTGCAGGCGGGTCCGCCGAACGGAGTCAGCGACACAGGCCATTTCACCAGACAGCAACCAGCTCGTGCCAGCTGAATGCCCGTGCTCTAGCGTGATTTGATGCCTTCGATTTCGGGAATATCGCTGTCGCAGTGGCGGCGCGAAATGTTGCGGACCAACTTCTGGCTAGTGCCGTCCCTCGAGGTGGTCGCTGCGATCGCCCTGTTTTGGGCCACCCTGGAGATAGATCGCGCCGTCTACCATGGCACCCTCAGCTTGCCGACGTGGGTGGAATCCGGCAGCGCCGACACGGCACGGGGGATTCTCCTGGCGGTCGCCGCGGCGATCATGACGGTGATCGGGATCAACTTCTCGGTCACGATCGTCACATTGACGCTGGCATCGACCCAGTTCGGGCCCCGGATGCTGCGCAACTTCATCCGCGATCGTGGTACTCAGCTGACGCTGGGCACGTTTGTGGCGACAGCCGTGTACTGCGTGCTGGTACTGATAGCGATCGGGCCTGCCGAGCACGGTGTGTTCGTGCCGCACCTGTCGGTCAATTTCGTATACTTGCTGGTGCTCGTCGATCTGGGCATGCTCATCTACTTCCTGCACCACATCGCCATCCAGATCCAGCTCCCCTTCGTGATCGCCAGCATCGCCAATGATTTGATGCGCTATCTTCGGGTGCGAAAGCCCGACATCCGGATGTCCACCGGCGATCGGCAGGACGACCCAGACGAAATTGCCGCACTCATCGACACCATCGAGTCTTCAGGCGCGGTGATCCGTAACCCGAAAGGTGGTTACCTGCAGGCCATCCGGTACGACATCTTGATCCGAAAGGTGGCGGCCGCTGATGCAGTCGTCTACTTGCCCTATCGCCCGGGAAATTTCTTGGTAGAGGACCGCGAACTGGCCGCCGTGTGGCCACCCGAAGCGGCCGACCGCGTCACCCGTGGCCTGAAACGCGCACAGGTCACCGGGCCGATCCGCACCCTCGCTCAGGACCCCGCCTTCGCGATCGACCAACTGGTGGAGATCGCCATTCGGGCGCTCTCCCCCGCGGTCAACGACACGTACACCGCGCTGGCGTGCGTGGACTGGCTCGGGAACGCCCTGTGCAAGCTCGCGCGGGTCTGGACCCCAGCTCGGGCGTACCGTGACCGCGCTGGCGCCATTCGGGTCATCTGCGACCAGGTTAGTTACGAAAATTTGGTGCAGCGGTCATTCGACAAGGTCCGCCAGGCCAGCCGCGGCATGCCCGCGTTGCTGATACGCGAACTCGACGCGCTCACCGCGATCTTGGAGCAGACCACCGACGCCGACCAGGCCCGGGTCCTGATGGACCAAGCGGCGATGATTCAGCGCGCCAACCTCGAGTCAGTACCCGAAGAATCCGACCGCGCCGATGTCGAAAGCCGTTACAGCGCCGCCGCGAGGGCATACGCGCGACTGACCGACGCACAAATTGTAAGACAGCCGTCCGCCGGCCAATAACGCTTGGCCACCAGCCGGCCGAACTTGAGCAACGGCCAGAGACGGCTGCGATCCGCGGAAAATCCGCGATGGCCTGCGCGTCGTCCGAGACCCCTACAAGCTGCCCAGGTCGTCGGGCACGTCGACGGCATGCGCCCGCAGCGCCTCGAGGGGCACCACGTCGAGCGTGCGCTCGTGAGTGGAGGCCAACACCACCGGGGCGGCGCGACCATCGCGGTAGGCCAGCAGCCAGTTGCCGGCGGTGACGCACCAGCGGTCGCCGGGGACCAGGCCGGGAAACCGGAGCTGCGGCCTGGGCGTTGACAAGTCGTTTCCGATCGCACGTTGGTGCTCGAGAAATTCGGCGGTCACCACGGCGCAGATCGTGTGCAGGCCCAGATCCTCCGCGCCGGTTGAACAACACCCGTCGCGGTAGAAGCCGGTAAGCGGGTCGCTGCCGCATGGTTCCAGCGGGCCGCCCAATACGTTGCGCTCAGACATCGGCCACCTCTCTACATCGCGCTGATCACGTCGGCCACGTGCCGAAGTTGACTGAGGTCGGAACTGGTTGGGATGAGCTGGATTTCGTCGGTGCCGACCGCTTCGAATTTGCGCAGCACCGCGACCAGCTCCTCCTCGCTGCCGGCAAACCCGGTGGTTGGCGCCATCGCGTCGATGTACTCGGCCGGTATCCAATTCATGTAGCGCCGCAGGTGTCGATGCACCTGCGTTCGGGCTTCGTCGACGGGCCCGAGCGCGAACCAGAACGACGTCGCCAGATGCGGATTGGGCTTGCCGGCCTCGGCCCAGGCCGCACGCGCCACGTCGAACAGCTCGTTCTGCTTGACGACGTCGAGGTCCATCGTGTGCCCGGCCAGGCCGTCGGCCCAGGCCGCAGCGCTGCGGACGGTTTTCGGCCCGATCGTTCCGACCAGCAACGACGGCCCGCCCGGCTGGATCGGGGCCGGCCCGACCGGCAGCACCGATTCGGTGATCTTCTCGCCGGCCCACACTCGTTTCATGACCGCGACCCGCTCGGCCATGCCACGCATGGTCTGCGTCGCCGGGTCCGCGCCGACGGCCTGGTAGTCCTCCACCCGGCCGCCCACGCCGATGCCCACGGTCAGCCGCCCGCCGCACAGCATGTCCGCCGTCGCCAGCGCCTTGGCCAGCATCACCGGGTCGTGCAGTTGAGGCACGATCACCGTCGTCACCAACCGCACCCGATCGGTCCATGCGGCCAGCGCGCCCATCAGCGTCAAGGTTTCCGGGTTGTCGAAGGCCATGCGCTCGCCCCAGCACAACGACGCGAACGGACCGTCGTCGATCGCGCGGGCCCAGTCCCGCAGCACGGCGGCATCCAAGTCCGGCTCCATGACCGGCATGGTCATCGATATCTGCACGAGCGAGATTCTGGCATGCAAACCGGTCAGTGCCCGCGGGTCGTCGACGTGGCAGCATGTTCGGGATGGGCATCGTCGCCAATTCCATCGCGCATGTGCGGCTTACCGTCAGCGACATCGAGCGCTCCCGACAGTTCTACGAGAGCGTCTTCAGCTGGCCGGTTCTGCTGGAGGTCCCGGAGAACGCCGACGAGGCGACCCGCAACCAGCTGGGGTTCCTGTTCGGCGGTGTCATCTACGACATGGGCGGCGCGTTGATCGGGCTGCGGCCGGTCGCCAAAGACCGCTTCCACGAGGACCGCGCCGGGCTGGACCACATCGCGTTCAGGACCGCGAGTAAGGCCGAATTAGACTCTGCGGCACTGCATCTCGACGATCTGGGCATCGACCACGAGCCGGTCAAGGACATCGGGCCGTCGTACATCCTGGAGTTCCGCGACCCGGACAACATCGCCCTGGAGCTGACCGCGCCGAAGTAGACTGGCAAGCACAATGCCTATCGCGTTCAACCACACCATTGTCGCCGCCCGCGATAAGCGGGAGTCCGCGGAGTTTCTCGCCGAGCTGTTCGGGTTGCCGAGTCCGGTGCCGTTCGGCCATTTCCTGACCGTCACGCTCGAGCACGGCGCGAGCCTCGACTATGCCGACGTGGCCGAGGGCGAGGAGATCCGGCCGCAGCATTATGCGTTCCTGGTCTCCGAGGACGACTTCGACGAGATCTACGGCAAGATCCAATCGCGCGGGCTGCAGCACTGGGCCGACCCGGGCGCTCGTCGACCTGGCGAGATCAACACCAAGGACGGCGGCCGCGGCGTCTACTTCCGCGACCCGGCCGGCCATTTCCTGGAGATCCTCACCCGGCCCTACGGCTCAGGCAGCTAGGCTAACCCGCGTTGCGGGGGCCGTGGCGCCTGCTTTCCTGGTCGCGATAGTCGTCGGCCATCCGACCGACGTGGTTCGGCAAGGCGCCGGCCGCGACGTCGGCCAGCGTCGTCTCCTCCAGCACCGAGCGCATGCTGGCCCGCAGCGCCCGCCAGACGTCGGTCAGCGCCGCGGTCGGACCGGAATACGGCAGATCGCCCAGACCGACGTCGCGGACGCTGGCCAGCGGTCCGTCAATCGCAGCGCAACACGTCGGCGATGCTGATTTCGGCACCGGGACGGGCCAATTCATATCCACCGTCGCGACCGCGGTGGCTGCGCACCAGCCGATCGGTGCGCAGGTCGGACAGGATGTCGACGAGGAACTGCGGCGGGATGCCCTGGGCGTTCGCCAGGTCCTCGGTCTTGACCCGCACGCCGCCATCGACGGTGGCGAGCTGGACCATTGCCCGCACCGCATACTCCGCCTTGGCCGACATGCGCATGGACATGGATCCTCCCACCGCCAGGTTAAGCGCCGGAGTCGCTCAACCGGTCACGGCCAGCACCGCGTCGGCGTATTCGGGTCGGCACACCACCAGGTCCGGCAGCAGCGGATCGGGCCGGTTGTACTGCAGCGGCGAACCGTCGATACGCGACGTGTGCAAACCGGCCGCGCGGGCCACCGCAACCGGTGCCGCCGAATCCCACTCGTACTGTCCGCCGGCGTGCACGTACACGTCGGCCAGACCCTGAACCACCGCGGCGACCTTCGCGCCGGCCGATCCCATCTCGACCAGCGTGCCGTTCAGGTGGTCGCGGACCTGCAGCGCGATCGCCGGTGGGCGGGTGCGCGAGACCACGATCCGGGGCGATCCCGCGTATGCCGGCGGCGGCGCGGGATCGGGCGTGGCCAACGTGACGCCCTGTGCCGGCAGCGCAACCGCGCCGGCGACGAGATCACCGGATTGCCACAGCGCGACGTGGACGGCCCAGTCCTGACGGCCGAGTTCGGAGAACTCCCGGGTGCCGTCCAACGGGTCGACGATCCATACCCGCTCGGAGCGCAACCGCACCGGGTTATCGGCGCCCTCTTCGGAGAGCACCGCATCGGCCGGGCGTTCGCGTGCCAGCGCCTCCATCAGATAATCGTGGGATCGCTTGTCCCCCGCCGCTTTTCGCTCGGCCTGGGCGGCGTCGGCCAGCTCGTCGCGCACCGCGAGCAGTAGCCGGCCGGCTTCGGTGGCCAGCCGCGCTGCTACCTCGTGGTCGCTGTGGTCGCTCAACGTCGCGACTCGATCAGCTCGACGACTTGCTGCGCCAGCTCGTCGCAGCTGCGGTCCGGCGTGAGCCGCAGGTCGGGATTCTTCGGCCGCTGGTACGGGCTGTCGATGCCGGTGAAATGCGTGATCTCACCCGCACGCGCCTTGGCGTAGAGCCCCTTGGGGTCTCGGCGCTCGCAATCCTCGAGCGGGGTGTCGCAGAACACCTCGAGGAAGTCCAGTCCGGCCTCGGCATGCACCCGACGGGCCAGCTCGCGATGCTCGGCCAGTGGGCTGATCGCCGGCACCAGCACGGTGTGCCCCGAATCGGCGATCAGCGCCGCCACGTGCGCCAGTCGACGCAGGTTCTCCGCGCGGTCGGCCATGGAGAACCCCAGGTCGGCATTCAAGCCGTGCCGCAGGTTGTCGCCGTCGAGAACATAAGCGGGGACGCCTTTTTCGAGCAGTTTCTGCTCGACCAGCATGGCCACCGATGACTTGCCGGAACCCGACAGTCCGGTGAACCACAGCGTGCGGCCACGCGTCATCCGGTCCTCGGCGGTCACCAGCGACTTGTGCACGCACCGTGTTGGGGCTCGCCGTGCGGGCCGAGACCTCACGCAACACCATGCCCGCGGCGACGGTGCCGTTGGTGTCGGGATCGATCAGGATGAACGATCCGGTGCTCGGGTTGCGGGTGTACTCGTCGAGCAGCAACGGCACCTGGGTGCGCAGCGAGATACGGCCAAGTTCGTTGAGCTGCAACGCCTCCGCGGCCTTGTCACGACGCAGGGTGTTGACGTC
>CAWKME010000083.1:0-11919 GCA_963850645.1 uncultured Actinomycetota bacterium | reverse complement strand
CCGGTATGCAGTTCATATAGCGCCGCAAATGACGATGCACCTGAGCACGAGCCTCCTCGGGCGCCCGAACGCGAACCAGAACGACGTCACCAGATGGGGTTTCGGCTTGCCGGCCTGCGCCCACGCCGCTCGCGCCACGTCGAACAGTTCGTTCTGCTTGGCGACATCCAGGTCCAACGTGGTGCCGGCCAGTCCGTCGGCCCATGCCGCAGCGCTGCGAATGGTCTTCGACCCGATGCTGCCGACGAACAGCGGCGGCCCTCCGGGCTGGACCGGTGGCGGCCCGACCGGTAGCACCGACTCGGTGATCTTTTCCCCGGCCCACACCCGTTTCATCACCGCGACCCGTTCGGCCATGCCGCGCATCGTCTGTGTCGCTGGGTCGGCGCCGACGGCGTGATAGTCCTGTGCCTGCCGCCCACGCCGATGCCCACAGTCAGCCGGCCGCCACACAGCATGTCCCCGGTCGCCAGCGCCTTGGCCAGCATGACCGGGTCGTGCAGCTGCGGCACGATCACCGTCGTCAGCAGCCGTACCCGATTGGTCCAGGCGGCCAGCGCACCGAGCAGCGTCAGGTTGTCTGGGTTTTTGAACGCGATGCGCTCGCCCCAGCACTGGGGGCACCTCCCGCTTGCGGGGGACGATGAGAACGGACCCTCATCGATCGCGCGCGCCCAGCTCTCCAAAACCGTCGCATCCAAGTCCGGCTCCATCACCGGCATGGTCATTGCTATTCGCACGACGGCGATTCTGGCATGCCCTCAACATGTGGTCCCTGGAGTGGCAGCATGAGTCAGATGGGCTTAACCAGTACTTCCATCGCGCATGTCCGCCTGACCGTCACCGATATTGAGCGATCCCGGCAGTTCTACGAGAGCGTGTTCGGTTGGCCGGTGTTGCTGGAAGTTCCGGACAATGCCGACGAAACAACCCGCAAGCAGTTGGGCTTCCTGTTCGGCGGTGTCATCTACGACCTCGGCGGCACGCTACTCGGGCTGCGGCCGGTCGCCACGGACCGCTTCGACGAGGATCGCGCCGGTCTTGACCACATCGCGTTCCGGCTCAGCAACAAGGCCGAATTAGATGCCGCAGCAGCGCATCTCGATGAACTCGGCGTCCGGCACCAGCCGGTCAAAGACATTGGTCCGTCATACATCCTGGAGTTCCGCGACCCCGACAACATCGCCTTGGAGCTTACCGCGCCGAAGTAGGAGTTGCGTCGTTGTCGGGCCGCGCCCAGAGTGGTTGACTGGAAAGAACTATGACCATCTGTTTCAACCACACCATTGTGGCGGCGCGCGACAAGCGGGAGTCCGCGGAGTTTCTCACCGAACTGTTCGGTCTGCCGAGCCCCAAGCCGTTTGGACGCTTCATGGTTGTTTCTCTCGAGCACGGCGTCAGTCTCGACTTCGCGGATGTCCCCGAGGGCGAGGAGATCCGGCGGCAGCACTACGCGTTTCTGGTTTCCGAAGAGGAGTTCGACGCTATCTACGGCAAGATCAAATCGCGTGGCCTGCAGCACTGGGCGGACCCGGGTGCCACAAAGCCCGGCGAGATCAACCATAGGGACGGCGGCCGTGGGGTGTACTTCCTGGACCCCGCCGGACATGCTATGGAGATCCTCACCCGCCCCTACGGCTCAGGCGGCTGAGTCTTCTCTAGTCGCCGGTGCGCGTTGAGCCGTGCCGCAGCTTCTCCTGCTTGCGATAGTCATCGGCCAGTTGCGCGACATGCTGGGGCAAGGCGCCAGTCGCGACGTCAGCCAAGGTCGTTTCTTCCAGCACCGACCGCATGCTGGCCCGCAGTGCGCGCCAGACGTCGGTCAGCGCAGCGGTTGGCCCCGAGTAGGGCAGGTCACCCAGTCCGATGTCGCGGACGCTGGCCAGCGGTCCGTCGATGCAGCGCAGCACGTCGGCAATGCTGATCTCGGTTCCCGGACGCGCCAGCTCATAGCCACCCTCGCGACCGCGATGGCTTCGCACCAGGCGGTCGGTGCGCAGGTTGGTAAGGATGTCGACGAGAAATTGCGGCGGTATGCCCTGCGCCTGGGCCAAGTCATCGGTCGTAACCAGCGTGCCACTGGCGACCGTGGCGAGCTGGATCATCGCCCGCACCGCGTACTCCGCCTTGGCTGACATCCGCATTCTGAGGATTGTGCCACCCACCCCGGCAATCAGACCCAACCCCGCGGCCTCGTGCTGGCCTTGTGTTAGGGCCGCGACTCGAGCAGGTCGATGACCCTCTGCGCCTGCTCGTCAAGGGTGCAGTCCGGGGTCAGCCGCAGGTCGGGATTCTTCGGCCGCTGATACGGGCTGTCGATGCCGGTGAAGTGCGTGATCTCACCCGCGCGCGCTTTGGCATACAGCCCCTTGGGATCACGCTTCTCGCATTCCTCGATTGGCGTGTCGCAGAACACCTCGACGAAGTCGAAACCGGCATCGGCGTGCACCTGACGGGCCAGCTCGCGGTGCTCGGCAAGGGGGCTGATCGCGGGCACCAGCACGACTTGACCGCTGTCGGCCAGCAACGTCGCCACGTGGGCCAACCGACGCAGGTTCTCCGCGCGGTCGGCCATGCTGAACCCCAGATCGGCGTTCAGACCGTGCCGCAGGTTGTCCCCGTCGAGAACGTAAGCAGGGACACCTTTTTCGATCAGCTTGTGCTCGACGAGCATGGCCATCGAGGACTTTCCGGCACCCGACAGCCCAGTGATCCACACGGTTCGGCCGCGTGAGAGCCGGTCCTGGGCGGTGACCAGTGACTTGTGCCGCTCCGTGTTCGGGCTCGACGTACGGCCCGCAACCGCGGGCAACACCATGCCAGCGGCCACCGTTCCGTTGGTGTCGGGGTCGATGAGGATGAACGACCCGGTGCTGGCGTTGCGGTTGTACTCGTCCAGGAGCAGCGGCGTCTGAGTGCGCAGTGAGACGCGACCAAGTTCGTTGAGCTTCAACGCCGTTGCGGTCTTGTCACGATGCAGAGTATTGACATCGAGTCGGTATTCCAGCCTAGTCACCCTCGCGCGCGTGGTTCGGGTGGTGTGCTTGATCACGTAGTCGCGGCCGGGCTCCAGCGCCGAGGCGTCCGCCATCCAGCACACCGTCGCGTCGAACTCTTGACAGACCCTGGGCTGGTTGGTGACGCGAGCGATCATGTCGCCGCGGGATATGTCGATATCGTCGGCGAGGCTCACCAAGACCGCCATCGGCGGAAACGCTTCTGTCACCGGCCCATTCGGACCTTCGATCGCAGTGATGCGGCTGACCTTGCCGGCCGGAAGGACTATCACCTCGTCGTCCGGACGCATCACCCCGCTGGACACGGTTCCGGCGTAGCTGCGGTGGTCCTGGTGCTCACGGGTGTGCGGCCGGATCACATACTGGACCGGGAACCGCACGTCGACCAGGTTGCGGTCACCGGCGATGTAGACCTCTTCGAGGTGCGTCAGCAGCGCCGGTCCGTCGTACCAGGGCGACCGGTCGGACTTGGTCACCACATTGTCGCCATGCAGCGCCGACATCGGGATGGTGGTCACATCCTGCACGTCCAGACGGGCCGCGAAGGCATGAAACTCGTCCCGAATCGACTCGAATGTCTTTCTATCCCAGTCGATCAGGTCCATCTTGTTGACCGCGAGCACAATGTGCTGGATGCCGAGCAGTGATGCCAAAAAGGTGTGCCGCCGTGACTGCTCCTGCATCCCGTGCCGGGCGTCGATCAGCACAATCGCCAGCTGCGCGGTGGATGCGCCGGTCACCATGTTTCGGGTGTACTGAATGTGGCCCGGAGTGTCGGCAATGATGAATTCCCGCTTGGGAGTGGCGAAGTAGCGGTAGGCGACGTCAATGGTGATGCCCTGCTCGCGCTCGGCCCGCAGGCCATCGGTGACCAGCGCCAGGTCGGTGTATTCGTGGCCGCGGTCCTTGGACGTCTGCTCCACCGACGCCCACTGGTCTTCCATCACGGCCTTGGAGTCGTAGAGCAGGCGCCCGATCAGTGTGGACTTGCCGTCGTCGACGGAGCCTGCGGTGGCCAGCCTCAGTAACGTCGTCATCAGAAGTAACCCTGCCGTTTGCGGTCTTCCATTCCAGCCTCCGAGATCCGGTCGTCAGCTCTGGTCGCCCCACGCTCGGTCAACCGGGACACTGCGGTCTCGGCGATGACCTCCTCGACGGTCGCCGCCTCAGATTCGACGCAGCCGGTGCAGGTGACGTCCCCAACGGTCCGGAAGCGCACCGAGGCTTCGAACACCTCCTCGTCCGGGCGCGGCTGCAGGTACCGATGCACGGCCAGCAGCATGCCGTCGCGAACGAAGACTCGCCGCCGGTGGGCGAAATAGATCGGTGGCAGCATGACGTCCTCGGCGCCGACATACGACCAGATGTCGAACTCGGTCCAGTTGGACAGCGGGAACACCCGGATGTGCTCGCCCTTGTGGTGCCGCCCGTTGTAGAGGTTCCACAACTCCGGACGCTGCGCCTTGGGGTCCCACTGGCCGAACTCGTCACGAAAGCTGAACACGCGTTCTTTGGCGCGTGCCTTCTCCTCGTCCCGCCGCGCGCCGCCGAACGCGGCGTCGAACTTGTTCTCACGAATGGCCCGCAGCAGCGTGACGGTCTGGATCGGGTTACGCCCTGAAGGAGGGTCGACGACACGGCCGGCGTCGATGTCGTCCTGGACCGACGCGACCACCAACCGCACCCCGTTCTCGGCGACCAACTTGTCGCGGGTGTCGATGACCTCGTCGAAGTTGTGGCCGGTGTCGACATGCATCACCGGAAACGGCAACCGCCCGGGGCGGAACGCCTTGAGCGCAAGGTGGAGCATGACGATGGAGTCCTTGCCACCCGAGAACAACAGCACCGGCCGCTCGAACTCCGCGGCCACCTCCCGAATGATGTGGATGGCCTCGGCCTCCAGCGAGCGCAGATGGCTCAATTCGTACTGGCCGACCGCGGGGCCGGTCTTTACATCGACGGTCATGGCTTCCTTATCGTATTCTCGATAAATCTGGTAGAACTGACCATGTTTATTAGCATTACCATCTATGGAACCAGCCCGCGTGGCCGGTGTCAATCAAGTTCTGACGATGTGCCGATCGACGTGGCGCAGACACCGACCATGGGACGCATCACGCCAGGAGCGGCGGCAGCTCTTTTGCGGCGCCCAGACGGTGCGAAAGCATGGACGGATGACGATACCTCCTGGCCCTTCTGCCCTTGCCGGACCGCCCAGCGGCCGCGACGTTATCGCGCAGTTCCTCCCCCAATCGCCGTTTGTCGCCAAGCTGGGAATCGTTGCCGACCAGCTCGACGACGACGAAGTCAGGCTGCGGCTGCCGTGGGATCCCTCCAATGTCACCATCGGCGACATGGTTCATGGCGGTGCCATCGCCACCCTCGCCGATCTCACCGTGATGGCGGCGGCGTGGTGCGGCGCGGAAGCGCCTCCAGAACTGCGGGGCGTGACGGTGTCGATGGCGTTGGACTTCATGGCGCCGGCTCGGGCCACCGATGTGATCGGCGTCGGCCGGGTGTTACGGCGCGGCCGGTCGCTAATCAACTGCGAGGCCGAGGTCGTCGACCCGGAAGGCAGGCTGGTCGCCAAAGCCCTTGCCACCTACAAGGTGGGCTGACGGCTCGCTACAGCGCGACCTCGTTGAGCTTGCCGGTGGCGACATCGAAGATGAACCCGCGCAGCGACACGTGCTTGGTGACGAACGGGCTGTTTTCGATCCGGCGCAGCGACTGCCGGACATCCTCTGCGAGATCCGGGAAGGCCTCGGCCGACCACGGCGGTTTGACTCCGGTCTCCTCCTGGATGGCGCGCTTGAAGTCGTCGTCGGTGAAGGTGAGCATCCCGCAGTCGGTGTGGTGAATCAGGATGATCTCCTGGGTCCCCAGCAACCGCTGGCTGATGGCCAGCGAGCGGATGGCGTCGTCGGTGACGACTCCGCCGGCGTTCCGGATGACGTGAGCCTCCCCCTCGTCGAGGCCGAGAATGCGGTAGACGTCGAGCCGGGCATCCATGCACGCGACGACCGCGACGTGCTTGCTCGGCGGCAAAGGCAGCGGCCCCTTGAAATTGCTTGCGTACTCGGCGTTGTTGGCCAGGTAGTCATCGGTAACCGTCACGCAAGTCTCCTCGGAGTATCGCGATAGGGAATTTGCTACACAGATCGATGCCGCACTGGATCTTAACAACCGGCTAGCTGGATTTCACGGGTGAAAATCAGCCGGATCAGAAGGATCCAGTAGTCACCGGGACGGGGCCGTTGGCGCCACGCTACCCGGCCAGTTCGCGCTCGGCTCGCTAACCTGTCCCAATGCGACACGGGCGCGGTGGCGGGGCATGACTCGCTTCCTGGTGCGCCGGTTGCTCAACTACGTCGTGCTGCTGGCGCTGGCATCGTTTTTGACCTATTGCCTGACATCCGTGACGTTTCATCCGCTGGACAGTTTCGTCCAGCGCCACCCGCAGCCGCCACCGGAGGCCATCCACGCCAAAGCTGTTCAGCTTGGCTTGGACAAACCCATACCCATCCGGTACGCGAAATGGATTTCCGGCGTGGTCCGCGGTGACTTCGGCGCGACGGTGACCGGTCACCCCGTCGCCCAGGAGCTGTGGCGCCGGATCGGGATCAGCCTGCGGCTGGTGGTGATCGGTTCGGTGCTGGGCACCGTGATCGGCGTCATCGTGGGAGCCTGGGGAGCGATCCGTCAGTACCGGCTGAGCGACCGTGTGATCACCGTGCTGTCGTTGACCATCCTGAGCATTCCGTCATTCGTGCTGGCGGGCCTGCTCATCCTGGGTGCGCTGCGGGTGAACATGTTCACCGGGGTTCGGATCTTCCTGTACACCGGTGAGACCTCACCGATTCCGCCCGGTGGATTGTGGGACCAGCTCGTCGACCGCGTGCAGCACGTCGTATTGCCGACTCTCACGCTGGCCCTGGGCGCAATCGCGAGCTTCAGCCGCTACCAGCGCAACGCGATGCTGGACGTGCTGGGCGAGGATTTCATCCGGACCGCTCGCGCCAAAGGGTTGACCCGCCGGCGTGCGCTGTTCAAACACGGCCTGCGTACCGCGCTGATTCCGCTGGCCACATTGTTCGCCTACGGGGTCAGCGGCCTGGTCGTCGGCGCGGTGTTCGTCGAGAAGATCTTCGGCTGGCACGGCATGGGCGAGTGGGTGGTGCTGGGCATCTCGACTCAGGACACCAACGTCGTCGCGGCGATCACGATGTTTTCCGGGGCGGCGGTTCTGCTCGCCGGACTGTTGTCCGACGTCTTCTACGCAGTGCTAGACCCGAGGGTGCGGGTGTCATGACCCAAGAGGTTACCGCGGAAACCACGCCGGTTCGGGCCGGCATCCACCCGGCCGCCTTCACGTCGCGGCGAAACCTGTTGGCCCGCCGGTTCATCCGCAACAAGCCGGCGGTGGTGGCGTTGATTCTGCTGGCGCTGCTGTTCATCGGCTGCTACGCGCTGCCGCCGCTACTCCCCTACGGCTACAACGATCTCGACTACGACGCCCTGCTGCAGCCACCGTCACTCAAACACTGGTTCGGCACCAACGCGCTCGGCCAGGACCTGCTGGCCCGGACTCTGCACGGTATGCAGAAGTCGATGTTGATCGGTTTTTGTGTGGCCCTGATCTCGACCAGTATCGCCGCCACCGTCGGATCGGTCGCCGGTTACTTCGGCGGCTGGCGCGACCGGGCGCTGATGTGGCTGGTGGACCTGCTGCTGGTGGTGCCGAGCTTCCTCCTGATCGCCATCGTCACTCCGCGCACCAAACAATCGAGCAGCATCCTGTGGCTCATCGTGCTGCTCGCGGTGTTCGGCTGGATGGTCAGCTCACGGATGGTGCGCGGGTTGACGATGAGCCTGCGAGAACGCGAATTCGTCCGTGCGGCAAAGTATATGGGGGTATCGAGCCGCCGCGTCATCGTGCATCACATCGTGCCGAACGTCGCCTCGATCCTCATCATCGACGCCACCCTCAACGTCGGGTTCGCGATCCTGGCCGAAACCGGTTTGAGCTTCCTGGGATTCGGTGTTCAGCCACCCGACGTGTCGCTGGGCACGCTGATCGCGGACGGCACCCCTTCGGCCACCACGTTCCCGTGGGTCTTCCTGTTCCCGGCCGGGACGCTGGTGCTGATCGTGTTGTGCGCCAACCTCACCGGCGACGGCCTGCGGGACGCGCTCGATCCTGGCAGCAGGCCACCACGCCGCAAGAAGCGTGGCCCAAAATGACGGCCCTGCTGGAGGTGACGGATCTCAACGTCACCTTCGACACCGGGGACGTGCGCGTGCCCGCGGTGCGCGGCACGACTTACCACATCGACCCGGGCGAAGTGGTCGCCATCGTCGGGGAATCCGGTTCGGGCAAAAGCACTGCCGCGATGGCCGTGGTCGGATTGCTGCCCGAGTACGGTCACGTATCCGGATCGGTGCGCTTGCACGGCAAGGAATTGCTCGGGCTGTCCGACAACGAGATGTCACGGATCCGCGGCAAGGCGATCGGCACCGTGTTCCAGGACCCGATGTCTGCGCTGACTCCCGTCTACACCATCGGCGACCAGATCGCCGAAGCCATCGAGGTCCACGACCGCGACATCAGACGAGCGGATGCCCGCAAGCGCGCTGTGGAGCTGCTCGAGCTGGTCGGCATTGCGCAGCCGCAACGCCGGGCGAGGGCCTTCCCACACGAGCTGTCCGGCGGCGAGCGCCAGCGGGTGGTGATCGCGATCGCGATCGCCAACGATCCGGACC
Source organism: uncultured Actinomycetota bacterium (assembly GCA_963850645.1). Taxonomy (GTDB): domain Bacteria; phylum Actinomycetota; class Actinomycetes; order Mycobacteriales; family Mycobacteriaceae; genus Mycobacterium. The sequence continues at coordinate 3,139 of CAWKME010000083.1, read as the reverse complement.
TGCTGATCTGCGACGAACCGACCACTGCGCTGGATGTCACCGTGCAGGCGCAGATCCTCGACGTGCTACGAACCGCGCGCGACGTCACCGGCGCCGGCGTGCTGATCATCACTCACGACCTCGGTGTGGTGTCGGAGTTCGCCGACCGGGCGCTGGTCATGTACGCCGGACGTGCGGTCGAGATCGCCACCGTCGAAGAGCTTTACCGGGACCGCCGGATGCCCTACACGGCCGGGTTGCTGGGTTCGGTGCCGCGACTGGACGCCCCGCAGGGCACCCGGCTGATTCCGATCCCCGGCGCGCCGCCGACGATGTCGTCGCTGTCCCTCGATGAGTGCCCGTTCGCCCCCCGTTGTCCGCTGGTGATCGACGAATGTCGTCTGGCGGAACCCGATCTGGTCACCGTCCGGGACGGCCACTGGGCGGCGTGCATCCGCACCGACGATGTCGCGGGACGCAGTGCGGCCGAAATCTTCGGCGTGTCAACGCAACCCCAGCCCATCGATGCCACGGCCGGCGAACCACCGGTGGTGCTGCGCGTCACCGACCTTGCCAAGACCTTCCAACTCACCAAGGGCGTGGTGTTGCGCAGGCAGGTGGGTGAGGTGCGGGCGGTCGACGGCGTCAGCTTCACCTTGGAGCAGGGCCGCACCCTGGGCATCGTCGGCGAATCCGGTTCGGGCAAATCGACGACGCTGAGCCAGATTCTCGAGCTCACCATACCCCAGGCCGGTTCCATCCAGATTCTCGGCGCCGACGTCGCGGCCCTCGACTCAGCCGCCCGTCGTAAGCTGCGGACCGAACTGCAGGTGGTGTTTCAGGACCCGGTGGCGTCTCTGGACCCCCGGCTCCCGGCGTTCGACGTCGTCGCTGAACCGTTGGTCGCCAACGGGTTCGACAGACGCCGGTGCGAAGACCGGGTCGCCGAACTACTGACGATCGTCGGGCTGGACCACGCCGACGCCAGTCGCTATCCCGCCGAGTTCTCCGGTGGGCAGAAGCAGCGGATCGGTATTGCCCGGGCGCTGGCACTGCAGCCGAAGATTCTTGCGCTCGACGAGCCGGTGTCGGCGCTCGACGTGTCGATTCAGGCGGGCATCATCAACCTGCTGCTGGACCTGCAGCGGCAATTCGGATTGTCCTATCTGTTTGTGTCGCACGATCTTTCCGTGGTCAAACACCTGGCCCACCGGGTAGCGGTGATGTACCGGGGAATGATCGTGGAGCAGGGCGACGGCGCGCAGGTGTTCACCAACCCGCAGCACGAGTACACCCGGCGACTGCTGGCCGCGGTCCCGCGGGCGCACCCCGATGTCGCCGACGGTTAGCATCTCACGCGTGACGCACCCGCCGATGGTTCGCAGGCTTGCGCTGCTGGCGCTGGTGGTTTGTTTGATCGTCACCGGCTGCGCGGACGGGTATCGGGACCTCCCGGAGGCGCGGGCTGCGCGCGTCGGCACTACCAGCGACATCAACCCCCGGGACCCGGCGACGCTGCGCGACGGCGGCAACCTGCGGCTCCCGCTGACAGAATTCCCGTCAAACTTCAACGAATTGAACATCGACGGCAACACGGCCGACGTCGGTTCAATTATCACGCCGACGCTGCCGGGCGCATTTATCACCCAGGCCGACGGGACGCTGAAACTCAACACCGACTACTTCACCGGTGCCGAGCTGACCAGCGCCGACCCACAGGTGGTCACCTACACCATCAATCCGAAAGCAATGTGGAACGACGGCACCCCGATCACCTGGGAAGACCTCAAAGCGGAGGTCGACGCGTGCAGCGGCCGGGACAAGCGGTACTTGATCGCCAGCAGAGCCGGGTTCGAACGGGTGAAGTCGGTGACCAGGGGCGTTGACGATCGCCAGGCGGTGATCACCTTCGCCGAGCCGTACACCGAGTGGCGAGCGATGTTCGCCGGCGGGATGCAACCCCGCAGCATGACGGCGAACCCGGATGTCTTCAACAAGGGCCAGCTCGACGCCCCCGGCCCGTCAGCCGGACCGTTCACCGTGTCCACGGTTGACAGGGCCGCGCAGCGCATTGTGCTGACCCGCAATCCCCGCTGGTGGGGCGCCAAGCCGCGGCTGGACTCCATCACCTTCCTCGTGCTCGACGCCGCCGCCGTCATCCCCGCCCTGCAAAACAACGCGATCGATGCTGCCGGCGTGGGCACGCTCGACGATATGGTCACCGCCCAGCGCACTCCCGGAATCGTGATCCGGAGCGCGCCGGCCCCCACCTGGTACCACTTCACCTTCAACGGCGCACCCGGATCCATCATGGCCGACGAGAGGCTGCGGCTGGCGATCTGCAGGGCCATCGACCGCCAAGCCATCGTCAACGTCGTCCAGCACGGCCTGACCGACCGTCCGGTTCCGCTGGACAACCACATCTACGTCGCTGGCCAGGTGGGCTACCAAAACAACAGCGCACCAGCCGCTTACAACCCGGACCAGGCTCGCAGGGACTTGGACGCGCTGGGCTGGAAGCTCAACGGCACAGTGCGGAAGAAGGACGGCAAACAGCTGGTTATTCGTGACGTGTTCTTCGATGCGCAATCCAGCCGGCAGATCGCCATGGTCGCCCAGCACAACCTGGCACAGATCGGTGTCAAGCTGGTGCTCGACCCTAAACCGGGCACCGGATTCTTCAGCCAGTACGTTAGCGTCGGCGACTTCGACATCACTCAATTCGGTTGGGTCGGTAACGCTTTCCCGCTGTCTGCGCTGCCTCAGATCTATACCTCGGACGGTGACAGCAACTTCGGCAAGATCGGCAACCCCGGGATCGACGCCAAGATCGATGACACGCTGTCCGAGCTGGACCAGGACAAGGCGCGCGCACTCGCCAACGAGGTCGACACGATGATCTGGCAGGAAGGCTTCAACCTGCCGTTGTTCCAGTCACCCGGCGACATCGCGGTACGCAGTGATCTGGCCAACTTCGGTGCGCCCGGGCTGGCCGACGTGGTCTACACGGCGATCGGGTTCGTACGAAGCTGATCACAGCTGGGCGGTGATGCGGGCCGCCTTGTGGGGAAGCCCGGCAATGTCGTCAGGACCCAGATGTCATGCCTCACAACCAGCAACAGCCACTTCGGCCACATGCTTCTCCGCGCAGAATCGACCG
>CAWKME010000082.1:0-88010 GCA_963850645.1 uncultured Actinomycetota bacterium | reverse complement strand
GTGCAGCAAAACGCTAATACCAACGAGCAGGCACAGATCACCACCCACACCGTCGCGGTCTTGCGGAAAGAGATCGAGTTTTTCCAAAAGATGTCAGATGAACTGCATCAGACGGTACTGACCGTTGAGGACCTGACAAAGATCACCCAGGAGATGAATGAAGAAGTCTCCAATGTCGACGATTTCTTCCGGCCACTCAAGAGTTATTTCTATTGGGAGAAACACTGTTTCGACATACCGATTTGTTGGGCCTTTAGGTCGTTATGGGACACGATCGACCACATCGATCACTTGGCCGAGGACATCAACAACGCCAGAATCTCCCTCGAGGAGATAGACAAGGTTCTGCCGCAAATCATCACACAGCTGAAACTCACGGCCGACGACTCGGAGTCTTTGGCGTCCCTTTTAACCAACACCTACGGTTCCTCGTCTCTGCAGTCCACACAGACCGACCAGACATTCTTCGACCAGGTCAATGTGGGGCTCGACTTCGACCAGTCCCGCAGCGATGACTTCTTCTATATCCCGCACGAGGGTTTCGACAATGAAGACGTCAAGACGGGTATGAAGCTGCTCATGTCGCCGGACGGCAAGGCTGCTCGGTTGATTATCACCCACACGGGCGACGCCAATGGCCCGGAAGGCGTGCAGCATGTCGAACAGTTCCCCACAGCCATAACCGCAGCGCTCAAAGAGACGTCGCTGGCCGGCGCGAAAGTTTATATCGGCGGTTCCGGATCGACTAACAAGGACATCAAGGAATACGCCATGTCCGATCTGCTGATCGTGGCGATCGCCGCCTTCGTGCTGATCTTCTTGATCATGTTGTTCCTGACGAGAAGTCTGATGGCTGCCTTGGTCATCCCCAGCACGGTGGCCTTCTCCTACGCCGGAGCGTTCGGGCTCTCCATACTCGTCTGGCAGCACCTCATCGGCCTGCCCCTGTACTGGTTGATATTGCCGCTGACGTTCATCATCCTGGTGGCGGTGGGTTCCGACTACAACCTGCTGTTGATCCTCCGTGTCAAAGAGGAGCTGCACGCCGGAATCCACACCGGCCTGATCCGCGCGCTCGGAAGCACCGGCGGTGTGGTGACATCGGCGGGTTTGGTGTTCGCGTTCACCATGCTGGCGATGCTCACCAGCGACCTCAGAACCATCGGTCAGGTGGGTTCCACCGTATGCATCGGGCTACTGCTCGACACACTGATCGTGCGCTCGTTCGTGGTGCCGTGCATCCTCAGAATCCTCGGACCGTGGTTCTGGTGGCCGACACTGGTGCGTACCCGTCCGCTACCGCAGCGATGAGCTACCCGAGGAAACAACCTTCGAAATGACCGTTCTCGATCCCGACCGTCTGCATGAACGAGTGAGCAACGACCGGGCCGACTAACCGAAACCCTTTCTCCCGCAACGCCAGCGAAAGCTCCCGCGACTCCGGGCTGGTCATCCGGCCATCGGCCCAAGTCCGCAGCCGGTGGTGCTTGCGCGGTTGATGCTGCCATGCCAGTTGCGACAACGAGTGTTTCGACAACAGACGAGCGTTGTGCAGCGTGGCTTCGATCTTTCGCCGATTGCGGATGATCGAGGCATCGGCCATCAATCGTTCGACGTCGTCGGAGTTCATCGCGGCCACGGCTGCCGGGTCGAATTCGCGAAACGCTCTGCGCAGGTTGTCGCGCTTGTCGAACACAGTCGCCCACGACAAGCCGTTCTCGAAGTAGGTCAGCACCAGCGTCTCGAAAAGTGTGCCCTCGTCGTGCGTCGGCGTTCCCCATTCATGATCGTGGTAGGCGGTCAAATCGCGGCCCGTCTCGGTGGCCCAACGGCAGCGGGTGACGCCGTCGGTGGCAGTGACCACGGTGGCCAGTTCTGTTGGCACACCGACACCGGCCATCGCCTTCATCGCTGTACTACACCCGACTAGAGTCCGAACCAATACGTCAAAACGCTGCGCAACTCATGCAATTCGTCCGGGTCAGGCCGGGCCTGCGACGACGCCCAGGCCACATAACCGTCGGGACGCACCAAAACAGCCGTGGCCGGCACCTCACCGACCAACTCTCCCGTGGCGACGGTCAACCGATCTTTGACGTCGGTCACCGCTGCCGCCACCGCGGCGCTCTCGGTGAGATCAACGAGAACTGGCCGCCCACTGCGGGCGAGCTCCGCAACTCGTTGCGTTGCGCCGGCATTCGCCACGGCGAAGTCAGGCACCCAGCGTCCCGCCAGCGGATGCATGTTGGCGCTCATGGTGTATCGGTTGTCGGCCCCCGATAGCAGGTCACTGAGGCGATGGACGACAACGGGTTCGGTGACCAGTTCGGCGAAGAGGTCGCGCAGCGCTGTGACCTCAGGCCCCGGCCTGAGGAGAGCCAATTGGGCCCGGCTCTGCATGATGACCCGCTCGGCGGCCGCCCGGCGTTCGGTCTGATAGGTGGTGAGCAGCGCGGGCTCAACGCGCCCGTTGAGGACGGCCGCCAGCTTCCAGCCGAGGTTGACCGCGTCCTGCAGACTCAGATTGAGACCCGGTCCACCCATTGGCGAATGGACGTGGGCGGCATCGCCGACCAGAAACACCCGGCCGAGCTGGTACCGCGACGCGATCCTTGAGTTGATGCCGGAGATCCGCCGCAGATCCATTGGCGCGTCAGGCGATACGGGCCGCAGCGGCACGTCCACGCCGAGCACTCGCTTGGCGCTGGCCTCCAATTCGGCCAGGCTCATCGGCGGTTCATCGGCGGCGTCGGTGCTGTGTTGTTCACGAGCCGTGATGTCCAGTTCGTAAGTCATCGACACCACCCGGCTTCCCATCGCGCCGCAGGAGAAAACACCTCGCTCAGTTCGATGGAACCGCAGGGGTGGCAGGGAATCGGCGCCGGCCGGGGCCATCCACTCGTCGGGCGGCACCACATTGAACCCCATCCGCATGACCAGGTCATACGACGACATCCCGGGAAAGTCGATGCCGGCCAGGTGACGTGTCTTGCTGGTGCCACCGTCGGCGCCGGCCAAGTACGGCGCCGTCAGATCGTAAGCACCATCCGGGCCGGCGATGTGCAGCGTGACGCCGTCGTCGCGCTGGTCGAAACCGGTGAGGGCGTGACCCCAACGAATATCCGCGCCGTATTCGCCGGCCCGCTCGGCAAGCAAATCGACAAGCCCCCGCTGTTGAATCGGGACCATGAACAGTTGGGAACCTGAATCCGACGAGAGATCCAATGGAAAGCCCGCGAACATCGTGCGCGGAGCGGGTTGTGGCGACTCTGCGGTCCCGGTGAGCGCGCTGTACAGACCTCGGTGATCGAGGATCCGAGCCGCTTCGCCCACAATGCGGTTGGCTCGCGGCTGCGGGGTGGGGCCAGGCATTGGATCCAACACCACCGACCGTATTCCGGCCAATCCCAGTTCACCGGCCAGCATCAGCCCGTTTGGCCCGGCCCCCGCGATGACGACCTCCAGGCTATTCGTCATCGGTCCGAAGGCACCTCGGCGAATCCCGGTTCCCCGCCGTCCACAACGGAATTGAACCGGATCCGGGTTTGGTGCTCGCTGATCTCTTGGATCACGCTTTCCGGAAGCGCAGTGACATCGAAGTTCTCCCGGATGCGTGACGGCGTGACGGATCCGGTAAGAACTGCGGTGCCGCGCTGAATGCCCCAGGCCAAAAGCACCTGTGCAGGGGTCTTTTCGAATCGCTGAGCGATCGAGACGATGAGAGGGTCGTCGAGCAGTCGCGGTTCCAGCGCGTGGCCCAGCGACGCGAACGCCAACAGGATAATCCCGTGTTCGTTGCACAATTCATGGAGTTCCCATTGCGGGTGATACGGATGCGACTCCACCTCCACCACCGCCGGCTTGATTCGGGCGGTGTCGATGATTTCCCGGGTGCGGTCGGCGTGGATATCGGACAGGCCAATCGCTCGCGAAAGTCCCTCGTCGACAAGGGCTTCCATCGCAGCCCAGGTTTCCTCCAAGGTGACCCCTTCGTCATAGATGACAGCTCCATGCGGGTGACGGGGATCTTGGTCATCTCCGGGCTGAAACGCATACGGGGTGTGCACCAAATACAGGTCGACGGCGTCGAGCCCGAGCCTGTGCAGGCTGGCCTGCAACGCGGGTTTGACCCGCTCAGGTCGATGGTTGTTGTTCCACAGCTTTGTGGTGACGAACAGGTCCTCGCGGCGAACGGTCCCGTCGGCGAACAAGTCTTTGAGCGCCGCGCCGACCTGCGCCTCGTTGCGGTACCGCTCGGCAGCGTCGAGGTGGCGGAACCCCACCTCGACCGCTGTCTTGACGGCATCTTCGGTCTTCCTGTTATCGGAAAGCGAGGTCCCGAACCCGAGCGCCGGGATTTCACCGGTGCCGTTGTTCAGGACAAACGTGCGCTGACTCAGATCTTCTTTCGATGCCATGGCTTCGGACCTCATTCATTCACTGGGAGGGGCGTAGATGGCGTCGGCGGCCACTGACGGGACGCCGAGTTCGGCTGCGACCGTATCGACCGCGTGTTGGGCGACGTCGAGGTCCACTCGGCCGTCGGAGGTGTAGTACGGCTGGATGTAGTGCTCGTAGTAGCGCTGCACCTCTTGATGTGTCATCCGGTTTAGAAACGCCGCGATGTATTTGACGGCCAGATCGGGTTGGTCCGCCATGGTTTTCAGGGCGCGCTGGTTGGCCCGCACCAGCGCCTGCACCGCCGGGCTGTCGATCGGGTTGCGGGTCGGGTCCACCGCGATTCCGACGGTGGGAATCTGGAAATGGTCTCCCACCCAGGCCAGTACGTGGAAGCCCTCCTCTTCGGCGACTTGTTCGGGTCCAAGGGTGCTGCCGATGTAGGCGGCGTCGATGGAGCCGTCGCGAAGGCGCCGCAGGTCCATCTGGTAGTCCCCCGGATGCCGCGCTACACAGTGCATGTCGCGGTCCGGGTCCAGCCCGTGCCGGCGCAGCACGATGCGTGCAAAGCATCCGGGCGGAGTCTCTGGTGCGTGCACGGCGAGCCGGCGCCCGCGAAGGTCCGCCATGGACGTCACGCTGGCGTTGCCGAGGAACCAGAACAGTGGACGGTCGGTGTTGACGCTCAGCACGGACCATTCGAATCCGTCGGTCAGCCGCGACAATGCGGCGCGGCCGAGCCCGATGGTCGCACAGGAGCGTACACGTGTGATGTCCCAACGGGTTCCATCCCGCAAGGCGACGTGGACGCCTTCGTCTTCGAAGTAGCCCTCCTGGTCGGCCACGTAGGCGATCAGCTCCTCATGGATACCGCGGCCAACATAGGCCAAGTCGATCGTGTGCATGGTGAGACCTTCCTTATCGAGCCTCCGAGTCGGAATCCGACGCAGCGCAGCTGCGGTCAATCCATCGTCAGGCCGCCGTCGAGCGGGAGATAGTGACCGGTGGTGAAACCGGACTCCTCACTTGCCAAGAAAGCGCAGCGTCTTGGCGATCTCGTCGGGTTTGACGAGTCGCCCCATCGGCGCGGCCGCGCCAAGGCTGTGCAATTGCTCTCCCGTCAACTGCTTGTTCATCGTCGTGCCCTGCACCGTTGCCGGTGCGACGAGGTTGGCGGTGATTCCGTGTGGTGCCAGTTCGAGTGCGATGTAGCGGACAAACTGATTCAGGGCCGCTTTGGAAGTACCGAGGTTGATCATGCCCGCGCGCGGATGCCGTGACGGCTCGGCGGTGATATAGATCAGGCGGCCATAGCCGCGGGAAATCATGCCCCCCACAGAAGCTTTGGTGATGAGAAATGCGGCATGCAGCTCTCGGTCCAACTTGCCGCCGAGCTGTTCCCAGGTCAAGTCGGCGAAGGGGGTGATGACGTATGGGATCAATGCGTTGTGCACCACGACGTCGACTCGGCCCCATCGCTGTTCGGTCTCGTCGAACATCGCCTTCACGTCGTCGGGTTCGGTGACGTCAGCCTTGATCGCCACCGCCTCGCCGCTGGCGGCGGTAATGGCGGCGACCACCTCGTCCGCCTCCGCGGCGCTCGACCGGTAGTTGACGACGACCCGAAACCCGCGTTCGGCAAGAACGCGTGCAGTCGCAGCGCCGATTCCTCGGCTGGCTCCCGTAATCATCGCGACTTGTGACATCAGATGTAGCCTCCGTAAAGGGAAGGACTTCGTTGATCAACAGGTGCTCAATATTCGCGGATTGGGCGGTACCTTCGCGCCGGTAAAGCTCCCGGACCCGGCGGGCGGGTTCGCCCGTGCAGCATCTCAAGATCGTACGGCGAGACACGTTGCCGGTACAGCCGTGAAAAATGAATTTACGCCCCGCAACCTGCGGCTTCCTTCCGCGCAGGGGTTATGTCCGGTAAGCCGGGCATGCGACGGTGGACCGTTCCAGGCCGGCCGGGCCAGTCGCGCACTCTTAGTCTGCGGCGCGCCCGCGAGCCGCTGACGGAATTGCTGTCTTGAAATCTCTGCCGATGTGTGACTGGATAAGCGCTGAAGCTGTGCCACTGGCTATCCACCCTGACGACCACGACGAGCCGATTGTCGGTGATCCGATGACAGCACCCGGCGAACTTCGCCACTCACGGATTCCACTTGCCGCCGGTCAAGGCGCAATACCCGCTGCCGGTTTCGGCACGCTCATACCGGGTCTCCCCGAAACGAAGGACGCGGTCAAAACCGCATTAGGAGTGGGTTTCCGGCATTTCGATTGCGCGGAACGCTACCGCAATGAAGAGGCGGTGGGCGATGCGATGCGCGAGATGTTCGAGGCCGGAACCGTTCAACGGGAACAGGTATTCGTCACAACGAAGCTGTGGAACACCAATCATCGGCCGGAGCGGGTCAGGCCTGCCTTCGACGCCAGTCTCAACCGCCTTAAGATCGACTACGCCGACTGCTATCTGATCCACACGCCCTTCGCTTTTCGCCCCGGCGACGACCAAGACCCGCGAGACGAGAACGGTCAGGTCATCTACGACGACGGCGTCACGCTGGCGGATACCTGGGGGGAGTTGGAGCGCCTCGTCGACGACGGCCACTGCAGGGCGATCGGCCTCTCGGATATCACCTTGGAGAAGGTGCAAGAGATTGTCTCGATTGCGCGCATCAATCCGGCTGTCGTGCAGGTCGAATCGCATCCCTACCTTCCCGAATGGGAATTGCTTTCGTTCTGTCAGGAGCATGGGATCGTGCTGCTGGCGTTCGCACCACTGGGACATTCGTCGACGCCAAACGTGTTGGCGGATCCGGTCATTACCGCTATCGCAGCGCGTCTGGACATGACTCCGGCTCAAGTTGCTCTGTCTTGGGCCGCGCAGCGTGGCACTGCTTTCCTGACCACCTCGACCAAGCCTCAGCGCATAGAGGAGAACTTCGGGATTTCACCGCTGCCCGACGACGCCATGTGGGACATTCGCAACCGCATCGCCACGAACGTCAGATTCAACCCGGTGGTCGACAGCGGCGTGCCTGGATTCATTCCGCGACGCGAGTGAACCGCCGATCAGTCGGAGGCCGGACTTCTCTCACAGGTCGATGACGACGGGTTCGGCGGGTTGTGTGCAGCACAGCAGGATGTTGCCGGGTGCCGGCGGTTCGAGAGGTTCGAGGGTGTAGCCGACGGTTCCTGAGATCAGCGCCGTCTCGCAGTTGTGGCACACGCCGGTGCGGCATGCCCACTGCGCCGGGACGTCGCACGCTTCGGCGAATTCGAGCAGGCTGGTGCTGGGCGGACCCCATGGCGCCGTTATCCCGCTGCGGGCGAACTGCACCTGCGGTCCCGGTCCGGGCGGCCCGACCGGTAGATGCGGTGGGACCGCTGCCGCGGCGATGCCGGGCGTGAGTGCGGCGGTGGCGCCGAATGTTTCGGTGTGAATCTGCGTGTACGCAAAGCCCAGCTCGATGAGTCCCGCACGGACGTCATCCATGAAGCGTGCCGGTCCGCAGAGGTAAACCTGGCTGGTGCGGGGTAGGCCGAGTTTGAGAATGGCCGCCAGAGATAGGCGACCGTGCTCGGCGTCGGCCGGGAGCTGCTCGGCTGGTTCCTGACTGTAGAAGATGCGCATGTGGCTGTCGCTGAGCACGTTGAGCAGTGTTCGGGCTTCTACTGCGAAGGGGTGTTGAGACTGGTCCCGAGCTGCGTGCAGCCACCAGACCTGCCGGCGCGATTTCGTGGCGGCAAGCGTATGCAGCATCGACAGCACCGGTGTGACTCCAACACCCGCGGACATCAGGACGACCGGTGATTCGGCATCGGTCAGGAAGAACGCGCCCCGGGGCGCAGCGACCTCGATGGCATCGCCCGCCGTCACGTGTGCGTGAATGTATGTGCTTGCAACGCCGTGTGTTTCGCGTTTGACGCTGATCCGGTGATTCCCGGATCCGGTCCAGTTGGACAGCGAGTAGTTCCTGATCAAAGTCTCGAGGGTGTCATCGCGTGAAAGGCGTACGGCGACGGATTGGCCGGGCCGCCACGGCGGCAGTGGCTCACCGTCCGGATCGGCCAGGGTGATCGAGCGAACGGTAGGGCTTTCGTCGTGGGTTGCCGTCACTTCAAGGCGACGAAAACCAGCCCACGCGGGCGGCGGACTACTGGCGGCCGCCGTAAGCCCGGTGTTACCGGCCGATGTCGATGTTGTGGCAGCCTGGGTGAGCAGGTTCTGCAGCGATCCCTTCCAGCCGGGACTCAACGCGGGAATACGAAGGGCGCGTTCCAGGGCATCGCGGGGATGACCGGGAAGGTAGAGCAGCGCGTCGATTTCGGCGACGGTGACCTGCTCAGGCCCGGAGCCGACTTTGACGATCTCCTGCCCGGCCTCGATCTGCCCTTCGGTGATGACCCGGAAATAGAATCCAGGGCGACGGTGGGATACCAGCAGGGCGGCCATCTGCGGCTCGCCCAGCCGCAGGCCGACCCGGTAGCAGGTGACCCGCGGTTGGGTGACCTCGAAGACGGCTTGACCGATCCGGTATCGGTCCCCGATGCACACTTCGTCGTCGGGCAAACCCTCGACGGTGAAGTTCTCGCCGAAATGGCCGGGCTGCAGATCGTCGCGCCGCAGCTCGTGCGACCAATACCGATAGGAGTCAAGCTGATACACCAGCACCGCGCGGTGTTCTCCACCGTGCCCGCCCAGGTCGCCTTGGCCGTCGCCGTCCACGTTGAGCCGGCGGACCAAACGTGGACCCTCCACCGGCTGCTTCCAGACGCCCGTGTAGACCGTGCGACCGTTCCACGCCACGTTCTTCGGCAGACCGACGTTTACCGATACCAAGGTGGCCACGGCCCAACCCCTTCGTGCGTGCTGGACAAACGCAACTTACCGCGCCGGCGAAGTACTCATCTCGACGCCGTGGCAACCCACCAACCCACCGCATGGCCGTTGATGATTTCCAGGTGGTCAATGAAGGTGAGAACCTCCGGGCGGAACCGGAGATCATCCGCAACCTGCCCGATCCACAAACGTGGCGGCGCCGGTACTCGGCTCGGTTACCCTTCAGGAGTTGCACTCGACGAAACACGCTTACCGGACTTAACCAGAGATCTTCCCCGACATGGGAGCGGTGGCCGAACGTATCCACACGAGGCTCGAAACGCGAGATCCCACAAGGAAATTACCGCAATCAGGATAGATGATGGAGCTTTATGACGTGATGCGCACCACCGCCGCTGTGCGCGAGTTCACGGACGATCCGCTGCCCGACGATGTGCTCGAGCGCATCCTCGACAACGCGCGGTTCGCGCCGAGCGGTGGCAACCGGCAGGGCGCGCATGTGATCGTCGTGCGTGATCAGGCCACCCGCGAGGCGCTGGCCGAGCTGTCGGCTACCGGCGCCCGACGGTACGCAGCCCAATTGGCCAGCGGCGAAAGCCCGTGGAACCCGCTGCACCCGCCAAAGGCGACGGCGGCAGAGATAGCGGCCGCCGAAGTGCCGTCCCAGTTCACCGCTCCGCTGCGCGACGCCGCGGCGGTGCTGGTTGTGTGCGTTGACCTCGAGGTAGTCGCCGCCCTGGATCAGAACCTCGACCGGATCGGTGTGATCAGCGGCGCATCGATATATCCGTTGGTGTGGAACATCTTGTTGGCTGCGCGCAATGAGGGTTATGGCGGCACCATCACGACGATGGCGGTGGCGGAGGAGCCGCGGGTCCGGGGTTTGCTCGGTGTACCGGAGTCATATGCGGTTGCCGCGGTGTTGCCGCTGGGTAAGCCTCGTCGGCAGCTAACGAAGCTAAAGCGCGACAGCGTCGCCGACCTCGCGACCCGTGAGCGCTTCGACGGTGAGCCCTTCCGCACGGAGGGTTAATTACCCAAGAAGCGTTCAATGGCTTTCAGAGTGTGTCCGGGATGGCTGACCGGCGGCGTGTGGTCTGCCCCGTGACCGAGGTGCTGTCATTCGAAGAAGCATCCGCGGCTTATGAACGAATGATGTCCGGCCAGGCCAGATTTCGTGTAGTTTCTCGACATGCAGCGGTCCACCAGCTGAGATTTGCGATTCATCGGGGCACCCGCAACGCGAGATAGTACCCGCGCCGTCGGTCGTTATCGACGGTATAGGCCACCGCTTTCGCGACACCCGCATGGTCGAAATCCAACCAGCGCTCGCGTTGCTGGCGTTCAAATTCACTCCAGGACGCCACGGTGAACCTCTCGATGACCGTGTCGGGACGTTCGACATCGCGATATAGCCGCCAGCTGTAGCCACCCGTGCGCAGCCGTGATCGCCTGACTTCGCTCATCGCCGCGACGAAGTTTTGGAGGTTCTCGTCCGCCACTCGGTAGCGCATGGTCACCAGCACCGGTCCATCGTTGGGGGCTGGTTCAAACACGACCGCCGGTGACGACCACGCAGTGGAATTGTCCAGGCTGACTGCCCCCACAGGCGCCAACAACGGCAGCGCGGGGACGCTGAGGGCAACAGCGCCCAGCACCACCGCCGAGCAAATCAGCGCGATGTCCAGCCCGAACCGCGTGGCAACGACACCCCAGACATACGAGCCGGCTGCCTGACATCCCGCGAAGACGAGCAGATACATCGACAACCCGCGGGCCCGAACCCATCGCGGCAACGCCAGCTGCGCTGCCGCGTTCAGCGTTGTCAACGTGATCAGCCAGCACATTCCCGACAACACCAAAAAAGGCGTCGCCGCGGCGAAGGGTAGCCAGGCCACCGCCAGCGGCGCAAGACCGTACGCGGCGGCGCACGCTGCCAGCCGCGCGTTGGCTGAGACTTTCTGGCGGAACCTTTCGTCGATCAAGACGGCGAGCACCGCGCCGAAACCGATGGCCCCCAGCGCGACACCGTAGCCACTGGCTCCCAGGTGCCATGTGCGGGCGGCCGCCACCGGTAACAGCGCGAAAAGGGCCGAGGCGGGAAACAGGAAAAGGGTTGCGCGCGACAAGATTCTGCGAAAAATTGGAGCGTTACCGACGTATAGCAGCCCGGTGATGATGGCCTGGCCGAGACGTTCTCGTTCGATCGGCGCCATTTGCTTGGGTCGTTTCCACGCCAGCAGGGCAAGGATTATCCCCGCGAACGATACTGCGTTGATCGCAAAGACCGCTGCGGGACCGGCCATAGCCAAGACAACGCCGCCAATTGCCGGCCCAATCGCTCGGGAGGCGTTCGACGAGACGCTGGCCAACGCCGCGGCGGCCGGTATCTGCTCGCTGGGAACCACCTCGGGTTGAATCGCCTGCCAGGCCGGTCCGGTTAGCGCGGAAGCGCAGCCAATGGCCAAGGTAAACATCAACATTGATGTCGGGCCGAGGTGGCCGAAGTATGCAAGCACCGCCAGGGCTAGCGTCACGAGCACTGCATAGGACTGCAGAAATATCAGGAACCGGCGCCGGTCGAACAGGTCGGCAAGCGCTCCGGCGAACAATCCCAAAAGCAGTGTCGGTCCAAGGCTCGCCGTCTGGACCAATGCGACGATGGTGGCGCTGCTGTGCTTTTCCACCAAGAACCATTGGGCGGCCACACTTTGCATCCACGTGCCGATGTTGGAGACGAACTGCGCAATAAACAGGTCGCGGTACACGCGATTGCGCAACGGTGTCCATGTCGACAGTTCCCCGCCATCGGGACGCTGCTGATCCTGAGTCACCGTTGAACCCTTACAGCCCGTCGTGAGCAAAGGCAACCCGTGGCTGTTGATTGTTGCGAGCCATGAACTCCTTGGCGTCTCCATCCTCGGGATTCACGAAGACAATGTCATCGGGACGGCGGCGCGGTACGTCTACGGAGAGCACGACGAACGAGTGAGTGGTGATCCTGGGGAATCCGTGGACTTGCCGGCGCGCGAACCGGAGAAACGTTCCGGGTCGGGCAATCGACTCATTTCCGCTGAGGTGGAATAAACCCTCGCCGCTTATGACGTAGAGGAATTCGTCGCATTCGTTGTGGTAGTGCAGCGGAAGGGTCCGGTAAATGCGGAAGATCCGGCTGCTGGCCTCAGGGAAGTCGCTGAAGTAGACGTCCGTGAGCATGGAAGCGGACGTCTGCGGGAGCTGCCCGATCTCCTCGAACACGTCGAAGATCTGCCGCTTGTTGTCGGTTTGCGGAATGTAACCGGTGGCCATAGGAGGCAGGTTACGACAAAGGGACAGTATGGATGCAGCTGTCGTCCAATACGTTGTCGCGGAACGTGCTTCGTCACGTTCGCCGCCGTCGGATGTCCCGCGAGAATCTGGCGGGAGGGCGCCGCGGTGCGATCGGGGCCGAGGGCCACCGCCGGGTGCCGGTCCACAGTGCCGGTGGTGCGTCGAGCTTGCAGGCCAGCATCATTGCGACGCTGTCGTAGTTGGCTCTCCAGCCGCGAAAATGCGGCCACGCTTCCTCATCGGTCTGTTCGATCGGGTACCCGACTTCGCGCAGCATGGCGGTAGCCGATCTGAATTCGTCGAACGACACCGTGACCGTCCCGTCGGGGTCAGGGGGGTCGTCGGGTACCGGCAAGCCCATGGAAACGGCGATCTCCCGCAACGCCACGAAACCCATCCGTAGCGACAACCGCGTGGAAAGTCTGGGTTCTTGCGAAGGAGTCAGCGATAGGTGCAGCGCGGCGGCATCCATCACTGCGATCAGCGCGATCAGCCAGTGTGACAGCGCCCGCGGGGAGCGGAGTCTCGCTAATGTCAGGTAGGTGGTGTGGGATTCGGCGACCTCGGCGGCCCACCGTTCCCATCTGGTGAACAGGTCGTCGAGCAGAGCTGGTACGTCCGCGTCGTCCCCGATCCCCAACGAGTACGAGCCAAGATCTCGGGCCCCCACGCCGGGACGCCGGCGCGCGAGCCAAGCAGGGTGACTTCGGTCTCACGCCGAGTGAAAGCGGCGTAGTACGTGGGTAGGTAGCCGACCTGCAAACCGATGACGACGAGTCCCGTGAAGGCCGCCAAGTATTCGAGCGTCGTGCTGCCCGAACCGGTCGGGGCGGCGTAACCCAGAGTGAAGAGCGACGATCCAGCATGTGTAAGCGCATCGGCGACGCGCCCGTCCATGCTCGGCAGCAGCAGCAGCGCGAAGCCGATAGTGAGCAGGCCGAGCCATACGGCCAGCCGTACCAGCAGCGACAGCGGGGCCTGCCACGCCAGCATCCGGTCGCGACGTTCGAACGACTGGATCCGTCTGGTCAGTTGGAAGAACCCGGCGTCCAGGGATTTGTCGACGATGCGTGAAATGTGGGAATAGACGCCCCGCGGCACCACAAGGGAACCCACGACGCTGAACGTCGTGCTCGTCACGACGAAGAGGCCGACAGCGAAGCCCAGCCATCTCAGCACTACCACATCGCCACCACATCCACTTGCTACGAGCTTCGAATATATCGAGCGCCGGTGTGGCCGTCGGCGATATCAGTTCTGTCGGCCGACTAGCTCCGAGACGAATTGATCGATGAAGTCGTCCACCGGTTTGCTGCTCGCCGGCCGAATGACGAATTTCGTCAAACCGGCGTCCAGGTAGGCGTCAAGTTGGCGATGCAGCTGCTCCCAGCTCGTCGCGATCAGCTCACTCGGGTCCACGTCGGGGCGCCGCCGGCGCACGGCGGTAGCCACCTCGACCGGTAACTCACCGTCGGCGACGGCCAAAGAAATCCCGAAGTGATCCGGCTCGATCTGCCGATCTGCCTGCGCCGCAGCATGTTCGATCGCTTCGCGCCCTGCCCGTGCCTCAGCCGGCGTCAAGAAGCTACCCAACCAGCCATCACCGAGCGCGCCGATACGCCGAAATGCCGCCGGCGCCGAACCCCCTAACCAAATGTCGAGCGGCGGCACCGGTCGCGGAGCGATAGCCGCACCGCTCACCGAGAAATACCGGCCGGCGAAAGACGCCGGGCCACCGACCAACGCCGCCCGCAGCAACTGCAGTGATTCGTCGAACACCGCGGCGCGCTCCCCGTCGGGAACGACAAACAGCTCGCGCTCGGCCGGAATGGCCGAACGTAACCCGAAGACCGGCAGGACCCGCCTGGGCGCCAACGCCGCCAACGAGGCCAATTCCTTGGCCACCAGCACCGGGTGGCGCCCAGGAAGCACCGCGACTGAAGTGCCGACCTTTAACCGTGTCGTCCGGGCCAGGGCATAGGCCATACCCACCGTGGGATCCACCGCCGGGGAGTAGACCAGTTCGGAAAACCACAGCGAGTCCACCCCGCTGCTTTCGAGGTGATCGACGACGCCGGCGAGCTCTCCCGGAGCGGTGTTCAACCCTAGGCTGACCCCGAAGCGAATCTTCACCAGCGTCTCCATCCGTCGTATCGCGTATGTATCGCAACGCGGCCGCGCCGCTATTTCTGCCCGCGTGTCGCCACAAACCCGGCGTCAGTGTGTCTAAATACGATTAGGCCATGCGGCTATTAACAATCGCTCGGTATCGGGCGCTGACGCTCGTCGCGATAGCGACGATCGCCTTGTCGGGTTTGACCGCGCCCGCGCACGCAGCGGATGCCAACTATCTGTTGATTCAGGAGCCTGAGGCGGGGTACGCCCAAATTATCGGCCTGATCAGCGGTGCGACCCGCTCGGTCCGGATGACCATGTACGAACTCACCGATCCAGCCGCAGTCGACGCGCTCATTGACGCCCACCACCGGGGCCTGGACACCAGGGTCATTCTCGACGCTGCATTCCACGGCCGTTCCACCAATACCCCTGCCTTCCAACAACTCAACGCCGCAGGCGTTGGAGTGCGATGGGCTCCTGACGGCGTGATCTATCACCAAAAAACGATCACCGTCGACGACGCCACCGCGGCAGTCGGCACCGGCAACCTGGAACCGCAGTACTACTCGACCAGCCGCGACGCCTGGGTGCTGGACACCAATCCCACCGACGTGACGGCGATCGCCGCGACGTTCGACACCGACTACACCGCGCCACCGTCCGGGCGGCCGCCAGAGGCGACGCCCGCACCGAACCTCATCTGGTCACCGATGGCGCGTGCCACCTTCTTGCAGCACATCGACCAGGCCACCCGCAGTATCGATATCACCAACCAAGAACTCAAAGACCGCGCTGTGGTATCGGCGCTCGACAAGGCCGCAAGCCGCGGTGTGCAATGCCGCATCGTGATGACCGAGAACCCGGCGTGGACCAAGTCCATCGCCGAAGTGTCGGCGGCCGGTTGCTCGGCACACCTGTTCCCGAGCACCGAAACGGGGCTCTACATCCATCAGAAGATGATGCTCACCGACAAGACCTCGCTCATAATCGGCAGCCAAAACCTCTCCACCACAAGCCTTATCGAAAACCGCGAGCTATCGCTTGCGTTGGACATCGGTATCGCGCCGGACCTGATTGCCGCCTTGGAAACCACATTCGAAGCTGACTACGCCGCGGCGTCCGCCCAGTAGCACTGGCTACGCGCCGATTTGGGGCATCAACTCACCCATTTCGATGGCGTTGCTGGCCGGCGTCTCCTCCAGGGCTAGCAGCATGTGAACATCTGCCGCGCAGGTCGCGTCCTGAAGCCTCGACTTGAGCCTGAACAGCAGCTTCTTCCGATAGTCGGCCGGCCGGCGCGGACCTTGACCGTCAAAATCACCGCCGGCCCAACCTCGCCACCGATAAATCCGTCGCCCTGAGAAAAGCTCTCGAAGACGATTTTGGTGTAGTCCTTGTCGAGACCGGACATTTGGCTATGGAACTCGGTGATCTCGGCGGCCAGCGTCGCCTTCGATTCGGAGGTAAGCAGTCCCTCCGGCGTCGTGATCTTATAAAGGGGCATCGCGATCTCAGCCTTTCGTTGCAGCGTGCTGTCGCAAGTCCCCGGTCTTGGCGCGGCCGCGTGGCAACTCGGGATTGCTGACTCCTTAATCCTCGTCGCCGGCCGGTTCGCGGTCGTTGTTCCGCCGAACAACATTGATGGGTCGACAATGTGACCTCGGCGAAAGGTCAGAGGATACAGGGGTTTTACGCGCAGAATGGCAGGGAACAACCCGTTAAGCAGGCGGTCGGGGCCGCTTCAGGGTGCAAACGACGGCCCATTCGAATAAACGGTCCCCGACTTGGTCATACTCCTTGAAGTGGTGGACGACCGGGGTCCGTTGGACCGCAGAGTTCACTATCTCCCAGCCCTCATCTCCAAGGGCGTTCGCCTGTCGGCTCACCTCATCGATCACGTCTTGCAGGATTTCGTGCGTCTCGTGGATGAAGGTGGACTCCCACCGCTGCGGCTGCCGCTTGCCGTCTGCCGCCAGGCTCCCGGAAGCCCCGGACAAAGGTTCGCTCATGTGTCGGAATCCTACGTTGCTGAGAGCCCAGAGAGATGAATGAAAGTTGACCGACGCTTTACAACTCCTCGGTTGTCCGCGCCGCTCAATGCACGAATTGCTGGCCGCCATCTATGTCGTACGTGGCGCCGGTCAGCGCCGAGTTGGTCATGAGGTGGACGGCCAACGCGGCAACGTCCGCGGGGCCGACTACCCGCCCGATGGGAAGCTTCGCGCGTAGCTCCGCTCTGCGTTCGTCGAGTCGATCGCCGAGCAGTGCGGCAGATAGTGGTGTGTCAACGAAACCGGCCGCGATGAGATTGACGCGAATGGGCGCGAGCTCAAGAGCTAGGGCGGCGGTGAACGGAGGCAGCGCGGCGGTGGCCGCCGACACGATACCGAGGTCTTTGGTGACACGACGTCCGCCGGTGCCGCCCATGAATATCAGCGAGCCTTGCGGCGCCATCCTGCCCGCTGAGTGGCGCGCGACAGCCAGATACAGCGTTACGTGCCCGCTCAGTATCTCGCGCACCTGGTCAGAATCCATTTCCAGCAGGGGCGCATAGCGTGGCCCTCCTGCGGTCACCATCACGTGATCGACTGGGGTGGGCAAGGTTTCGAAGAATCTTCTCAGGGCGTCCTGATCGGTGGCATCGAAGGCGGCGGTTTGTTGAGCGCCGACATCGCGGGCGGCCTCGATGAGTCGGTCGGGATTGCGGCCGGTGAGTATGACACTGGCGCCGTGAGCGCGTGCGCATCTGGCTGTCTCCAGGCCGATGCCGGCGCTGCCGCCGATCAACACGACAGTCTGGCCGTCCAGCGCCAATTCAGGCTGAGTCGGGCACGGGTGTGGTTGCGCTGCACATGATTCCTCCAACGGGTGAGCGTTGATACCGACGACGTCGCGGCAGACCGATGTATCTCTGTTACCAGAACGTGGCCGGGGTGTACTCCTCTTTCGGTTAGGTTTACGAGTCGGCTCATTCGGTGCTTCGTTGCGCTCAGGCACAGAACGCACCGGAACCCAATAGCGAAGCACGAGGTGTAGATGGATTTCGAGGGTGTGCATACCCGGCAGCTCCTGACAATGGCGCGGCGGGCACTACGGGGCGATAACGTCGATAAGGGCATGCTGTGCACGGCCGCGATCCGGGTCATCGACAACCCTCCGCGGGATGGCATCTTGCGCAGTCTGGCCGACCACGTGTGTCAGGCCGTTTTCGACTGGGCGTGCTTCGACGGCTCTCCTGCACGGCTTGAGGGTGTCGTCGAAAGCTACAAATCTGCGGCCAGCGCCCTACTAGTTGAGGAACAGCTGAACAAGCTGCGGCACTAGCGTCTTCACTACTACCGAGCCTTGTTGTGCCGCACCTGGTTGAATGGCACGCCGCGGTCTGCGGCGTATTCGCGCGGAAGGCCGAGCACGCGTTCACGAATGACGTTGCGGGCCATCTCATCACTGCCACCACCAAGAGCAACGGTTTGACGCGACAGATAGCGCTCCCCGACTTTCAGCAACTCGTGGTCGCTGTCGACGACGCCGAGGGGGCCGGCGATCTCCATTGCGGTGTCGACCTGTAGGAATGTCACATCGGAATGGAAAAGCCGGATGATCGACCCGGCGGCCGGAGGTAACGTGCCGTCACGCATCGCGCCGGCAACGTGGTCGACAAGGCAGTCTCGTACCATCCGGCGGGCCAGCACCCGGCCAATTTTGTCCTGCGCCAACGGATCATCGGACCTGCCCGCCACCTCGGCCAGGGCGAAGTAGTCGGCGTACGAATCTTCGGAGCGCTCACGACCGCGGCGGCTGGCGAACTCCGAGCCCTGCCCGACGGCGCGTCGCTCGTGAAACAGCAACCGCCCGGCGACGTCCCACCCCTTGTTGACCTCACCCACGACCGAGGCATCCTCGGAGTGCCCGCAGCCGCGCAGGTCAGCGTTGACAACCGCGAATCCTTGTTTCACCCACCATGCCGGGTCGGGCGCCTCCCATCCGGTGAGGTCGGAAAACCTCACCGGCTCCGGTTGGCGTGTCACGCGGTACTGCATCGGAAATGTCCACCGTGTGCCGCGCCGGGTCGGCAGCTTGTCCTTTCCGTATGGGTGGATGCTCAATATCGCCGGAACGGGTCCCTGATCGGGTACGCCGAAGACGTTGACCCGCAACACCGTTCCATCGCGCACATAGACCTGGGCATCCCGGTCGATGACAATGTCGGCAGGCGCCTCGGTCACGATCACCGGAGGCCTAGCGATGCCGCGTATTCTCCCCAGCGCATAGCGCAGCGCGGCCGGACGCCGCCACGGCCGATCTAGCGACGGTGCATGTGTAACGACCGATGGTCGAGCCACGCCGCCCAGCCTAACAACCGGTTCGCCTTTGTCTCAATCTGGTTGGGCAGCGTCGTTGCTATCGCGCGACTGGTCAGCCGCCCTGGCTAATTCCGCGGCAGCAGAACGCAATTGATCGGCGGAGTTCAGGGCTACCGGGAAGCCGACCCGCGTGTAGGCCGCCCCGCGGGGAGTGTGCACACGAAGGTCGAGGCCGTAGCGGTCGACGCCGGTGCACACTGCCGTGTCGGTGTCGGGATAGCCCCCGAACGCGCGGCCCATTGCTGCCAGGGCGTCGGCGTGGTCGGCGTTGAGGTGCGCGATGGCCCTGGCCGCGATCGGCGCGACCGGGTCCGGAGCCGCAGCGGTGTATTGCTCGCCGGTGGCCGAGTCCATCCGGCCGTAGCCGCCCACCCAACGCACTCGCTGAACCCGCAGCACCCACAGGGTGAAGTCGCTGAAGTCGACGTACATCCGGCCGGCGGGCACCGCGCTCAGGTAAGCCGCCCGTGCCGCGTCGCGTTCGGCGCCAAGCGGTTGAACAACCAACCCGGCCAAAGTCGTTCGGCTGTTGGCCAGCGGGTCGGTCTCGCTGCCCGCCGCCACGATCGACAAGCTGGCCCGCGGGTCGTGTGCGAGGTTGCGACCATGCTCGGCCAGGTTTGACACGCACAGCACCGGCTCTCCGCCCAGCAGTCCGTAGGCCACGAACGACGCCCACGGGTCACCGTCGGCGGTCAGGGTCGCCAACGTAGCGGCATTGGTGCCGGCAACGATGGTGCGTGCCTGCTCCGCCGCGGAAAGGCAGGCGGTGTTGGTCGGCGGCTGCAACGGCGGCGCCATCGAGGGTCTACCCCCGGGGGAGCCATGATCGCTGTTCGCCACCCTCGCGACGCTACTGCACGTGGATTACGTTCCTGCCACTCTCTTGGGCGTACGGTGCTGAGGTGAGCCATCCCACGCCAGAAGCTTTCCGCCACAACCGTGAATCGTATGAGAGCCTCTACCGCGGGGAGCCCGCGTTCCCGGGTGCGCCCGCCCCCGACGGCATCCCGTGGGACATCAGACAGCCGCAGCCGCGGCTCACGGAGCTCGAAGCGCTCGGCGTGATCCGGGGAGAGGTGCTCGACGCCGGCTGCGGCCTCGGCGACAACGCCATCTACCTGGCACATCGCGGCTACTCGGTGACGGGTATCGACAGCTCGCCGACGGCTATCGAGCAGGCCCGCGCCCGCGCCGCCGAGGCCGGCGTCGAAGTGCGCTTCAACGTCGGCAACGCCACCGAACTGACCGGTTACGACGGCCAATTCAATACCGTCATCGACAGCGCCCTCTACCATTGCCTGGACCACGCCGACAGGCGGGCCTACGCCGCGGCGCTACACCGCGTGACGACGGGGGACGCCCGCTGGTTCCTCTACTGCTTCTCCGGCGACAACGTCAACGGGGTCATCGCCCCGATGGAGGCCGTGACGGAAGCCGACATCCGCGACACCCTCGGCAACACCGGCTGGCGGATCGGCTTTCTCGGACCCACCACCTTTGTCGGCAACGCCTCGGGTTTTACCGGCAGCTTCGGCGCGCTGCCGGAGGCGGTTCTTCAGCAGATGCCGCGCGGACAGGCCGAACAAATGCGGAGCATGGCCGAACGGATGGCCACGATCCTCCCGCTCATCGATGACGGGCGTATTCACCTGCCGTGCAACGTCGTCCACGCGACCAGGGTCGAACCTGTCTAACGTGATCGCCGGTCGGGCTCGGTTTTGGGATCCGTCGCGGCGCGGCGGGCCGCTCGCGGTGACAATCCCAGCAGTTGCAGTGCCTGCGTGGTGAGCTCGATATCCGTGTCGGGTACGGCAAGACGGCCCGAGAGGCGACCCGCCGTCGCACCGATGACGCCGCCGCCGATGAGAAACGCCGCGACTTGGGTGTTACCGACGTGGAAACGGCCCTCCTGACGGCCCCGCTCGATCAACCCGGCCAACGTCACACCCACGGTTGCGGCCAGGACATCATTGGCATGCGCCACCCGCAGCACATACCGCCCCCGTGGAACATCTTCGGTACACCACGCCCAAAATGCCCGTAGCGCTGCGGCGAACGCCAGTGCCGGTTCGTCGTTGGAGGACAAGGTCGCCAACCGATCGGCCAAGCCGGTCATCGTGTCGCGGACCAGCTCGGCGAACAACTCCTCTTTGGATTCGAAATAGGTGTAGAAGCTGGCCAGCGCGACGTCGGCTTCGGCGGCGATCTGCGCGACGGTGACCGACTCATCATCGCCGGCCAAGCGCTGCGCCACCTGCAGTAGCCGGGCACGGGTGGCCGCGCGCCGCCGCGCCACTCGCCCCGACGGCTCCCCGCTCAGACTTGAAGTACTCATTTCAAAACCATAGTATCCATTTCATGTTTCTGCCCTGTCGGCACACGCCGACCACCAGCATCCGCGGTGATCTTGGATTGGGGTCGCTGTTGCGCATTGCCGCATTCATCCGCCGATACGCTTTGCGCGCCGCCGCTCTCATGTCGATACTGATGTGCTGTGCTTGCGCATCCGGGCCACCGGTAGCCTGCTCAGGGTCACCGGCGACGCTCCCCCGATCCGTGATGGCGAACGGATGCGGCGCGCCGATCACCTACGACGTTTTCCAGCGGAATGCCTTTGGGGCTGATTGGTCGAAGCCCAATGATCGGGTGGCGTTCAACGCCAAAAGCAGTGACGGTCTGTACCACATCTACACAGTCAGGCCCGATGGAAACGACAGGCAGCAGTCGGGTGTGGGCTCAGCCAGCTTTCCGCGACGCACAACAGGATCGCCGGTGTGGAGCCCTGCCGGCCAGTACTTCGCGTTCGTGGCCGAAAAATCTGATCACCCCGGCAACTCGGTGGG
This sequence comes from uncultured Actinomycetota bacterium, assembly GCA_963850645.1. GTDB lineage: Bacteria > Actinomycetota > Actinomycetes > Mycobacteriales > Mycobacteriaceae > Mycobacterium. The sequence continues at coordinate 66,108 of CAWKME010000082.1, read as the reverse complement.
CGCCACCCCGGGATGGGGCAGCTATTCCGATTTGTGGGTGGCCACCGCCGACGGTTCGCACGCTTGGCAACTGACCAACGTTCCGGTCGATAAAGACCACGGCACCATCATTCCCGAGTTCTCCCCCGACGGACGCCAACTTGAATGGACCGAGCGCACGGGTGCCGGCCAACCACTCAACCCCGATCGGTTCGCCGGATTCTGGGTTATCAAGGTGGCGGATTTCATCGTCGGGCCAGACGGCACACCGTCGTTGGCCAATGTTCGCACTGTCTCGCCCCCGGGCAACGCGTTCAATGAGTCCGGCGGATTCTCACCGGACTCCTCATCGCTGGTGTTCACCAGCGACTTCGAAACGCACAACTTCTGGAGCAATCAGATCTACCGTTTGGACCTGGGGACGGGAACCACCACGCGACTGACCCGAGGCAGCAGCTACAACGAGCACCCCCGCTATTCGCCCGACGGCCATGTCATATGGATGACGAACGCCGACAACCCGTCTCGTGGAACCGACTGGTGGACAATGGACGCCGACGGATCAAATCCGCAGCGTCTCAGTGATTTCAATATCAACGGCAACGCAAAAAGCATTGGCGGCAAACAGGTCTGGGCGACTGTCGTACAGACAGCCAACTGGAGCCCCGACGGCAGCTACTTCTACGGCGACGTGGAGACCAACCTGCTGACCTCCGACAGCGTGATTCTTCGCGTTTCCCTCACCTGCCGAGGCCCTGCAGGCTCGTAGCCAATAATTCAGATGGTTGACGATTTATCGTCTCCGCCGCCCGGATGCATTTCATCTCGTCAACGCGGGTGCGAGCCCCGGTGGCCGGCGCGTTAGTGTGCTTTGGTCGGCCTCAGCGAACAAGCCGATAGAAAAGTTGAGCAAATTCATGACCGCAGCAGCAGAAACGTCGGCGCTCGAATCGCGGGTCGGCCACTACTACCAGATGGACGGCACCTACCTGGTCGGCCGCGAGAAGGTGCGCGAGTACGCCCGTGCGGTGCAGGACTACCACCCCGCGCACTGGGATGTCGCCGCCGCCGCTGAACTGGGTTACTCGGACCTGGTGGCGCCGCTGACGTTCACGTCGACCCCGGGCATGACCTGCAATCGCCGCATGTTCGAACAGGTGGTCGTCGGCTACGACACCTACATGCAGACCGAAGAAGTCTTCGAGCAGCACCGCCCGATCGTGGCCGGCGACGAACTGCACGTCGACGTCGAACTGACGTCGGTGCGCAGGATCGCCGGCAGAGATCTGATCACCGTGACCAACACCTTCACCGACACCGCCGGCGAGCGGGTGCACACCCTGCACACCACCGTCGTCGGCGTCACCGCCGAGGACGTCGATCCGGCGATCAAGACGGCCGTGCAGAACACGATGATGCACGACGTGGACATCTTCGGAGTCGGCGAATCCGATCCGCTACCAGAAGACGGTGCGCCCCGAGGGCGAGATTCGGATCGCCGAGGGAGGCACGACCCGCACGCCGGGCACGCCGTCCTTCGACGACGTGAAGGTCGGCGACGAGCTACCGGTGCACCACGCCCGGCTGTCCCGCGGCGACCTGGTGAACTACGCCGGCGTGGCCGGCGACGCCAACCCGATCCACTGGGACGAGGACATCGCCAAGCTGGCCGGGCTGCCCGATGTGATCGCCCACGGAATGCTCACCATGGGTCTGGGTGCCGGATTCGCCTCCGCATGGTCGGGTGACCCCGGTGCGGTTACCCGCTACGCGGTGCGGCTGTCTGCGCCCGCGATCGTGTCGGCCGCCGAGGGCGCCGACATCGAGTTCAGCGGCCGGATCAAGTCGCTGGACCCGGAGACCCGCACCGGTGTCGTCATCGTCGCCGCGAAGTCCGATGGCCGGAAGATCTTCGGCCTGGCGACGTTGAACGTCCGCTTCCGCTGACGAGGCAGCTGTCGGTCAGCCTGCTAGCGGATAGCCGACGGATTGAGCGAACAGGACTCGTTGCTCTGCTCTCAATTCCAGGCTCTCGGCCAGGCCGGCCCTGTCACAGTTATGAAACCAAGCAGCGAGTCCATGCGCGGCGGCGAAAAGGTACACACTCTGGGCGATGAGGCCGGTGTCGACGTAGTAGTAGGCCTTCTGTGTTTCCGGATCATGGAGCCCGGGTTCTTCGAAGCCCGCCGTATGCGTGAGCCGATGAACGTCGACGACGTAGATCAATTGGACCGGGGCGGCGGCCGTGATGTTGGGTTGACCCGGTGTGAGCGCGCTAGCGCGTAAATCGGCCGGCGTGACCAGCGCCAACCGACAATTCGCCGCGTCATAGCGATAAGCTCCGTCGGCGAGCGCGACATAGAGATCGATCTCCTGGGAGTTGCTGGCCGAACCTGCGGTCCGGCCCGGCATCCCGAACGGACCCGCTGTGCGATTTATACCGAACGCCGACCAGAGCAGGTTGGAAAGCTCCTGCATCGGCAACGGGGTGGCAGCGATGTCTCGAGTGGTCATGCGTCGCTGGAACATGACCACGATCGGATCGCCGGGGTCGCTCGCCGGTGCAGGCAGTTGCAGGTCCGTTAGCGCTTTGTCGGGCATCTCCTTTGGTTCCTTTTACTCAGCGGTCCAACATAATTCGGCGCACAGGCCAGCCGCGTCGACCGGAATCGGTCGTGGTAATTCGATCTAGAGGCGAGCGCCTATGGCCCCCAAATGAAAAGGTCTTCCATCCCGTTGTTCATCGTGACGGTTGTCGGCGATGGACCGGTGACGTCGAAATGGATTTTGCCGGTCGATTGTGCGCTCTGGGGGATGGTGGCGCCGCTGATGTTGCTCGGGAAAGGGACCTCCCATAAAACTCGGTAGGCGGCTTGGTTAGGGGCGACGGCATTGAACTGCGAAATGGCGGGGGTGACGGTGCCCTGGATGGACTTGACGGTGGCGGTGGCTTCCCAGAGCTGACCTCTTACGGAGTATGGGAAGGAGGCGGGCACTACATCGGTGCTGGGTTTGAGGTCGCTGACCGTCCAGCTGAGGACGATTTGGCCGACCGTGTCAGTCATCGTCAGCTCGCTACCGAGTTTGCCGACGACGGGATAGGTGGCAGTGGATGCGGTCGGTGCGGTGGTGACGCCGATCGTTGCCACGGCCACGGTTGCTACTGCTGTCGCTATCATCGCGGTGATCTTCACTGGTGCTCTCCCTATTCGTTAGGCGACGAAACCGTTCGCCGCCAACCGACGCGGAAAACTCGATCATGTGGGCCGCATTCCGTTCCTGAATAGAGCCGTTTGGCCCCAATATTCGTGGGATTCGACGTCGACAGTGCCGTTCGCCACCAAGGCTTATGTGAAATGGATGCGTCGAAGCTGAAGGCGACGCAATTGTCTGGCCCAAGGATTCAATGCGGTCGGAACAGTCGCGCCGGCACCGCAGGTGTTGTCGAGGCTATCTATGCTCGAACGGGTAGGCGGCGTGCCGGATTCCGGTACTGTGTGCCGCCCGTGAAGCTTTGCGTTGCAATCAGATTCGGCCCGCACTTCGCGCGTCACGGTGCGGGCCGAACCTGTTGCGGTCAGCGCTAATGCAGCCCCGCGGAATTCTCATCAAAATGGCAGACATGCCTTTCTCGTCTCGGCAGTGATTCATCGCAACGACGTGGAGCGTAGCGCTCACGCAGCCGCCCGGCGGACGTCGTCGCCGTTACGGCCAGCGCTGATGCACCACCGAGCCGAACCAAGCCACAATGAGGGGTCCGGCGTAATTGAGTCATCCGGCAGCGAGGAGCACACGTGGGTCGACGCAAGTTGGCACTCGTCGCGGTGTGCGCGCTGATCGTCATCTTCGGCGGATGGATGTTGGCGCGGAGCAATTCTCCCCACCCGGCACCGACGACCGTCAGTGGAGCCAACGAGCCGACGTGCCCGATGGCCACCCTGCCGCCCGAAGTGGGCGACACCGTGAGGCGCATCCACGCAGGCGGACCCTTCCCGTTTCCATACAGCGACGGTGCGGTGTTTGTGAATCACGAGGGTCATCTGCCTAAGCAGCGCAGGGGGTACTACCACGAGTACACCGTGATCACCCCGCGTACCCGAGACCGGTCGCTGAGGCGCATCGTCACTGGCGGAACACCACTGAACGATCCGGCCCAATACTTCTACACCGGCGACCACTACGACTCGTTCTGTCAGATCACTGGAGCGGGGAGGCAATGATGACGCGCGAGCCAGTGATCTTCCGCATCGACGGCCGAAAGATCAAGTCCGCCAATGACTTCTATCGCGAGATCGGATCCTCCGTGAACGGTCCCGGCGGATACTTCGGCCGCAATCTCGACGCACTGGCCGACTGCCTGCGAGGCGGATTCGGCACCCCCGAACATCGGCCGTACGAATTCGAATGGCAACACAGCGCGCTGTCGCAGCGCTACCTCAACGATCTGCGCCCCGGGCAGCGCACGTTGTTCGAGGCGATACAGGACGTCTTCCACGACGCCGGAGTCCCGCTAAAACTTAGGTGATGCCCGGCAGCTAAGGCGACTCTTCGACAGCCCACCGGCCGATCGGAGAAGTCAAGCGCCCCGAAAATGAGCACTGCCTCGGCGTTGTGGCCGTTTAGTGGCGCCGACAGTCCGTCCGCGGAATTCTTGAAACCTGACCAAGCGGATCCTGAACGTCGTCACCAACGTCTCTCGTTACGAAAATCCGAAGGTCTGCAACGCATCACGCACGAGATCTTCGAGCGCGGTGGAGTCGTATCCTCCGTCTGCCACGGCTACTGCGGCCTACTCAACACTGAGCTGTCAGACGGATCGCTCTTGGTCGCCGGGCGAAAGCTCACCGGGTTCGCCTGGTCGGATGAGGTTTTGGCCCGGGTCGACAAGTTGGTGCCCTACAACGCCGAGGATGAAATGACGAAGCGGGGCGCACGATACGACAAGGGCCTGATTCCATTTGCCTCGCACGTCGTCGTCGACGGGCGGCTGGTAACAGGCCAGAATCCGGGGTCCGCCAAGGCTACGGCCAAGAAGGTCGTCTCGATGCTAGAAGGCTGACCCGTCCCCACTGAGTCACTACAGTGGTCGTAGTGACCGATCCCGCGCGTGTCCTGGTTCTGGGGTCTGGGTTCGCGGGTCTGTGGGCGGCGATTGGGGCGGTCCGGCGGCTCGACGAGCTTGGTGTGGCGGCCGGCACCGTCGATGTCACGATGGTCAGTTCCACGCCGTACCACGACATCCGGGTGCGCAACTACGAGATCAATCTGGGCCCATCGCGCATCGCGCTGACGGATCTTCTCGATCCGGTCGGAATCAAGCACATCACCGGCGAAGTGACGGCGATCGATGCCTCGGCGCGGATCGTCGAGTCCACTGCGGGTGCGCACCGCTACGACCGACTAGTGCTCGCGGTGGGCAGCCAGGTGGTAAAGCCCGACATCCCTGGCCTGCGGGAGTTCGGTTTTGACATCGACACCCACGATGCCGCGATCAGACTGCAAGCCCATCTGCGCGGGCTTGCTGAGGGCCCGGCTGAGGCCGCGGCGGCGACAGTAGTCGTGGTCGGTGCGGGTTTGACGGGACTTGAAGAGGCCACCGGGCTGCCCGCGATGCTCGCTGACACCTTTGCCGCGCGTGCCGTCGCACCGCGGGTCATCCTGATCGACCACAACCCGTTCGTCGGCTCGGACATGGGCGCATCGGCGCGACCGGTCATCGAGGCGGCGTTGGCCCAAACCGGGGTCGAGACCAGGTTGGGCGTGGCGGTCGCCGCCATCGACGAGCGCTGTGTGACGCTTTCCTCTGGTGAGGTGGTGGCCGCCGCCACCGTTGTCTGGTGTGCCGGCATGCGGGCCAATCCGCTGACCGCAGACTTCGGGGTCGCCCGTGACCGGCTGGGTCGACTCCCGGTCGACGATTATCTGCGGGTCTGCGGTGTGCCCGCGGTATTCGCCGCCGGTGACGTCGCCGTCGCCAAAATAGACGACGAACATGCGTCGGTGATGTCGTGCCAGCACGGCCGCCCGATGGGCCGATGGGCGGGATACAACGTTGTCGGCGATCTCCTGGATAAGCCGATGAGGCCGTTGCGGATCCCTTGGTATGTCACGGTTCTCGATCTTGGACCGGCAGGCGCGGTATACACCGAAGGGTGGGACCGCCGCGTCGTCGCATGCGGCCAGGAGGCCAAAGACACCAAACACGCCATCAACACCCGACGTATCTATCCGCCGTTGAACCGCGACCGCGATGCATTGCTGGCCGCTGCCGCGCCCGACCTACAGTCCGCGCCCGACCACGGACCGCCAGACCACCCGCGTCCGCGTGCCGGCTACTAACTGGGCTGATCGATACCAACAGTGCTTACTATCCCGATTTCCCGGGGATGGACGCCTGAGTTTTATCGGACCTTCGAGGTCTTGTTACAGACCGACGCAGTTCTTGGGACTGGCCGACTCAGCCGGCGCCCGGCTGCTCGCTGAAATCGGTGACGACAGAAGCCGCCTCTAGGTGCACAAATATTGCCTGTTGAGCACACAATTCGACGGTGGCGAGTAGGAACCGGTCAGCACGCCTCTTAGACCACCTGTGGCTGACCCACCGGGTGCAATGATGCGATTCCAATTCGCGGGGGTGAGCACATAGTGCGTGCCAGATTGTGCAAGGGTGCTATTCCACGTGTGCGAGACGGATTCTCCCACCGGCAAGTCGAATTCAAGCTTCCAATCGGTTAGCGGCACCGTGCTCGAGTTGGTGATGGTGAAGTGGGCGATGAAACCGGTCTGCCACGTATGTATCACCGACAACGTCGCCATGGCCGCAGCCGCATGAGCTACGGGGGTGATGGCGAGTCCGAGGATGGCAACTACCAATGCCGACACGGTTACGTGAAGCGCTGTGCGCCAGCGCTTCACGTAACCGTCCAGTCCGGCCATGGCAGCCAACACTAAAGCCAAACGGGCGATAACGGCCCTCGCATCGCGGGTAAGCTGCAGTACCTTTGCTCAACTGAAACCGTCATGAAATGTTAGCCTCGATCCACCCTGAACCCTGTATCGGCCCGGCCGAACGCAAACTTGCGGACGGGGAAAGCCAGAACGCCAGCCTCATCGGGGCGCGGAGCCGTTCAGCCGCCAGCAAACGAGCGGTCTCGCGCACCACCCCTAGGGCGCAGCCAGCCGGTATCGCAGCATTGACCGCACTCCCCCGTCAGCGCCGCTCACGGTACCACGGCGACCGCGTCCGGCCGAGTGGAGCGGAAAGATGCTGGCGCGGCACGCTTTTCACCAACATGGGCAAGATCCAACGCCTTTGGCGTGAGGAAGGACTGCGCGTGCCGCAGCGCCGTCTCCGAAGACCGGCCGCGCGGCTAGATAATCAAGAAGGCACTGCTCGCTAATCTTCGTTGCATCTCGACAATAACCTACGTCTTCTACCGCGCCATGTTGGCGAACCGCGACAAGTGCAGCTGGTGCGCGACGGTGACCGTCTTGGTCGGGCCGTTACGGTGCTTGGCCAAAATTAGGTCCGCCTCGCCGCCACGCGGGTCGTCACGCTCGAAGGCATCCGGCCGGTGCAGCAGGATCACCATGTCGGCTATCCTGCTCCAAGGATCCTGACTCACGAAGGTCGGCCAGCATCGGCTTCTTGTCGGTGCGCTGCTCAGGACCACGGTTCAGCTGACTGATCGCGATCACCGGAACTTCGAGCTCCTTGGCCAAAAGCTTGAGATGGCGGGAGAATTCGGAGACCTCGACCTGCCGCGACTCGACGCTTCTTGCCAGAGGTCATCAGCTGCAGGTAGTCGACGACGACCAGCCGCAGATCAGCCCGCTGCCGCAGCCGGCGCGCCTTGGCGCGGATCTCCATCATCGTCAGGTTCGGCGAGTCGTCGATATAGAGTGGCGCCTCACTGATTTCGCTCATCCGCCGTGCCAGCCGGGTCCAGTCGTCGTCGCTCATCCGGCCCGAACGCATATCGGCGAGCTTGATTTTCGCCTCAGCCGACAGCAGCCGCATCACGATCTCGGACTTGCTCATCTCCAGCGAGAAGATGACGCTGGCCATCCGGTGCTTGATCGAGCAGGACCGCATGAAATCCAGTCCAAGGGTCGATTTACCCACCCCGGGCCTGGCCGCGACGATGATCATCTGACCCGGATGCAGACCGTTGGTCACCTCGTCGAGTTCGGTGAAACCGGTCGGCACACCGCGGGCCAGCCCGCCATTGGAGGCGATCGCGTCGATCTCGTCCATCGTCGGCTGCAGCAGATCCTCCAGCGGCACGAAGTCCTCGGACAGCCGCCGATCGGTGACGTCATAGATCTCGGCCTGCGCGCGGTCGACCACCTCGGCGACGTCGGCGCCCTCGGCGCCCGCGTAGCCGTACTGCACCACCCGGGTGCCGGCTTCCACCAGCCGGCGCAGCAGCGCCTTCTCGGCGACGATCTCCGCGTAGTAACCGGCGTTGGCCGCCGTCGGCACCGTCGAGATCAAGGTGTGCAGGTACGGCGCACCACCGATCCGGCGCAGCAGGCCGCGGCGGTCCAGCTCGGCGGCCACCGTCACCGCATCGGCCGGCTCCCCCCGCCCGTACAGATCCAGGATGGCGTCGTAGACGTTCTGGTGCGCCGGGCGATAGAAGTCGCCGGGCCGCAGCTTCTCCAGGACGTCGGCGATGGCGTCCTTGCTCAGCAGCATCCCGCCCAGTACCGACTGCTCGGCGGCCAGATCCTGCGGCGGCTGGCGGCCGTAGTCCTCGCTGGGCGTATCCATGCCGGTGTGGCCTAGATCGTCAACGACTGCCATGGCCTCCCCACCTCCTCCGGCACGACGCTCGAACGCACATTCGATACGACTACTTGACGTTAAGTCCTGCCACCGACATCAGTCGAGTCAAAGCATCGCCATCACCCCACAACCGGATCGACGCTAAAGGTTGCTGGCGAGGACTCCAAACGGGGTTGTTCATAGACCTGTGCATCGTGTGTGCATATCCGTCAGCGCCTGTGTTGAGGGGGTGTGGAGAACTTGTGGAGCAATTCGCGGCAATGCGGCATCACTGCAGATAAGCGGACCACACCGCTACACACTTCGTGTGGATGGGAATCTCTTCGGCGTGTCGGGCCGGGTTGCCACTTCGGGCGTGTTGCGTTTCAGGCAATGATTCGCGGCGTTAACGGACGGTTACGTTCGCTAAATGTCGCGTTCGCGTGCAAGTTCGCCAGCATATGCAGCAACGCCAATACCCCGATGACGACCCATGGGGCCGCCACCGGGGTACGGTAACTAGCCGTTATCCCTCGGCGACGACGTCGAGCGCGATCTCGACGTCCACGTCGGGGTGCACGTGCAGCGTGACGGTTGATTGCCGACGGCCTTGATGTGGCCCTTGGGCAACCGGACGATGCGCTTGTCCAGGTTAGGTCCGCCGGCCTTTTTGATCGCCATGACGATGTCACCGGCGGTCACCGAACCGAACAGCTTGCCCGAGTCGCCGGCGGTCTTCACCGGCAGCGCAACCGCGCCCAGCGCCTCGATGGCCGCCTTGATTTCGTTGGCGTGCTCCAGGTCGCGCACCTGCTTGGACTCGCGGGCACGGCGGATGTCGTCGACCTGCTTCTGCGCGCCGCGCGTGGCGACGATCGCCAGGCCGCGCGGGAGCAGGAAGTTGCGGCCGTAACCGTCCTTGACCTCGACGGTGTCGCCGGCCGAACCGAGGTGGTCGACGTCGGCGGTCAAAATGAGCTTCATCTTTTCGTCAATTCCGTTCTGCGTACGCCGTTTACCGCGCCGCGGAGGTGAACGGCAGCAGCGCCACCTCGCGGGCGTTCTTGACCGCGATCGCGATGTCACGCTGGTGCTGCACGCAGTTACCGGTGACGCGACGCGCGCGGATCTTGCCGCGCTCGCTGATGTAGGTGCGCAGCAGCGCGGTGTCCTTGTAGTCGATCTCTTGCTGCTTTCTTGGAGCAGAACACGCACTTGCGTGTCTTGATCGGCTTTTCCGGCGCCGGGCGCCGCTTAGTGGACTTGGACTTGGCCATGTCTGTCTCTTTCGTTCTGTGATTGGAGAAAGTTAGAAGGGTGGTTCGTCGTCGCCGCCGCCGAAGGAACCCGAGGCCGGGGCGCTGCCCCACGGGTCGTCGCCGGCTCCGCCGCCGCCGCCGGTCTGGGCGGGCTGACGGGAGGCGCCACCGCCCCCGCCGCCGAAGCCGCCGCCCCCGCCGCCGCTGCGGCTGGCCTTGTTGACCTTGGCGGTGGCGTAGCGAAGCGACGGGCCGATCTCGTCGACCTCGACCTCGATCACGGTGCGCTTCTCGCCCTCGCGGGTCTCGAACGAACGCTGCTTGAGCCGGCCGCTGCACGATCACCCGCGAGCCCCGGGTGAGGCTCTCGGCCACGTTCTCGGCGGCCTCACGCCAGATGTTGCAGCGCAGGAACAGCGCCTCGCCGTCCTTCCACTCCCCGCTCTGGCGGTCGAAGATCCGCGGTGTCGACGCCACCGTGAAGTTCGCGACGGCCGCGCCGGACGGGGTGAACCGCAGTTCGGGGTCGGCGGTCAGGTTTCCGACGACGGTGATGGTGGTGTCACCAGCCACAATGACCTCCTGGTCCTCGTGGTTCCGCCGGGATCGGCGGGTGGTTGGTCAAGAGCGTGCTGTCGCAGAGCCTACGCAACGGCCACGACGCGGCGCGGTCGTTCGCCAACAGGCGCGCGTTCGGGTCAGTGCTTGTCGGTGCGCATCACTTTGGTGCGCAACACCGACTCGTTCAGGCTGAGCTGACGGTCGAGCTCGGACACCGTCGCGGGCGCGGCCTTGAGATCGATCACCGCGTAGATGCCCTCGGCATGCTTGGCGATCTCGTACGCCAGCCGGCGCCGGCCCCAGATGTCGACCTTGTCGACGGTTCCGCCGTCCTTGCGGACGACGTTGAGAAAGGTCTCCAACGACGGGGCTACGGTGCGCTCGTCAAGGGTGGGGTCGAGGATGACCATGATTTCGTATGGACGCATGGGAACCTCATCACCTCCTATGGTCGTGTGCGGCCACGGTCTTGTCCGTGGCAGGAGGGTCGCCTGCGTCGGCAACCGACCCAGGCTACCGGACAGTGGCCGAGCTTGCGAAATCCGGTTCGGCCGCGGGGCTCGCGTGCGCCGGTTGTCGCAGCCGGGCCGGCCGCAGCCACGGGGGCAGCCAGCTGGGCGGCACATCGCCGGCCCGGTTGAACACCCCGCCCGCCGGATCGTCCACCCGTCCGCCCCAGCGGACCAGATCCTCCTCCGGCCGGTAGATCTGGCGCACCACCAGTGCGCACAGGGCCAACACCGCGACATCACGCAGCAGCACCGTCGCGGTGAACCACTGCTCGGGCAACCCGCGATCGGGCACGCTGTAGAGGTAGTACATCCGCGGCACCCACACCAGCGCGTCGATCGTCATCCACGCCAACAGGATTCGCCGATGCGGCAACGCCAGCACCGCCAGCGGCACCAGCCACAGCGAGAACTGCGGGCTCCACACCTTGTTGGTCAACAGGAATGCCGCCACCACCAGAAAAACCAGTTGCGCGACGCGCGGCCGCTGCGGAGCGGTCAGCGCGATGTAACCGATTGCCGCACAGGACAATACAAACAGCACCAAGACGACTGCGTTCAGCAGCCTGGGCGGCTGCCAGAAACCCAGCTTCGGATCGAAACCCTGCCAGCCGGTGAACGACTTGACGACGTTGAATAGCGAATCCATGTCATCGCCGCGGCGGGTGTTGAGCCGGAAGAACTCCGACCAGCCGCGCGGGAAGAGCACCATCACCGGCAGGTTCACCACCAGCCAGGTCGCCACGGTCGACGGCCGCGGTGCGGGCCAGTTCACCGAGCCGGCCGGTCCGGATTCCCAATACCAGCAGCGGGCCCAACAGCAACGCCGGATATAGCTTGGCCGCGACTCCCAGGCCGATCAGCACGCCGGCCAGCACCGGCCGCCGACGCGCCCATGCCAGCAGCCCGCCGACCGCCAAAGCCGTTGCCAGCGCGTCGAAATTCGTGAAGATCTGGAAGATCACCAGCGGTGATGCGCCGACCAGCGCCGCGTCCCACACCCGTCGGCCCGCCAGCCCCGCGGTGGCCCACAACGTCGCCAGCCACGCCAACGCCAGCCCGAGTGCCGCGATGTCGAAAAACACCACCACCTCGGCGACGACCGGCAGCCCGATCACCTTGCTCAACGCGGTGTAGGTCTTGGCCAGCGCCATCGACACGTACTGATACACCCCGGTGAGCACCGGATACTCCATGTAGCGCACCGCAGGCCGGCCGTCGTAGCGGGTTTGCGGCTTGCCGCCGGCATCCTTCTCGATCCAGCTGGACTTGTACGGAAACTTGCCCTGGCTCAACAACTCCGCGCCGTACAGCGGCACGGTGTCGGAGTAGCACAGCTCGTAATAGGCGCGCTGATTCTGCCAGTTGGCGACCCGCTGATCCCCCGGGCCGGTTCCGGTGCTCTGCAAGCACGGCGCCTTCGTCGACCAGCCCAACGCCAGAAACACCAGCGCGATCAAGAACATCACTCGCAACGGCGTCAGGAAAGCCGTGCGCCCGATCACCGCGTGCCGGCCCACCGGGCCGCCGATAGTGTTCGACAGCGCCGCGCCCAGAAAGTCGGTGCGACTGGGGCAATCGCGGTCATCGGCGGAGCGCAAGTCGGCGGCCAACCGCCGCGGCGAAATAGTGGGGCGGCCTGTCTCGGCGCCGATCACGGCGGCGGTTGCGGTGCGGGCTCGGGCGCTCCCGGCGGTGGAGGTGCCGGCCCGACGGGCACCGTGGTGGGCGGCCCAACCGGGATCGTGATGCCCGGTGCCACCTCGATCGTCGGCTGGATAACCGTCATCTGCGGCGGCGGTGGCGGCGGCGGCGGTGCCACCGGCGCGCCGGCGTAGCCACCGATCTCCGCCGGCTTGGGGAAGGACTCCGTCGTGGTGCCCTTGAGCGCACCGTCCATGGTCGCCTTCCAGATGTCCGACGGCAGACCCGAACCGTAGACCGGCGAACCCCATTTGTTGACCAGTGGCTTGTCGCCGGTGACGGTGCCCACCCATACCGCTGTCGACAGCGACGGGGTGTAGCCGACCATCCAGGCGTCCTTGTCGGCGTCGGTGTCACCCAACTGCGTGGTGCCGGTCTTGGCCGCCGACGGCCGCCCACCGGCCAACGCGTGGCCGCGGGAATACGCGGCGATCGGTTGCATCGCCGACGTGACGTTGTCGGCGACGTCCTTGGGGATCCGCTGTTCGCCGGAGTTGTCGGAGCCGGTGGCGTCGAACAGCACCCGGCCCTCGGAGTTGACCACCTTCTGCACGAAATGCGGTCGGTGATAGACACCCGATGCGGCCAACGTGGCGTACGCCGAAGCCATGTCGATCACCCGAGTCTGATACTGGCCCAACACGATTCCGTTGTTGGGCGGGCCGCCCTTGCCGTCCTCGGACAGCGTGTGCGCCACACCGGGGAAGCTGGTGGCGATGCCCGTTTGGTGTGCGGCGTCGGCGACGTCTTCCGGACCGTGCTTCAACTTGAGCATCAGCCGGTAGTAGGAGGTGTTCAACGACCGCTTGAGCGCCTCGGCGATATTGCAGGTTCCGCAGCTCTCGCCCTCGACGTTGGTGATCTTGATGCCGTTGACCGTCAGCGGTGAGCTGTCCACCTGATAGCCCAGACCGATGCCCTGCTCGAGTGCAGCGATCAGTGCGAATACCTTGAACGACGACCCGGTCTGCAGCCCGGCTTGGGCGAAGTCGAAGCCGTGCGCGTCGTTGCCGCCGTAGTAGGCCTTCACCGCGCCGTTGTGCGGGTCGATGGAGACGACCGCGGTACGCATGTCGGGCGCCTGCCCGTCCATGTACTTCGACACGGCGTCCTCGGCGGCCTTCTGCGCTTGCGGGATCGATCGTGGTGGTGACCTGCAGCCCCTGAGTGTTCAGCGTCTGCTCGTCGATGTTGAACAGATCCATCAGCTCCCGGGTGACCTGTCGCTCGATCAACCCGTTGGGTCCGGTGGTCTGGTTTTGCGCGCGGGCCTGATCGGGCGGCACCGTCGGCGGAAACACTTGAGCCGCTCGGTCCTTCGCCGATAGTGCGCCGTCGTCGACCATCCCGTCGAGCACCCAGTTCCACCGCGCCTTGGCGCCCGGGAGGTCCACTGCGGGGTCGAGCGTGGACGGGCGCTGGATCAGTGCGGCCAGCAGCGCTCCGTCGGCCACGGTGAGCTGATCGACGGGTTTGTTGAAGTAAGCCTTGGACGCCGCCGATATCCCGTAGGCGCCGCGACCGAAGTAGATGATGTTGAGATAGGCCTGCAGCACATCGTCTTTGGACCACTCGCCCGACATCTTGGTGGCGATGACGAGTTCCTTGGCCTTGCGGACCAGGCCGCCGACTCCGGCGCGCTGTGATCCCACCAACGCGTTCTTGACGTACTGCTGGGTGATCGTCGAACCGCCCTGCGTGTCGCCGCCGAAGATGTTGTTCTTGAACGCCCGCGCGAAGCCGGTGAACGAGAAGCCGGGGTTGGTGTAGAAGTTGCGGTCCTCGGCGGCGATCACCGCCTGCCGCACGTGCATCGGCACCTGGCTGATGTTGACGTCCACGCGGTTGCCTTCCGGCGGAACGATTTTGGCCAGCTCTGAGCCGTCGCTGGCCAGGATCGTCGAGACCTGGTTGGTGCGGATGTCACCGGGCTTGGGAATGTCGACGATGAAGTAGGCCATCGCGAAGGTGACGATCGGCAATAGCAGCAGCACCACGGCGGCCACGTAGAGCCCGCGGCGGACCCACAACCAGTTGATGCGCTGCAGCCACGTCCAGTCGATGCGCCGGACCCAGCCCCAGTCGGGCAGCGGCGGCTTCGACGGCGGTGTACCGGGCGGCCGTCCGCCACCGCCCCCACCCGCGGGCTGCCGGTGACCGTGTGGCGACCGGCCTTCCAACGCAGCGGTGGCCATGTCCAGCGGGTCACGCGGTTCGGAGGTTCTCGACGCCGGCCGACCGTCCAGCGCGGCCTTGACCGCCTCGATCGGATCGCGCAGCGGGCGCGTTGTGTCGTCTCTCACCGGAGGCAGGATCGTGGTCAGCCGGTCGTCGGGGGGAACCGCGGGGCCTGAGCGGCCTGAGGGACGCTGTCGACGCACGGCGTCGGGCGTCGACCCCTGACCGCCGTCGGCCCCCACCCCGTTGGGGGTTCCAGTGGCCGAGTGGTCCTGCTGCCCTTCGTTATTCACTGGCCGTGCGCGCGCCGTTGCGTGCCGTCCGGGTGCCCTTCGGAGGGCGTGCCGCGCCGAGCACATACGACTTGACCAGATGATTCCAGCTGCAGGTCCGGCATACCTCCACCACATGCACGGAGAACTCTTCGAATCGGGTCGCCAGCATGACCAACTCCTCGGCGGTGCGCGCCGAACCGGACACCGCGCCGAGGTGATCGCCGAATACCCACGACACCAGGGTGAGCTGCTCCTTGCGGCAGATCGGGCACATCACCGTGCTGAGCTTCCCGTGGAACTTCGCAGCGCGCAGCAAGTACGGGTTGGCGTCACACACTTCGGAGACACCGGTCCGACCCGAATAGACCTCGGCCAGCAGTGAGCGCCGCCGAAGCGCGTAGTCGACTACCTGTCGCTGCAATCGCACGATGACCAGAGTACGTCCGCGGGACCGATGCCGAGAGCTTGCCCAGCCACTCCGTGCGCCTCAATTGCCGCGCCCGCGCGGCTCGCATGCGGGGTCATCGTGGCTTGAGCAGCACCGTCAATGAGGTATTTCAAATCGGCCGACCGGTCGCCGTGCATGGTCCTTCCGTGATCGCCAGCGATCAGGTTGCGGGAATCCCCGTAGGTGGGCAGGAAGCGATGAAGATGCAGAGGACGTATTGACACGCTGGTTGTTTACGCCTGCCACCGACCCCGCCAACAGGCTTGCAACCACGGTGATTGCAACCTGAGCCGATCAGACCGGCTCACCTCGCCCGTTCTTGACGACCCGGCCAAAAGCGTCTGAACAAACTGAGAACTTCAGCTGGACGCCAGCTGGAGTGGCGGCGAATATATCGGACCGATACTATTGCGCGAGACTGTTCCGCGACATAGCAGTCGTTGTAACGGCCAGGGCCACGCAGAGCAAAGGAGGTGACTCGGTGCTGGAGCTCGCCATCCTGGGACTCTTGCTCGAGTCGCCGATGCATGGCTACGAACTGCGCAAACGGCTGACTGGTCTGCTCGGGGCGTTCCGGGCGTTTTCCTACGGTTCGCTCTACCCAGCGCTGCGACGGATGCAGGCGGACGGGCTGATCGCCGAAAACGCCGCCCCGGCCGGGACGCCGGTGCGGCGTGCCCGGCGCGTTTACGAGTTGACCGATGACGGCCGCAAGCGCTTCACCGAGCTGGTGGCCGACACCGGCCCGCATAACTACACCGACGACGGCTTCGGCGTGCACCTGGCGTTTTTCAACCGCACTCCGGCCGAGGCGCGCATGCGCATCTTGGAAGGGCGTCGACGCCAGGTAGAAGAGCGTCGGGAAGGCCTGCGTGAAGCAGTAGCGCGGGCCAGTAGCTCCCTAGACCGCTATACCCGCCAGTTACACCAACTCGGGTTGGAGTCCAGCGAGCGGGAAGTGAATTGGCTCAACGAGCTGATCGCGGCCGAACGCATAGCGCAACGGGGCGCTGAGCAGGCCTAGACCTGGGTAAATCCACGAAATCCCCCACCCACAACAATCAAGTGTTAAGGAGAACGCCGCATGAGTGAGCACAAGCCGTCAGATGCGCCGGCGGCGCACCCCGATGTCCGAGTCGCCATTGTCGGCGTCGGCAACTGCGCGTCCTCGCTGGTTCAGGGCGTGCAGTACTACTACGACGCCGACGAGAACAGCACCGTGCCCGGCTTGATGCACGTGACGTTCGGCCAGTACCACGTCCGCGACGTGAAGTTCGTCGCCGCGTTCGACGTGGACGCCAAGAAGGTCGGCTTCGACCTGTCCGAGGCGATCTTCGCGTCGGAGAACAACACCATCAAGATCGCCGACGTGCCGCCGACCAACGTGACGGTGCAGCGCGGCCCGACCCTGGACGGCATCGGCAAGTACTACGCCGACACCATCGAGCTGTCCGACGCCGAGCCGGTCGACGTGGTCAAGGTGCTGCGCGAGGCCGAGGTCGACGTGCTGGTGTCCTACCTGCCGGTGGGCTCCGAAGAGGCCGACAAGTTCTACGCCCAGTGCGCGATCGACGCCGGGGTGGCGTTCGTCAACGCGCTGCCGGTGTTCATCGCGTCCGACCCGGTGTGGGCCAAGAAGTTCGCCGACGCCGGTGTGCCGATCGTCGGTGACGACATCAAGAGCCAGGTCGGCGCCACGATCACCCACCGCGTGATGGCCAAGCTGTTCGAGGACCGCGGCGTGCAACTCGACCGCACCATGCAGCTCAACGTCGGCGGCAACATGGACTTCCTGAACATGCTCGAGCGTGAGCGGCTGGAGTCCAAGAAGATCTCCAAGACCCAGGCCGTCACGTCGAACGTGCAGCGGGAGTTCAAGACCAAAGACGTGCACATCGGCCCGTCCGACCACGTCGGCTGGCTCGACGACCGCAAGTGGGCTTACGTCCGTCTCGAGGGCCGCGCGTTCGGTGACGTTCCGCTGAACCTGGAGTACAAGCTCGAGGTGTGGGACTCGCCGAACTCGGCCGGCGTCATCATCGACGCGGTGCGGGCGGCCAAGATCGCCAAGGACCGCGGCATCGGCGGGCCGGTGATCCCGGCGTCGGCGTACCTGATGAAGAGCCCGCCGCAGCAGCTGCCCGACGACATCGCGCGCGCGCAGCTCGAAGAGTTCATCATCGAGGGTTAGTAGTTCTCGCAAGACCGGCCCGTCACCTCGGTGGCGGGCCGGTCTGCTTTCAGCGTGACGTGCGCGCGGGACTCGTAGAGTCGGAGGCGTGACCGACATCTCCGACGACGAACTGGTTGGCCTCTCCGAGTTCGCGCTGTTGCCCGAGAACGCCGAGCAGGCCGGGGTCGAAGGACCGCTGCCGCGGGTGCAGCGCATCGATGCGGGTGCTGTCAGCGCGCTGCACTGGGGTGACTCCCCGCCGCGGGTCATCTTCTTGCACGGCGGCGGGCAGAACGCACACACCTGGGACACCGTGATCGTCGGCTTGGGGCAGCCGGCCTTGGCGGTGGACCTGCCCGGCCACGGCCATTCGTCGTGGCGCGAGGACGGCAACTACTCGCCGCAGCACAACGCGGCCGCCCTGGCCCCCGTGCTGAACGAGCTCGCGCCGGATGCCGATCTGGTTGTCGGCATGTCGCTGGGCGGGCTGACCGCGGTCGGGCTGGGCGCCGCTCGCGCCGCACCTGGTGCGTGAACTCGTCCTCGTCGACGTCACCCCGTCGGCGTTGCAGCGCCACTCCGAGATGACCAAGGAACAGCAGGGCACGGTGGCGCTGATGCACGGCGACCGGGAGTTCCCCAGCTTTGCGGCGATGCTGGAGCTGACCACCGCCGCAGCGCCGCACCGCGACCCGAAGTCGCTGCGCCGCGGCGTGTTTCACAACTCGCGCCGGCTCGACGACGGCCGCTGGACTTGGCGCTACGACCTCGTCCGGGAATTCCCCGACTTCGACGGCCTGTGGGACGACCTCGACGGGTTGACCGCGCCGATCACGCTGATCCGTGGCGGCAAGTCCGGCTTCGTCACCGACGAGGATGCCGACGAACTCGCGCGACGGGCAACCGAATTCCGCGGTGTGCACGTTGTGGAGAACTCGGGGCATTCCGTGCAAAGCGACCAACCCCTGGTGCTGATCGACCTGCTACGCGGGGTGCTCGACGGCCGCTGAGGCTCGCATTGCTTTGACGGTCCTCACTCGGGCCAGGTGTTGTCGACGATGTTGTCGACGAAGTTGTCCCGGACAAACGCCGGGTCGAAGCGCTCGAGGACGTCGGCATTGCACGTGCCGAACGTGCTCTGGGGGCGGTGCTTCATGCCGTCGTTGAAGGCCGCCAGGATCTGCTGCTTGAAATCGGGGCGCGGGTGCGCGGCGGTGACCGCGGCGAGCGCCTCGGCAGGCAGGTCGTCGCGGCCGATGCCGAGCACGTCGGTTTCGACGCCCGCCGTCACCAATGCAGTCTCGGGTGCGAGGAATTCGGGCACGCCCGGCGTGGTGTGCAGCGCGATGCCCAGCCAGACCTTGTCGGCGTCGGCTTGTGCGACGCCGTGCTCGAGCAGGAAGTCGCGCGCGGCATTGGCGCCGTCGACCTCAAAGCGCAGCATCGAGGTGCGGTACCGCTCGGTGAGCCCGATGTCGTGAAACATCGCTCCGGCGTAGAGCAGTTCCGGATTCGGTTGCAGTCCGCGGCGACGGCCCTGTAACGCGCCGAACAGGAAGACGCGGCGGGAATGATCGAAAAGCAGATCGTTCTCGACGTCCCGAATGTGGGCGGTAATCGCCCGCGCCAGCGGGGTGTCCGGGATTGCGACACCGGCGATAGTTTCGGCTGCGGTACTAGACATGTGCAACTCCTGGGAGAAGGATGCGCCGCGCTGAAGCATATCCCGCATGGGTGCGTAGAGGACACGAGAGATTCTAAAGTCGTTGCTTCACAGAGCGTTTCGGCTGAGAAGGTCCTCCTGGCGGTGGCATCGTCGTACTCGCCGGCCTCGCCCACGGTTGCACCGCCTACTTTGGTGATATGAATGCTCCCGGCCCACGCATCGGCGTACAGCTTCAACCGCAACATGCCCCGCACTACCAGAACATCCGCGACGCGGTCCGCCGCTGCGAGGACATCGGCGTCGACGTCGCGTTCAACTGGGATCACTTCTTTCCGCTCTACGGCGACCCAGACGGCGCCCACTTCGAATGCTGGACGATGCTTGCCGCCTGGGCCGAGCAGACATCGCGCATCGAGATCGGCGCCCTGGTCACCTGTAACTCCTACCGCAACCCCGAGTTGCTCGCCGACATGGCCCGCACCGTCGACCACATCTCCGACGGGCGCCTCGTCCTGGGTATCGGGTCGGGCTGGAAACGCAAGGACTACACCCAGTACGGCTACGAATTCGGAACCGCGGGCAGCCGCCTGGATGATCTCGCCGCCGCCCTGCCGCGGATCAAGTCACGGTTGGGCAAGCTCAATCCGGCGCCCACCCGCGAGATTCCGCTGCTGATCGGCGGCGGCGGCGAGAAGAAGACCTTGCGCCTGGTCGCCGAGCATGCCGACATCTGGCACAGCTTCACCACCGCCGGCGCCTATCCCGCCAAGTCGGCGGTGCTGGACGACCACTGCACCGCCGTCGGGCGTGATCCGTCCGCCATCGAACGGTCGGCTGCGGTGGGCGGCGAGACCGGGGGCGCGGATGCCGACCGGTTGATCGCCGAGGCCGAGGCGCTGACCGACCTCGGGGTAAGCCTGCTGACCATCGGCGCCTCCGGCCCGGACTACGACCTGACCGGCGCCGAGACGTTGTGCCGCTGGCGTGATCGCCGTTAGGCCCCAGTCGCCGCCCCCGGCATGAGAAACTTGCCCGCGGATTCGTGGGGCGGGCGGAAGGCCTGGGAAAGACATGCCGAAGACATACGGGGCCAAAGAGAAGGACCAAGTCGTTGCCTACATCCTCAACCAGGTCCTGACCGGCAAGCTGCGCACCGCTGACCGGGTCGATCGCAACGAAATCGCCCGGGAGTTAGGCATCAGCCGCGTCCCCATTCAAGAAGCCATCGTTCAGCTGGAACACGACGGAGTGCTGTCCACCCGGTACCACCGGGGCGCATTCGTCGAGCGCTTCGACGAGGACGCCATCCTCGAACACCACGAGCTGCACGGCATGCTCAACGGCATGGCCTCGGCGCGCGCCGCAACCAACCCCACTCCGCGCATCCTGGGTCAGCTCGACGCCATTATGCGCACGTTGCGCAGCGCAAAGGACGCGCGGCAATTCCAGCAGACCGCAAGGGAATACCGCCGCACCATCAACGACCAGTACGCCGGGCCGCGACTGCACGCCGCCATCAGAGCCTCGCAGAGCCTGATCCCCCGCGCGTTCTTGCTGAGCTATCCGACCCTCGTCGGCGAGATGCTGCCGTTCTACGAAGACGAGACCACAGCCATCCGGCAGCGCGACCCCGACGGCGCCCGCGCGGCATGCAGCGGCTGCGCTGAACTGATGGCGGAGGTCATGGTGACCGAGCTGGTTCGGCGCCGCGTGCTCACCCCGTCGGACAAGCGCGCGGCCGTGTTCTGACCTACCTTGCGGGTATGCGCCTCAACCCCGGAAAGCTGTTCGCGCTGCTCGCCACGATCCTGCTGACCTACGGCCTGGCTCCAGTTGCGCCGGCCGCGGCCGACACCAACTTGTGCAAGCCGTCGGGAAAAGACGGCGCGATCGCCCTGCCCAGGAAGCTGGCCACCGCCAAACGCCCCCAGGAAGACAAGTACACGACCGCAGATGTCGAGCCGTTGAGCTCGGTGAACGTCGACGCGCTGGGCCTGCGTACACCCCGAACGCTGACCGTCGGCACCCAGCCGGGCGGTCCCCCGACCAGCTGCCTGGACAGCGCGGGGCGCTTCACCGGTTACGACAACGAGCTGTTGCGGGCGATCGCCGCCAAGCTGGGCTTACACGTCGTCTTCGCCGGCACCGACTTCTCCGGGCTGCTGGCCCAGGTCGCGACGCGGCGCTTCGACGTCGGCTCGTCGTCGATCATGGCCACCGAAGCGCGCCGTCGCACGGTCGGCTTCACCAACGGCTACGACTTCGGCTACTTGTCGCTGATCGTGCCGTCCGGTTCGCCGATCGACGGGTTCGACGACCTGGACCCTGGGCAGCGGATCGGCGTCGTGCAGGGCACCGTCGAGGAGGCCTACGTCGTCGACACCCTGCATCTGCAGCCGGTGAAGTTCCCCGACTTCACCACCGTGTACACCAGCGTGAAGACCCATCAGATCGACGCATGGGTAGCGCCGGCGATGGAGGCGACCGACGTGATGCGGCCCGGCGACACCGCGGCCATCGCCGGCTACACGTTCGGCCTGGGCAACTACGTGGCCTATGCGGTGGCCAAAGACAACCCGCCGCTGATCGCTGCGCTGAACGCCGGGCTGGACGCCGTGATCGCCGACGGCACCTGGTCGCGGCTGTACACCGACTGGGTTCCGCGGCCGCTGCCGCCGGGCTGGAAACCGGGATCGAAGTCGGCGTTGACGCCGCACCTGCCGGATTTCGCGGCGATCGCAGAGCAGCATCATCGTGCGATCGACGAAGCCGCCCCGCCGAAATCGACGCTGGCCCAGCTGCGGGACTCGTTCTTCGACTGGGACCTTTACCGGCAGACCATCCCGGTGCTGTTGAAAACCGGACTGCCCAACACGCTGATCCTGACCGTCAGCTCCAGCGTCATCGGCTTGGCGATCGGTCTTGCGCTGGCGGTTGCCGGTATTTCGCGTGCCCGCTGGCTGCGGTGGCCGGCCCGGATCTACACCGACATTTTCCGCGGCCTGCCCGAGGTGGTGATCATCCTGCTGATCGGGCTGGGCATCGGGCCGATCGTGGGCGGGCTGACCCACAACAACCCCTACCCGCTCGGCATCGCCGCGCTCGGGCTGACCGCCGCGGCATACGTGGGCGAGATCTTCCGTTCCGGCATCCAAAGTGTCGAGTCCGGCCAGCTGGAAGCCTCCCGCGCACTGGGGCTGAGCTACCGCTCCTCGATGGGGTTGGTGGTGATACCGCAGGCCATCCGCCGGGTGCTGCCGGCGCTGGTCAACCAGTTCATCGCGCTGTTGAAGGGTTCGGCGCTGGTGTACTTCCTCGGGCTGATCGCCGGACAACGCGAGCTGTTCCAGGTCGGCCGTGACTTCAACGCGCAGACCGGCAGCCTCTCACCGCTGGTGGCGGCGGGAATCTTCTACTTGCTTTTGACGATTCCGCTGACCCATCTGGTGAACCTCGTCGACAACCGCCTTCGCCAGGGCCGGGCTGCGACCGAGCCGGAGAATCCGCTCGTCCTCGGCGGCCAGCCAGGAGATGACGTGACCGACGAGCGGCGCAGCTCCAGCCAGTGTCCTTGGCGGGCAAGGACATTCACCTTTCCTTCGGTCGACACTACGGTGCTGCGCGGGGTCGACATCGACGCGCCGGCCGGCAGCACGGTGGCGGTGATCGGCCCGTCGGGCTCCGGCAAGTCGACACTGCTGCGGGCCCTGAACCGACTGCACGAGCCCGACCGCGGCGACGTCCTGCTGGACGGCCGGTCGGTGCTGAACGACGATCCCGATCGACTGCGGCAGCGAATTGGCATGGTGTTCCAGCATTTCAACCTCTTCCCGCATCGCAGCGTGCTGGACAACGTGATGCTGGCGCCGCGCAAGCTCAAACGCCTCTCGGCCGACGCGGCACGCGAGCTGGCGCTGGCCCAGCTGGATCGGGTCGGCATGAAACACAAGGCCGATAGCCGTCCCGGCGCGTTGTCCGGCGGGCAGCAGCAAAGAGTCGCGATCGCCCGCGCGCTGGCGATGATGCCGCAGGTGATGCTCTTCGACGAAGCCACCTCGGCGCTGGATCCCGAACTGGTCAAGGGGATCCTGGCGCTGATCGCGGACTTGGGCGCCGAAGGCATGACGATGCTTGTGGTCACGCACGAAATGGGTTTTGCCAGGTCGACATCCGACACCGTGGTGTTCATGGACCATGGTCAGGTCGTGGAAACCGGGCCGCCGGACCAGATATTCGAGGCCGCGGAAACCGAGCGCTTGCAGCGCTTCCTGTCGCAAGTACTTTGACAGCAGAGTACGACCAATTTCTGGGTGTGCTGAACCCCAGACAGGTTAGACTGGCGAACTATGGCGGAACGCGAAGCCACGGTGCCGGAGCTCACCGAGTTGGCTGAGGGTCTTCACCGCACGCTGTCCAAGCTGTTTTCCATTCTGCGCCGCGGTGATCACAGTGCCGGCGCCGCAGCCGCCGGCGAGCTGACGCTGGCCCAGCTGTCGATTCTGGTCACCTTGCTCGACCGGGGCCCGATCCGGATGACCGATCTTGCCGCGCACGAACGGGTGCGGACGCCCACCACGACGGTGGCGATCCGCAGGCTGGAGAAGGTCGGCCTGGTGAAGCGCTCGCGCGACCCGTCGGACCTGCGCGCCGTGCTGGTCGACATCACCCCGCGGGGGTTGGCCGTTCACCGCGAGTCGCTGACCAACCGGATCGGCGCGCTGGCTGCGTTGCTCAGCCATCTCAGCGAGTCCGACCTGGAGACGCTGACCAAGGCGCTCGCGCCGCTGGAGCGGCTGGCCGCCAGCGAGCCGGTTACCAGCCCCGGCGGCCGCCGAGGCCAACGGCGACCAGGCCTAGCAATCCGGGCTTGACCAGCCTGAACGCTTGCTGCCCCTAAGCTGGCGGCCATGCAGACCGCGCTCATCACCGGTGCTAGCCGCGGGATCGGCGCCGCCATCGCCACCGCCCTGGCGCCCACGCACACCCTGCTGTTGGCCGGACGGCCGTCGCCTGCGCTGCAGGCCACCGCGGAGCGGCTGGGCGCCACGACGGTGCCGCTGGACCTGACCGACACCGACGCGATCCCCGCGGCGGCCGGCGCTATCGGCGAGCTCGACGTGCTGGTGCACAACGCCGGCGTGTCGTTCCCGGGACGCGTCGCCGAGTCCACCGTCGAGCAGTGGCGCACCACCTTTGAAGTCAATGTTGTTGGCGCAGTTGCCCTTACGCTGGCACTGCTGCCGGCTCTGCGGCGCACGCACGGTCAGGTGGTGTTCATCAACTCCGGCTCAGGGCGTAAGGCGTCGCTGGGGATGGCGTCGTATTCGGCGAGCAAGTTCGCGCTGCGCGCGTTCGCCGACTCGTTGCGCGAGAGCGAGCCGTCGCTGCGGGTCACCACCGTCTACCCCGGTCGAACCGACACCGACATGCAGCGTGAGCTGGTGGCCGCCGAGGGCGGCGAATACCACCCCGACCGGTTCCTGCGGCCAGAGACCGTCGCCGCTGCGGTCGCCAATGCGGTGGCCACCCCGCCCGACGGCCACCTCCACGAAGTGGTGCTCAGACCCGCGCTAGATCGAACCAGGTTGACCAGCCGGCCGGCGACGACGATCACCTTCTTCGGAGTGGCGCCCGCCAGGAATGCCTGCACTTTCTCGTCAGCCAGCGCGGCGGCTTCCACCGCGTCGGCGTCGGCGCCGGCGGGCACCGTGATCCGGCCGCGCACTTTGCCGTTGACCTGCACCGGGTACTCGACGGTGTCCTCGACCAGGTAGTCGGAGTCGGCCACCGGGAACGGGCCGTGGGCAAGCGACGTCGGGTGGCCCAGCCGCTGCCACAACTCCTCGGCCAGATGCGGTGCCAACGGCGCCAGCATCAGCACCAACGGCTCGGCCGCGGCGCGCGGCAGCGCGTCACGGTGCTGCTTGGTGAGGTGGTTGGTGTACTCGATCAGCTTGGCCACCGCGGTGTTATTACGCAGTGCGGCATAGTCTTCGCGAGACGCCGGCGATGGTGCGGTGCAGCAGCCGCAGCGTCTCGGTGTCGAGATCCGCAGTCGTCGGACGACCCGGATGTCGCCGCTCTGTTCGTCGACCACCAGCCGCCACACTCGCTGCAGGAAACGGTGCGCCCCGACCACGTCCTTGGTGGCCCAGGGACGTGACGCCTCCAGCGGGCCCATCGACATCTCGTAGACCCGCAGTGTGTCGGCGCCGTACTCGTCGCACATCTCGTCCGGCGACACCGAATTCTTCAGGCTCTTACCGATTTTGCCGAATTCCTGGAAGACTTCGATCTCCCCGTCCGGGACCGGGGTAGACGAACCTGCCGTCGCGTTCGATCGACATCGGCGGCCGGCACGTAGGCGCCGCGGGCGTCGGTGTAGGCGAACGCCTGGATGTAGCCCTGATTGATCAGGCGACGGTAGGGCTCACGGGAGCTGACGTGACCCAGGTCGTACAGCACCTTGTGCCAGAACCGCGAATACAGCAGGTGCAGCACCGCGTGCTCGGCACCGCCGACGTAGAGGTCGACACCACCCGGATCGCCGGGCCCGTGCTCGGCCGGCCTCGGGCCCATCCAGTAGGCCTCGTTCTCCTTGGCCGCAGAACCGTTCTGAGTTGTGCGGGTCGGTGTAGCGCAGCTCGTACCAGGAGCTGCCCGCCCACTGCGGCATGACGTTGGTGTCGCGGGTGTAGGGCTTCAGCCCGTCACCGAGGTCCAGCTCCACGTGCACCCAGTCGGTCGCCTTGGCCAGCGGCGGCGACGGCTCGCTCTCGGCGTCGTCGGGGTCGAACAGCACCGGCGAGTAGTCCGGGATGTCGGGCAATTCGACGGGCAGCGCGGCCTCGGACAGCGCGTGCGCACGCCCGTCGCTGTCGTAGACGATCGGGAAGCGGTTCGCCCCAATAGCGTTGCCGCGCGAAAAGCCAGTCGCGCAGCTTGTATTCGATGCGCGCCCGGCCACGGCCGTCGGATTCCAGCCGTGCGGTGATCGCCTCCTTGGCCGCCGTCACGTCCAACCCGTTCAGGTAGCCCGAGTTCACCAGGACGCCGTCGCCGGTATAGGCGGCCTCCGAAATATCGCCGCCGGCAATGACTTCGACGATCGGCAGCCCGAACTCGCGGGCGAACTCCCAGTCGCGCTGGTCGTGGCCGGGGACCGCCATGATCGCCCCGGTGCCGTATCCGGCCAGCACGTAGTCGGCGATGAAGATCGGCACCTGCTCGCCGTTGGCCGGATTGGTCGCATAACTGCCGAGGAACACACCGGTCTTGGTTTTGTTCTCCTGGCGCTCCAGGTCGGACTTCGCGGCGATGGCCTTCCGGTAGGCGGCGACGGCCTGCGCCGGTGTGGCGCAGTCGAAGGTCCAACGCGGGTCTACCCCGTCCGGCCATTGCGCCGCGACCAACCGGTCGACCAGCGTCGTGCTCGGGGGCCAGCACCAGATAGGTCGCGCCGAACAGGGTGTCCGGCCGGGTGGTGAACACCTCGAGGTCGACGGTCTGGCCGTCGCCGGTGGGTGCCGAGAACAGCGCGGCGGCGCCGGTGGAGCGACCGATCCAGTTGCGCTGCATGGTCTTGACCTTCTCCGGCCAATCCAGCACGTCGAGGTCGTCGAGCAGCCGGTCGGAGTAGGCGGTGATCCGCATCATCCACTGCCGCAACCGCTTCCGGAAGACGGGGAAGTTCCCCCGGTCGCTGCGGCCGTCGGCGGTGACCTCTTCGTTGGCCAGCACGGTGCCCAGCCCCGGACACCAGTTCACCATCGAATCGGCCCGGTACACCAGCCGGTGGGCGTCGACCACGTCGGCACGTTCACCTGCCGACAGCGTCGCCCAGTCGCGGCCGTCGTCCAATTGCCTTGCGCCGGAGTCGAATGCGGCGACCAGCTCGGCGATCGGCCGGGCCTTGTCGGCGGTGGTGTCGAACCACGCGTTGTAGATCTGCAGGAAGATCCACTGCGTCCACTTGTAGAACTCGACGTCGGTGGTGGAAAAGCTGCGCCGGTTGTCGTGGCCGAAGCCCAGCCGGCCCAACTGGCGCCGGAAGTTGACGATGTTGGCCTCGGTCCGGGTGCGCGGATGGGTGCCGGTCTGCACCGCGTACTGCTCGGCGGGCAGTCCGAAGGCGTCGAACCCCAACGCGTGCAGCACATTACGGCCGGTCATCCGGAAGTAGCGGGCGTAGACGTCGGTGGCGATGTAGCCCAGCGGGTGACCGACGTGCAGCCCCTCGCCGGACGGATACGGGAACATGTCCTGGACGAACATCTTGTCGTCGGGTACCGGCTGAGCCGTCCGTCGGTGCCAGCGACCCGACCGGGTTGGGCACGTTGAAGGTCCCCATCCGGTTCCAGTTGTCCTGCCAGGTTCGTTCGATGCGGCCGGCCAGGTCCGCGGTGTAGCGATACCGCGGCGCATCGGCATCGGCCTGGGCAGGCGGGCCGGCGCCGGGAGCCGGGCCGGTCGCGGCCGTTGGGGAGTCGGTCACGCCCAACAGGTTATAAGGGCGGTGACGACAGGCCCGCCGGCCACACGTTTGTCTCGGTTGCGTTGCGGACCGGTCAGGGCTTTATTCCAGGTCTATTCCAACCGTATTTAGGCCCTGGCAGTTGCTACTTCACCGTGGTTACAGTCCGACTCATGCTTCGCCGCTGAGGCGATAAGGGAAGGACCGACTCTCATGATGCAGACTGCCCGTAGCTGGCGGGTAACGGTCGCAGGTCTAGCCGTTGGCGTCGTCGGCGTGCTGGGCCTTGCCTGCCCCGCCGCGGCTGCCGACCCGATATTTCCGCCCCGGCCCAATCCCGCTCCGGTCCCCGCGCAAGCCCCGATGCCGCAAGCCGTGATGCCGCAGGCCGCCACCGTCGCGCCCGGGACCGTCGGCAATCCCATCACCGGGACGCCGGCCGCTGCCCCCGCCCTGCCCGCTCCCGTCTCGCCGGCGCTGGCCCCGGCGGCCCCGGCAGCCGCGCCACCGGCGCCGGTGCTGGTCCCGGCCCGTTCCGGCACGCTGCGCGACTATTTCGGCAGCAAGAACATCAGGATGGAGCCGCAGCAGTCGCAAAACTTCAAGGCGCTCGATTTCACCGTGCCGATGCCGCCCGGGTGGACGCAGGTGCCTGACCCCAATGTGCCCGATGCCTTCGTGGTGACCGCCAACCGCCACAGCAGCAGCCTCTACACGTCCAACGCCCAGATGGTGGTGTACCGGCTGGTCGGCGATTTCGATCCCCAGGAAGCCATCACCCACGGGTACATCGACAGCGCGCAACTGCCCGCCTGGCGGACCACGAACGCCTCGCTGGCGGATTTCAGCGGCTCCCCGTCGTCGATCATCGAGGGCACCTATCGCGAAAACCAGATGACGCTCAACACCTCGCGGCGTCACGTCATCGTCACCTCGGGACCGGACAAGTACCTGGTGTCGATGGCGGTCACCACCGATGCCGCGACGGCAGTCGCCGAGGCGCCGGCCACCGACGCCATCGTCAACGGATTCCGGGTCGGACCGCCCGGATCCATCCCGGCGCCGGCTGCGCCACAGGTGCCCGCGGCGCCGCCCGCCGCCGCAGCACCTGCGGCGGCTCCAATGGCGCACTAGCAGCCACGCGCTGCGCCGCATCGGGCCGCCTCGTAGTGTGGCCCCATGCTTATCGCGGGAGTGCTGTGCTTGTGCGCGGCGGGGGTCCTGACCGCACTCGGATTACGATCGCTGTCGCGGTCGAATGCCGCCGACACCGCCCAGGTGGTGATGCGCACGGTGGCGCCACCTCAACTGGCGGGTGCGGTAATGCTGGCCGCCGGCGGAGCGGTGGCGCTAGCCGCACCGCGCGACGCGGCGCTACCGGTTGTCGGCGTGTGCGTGTGTCGGTGCGCTGGGTACCGTGGCCGCCGGTTCTTGGCAGACCGCGCGGTACGCGCTGCGCCGCCAGGCGGCCACGCCCACCGATTGCGGTGGCGCCTGCCTAACCTGCACGCTCGCCTGCCGCTGAGCGCCGCGCTGCGCCAACCGTGCTGAAGCGTCTGTCGGCCCTGCCGATAGACACCTTCCTGTCGGCGATGGCGGCCGGCCACTGTTGCGGTGATCATGTTGCCGCTGATGACCTTTCACCAGATACAGCTGGGGGTGGCTCGGTGATCGCGAGTCGGCTGTCTCGCGATCAGGCGCCCGCCTAGTTGCGGCTGATGTCGATCGGATGGGTGGCCAGCAGCGAAAGCGGCAGCGGCTGGCGCCGCAGCACCCGCCCCCACAGATCCACCCGTGGCTGCACCAGAACGTCAGATGGCAACGCCGACAGCACAATCCAATCGTCGCGCTCGATCTCACCCTCCAGCTGACCGATCGTCCAGCCGGAGTAGCCCGCGAAATCCGCACTCCCTCCACCAGCGGGGCGATCGCGTCGGGGTCGGCGTCCAGATCGACCATCACCAACCGGCCGGCGATGTGCCGCAGCCCGGGCACGCCGTCCGGTTCGGCGCCGACCCGCAACACCGACAGGCACAGCGCGGCATCACGCTTCACCGGTCCCCCGATGAACATCGTCTTCGGTTTCGCCGAGAGCTTGGCCCACTGCGGCAACACGTTGTAAACCGCGGTCTCGCTGGGCCGGTTGAGCACCACGCCCAGGGTGCCCCCGTCGTTGTGCTCGACGATGTAGATCACGCTACGGCGGAAGGTCGGTTCAAGCAGATCCGTGTTAGCCAGAAGCAAAGTGCCCGCTCGCACACGTTGCGCGGCGGGGGCAATAAAGTCCTCCGGGTCTTCGGGCTGCGCCACGCCTCCATCATGGCATCCAGCTGTGGCCGCTGTCGTGAACAAGTGGGGCGCTCCGCCATATTTGTACTGTTGTTAACAGGGGCCTGCAGGCCGGTGTGCGATTGCCGGGCCCCACCGGGAAGTAGGTTCAGTGACTCACACGCGCGCACCTGTCGCTGTCTGGCGCTCGGTGCGCAGCTTGCCCGACTTCTGGCGACTGCTGGAATTACGGACCGCAAGCCAGTTCGGCGACGGCCTTTTCCAGGCAGGTCTGGCCGGAGCGCTGCTGTTCAACCCCGAGCGCGCTGCGCGGCCGATGGCGATCGCCGGTGCCTTCGCGGTGCTGTTCCTGCCGTACTCGCTCTTGGGTCCGTTCGCCGGCGCGTTGATGGACCGCTGGGACCGCCGGTTGGTGCTGGTCGGCGCCAACCTGGGCCGGCTGGTGTCGGTTGCCCTGGTGGGAGTCTGTCTGGCCGCCGGTGCCGGCAACGTGCTGGTGCTGTGCGGCGCGCTGGTCGTCAACGGCCTGTCCCGGTTCGTCTCCTCCGGACTATCCGCCGCTCTGCCGCACGTGGTGCCCCGCGAGCAGGTCGTCACGATGAACTCGATCGCGTCGGCGACCGGCGCGATCGCCGCATTCGTCGGCGCCAACTTCATGCTGATACCCCGCAGCGTCGTCGGCTCCGGCGACAGCGGGGCCGCGTCGATCATGTTGCTGGTCACCATCCCACTGCTGATTTCGCTGCTGCTCTCGCTGCGGTTCCGCGCCCACGTGCTCGGTCCCGACGACACCCGGCGAGCCATCCACGGCTCGGTCGTCTACGCAGTGATCACCGGTTGGATGCACGGCATCCGCACGGTGCTCAACCGCCCCACCGTCGCGGCCACGCTGTCCGGGTTGGCGGCGCACCGGATGGTGTTCGGCATCAACACCCTGGTGGTGCTGCTGCTGATGCGTAGCGGCGGCGCCGCAGCGGTCGGCGCGTTGGGTGGTGCGATGTTGTTCTTGGCCGCCACCGGGACCGGATCCTTTCTGGCCAACGTGGTGACACCGCCCGCGGTGCGCCGCTGGGGGCGCTACGCCACCGCCAACGGGGCGTTGACGATCGCCGCCGTCATCCAGATCGCCGGGGCGGGTCTGCAGCTGACGATGATGGTGGCCTGCGGGTTCTTCCTGGGCGCGGCGGGCCAGGTAGTCAAGCTTTGCGCCGACACCGCGATTCAGGTCGATGTCGACGACGCTCTGCGCGGACATGTCTTCGCCGTGCAGGATTCGCTGTTCTGGGTGGCGTTCATCGGCGCGATCACCTTGGCGGCGACCGTCATTCCGCATGACGGCCACTCCCCCGCGCTGGTGTTGGCCGGGACCGTGCTCTACCTGTGTGGGCTGGCCGCGCACAGCTTCGTCGGCCGCGGCCGAGTCGTTAAGGTACGCAGATGGCCGGTCTGCAGCAGATTGTGGCCGATTTGCGCGCCGAGAGCGACGAACTCGATGCGCTGGTCGCGCCTCTTGCCGAGCAGCGCTGGGCGGCGCCGACGCCGGCCGCGGGTTGGACCATTGCGCATCAGATCGGCCACCTGCTGTGGACCGATCGCGTGGCACTGACGGCGGTCACCGACGAGGCGGCGTTCGCCGGGCTGTTGGAAGCGGCTGCGGCCAACCCGACCGGTTTCGTCGATGCGGGCGCCGACGAACTCGCCGCGGTCGCGCCGGCCGAGTTGCTCGCCGACTGGCGACTCACCCGCACGCGGCTGCACGACGCGCTGCTGACGGTTCCCGACGGCCGCAAACTGCCATGGTTCGGGCCGCCGATGAGTGCTGCGTCGATGGCGACGGCGCGACTGATGGAGACCTGGGCGCACGGAGTCGACGTCGCCGACACCTTGGGCGTCACACGGCCGCCGACCGCACGGCTGCGTTCCATCGCCCATATCGGGGTGCGCACCCGCGACTACGCCTTCGCCGTCCACGGGCTGCCCGCGCCCACCGAGCCGTTTCTCGTCGAGCTGCGTGCTCCCGACGGCAGCACCTGGTCGTGGGGCCCGGCCGGACGCCGCGCAGCGGGTCACCGGCGGCGCCGAGGACTTCTGCTTCCTGGTCACCCAGCGGCGCGCGCTGCGCGATCTCGACCTGACCGCGGAAGGCGACGACGCGCAGCACTGGCTGCGGATCGCGCAGGCCTTCGCCGGACCACCGGGTCCCGGGCGATGAGCGCGCGCAGCGCGCGAAGAGAGACGGGACCCACCAGCGACGGTCCCGGGCGATGAGCGCGCGCAGCGCGCGAAGAGAGACGGGACCCACCAGCGACGGTCCCGGGCGATGAGCGCAGCGCAGCGACGGTCCCGGGCGATGAAAGGGAGCGCTCACTTGGCGGGCTCACTCGGGTAGGCTCGCCGCTCGACATGCCAGAAACCGTCCCGATACTGCCGCGGGAGCTGACCCAAGGGCTTACCGACGAAGTCCGCAACGTCCCGCCACCGCCCACGCCGGTGTTGCCCGAGCCGTACGCACTTCGTCTCGCCGACCCGGACGCCGACGCGGACATGATCTCCGAGTGGATGCAGCTGCCCCACCTGGTCGAGGCATGGGAGTCGGCCTGGCCGGCATCGCGCTGGCGCCGGTACCTGCGCGCTCAGCTCAATGGCGACTATTCCCGTCCATTGGTCGGTAGTTTGCACGGCCGAGATGGCGGCTATTTCGAGGTGTACCGAGCGGCAAAAGATTCCATCGCAACCCGGTATCAAGCCGACGCATACGACATCGGGCTACACGCCGCCATTGCCGATTTGACGCTCGTGAACAAGGGTCTCGGTAGATCGCTGCTGCCGCATGTGGTCACCAGTGTCTTCGAAGCCGAACCCCGTTGTCGCCGAATCATGTTCGATCCTGACCACCGCAATACCACGGCGCGCCGAGTGTGCGAAGTCGGCGGCTGCACGTTTCTCGGTGAGCACGACATGAGCAATCGTCGAATGGCGCTGTACGCGTTGTCCCGATCACCTGCCGACATTCCCGCTGTGCGGTAGCGACTGCTGCAGCGCGCTGGCCGCATCGGCGGTGCCGTCGCCGTCGGTGTCGGTGAGCTTGACATCCCACCGTCCGTCGCCGTCGGTGTCGACGTAGCCGGTTACCCCGTTGTCGCCGAAAGTGATTGCGCGATCGGCCAACCCGTTGCCGTCGCTGTCGAACAGCCGGTCGTCGGCGCGGCCGTCGGCGTCGAAGTCAACCAGCGGACCGCCGGTGTGCTCGACGCCGTCCAGCCCGAGCCAGCGCAGTCCCGTGCCTTGGCCGAGTTGGCCCAGCCGCGGCGGACGGACAGGCGGATCCGAGGCCACCGCCCAGGTCCCCGATCCGTCGTCGGTGAAGTAGCTTTCCGCCGTGCCGTCGTTGTCGAGATCGAGCACGGCATGGTCGACGATGCCGTCGCCGTCGAGGTCGGCCAGCGCGTCATCGGCCAACCCGTCGCCGTCGAAATCCAGACCGATCGCATCCAGCCGGCCGTCACCGTCCAGGTCGAGGTCCGGGCCGCGATCCCACATCGTCGCTGTCCCGTCGCCGTCGCCCAAGCAGTACTCCATGCCAAGTCCGACGCGGCCGCGCCGCTACTGGTTCCCGCGCGAGCGCCACCAGGTCATCAGCTCGGCCGTCGCTTCATCCCGGGTCAGCGGCCCACGGTCCAACCGCAATTCCTTGAGGTAGTTCCACGCCTCGCCGACCTGCGGACCCGGCGGGATGCCCAGCAGCTCCATGATCTCGTTGCCGTCCAGATCGGGACGGACCCGCTGCAGGTCCTCCTTGGCGGCCAGCTCGGCGATGCGCGCCTCCAGGTTGTCGTAGTTGGCCTGCAGCCGGGCAGCCCGCCGCCTGTTGCGGGTGGTGCAGTCGGCTCGCACCAGCTTGTGCAGCCGCGGCAACAACGGTCCTGCGTCGGTGACGTAGCGGCGCACCGCCGAGTCGGTCCACCTGCCCTCGCCGTAACCGTGGAATCGCAGATGCAGATACACCAGCTGCGATACGTCGTCGACCATCTGTTTGGAATATTTCAACGCCCGCAACCGCTTTCGCGTCATCTTGGCGCCCGACCACCTCGTGGTGGTGGAAGCTGACGCCGCCGTCGGGCTCATGCTTGCGGGTGGCGGGCTTGCCGATGTCGTGCAGCAGCGCCGCCCAACGCAAAACCAGGTCGGGGCCCGTCATCTTCCAGGGCGATCGCCTGGCGCAGCACCGTCAGCGAATGCTGGTAGACGTCTTTGTGCTGATGATGCTCGTCGATCGCCATCTGCATGCCGCCGACCTCGGGCAGCACCACGTCGCCCATCCCGGTCTGCACCATCAGCTCGATGCCGGCGCACGGGTCGTCGCCCACCAGCAGCTTGTCCAATTCCGCCGCCACCCGCTCGGCGGTGATCCGGGCCAGTTCCGGCGCCATTTCCTCGATCGCCGAGCGCACCCGAGGGGCGACCGCGAAGCCCAGTTGCGAGACGAACCGCGCGGCGCGCAGCATCCGCAGCGGGTCGTCGCCGAACGACGCCGACGGGGTCGCCGGGGTATCCAGCACGCCGGCCCGCAGCGCGGCCAAACCGCCCAGCGGGTCGACGAATTCGCCGGGTCCGGCTGCGGTGATCCGCACCGCCATCGCGTTCACGGTGAAATCGCGGCGCACCAGATCGTCGTCCAGCGAGTCGCCGAAACGCACCTCCGGATTGCGCGACACCCGGTCGTAGCGGTCGGCGCGGAAGGTGGTGATCTCCAGCCGCTGCTCACCTTTGCCGACGCCGACGGTGCCGAACTCGATACCGGTGTCCCACAACGCATCTGCCCACGGGCGCAGCAGCTTCTGCACCTGCTCGGGCCGTGCATCGGTGGTGAAGTCCAGATCGGGGCTGAGCCGGCCCAGCAGCGCATCGCGCACCGACCCGCCGACCAGGTACAGCTCGTGGCCCGCCCCGACGAACACCGAGCCGAGCTCGCGCAGCAGGTCGGCATGCCTGTTCAAGGCAACCGCGGCGGCGGTCAGCAGCTCCACATCGTCGGTGGTTTCCGGCACGTTCGGACAGCCTAGTCCGGCACGATGCGGCCGCCCGCGGCCGGCGAGCAGCCCGACGAGCGGGTTCAGCCCGGCGACGCCACGGCCGCCCGCGGCCGCCGAGGAGCCCGGCCAGCGGCCTTCGACCGGCGAGTGCGGCGAGGAGCGTCTTAGCACGCCAGCTACTATCGCTTGGGTGTCGGAAGGCGAAAAAGCGCAACCACGTCGGCGCCGGGGGAGGCGCCGTGGTCGCCGCAGCGCCGGGTCCGGCCAGGGCCACACCGACAACGGGGCGATCGACGGCGGCGCGACCGGCCGCTGCGGATAAGCCGGCGCCGGTCCCGCTCCGCACGCCGCGGAGCCGAGCGGCTGCGCACCGTGCACGAAACGTCGGCCGGCGGACTGGTCATCGACGGCATTGATCGGCCGCGTGAAGAACAGGTTGCCGCGCTCATCGGCCGCGTCGACCGGCGCGGCCGGATGCTGTGGTCGCTGCCCAAAGGCCACATCGAGCTCGGTGAGACGGCCGAGCAGACCGCGATCCGCGAGGTCGCCGAGGAGACCGGAATCCAGGGCAGCGTGCTGGCGGCGCTGGGCCGCATCGACTACTGGTTCGTCACCGACGGGCGCCGGGTGCACAAGACCGTGCACCATTATCTGATGCGCTGCTCGGGTGGAGAGCTGTCCGACGAGGACGTCGAGGTCGCCGAGGTGGCCTGGGTGCCGATCCCCGAGCTGCCGTCCCGGCTGGCCTACGCCGACGAACGCCGGCTGGCCGAGGTGGCCGACGAACTGATCGACAAGTTGCAGACCGACGGCCCGGCCGCGCTGCCACCGCTGCCGCCCACCTCGCCGCGGCGGCGGCCGCAGACCCATTCGCGCACCCGAAACCGTCGGCCCGACGAGTCGGTGCGGGGGCGGAAGAATGGTCGCGGACCCGGGGCCATAGGGGCCTGAGCTGCACGACGATGCAGAGCAAAGCAATGAGGTTGGGGCGCCACCCGCGTTGCGGGGCTGCGCGCTGTGGCGCCTCGCCGTGGTGGTCGGCTCCTGATGGTCTGTCAGCGGTGCGTTCACCCTGCCCGCTTCGCCCGTGGCGCCGCGCGCCGCCGCGGGCGAGCCCGGCGCCAGCTCCGTTCGTCCAGGTCCGGATCGATCAGGTGACCCCGCAGATGGTCACCACGACCAGCGAGCCCGTCGTCACCGTCACCGGAACCGTGACCAACGTCGGCGACCGTCCGGTGCGCGACGTGATGGTCCGCCTCGAGCACGCCGCCGCGGTGAACACGTCGGCGGGGCTGCGGACCACCCTCGACGGCGGCACCGACCAATACGAGCCGGTCGCCGACTTCCTGACGGTCTCCGCCGAGCTACAGCGCGGCCACAAAGCCGGCTTCTCGCTGTCCGCCCCGGTCCGCTCGCTGACCAAACCTTCGCTGGCGATCGGCAAGCCCGGCGTCTACCCGCTGCTGGTCAACGTCAACGGAACACCCGACTACGGCGAACCCGCACGACTCGACGACGCCCGGTTCCTGCTGCCGGTGGTGGGCGTCCCACCCGATCCGCTGGACACCTCCGGCGGCGCGATGAGCGCTGTCGTCGCGCCGGACACCTCCAAACCGGTGCCGATCACCATGCTGTGGCCGCTGGCCGACCGGCCCCGGCTGGCGCCCGGCGTGCCCGGCGGCACAATACCGGTGCGGCTGATGGACGACGAGCTGGCGACGTCGCTGGCCACCGGCGGCCGGTTGGACATTCTGCTGGCCGCCGCCGAGTTCGCGACCAGCCGCGAGGTCGACCCCGACGGCGCCGTCAGCCGCGCGATGTGCCTGGCCGTCGACCCCGACCTGCTGGTCACCGTCAACGCGATGACCGCTGGCTACGTCGTCTCCAACTCCCCCGACGGCCCCGCTCAGCTACCGGACACCCCGGCGCACCCGGGCACCGGCCAGGCCGCGGCGGTGAACTGGCTGGACCGGCTGCGCGCCCTGGCCCACCGGATGTGTGTGGCCCCGCTGCCCTATGCCCAGGCCGATCTCGACGCCGTGCAACGTGTCGGCGATGCCGGGCTCAGCGCGATCGCCACCACCTCCGCCGGGCGATATCGTCGACCAGATCCTGGGCGTCACGCGCGGTCCGCGGCGCCACCCCCATCCCGGATGGCTCGCTGACCGGCCGAACGGTGAACCTGTTGAGCGCCAACGGCGACACCGTGGTGATCGCTGCCGCCGACTCTTCGGCGGGAGACTCCGCCGCGGGTGCGCCGGCGCCGGTGAACACCGCGGCGCGGCGGCTGTCGCCGCAAGTGGTGCTCGCGCCGTTCGACCCTGCCGTCGGCGCTGCGTTCGCGGCGACCGGCTCCGATCCGGTCGCCCCCACCTACCTCAACACCGCGCTCGCGGTGCGGCTACAGCACGACTCCGAAACCGCCCGCCGTCAGGACGCGCTCGGCTCGATGCTGTGGCGAACCTTGCAACCGAGTGTCGCGCCGCGCGCCGAGATCTTGCTGCCGCCGACCAACTGGAAGCTGCGCTCCGACGACGCGGGCGCCATCCTGACCACGCTGGCGACCGCGATCCGCTCCGGCCTGGCGGTGCCACGGCCACTGCCGACGCTGATCGCGGACGCGCTGGCCAGCCCCGCCATCCCACCGGTCAACGGCACGCCGCAACTCCCCGGCGGCGATGCCGGTGAGCGGGGCCGGTTCGACAACAACGTCGTCGCCACGATCGGTGACGAAGTGGGCCGGCTGTGGGGGCTGACCGCGGCGTTGACGGCCGATGCCCGCACCGGGCTGACCGGTGTCAGCTACACCGCGCCGCTGCGGGAGGACATGCTGCGCGCTCTCAGCCAGGCCGACCGGCCCGACACCCGCAACGGGCTGGCGCAACGGCGGCTGGAGGTCGTCGGCACCGCGATCGATGACTTGTTCGGTGCGGTCACCATCGTCAACCCGACCGGGCCTTACACGCTGGCCACCGAGCACAGCCCGCTGCCCCTGGCCCTGCACAACGGGCTGGCCGTGCCGATCCGGGTGCGGCTGCATGTCGACGCCCCGCCCGGCATGCAGGTCACCGATCTCGGCGAAATCGAGCTGCCGCCGGGATACCTGCCGCTGCGTGTCCCGATCGAAGTGAACTTCACCCAGCGCGTCGCGATCGACGTCACGCTGCGCACGCCTGCCGGTGTGCCGCTGGGCGAGCCGGTGCGGCTGTCGGTGCACTCCAACGCCTACGGCAAGGTGCTGTTCGCGATCACGCTGAGCGCGGCGGCGGTGCTGGTGGCGCTGGCGGGACGACGGCTGTGGCACCGGTTCCGCGGCCAGCCCGACCCCGCCGACCTGGACCGTCCGGATCCCCGTGATGCGCCGGTTGCCGAGAAAGACCCGCTCGTCGACGAAGAGCACCGCGTATGAGCACCGCCGGCCGGCCCGTACCGCCGCCGGCGCAGCCACCCCCGGGGCCACCGGGCCCGCGCGCGTCACACCGGCCGGGGCCGCCCACCGGACCGCTGCCGCCGACCGGGCTGGTGCCGTCGCAGGGCACAACGCCGCACCGCCCGTCCTGAGCTTTCCGACGCCGCGCTGGTGTCGCGGTCGTGGGGCATGGCGTTCGCCACCCTGGTCAGCCGGATCACCGGCTTCGCCCGGATCGTGATGCTGGCCGCGATCCTGGGTGCGGCGCTGTCCAGCGCGTTCTCGGTGGCCAACCAGCTGCCCAACCTGGTCGCCGCGCTGGTGCTGGAGGCGACGTTCACCGCGATCTTCGTGCCGGTGCTGGCGCGCGCCGAGCAGGACGACGCCGACGGCGGCGCGGCGTTCGTGCGGCGCCTGGTGACGCTGGCCACCACCCTGCTGCTGGTGACCACGCTGCTGTCGGTGGCCGCCGCCCCGCTGCTGGTGCAGCTGATGCTGGGCCGCGACCCCCAGGTCAACGAGCCGCTCACCACGGCGTTCGCCTACCTGCTGTTGCCGCAGGTGATCTTCTACGGCCTGTCGTCGGTGTTCATGGCGATCCTGAACACCCGCAACGTGTTCGGGCCGCCGGCGTGGGCGCCGGTGGTCAACAACGTCGTCGCGATCGCCACCCTGGGCGTCTACCTGGCGACACCGGGGCAACTGTCGGTGGACCCGGTGCGGATGGGCAACGCCAAGCTGCTGGTCCTGGGCATCGGAACCACGCTGGGGGTGGTCGCCCAGACCGCCGTGCTGCTGGTCGCGCATCCGCCGCAGCGCATCAGCCTTCGCCCGCTGTGGGGAATCGACGACCGGCTCAAACGCTTCGGCGCGATGGCCGCCGCGATGGTGTTCTACGTGCTGATCAGCCAGATCGGCCTGATCGTCACCAACCAGATCGCCAGCACGGCAGCGGCTTCCGGCCCGGCGATCTACAACTACACCTGGCTGGTGTTGATGCTGCCGTTCGGCATGATCGGCGTGACGGTGCTGACGGTGGTGATGCCGCGGCTGAGCCGCAACGCGGCCGCCGACGACACCCCGGCGGTGCTGGCCGACCTGTCGCTGGCCACCCGGCTGACGATGATCACGCTGATCCCGACGGTGGCGTTCATGACCGTCGGCGGGCCGGCGATCGGCAGCGCGCTGTTCGCCTACGGCCATTTCGGCGACGTCGACGCCGGCTACCTGGGCACGGCGATCGCGTTGTCGGCGTTCACCCTGATCCCGTACGCGATGGTGCTGCTGCAGCTGCGGGTCTTCTACGCCCGCGAGCAGCCGTGGACACCGATCGTGATCATCGTCGTCATCACCGCCGTCAAGATCGCCGCTTCGCTGCTCGCGCCGCACGCTCACCGACGACCCCGACCTGGTCGCCGGCTACCTCGGGATTGGCCAACGGCCTGGGATTTTTGGCCGGCGCGATCGTCGGCTACTACCTGCTGCGCAACGCGCTGCGGCCCGCCGGCGGCCACCTGCTCGGCGTCGCGGAGGTGCGGACGATCCTGGTCACGATCACCGCGTCGCTGCTGGCCGGGTTGGTCGCGTATGTGGTGGACGTGCTGATCGGCATGCAGCGGCTCACCGCCTACGGCGGCGGCGCCGGCTCGCTGCTGCGGCTGTTCGTGCTCGCGGTGATCATGGTGCCGATCGTGGCCGCGGTGATGCTGCGCGCGCAGGTGCCCGAGGCTCAGGCGGCGCTGACCGCGATTCGGCGCCGGCATCGGCGCCCGTCCCGCCGCGGACGCCCAACCGCAAGCAGACGCCGTCCCCGCCTGCCGGCCGGGTGCCGCCCCGCCGACCGACGCCGCCCCCTCCCGGCACCCCGATGGGCGTCGCTGCCGGCGGTTCCGTCGCGCCCGATCAGCTGTTCCGCCCCGGACACTTCACGTACCCTGAGCATAGGAATTCGACTACACCGGGGGGAGATCCGGTACGCCAGCCCGTCCGGTGGGGGCTTCCGGAGCAGCAGTTGGGGAGGAGATGCGGAAAGGACCGGGGATGACCGACCGCCCATCGGACAGCACCTCAGCCAAAGCTGTCTCGGAGACCGAGGCACCCCGGCAGCCCGCATCGTCACCGGCCGTATCTGATGGGCCGTCTCCCCCGCGAGCCGGGAGGTGCCCCCTCCTCGGGCCGCTGCACGGCCCGCATCGTCACCGGCCGTCGACGATTTCCAGCCCGACGTGCCGCCCGATCTTCCGGTCGGAACCGCGCGCCGCCGGAGCCGTCGTCGCCGCCCAACGGCGGATCCTCGGCGGATCCCGACTTCGATCGAGTTTCGACGCGACCGCGCGAGCCGGCTGCCGGGCCGCCAGCCGGCACGCCGGACGACGCGCACCTTGTCCCCGGCGCCAGCATCGCCCGCGGTCGCTACCGGCTCCTGGTCTTCCACGGCGGAGCGCCGCACCTGCAGTTCTGGCAGGCGCTCGACACCGCGCTGGATCGGCAGGTTGCGCTGACGTTCGTGGACCCGGACGGGGCGCTGCCCGACGAGCAACGTTCGCGAGATCCTGTCCCGCACGATGCGGCTGAGCCGCATCGACAAACTCGGGATCGCCCGGGTCCTCGACGTCGTCCACACCGGCACCGGCGGCTTGGTCGTCGCCGAATGGATCCGGGGCGGTTCGTTGCAGGAGGTGGCCGACACCTCGCCGTCGGCCGTGGGCGCCGCCCGCGCGATGCAGACCCTGGCCGCTGCCGCCGAGGCCGCCCACCACGCCGGCGTCGCGCTGTCCATCGACCATCCCAGCCGGGTGCGGGTCAGCATCGAAGGCGACGTGGTGCTGGCCTTTCCCGGCGACCATGCCCGACGCCACCCCCGAGGACGACATCCGCGGCATCGGCGCGGCGCTGTATGCGCTGCTGGTCAACCGGTGGCCGCTGCCGGAGTCCGGGGTGCGCAGCGGGATGGCGCCGGCACCGCGTGATCCGGCCGGCCAACCCGTCGAACCCAGTTCGATCGACCGCGACATCCCCTTCCAGATTTCCGCGGCCGCCACCCACTCGATCCAGGGTGATGGTGGGATCCGCAGTGCCGCAACACTTTTGAATCTGCTGCAGCAAGCGACCGCGGTGGCCGACCGCACCGAGCTGCTCAGCCCGCATCAGCCGGACCCGCCGCCGGTCCCCGCGCGACCGGGCCGATTCCGCACACCCGAGCTGGAGGATGCGCAGGCACGTGTCCGTCGCCGCCGCGCCGTGACGATCGGGATCGGCGCCGGCGCCGCCGATCATCGTGGTGGCGCTGCTGGTCCTGGCGTCGGTGCTGAGCCGGATGTTCGGCGACGTCGGTGGGCCTGGACAAGGACCAGCTCGGCCTCAACGCGCCCTCGGCGAGCTCGCAGCGCCGGCCGGCAGTGCAGCGGCGGGCAGCATGGTCAAGCCGGTCGAGCGCGACGGTGTTCTCCCCGGGCGGCGAGGCCGACAACCCGGG
Organism: uncultured Actinomycetota bacterium; assembly: GCA_963850645.1. Taxonomy (GTDB): domain Bacteria; phylum Actinomycetota; class Actinomycetes; order Mycobacteriales; family Mycobacteriaceae; genus Mycobacterium. The sequence continues at coordinate 23,907 of CAWKME010000082.1, read as the reverse complement.
CCAGGCCGGCGCTGGCGATCGACGGCAACCCGGCCACCGCGTGGGAGACCGACACCTACCACGACGCCGTGCCGTTCCCGAGCTTCAAAAGCGGTGTCGGCCTGATGCTGCAGCTGCCGCAACCCACCGTGGTCGGCGCGGTCACCCTCGACCTCGCCAGCACCGGGACGAAGGTCCAGATCCGCTCGTCGGCGACGGCGACACCGGCCAAGCTGGACGACACCACCGCGCTGACCCAGCCGGTGGCGATGCAGCCCGGCCACAACAGCATCCCGGTCAAGGCGTCGTCGCCCACGTCGTATCTGCTGGTGTGGATCTCGACGTTGGGCACCACCAACGGCGAGAGCCGCACCGGCACTCTCCGAGATCACCGTCCAAGCCGCTTCCTGATGCACGCACCCGGCCGGGTGAAGTGCCGGGTAGCGCACCGATTGGTTACTGTCCGGCCGTGGGCTTCGGCGCCAGGTTCGGCAGCAACGTTCATGACAACGCAGCGACGCCGAACTGCTGGCCGCCCACGTCGCAGGCGACCGCTACGCCTTCGAGGAGCTGTTCCACCGTCACCACCGCCAGCTGCACCGGGTGGCCCGGCTGACCAGCCGCAGCGCCGAGGACGCCGACGACGCGCTGCAGGAAGCGATGGTCTCGGCGCACCGCGGCGCCGGCTCCTTCCGGCACGACGCCGCGGTCAGCAGCTGGCTGCACCGCATCGTGGTCAACGCCTGCCTGGACCGGTTGCGCCGCAACAAGACTCACCCGACCACCGCACTCGACGACGTCTACCCGGTGGCCGATCGGACCGCGCAGGTCGAGACCGCGATCGCGGTGCATCGGGCGCTGATGCGGCTGCCGGTCGAGCAGCGCGCCGCGGTGGTGGCCGTCGACATGCACGGCTATTCGGTCGCCGACACCGCCGCGATGCTCGGGGTCGCCGAAGGCACCGTCAAGAGCCGCTGCGCCCGGGCCCGGGCCCGGCTCGCCACGCATCCTCGGCTACCTGGAACCGACACCGCGCCGCACCGCCCGGCCGGCTAGCCGAAGCGAACCGCGCGTGGCGTTCGGCATTGTGCGATGACGGACACTGGGGCGGATGGACGGAGCTGGGCCGGGTGAATCGCGACGATGCGGGCGCCGATCCACCGCTGACGGTGGAGGCCCTCGCCGATCTGCAGGCAGGTCTTCTCGACGACGACACCGCCGCCCGGCTGCGCAAGCAGGTCCGCGCAGACCCGGACGCCCGGCAGACGATCGACGCGCTGAACCGGGTCCGCCGCGACATCGCGGCCCTGGGCGCCGATGCGCCGTCGGCTCCAGAGGTTGCCCCCGACGTCGTCGACGGCATCGCCGCAACGCTGCGCGCAGCGAGCGGTCCGCGGCTGCGCGCCGCGCACACCATCCACCCCGGCCGTTTGCCCCCGCTCGGCACGAGTGGCCGTCGGCCTGGCCGGATTGGTCGCCGCCGCCGTCGCGGCCTGGCTGGGAACCGCGGCGCTGATCAAGGCGCCGGCACCCACTCTGAGCCGGCCGACCACCGCAGAACACATCACGGTCTCGCGCCCGCCGATGAGGATTCCGTTGTCGGACCAGCAGATCCTCGCCCTGCTCGACGACAAACCGGACTTCGGCCCGTTCGCGGACCCCGCAACGCCGCGCATCATGTCTGGCCGGGTTGGGTTATCCGGCGGACGCCCGGGTCTTGGGTGCCCGGCCGGTTCAGATCGCCGGACGCCCGGCCATCCTGCTGGTGCTTCCGGCCGACACGCCCGGCACGGCTGAGCGCCCTGGCGGTGGCGCCGACCTGTAGTTCGGTAAACACCGGCCTGTTGGCTGACAGGCTCGTCGACCGTCCGTAATGTCGCGGGAACAGCACCGCCTACCCTGGCGTTCGACTGCTTTGAAGCGGCTTGAAGTATGCCGAAAGGCTGGTATGAGCTCCTCAACCACCACTGTGCACAACGTGATCGTCATCGGCTCCGGACCCGCCGGTTACACCGCGGCGCTCTATGCGGCGCGCGCCCAACTCGCGCCGGTGGTCTTCGAGGGCACCTCGTTCGGCGGAGCGTTGATGACCACGACCGAAGTGGAGAACTATCCCGGTTTCCGCGACGGGATCATGGGTCCTGAGTTGATGGACGCAGATGCGCGAGCAGGCGCTGCGCTTCGGCGCCGACCTGCGCATGGAGGACGTCGAATCGGTGTCGCTGGACGGCCCGGTCAAGTCGGTCACCACCGCCGACGGCGAGACCCTGCAGGCGCCGCGCCGTCATCCTGGCGATGGGCGCCGCGGCCCGCTACCTGGGCGTGCCCGGTGAGCAGGAGCTGTTGGGCCGCGGAGTGAGTTCCTGTGCCACGTGCGACGGCTTCTTCTTCCGCGATCAGGACATCGCCGTCATCGGCGGCGGGGACTCGGCGATGGAGGAGGCCACCTTCCTGACGAAGTTTGCCCGCACTGTGACGCTGGTGCACCGCCGCGAGGAGTTCCGGGCGTCGAAGATCATGCTCGACCGGGCGCGTGACAACGACAAGATCCGGTTCGTCACCAACAGCGTCGTGGTCGCCGTAGAGGGCGACACGACGGTGACCGGTCTTCGGTTGCGCGACACCGCCACCGGCAAGGAATCCGCGCTGGCCGTGACCGGGGTGTTCGTCGCGATCGGCCACGATCCGCGATCCGAGTTGGTGCGCGGCGCGGTCGACTTGGACCCGGACGGGTATGTGCTGGTGCAGGGCAACACCACCTACACCTCGCTGGACGGGGTGTTTGCGGCCGGCGACCTGGTTGATCACACCTACCGGCAGGCGGTCACCGCCGCCGGCACCGGTTGCAGCGCGGCGATTGACGCGGAGCGCTGGTTGGCCGAGCATGCCGAGCCGGGCAAGAGTACCCAGACCACCGCCACCGAAACCCCAGCAGCAGCGACACTTTGATTGGAGCACCCCGATGACGAACACCGGCGCACCCGTAGACGTCTCTGACGCATCGTTCGAAAGCGACGTGTTGGCCAGCAATACGCCTGTGCTGGTTGACTTTTGGGCTACCTGGTGCGGACCGTGCAAGATGGTCGCGCCGGTGCTGGCGGAGATCGCCGCCGAAAAAGCCGGGCAGCTCACTGTCGCCAAACTCGATGTCGACGCAAACCCCGAGACCGCCCGCAATTTTCAGGTGGTTTCGATCCCGACGTTGATCCTGTTCAAGGACGGCCAGCCGGTCAAGCGGATCGTTGGAGCCAAAGGTAAGGCGGCGCTGTTGCGCGAACTTTCCGACGCCGTTCCCAACGTCGGATAGTTCGCTACAGATCGCCGCGATTTGCCTGGCGTTTTCCCGAAATCGACGAGCGTCTGCGACAATACCGCCAAGCCTGTCAAACAGCGGCAGGGCTTGTACACCGGCTCACCGGAGGCGTTGGAATGTCCAGTCCGCACCGCGGCGCCGGCGAAGCGCTGCGCTGTGGTGACCGCAGCGCAGCGGTCGCCGAGATTCGGGCTTCGCTGACCGCGCTGGGTCATCTGGACGGCCGACGAGGACCTCACCACCGGAAAGCATGTCGCGTTCGACGTCTTCGACGAAGAACTCGACCACGCGGTGCGGGCGTTTCAGCAGCATCGGGGACTGCTGGTGGACGGCATCGTCGGTGAAGCCACTTACCGGGCACTGAAAGAGGCGTCCTACCGGCTCGGCGCCCGCACCCTGAACCACCAGTTCGGTGCGCCGATGTACGGCGACGACGTCGCCACGCTGCAGGACAGACTGCAAGATCTCGGCTTCTACACCGGGCTGGTCGACGGATATTTCGGCTTGCAAACGCACAACGGGCTGATGTCCTACCAGCGCGAGTACGGGCTCTACGCCGACGGCATCTGCGGCCCGGAAACCTTGCGCTCCTTGTATTTTCTGAGTTCCCGCGTAACCGGTGGATCGTTGCATGCCATCCGTGAAGAGGAGCTGGTCCGACGATCCGGGCCGAAGCTGTCGGGTAAGCGGATCATCATCGACCCCGGTCGCGGCGGCGCTGACCACGGGCTGATCACGCACGGTGCAGCCGGACCCATCAGCGAAGCAGACGTGTTGTGGGACTTGGCAAGTCGGCTCGAAGGTCGGATGACGGCGATCGGTATGGAGACGTTCCTGTCGCGACCGACCAACCGCAGCCCGTCGGACGCCGAGCGTGCCGCGACGGCCAACTCCGTCGGTGCCGATCTGATGATCAGCCTGCGCTGCGCGACCCAGGCCAGTCCGTCCGCCAACGGCGTGGCGTCGTTCCACTTCGGCAATTCGCACGGTTCGGTCTCCACCATCGGCCGCAATCTGGCCGACTTCATTCAACGAGAAGTGGTCGCGCGCACCGGTTTACGCGATTGCCGCACCCATGGTCGGACCTGGGACCTGCTGCGGTTGACGCGGATGCCGACGGTTCAGGTCGACATCGGCTATATCACCAACCCGCGTGATCGGTCGCTGCTGATCACCACGCAGACCCGCGACGCGATCGCCGAGGGAATCCTGGCGGCGGTCAAACGGCTTTATCTGCTCGGCAAGAACGACCGGCCCACTGGCACATTCACCTTCGCCGAGCTACTGGCCCACGAGTTGTCGGTCGAGCAGGCCAGCCGGCTCAGCGGTTCGTAGCCGACGATCCCGCCGCAGATCCCGCTCCGACGGGCTGCTGCAGCGCCGAGGTCTCCAGCAGCCGCTCCAACGCCGCCTCGACCTCCGCCTTCCAGCCAAGACCCTTGTCCAGTTCGAGCCGCAACCGCGGGAAGTACCGATGCGGTGCCACCACAACGAATCCCACGTCGCGCAGGAAGTCGGCCTCGATCACGCAGTGCTCGACCGAACAGTCCCCCAATGCCTCCAGCACCGGCCGCAGTTCGGGGTCGACGTTCTGGCGGGTTGAGCAGCTCGGCGACGTTCTCGGTGCGACCGAACGCCTCCAGCGCCCGGACGCCCCGGCGGACCAATTCGTCGACCACCCGCGCCACCAGAGCTGTACGGCAGTTCGTCGGCGGCAGGTCCGGGCTCCACCCGCATTGAGGTCAGCAGCACGGCGTCAGCGGACACCGGCGCCGTGGGAAACCGGTGCGCCCGCGGCACCGCCCGAGGCGGCGCGTAGAGCGCGTAGCCCAGGCAAGGCGGCTCACTTTCACCGCACTCGGACGGGACCGCCGTCGCCACTTGGCCGCACGATCCCCACTCCAGCATGACCATCGACAGCCATGCTTCTTTTTCGAATTCCGGGTCGGCCAAATGGTCTTCGTTGCCCAGGGTCGCGGGGTCGACTTCCCAGAAGGTGCATCGGCGCGCGTGCTTGGGAAGCTGGTCGAAGGCTTCGAGCCGCAGCGGTGTGATTCGAGCGGACACTAGACTCCTGGGCCTTTATGGAGCGCGAGAGACACCGGAGCCAGTGGCCCGGCTTCCCCGCGACCGGGTGGTGCCGCCACCCCGCAGACGAGCGTACCCCGCGTGCGCAGCCGATCGCGATACCCGCGCAGACCCCGGTTCGCAGCCCCGAAGCGTCGCCGGTCCGGCCGGCTCGGGGCCAGTGGCCACCCGCACTCTGGCCAGAAGCCGGTCGAGAACGAAATGACCTGGTGCACAGGTCGATTCAGTTGATCGCGGCATATTGAGGCAGTCTGGTCGCCGGATTGTCACAGTGACGTAATCTGCTGGTGTCGCGTGGTCAGGCTGTCCGACGAGTTCATCAGGCCGACGATGCGCTGCAAATCGTCCACCGAGCCGAACTCGACGACGATCTTGCCTTTGCGCTTGCCCAGGCTGACGGTGACGCGGGTATCGAAGGCGCCGGAGAGCCGCTCGGCAACGTCCTGCAGGCCGGGCATCTGGATCGGCTTGCGCCGCGGCGGCGCCGGCTGGCTGGCCTCGCTCGCGATTGGCCAGGGTGACCGCCTCCTCGGTTGCCCGGACCGACAGCCCCTCGGCGACGATCCGCGCCGCCAGCGTCCTCCTGGGCCTCCGGGCCGCCCTCGAGGGACAGCAGTGCGCGGGCGTGGCCGGCCGACAGCACGCCGGCCGCGACCCGGCGCTGAACGGCGATCGGCAACCGCAGCAACCGGATCATGTTGGTGATCAGCGGCCGGGACCGGCCGATCCGGGCGGCGAGTTCCTCGTGGGTGACCCCGAACTCGTCGAGCAGCTGCTGGTAGGCCGCCGCCTCTTCCAGCGGGTTCAACTGCGCCCGGTGGATGTTCTCCAGCAGTGCGTCGCGCAGCAGGTTGTCGTCGGCGGTCTCGCGCACGATCGCCGGGATGGCGGTCAGGCCGGCCTGCTGGGCCGCACGCCACCGCCGCTCCCCCATCACGAGCTGATAGCGCGGTCCGCCGGGCCGGCGTCGACCGCGCGGACCACGATCGGCTGCATCAGGCCGAACTCGCGGATCGAGTGCACCAGCTCGGCCAGCGCCTCCTCGTCGAACACCTGCCGCGGCTGGCGCGGGTTCGGCTCGATGAGCGCCGGGTCGATCTCGCGGTACACCGCGCCGATCCGCCGGCTGCGCCCGCGGGCCGGCCGGACCGCCCAGCACCACGTCGGCGGCCGCGTCGCCCATCCGCGGCCCGAGCCGGCCGGTCCGTCGCTGCCGTCGGCGGGCCGGTGGGAATCAGCGACGCCAGGCCGCGCCCGAGGCCGCCCTTCCGACGTGATCGGCTGGGTCATGCTTGTCCCCTCCTCGGGTGCTGGTCGGTCGCGCTCGGCGAGCTCGCGGCTGGCGTCGAGGTAACTCATCGCACCGCGCGAACCGGGATCGTAATCGATGATCGTCATGCTGTAACCGGGCGCCTCGGAAACCTTAACGCTGCGCGGGATCACCGTGCGCAGAACCTTGGTCCCGAAGTAGCGGCGGACCTCGTCGGCCACCTGGTCGGCGAGCTTGGTCCGGCCGTCGTACATGGTGAGGATCACCGTGCTGACGTCCAGGCCGGGATTCAGGTGGGCCTTCACCATCTCGATGTTGTTCATCAACTGCGACACGCCCTCCAGCGCGTAGTACTCGCACTGGATGGGGATCAGCACCTCCGGGGCGGCGACCAAAGCGTTGATGGTCAGCAGGCCCAGCGACGGCGGGCAGTCGATGAAGACGTAGTCGAAGTCCGATGCCGTGTCGAGTTCGGCCAGCGCGGTGCGCAACCGGTTCTCCCGCGCCACCATGCTGACCAATTCGATCTCGGCGCCGGCCAGGTCGATGGTGGCCGGCACACAGAACAGCCGCTCGCTGTGCGGGCTCCGCCGCAGGGCGGTCGTGCAACGGCATCTCGCCGAGAAGCACCTCGTAGGACGACGGCGTGCCGGAATGGCGATCGGTGATGCCCAGCGCGGTGCTCGCGTTGCCCTGCGGATCCAGGTCGATGACGAGCGTCTTGAGTCCCTGGACGGCCAGCGCCGCGGCCAGGTTCACCGCCGTGGTGGTCTTGCCGACGCCGCCCTTCTGGTTGGCGATGGTGAACAATCGGCGCTGGCGCGGCCGGCGCAAGCGGCTGGTAGGCGGTGTGCAGCACCTGCATGGCGCGCTCGGCGGCGGCGCCGATCGGGGTGTCGAATTCGCGATGTTTCACGTGAAACATCGGTCGCGGCGGAGGCTCCGTGCTCGGAACCGAACGGGTCGTGCGGCGCACTCATAGGCTCTCCCTCTTCGACCGTCGGCGCCGCGGCATCCCGGACCGGAGCCGGTTTGCCGCGCCGTGCCACCACCACGGTTGTCGGCGGGGACAGATACTTCACGCCACATTCCACCACCCTGGCATCCGTGGCGCCCAACGAGGTCATCACACGCCGGTGCTCGCGGACTTCGTCGGCGCGCCCGCTCCCCCTTGATCGCCAGCATCCGGCCGCCCGGTCGCAGCAGCGCCATGCTCCACCGCGTCAGCTTGTCCAGCGGGGCCACCGCCCGGGAGACGACGGCGTCGCATCCGCCGGCGCTCTCGCGGACCGCGGGCTCCTCGGCGCGGCCGCGCACCACCTCGACGTCGAGCCCGAGTTCGCCAACGGCCATTGCGAAGAAATTCGGTCCGCCGCAGCAGCGATTCGATCAGCGCGACATCGAGGTCCGGGCTTGGCGATCGCCAGCGCCAGCCCCGGTAGGCCGGCGCCGCTGCCGATGTCGGCCACCCGCTCCCCCGGCTCCAGCAGTTCGGCGACGACCGCGCAATTCAGGAGGTGGCGCTCCCAGATCCGGTCGATCTCGTGCGGACCCAGCAGCCCCCATTCGACGCCGGCATCCGCGAGCAACTCCGCGTACTGCTGGGCGATGGCTAAGCGCGGGCCGAAGATCGCCGTCGCGACCTCAGGCGGTGGCGGCATCGACGGCCACGCGCTTTCGGGGAACGACATGTTTCACGTGAAACATCCCTCCCGTCGGTGCCTGCCGCGGCCGAACGAACTACACCCATGTAACTCGCCGCCCGGTTCAGTCGACCAGTACGACGACGCGGCGCGACGGCTCCACGCCCTCGCTCTCGCTGCGCACCCCGTCGACCGCCGCGACGGCGTCGTGAACGATCTTGCGCTCGAACGGCGTCATCGGCGCCAGTTCCTCGCGCTCGCCAGCTTTCCAGTACCCGCCGGGCGACCTTGTCGCCCAGCGCCGCCAACTCGTCGCGGCGGCGGCGGCGCCAGCTCGCGATGTCAAGCATCAGCCGGCTGCGCACGCCGGTCTTCTGGTGTACCGCCAGCCGGGTCAGCTCCTGCAGCGCGTCGAGCACCTCGCCCTTGCGGCCCACCAACTTGTTCAGGTCGTCGCTCGCCGTCGATGCTCACGACCGCGCGGCTCGCCCTCGACGTCCAGGTCGATGTCGCCGTCGAAGTCCAGGAGGTCCAGCAGCTCCTCCAAGATAGTCGCCGGCGATCTCGCCCTCGGCGACCAACCGCTCTTCGGTATCCGCCTCGGTGCGCCCTCGTCCATCGCCGCGTCGGCGGCGTCTGCTGCGTCCGCGGCGTCCCCTGCAGCGCTTCCAGACCGTCTCCGTCGAAGCTCGTCGGTCTCGTGTCCGGTTGTCTCGGCGTCCGTCATATCCTGTTTCCTTCCCGTCGTCCGGGCCTTCGCCCGGCTAAGTCTGCTGCCCGGATCGTCGCGCGTCGGAGCGCTCGTCGCGCTCAACGTTTGCGCTTCTTCGGCTTGACTCCCGGGCGCGGAGTGCGGCCGGCCGGATTGCCGTCGCCCGCCACCTGATCGGTGCCCGCCGACTGGCGGCCGGCAGCGCCCGATGGAGCCGCCGATCCGTTCCCGTCCGCCGGCGCATTCCTCGCCGGCCGCTTGGGCTTGGCGCCCGGCGCCGGCGCGTTGGCCGCTCGGCGTTCGATCGCTTCGCGCTTCTTCGCCTCTTCCTCTTTTTCGATCTTGCCGAAGACGACGTGCTGCTGGCCGAAGGTCCAGATGTTGTTCGAGAACCAGTAGAAGATGATCGCGATCGGCAGGAACGGCCCGCCGACCACCACGCCGAGCGGGAAGACGTACAGCGCCAGCTTGTTCATCATCGCGGTCTGCGGGTTGGCCGCGGCCTCCGGACTCTGCCGCGCGACCGACGCCCGGCTGTTGAAGTAGGTGGCGATGCCGGCCAGGATCATCAGCGGCACGCCGACCGCGACGACGGCCGGCCGGCTGAACTCCGTGAAGGCCGCCAGGCTGGCTCCCCGCTGCGTCATCGTGGCGCCCGAGCGGTGCGCCGAACAGGTTGGCGTCCAGGAAGTGTCCGACGTCCGTGGCGCTGAAGACGTAGTTGCCCAGCTCGCGGTTGCGCTCCGGCGACAGCCCCAGCTGTCCGATGCCGGTGCTCGTCCGGTTGAAGCACGCAGCACGTGATACAGCCCGAGGAACACCGGGATCTGCGCCAGCATCGGCAGGCAGCCCAGGATCGGATTGAATCCGTGTTCGCGCTGCAGCTTCTGCATCTCCAGCGCCATCCGCTGACGGTCCTTGCCGTACTTCTTCTGCAGCGCCTTGATCTGCGGCTGCAGTTCCTGCATCTGCCGGGTGGTGCGGATCTGGCGGACGAACGGGTGGTACAGAATCGCCCGCAGCGTGAACACCAGGAACATCACCGACAGCGTCCAGGCGAAGAAGCTCGTCGGGCCCAGCACGAAGGCGAACGCCTTGTACCAAAGCCACATGATCGCCGACACCGGGTAGTAGAAGTAGTCGAGGCTGAACGGATCAAACAACAGAATCACTCTCCCCTAGCGTCGCTGGGGTGCCCCAGGCTTCGACCCGGTCTGCCCGGCGCTCCGGTATCGGATCCCATCCTCCCCGATGCCACGGACCGCACTTCGCCAGCCGGACGGCTGCCAGCCAACTCCCCCGCACCAATCCGTACTCGGCCAACGCGTCCACGGCGTACTGGCTACAGGTCGGGGTGAATCGGCAGGTCGGCAGCCGCAGCGGCGACACCATGTGCCGGTACAGCTGAATCAGGAAAATCACGCCGCGCACGACCGCGGACTCGGCACCGCGCAGCCACCGGCGCAGCGTTGACGTTATGTCATTCACCGGCCGGATCCCGTCGCCTCGATCCGCCGCAGCGCCGGCCCGCAATTCTTCCTCCAACCGGGCGGAGTCGACGTCGCGGCTGCCCGGCAGCGCGCGGATCACCACTGCTCCGACCGGTTCCAAGTCCGTCCACCAACCCGCGGGCGACATGGCGTAACCGCCGGGCCACTCGATGCCGTTGCACGGCCGAGCCCACCGCATCGCGAAATGATCAGTCCGACCTTCGGTGCCTCGGCAGCTGTCCACGTTTCCACGCGCGCATAGATGACGAGGTCTGGCTGCACGGCTCGCATTCCGTGCTTCACCGTGGTACCGAAATCGGCAGACCGCGTCATGCGGTTCCGCGCGGAAAGCACCGCTGTGACACCGGAATTCGGATCAAGCAGTCAGCGAGCGGCGGCCCTTGCGACGCCGGCTCGACACGATCGCCCGCCCCGCCCGGGTGCGCATCCGCAGCCGGAAGCCGTGCACGCGGGCTCGGCGCCGGTTATTCGGCTGGAAGGTCCGCTTGCCCTTTGCCACGACTCTCTCCTCGTTGCATCTGGCATCGTCTTCCGGCCCGATCCGTAGCCGGTGGAACACGATTGCCCTCACGAAGCCTCGGTAGGCTTTGTGTCTCGCTGGTAACCGGCGCGGTCCCCGCCGCAGATTGCGCGGATCGCAGCCGTATCGCCGACTTTCGGGCGACTGTACGAGGGTACTGAGCAGCGTTCGCCGGGTCAAACCTGGCCTTCTCGGCAGCCGGCCGTACCGCGATATTTCACTAGACATCACACCCGCACCGCGGCCGGCGAGCAATTCTATGAATGCGCGCGCCAATGTTGCAGAACGGTTGGCACGCGGACGGAAAACTGTTAGCTTCTGGCTGGTGCATTACAGGCCGTACCGACCCGGAACGGCGCCCGACAACGAAGCGAGGATGGCGGATCGGCTTCCTGGCCAAGTAACCTACGCTGGCTATCTCGAGCGCCGATCTCGCGTGCCATCAGCCGTTATTCTGCGGCGCGATGACGGCCGTCCTGTCCACACTTGTGGATAACCATGTGGACAGTTCGTGGTCGCAGCTGATACTCTGTACGTCGACGTCATATCAGGGGGACCCGTCGTTGACCGATGACCCCGGATCAAGTTTCGCGACGGTCTGGAATGCGGTCGTCTCCGAACTCAACGGCGAGCTCTCCGCAGACGGCACCGCCACCAACGGCGAACCGTACGGCTCTCCCCTGACTCCGCAGCAACGAGCCTGGCTGAACCTCGTACAGCCGCTGCAGATCGTCGAGGGTTTCGCTCTGCTGTCGGTTCCGAGCAGCTTCGTGCAGAACGAGATCGAACGCCACCTGCGCACCCAGATCACCGAGGCGCTGAGCCGCCGACTTGGCCAACAGATCGAACTCGGCGTGCGCATCGCCGCCTCGGCCACCGATGAACCCGACGACGCGCCGGTCGCTCGACGAGCCGCTGGATCCGACATCGACGAGGTCGACGAAGACCGCGAGGCCCTCGCCAGCGCACATCAAAACTGGCCGAACTACTTCACCGAGCGACCGCACGACACGCCGACCCGGAAGCGTCCGGCGGCACCAGCCTGAATCGGCGCTACACCTTCGACACCTTCGTCATCGGCGCCTCGAACCGGTTCGCCCACGCCGCCGCCCTCGCCATTGCCGAAGCGCCCGCCCGGGCCTACAACCCGCTGTTCATCTGGGGCGAGTCCGGTCTCGGCAAGACCCACCTGCTGCATGCGGCCGGCAACTACGCGCAACGACTGTTCCCCGGCATGCGGGTCAAGTACGTCTCCACCGAAGAATTCACCAACGACTTCATCAACTCGCTGCGCGACGATCGCAAGGTCGCCTTCAAGCGCAGCTACCGCGACGTCGACGTGCTGCTGGTCGACGACATCCAGTTCATCGAAGGCAAAGAAGGTATCCAGGAAGAGTTCTTCCACACCTTCAATACGCTGCACAACGCCAACAAGCAGATCGTCATCTCCTCCGACCGGCCACCCAAACAGCTCGCCACCCTGGAAGACCGGCTGCGGACCCGGTTCGAGTGGGGCCTGATCACCGATGTGCAGCCGCCGGAGCTGGAAACCCGCATCGCCATCCTGCGCAAGAAAGCACAGATGGAACGCCTCGGCGTTCCCGACGACGTGCTCGAACTGATCGCCAGCAGCATCGAACGCAACATCCGCGAACTCGAGGGCGCCCTGATCCGGGTCACCGCGTTCGCCTCGCTGAACAAGACCCCGATCGACAAGGCGCTGGCCGAGATCGTGCTTGCGCGACCTGATCGCCGATGCCAGCACCATGCAGATCAGCGCGGCGACGATCATGGCCGCCACCGCGGAGTACTTCGACACCACCGTCGAGGAACTGCGCGGCCCCGGTAAGACCCGGGCCCTGGCGCAGTCTCGGCAGATCGCGATGTATCTGTGTCGCGAACTCACCGACCTGTCCCTGCCCAAGATCGGGCAGGCGTTCGGCCGCGACCACACCACGGTGATGTACGCGCAGAAGAAAATCCTCTCCGAGATGGCCGAGCGACGCGAGGTCTTCGATCACGTCAAGGAACTCACCACCCGGATCCGGCAGCGCTCCAAGCGCTGAGCGCCGGCCAGACCCAAGACGCAAAAAACTTTTGCCACTGCCAACCCACCAGTCACACCGCTCAGCTTGTGGATATGCCTGTGGGCAACCTGCATGTGCGCTCCTCCCGGACTTCACTGCTGCGTGCACAACCGCGAGTGATCCCCAACCGCTGCACACAAACCGCACAACCGTGCGCGCTCGTCATCCACAACCGGTCAGCTGCGTTCCAGCAGCGCAGACGTCATGCTGTCCCCAACGTGCACAGGCCCTAATACTGTTACTGAGTATATCTCCATAGTTTCTTCTTGGAAAAGGCACCTGGGGACGAGCCGTTCCACACCCGCCCGTCGACGCCGGAACACCCTGAGTGTCATTGATTCCGATTAGCTTTCAAGATGGCGCTCGACGCTCTACGGTTGTGGTTCGACTGCCGTTTCGGTCGTCGGAGGCGGGTTTACGGGCAGAGGCGTCCGTCAGCGGGGACATCGCACCCCACCGGGGGTGGAGCCGCTGAAGTTGGCCTTGTTGTTCGGGGTGATGAAGGGACGCAATGGACGTGGCGACGACCACAGTCGGTGTGACCGACTTGAAGTTTCGCTTGGTGCGCGACGACTTCGCTGATGCGGTGGCGTGGGTGGCACGGACGCTGCCGGCCAGGCCGACGGTGCCGGTGCTCGCCGGTGTGTTGCTGACCGGCTCGGACGACGGTCTGACCATCTCCGGATTCGACTACGAGGTTTCCGCCGAAGTTCGTCTGGCGGCTGAAATCGCTTCTCCGGGAACAGTTTTGGTGTCAGGCCGGCTGTTGTCCGACATCACCCGGGCGTTGCCGGACAAGCCCGTCGACGTGCAGGTGGAAGGCACCAGGGTTTCGTTGACCTGCGGAAGTGCGAAGTTTTCGCTGCCGACGATGGCCGTCGAGGATTACCCGACGCTGCCCGCGTTGCCAGAGGAGACCGGCGCGCTGTCGGCGGATCTGTTTGCCGAAGCGATCAGTCAGGTCGCCGTGGCGGCCGGCCGCGACGACACGTTGCCGATGCTGACCGGCATCCGGGTTGAGATTTCCGGTGAGTCAGTCGTGTTGGCTGCCACCGACCGGTTCCGGTTGGCGGTTCGCGAGCTGACCTGGTCGGCGGCCGGACCCGATATCGAGGCGGCGGTCCTGGTGCCGGCCAAGACGCTGGCCGAGGCGGCCAAGACCGGAACCGACGGCGCCGAAGTGCATTTGTCGTTGGGGTCCGGATCCGCAGTCGGCAAGGACGGACTGCTCGGAATCAGTGGGAACGGCAAGCGGAGTACGACCCGGTTGCTGGATGCGGAGTTCCCCAAGTTCCGCCAGCTGCTGCCGACCGAACACACCGCGGTGGCCACTATCGGTGTGGCCGAATTGACCGAAGCGATCAAGCGCGTCGCGCTGGTCGCTGATCGTGGTGCGCAGGTCCGGATGGAATTCTCCGGCGACGTGTTGCGACTGTCCGCCGGCGCCGATGACGTAGGCCGCGCCGAAGAAGACGTCGCGGTCGATTTCGCCGGCGAGCCGCTCACCATCGCCTTCAACCCGACCTACCTCACCGACGGGCTGGGGTCGCTGCACTCTGAGCGGGTGTTGTTCGGCTTCACCACGCCGAGTCGACCCGCGGTGCTGCGGCCAGCCAGCGACGACGATGCACAGCGCAGGCGATAGCGGACCTTTCCCGGCGGTTTCGACCGACTACGTCTATCTGCTGATGCCGGTCCGCCTTCCTGGTTAGCGGTTAGGTGTACGTCCGCCATCTGGGCTTGCGGGATTTCCGGTCCTGGGCACACGCCGAGCTCGAGTTGACGCCGGGTCGCACGGTGTTCGTCGGGCCCAACGGCTACGGCAAAACGAATCTTGTTGAAGCGCTGTGGTATTCGTCGACTTTGGGTTCGCATCGGGTGGCGACGGACGCCCCGCTGGTCCGGGTTGGCGCGCCGCGGGCGGTGGTGTCGACGATCGTGGTGAACGAGGGGCGCGAGTGTGCCGTCGATCTGGAGATCGCCGCCGGGCGGGCCAACAAAGCCCGGTTGAACCGCTCGCCGGTCCGCAGTCCGCGGGAGGTGCTTGGCGTGCTTCGCGCGGTGCTGTTCGCGCCGGAAGATCTGGCGCTGGTCCGCGGCGATCCTTCAGATCGACGCCGCTACCTCGACGATCTGGCGGCGGTGCGCCGGCCGCGGGTGGCGGCTGTGCGAGCGGACTACGACAAAGTTCTGCGCCAGCGCACCGCGTTACTGAAGTCTGCGTCCGGCGCACGGTTTCGGGGTGATCGCGGCTGCCTTGACACGCTCGATGTCTGGGACGGGCACCTGGCCGCACACGGCGCGGAGCTGATGGCCGCGCGGATGGATCTGGTCAACGAGTTGGCGCCCGAAGTGCAGAAGAGCTATCAGCGGTTGGCGCCGGCATCGCGGCCGGCCGCGATCGGTTATCGCGCCAGCGTCGACGTTCGAGCCCGAGGGCACCGACGTGGAAACGTTGCGGGTGGCGCTGCTGGAAGAAATGGCACGGCGGCGGGACGCCGAACTTGAGCGTGGCGTGTGCCTGGTTGGTCCGCACCGAGACGACCTCGAGCTGCGCCTGGGTGAGCAACCCGCGAAAGGCTTTGCCAGCCATGGTGAATCGTGGTCGATGGCGTTGGCGCTGCGGTTGGCGGCCTATGAACTGTTGCGCGCAGAGGGCAGCGACCCGGTGCTATTGCTCGACGACGTCTTCGCCGAACTCGACACCGCGCGCCGGGAGGCGCTGGCCGCCGCGCGGCGTCGGCAGAGCAGGTGCTGGTCACCGCGGCGGTCCTCGATGACATCCCCCGTGACTGGGATGCCGAGCGGGTGACCATCGCGCTGCATGACGGTGACAGCGGACCGATCTCGGAGGTGCAGACGTGACTGACGAACCTGACACGGGGCCGCCCGAGCGGCTGAGCGGATTGCCGGGGATGGACCTGGTGCGACGAGCGTTGGAAGAGGCTCGCGGCGCCGCCCGCACCCAAGGTAAAGACGTGGGGCGGGGTCGTCGGCTGCCGCCCACCCGTCGCGTCGCCGGCACCGGCAGCCGACGCCGGTGGTCTGGGCCGGGCCCGGACGGCCGTGACCCGCAACCGCTGGGCAGCATCGCCCGCGACGTGGCGAAGAAGCGCGGCTGGTCGTCGCGGGTGGCCGAAGGCGCGGTGTTCGGCCAGTGGCCGTCCGTGGTCGGCGAACACATCGCCGAGCACGCGATCCCGACCGCACTGCGCGACGGAGTGCTGAGCGTGTCGGCGGAGTCGACGGCCTGGGCGACGCAGTTGCGGATCATCCAGGCTCAAGTGCTGGCCAAGATCGCCGCTGCGGTCGGCGACGGTGTGGTGAGCGCGCTGAAGATCACCGGCCCGGTCGCGCCGTCGTGGCGGAAGGGCCCGCTGCACATCGCCGGAAGAGGGCCTCGTGACACCTATGGCTGAGCAGTTGAACGATCCGCTGAGGGCCGCCATAAGGCTGCAACCCGGCTCGTCAGGCGTCAGGACGCAGGCTAGAGCGAAAAATTCCGCACACGGCGCAGATAGCTGTGTAGAAACGCCCTCGCAGAATCGGTGCTACCGCCTGTTGTAGGTAGACTGGCGAGGAAACCAGCGCACAGTCATCCGGACTACCCGCGCGCAACCCCAAGGAGAGCTTTCCGACCGTGGCTGCCCAGAAGAAGGCCCGCAACTCGTACGACGCCGGGGACATCCAGATTCTTGAAGGGTTGGAGGCGGTTCGCAAACGACCGGGCATGTACATCGGGTCCACCGGCGAGCGCGGCCTGCACCACCTGATCTGGGAGGTCGTCGACAACGCGGTGGACGAGGCGATGGCCGGTTTCGCCACCAAAGTCGACGTGAAGATCCTCGAGGACGGCGGCGTCCAGGTCACCGACGACGGCCGCGGCATCCCGGTGGCGATGCACGCTACCGGCATCCCGACCGTCGACGTCGTGATGACCCAGCTGCACGCCGGCGGCAAGTTCGGCGGCGACGACGGCGCCTACGCGGTGTCGGGTGGTCTGCACGGGGTGGGCGTCTCGGTGGTCAACGCGCTGTCCACCCGCCTCGAGGTCGAGATCTCGCGTGACGGTTACGAGTGGTCGCAGTACTACGACCGTTCGGTGCCCGGCACCCTCAAGCAGGGTGAGAAGACCAAGAAGACCGGCACTACGGTCCGGTTCTGGGCCGACCCGGACATCTTCGAAACCACCGAATACGACTTCGAGACCGTGGCCCGGCGGCTGCAGGAGATGGCCTTCCTCAACAAAGGGTTGACCATCGAATTCATCGACGAGCGGGTCACCGCCGAGGAAGTCGTCGACGAGGTCGTCAGCGACACCGCCGAGGCGCCGAAGTCGGCCGAAGAGAAGGCGGCCGAGTCGAAAGGCCAACACAAGGTCAAGCACCGCACGTTCCACTACCCCGGCGGCCTGGTCGACTTCGTCAAGCACATCAACCGCACCAAGAACGCGATCCACAGCAGCATCGTCGACTTCTCCGGCAAGGGTCCCGGTCACGAGGTCGAGATCGCGATGCAGTGGAACGCCGGCTACTCGGAGTCGGTGCACACCTTCGCCAACACCATCAACACCCACGAGGGCGGCACCCACGAGGAGGGTTTCCGCGCGGCGTTGACGTCGGTGGTGAACAAGTACGCCAAAGACAAGAAGCTGCTGAAAGACAAAGACCCCAACCTCACCGGCGACGACATCCGCGAGGGTCTGGCCGCGGTGATTTCGGTCAAGGTCAGCGAGCCGCAGTTCGAGGGCCAGACCAAGACCAAGCTGGGCAACACCGAGGTCAAGTCATTCGTGCAGAAGGTCTGCAACGAGCAGCTGACCCACTGGTTCGAAGCCAACCCCAGCGACGCCAAAACCGTGGTGAACAAGGCGGTGTCGTCGGCGCAGGCCCGGATCGCAGCCCGAAAGGCCCGAGAGTTGGTGCGGCGCAAGAGCGCCACCGATCTGGGCGGGCTGCCCGGCAAGCTGGCCGACTGCCGCTCCACCGATCCGCGAAAGTCGGAACTGTATGTGGTGGAAGGTGATTCGGCCGGCGGCTCGGCGAAAAGCGGCCGCGACTCGATGTTCCAGGCGATCTTGCCGTTGCGCGGCAAGATCATCAACGTCGAGAAGGCCCGTATCGACCGGGTGCTGAAAAACACCGAAGTGCAGGCCATCATCACCGCGCTGGGCACCGGAATCCACGACGAGTTCGACATCACCAAGCTGCGCTACCACAAGATCGTGCTGATGGCCGACGCCGACGTCGACGGCCAGCACATCTCGACGCTGCTGTTGACCCTGCTGTTCCGGTTCATGCGGCCGCTGATCGAGAACGGCCACGTGTTCTTGGCGCAGCCGCCGCTGTACAAGCTGAAGTGGCAGCGCAGCGATCCGGAGTTCGCCTACTCCGACCGCGAGCGCGACGGTCTGCTGGCAGCTGGCAAGAAGGCCGGCAAGAAGATCAACGTCGACGACGGCATCCAGCGCTACAAAGGTCTCGGCGAGATGGACGCCAAGGAACTGTGGGAGACCACGATGGATCCCTCGGTTCGGGTGCTGCGCCAGATCACCCTCGACGACGCCGCCGCGGCCGACGAGTTGTTCTCGATCCTGATGGGCGAGGACGTCGACGCACGCCGAAGCTTCATCACCCGCAACGCCAAAGACGTTCGCTTCCTGGATGTTTAGCGATGTTCAGCGGCCTTTGACGGCCTAGAGCATCTCCCCTATCCGAAACTCACACGAGGATTAGATGACAGACACCACGCTGCCGCCCACCGGTGATGCCGGCGATCGGATCGAGCCGGTCGACATCCAGCAGGAGATGCAGCGCAGCTACATCGACTACGCGATGAGCGTCATCGTGGGCCGCGCGTTGCCGGAGGTGCGCGACGGCCTCAAGCCGGTGCACCGACGGGTGCTCTACGCGATGTTCGACTCCGGGTTCCGCCCGGACCGCAGCCATGCCAAGTCCGCGCGCTCGGTGGCCGAGACGATGGGCAACTACCACCCGCACGGCGACGCGTCGATCTACGACACCCTGGTGCGGATGGCCCAGCCGTGGTCACTGCGCTATCCGCTGGTCGACGGCCAGGGCAACTTCGGCTCACCGGGCAACGACCCACCAGCCGCGATGAGGTATTGTCTGACCGCAGATGCCTTGGTGCGATTGCCTTTTGGGCAGTCTGTGCGGATCGGGGATGTTGTTCCCAGCGCCCAACCCAACTCCGATAACGCCGTCGATCTGAAAGTCGTTGATCGCCACGGGAATCCGGTCTCTGCCGATTGCCTGTTTCATTCCGGTGATCATCGGACCTACACTGTGCGCACCGCCGAGGGCTATGAGGTCACCGGCACCGCGAATCACCCCGTGCTGTGCCTGGTCGGCGTCGCAGGCGTACCCACACTGCTGTGGAAACTGATCGAAGAGATTCGCCCAGATGACCATGTCGTACTGCAGCGGACTCCGCCGGTAGAAGTCGGTCCGGCGGACTGGCGGCCGACGATGGAAGCCCTCCTCCTGGGGGCGTTCATCAGCGAGGGGTTCGTCTCAGACAAGCTTGCGGGCTTCAATAACCTCGACCGTGATTATTTCGCCACCGTAGTAGCGGCGTACGACGCCGTGGTGGGCGGGCAGCGTTATATCTACAGCCGCCAGATCGCCTCCGGTTCGATGCTGCACGAGTTGGATATTCAGAATCTGACGGCGCTCAAGCGGAGCCGACTCGGTGAGCTCACGGGCCAGCGATCTGAACATAAGGTCGTGCCGGAGTGGCTCTGGCAATCGCCCGCGGCCGTCAAGCGGACGTTTTTGCAGGCATTATTCGAGGGCGACGGCTCGTGCTCTGTACTACCGCGCAACACAATTCAGGTGTCTTACTCGACGCTCAGCGAGCGGCTAGCCAAAGACGTGCAGGGGATGCTGCTGGAGTTCGGTGTTGTTTCGCGCCGCTACCGGCATGCGGTCGGGGAGCACAAAGTCGTCCTCACGAATCGCGCCCAAGCCCAGCTTTTTGCAAGCCAAATCGGCTTCGGAGGCGCTAAGCAAGAGAAACTCATCGGCATCTTGTCGTCCATGCCGCGTTGTGCCGGAATGGACAGCGACCACGTGCCCGGGCTGGCGCGATTTATCCGCAGGCACTGTGGCAGCCGCTGGGTCGACAAGGATTGGCTCAACCGACACAATATCGATCGGCTATCCCGATGGCGGCGCGACGGGGAGCAGATCCTGTCCCGCATCGCCGATCCCGATGTGCGCGCGATCGCGTCGGAGCTGACCGACGGGCGCTTCTACTACGCAAAAGTCGCCAGCGTCACCGATGCCGGTGTGCAACCGGTATATAGCCTGCGCGTCGACTCCGAGGATCACGCGTTCGTCACCAATGGGTTCGTCAGCCACAACACCGAAGCGCGGCTGACGCCGTTGGCGATGGAGATGCTGCGCGAAATCGACGAGGAAACAGTCGATTTCATACCGAACTACGACGGCCGGGTGCAGGAACCGACGGTGTTGCCGAGCCGGTTCCCCAACCTGCTGGCCAACGGTTCGGGCGGCATCGCGGTCGGCATGGCCACCAACATCCCGCCGCATAACCTGCGCGAGCTCGCCGAGGCGGTGTTCTGGTGTCTGGAGAACTTCGAGGCTGACGAAGAGGCGACGCTGGCCGCTGTCATGGAGCGGGTCAAGGGCCCGGACTTCCCCACCCACGGCCTGATCGTCGGATCGCAGGGCATTCACGACGCCTACACCACCGGCCGCGGTTCCGTCCGGATGCGCGGAGTTGTTGAGGTGGAGGAAGATTCGCGCGGCCGGACCAGTCTGGTGATCACCGAGTTGCCGTATCAGGTCAACCACGACAACTTCATCACCTCGATCGCCGAGCAGGTCCGCGACGGCAGGCTGGCCGGCATCGCCAACATCGAGGACCAGAGCAGCGACCGGGTTGGCTTGCGCATCGTCGTGGAGATTAAGCGCGACGCCGTGGCCAAGGTGGTGCTGAACAACCTTTACAAGCACACCCAGCTGCAGACCAGTTTCGGCGCCAACATGCTTTCCATCGTCGACGGGGTGCCGCGCACCCTGCGGCTGGACCAGCTGATCCGCCACTACGTCGATCACCAGCTCGACGTCATCGTGCGGCGCACCACCTATCGGCTGCGAAAAGCCAACGAGCGGGCCCACATTCTGCGCGGTCTGGTCAAGGCGCTGGACGCGCTCGACGAGGTGATCGCGTTGATCCGGGCGTCGGAGACGGTGGACGTCGCGCGCGCCGGCTTGATCGAGCTGCTCGACATCGACGAGATCCAGGCGCAGGCGATCCTGGACATGCAGTTGCGCCGCCTGGCGGCGTTGGAGCGCCAGCGCATCGTCGACGACCTGGCCAAGATCGAAGCCGAAATCGCCGACCTGGAAGACATTTTGGCCAAGCCGGAGCGCCAGCGCGGGATCGTGCGCGACGAGCTCGGCGAGATCGTCGAGAAGTACGGCGATGACCGTCGCACCCGGATCATCGCGGCCGACGGTGACGTCAACGACGAGGACCTGATCGCCCGCGAGGACGTCGTCGTGACCATCACTGAAACCGGCTACGCCAAGCGCACCAAAACCGACCTGTACCGCAGCCAGAAGCGCGGCGGCAAGGGCGTGCAGGGCGCCGGGCTCAAGCAGGACGACATCGTGCGGCACTTCTTCGTGTGCTCGACGCACGACTGGATCCTGTTCTTCACCACCCAGGGCCGGGTGTACCGGGCGAAGGCCTACGACCTCCCGGAAGCCTCGCGGACGGCGCGCGGACAACATGTCGCCAACCTGCTGGCGTTCCAGCCCGAGGAGCGGATCGCCCAGGTCATCCAGATCAAGAGCTACGAGGACGCGCCCGTACCTGGTGCTGGCCACCCGTAACGGGCTGGTGAAAAAGACCGCGCTGACCGACTTCGACTCCAACCGCTCGGGTGGGATCGTCGCGATCAACCTGCGCGACGGCGACGAACTGGTCGGGGCAGTGCTCTGCTCGTCGGAGGACGACCTGCTGCTGGTCTCGGCCAACGGCCAGTCGATCCGGTTCTCCGCGACCGACGAGGCGCTGCGGCCGATGGGCCGCGCGACCTCGGGTGTGCAGGGCATGCGGTTCAACACCGACGACTACCTACTGTCGCTGAACGTGGTCCGGGAAGGCACATTCCTGCTGGTCGCGACGTCTGGCGGCTATGCCAAGCGCACCGCGATCGAGGAGTACACCGCCCAGGGCCGCGGCGGTAAAGGCATCTTGACGATCCAGTACGACACCCGGCGTGGCAGGCTGGTGGGCGCGCTGATCGTCGACGACGACAGCGAGGTGTACGCGATCACCTCCGGAGGTGGGGTGATCCGGACGGCGGCCAGACAGGTCCGGAAGGCCGGACGTCAGACCAAAGGTGTTCGGTTGATGAACTTGGGCGAGGGCGACACACTGTTAGCCATCGCGCGTAACGCCGAAGAAGCTGAGGAAGTCGTCGCTACCGACGACGATTCGGGTACCGCGCCGGACGCGTGAGTGATCGTCGGCCGGCCCGGCGGCCGGATGCACAGTTAGGAGCCGTGGGGTGACTTCACCGAACGAGCCGGGGTATCCCGGAGCGGGCGACAGCCCGAACGGGAATGGCTCGGCCGACCGGGGCAGTACGCCCCGGTCGCCACACGGCTCGGGCGCCGAGCGTGTCTCCGACGCCGCCGACCGCGCTCCGCGACCGCGTGGCGGCGCCCGATCGCCGCAGGCACAGCGGCCGCCGGCCTCAGATGCGCCGAAGCCGCGTGAGCCGCGACCGGCCGCTCGCACGTCCGGTGCACCCAACGCCGACGCCCGGCTGAGCCGTTTCATCTCGGGCACGGCTGCGCCGGGTGCGGCCAAGACGCCGGCGCCCGACGCCGACCCCCCGGCAGAGCCGGCGCGCGGCGAGACCCGGTCCAACGAGGCCTATGCCAGCGAACTACCGGATCTGTCCGGTCCGATCCCCCGTGCCGGACAGCGCAAACCGGCCGCCGGCCAAGTACCGGACACGTCGACCACACCGGTGCGGACGGATCGGCGCATCCAGGTGGCCGGGCGACCCCAAGGCCCGGTGCGTGCCAGCATGCAGATCCGGCGTATCGATCCGTGGAGCACGCTGAAGGTGTCGTTGGTGCTTTCGGTGGCGTTGTTCTTCGTCTGGATGATCGCCGTGGCATTCCTGTATCTGGTGCTCGGCGGCATGGGTGTGTGGAGCAAGCTCAACAGCAACGTCGGGGATCTGCTGAACAACAGCGGCGGGAGCACCGCCGACCTGGTGTCCAGCGGCACGATCTTCGGCGGCGCCGTGCTGATCGGCTTGGTGAACATCGTGCTGCTCAGCGCCATGGCCACCATCGGCGCGTTCGTCTACAACCTGACGACCGACCTGATCGGGGGCGTCGAGGTGACGCTCGCAGACCGGGACTAGCGGTTTGGGCGCGGACGCGGCGGTGCGGTAATCTCGTCGCTCGGCCGTATGCGCGTACGGGCCTATAGCTCAGGCGGTTAGAGCGCTTCGCTGATAACGAAGAGGTCGGAGGTTCGAGTCCTCCTAGGCCCACAACCATGTGTTTGCCAAGACGTTTCGTGAGACTGGCATTGCCGCTGGCAGCGATAGCCGCGCTGGCGGTGGTGATCCGGTCCCGACGCGGCGTCGAGGTCTGGCACGTGGCCGCCGACCAGACCGATGGTCGGAGTGCGGGGCCTTAGCTCAGTTGGTAGAGCGCTGCCTTTGCAAGGCAGAAGTCAGGGGTTCGAATCCCCTAGGCTCCACA
>CAWKME010000081.1:0-19925 GCA_963850645.1 uncultured Actinomycetota bacterium | reverse complement strand
TCTCGGGACATCGTGCACATGTGTCTTGGGACATCGTTCACGGTTTGGTTTGTGGTTGGTAGTCCTTGGTCGGGTCGAGGTGAAGTTCTCGCAGTAGTTGGCCGTTGGTGGTGGTGATCCGGATGTGTAGGTCGTGAACGAGGATCAAGACGTTGGTGCCGGCGTAGCGACGCCCCATCCCTATGTGGTGTAGACGGCTGTTGTGGCGCAGGGTGAGTTTGCCGTTGCTGTCGATGCGGTCGTGGCGGATGCGGTAGGCGCCGGTGTGTAGTGGGGTGCCGGTTGGGGTTGCTTTGGGTCGGGCGAGGTAGGCCTGTTGTGGGGTGCGACGGCTAAGTGCGCGGTGCGGGCGCACGGTGTTGTAGTAGGCGCCGAAGGTGTCCAGTTGGGCTTGTAGCTGGGCGACGGTGGGGGCGGGTATCTGGTGGATGAGCCATTTTTTGAGGGTTTGGTGGAAGCGTTCTACCTTGCCGCAGGTTTGCGGATGGTAGGGG
Source organism: uncultured Actinomycetota bacterium (assembly GCA_963850645.1). GTDB lineage: Bacteria > Actinomycetota > Actinomycetes > Mycobacteriales > Mycobacteriaceae > Mycobacterium. The sequence continues at coordinate 19,431 of CAWKME010000081.1, read as the reverse complement.
CGGCAGTGTTGGAATCTGATGCCGCAGCTGTGCAGGGTGACTTCTAGGGCGACCCGGCCGGTGCCGCGATAGCGGCCGGTGAAAACAGCTCCGTTGTCGCTGAGCAGGCTGGCCGGATTGCCATAGGCGGCAACGGCTTTGCTGAAGCTGTTATTGACGTCACGGGCCTTAAAGACCGGTAACGTGTCGCTGCCTAAACACAGCCGGGAGTGGTCATCGATGATGTTGAGGATCTCGACGTCGGTGCGGTCGGCTAGTTGCCAATGGGTGATGTCGAGTTGCCAGCGTTCGTTGGGCTGCTCGGCCTGGAAGCGGATGTAGCTGCTTTTGGGGCGTTTGTGCGGCTGGGGGGTAACGAAGCCTCGCGCGGAGAGGATCCGCCAGATCGTGGACACCGCCGGGCTGACACCGTGGCGGCGCTGAAGGTGAAACGCGATCGTCGCCGCCCCGGCCTCATGCCCATCGCGCTCAAGCTCCTTACGTAACGCGATGACCTCGTCTTCGATGTCTTTGGCGGTGCGGTTGGGGCTGCGAAACGGTCTTCGTGGGCGTGGCTGCAGGCCCGCGTCGCCCTCGGCCAAGTAGCGCTGGACGAGGGTAATCACCCACCGCCGAGAAACCCCGTACTCGCGGGCAACCTCACTTCTACTGCGTCCTTCGACCAGCACGGCCGTGACCACCAGCTGCGGCATTCCCATCGCTCAACCCTTGTCGTCGGGTGTAAACGATGTCCCGAGACAGCTGTGAACGATGTCGTGAACTCACACACCCTAGGCTCCACAAGCAGAAAGCCCAGCTCAGGCACGATTCTGCGCGATGCATCGCTGCTCTGATGGGTGCTCGGCCATGCCGACGAACTGGGCGCCGACCCGTTTCGAATCGGTGTCGGCGGCGACAGCGCGGGTGGAAACCTGGCTGCGCTCGTCGCGCTGCGCAGCCGCGAAGAGGGCATTCCCCAGCCGGCGCTGCAGGTCCTGCTCTACCCGGTGCTCGACCTGCTCGCGACTACGCGGTCGCGCACGCTGTTCGCCGAAGGGTTCTTCCTTTCGAAGCGTGACACGGAGTGGTTCATGGACCTCTATCTCAACGGCGCCGACGTTGCAGCCGACGATGCGCGGGTATCGCCGTCGAAGGCCGCTGACCTTTCCGGGTTGGCGCCGGCCCTGGTGCTCACCGCCGACTTCGACCCGCTGCGCGACGAGGGCGACGAATACGCTGCGCGGCTGCGGTCGGCCGGCGTCAGCGTGGACCACCGGCGATTCGACGCGCTAACGCACGGCTTTGCCAGTATTGCCCCATTCGGAGGCGGCAGCGCTGACGCGATCGTGGCCACGATCTCGGCTATCCGGGCACACTTCAGCCGCGGCTAGGGGCGAGGTTGAACGTCGACGCTCGGCGGCAGCGGTGACGGCTCCCGGTGCATCGAGCGGCGTGCGATGGAGAACGCCGCGGCGCCGCCGGCGAGGAGCGCGACAACCACCCCCGCGATCACCCATGGGCGCTTGCCGCGCCGCTGGGCTCGGCGGGCCTGCTGCAGCGCCTGCGGCAGGCCGCTCACCACCTCCTGCGCGGCCGCCAGTTCCTGCGCAAGGTTCTCCTGGGCGGTTTGCAGATCCCGGGCCAGCCGGCCCTCCTGGTAACGGCGACGCAGACTCGAGGCGCCGGCCTGCGCGGAGTGCGCACCCAGCCCGACGAGGCCGCGGGTGACGTCCACCGGCCCGACCGCGGTGTACGTCAAACCGCGGGAGAGCCGCTGCTGCGGGGTCAGCCGGGTGTGGTTCCTCGCGCTCATTTCTCGCCTTTCCCGGCCGCCTTCGCAAGGCCGTGCTCCGATACTTCCAGACTGTAACTGCCGGTAGCCCGACCAGCGGCTGTGGGTAAGGGCACCGGATGCTGGGCGGCCCGGCAGGTGATGGCAGACTGTGATGCCGTGACTACCAGCCCGATTCAGACTGCCACTGCCACACTGCACACCAACCGCGGCGACATCAAGATCGCGCTGTTCGGAAACCACGCTCCCAAGACCGTCGCGAACTTCGTCGGCCTGGCTCAGGGAACCAAGGAGTATTCGACCGAGAACGCCTCCGGCGGTAGCTCGGGCCCGTTCTACGACGGCGCCGTCTTCCATCGGGTGATCAACGGCTTCATGATTCAGGGCGGCGACCCAACCGGGACCGGACGCGGCGGCCCCGGCTACAAGTTCGCCGACGAATTTCACCCCGAGTTGCAGTTCGACAAGCCCTACCTGCTGGCGATGGCCAATGCGGGCCCGGGAACCAACGGGTCGCAGTTCTTCATCACGGTGGGCAAGACCCCACACCTGAACCGGCGGCACACCATTTTCGGCGAGGTCGCCGACGCCGATTCGCAGAAAGTGGTCGACGCCATCGCGACCACCGCCACCGATCACGGTGACCGGCCGACCGAACCGGTCGTCATCGAGTCGATCACGATTTCCTGAATCCGCTCGCCCCGCAGCGGCTCAGGACCCGGCGTAACCCTCGGCGGTCAGCGCGTCGAGCACGTCCAGCGGATCGGTACCGAGGTCCCAACGCGAGAAGATCAACAGGCGGCCGTCCACCGCGTCGATCTCCAGCAGCCGCATTTTGCGGCCGATGCGACGGAATTCGGTGATCCGGATGATCTTGATGTCGGTACGACGCAATAGCTGCGTCCGCCACCATCCACCCACCCGGAGGCCGTCGGGGGTGATTGCCAGTTTCGGGCGCGCGCGCCACGTCCCGCTTGCAAACAAGATCAGACCGGCTGCGGAAATACCGAGCAGGACCCGCCCCGGAGGGTCTGTGACGACAGTCACACACGCGATAGCCATCACAACGCCGGCGCTGCCGCAAGCTGCGACTGCGGCTGGAGACGGCGACCACTGTGTTTGCTGCACGGTGCTTCTAGGCCGACCTACCACTGCCGATGAGGTTATCCACAAGCGCTATCAACAATGGGGATGAATCACACGCGTGTGATCTGTTAGGTCCGAGGTTGCCAGGCCAGTAACCGCGCAGACCGAAAATGAATTCATTACGCACGCGTCAATGACTACCGCCACCGCATTGTGAGCAACAACCCACTGATCATGAAAGCAAACGCGACGGCGTAGTTCCACGGGCCGAGGTTGGCCATCCAGCTGAGCACGGAGGGCGCGTCGGGGCCCGTGGCGGCAAGTTGGAACACCATCAGCCAGACCAGGCCGATCAGCATCAGGCCGACGAACAACACGACGAACCACACACTGGACGGCCCGGCTTTGACCTTGACCGGCGTACGGCTGACCGCGCTGACGGTGAAGTCGCTTTTCTTGCGGACCTTCGACTTGGGCATTTCGACCTCGGGTACCTCGGAGCTACGTTATTCAGGGGAGATGCAACGACGAGCCTAACGCACCCACCAGCAGCGGACGGAGAGCTGATGGCCAAATGGATCGCCCGGCTGCTCGCCGCGCGCGGGGCCGGGCCGCGGCTACCTGAATCGCGCCCATCGCCGTGGCGGGTCGGCGTTCCGCTGGTCTGTCTGCTGGCCGGGCTGCTGCTCGGTGCTACCCACGGGGTCTCCCGGGGCGGCGAGATCCGCCGCAGTGACGCGCCGCGGCTGGTAGACCTGGTCCGCCAGGAGCAGTCCGAGGTGGGAAGGTTGAACGCCGAACGAGATCGATTGGCCAACACCATCGATGCCAGGCACGGCCGGTCGTCGGACAAGGCGCTGGCGGCCATGCTGCGGCGCTCGGCCGAGCTGGCCGGTGACGCCGGTCTGGAGCCCGTGCACGGGCCGGGCCTGATCGTGACTCTCAACGACGCCCAGCGGGACACCAACGGCCGCTTCCCGCGCGACGCGTCACCGGATGACCTCGTCGTGCACCAACAGGACATCCAAGCCGTGCTGAACGCATTGTGGAGCGCCGGCGCGGAGGCGATCCAGATGCAGGACCAGCGCATCATCGCCACTTCGGCTCCGCGCTGCGTGGGCAACACGCTGCTGCTCAACGGGCGGACCTACAGTCCGCCGTACACGATCACCGCGATCGGACCCGCCCCGGCCATGCAGGCGGCGCTGGCCGCCGCTCCCCTGGTGATCCTCTACAAGCAATATGTGGTGCGGTTCGGCCTCGGCTACACCGAGCAGGCCACCCCTGACGTCCGGATCGCCGGGTACACCGAGCCGGTGACGATGCACTCGGCCCAGCCGGCCGGCCCGGTCAGCTACTAAACCGACTGGCCTTCGGGCCCGACGGTAACCTGACACGATGCGGATCTTGGTCGTCGACAACTACGACAGTTTCGTCTTCAACCTGGTGCAGTACCTCGGGCAGCTCGGCGTCGAGGCACAGGTGTGGCGCAACGACGACACCCGGCTGTCCGACCACGCCGCAATCGCCGCCGAGGTCGATGGGATCCTGCTCAGCCCGGGTCCGGGCACGCCGGAGCGGGCGGGCGCGTCGATCGACTTGGTGCGGGCCTGCGCAGTGGCCCGCACTCCCCTACTGGGCGTGTGCTTGGGACACCAGGCGATCGGTGTAGCGTTCGGCGCCACCGTGGACCGGGCTCCAGAGCTGCTGCACGGCAAAACCAGCAGCGTCTTCCACACGAATACTGGTGTGCTGCAAGGACTTCCGGATCCGTTCACGGCGACCCGGTATCACTCGCTGACTATCCTGCCGGAAACCCTGCCCGCCGAGCTGGAGGTGACCGCCCGCACCCGCAGCGGGGTGATCATGGGCGTGCGGCACATCGACCTGCCGATCCATGGGGTCCAGTTCCACCCGGAATCGATACTCACCGAAGGCGGGCACCGGATGCTGGCCAACTGGCTGGGCTACTGCGGCCAAGTCCGCGACGACGCGTTGGTGCGGCGGCTGGAAAACGAGGTCGTCGACAGTTTGGCCACCGTGCGCCACTCCGCCGAGACCGGTCGAACGCTGCCGGCTATTGACCGAACTTCAGCGTGATGTTGCCGTCTTTGTTCTCGCCCTGACCCGCGGACGGACTCTGGTACACCACCCGGTTGTGCTGCGAGCCGCCCGCGTCGACGTCGGCGCCCTTGACCAGCACACCGGTCCATCCCAGCGCCCGCAGCTGCGGCTCGGCATCGGTCCAGAACATCCCGGACAAGTCGGGCATGACGAACTGGTTGCCCTTGGAGACCTGTAACTCGATCACCGAATCGACCGGAACAGTCGCTCCCGCAGGCGGATTGGTCGCCGATCACGTCGCCGGCCGGGCGGGTGCTGTCGACGGCGGCCTGGCTGAATTTGCTGAACCCGTAGACCGTGAGGTTCTTCTGCGCGAGGTCGGCGGTCTGCCCCGCGACGTCGGGAACCTGCTTGGTCGACGGACCGGAGCCGACGATGACGGCGATCTCGTTGGTGATCGCCGACGTCTGGTTGGCCGGCGGGTTGGTCCCGATGACCTTGTCCTTCATTTCCGGCGTGGAGGGCGAGCGGACCTCCTTGAAGCGGCCGAATCCGGCCGATTTCAGCTTCTTCACCGCGGCCGCGTAGCTCAGCGACGACACGTCCGGCACCTCGCGCTGCTCGGGGCCGGTGGACACGTTGACCGTGATCAGGTCGCCGGCGCCCACTTTGGCGTTGCCGGCCGGGTCGGTGCCGATGACGTGATCGGGCAGGACGGTCGAATCGGGTTTCTGCTGGGTGCGCGTCTTGAAGCCGTGGTTCTGCAGCGCGGCGATCGCGTCGGCGGATGCCTGGCCGCGCACGTCGGGCACCTGGACGTTGCGCATGCCGCCGCCGAAGGTGTTGATCAGGATCGTGACGACGACGGTCAGCACCGCCAGCGCCGCGACCGCGACGACCCAGCGGCTGATCGAGCCGGGGCTGCGGTCACGGGTGAAGTCGAGTTGCTGACGGGGCAGCGGATCGGTGTGCGGTCCGGCCGAGTCGCCGGGATGCGGCGAGGCCAGCAGCGACGAGCGCTCGGCGTCGGTGAGCACTTTGGGCGCCTCGGGCGGCTCACCGTTGTGCACCCGGACCAGGTCGGCGCGCATCTCCGCGGCGGTCTGGTAGCGGTTCTCGGGATTTTTGGCCAGGGCCTTGAGCACCACGGCGTCGAGGTCGGCGGAGATGCCCTCATAGCGCTGCGACGGCGGAACGGGATCCTCGCGGACATGCTGGTAGGCCACCGCGACCGGGGAGTCACCGACGAAAGGTGGTTCGCCGGTGAGGATTTCGTAGAGTACGCAGCCCAGCGAGTAGACGTCGGAGCGGGCGTCGACCGAATCGCCCCGGGCCTGCTCGGGCGAAAGGTATTGCGCGGTACCGATCACCGCCGCGGTCTGGGTGACGCTGTTGCCGCTGTCGGCGAGCGCCCGCGCGATACCGAAGTCCATCACCTTGACCGCGTTGGTGGTGCTGATCATGATGTTGGCCGGCTTGACGTCGCGGTGGATGATGCCGTGCTGGTGGGAGAAGTTCAGTGCCTGGCAGGCGTCGGCGATGATCTCGATGGCCCGCGTGGGCGGCAGCGGCCCGTCGGTGTGGACGATGTCGCGCAGCGTGACGCCGTTGACGTACTCCATCACGATGTAGGGCAGCGGCCCGGCGGCGGTTTCGGCCTCGCCGGTGTCGTAGACCGCGACGATCGCCGGGTGGTTCAGCGCGGCGGCGTTCTGCGCCTCACGCCGGAAACGCAGGTAGAAGCTCGGGTCGCGGGCCAGGTCGGCGCGCAGCACCTTGACCGCTACGTCGCGGTGTAAGCGGACATCCCGGGCCAAGTGGACCTCGGACATGCCGCCGAAGCCGAGGATCTCGCCCAGTTCGTAGCGGTCGGACAGGTGTTGCGGGGTCGTCATTGCCGTGTTTCGTGTCGGGGCGGCGACGCGTGGTGGCTCAGCGCGGCCGCCCGCCTGGGTAGTGAGGCGGGTTGCATTGCCGTCCAGCATTACCTGTTGCCCCTCGATCCGTCCAATTTGTCGGATGCGCCGGAGCCGATCCCGGCTTGCTGGGCGGCTGTCCGGTGTCGGTCACGGTCGGTGCGGACGGTTGCTGCTGGGAGTTGTTGTCGTGCGAGTTGATCACGATCAGCACCGCGATGATGATCGCCAGCGCGCCGAGCACTCCGGCGGCCCACAGCAGGGCACGCTGACCGGACGAGAAGGTGCGCCGCGGCGGCGGGGTGCGGTGACCGCCGGTGGCGCGCCGCGCGGCGGGCGGCGGGCGCCCGGGTGGGGTTGACCGCGGCACGCGCCTGCGCGCCCGACGGAATGGCGGCCGGGGTGGCCCGGCCGGCGGGTGCCGCCTGGTTGGGCCGCGGCGGCCGGCGTCCGGCGCGGACGGCGGCGACGGCGTCGGCGAACGGTCCCCCGCTGCGGTAGCGCATACCGGGGTTCTTGACCAGGGTGATCTCGATGAGCTCGCGCACGTTGGGCGGCAGGTCGGGCGGCAACGGCGGCGGCGGCTCTTTGATGTGCTTCATCGCGACCGTCAACGCGCCGTCACCGGTGAATGGACGCTTACCCGAAACCGCTTCGTAGCCAACGACTCCCAGCGAGTAGACGTCGCTGGCCGGAGAGGCGTCGTGGCCGAGCGCCTGCTCGGGGGCGATGTACTGGGCGGTGCCCATCACCATGCCGGTCTGAGTCACCGGCGCGGCGTCGACGGCTTTGGCGATCCCGAAGTCGGTGATCTTCACCTGACCGGTCGGGCGTGATCAGGATGTTGCCGGGCTTGACGTCGCGATGCACCAGACCGGCGGCGTGCGCGACCTGCAGCGCGCGCCCAGTCTGCTCGAGCATGTCCAGCGTGTGCCGCAGCGAGAGCCGGCCGGTGCGCTTGAGCACCGAGTTGAGCGGCTCACCGTTGACCAACTCCATCACCAGATAGGCGGTGCGGCCCTCGCCGTCCATCTGGGTCTCGCCGTAGTCGTGCACGCTGGCGATCCCCGGATGATTGAGCATCGCGGTGGTGCGCGCCTCAGCGCGGAACCGCTCGATGAACTCCGGGTCCTGGGAGAACTCCTGCTTGAGCACCTTGACCGCGACGCGCCGGCCCAGCCGGCTGTCGACCGCCTCCCACACCTGGCCCATGCCGCCGGTGGCGATGAGGCGCTGCAACCGGTACCGGCCGGACAGCGTCACACCTACTCGCGGGCTCATGGTCCTCCCTGCAGCGCGGCCTCGATCACGGCCCGCCCGATCGGTGCGGCCAGCGCACCGCCGGTGGCGGACAACCGGTCGGCGCCGTCCTCGACGAGCACCGCAACGGCCACCTTCGGGGTCTGTGCGGGCGCGAAGGCGATGTACCACGCGTGAGGTGGCGTGTTGCGCGGGTCGGTGCCGTGCTCAGCGGTACCTGTCTTGGATGCGATCTGCACGCCGGGGATCGCCCCTTTCTGCTGTGTGACATTCTCGGCGCCGACCATCAACTCTGTTAGCTTAGCTGCGACCTCTGGGGAGACTGCACGGCGCTGTTGGTGCGGCGCGGTGGTGCTGATGTTAGCCAGGTCGGGCCCCTGCAGGCTGTTCACCAGATAGGGCTGCATGGTTACGCCGGCATTGGCGATGGTAGCGGCAACCACGCGCATTCTCCAGTGGCGTCAGCGCGACATCCTTCTGGCCGATACTCGACATGCCCAGCGCCGCGGCGTCGGGGATCGGGCCCGCGGTGGATTCGGCGACCTGCAGCGGAATGGGGTCGGGAACCTCGTCGAGACCGAACGACTGGGCGGTGCTGCGCAGGGCGTCGGTGCCGGTGAGCAAGCCCAGTTGGACGAACGCGGTATTGCACGATCGGGCGAACGCCTCACGCAGCGATACGGTTTCGGCGTTGATGCAGGGTGCGCCGCCGTAGTTCTCCAGGCGTCGCGGTGCTGTCCGGCAGTGGAATCGTGGACGCCGCGGTGAGCTGCTCGTCTTCGGTGGCGCCGTTCTGCAGCGCCGCCGCGGTGGTGATCACCTTGAACGTCGAGCCGGGCGGATAGGTCTCGGAGATCGCGCGGTTGGTCATCGGCGAGTGCGGGTCGTCGCGAAGTTGCTGCCAGGTTTGCGACTGCTGTTCGGGGTCGTGCGACGCCAGCAGGTTGGGGTCGTAGGACGGCGCGGACACCAGCGCGAGGATTTTGCCGGTCGACGGCTCGAGTGCAACGACCGCGCCCCGGCAGGGTCCGTTGCAGCCCTGCTGCATCGCATCCCAACCGGCCTGCTGGATACGCGGGTTGATGGTGGTGTCCACGTTGCCGCCGCGCGGGTCGCGGCCGGTGAAGAAGTCGGCCAGCCGGCGGCCGAACAACCGCTGATCGGATCCGTTGAGCAGCGGATCCTCGGCCCGTTCCAGCTCGGTGCTGGAATAGCGCAGCGAATAGAAGCCGGTGACCGGGGCGTACACCGCGGCGTTGGGATAGACGCGCAGGAATCGGAAGCGGCTTTCGGTGGCGACCGAATAGGCCAGCAGTTGGCCGTCGGCGGTGATCTGACCCCGCTGGCGCGAGTACTCGTCGAGCAGCACCCGTTGGTTGCGTGGGTCGGCCCGCAACCCGTCGGCGGTGAAAACCTGAGTCAGCGTGGCGTTGAACAGCAGCAGCACAATCAGCGCCATCACGGTCATGGAGATCCGGCGCAGGGAGGTGTTCATACCCGCTCGATCACCTCGGTGCTGGCGGCCGCGATCGGCGAGGTGTTGCGTGCTCGGGTGCGGAACGGGCGCCGGGCCGAATGCGAGATGCGCACCAAGATGGCCAACAGCACGTAGTTGGCCAGCAGCGACGAGCCGCCGTACGACATCCAGGGTGTGGTCAGCCCGGTCAGCGGAATGAGGTTGGTCACCCCGCCCACGACGATGAACAGCTGGATGGCCAGCGCGGAGGCCAGGCCCGCGGCCAACAGCTTGCCGAAGCTGTCACGCACGGCGATCGCGGTCCGCATGCCGCGGATGATCACGATGGTGTAGAGCATCAGCAGGCCGGCCAATCCGACCAGCCCGAGTTCTTCGCCGAACGCGGCGACGATGAAATCGGTCGACGCGGCCGGCACGGTGCCCGGCTGGCCGTTGCCGAGTCCGGTGCCGAAAACACCGCCGGTAGCAAAGCTGAACAGCGACTGCACGATCTGATAGCCGGCGCCGTCCGGGTCGGCGAACGGGTCCATCCAGGTCTGCACGCGAACCCGGACGTGATCGAAAATGAAATACGCCGCAACGCTTCCCAGGGCGAACAGGGCCAAGCCGATGACGACCCAACTGAACCGCTGGGTGGCAAGGTAAACGACCACCAGGAACGACGCATAGAGCAGCAGCGAAGTCCCGAGGTCTTTTTCGAAGACCATCACGCCGATTGAGGTCACCCAGGCCGCGAGCAGCGGAGCCAGGTCGCGCGGCCGCGGCAGGTCCATGCCCAGGACATGCTTGCCGGCACTGGTGAACAGACCGCGTTTGGCGACCAGCACCGCCGAAAAGAAAATGAGCAGAAGGATTTTGGAGAATTCAGCCGGCTGAATCGAAAAGCCCGGCAACTTAATCCAAATCTTCGCGCCGTTCTGTTCGGACAACGACCGCGGCAGCAGCGCCGGGATCGCCAGGATGACCAGCCCGGTCAGCCCACAGATGTAGCCGTAGCGGGCCAGCTGTCGATGGTCTTTCAGCCAGATCACCACGAAGGCAAAAGCCCCCACTCCCACCAGCGTCCACAGAATTTGCGGGTTCGCGCGGGCACTGGCCCCGGTGAGGCGGTCGTCGATGTCGAGCCGGTGAATCATCACCAGCCCCAGACCGTTGAGCAGCGCCACTATCGGCAGCAGCAATGGATCTGCATAGGGCGCGAAGCGCCGGATAGCCAGGTGGGCGCAGAGGAACGCCGCCAAAAACCCGGCGGCGTAATTGATCAGCTGCCAGTTGACGCCGCGTTCCTGGTCGGCCTGCACGAGCGCGAAGGCCGCCGCGGTGATCACGGTGGCGAAGCACAGCAGCAGCAGCTCGGCATTGCGCCGATTCGGCAGCGGAAGTGTCACCGCGACCGGCGGCTGCGGCTGGGTGGTCATGTCGGCGCCCGGCAGTCGGTACCCGGCTGGGGCGGCGGCGGCGAGAGCGCTGTGACGGTGGGCGCGGCCGGTGTCGGCTCCGCGTTGGTTGCGCCGGGCTCCGGCGGCGGGCTTGTCGTGGGTGAGCTTTGCGGTGTGGACGTCGGTGGCGACTGGGCGCGCGCCGGCGGACAGGGCGGCAGCAGCGACTCGGTCGACAATCTGCGCAGCTGCGCATCGGCCTGCTCCAGTGTGCCGGCCGGAAGTCCGGCGGCCACTTGGGCGCGCGCCGACTGGGCCAGATCGGACAGCTTCATCGGTTGACAGTTGCCGCCGGCCTGGCCGTAGCGGATCACCGACAGCTGGTTGCGGCTGTTCAGGCAGCCTTGCGAATAGGGCTTATGCAGCGGCACGCCGAGGATCGACACCTGGATGCCTTGCATGATGGACACCGCGCCGTTGTATTCGGCCACGTAGTAGTAATTGCGGATGACGGTCCGGCCGATCGCCAGCGCCGCGAGCACCAGCAAGACGAGCAGCGCGGCGCCGATCGCCAGGCGTCGGCGTGAGCGCCGCGGCGGCGTAAAGGTATCGACTTGCGGCAGAACGCGTTTCACTACTTCTTTGCGCGGGGTGATGGCCGACGCTCGGCCCGCTGCGGTGTTGGGGCGGGTCAGCTGGTCCTGATACTCGGAGTCGCCGGACACCGCGCCGGCGATGATCGGCTGGGTTGGGCCGTAGTCGTAATCGACGACGTCGGCGACCACCACGGTGACGTTGTCCGGGCCGCCACCGCGCAGCGCCAATTCGATGAGCCGGTCGGCGCTGTCGGTGACATCGGGAATCTGCAGGGCGTCGAGAATGGTCTCGTCGCTGACCGGATCGGAGAGTCCGTCTGAACACAGCAGATAGCGGTCGCCGATATGTACTTCCCGCATGATCAGCGTGGGCTCGACCTCGTGGCCGGTCAGCGCCCGCATGATCAACGACCGCTGCGGGTGGCTGTGCGCCTCTTCCCGCGTGATCCGCCCTTCGTCAACCAACGTTTGGACGAAGGTGTCGTCCTTGGTGATTTGGGTCAGCTCGCCGTCGCGCAGCAGATAGCCGCGGGAGTCGCCGATGTGCACCAAGCCAAGACGGTTGCCTGCGAACAGGATTGCGGTGAGTGTGGTGCCCATCCCCTCCAGGTCGGGTTCCATCTCAACCTGCGCGGCGATGGCCGAATTGCCGGAACGCACCGCGCCGTCGAGTTTGGCGAGCAGGTCGCCACCGGGTTCGTCGTCATCGAGGTGGGCCAACGCGGCGATCACCAACTGGGAAGCGACTTCCCCGGCGGCGTGACCGCCCATCCCGTCGGCCAGCGCCAGCAAACGCGCGCCGGCGTACACCGAGTCCTCGTTGTTGGAACGCACCAGGCCGACATCGCTGCGGGCCGCATAACGCAACACCAAAGTCACGGGCGCAGCTCGATTACCGTTTTGCCGATACGAACCGGCGTGCCAATGGGAACCCGTACCGCCGTCGTCACCTTCGCCCTGTCGAGGTATGTGCCGTTGGTCGATCCTAGATCTTCGACGTACCATTCCGAGCCGCGCTGGGAAAGCCGCGCGTGCCGCGTCGAGGCGTAGTCATCGGTCAGCACCAACGTGGAGTCGTCGGCGCGTCCGATCAACACCGGCTGGCCGCTGAGGGTGATACGGGCACCCACCAAGGCGCCCTCGGTCACCACCAGGTAGCGCGCAGCAGTGCGGCGCTGCCGCGCCGGGAGGAGCGTGCCCCGCAGCGTCAACCCGCGTCGCACCATGACCGCGCCGGTTGGAGCGTAAATATCAGTCCGCAAGATTCTCAGCACCGACCAGATGAATAGCCACAACAGCATCAAGAACCCGGCACGCGTCAGTTGCAGTACTAGTCCCTGCATCTGGCGTCCCCTCCGTCCTGGCGCCGCGCGCTTCGCATGCCCGGATATAGCAACGTCACGATACTTGGACGGCGGTCTATACGGGCTGAAGCTGGATAGCTTCGCGACCTACGGGCTCAATGGATGTGGACGACGATCTCCGAGTGCCCCAGCCGGATCACGTCGCCGTCGGCCAACTGCCACTCCTGCACAGGCGCGTTGTTGACGGTGGTGCCGTTGGTGGAGTTGAGGTCCGACAGCAACGCGACGTGGCCATCCCACCGGATCTCCAGGTGGCGGCGCGACACACCGGTGTCGGGCAGCCGGAACTGGGCGTCCTGACCGCGGCCGATGATGTTGGGGCCTTCGCGCAACTGGTAGGTGCGCCCGCTGCCGTCGTCGAGTTGCAAGGTGACCGCGGTACCGGAGGCCGAATAGCCGCCCTGCCCGTAGCCGCCGTAACCGCCGGCGTCTGGGGGCTGGCCGTACTCGTAGTCGCGCCCTGCCGGCTCGGCGTATCCGCCGCCGTACGTCGGCGCGGGCGCATCGCCGTAATGGCCGTAGTCGGGCTGTTGGCCGTAGTCCTGGCGCCCGTATCCCGGTCCACCGGCATAGCCCTGGTCGTAACCGCCACCCTGCTCGGGGTAGGGCGCCCGTTGGTCAGGGGCGTAGCCGCCCTCATCGTGGCGGGCCGGTCCGCGGCCGTAGTCGGCGTACTCGTTGTAACCCTGACCAGTGGGTTGGCCGTAGCCGCCCTGGCGGTAGCCGGCGTCGTACCCTTGGCCCTGGCCGCCACCGTAACCGCTGGCCGGCCGCTGCTCAGTAACCCTGCTCGGGGTAGCCGCCTTGGTCGGGGTAGCCGCCGCGCTGGTCGGGGTAGCCGCCCTGGTCGGGGTAGCCGCCGCGCTGCTCGGGGTAGCCGCGTTGGTCGGGGTAGCCGCCGCGCTGCGGGGTAGCCGCGTTGGTCGGGGTAGCCGCCCTGGTCGGGGTAGCCGCCCTGCTCAGGAGGCGGCTCCGGATAACCCTGCTGGTCGGGATAGCCGCCCTGCTCCGGCGGGTAGGCCCCTCGGGGATCCTGCCCGCCACGCGGGTCGTCCTGCGGATGCCCGTAGTGGTCGTCGTAGTAGTCGTCGCCCGGCCGGCCTTGCCCCTGGCCGCCGCGGTAACTCGAGTTCTCAGTCATCGGTGGTACTCCTGGTTCTGCGCTGAACGCATGGTCTGATTGTGGCGGGGCCAGCTCGCTGGCCGTTGGGCGGGGCGCGACATCGGGGTTGACAGCACCGCGAACGCGGAACTGGCCGGTATGTAGGTTCGTCGACTGCTCGAACCGGACGAACACGTCACCATATGTCTGCCACCCCTGTTCGCCGATGTATCCTGCCAAATGCCTAGCGAAAGCGTCTGAAGTGAGGTCCGGGTCGGCGCCCACTTTCTGGTAGTCGTGCATACCGAGGGTAATGATGTATTCGTTGGGAGCCAAAAGCCGATCGCCCTGCAGCGGGCGGATTCCGTCAGCCGCCTCCCTGCGCAGCAGGGCTTCTACTTCCTGGGGAACGATCGATCCGCCGAACACCCTGGCGAACGCATCACCGACGGTGACCTCAAGTTTGCGCTCGATGCGTTGAACTAGCCCCTTCTGGCTGCTCATGTCCAAGCGCCCGCCTCAGTCCTTGTCTATCGCTGCTGCACGGCGGACGAGCCTCCGGCGTGTCGCATCACGCGTGTCGTACTTCGCATGGTATCGGGCCAGCGCAGCGCAACGGCACTTGCAGATCTCTGAGAATCGCATCGCTCCTTGTCAGACCCGGTTTCGCCGGCGGCGGACGGTAGTCCGGCAACCGGTGCGCGGTTGGGGATGCCGGCCATTACAGTGGTAGGCTCCACCGACTGTTCAGGGCGAGTGGCGGAATGGCAGACGCGCTGGCTTCAGGTGCCAGTGTCCTTCGGGACGTGGGGGTTCAAGTCCCCCTTCGCCCACAAAATTGGCGACTTGTCGCCCCGCTTATTGGCCGAGGTGTATCCGGCGTGTGACCTCGCCGCGACGGTGACCAAGGACGCTCATCGTCATGACGGTGCTTGCGGGAATGGCCGCTCTCGCGACGGCGACCTGCCTCGGTTACTACTTCGGCCGGCGCGCGGGCTCGACGCCGTCAACCTGGAGGAAGCGAACGGGTCGGATCGCGCTGGGGAAACTGACGCTCAGCCTGCTCGTGTTGCTCACCGCGCGCCGCATCCAGCGGGGTTTCCGGTCCGAACGCACGCTCGCCGACGCGGCGCGCCTCTGGGGGCCGAGACTTATTGCGCCGCTTGAGTTGCTGCGGGGCAGCGTCGTCTCCCTTGCCGGCGCGGCCAACGGTCGCGGCTAGGGAAACGACAACGGATATGCCTGCATTACAAGACAAAGTCGCATTGGTCACCGGCGCGTCGTCGGGCCTCGGCGCGCAGACGGCTCGGCTGTTTTCCCGGCAGGGCGCAACGGTTTTCGGCATAGGCCGGGATACCGGGCGCTTGGCCGAGGTATTCGCCGAGGTGGAGCACGGTTCATACGCATCGGTGGACGTGTCTTCGGCGCGGGCCTGCGGGGATGCGGTCGAGCAGTGCGTCGGCGAGCTGGGCGGGCTGGACGTCCTTGTCAACATCGCCGGGCGACACCAGATGCGCCGCACCGAGTCGATAACCGACGACGACTGGGCACAAGATCTCGCGGTCAACCTGAACGGACCGTTCTACCTCTGCAGGGCGGCGTTGCCCTATCTGCTGGAGCGCGGCGGCAACATCGTCAATGTCAGCTCGATTGCCGGCGTCGAAGGCCAGGCGTACTCGGCCGGCTACTGCGCGGCCAAACACGGGCTGATCGGCCTGACTCGTGCACTGGCGGTGGAGTACATCGCAGATCGCTTGCGCGTCAATGCAGTATGTCCGGGCGGCATTCTCACACCGCAACTCGAACAGTTCAGCGCACCGAAGGACCCGAACTATGACCTGATCATGCGCACGGCCTCACCGCGCGGCATGATGCAGCCTCTTGACGTCGCGAATCTGATCGCGTTCCTTGCCAGCGATGCCGCGGCCGCCATCCACGGCGCCGTCTATCGGGTCGACAACGGCAAGGGCGCCGGCTAGCAGCTTCGGGGGCCGGCCGATCGCGAAAACCGGTGCGGGCCTGCAGCTAACGGCCAGGCGGAAGCCTGTCGAGGTAACGGACGTGTCCGGTCTCGACGATCTCGGACAACCGGGCACCCTGGGAAATCGTGTGCTTAGCGGGCGTTATGCGGATTCCCTCTATCCTGCGCCAGGACCAGTCGAGAGCGTTTCACATCGGAATCGCCGCGGCGGTCGGCGCAGCCGCCGGAACCGTGGTCGGAACCACGGCGGGATGGCAGTATGCCCCGCCGGCGGGATGGATCGCGACCGCTGCCGTCTACCTGGCCTGGACCTGAGCAAGTATCGCGAAGATGAGCGCCATTGCGATTGAACTCGTTGTGCAGCAGCGACATCCGGCCCGTCGGCCGGCCGATACGATTATCGTGATCGCGAGCGTCGCCAGCCTCGCCGGCGTCGCCTACCTGCTCGTTGCCGGCACTGCGAAAGGGCCTGACAGCGCTATTGCCGCCGCCGTCGGGTTTCTGAGTGTGGTCGCATCCTGGTTGGTGGTGCACGCCGTCTAAACCCTGCGGTATGCGATCTTGTACTACACCGAACCCGTGGGTGGGATCGACTTCAATCAAGAGGACAAGCCGACCTTTGCCGACTTCGCCTACTTGGCGTTCACCATCGCCGTGACTTATGGCGTGACTGACACTGCTGTGAAGAATCGCCCGATAAGGACCTCGGTGCTACAACATTCGATGGTGTCATACCTGTTCGGCACCGTGATTGTGGCGATCACCGTGCAAGTGATCACCACCCTGAGCGGTCTCTAGGTCGGTCAGCCGGGGGAGCGACGCGCGATGCGGCTACAGCGTCTGTGCCCACCGCAGGATCTCCGGAGTGACGGGATCGGTGATGTCGCTGAACTCGGGGTGTTTCCTGACGAATGCGGCCACCATAGGGCACACGGGGACGACGCGCTTCCCGTCCGCGCGGGTCGCCTCGAGCGCCTGCGTCACCAGGATGGTCGCCAGGCCGCGTCCGCCGAACCGTTCGTCGACCTCGGTGTGGTAGAAAACCCGCTCGTTGTCCCGGTCGGCGACGGCGGCCAAGCCGACGGTCTGGCCGTCGACGGCAATCGTGTACTTTCCGTCCGCGGCGCTGACGGTGGTCTGGGCGCCGGTCTTGTCGGTTGTCATCTGACTTCCCATCTATCGCGGGCGGGTGGCGGCAGCAGCACCGTCATACCCTTGAGATGCGGGGCGGTACAGGCAACTTCAGCGGGGCCTGGAGTTTGCCCGTCGTCAGCGCAACATTACGCGGCCGCGGCAGAGCCAGGGGGTCACTTGCGGGGCGGACGCAACACCTGCATGGCGAGCCGCATGAGCGGATCGGGGACCCGATCCTTCGCGTTCAGCGCGGCACTGGCCGCGCGGGACCGAAGCAGGGTGCCGCGGCCGAACACCCGGTTCAGCGGGCCACCGGATGGCTCCAGCTCGACGTGCAGCGGCGGCGCGCCTTCCGAGGCGCCGAGCGCGGTGGATATCACTATCCGCTGGATTTCACTGGTGCCTTCAAAGATGGTGTACAGCTTGGCATCTCGATACCACTTCTCGACTGGGTGATCGGTGATGTAGCCCCAGCCACCCAATGTCTGAATGGCCCGCTCGGTTGCCCTGACCGCCACCTCGCTGGCAGCCATCTTCGACATCGAGCCTTCGCCGCGCTCGAACGGGATGCCTTTGGCGGCCATCCAGGACGCCCGCCACGTCAACAGCCGCGCCGCATCGATCTGGGTGGCCAGCTCCGCCAACGGAAACGCGATGCCCTGGTTGTCGATGATCGGTCCGCCGAAGGCCTCGCGCTGGGTGGCGTAGGTGGTGGCATATTCCAGCGCCGCCCGCGCGATGCCGATCGCTTGCGCGGCGACCATGGGTCGCGTCTGTTCGAAGGTACCCAATGTCGCTGAGCCGGAGCGCTTTCCGCCAGCGACCACTTCTCGCGCCTTGGCGAGTTTGTGCTCGAGCTTTTCCTGCCCGCCCAGCAGGTTGCCTTCCGGGACCCGCACTCCGTCGAGGTGCAATTCGGCAGTATGCGACGCCCGGCAGCCCAGCTTGTCGAGCTTGCGGACCATCTCCAGACCGGGTGTGCCACCCGGCACGATGAACAAGGCCTGGCCGCGGTGGCCGAGCTCTTCGTCGACGACGGCGTTGACCACATGCACATCCGCGATGCCGCCATTGCCGATCCACATTTTGTGACCGTCGATCACCCAGTCATCGCCGTCGCGCCGGGCGCGGGTCCGCAAATTCCGTACGTCGCTGCCACCCTCGGGCTCTGAAATCGCCAGCGCCGCGAGCTTGAGGTCACCGGGCACGCCGAAACACTGTGGCGCCCACTCCAGCATCTGCTCGGGAGAGGCCGCCTGCCCGATGGCTGAAAGCGCCAGTGCCGGCATCACGATCGCCAAACCGATTCCGGCGCAACCCCAGAACAACTCCTCCATGAACATCGGAAGTGACAGACCACTCGGGTCGCCGATGAGGTCGCGGTAAAACAACGGGCTGTAGAACCCGCGCTGCGCGGCTTCCTCCAACACCGGCCACGGGAACTCCTGGCGCTGGTCATAGTCGAGGGCAACCGGACGTATGACGCTTTCGGCGAACTCGTGGGCGCGCCGCGCCAAGTCGTGTTGGGCAGCTGTCGGCGTCAGGTCAAAGGTCATGCGCCACTCCTCGACCCCGGCTCCGCCGGCATCATCGTCGTCGCCGCGGGTCATACTCGGCCCCGTGTCGGTTGGGCCTGGTATTACCCGCAGGTCAGCCGATTCAACCCAAGCGCTGCAAGGAGTCAGGCCGCTGAACGCGGCCGAGCTCGCGAGCGGGCAGATGAAACACCGTGGCGGCCACCGGAACGGCGTCGCTTTCGCGTCGTGACAACAGCGCGGCGTTGTCGGGTAACTGCCGCGAGTTGATCTCGCCGGCCGCGATCCGGAACAGTATCTGGTGAGCCTGAGCCAGCTGCTCGGCTTGCGGTACTGGCCGCCGGGCAATTTGACCCCGGCCCAGACGCCGTATTCTTCGCGGTTCTCGACCGCGTATCGCGCACACAACCGCTGTTGGGCCAGTGGGCACCGCCTTAGGCACAGCAGCCGCGCCTCGGTGGCCGACTGTTCGTAAGCGCGTGCCTTGGCGGCACCATCGCCGCCGTCGTCATCGGCGTAGCCGAACCACAGTTCCGGGTTGACCGAGCATGGATGCCCCATCTGTACGCCTCCTTCAGGTCGAAACGTATGCAGAAGCGTATACACACACTCCCGGGGTTGGCAAGAGAAACGTGATAAAAACGTATATGACCAAGGTAGCGCATACGCCTGTGTAGTATCCGAATATGCGCGGAGCGCTGCGGTGAGCCGCGAATCGGCCGGGGCGGCGATCCGGGAATTGCGCGAGTCGCGCGACTGGTCGCTG
>CAWKME010000080.1:0-9897 GCA_963850645.1 uncultured Actinomycetota bacterium | reverse complement strand
AGCTCCACCAGGGTTTACGCAGTTCAGGCGAAAAGGCCTGGCCTGTTTAATCGAGTAGTCGACTACGCTAGGCGGTAGCATGACCGCTGGCCAAGCTCATGTGCATGCCGTTAGCGTCCGCCGTTACAACGCCGCCCCGATTGGAGTCGGCGGACGGGCGCGCTTCTGCGCAGGCACCGGCTGACCCCCTGCGGTATGCGACCTTCAGGCGCTGGATTTGGGGCGCCGCGTTGGTCAATGTGCCCGGTGGGGCAATGGTTTTCGTCTTCCTGTCCCTCGCCGCGCCAATTCTGCTGAGTCCGGCCGCGAGGGATCGGCTCCTTTTGCGGAGCGGGACGGCGCTGGCGGTGTTCGCGTTCGTTGTCGTGCCATTGCTGATACGCGTCCGCAGAAACCGTTATGCGAAGAGCACCGTCTGGCTTCGGCAACGCCGAAAGCCGACGGACTGGGAACGACGGATGACCCTCGGTGCACCCGGTGAAGCAGTTCGCGTTTCGGCCCTGACATGGGGTATCGGTGCTGTTTTCTTCGCGATGTTGGGAGCGACCGAATCGGTTTCGGCTGCGGCATACATCTTCAGTGCAGTGATCTTGGGCGGCATCACCACGACCGCGGTTTGGTATCTCATCGCCGAGCGGATCATGCGGCCGGTGTCGGCGCGCGCGCTAGACGGTGGGCCGGCCGGTCACCGCTCCGGGCCGAGTATTCAGCTCAGGCTGGCGATGGCGTGGACGCTAGCGACGGGGGTGCCACTCCTCGGCGTCGCAACGCTAGCGGTTGGTTACCTCGTGGACGTCGGATTCGAGCCGCATCGAACGTTGGCCGCGATCCTGGGTCTCGTCGTGGTAGCGCTCGTGGTCGGGTTGTTCACGCTCGTTGTCGCTACGCGGTCTGTCGCCGAGCGAGTGGGGGAACTGCGCCGCGCGCTTGCCCGGGTCCGGGCCGGCGACTTCGCGGCGCGCGTCGTCGTCGACGACGCTAGCGAGATCGGGCGCTTGCAAGTCGGTTTCAACGCAATGACGGCGGGTTTGGCTGAGCGTGAACGCATTCGAGAGGTGTTTGGGATCTACGTCGACCGCGATGTTGCCGAGCACATCCTGCAGGGCGCTGCTCTGCAGGGTGACGAAGTGGAGGTCACGTTAATGTTCGTCGACGTCCGCGGCTTCACTACTTTCGCAGAACAGCTCCGTCCGATCGAGGTCGTGGCGGCTCTCAACCGGCTTTTTGAACGGATTGTTCCGCCGGTTCATCGGCACGGCGGGCACGTCGACAAGTACGCAGGCGACGGACTTTTGGCGGTTTTCGGAGCGCCGCGGCGCTATGTCGACCACGCTGATCGGGCATTGAGAGCCGCGTTGGAAATCTCGGACGCGGTGCGCGACGAGTTCGGCACGACGTTGTCGGTGGGGGTCGGGTTGAACTCTGGACCGGTGGTGGCCGGCAATGTTGGCGGTGCAGGACGACTGCAGTTCTCGGTGATCGGCGACGCCGTTAACGTCGCGGCGCGGGTCGAATCGGCTACCCGTCAGACGGGTGATTTGGTTCTGCTGACGGGTCAGACGCTGGCCTTGCTTGACGGAGATTACGGCGAGTTCGTCGCGCGGCCAGGGCTCAGTCTCAAGGGGAAGACCGCACCTATGGAGATTTATGCGCCTGCAGTGGCGGTGTCGGGCGCAGCCCGGAACCCTCAGACGATGACGACACAGCGGAGGGGGTATTCGAAGACGCTCTCGTAGTTCACGATCTGGCAAGTGACCCTGGTAGCCGTCGGGAACTGGGCCCTGGTCTTGTCGGCGATCATCCGGAGCGCATCCTCTGCGAACACCGCGTGGTGGTGGATGGCGGTGACCGCTTCGGCTTCGCCGCGCCGCTTGTACAGCTCCCGCACCGGCCCGCTGGCCGCGCACTCTCCAACGGCGAGCAGGTCGGCCAGGGAACGACCGGCCACGGTCGTCAAGTCTCCGGTCACGGTGATTTCCAGGTCGCAAACCTGATTGTGGGACGGATGCTCGCCGACGTTGTCCATATCGTCACGGTCGAAGGCGATCGCGCTCTGGGCTTGGGGACAGGCCAGACAAACCTTGAATGCGGCGCCCCAGGTCACCTCGGTGCGCTCTGCCGCCTCGATCCGGCAGATCTCCTCGATCGGCTTGAACCCGCCGTCGTGCGACAACACGATGGTGGCCCGCGCGTCCACCGACCAGGACGCGGCGTCGGGCACCGCGCCGCGCAGCCGCTCGAAGATGCCCTGGACGTAGTCGAGCACGGTCGGCTGTGGACCTGGCCGGTCGACGCATTCGATCAGCCTCGACATGTGCGCGCCGCGTTGGTGGGCATACAAACCGACTGAGATGTCCATGACGACCATCGCCGCACTGTCATGCTCGTCGATCGCGACGATCCGCTTGACCCCGACGTGTCCAACCGAATGCACTGGAATACCGATGTTCGGAACTTCCGACTGCAGGTCCGGCAGCACACCGTTATCCGCGTGGGCCATGCGATTCCACCCCTCCGACTCGTAACCGTCAACAAATGTGCCATCAACTGTGAGTAGCGAGTAGTAAGCACCGAGTTCGAGAACACCCCGGGCTCACGGCACGCAGCCAGCGTGGCCGATAGGCACTATCTACCGAACATGTCACGAGTGCGGTGCGGGATCGGTTCACTCGTGAGAGGAGCGGCTCCACTTGCGCAGTGTCGCGCTTGATCCGGCACGGGGACGGCGGGACGCTATGCCGCGCCGGTGATCTTCGCCGGTTGGGGGATCTGCTTGGCGAGGCGTTGTAGCCTCCCTTACAGGTGACGCGGATTATTTGCCTGGAGTCTGCACGGGCATCGAGGCCGACAAGGACTCCCCCGTAGCCGTTGCGGGAGGTCGACAGTGCCAGAAGAAACGCAGAGCCTACGGCCACGCTTCGAAGACGTGCAGGCCCACTACGACCTGTCCGATGACTTCTTTGAGTTGTTCTTGGACCCGACGCGGACTTACAGCTGCGCTTACTTCGAGCGCGACGACATGACGCTGGAAGAGGCTCAGATCGCCAAGATCGACCTGGCGCTGGGCAAACTTGGCCTGCAGCCGGGCATGCTGCTGCTCGAGGTCGGCTGCGGTTGGGGATCGGCGATGCTGCGCGCGTTGGAGAAGTACGACGTCAACGTCGTCGGCCTGACGCTGAGCAAGAACCAGGCCGCCTACGTCGAGCAGCTGCTCGCAGTTCGGATAGCCCGCGTTCCAAGCGGGTGCTGCTCGAGGGCTGGGAGCAGTTTCACGAGCCGGTGGACCGGATCGTGGCGATCGGCCCGCTCGAGCATTTCGGCTACGACCGCTACGCCGCTTTCTTCGAGAGGGTTTATGACCTGTTGCCGCCCGATGGCACGATGCTGCTGCACACGATCACGCAGTTGAGCACCGAGGAGAACGACGAGCGCAAACTGCCGGTGACGATGCGGCATGTGCGTTTCTTCAAATTCATCATCGACGAGATCTTCCCC
This sequence comes from uncultured Actinomycetota bacterium, assembly GCA_963850645.1. Lineage (GTDB taxonomy): Bacteria > Actinomycetota > Actinomycetes > Mycobacteriales > Mycobacteriaceae > Mycobacterium. Next base: position 6,402 of record CAWKME010000080.1, on the reverse strand, counting down.
GGCGGCCGGCTGCCGACGGTGGCACTGGTTCAAGAGCACGCCACGAAGGTCGGGTTCACGATTACCAGGATCCAGCGGCTAGGGCCGCACTACGCGAGGACGCTCGACATGTGGGCGGCGGCGCTGGAGGCTCATAGAGACGAGGCGATCGCGATCCAGTCGGAAGAGGTCTACGACCGGTACATGAAGTACCTGACCGGCTGTGCCGAGCTGTTCCGCGACGGCTACACCAATTTGTGCCAGTTCACGCTGGAAAAGGGATAGTTGCGCGTCAACACCGAACGTGTGCGTGTCTGGGATCCACGGGCAGAACCGGGACGGTCAGCTGCCGTTCGGGCCGATGACGAAGCATCGGCCAGCGCTGGTAGTGAGCAAGACCTCCTGTACTGCTGATTTGTCGATGCCGGGGAACTGAATCTGATCATTCGATTGGCCTGGGTCGATTTTCGCGATCTGGGAGGCGGTGCTGCCGTCCTTCAAGCGAATGTCGGCGGTCACTTGCTCGCCGTTAGTTGCATTGGACGGTTCGCGGAAGTAGTAGACGTTAATCCCGGAGCCTGAGGGGTCGGCATCCCAACCATCGCGGTAATAGCAGGCTGGGTTGCCCTCAGCGTCCGGAGGCGGCGGGGGGCAGATCGACAACCCGAGGCAGGGGGCGGGCGTGCTGGGGGCGGCAGTCGCGTTGGGCGCCGCCGTGGCGCTGGGGGCGGCAGTCCTACTGACGGTTGGCTGCGGTGTCGTTGAGCTTGCCGTGGTGGCTTGCGGCTGCGATGGTGAGGACGACGAACACGCGGCCAGGCCGAAGCAGCCCACTGCAGCGGTGATTACCCGCCTTATCACATTTGCCACCCGGATCGTTTTCTCGACGCAATCCTCCACGGCATCAGTGCATCTTCCCGCCGCAGCTCTGATCATGCTGACGGGATAGGCTGGCGGCCTGTGGATTTCGGCTGAAATGATTCGATGGTTTCGAGTAAAACGGCGGGGCCTTCGGCTTCCCAGTTCAGCATGTGGCCGGCCTCAGGGATGGTGATCAACCGAGCGCCGGGCACCCCGGCGGCGAGGCGTCTGGCGTGACCGCGCGGCGTGCTGCGATCGGCCGCACCCACCATCACCGCGGTCGGCACCTGGATTTCGCCGAGGCGCGGGTATCGGTCCTCGCGTACAAACGCCCGTGCGATCGGTAGCAATGCTTGATGGCGCTGCTGAGCGAAGACTTCTTGGAAAACCGAAATCATCGCCGGTGATGGTCGCGTTCCACATTGGGCGGCGCCAAACAACGTGCCAATTGTTTTGGTGCGCACCAGCTTTTGCAACATGCCGCTTCCCAGCAGCGGCATCTGTAACCGGTTCATTGGTGCGCCATCTTGAATACGTCCTGCCCACGTCGCGAAGAGGACGAGACCGCGCAGACGCTGGGTCAGCTCGGGGTGGTCGAGCACGGCGCGGATCGCGACGAATCCTCCCATCGAGTGTCCGACCAGCACCCCGTCGCGCACGTCGAAGTGTTCGAGAACCGCCAGGTAGTCGCCAGCCATGGCCGCAGAGCCACTTCCGTCAGAACCCAACGTGGAACGCCCATGGCCCCGCTGGTCGAAGGCGATCACTCGATGGCCGCGCTCGACGAGAGCGTCCCACACGAGATTCCACTCGGCTGCCGTCACACCAAACCCATGGGCCAGAACCACGGCGGGACCCTCACCGGCCGAGATTGCGCGTAACACCGTTCCGTCGGGTCTTTTGATGAGAACTTCTTCGCCCTCAGGCTCACGGGCCAACCGCTCGCGCGGGTACGGGTCAGGGTTGGCTTCAATCCGCCTGACAGCTGTCTGAATCGCCCGCCAGCCCGTCGCACCGATGGCACCGGCCAACGCGGCGCCGACCACTTCAGCTCTTACCACGCCCAGCACCTCTTTCAGTGCGCCTCTGACCCACGCCCGTTCAGCACGTTACCGGTGCGTGCTGGCGCGTGTTGTTGGCACTGCCCGTCGTAAAAATCGAGGTGCGGTGGGACGAGTTCATGATCTGCGCGTCATCCGTACCGATCACCGGCGCTTCCGGGACCCCGTCTCGGCACTAGCGATCAAGTGAAGTCAGAATCAAAAGGTGAGTCCAATGGCAGCCAACAAATTTTCGGCGGATCCCCGCACGGGCGTGCGACTCGAAGCGCCCCGTCAATCGGCGTGGCCATTCCGAGCGCTGCCGGGGGTGCCACGATGACCGGGCGCGGCGGTGGCCCTCGGGCTGCCGAATGGATCGCCGAAAACGACACGCTGCTCAGCCGGCGGGGGCATCGCATCGCGTTCCGGCGACGCGGGGCGGGGCCCACGCTGCTGCTACTGCACGGATTTCCGACCTGGTCGTACGACTACGCAGAAATCGCCAGCGATCTTGCTCGCGACCACGATGTGATCACGCTGGATTTCCTGGGCTACGGTGCCTCGGACAAGCCAAACCCTTATGAGTACTCCGTGGCCGAATCGGCCGACATTGTCGAGGATCTCGTCGCGCACCTCGGGGTGAAGTCAGCGCCGGTTGGTGGTCCACGACTACGGCGGAATCGTCGGTCAAGAGCTCGTCGACCGGGCCAACAAGGGCCAGCTCGGATTCGCGATCGACAGCATCGTCATGCTGAACTGCGGCATCGTGTACAGCGCATACCGCCCCACACTCCTTCAGAAGTTGCTGATTGTGCCGGTCGTGGGCAAGCTGCTGGCCGGCCGTGTCAGCGCCGCAAGGATCCGCTCAGCGCTCGACGCGGTTCGCGGATCGAAGGCTCACCGATATCGAGTTCGACGACCTTTGGCTGGGTATGTGGCGAGAAAACGGGCACAAGCTGTCGCATTTGCTGATCAAGTACAACGCCGAACGGGCGATTCATCATCGTCGGTGGGAAGCGGCGTTAGCCAATTGGGATGGCCCACTGCATCTCGTGTGGGGCATGGACGACCCCGTGTCGGGTCGTCACGTTCTTGAACAGGCCGTCAAGGTGCTGCCCCGCGCGGAGGTGACTGAGCTCGCAGGTGTGGGCCACTACCCACAGTCTGAAGCGCCGCAGGCCGTCGCCGCGGCCGTGCGGACGCGCCGGTGACGTGCGGGAGATCAACCGCGCCGTTAAGTCTCGAGGGCGAAGCCGCTGGTAATAAACGTGAATGAGCCGGAACGAGACGGGATGAACCGCCAGTTCTCGCAGCAAAAGCTTTGGTAGAGAATCGGTTTCGATTTTCGGCAGCTCCACTTGAAAGGATGCAGTCAGGACCACAAGGATTAGCCGGCGCCTGTCCGGATCAACACAAGGGAAGACGTTTCTGCCTGCTATGAGCCTGACGAGCTCGCCAACCCGTTCGTTGGCGCCGCCGCATCTGCGAACAGATTTTTGTGCTGTCGCAGGAACTGCAGGAGAGACTGTGGTGGCTGGTTGATGAAGTCTTCGAACGCGTCGCTGATGTGATAGAGGCCTGTTTTCGGGTGGGCGAGTGCGCAAGTAGCGCCACAAGTGGGTGAGGTGTTCCACCGCAACAGCATTGACGCCGAGAGCTGAAGCGGTGCTGGCCCATTGATCGTCGCTGACCTCGACGTACTGCACCGGCCGGCCGAGGATCTCGCCGAACGCGTCAGCGATCTCTTTGTTGGTAATCGCACCGGCCATCAATCGAACTACGGTGCCACTCTTGAGCACTGGACCCGTCAAGACTGCCGCGGCGACGCGGGCGACGTCTTCGGCGGACACCAACGGGATCGCGGTGCCTTCCGGACCCCACGGCAAAGCAATCTCCCCAGTCCGGGCCAGGCTCGAGCAGGGCCCAAGTGCGCAGGTTCTCATAGAAGACAGTGGCATCCAGATGGACTGCGCCAACGTCGGCCCAGTCGAAGATCTGCTCGGCCAGCCAGTGGCGGACCTGGTGGGGGGTGGGCTGCTCTCCACCTGGCTGCAACCACTGCGACAGGTTCACCACCTGCTCGACACCGGCGGAACGTGCGGCGGCGGCGAAAGTCGCGGCGGCTTCGAGCAGGCCCTCCTGCACCGGATACGCGAAGTAGGCCCGGCGGATACCGCCCATCGCGGCCGCGACCGACCGGAGGTCGTGCAGGTCGCCGTCGACGACTTCGGCGCCGAGCGAGCGAAGCCGATCGGATCGGTCATCGAGTCGGTGGACGAAGGCGCGCACGGGGTAACCCCGATCCAGCAGTATGCGTGTGACATGGAAACCTGTCGAGCCTTGGATGCCCCCCGCGGCCCCAGTGACGAGAACGGGCGCAGCAGTCATGATGTTGTCCTGTCCAGTCGGACCGCCCAGGTAACTGGCGTGGCCAAGTCCGTGATCCCGACGGGGGTAGGCGCCAACAGCGGCACGCTCCAGCCATATGGCATGACAACGCCTTTCGATGCGGTCGGTGAACCCGGGCCGATGGTCAGTTCTGTCAAAAACCTAACTCCGTTAGACAAACAAGTCAATCATCAGAGATTGAAACTTGTCTAAGTGGTAGATTAATCGGGTGGCTGGGAGACGCAACTACAACCAGGACTGTCCCATTGCTAACGGGCTCGACGTGCTCGGGGAGCGCTGGACACTGCTGATCGTGCGCGAGCTCGTCGGAGGCCCGAGCCGCTACAGCGACTTGCGTGCGCAGTTGCCGGGCATCGCGACAAATCTTCTGGCCCAACGCCTTGACGAACTCGAACAGGCTGGGGTCGTCGAACGCGACCGAGTTGCCCCCGCCCATCGCGCGCACCGTCTACACCCTCAGCGACAACGGGTGGCGTCTCGTGCTTCCCATCCTCGGTGCGGTTGCACGGTTCGGCCTGCAGACGATGCGATTCAGCACCAAGGAATCCCGATCACCACTGAACGGCTTTCTCATCGGAGTGCTCCTGGGTTTCGAGCCGGCCAACGCCGGGGGAGTTGAGGCAACATATCGCGTGCAGATCGACGGCCGAAATTTCGATTTCGCCGTGACCGCAGGACGACTCGCCGGGGCACGGCATGAGCCAGATGCGACTTTGAGGGCGTCGGCATCCGACTTGGTGACCGCTCGATTGGGCAACACTGAGACGCAGCGTCTAGCCGCACTGCAGCGGCTGCGCTTTTATGGCAGCGATAACGATGTGGGAGCATGCGGACGGTCTTGGGGCTAGAAAAGGAAAGCGCCGCGGCCTCGACCAGATAGACAATCGAGGTAGCTGAGCACTAAATGTGCTAGACGCCGCGATTAAATCAAGATTGCGGCGTATTCTCCCGATCGTGGCAAGCATCCGATTCCGTCGACCCAACGACGGAACCGCCTATACGTCGGTCATGTACGTGTAGGCGGCGACGCTTGCCAACCCTCCCGCGGGCGACCACTATCGCGCACGGTTCGAAAGGAGAACTAGCATGCCTTGCGACGAGCACAGTGGTGTTTGTCAACGTATCGACCTTGAAAGCGTATCCGACGATATCGCGCGCCTCGTCGAGCAATTGGGCGAGGAGGTGGAAGGAGAGGTTCAGGTCGACGATTTGAGACGCATCGAGAACAAGCTCGAAAAGATCATCGAGGGATAGCGTTCTGCCGGGTGACGACGGTTGAGGTGAAGACGCTGCGGGCCGATCCGTGGCCGCACCTCGTGCTGGACGGCTTCTTGCGGGAGGCCGAGCTGGCCGCGAGTCTCGAAGAAGTTGCATCCGAAGAATATGAATTCGGCATCGAGCAGCGCGGGCTGGGCCGTATCGAATTTTCTGTGCTGAAAAGTGAAACACTCTGGCGCGCCGTATACTCGCGGCGCATGGTCGATCTATTGACCCGGGCATTCGGCGTCCGTGTGCGATTGAACAAACACAATCTGCTGCAACTGCGCAGAATGAACGACGAAACGCCCGCTTTCCCCATCCACGACGATTTCAGGTCCGGCGAGGAAACCATCGCCTCGTTTCTCTACCTCAGCGATGGATGGACGCCCGCGCGTGGCGGGCGGCTACGACTGCACGCGGCGAACGACGCCTCGAACGTCGGGGCGGTGATCGAGCCGATCCGCAACCGGTTCATCGCCTTTCAGACCAAGGCCGAACACTGGCACTCGGTGGAGCGGGTGCGCGGGTGGGAGCGACTGAGCATACTGGCGTTGTGGAATATCGAGGCCGAGTGAAGTGACGCGCCCCGGTACGCCGATTCTGGCACTGGTCGCGGCGGCCCGCGTCGCCGTGGGCGCGACGATGATCCTCGCGCCGAGCCGGATCTTCTCGCCAGGATCCGGGACAGAAACACTTCTCATGCGGACCATTGGGATCCGTGATGTCGTTCTCGGTTCGGGTGCCTGCGCGGCCTGGGCACGCGGCGAAGAAGGCGAATTGCAGCAGTGGGCAACTTTTGGACTGTTTAGTGACGGAGCCGACTTCATTACCGGGCTTCGCAGCGCGCCGCTAG
>CAWKME010000079.1:0-158019 GCA_963850645.1 uncultured Actinomycetota bacterium | reverse complement strand
TCACGAGCCTCGCTTCGAGTTGGCGACCGCCGAAACCTGGCCCAACCCGTGGCCGATGTACCGCGCGCTGCGCGACCACGACCCGGTGCACCACGTCGTCCCGCCGAAGCACCCCGAGGACGACTACTACGTGCTGTCCCGGCACGCCGACGTCTGGGCGGCGGCCCGCGACCACGAGACATTCTCCTCGGCCCAGGGCTTGACGGTCAACTACGGCGATCTGGAATTGATTGGGCTACAGGACAATCCACCATTTGTGATGCAAGATCCGCCGGTGCACACCGAGTTCCGCAAACTGGTGTCGCGCGGATTCACGCCGCGCCAGGTCGAGGCGGTGGAGCCCAAGGTGCGCGAGTTCGTCGTCGAGCGCATCGAGACGCTGCGCGCCAACGGCGGCGGCGACATCGTCACCGAACTGTTCAAGCCGCTGCCGTCGATGGTGGTCGCGCATTACCTCGGTGTGCCCGAGGAAGATTGGACACAGTTCGACGGCTGGACCCAGGCCATCGTGGCGGCCAACACCGCCGAAGGCGGCGTCGCGGGCGCGCTGGAAACCGTCGGCGACGCGGTCGGGTCGATGATGGCCTACTTCACCCAGCTGATCGAACGCCGCCGCACCGAACCCGAGGACGACACCATCTCCCATCTGGTCGCCGCCGGGGTCGGCGCCGACGGCGACATCGCCGGCACGCTGTCGATCCTGGCGTTCACGTTCACGATGGTCACCGGCGGCAACGACACCGTCACCGGCATGCTGGGCGGTTCGATGCCGCTGCTGCACCAGCGGCCCGACCAGCGAGAGTTGCTGGTGGACAACCCTGAACTGCATCCCGGACGCCGTCGAGGAGTTGCTGCGGCTGACCACCCCGGCGCAGGGACTGGCGCGCACCGTCACTCGCGACGTGACGATCGGCGACACCACGATTCCGGCCGGGCGCAGGGTGTTGCTGCTGTACGGGTCGGCCAACCGCGACGAGCGCGTGTACGGACCGGACGCCGACGAACTCGACGTCACCCGCTGCCCGCGCAACATCCTGACGTTCAGCCACGGCGCGCACCACTGCCTGGGCGCAGCCGCGGCCCGAATGCAGTCGCGGGTCGCGCTGACCGAATTGCTCTCCCGCTGCCCACGATTTCGAGGTCGACGAGGCCGGCATCGTGTGGGCCGGCGGAAGCTACGTGCGACGTCCGCTGTCGGTCCCGATTCGAGTCACGTCCTGATGGCGGCCAATGACTGGCTCTCGGAACGTCGCACCGAGGTAGCCGCCGACCGGATTCTCGACGCCGCCGAGGAGCTTTTCACCCGGCAGCGATCCCGGTTCGGTCGGGATGAACGAGATCGCCAAGGCCGCAGGCTGTTCCCGCGCGACCCTGTACCGCTATTTCGAAAACCGCGAAGCGTTGCGAACCGCGTATGTGAACCGCGAGACCTATCGGCTCTTCGACGCGATCAAAGAGAAAATCAGCGGCATCGCCGACCCTCGCGAACGCCTGAGCGCCGGCATCGCCACCACTCTTCGCCTGGTCCGTGAAAGCCCCGCGCTGGCGTCGTGGTTTGCCACCACACAGCCGCCGATCGGTGGTGAATTGGCCGAGCAATCCGACGTGATCACTGCGCTGGCCGCGGCGTTCGTCAACTCGCTCGGCGCCGACGACCCGGTGATGGTCGAAAACCGCGGTCGCTGGCTGGTCCGGGTGATCACATCGCTGCTGATTTTCCCGGGCCGCGACGTGGCCGACGAACAGGCGATGGTCGAGGAGTTCGTCGTGCCGATCGTGGTGCCTCGAGAACAAGCGGCGTCAGCTAGCGCACGCGGGTGAAACGGTGCAGTAGCCACGCCGGCGGAATGGTCATCACAAGCGTCGCCACAAACAGCCCAATCATCGAACCGGTGTAAACGTGATCCTGCATCACGTAGACCATTGCGAATTCCATTGTGACCAGGTGGATCAGGAAGATCTCGTAGGAGATCTCCCCGAGCCACACCATCGGCCGGGTCGCGAGGAACCGGCAATACCAGCCCTGGTTGCCTAGCGCCAGCGGCGCCACCGCCAGCGCCGCGATCGCCGCGTAGAACACCGCCTTGTACAGCGCTTGCGACAGGCCCAGCGGCGATGTCGTCGGATCCCCCGCGATCGGCGTCGAAGCGATGAAGTAGCAGATGACCGCCAGCGGCAGCGCGACAAAGGCGTAACAGCGCACGCCCATCGCCTGCAGCACCGTCAGGCTCATGCCGGCGAGAAACCAGATCAGGTAGGTCGGCAGCCACAGTCGCATTCCGTTGGGCACCGAGGTGGTCAGGTGCACCAAGATCAGCCACGCCGGCGAGATCAGCGCCAGCGCGCCGATGCCGGCCAGCAGCAGCCTCGGCCGCCATTGCCGTCGGCACAGCACCACCAACAGCAAGTAGGCCAGCAACGGAAGCACCACGTAGAATGCGGCTTCCACCGCCAGGCTCCACATCTGGGTCAGACCCTGATGCAAATACCCCTTCAGGTAATTGCTGGTGTAGATCTGCGTCAACGTCAGATTGCGCAACAACCCGATCCAGGTGTGGCCGGGATTGGGCCCGGCCGTTCGGAAGTGATAGATGACGTACGCGATCAGCACGGTGACGACGTAGGCCGGCATGATGCGCCGGACCCGGTGCCAGGCGTAGCGGCGCAGCGACGGCTCCGGGCCGCCGCGTGGCGGCCGATTTCACCCACGGGCGGAACAACAAATAACCGGACAGCACAAAGAAGATCGGGACGCCGATCTCCATCCGGGAACACACCAGGCCGAAATAGCCTTCGATGTATTTGCCGGTGGTGTATGCCGCGTGGGTGCCGACCACGAGAAGCGCGGCGACCGCACGGATACCCGTCAGCGACGCGACCCGGTCCGGCCCGGAGACCTGTTCGAGGCCGCCCTGGGCCGGGGTCTCGGCTCGGGTCATCCGGTGTGTTCCCGCCGCTTCGGGCCGCGGTCACCACGCTTGGGATTGTCTCGAGCTCCCGATCCGGCTGCAGGTTGATCAGCACACCGGAAATACGAGTCCGCTCAAGCGCTTTCAGTGTTTCACGGGACAACTTGGCCGGCAACTCCACCAGTGAGAAGTCGGGCTTGATGGTGATGTGGCCGAAATCGCTGCGGTGCAAGCCGCCTTCGTTGGCGATGGCGCCGACGATCGCGCCCGGCCCGACCTTGTGTCGCTTGCCGACGGCGATGCGGTAGGTGGCGAACCCCTTCTTGGGGCCCTCGCCGGCTCCGCGGATAGGACTTGGCGGGCCGGTCCTCGCGCTCTTGGGGCGGCGGTCGGGCGGCGGCTCGGGTGCATCAGGAACGCTTCGCCGTCGCGCGATTGCAGCGCCAGCGCCGCCGCGATATCGGCCATCGGCGACGTCGTGCTCGCGCTCGTAGTCCTCGACCAGGCGGCGGAACAACTCGATGCCCGGCGAGCCGAGACTGTCGGTGATGGAGTCGGCGAACTTCGCCACCCGCTGCGCGTTGACGTCTTCGACGGTGGGCAGTTCGAGCCTCGGTGAGCTTCTGCCGCGTCACCTTCTCTATCGACTTGAGCAGGTGGCGTTCTCGCGGCGAGACGAACAGCAGCGCAGCGCCCGACCGCCCCGCCCTGCCGGTGCGGCCGATCCGGTGCACGTACGACTCGGGGTCGTGCGGGATGTCGTAGTTGAGCACATGCGATATCCGCTCGACGTCCAATCCCCGGGCAGCGACGTCGGTGGCAACCAGGATGTCGATGCCTTTGCGCCGCCTTCTTTCAGCGCGGCGATTGTGCGCTCGCGCTGGCCTGCGGGATGTCGCCGTTGATGGCCGCTGCGGAAAACCCTCGCGCGCGAAGCTTTTCGGCGACCTCTTCGGTGGCCTGCTTGGTGCGGACGAAGACGATCATCGCCTCGAACTGCTCGACCTCCAGAACTCGGGTCAGCGCGTCCATCTTGCGCGGGCCGGCGACCTGGATGTAGCGCTGCGAAATGTTCTCGGCGGTAGCGGTTTTCGCCTCGACCTTGACTTCGGTCGGGTCGTGCAGATACTTGGCGGTGAGCTTGCGGATCGCCGGCGGCATGGTCGCGGAGAACAGCGCGACCTGCTTGTACTCCGGGGTCTCGGCCAGGATCCGTTCGACGTCTTCGGCGAAGCCCATGTTGAGCATCTCGTCGGCCTCGTCGAGCACCAGGTAGTCCATTCGCGAGAGATCCAACGTCCCCCGTTCGAGGTGGTCGATGACGCGGCCGGGAGTGCCGACCACCACCTGCGCGCCGCGTTTCAGCCCGGCCAGTTGCACCGTGTAGGACGAGCCGCCGTAGATCGGCAGCACGTTGATCTGGGGCAAGTGGGCGCCGTAGCGGCTGAACGCCTCGGCCACCTGGAGCGCCAGCTCGCGCGTCGGCGCCAGCACCAGCGCTTGAGTCGCTTTGCTGCTGGTGTCGATCTTGGACAGGATCGGGATCGCGAAAGCGGCGGTCTTGCCGGTCCCGGTCTGCGCCAGCCCCACCACGTCCGAACCGGCCATCAGTGCCGGAATCGTCGCCGCCTGAATCGCCGACGGTGACTCGTAGCCGACGTCGGCGACGGCCTGCAAGACCGAGGGGTGAATCTGCAGGTCGGCGAAGGTCGCGGGAGCGTCGTCCGGTGAGGCCATTTGAAACAAAGTCTAAAGCGTGGTCAAGCACCGCTCGGCCACGCCTGCCACGTCGAAAGGACCGGTCAGGGTACGGTGCGACCTTGTGTGGAGACGACACTGCGGTGTCTTGCGGCTGACCGGACTTGCCGTTGCCGCACTGATCGCCGCGACCGTGAGCGGCTGCGGATCGGGCGACTCGACCGTCGCCAAGACGCCGCAGGCTAGCCCCACAACGACGGCCGGTCCGACCTCGGCGGCCCGCGCACCGGGCCCGCCGGCCGCCACGCGGCCCCCACCACCTCCGCAGCACCCGACCCCTGCGCGGTCAACCTCGGCGCGCCCGCCATCGCCCGGGCGGTGTCGGAGCTCCCCCGCGACCCCCGCAGCCAGCAGCCGTGGAACCCCGAGCCGCTGGCCGGCAACTACAACGAATGCGCCCAGCTGTCAGCGGTGATCGTCAAGGCCAACACCAACGCCGAGAGCCCCAACACCAGGGCGGTGATGTTTCATCTCGGCAAGTTGATACCGCCGCAGGGAGCGCCCGACACCTACGGATTCAACGGGATCGACACCTCGCAGTGCACCGGCGACACGGTGGCGTTGGTGTACTCCGGCGGTATCGGCCTGCCCAGCGTGGTGAAGTTCCGGTGGAACGGCAACGGAGTGGAACTGATCGCCAACACCGGACACTGACGACGCCTGCGCGAGCATCTCCTGTCGGTGCGTCGGCTTACAGTGGCTGCTGTGTTCATGGCAGGCGACAGCATCATTTACAGCGCGTCGGATCTCGCGGCCGCCGCTCGCTGTGAATACGCTCTGCTGCGGGACTTCGACGCAAAACTCGGCCGCGGTCCCGGCATCGTCGTCGAGGACGAACTGCTCAAGCGGACTGCCGCGCTCGGTGACGAGCACGAGCGACGCCGACTCGAGCAACTGCGTGAGGAATTCGGCGACGGCGTGGTCGTGATCGGCCGCCCCGCTTACACCGTCGCCGCTCTGACCGCCGCCGCCGCGGCGACCCAGCGGGCCATCGAGAACAACGCCGCGGTGGTGTACCAGGCCACGATGTTCGATGGTCGCTTCGTCGGGTTCGCCGACTTCCTGGTGCGCGACGGACGGGCCTATCGGGTTTCCGACACCAAGCTGGCCCGCTCGGCGAAGGTCACCGCACTGCTTCAGATCGCGGCCTATGCCGATACTTTGAGCCGCGCGGGTATCCCGGTATCCCCCGAGGCCGAGTTGATGCTCGGCAACGGTAAGGCGGTGCACTACCGCATCGATGAGCTGATCCCGGTGTACTCCGAGCAGCGGGAGCGTTTGCAGCGGCTGCTCGATGAGCACTATGCCGCGGGCGCGCCGGTGCGCTGGGAAGACGAGCGGATACACGCATGTTTCCGCTGCCCGGCCTGCGACGAGCGGGTCCGCGCAACCGACGATCTGCTGCTGGTCGCCGGCATGCGGGTAACTCAGCGCGCCAAACTGCTCGATGCGGGCATCAGCACGCTCGCCGAGCTGGCCGACCACACCGGGCCGGTTGCCGCCTTACCGGCCCGCACGGTGGACAAGCTGGTGGCACAGGCGAAACTGCAAGTCCGCCAGCGCGATACCGGAACACCGCAGTTCGAGGTCGCCGACCCGCAGCCGTTGGCACTGCTGCCAGATCCCGACGACGGGGACCTGTTCTTCGACTTCGAAGGTGACCCACTCTGGACGGCCGATGGCACCGACTGGGGCCTGGAATACCTGTTCGGCGTCTTGGAAGGCGGGCGGTCGGGGGCTTTCCATCCGCTGTGGGCACATAACCGCCGCGACGAACGCACGGCGTTGATCGACTTCCTCGCCCTGGTGGCCAAGCGGCGCAAGCGCTTTCCGAACATGCACATCTACCACTACGCCGCGTACGAGAAGACAGCGCTGCTGCGCCTGGCCGGACGCCACGGGGTCGGGGAAGACGAGGTCGACGAGCTGCTGCGTAGCGGGACCCTGGTCGACTTGTATCCGATTGTGCGCAAAAGCATTCGTGTCGGTGCCGAATCTGTGAGCCTCAAGGCCCTGGAGCCGCTGTACATGGGGTCGCAGCTGCGCTCCGGCGATGTCACCACGGCCGCCGACTCGATCACCCAGTACGCGCGCTACTGCCAGCTGCGCAGCAACGGCCAGTCCGTCGAGGCCGCGGCCGTGCTGAAGGAGATCGAGGGCTACAACCTCTACGACTGCCGATCCACCCGTTTCCTGCGCGACTGGCTGCTGATGCGCGCATTCGAATCCGGCATCACCCCGATTGGTGCCCAACCTGTTTCGGATGGCGCACGCATCGCCGACCATGACCCGTTGGCGTCCGCGCTGGCGGAGTTCACCGGAGATGCGGAGGCCGGCGCGCGCAGTCCCGAGCAGACGGCGGTTGCCCTGGTGGCCGCGGCGCGCGGCTATCACCGCCGCGAGGACAAACCGTTCTGGTGGGCGCACTTCGACCGGCTGAACTACCCATCTGATGAATGGGCCGACGACACCGACGTCTTCATGGTCAGCGACGCGGCAATCGCCGTCAGTTGGGACAGGCCGCCGCGTGCCCAAAAGCTGCAGCGACGGATACGGCTGGCCGGCGAATTGGCGCGCGGCGCGCTCAACCGCGAGGTCTTCGCGCTCTACGAGACACCGGCCCCGCCGGGCCTGACCGAAAACCCCGATCGCCGGGCGGCCGGCCGCGCTACCGTCGTCGAGGCCGACGATTGGACCGCACCGACCGAAGTGATCGTCCTTGAACGAGTGCCCAAGGACGGCAACACTTTTCATCAATTTCCGTTCGCTCTGACTCCGGGTCAGCCTATTTCGACGACGCCGCTTCGAGAATCAATCGAATCGACGGCCGCCGACCTCGCCGCCGGACTGCCGCAACTCCCCTGCACCGCACTGCTCGACATCCTGTTGCGCCGCCCGCCTCGAACCCGCAGCGGCGCGGCCCTACCGGGAAGTGGCGAAGTCATCGCGGACATTGCAAAAGCCGTGCTCGACTTGGACTCGTCGTATGTGGCGGTGCATGGACCGCCCGGAACCGGCAAGACGTATACCGGCGCGCGGGTCATCGCGCGGCTGGTCGCCGAGCACGGCTGGCGCATCGGTGTTGTCGCGCAGTCGCACGCCGTGGTGGAGAACCTGCTCGATTGCGCGATCGATGCCGGCACCGATCCGCAGCGGGTCGCAAAGAAGCGATCCGAGCGCGACGACGTCCGATGGCAACAGATCAGCGAGCAGGAGTACAGCGGATTCATCACCGGCACAGGAGCAGTTGGTGGGTGCGTGATCGGCGGTACCGCGTGGGATTTCGCCAACCGCAACCGCGTTCCGCCCGGCAGCCTGGATCTGCTGGTGATCGACGAGGCCGGCCAATTCTGCTTGGCCAACACCATCGCCGTGGCATCGGCTGCGTCGAACCTGCTGTTGCTGGGCGACCCGCAACAGTTGCCTCAGGTCAGCCAAGGCACCCACCCTGAGCCGGTTGACGGCTCCGCGCTGGGGTGGCTGGTCGAAGGCCACCGCACGCTGCCCGCTGCGCGCGGGTACTTCCTGGACCGCACGCATCGGATGCATCCGGCGGTTTGCGCACCGGTGTCGGCGCTGGCCTATGAAGGCCGATTGCACTCGCACGCCGAAGTCACCGCCGCGCGTCACCTCGACGGACATCGGCCTGGCGTCAACGTCCTTCGAGTTCGCCACGAGGGCAATTCCACCGAGAGCCCCGAGGAAGCCGAGGCCATCGTGGTGCAGATCAACCAGCTGATCGGCTCGGCCTGGACCAGTGAACGCGGCACCCGGCCGTTGGCGCCCGCCGATGTGCTTGTGTTGGCGCCCTACAACGCGCAGGTGGTCCTGTTGCGGCAGCGGCTGGCAGCCGCCGGGCTCGGCGAAGTCCGGGTCGGGACCGTCGACAAGTTCCAGGGCGCCGAAGCACCGGTGGTGATCATTTCCATGACAGCCTCGTCCGTCGAGGATATTCCACGGGGAATTCCGTTCCTGCTCAACCGAAACCGGTTGAACGTCGCGATCAGCCGCGCACAGTATGCGGCAGTCATCGTGCGCGCCGACGCGTTGACCGACTACCTGCCCACCGCTCCCGCGGGTTTGGTCGAGCTGGGCGCATTTCTGGCATTGACGCTCACCGATACTCCGGCTCGAGGTCGCTGCTAGCACCGGCTAACGATCCCGGAAAGAGTGTCGTCCGTAGCCGGTGGCGTCGTCCGGATCCGCGCGGTCGTGCCTGGCGCGTGGCCGCGGCGGCTCGGACCGGTCGTCGGGCCGCTGATGCCGCGAGGGCTTGGGCGGCGGTGAGAATTCCTCGATCGGCCGGAAGCGCTGCTCGTCATCGACATGAAAACCATTGTGGGCGAATCCGATTGGCTCGACATCCGGCTCCGGCGCGAGATCATCGAGAAGATGATGCCACGATTCGACAGGTGCGCTGTGCCAAGTCTCGGTGGGCGCCGGTCGTGGCTGCTCGGCGTGCACGGGCAACGGTTCGGTGTTGTCTTCATCGGCACGAACCGGGGCCCGTGCGACGTTGCGGGACCGCTGGGGTGACGCCGTGGACGCGGGCGACAACGTGTATTCGACGTAGTCGTCGTCATCGTCAAAGCCGTCCCGGAAGCCATTGACGCCACTGAAGGCATCGTCATGGCCGGCCAGATAGCCACCCCGCCGATCGTCTGAAAGTTCTTGTGACGCGCTGGGCCTCACCCGAATCCGCCGGGTCCGCGCCTCGGAACCATCCTGGTGATCGGCTTCGCGGTCGCCTGCACCGGCCCGCGGGTCCTCGGAACGCGCCGAGCCGATGAAGCCGACCATGAACAGTGCCGCCACTACCCCGAACAGCGCGATGAACGCCGGAAGCAGCATCGACTGCGACATCGCCGCCGCGAACGGCTCGCGCAGGAACTCCGGCAGCTGCAACGCAGCGCCCTTCCCGGCGTCCGGCCCGAGCGCCTGGCCGCCGGGCATTGGCGGCATCTCCGCGTGAATCCTCGACGTCATAAACGAGGCCATGGCGGCGCTGCCCAAGACGGCGCCGACCTGACGGGTCGCGTTGAAGACGCCCGAGCCCGCGCCGGCCAGCGCCGGCGGCAGGTTACGGGTCGCGGTGGCGGCCAGCGGGGACCAGATGAACGCCATCCCTACGCCCAAGACAATGAACGGCATCACCAACCGCCACATGGGCGTGGACGGCGTCATCACACTCGAAAGGCACGTCAGCCCGATCGCCAGAACCGAGAAGCCGAATCCGACCACCGGCCGGGGATGGGCCCGGTCCACGATCTTGCCGACGATCGGCGCAAGAAAACCACTGGTAATCGCCATCGGCGCGGTCAGCAGAGCCGACCGGGTCGGCGACAATCCACACACCCCCTGCGCATAGAACATCAGCGGCAGCACCATCGCGGTGGCCGCGAATCCGATCACCCCGCCGGCCAGGTTGGCGAGGCTGAAGTCGCGGTCGCGGAAGATGTCCAGCGGGATCAGCGGCTCATGAGTGTTGACCGACTGCCAGTAGACGAACGCGGTCATGAATCCGATGCCGGCGACCATCACCGCCCAGATCCACGGCGCCCATCCGCCGGGCTGGCCCTCCTGCAGTGCGAACACGATGAGGAACATCGCCGCTCCGGACAATCCCACGCCAATCAGGTCGAATCGGTGTTTGTGGGTGGCCAGGACCGGCATCAACCAGTAGGCCATCGCCAGGCCGATGATGCCGATCGGCACGTTGATGAAAAAAATCCATGCCCAACCCAGCGCGTCGACCAACACGCCGCCCGCCAGCGGTCCGACCAGCGTGGCGACGCCTGCGGTAGCGCCCCATAGGCTCATCGCCATGCCGCGACGCTCCGGCGGGAAGATCCGGGTGATCATGGACAGCGTCTGGGGGGTCAGCACCCCGGCGCCGATGCCCTGTACCACCCGCGCGGCGATCAGCATCCCGATAGTCCCGGACAGCCCGCACCACAACGACGCGGCGGTGAATACGGCCAGGCCAACCAGGTAGAGATTCTTCGGACCGAACCGGTCGCCGAGTCGGCCGGACACCAGCAACGGAACCGCGTAGGCCAGCAGGTAGGCACTGGTCACCCAGATCACCGTGTCGTATCCGGTGCCCAGCTTGATCATGATGCTGGGGTTGGCGACCGAAACGATGGTCGAGTCGACCAGGATCATGAAGAAGCCGACCAACATCGCGCAAAGGGCGATCCAGGGATTCTCCCCTGGCGTGGGCCGGTGGGGTCGCGCAGCCGGCGACGTCGTTGCGCGGCCCGCTCGCCCGCGCGCGGCCGCCATGCTCATATGTCCACCTCGTCTTGGCTTGCCTCGGGCCGCAGCGAGTCGACGAACTCACGCAGCCATGAAAGCTCGGCCTGCATAGTTCTCAGCAGGTAGCCCAACGCCACCAGATACCCACCTGGTGTGACACCGCCGTCGCGAAGCGCCATGATTTCGGCGGCCCGGGCCTCCAGCGCCCCGACGCGGTCATCGACCGCGCTCGCCGCGGCGTCGCTACCCAGGGTATCGACCTCAGCAAGTGCCACGATGAACTGCGGGAACTCTTGCACCGGTGTCGCGATCAATTGGCGCACCCGCTCAGCAAGCGACTCCGTGCCGGCATCGGTGATCTCGTAGATGGCACGCTCGGGCCGCTTCCCATCCCGAGCCGTCGCCGCCCGCCGGATCAGTTTCTCCTCGGCCAACCGGTCAACGACGTGATAGAGCGACCCTGGCCGAACCTTCACGATGCAGTCCGCGCGACGTTGGACGAGGGTCTGGAACATCTCGTAGCCGTGCATCGGGCGCTCCCTCAGCAGCGCCAACACCGAGATACCCAACGACGTCAGTTGGTAGGCCATCGACCATCCGTCCAGCTTGGCGGGCCGCACCGGCTCTTCGTCGGACCGACGGGCGGCCCGCTTCGTCGCGAGCATTCGCAGCGGATTATTCCCGGTGGAGTAATCGCAATCACGCCCGCCCCACGTTTCGTGGCACCGGCGCTAGCCTGAAGGCAGGCCGCGGCCTCAGGAAGGAGCCGGGCACACCACCTCGGAGGCATCTCATGAGCGCCCGACGGACGCACACAGCGGACGACTCGCTGCCCGCCGCCACCAACGGCAAGCCCAAGGCATCGGCGCGGGCATTAGCGCACATCATCGAGCGCAGCACCCGGATCCAAGGCCCTGCGGCGACGGCCTACGTGGAACGGCTGCGGCGGGCGAACCCGGACGCCGGGCCCGGGGTCATCGTGTCCAAGCTGGAAAAGCGGTACCTGGCCGCCGTCACTGCCAGCGGCGCGGCAGTGGGTTCGGCAGCGGTGCTGCCCGGGATCGGCACACTGGCCGCGCTGTCTGCGGCCGCCGGCGAGACCGCGGTGTTCCTCGAGGCGACCGCATTTTTCGCGCTGGCGACTGCGTCAGTGCACGGCGTCCCGACCGAGAATCGGGAACGACGCCGCGCCCTGGTATTGGCCGTGCTGGTCGGCGACGACAGCAAGCACGCCATCGCCGAACTGCTCGGTTCGGGCCGGACCAGCGGCGCGTGGCTCTCCGAGGGCGTGGCATCGCTGCCGATGCCCGCGTTGGCACAGTTGAATTCGCGGCTGCTCAAGGGCGCCGTCAAGCGCTACACGTTGCGGCGCAGCGCGCTGCTGTTCGGCAAGATGCTGCCGGTCGGTATCGGCGCCATCATCGGCGCCATCGGCAACCGCCTTGTGGGCAAGAAGATCGTGCGCAATACCCGCAATGCGTTCGGTACGCCGCCGGCCCGCTGGCCAGTCACGTTGCACCTGCTGCCCACGATTCACGACGCCGGCTAGCTGAGTCACGCCGGCCCGGTGCAGTGCTGGTCATGACACGTGGCGGATTGTCGGCAAAAGGTTAGCCTTTATGGGGCGGAAACTGTCGGAGCCGCCGCAGGTGGGATGCGCCGACACCATGTGCAGGAAGTGGCAAGCGTCACGTAGCGCGCTTGCCGGACAGAGGAATCGAGGCGAGCAGCTGCCGTGAGCAGTACGAGTTCACCATTCGGGCAAAACGAATGGCTGGTCGAGGAGATGTACCGCAAGTTCCGCGAAGACCCTTCCTCGGTCGATCCGAGCTGGCATGAGTTCCTGGTCGACTACAACCCCGAGCCGACCGGACGACGGTGCGACGACCGCCAACGGGCCGGCCGCTCCGGCCCCGGCCGCCAAGCCCGCGCCCGCCCCGACGCCCGCGCCGTCACCTCCGCCGGTGACCACCGCCACCGTCGGCAACGGCGTGACCAGTGCCCCGGTGCCGACGCCGGCGCCTACGCGCGCTGCCGGGCCGGCACCGGGCGAGGACGACGAGGTCCAGGTGCTGCGCGGTGCGGCCGCCGCCGTCGTGAAGAACATGTCGCAATCGCTGGATCTGCCGACGGCCACCAGCGTTCGGGCCATCCCGGCCAAGCTGATGATCGACAACCGCATCGTCATCAACAACCAGCTCAAGCGCACCCGCGGCGGCAAGATCTCCTTCACCCACCTGCTCGGCTACGCGATGGTGCAGGCGCTCAAAGCGTTCCCGAACTTGAACCGGCACTACGCCGAGGTCGACGGCAAGCCCACCTCGGTCACGCCGGCTCACATCAATCTCGGCCTGGCGATCGACCTGCAGGGCAAGGACGGCAAGCGTTCGTTGGTGGTCGCGGGCATCAAACGCTGCGAGACCATGCGATTCGCGCAGTTCGTCGCCGCCTACGAAGACATCGTCCGTCGCGCCCGCGACGGCAAGCTGACCGCCGAAGACTTTGCCGGCGTGACGATTTCGTTGACCAACCCCGGCACGATCGGCACAGTGCACTCGGTGCCGCGGCTGATGGCCGGCCAAGGCGCCATCATCGGCGTCGGCGCGATGGAGTACCCGGCCGAGTTTCAGGGCGCCAGCGCGGAACGCATCGCCGAACTGGGTATCGGCAAGCTGATCACGCTGACTTCGACGTATGACCACCGCATCATCCAAGGCGCGGAGTCGGGCGACTTCCTGCGCACGATCCACGAGATGGTGCTGGCCGACGACTTCTGGGACGAGATCTTCCGGGACATGGGCGTCCCGTATCTGCCGATTCGGTGGAGCACCGACAACCCCGACTCGATCGTCGACAAGAACGCTCGCGTCATGGAGCTGATTGCGGCCTACCGCAACCGCGGCCACCTGATGGCCGACATCGATCCGCTGCGCTTAGACAACACCCGGTTCCGCAGCCACCCCGATCTCGAAGTGCTGACCCACGGCTTGACCCTGTGGGATCTGGACCGGGTGTTCAAAGTCAACGGCTTCGCCGGTGCTGAGTACAAGAAGCTGCGCGACATTCTGGGCTTGTTGCGCGACGCCTACTGCCGCCATATCGGCGTCGAGTACACCCACATCCTCGACCCCGAACAGCAGGAGTGGCTGGAAGAGCGCGTCGAGACCAAGCACGTCAAACCGACTGTGGCCCAACAGAAGTACATTCTGAGCAAGCTTAACGCGGCCGAGGCGTTCGAGACCTTTCTGCAAACCAAATACGTTGGGCAGAAGCGGTTCTCGCTAGAGGGCGCCGAAAGCACCATCCCGCTGATGGACGCCGCGATCGACCAGTGCGCCGAGCACGGGCTCGACGAGGTGGTCATCGGAATGCCGCACCGCGGCCGGCTCAATGTGCTGGCCAATATCGTCGGCAAGCCGTACTCGCAGATCTTCTCGGAGTTCGAAGGCAACCTGAACCCGGCGCAGGCGCACGGCTCCGGTGACGTCAAATACCACCTCGGCGCCACCGGGGTGTATCTACAGATGTTCGGCGACAACGACATTCAAGTATCGCTGACAGCAAACCCGTCGCACCTGGAGGCGGTCGACCCGGTTCTGGAGGGCCTGGTTCGAGCCAAGCAGGACCTGCTCGACCACGGGCCCACCGACAGCGAAAACGAGAAAGCCTTCTCGGTGATGCCGCTGATGCTGCACGGCGACGCCGCATTCGCCGGCCAGGGCGTGGTCGCCGAGACGCTGAACCTGGCGAAGCTGCCCGGCTACCGCGTCGGCGGCACGATTCACCTCATCGTCAACAACCAGATCGGGTTCACCACCTCGCCGGAATACTCCAAGTCCAGCGAATACTGCACCGACGTCGCGAAGATGATCGGAGCGCCCATCTTCCACGTCAACGGCGACGACCCGGAGGCGTGCGTCTGGGTGGCGCGGCTGGCCGTGGACTTCCGGCAGAAGTTCAAGAAAGACGTCGTCATCGACATGATCTGCTACCGGCGGCGCGGCCACAACGAGGGCGATGACCCGTCGATGACCAACCCCGCCATGTACGACGTCGTCGACACCAAGCGTGGGGTCCGCAAGACCTACACCGAAGCGTTGATCGGCCGTGGCGACATCTCGATGAAAGAGGCCGAGGACGCGCTGCGCGACTACCAGGGCCAACTGGAGCGGGTTTTCAACGATGTGCGCGAACTGGAGAAGCACGGCGTGCAACCGAGCGCATCGGTGGAGTCCAACCAGATGATCGCCGCAGGGCTGGACACCGCGGTGGACAAGGCGTTGCTGGCTCGTGTCGGCGATGCATTCCTCGCCCTGCCCGACGGGTTCACCGCGCACCCGCGCGTCACACCGGTGCTGGAAAAGCGTCGAGAGATGGCCTACGAGGGCAAGATCGACTGGGCGTTCGGCGAACTGTTGGCGCTGGGTTCACTTGTGGCCGAAGGCAAGTTGGTCCGGCTGTCCGGGCAGGACACTCGGCGGGGCACCTTCTCCCAACGCCATTCGGTGATCATCGACCGGCACACCGGCGAAGAATTCACGCCGCTGCGGCTGCTGACGACCGACCGGAACGGCAACCCGACCGGCGGCAAGTTCATGGTCTATGACTCGCCGCTGTCGGAGTACGCCGCCGTCGGCTTCGAGTACGGCTACACCGTCGGCAACCCCGACGCACTTGTGTTGTGGGAGGGCCAGTTCGGCGACTTCGTCAACGGTGCGCAGTCGATCATCGACGAGTTCATCAGCTCCGGTGAGGCGAAGTGGGGCCAGCTGTCCAGTGTGGTGCTGCTGCTGCCGCACGGCCACGAAGGTCAGGGCCCAGACCACACCTCCGGCCGCATCGAACGCTTCCTGCAGCTGTGGGCGGAGGGTTCGATGACGATCGCGATGCCGTCGACCCCGGCCAACTACTTCCACCTGTTGCGTCGGCACGCCCTCGACGGTGTCCAGCGGCCGCTGATCGTGTTTACGCCAAAGTCCATGCTGCGCAACAAAGCCGCGGTCAGCGACATCAAAGAGTTCACCGAGACCAAGTTCCACTCGGTGCTCGAGGAACCCACCTACGAAGAAGGCGTCGGAGACCGCAGCAAGGTGACCCGCATACTGCTGACCAGCGGGAAGATCTACTACGAGCTAGCGGCCCGCAAGGCCAAGGACGACCGGAACGACGTCGCGATCGTGCGCATCGAGCAGCTCGCGCCGCTGCCGCGCACGCGACTCGGCGAAACGCTGGACCGCTACCCGAACGCCGGCGAGTTTTTCTGGGTGCAGGAGGAGCCGGCCAACCAAGGCGCGTGGCCTCGCTTCGGCTTGGAGCTGCCCGAGCTGTTCCCGGGCAAACTCACTGGTATCAAACGCATTTCGCGCCGCGCCATGTCGGCGCCATCATCGGGCTCATCGAAGGTGCACGCCGTCGAGCAGCAGGAGATCATCGACGAGGCGTTCCGCTGAGCGGTTAGGTGTCGCGCCGGCTCTTCCGGCAGCGGGCTACCGGTGGTGAAGTAAGCCGTTGCCGGTTAAGGCACTGTTGCCGTGGCCGTTGCCGTGGCCATTGCCGTTACCGTTCGCGTGCGCGACCGGTGCGGTGTCCGCGGTTTCCTCCGCATCCTCGACGACAACATCGCGTGACCGGGGCTGGGCGCCGGCGAAGGCCCCGCGGCGATAGACATTCATCGGCCACCAGAACCAACGTCCCAGCAGCGCCGCGACCGACGGCATCATGAACGAGCGAACTATCAGGGTGTCGAACAGCAGACCGAGACCAATAGTGGTGCCTACCTGGCCGATAGCGAGGTTATCGCTGACGATCATGGAGGCCATGGTGAAAGCGAACACCAGACCAGCGGCCGTCACGACCTTGCCGGTGCCGCCCATGGCGCGAATGATGCCCGTCTTCAGTCCGGCGCCGATCTCTTCTTTGAACCGTGCGACCAACAGCAGGTTGTAGTCGGATCCCACAGCCAAAAGGATGATGACGGACATCACCATCACAAGCCAATGCAAATTGACGCCGACAAAATATTGCCAGATCAGCACGGACAGCCCAAACGAAGCCCCCAATGAGAGCCCGACCGTACCGACGATGACGAGGGCGGCGACAAGACTTCCCGTGATGATCAACATGATGATGAAAATCATGCACAGCGACGAAATACCCGCGATCAAGAAGTCGTAATGCGATCCCTCTTTCAAGTCCTTGAATACCGCAGCGGTGCCGGAAATGTAAATTTTAGAGTCTTCCAGCGCCGTGCCCTTGAGGGACTCATAAGCGGCGGTCCTGATCGCGTCGATACGCGACATACCCTCGTCTGTCGCAGGATCTCCCTTGTGCGAAATAATGAAGCGCGCAGCCTTCCCGTCCGGTGACAGGAACAGCTTCATGACCCGCTGGAAGTTCGGGTTGTCGAAGGCCTCGCGGGGCAGGTAGAAGGAGTCGTCGGTCTTGGCGGCGTCGAAATCCTTGCCCATGGCGCTGACGTCGTCGCTCAGTTGGTCGACCTGGTCGAGCATCCCGCTCATGGTGCTGTGCAGTGTCAGCACCATGGTCCGCACGCTTCTCATGGTGTCGATCTGCCCAGGCAGCAGCGCGACCAGTTGCGGTATCACCGCGTCAGCGCTATCCAGGTCTTTATCCAGGTCGCCCAGCTTCTCGGTGAGCTTGTCTACCCCGTCCAGTGCGTCATACATGTTTCTGATCGCCCAGCAGACCGGGATGTTGTAGCAGTGTGGGTCGGCGTAGAAGTAGCTACGGACCGGCCGGAAAGCGTCGTCGAAATCGGCGATTTCGTCGCGCACCTGACCTGCAATCGCCACGGTGTCCTTGGTCGTGCCGGCGATGTGGTGACTGGTGCCGACGAGTTGTTGCATCAGCGCGTTCATGCGTTCCATCGCCGAGATGGTGCCGCCAAGCTGGTCGGCCAGCGTCAACATGTCTTTCATCCGTGTCTTCGCGAATTGCACGTTTTCTACCTGCCCGGCGTTCTGCATGCTGAGCAGGAACGGGATCGAGGTGTGCTCGAGAGGTGTGCCCTGCGGCCGAGTAATGCTCTGAACCCGGGCGACTCCTTCAACCCGGAAGATCCCCTTCGCGAGCTTGTCCAAGACAAGGAAGTCGGCGGAATTGCGCATGTCGTGGTCGGACTCGACCATCAAAATCTCGGGCAACATGCGCGCCTGCGAGAAGTGCCGTTCTGCGGCTGCCAGGCCGACGTTGCCGGGGGTGTTCTTGGGTAAGTAGTCCCGGTCTTTGTAGCTCACCTTGTATCCGGGGAGCGCCAGCAGGCCGACCAAAGCCACCGCGCACGTCGCGACAAAAATCGGCGCGGGCCAGCGCACCACCGCGGTACCCACCCGTCGCCATCCCCGCACCTGCAGCTTTCGCTTGGGGTCGAGCAGACCGAAACGACTACCGACGGTGAGAACCGCAGGAACCAGAGTCAGCGCGACGGCGACGGCGACGATCATGCCCACCGCGCACGGGGCGCCCATGGTTTGGAAAACGGGCAGTCGGGCGAAACTCAGGCAATACGTCGTACCCGCAATCGTCAAACCCGAGGCCAAGATTACCGGCGCAACCCCACGATAAGCAGTGAAGTACGCCATTTCCCGACTTTCGCCGGCCTGACGCGCCTCGTGATAGCGCCCGAGGAAAAATATCCCGTAATCCGTACCCGCAGCGATGGCAAGGGATACCAAGATAGTGGTGGAAAAAGTCGAAAGCCTGAAGAAGTCGTGATAGCTCAGGAATGCGACAATCCCCCGAGCCGCCGCCAACTCGATACCCACCATTGTCAACAATAGAATTACGGTGGTGAACGAGCGGTACACGAAAAGCAACATGATGAAGATGACCGCGACAGTTACCACCACGATCTTCGCGACGGTCTTTTCCGCATTCTGGTCAGCGTCCGCTGCCTGCGCGGCCGTACCAGTGACGTATGCCTTTACCCCGGTCGGCGCAGGGGTGTTCGCGACGATCTTTCGAACGGCGGCGACGGACTGGTTGGACAGCGACGAGCCCTGGTCGCCGGAGAGATTTATCTGAACATAGGCGGCCTTGCCGTCGGCGCTCTGCGCACCCGCCGCGGTGAGCGGATCCCCCCAGAAATCCTGAATGTGTTGCACATGCTTGGTGTCAGCTCTCAACTGACCAATGAGATCGGCATAGTACTGATGTGCATCCTGGCCCAGTGGTTGACCGCCTTCCAAGACGATCATCACCATGCTGTCGGAGTCGGCTTCGTGGAACGCCTTCCCGATGCGCTCCATCGCCTTCACCGACGAAGCATCGTTGGTGTTCAGCGAGACGGCGTGCTCTTTAGCGACCTGCTCCAGCGAGGGGACCGCGACACTCACCAAGACGGTGATCGCCAACCACCCAAGAATTATCGGCACCGCAAATCTGCGGACCGGCCCCGCGACAAATGATCGTTCGATGCGCCCGCTAGGCGCGTGACGGTTGTTCACGCGTTCTTATCCAGCCACTTCACCGACGCAACGACGTCGCAGACCAATAACACGGTGTACCCCCCACACCGGATCACCGTCGATACAACCGGCGGTGTCCGTAACCGCCCCAGCACTCCAGTGATCGACATCCCCTTCACCCGTCCCCGAACGCGAGCGGCGCCTCGATACGAGTGCGACCAGTACGGATGAGTAAACCATGCTGTGGCCGGTACGTGTCAGGTTCTTCCCACACATTATCTAAGAATCAAGCGTCCACCGCAGCTCAGGCCTCTAACTGCGACTATGCCGTCGCTTCTGCGACGTGCTGCAGGTCCGGTCCACTATCACACAACGATCCGACGGCAGATCCATTGACGGCCGCCGGAAAGAAGCAATTACGCACGTGTCGAGCAAAACACCGAATGATCGGACAAACATTCTGGTTGCGAATACTTAAATTACTTAAATCTCGAGTTCCCACGCTGAATCTGCGAATACCGCTGATGCAACGCAAATCTCGCGACGACGCGAGTTTTTCCGGCGGCCGGCAAGCGCTGCACGCGGTGATCGGATCGCCGAGGACCGCCGCGGCGGCCCAGGTCGGCCCAGCCCGCATCGGTTCGATGTGACGAACACGGCGCCGGCGGCGTACGCCGGCCTGCGGAGCGGCCCCAGCGCTCGTGTCATACTGCCCCGATGGTCGCCACCACCAACCGCCTGGTCTTCAACCCACTCGTCTATCGCGTAGTGATAAACCCGTCGATCTATAACCTGCTTTTCACTTCGTTCGCCTCGAAAAGGTTCGCCGCCCAGACCCGTTTGGTCAGCGCTGATGACTGGCTGTTCCTCAACTTTTGCTACGACGACCCATCGGTGAATCTGACGCTCGACGCTTCCGATGAACCCAACCGGTACTCGATCCAGCTCTACCACCGCACCGCAACCCAGGTTGACCTCGCGGGCAAAAAGGTGCTGGAAGTCAGTTGCGGCCACGGTGGCGGCGCCTCGTATCTCGTGCGGACACAGCAACCGGCCGCCTACACCGGACTCGACTTGAACCCGGACGGCGTCGCGTTCTGCAAAAAGCGACACCACTTGCCCGGTCTGGATTTTGTCGAAGGCAACGCCGAGGACCTGCCCTTCCCCGACCAGTCCTTCGACGCCGTGCTCAACGTCGAAGCGTCACACCTCTACCCCAACTTCCCTCGTTTCCTCGCAGAGGCGGCCCGCGTGCTGACTCCCGGAGGGCACCTTCTTTACGCCGATTTCCGCCGGCGACGCGACTTCGCCGAGTGGGATGCGGCGCTGGCCGACGCCCCGCTGCGGTTGGTGTCCAGCGCCGTCATCGACAACCAGGTTCTGCGCGGGATGGAGAAGGACAGGCCGCACAAACACGAGCTGACCAGTCGCCATGGTGCCTTCACCCGCTTTGCCAGCGACATGACCGACTGGGCGTTCTGCCGTGCAGTGGAAAACGGGGAATTCTCTTACCGGGTGTACTGCTTCACCAAAGACTAGGCAGCGTCAAGCTATCTCGTAGTCCGACAACGGGAATCGTTCCTGCTCCTTGACCGCGCTGCGTACCGACGTGGGCCGGAACAGCGGGGCTTCCCCCTTGCCGGTGTGGTTCCTGAACCAATACGACCGCGAGTTCACGCAGTTACCGAGCTCAAATGCGGAGTCTTCCAGCAGCTTTGTCATCCGATCCAGGAAGCGGGCGTTGGCATCCTCGGTGACCTCGAAGGTGCGAGCACCGCGGCGCTGCAGTTCACCGAACAACCGATTCATGTGGCGCATCTGGTATTCCACCGTGTTGAACCACGACAATCCCACCCACGCATACGGGCTGGCCATCGACAAGAAGTTCGGGAAGTGCGGCATCGAGATGCCTTCGTAGGCTTGGAATTGCGTTTCGCGCCACCACTTTCCGAGGTTACGGCCCTCACGGCCGATCACCTCGATCGCCGGTAGGTTGGCCTCCCACACGTCGAATCCGGTCGCGAGGACCAAGGTGTCGACTAGCCGCTTGGTGCCGTCCGTCGCGACGATGCCGTCGGGCTCGATCCGTTCGATGCCGTTGGTTTCCAGATGCACATGCGGCTTGGTGAAAGCTCGGTAGTAGTCATTCGAGATGGTCGGGCGCTTGCATCCAAAGTCGAAGTCCGGGTTGAGCTTCCGGGATAGCTCCCGGTCGCGAACCAGCAGCAGCCGATAGATCTTGGAAACATCCGATATGGCCTTGTTCACCAGCTTGAAGTAGCGGTATTTCCACATTGTGATGACCATGGAAAATTCCAGAATGGTGTCGGTGTACCACCGCAACGTGCGCTGGGTAAGCGGCACTGAAGCGAAAAGCCGTTGCATCGCCGGCGGGAAGGGGATATCCACCTTGGGTAGCACCCAGATCGGCGTGCGCTGATACACCGTCAGCTCGGCAACTTCTTTGGCCAGCTCGGGAACGACCTGCACACCGGTAGAACCGGTTCCGATAACGGCCGCCCGCCGGCCGACGAGCGAAAAGCTGTCATCCCACCTGGCGGTGTGGATGACGCGTCCGGCGAACGTCTCGATGCCCGGGATATCCGGGGTGCTCGGCTGGCACAGGAAGCCGGTCGCGGCGATCAAGAATTGCGCGCTCAGCGTCTCACCGCCGGCTATCGCAACCCGCCAGACCTGAGCGTCCTCGTCCCACCGGGCGCCTTCCACGGTGGTGTTGAACCGCATGAAGCGGCGCACGTTGTACTTCTCGGCCACATCCACGGCGTAGCGCTTCAGTTCGGCGCCGGGCGCATACAGCCGCGACCAGTGCGGGTTTGGCTCAAACCAGTAGGAGAAGGTGGGCGACGGCTGATCGACAGCAAGACCCGGGTAATGGTTGACGTGCCACGTCCCGCCCAGGTCGTCCTCGCGGTCGACGATCAGAATGTTGTCGTAGCCCAGGCGGCTGAGCTGGATTGCCGCGCCGATTCCGCCGAAACCGGCACCGACGATAACGACATCGAAGTGCTGCTCATCCATAAACCTAGACGGTACCTTTCGCCTCACCGCGAC
Organism: uncultured Actinomycetota bacterium; assembly: GCA_963850645.1. Lineage (GTDB taxonomy): Bacteria > Actinomycetota > Actinomycetes > Mycobacteriales > Mycobacteriaceae > Mycobacterium. The sequence goes on along the minus strand of CAWKME010000079.1, from coordinate 135,596 downwards.
GACCGGCTGTCACCCCGCTGAGCGTGACCCGGCCGGACAATTGAAGCATTGTGCAACAGCTCCCGAACCTCGGGAGCTACGGTGCACACGTCAAACCTGACTTCTCGAAGGATCCAACTATGCGTCGCGCAGGTCGTCGTTGCTGCCTCGGCGCCGGTGTCGCGATTACAGCCACCAGCCTCATCACGGCCCCGGTGCTAACACCGGCACCCCGCGTCCAGGTGCGCGACGTGCAGCTCGCCAGCGGCGACGGGGCGGACTCTGCCCTCGGCGACGGCACCGCGTTGGTCATCGGCGGCAGCAGCATCCCGATACCTCCGCAGAGCTATGTGAATGCGGCCAACACACTCTATCTGCAGCCGCGCGACTTCAGCGGCACCCCGCAGGCCTTGGACACCCCCGAAGGCTTCTATCCGACCACCGGGGTGAACAGCCTGACCGCCGACGCCTCCGAAGCTCAAGGGGCTCAGATCCTGGACGGCGCGATCACGGGCCGGATCGCCGACGGAAACGTGGACGCCGCGAACCCGGTCGTGGTTTTCGGCTACTCGCAGAGCTCCGCGATGTCCACATTCACGATGGAGCAGCTCCAGGCCCAAGGCGTGCCGAGTGACGATGTTCACTTCGTCCTGGTCGGCGATACCGCCGCTCCTGACGGGGGCCTGCTCGAACGGTTCGACCTACCCGGCGCGGACCTATCCGTTCCGAGCTTCGGCATCACGTTCGGCGATCCGACTCCGGCTGATCTCTACCCGACCGACGTGTACACGCTGGAATACGACGGTTTCGCCGACTTTCCGCAATATCCGATCGACCCGCTGTCCGACCTGAACGCCTTTGCGGGCATGATCTACGAGCACCTCACCTACCTGGACCTCGAGCCCGGGCAGATTGCGGACGCGATCCCGTTGCAGACCACAGGCGACACTCTTACCGACTACTACATGATCGGTGTCCAGGATCTGCCGCTGTTGGACCCGCTGCGGTTGATCCCCTTCATTGGCAATCCGCTTGCCGACCTGCTGCAACCGGACATGACGGTGCTGGTGAACTTGGGCTACGGCAGCATCACCGACGGGTGGAGCCAGGGGCCGGCCAACGTGCCCACCCCGTTCGATCTGTTCCCGACCGATCTCAACTGGTCCGATGTGCTGACCGCGCTGGTCAACGGGGTGCCGCAAGGCATCCAAGCCGCCATCGCTGACCTGGAGAATCCAGCGAACTACCAGATCCCGTCGCTGCTGGACAGCCCGACGTTGGCGCCGCTGGTGGCTGCGGCGTACACGTCCGGGCTCATCGACACCCTGCAGCCGACGTCCCTGGAGCTCACCCAGGCGCTGCTCGGCGGCAGTTTCCCGGTTTCCGACGCGACCCTGCTCTCGCCGCCGGCCGACCTCGTCAACGACCTGACCAGCACGCTTTCCGCTGATTACGGGGCTCTGCTGCCGATCGCCGACACCGTCAACGCGCTGACAACCACCCTGCCCGCATACGACGCGAGCTTGTTCGTTGACCAGCTCGACGCCGGCAACCTCCTCGGCGCACTCGGTGATCCGATCGCGGCCGACATCGCGTTGATCCCGTTCGCGGTCTTCTTGGGCCTAGGCCCCATCATCGACGCGGTGGAAGGCACCCTGCTCAACATTGCGGACCTGATCCCGTAGCCTAGGAGCCGAGCAGCCAAGACAGCGGCCTGGGAGGACGTCGCCAGCCACTTTGTATTGGTCGCTCGGAGGCACAAGAATCGTGGTCACGGGCGACTCGGGGCATCGAGATGGTCATGAGAATGAGGCCGTCTTGTGCTAGGTCTTTCATCTTTGCCCCGGTAGAGTCTGGACCTAACTGTGCCCAACGAAGCGCACGTGCCGAGCACGCGCATCGACGCGAGCGCCAGAGGGGAGGTTCGGGTTGCCGGTCGCAGGGGGCAATATCTGCTGGCTGCTGGGCGCCGTACTACTGGTGAGCCTGCTGATACTCGCTTGGACACGCATGGTCAAGCGGTGGCGACGCAACATGGACGTCGCCGACGATCCCGAGTACGCGGCAACCCTCGCGACCCTCTCCGAGGCTTCGGTGCGCCACTTCAACCCCTACACCGACGTCGACTGGGAAGCGCCGGTGTTCTCCGTGACGAAGAACGACCCGCGCTGGGTGCTGTCGGCGACGGATCCGGTCGGAAACCACCCGTGGTACCGGGCGCAACCGCTGCACAAGCAGATCGCGATCGGCATGTGGCGTCAGGCCAACATGGCGAAGGTGGGCATGCAGTTCGAGGGCATTCTGGTCCGCGGCCTGATGCACTACACGTTCTGGGTGCCCAACGGCTCACCCGAATACCGCTACTGCGTGCACGAATCCATCGAAGAATGCAGTCACAGCCTGATGTTTCAAGAGGTCGTGAACCGCATCGGCGTCGACGTTCCGGGCATGCCCCGTTGGCTGCGCTCACTGTCGCCGTTTGTGCCGTTCTACGCGGGCCCACTGCCGAACGCGTTCTTTTTCGGGGTGTTGGCCGGTGAAGTGCCGTTCGACCATCTGCAAACAAACTTGTTACGCGAGCCTCAGCCCAGGTCGGTGCATCCGATCATGGAGAACCTGATAGCGATCCACGTCGCTGAAGAGGCCCGCCACATCTCGTTTGCGCACGAATACCTGCACAAGCGTGTCCCTCATATGCCGCGGCACAACCGGTTCTGGTTGTCGCTGTACGTGCCCGTTGTCATGCGGATGCTGGGTCAGGCGATGGTCGTGCCGCCGCGCAAGTTCTTCCGGCAGTTCGACATCCCGCGGTCGGTGCGCAAGGAATTGTTCTCCGGCGCCCCCGACTCGGGCCAACCGTTACGCGATATGTTCGGCGACATCCGGATGCTGTGCGACGACTTGGGGTTGATGAACCCCGTCGCCCAGTTGATGTGGCGTATTTGCAAAATCAACGGCCGCCCGTCGCGATATCGCAGCGAGCCGCAGCGCGCTCATCTGCCGAATCCCGCCACCGCTGCCTAAATCCGCTGTCGCACAACATATCCGCAGTCGTATGGTGCGATCCGCAATTGAACGTTGTTTAGTAACGCCGTTAATGCCACCATGCCACAACACGCCGCATGTAATGCTGTGCGATACTTCCAGGATGGTTCGCAGCCCATCCTTGGACAAAGTCGGCGCAGGTCTGGTCTACCGCATCGGCTCGACGGCAACATACAAGAAGATCTTCCGCTACTGGTATCCGATGATGACCCGCCGCCTCGGCCAGCAGGACGATGTCCAGTTCCTGAACTGGGGCTACGAGGAAGATCCGCCGTTGGGCCTGCCGCTCGATGCGTCCGACGAGCCCAACCGGTACAGCATTCAGCTGTACCACCAGACCGCAACGCAAGCCGACATCAGCGGCAAGAAGGTGCTGGAGTGCAGTTCCGGTCACGGCGGCGGCGCTTCATATCTGACGCGCACGTTGAAGCCGGCCTCCTACACCGGGCTTGACTTCAACGCTGCCGGAGTCGAATTCTGCAACAGCGGCACAAGCTGCCGGGCCTGAACTTCGTGCACGGCGACGCCGAGAACCTGCCCTTCCCGGACGAGTCTTTCGACGCGGTGATCAACGTCGAGGCGTCGCACATCTACCCGCACTTCGAGCGCTTCCTCAGCGAAGTAAAGCGGGTGCTACGTCCCGGCGGGCACTTCCTCTACGCCGATTTCCGCAACCGCGACGGCTTTCCGGCCTGGGAGAAAGCGCTGGCGAACTCTGGCCTGCGGCAAGTCTCCGAGCGGGTCATCAATGAAGAGGTCCTGCGCGGCCTGAAGAAGAACTCGCCACGCTCCAACGAACTCATCAACAACCGCCTGCCGGCCTTCTTGCGCAAATTTGGCCGTGAGTTCGCCGTGGTGGACGGTTCGTGGTTCTACAACGACCTGGAGCGCGGCGAAATCGACTACCGCGCATACCATTTCATCAAGGATTAGAGTTCGGCAGCTGCCCTGGGCCTCGGGAGAAACCGTAAGCCAGCGTGGGTTACGGTACTGCCGTAACCGGCGATCGGTCGGAGCATCTTCACGAGAGGGTTTGTCCACATGTCGTTGGCTCGCAGGCTCCGATTCCGCGCCAGCCTGATGAAGGTCGGCGTCGACGGCATGGTCGGGGTGGCACGGGACAAAGCCACCTCCTACGGCTACACCTTGACCGGCCGGGAAACCGCACCTGCCACCGACTTTGACCCGTTTTCACGGGAAACGATGCACGATCCGTACCCGGGCTATCGCACCTTGTTCACCGGACCGGACATACCGAACGTGTGGTACAACCGCAAACGCAGCATCTGGATCATCGCCGGCTACGACGATTTGCGGAAGGCGTTGCGCGACAACGAGGCATTGTCGTCGGCGCAGAGCCAAAGCCGGTTCCGCGTCTACCTGCCGTCGATGAACGCAGCCGATCCGCCGGAGCACACTCGGCTTCGCAAATTCGTCTCCCGCGCTTTCACCGCAAGGGCGATGACGGCCTGGCAGACGAACATCAACGAGGTCGCCGACGAACTCGTCGACACCGTGATCGCCCGCCGCAAAATCGAGGCGGTATCCGAGCTGGCCAAACCGCTGCCCACCCGGCTGATCGCCCGGATGCTGGGCATACCGCCGCAGGATCAGCCGCAGTTCGTGGAATGGTCGGATGAGATGGTCGCGGGCGCCTTCGCGCCGTTGACCCCGCACGGCATGAGGCTCTCCGCGCGCTCGGGCACCGCGACCGCGGCGATGCGCCGCAGCCTCGACCCGCTCATCGCGCAACGACGCCGCGATCCCGGTGACGACCTGATCTCGATGATGACCCCCGCCGACGCCGACGACGTGCTCACCGACGACGAGATCTTCTGGAGCGCCGCCATGCTGATCGGCGCCGGCAGCGAGACAACAACGAATATGTTGTCCGGGTTGCTGTTGACACTGGCTCAGCAGCCCGACCTGTATGCCCGGCTGCGCGAGCATCCCGAGCTGATTCCCGCCGCGATCGAAGAGCAGCTGCGCATGGTCGCCCCGGTGCAAGGCTTCTACCGCACCGCAACCCGCGACTACACCGTCGGGGCGAACACGATTCCGGCCGGCGCGAAGGTCCTACTGCTGTTCGCCGCGGCCAACCGCGACCCGCGCCATTACGACAATCCGGACACCTTCGACCTCGACCGCAACCCGACCGACCATCTCGCTTTCGGCGGCGGCGTCCACTACTGCCTGGGCGTACCGTTGACCCGGTTGGAAGGCGCCCGGGTCTTTTCCCAGCTGCTGCCCCGGGTCGAGGCAATCCGCCTTGACGGGGACTACCGCTACCTCGACAACCCAACCATGCGCGGGCTGGAGCATCTTCCGCTGGAGCTAGTGCCCGCCAAAGGGGAGTGAGCCGCGAGGCTTAGAGCCCGCGCGTGCCGAGCCAGCTGTCGATGCATTGGGCAACGGCGGCCCATCCCGGCTCGAGCATCATATTGTGTCCCATGTCGGGAAAGAACTCCGCTTTGGTGCCATATGCGCGGGCGGTGGCGAGGATTTCGTTGCGGGTGTGCGCGCCATCCTCGTCGGCGCCGAGCACCAGCATCGGCGTCGTCACACGTTTCGGTCGGGGAAGCCGCAGCAGCAGGCAGTCGATGCCGATCCGCGAGCTGTCCTCTTGCAGTCGGGCCGCGTACTTGCGGACGTCGGCCTCCGGGGTGTGCGGCGAGAAGAATCGCTCCCGGGCCAGTTCCGGGCTGTTGATATAGGGCAACGCCTTACCGGTGATCGTCATCTTGGCGAAATGCGACGGGCGCTGCCTGATCCAGCGCAGCGCATTTCCGAGGTTTCCCTGCGGAGGAATGGATGACATCAAAACGCCGGCCGGGGCGTCGTGCGACTCCAGATACTTTTGCACGATAAGACCGCCCATGGAGTGACCGATGACCACCGGTGGGCTGGGCAGGCGGTCGGCAACCGAGCGAACGTCCTCGACGTAGTCGGCGACCGAACAGGCGCGCAGTGGCTTGCTCGCTCGGGCTCTCTCCGTGACCGCGGAAACTCAACGCCACCGCGCAATAACCCTTGTCGGCGAAGAAGCTGAGGAAATTCTCATCCCAGCACCAGGCTGCATGCCAGGCCCCGTGCACGAAGAGCAGCGGAACAGGATGGGACTCGCTGACAGCACCCTTTTCGATCACCTCGAGCACTGCGTTAGCCTAGCTGTCCGGGCATCCGGAACCCTGGGTGTCCAACAATCCGTATGTCAACGCGTAGGTCATAACGCTAACCGGGTTTCTTGGGCAGTGCGCGGCTCGCGAGCAGGGGCAGCAGGCGCTCATGCGGCGCAACCCGACAAAACGCCGCGACGAGCCGATTGGCCCGACCCGGGATGATGCAACTCTTGTCGCGCGGCCAAACCATCGATCCCGGCTCGTGCGACCTCGTCGGCGGACTTCCACATGAAGCTGGGTAGCATCGCTGCACGTTCCCCCGCGCTGAACCCGGCTGCGTCGTCGAACCCGGTGGCAACCGGTCCCGGACACAAGGCGCTGGTTACGACACCGGTGCCGCGCAACTCGCTGCGCAGGCTTTCGGTGTACGACAAAACGAACGCCTTGGCAGCGCCGTAGGCGGCTTGCCCGGGCAGCGGGTAGTAGAAGCCCGCCAAGGATGACACGTTCAGCACGGCGCCGCGGCCACGCTCCACCATTCCCGGCAGGAATCTGCTGCACAAATCCACCACGGCGGCGACATCGACTTCGACGAGGTTGAGTTGTTGTTCTGGAACCGATTTCGCCACGAGATCGTGACCCGACAGGCCGGCGTTGTTGACGAGAATGTCCGGCGTCAGACCCAGCGCCGCAACGCGACCCGGTAGCGCGGCACGCTCGGTTCGGCTGGACAGGTCGGCGGCCAGGACGTGGGCTTTAGTACTCAACGTCCCAGCGAGCGCGTGCAGGCGGTCGGTACGTCGAGCGACCAACACCAGCTGATGGCCGCGCCGGGCAAGCTCCAGCGCGAGGGCCTCGCCAATACCTGACGACGCGCCGGTGACGAGGGCCGCGCGGTCATCTGCCGGTGCCGGAAGAGCCACGCACCGACACTACCCGGCTTGCTGCTGAGGGAAACATGAAACGACTGACCGCGCCCCCGTCAGTGTGGCCAGGCCGAAATCCCTTCGGAGAGAGTCAGAAGTAGTACGCTGAGCGCGGTCATTGACGTGAATTGGGGGGCCGGATGACACCCTGCACGGTTCGTTGGCTGGGTGTCGGTGTCATGGCAAGTGCCTGTGCCGGTCTCCTCGCTGCCGCGTCGACGCTCAACGCGTCGTCCGCTTTTGCGGACGATACGGCTGGGCCCGATACCGCGTTGATCCTGGGCCACGCTTTTCTGGAGACGCCCGATGCGTCGTATATGACCCAGGTCATCGACACTTACATCGATCCCTCGCCTGCATATTTTTCGGGGCAGCCGCTTTATTCCGTCGATAACACCATCGGCGTGACCACGCCCGAGACCAATTACACCTCAGGGCTCACCGAAGGCGTTTCTGACCTGAACACGGCAATCGACCAGCAGCTCGGCGCGGACAACAACGATCTCGTTGTCTTCGGCTATTCGATGAGCACCTCGATCGAGACCCAGGAAATGATCAACCTCGCCGCGCTGCCGGCGACAGCACCCGACCCGGCTGGTCTGACGCTTCATACTTGGCCGAAGATCTCAACAACCCCGACGGCGGAATTTTCGAACGCTTTCCGGGTATCGGCGGCGTGACCCTTCCCGCGACGCCGGCGGACACGCCGTACACGCACCGACGTCTACACCATCGAATACAGCGGGGCGTCCGACTTCCCGCAGTATGAGAACAACCTCTAGGCGGACCTCAACGCCGCGGACGGCTACGTCGACCTGCATCCCTTATCTGCTGACCGACTGGCCGACGTATTTCACCCCTTCAGAGCTCGCCGGCGCGGTGGCGCGAACACATCGTCGGCGTGACGTCAACACCAATTACTTCATGATTCCCACCCAGGATCTGCCGATGCTTGAACGATCTACGCGCCGGGCCCGGCGCGCCATCGGCATACGCCGACTTGATCCAACCCGACATGCGGGTGCTGGTCGACCTGGGTTACAACTGGACCGGCGACGCGGATGTCGACACGCCCGCGACTATGTCATACCCGGACATCGACACGACCGCCGTCGACGCCTATCTCGCCGCCGGTGCCGACCAGGGCATGATTGCCGCCCTGGTCGATCTCGGGATCTTGCCGCAAGACTCGGATCTGTCGGATCTCTATCCGTACGTGCCGGATGTCGCGGGCCTGGAGGCAGGTGCCCTCACGTCCGACGCCACGGCGACGGCGGACGCGTCGGAGTCGCTCAATGCGCTGGTCGCTGATCTGGCCGGCTCGACGAACCCGCTGCGAGCGATCTCAGCGCCTATCTGCCCGGCGCGGCAACGGAACTCGCCGACTTCTTCCAGAGCGCGCTCGGCTCGCTGTCCATCTGATACCTGTCCAATCCTTCCTTGAAATCAAACCGGTCGCGCTGATCACGGGCGCGACGAGCGGCATCGGTGAAGCCACCGCCTACCGACTGCAGGACCGCGGCTATACGGTGTTCGCAGCCGGCCGCAACCCGGAAGCTCTGAATGCCTTGCGCTCAAGGGGTTTACAGGCTTGTTCGCTCGATGTCACCGACGAGGCCGCCGTGGCGCGACTCGTCGACGAGATCAACACCGACCACGGCGGTGTTGACGTCTTGGTCAACAGCGCCGGCTACCCGCTCCCCTGCCCGCTTGAGCAGGTGGCGTTGAGCGACCTTCGGCACCTCTTCGAGACCAATGTGGTTGCCACACTTCATCTCTCGCAGCTTGTGTTGCCCAGCATGCGTGCTCGCGGATCCGGCAGGATCATCACCATCGGCAGCACCGGGGGACGGTTCACCAGCCCGGGCGCCGGCGCCTATCACATCGTCAAATACGGTGTCGAGGCGCTGTCGCTGTCGCTGGGCGCCGAGGTGGCGCCGTTCGGTGTTCGCGTCGTGTTGATCGACCCCACCGGGGTGCGGACACCGTTCGTCACCTCCCAATTCGAAACCGTGCACGACTACCCCGACGATGACCCCTACGGCCAGTTCAAGCGTCCGCTATGCCGAGACCACCCGCAGGTTGACCAAGACACCTGGGACGATGGTCGATGCCGACACCGTGGCCCGCGCTGTGGTGCGGGCGGTTCAAGCCAAAAACCCCAAACCGCGCTACATCGTCGGGGCGTCCGGAAAAGCCTCCGTGCTGGCCCGAGCGCTTCTGAGCGACCGGATGTGGGACCGCGTCATGATGAAAGGCCTCAGAGCGTAGCGCCGCAACTGCGGCTTACATGATGCCCAACGTCAAGATGTCCAACAGGTCCATCGGGAGCAGCGAGGCCGCGCCCCCGCCAAGTCCAGCGCTCCGGGGGCGGGATCGGAGAGGAACGACAAGGTGTCGAGGTTGGACAGCGCAGTGAAGTTCGTCTCGTTGTTGGTCAGCAGGGTCAGGAGGTCGGTCCCGACAGCCAGGGATCGTAGCCGCCATACGTGGGGTCAAGGGCGGGTTGTGTCGGTCGCCGTCCGCGGCGCCTCCGATTGCCACGTAATTGGGGTCGGTCACGATCCCGGCGTTGGTGAAGAGGTAGGGCAGTTCGGGATTGATGGCGGCCAGGTCCGCGTCGTAGGTTGCCAGTTCTGTCGGGGTCAGGTTGTACTCCCCCGTCTGCAACAGTGCGACGGAATCCGCGACTTCGCCGGTAGTTGCGTTGTTGTCGGGGTAGTCGGTCAGCCACTCCTGAATCGTCGTATTGCTCGGATCCCAGGCGAGGATATCTTGCACCAGCGCCGTCTGAGTGTCGGCGGCGGGTATGTCGCACAGCGCCGGGCAGGCGGGACTCCCCTCGACAAACGGATCGAAGGCAACAACCGATGACGCCGCGAGGTTCTGGAAGGCCTGGGTGATATCCGTGAGGGTGGGAATCTCGATGCCGGTGCCGTCGACGCCGTCGGTCGGGGGCGTGGCCAACAAGCTGTTGTAAAAGTCCTCGAACGGCCCGAACAGGTTCAGCTGGAACGTGTCGCCGGCCCACGGCATCTCGCCGGCGGTGGTGGTGGTGCCACCGGTCGTGCCGTCGAAGCCGAAAGCGCTTTCCACATCAGGGGCGTCCGGGCCGGCGTCGGGGCTGGGGTCGATGATGCCCCCCGGGTCGGTGGTGGAGTTGAACGTGAAGTTACCGCTGGTCAGATCCGATAGCGGCACCTGGAACCAGTTGAGAAAAGCCCGAAACTGGGTCGCTGCCCGGTAATGGCGTCGAGGAAGCCGATGAGACGGTCGAAAGCTGTGCTGCCGGTGATGACGTCCGGCGGAGTCATCGGGGCGCAGGTTTCTGCGTCGCAGGAGGCACTCGTGGGGAGCTCGGCGGCCGCCAGCAGGCTAATCTGTTGGGCCAGGCCCGCCGTGCCGTCCGCATCAGCTGTGGGATCGATTTCAGGCTGGTCCTGCCCGGATATCTCCTGGAACGGGATCGCCATGTCGATGAGCCCCATGTAGTGGCCCAGATCGCCGGGGTCGGTACCCCAAAGGTTCGTGGCGCTGGGGACCCACCAGTCCCCGCTGAAGAACAGCGAGTCCGAGAATATGTCGACCGCGCCGACTTCGGTGTTGGGAATATTCGCGATGTCGTCGAACAGGTTCACCGGAATGTTGAGCACGGAGTCGGTGTCGACCAGACGAGTCTCCATACTGACGGACTGGCGCCTGGGACGGCTGGGCGGGCCGCGGCGCGGCGGTATCGCGACGACGGCGCCGGTCGCCGCGAGAGCCGCAGCTGCCAAGACATACGGCCGCGAAACAGCCTGCACGGCACCCCCTAACTGTTCACTCAACTCGGTCCATCCTGGAAAATACAGTAAAGGGAATCTAAGTTCCACGGGAACCTGGAAAACTCCCCTCGTTAAGATTCTGTAAGGGAATATTCTTTACGGGGCTTGCCCAAGTTATTGGACAAATCGGCCGACTTCAGCGGGAATGCCTTAGGCGTTAACCTGGATCTACTTCGACCAGTTATTTGCCAGATACGGACGATTACAATCGTTGCCCATGCAATAATTAATTGTCGCCGACGCAACGTTTGGTGGTAAATCGCAATTCGTCAACTCAGCGCAGTCGTCGGGCCCCCAGCCTTGCGCTGATGGCCCGACGGTCACAACTGCGGGTTCAGAATTTAGAACATGCTCAGTATGGACGACGGCAGCACGGTGCTGAGGTCTGCCGTGAGCTGGCTAGTGAGGTCAGTGACCAGCTGAGTCGCCAGGTCCCCGCCGGCTGTGGTGCCGAAGCTTGCCAGCAGAGCGCTCAGATCCGTTGAGAACGTGGGGTCGGCGCTGTTGAGCAGGGTGCTCAGGTCCGTTGCCGCTGAGGTAGCCGACGAGCCTGTGTCCGAGGCCGCCGACAGGCCTGGGTCTCCCTGCGCCGGATCGAGGAGGAACTCCACGGTATTGATGTTGCTCAGCGACGAGTAGTTCCACTCGTTGTTGGTCAACAGGGTCAGCAGGTCGTTCCCGACCAACCACGGGTCGTAGCCGCCGTACGTGGGGTCAAGGGTTGTCGCTGTGCCGTCTGCGATTGCCAGGTAATTGGGGTCGGTCACGATCCCGTAGTTGGTGAACAGGTAGGGCAGTTCGGGATTGATGGCGGCCAGGTCCGCGTCGTACGTCGCCAGTTGCTCCGCAGACAGGTTGTAGTCCCCGGTCTGCAACAGTGCGACGGAGTCCGCGATTTCGCCGGTGGTCGCGGTGCTGTCGGGGGGCGCGTTGTCCAGCCATTCCTGAACCGTCGTATTACTCGGATCCCAATTGAGGATGTCTTGCACCAGCGCGGTCTGAGTGAGGTAGCTGGGTATGTCGCACAGCGCAGGGCAGGCGGGACTCCCCTCGACGACCGGGTCGAAGGCGACAATCGACGACGCGGCCAGATTCTGGAAGGCCTGGCCTATCTCCGTCAGGGTGGGAATCTCGACGCCGGTGCCATCGACACCGGAGGTTGACGGGGTGGCCAACAAGCTGTTGTAGAAGTCCTCGAAGGGGCCGAACAGGTTCAACTGGAACGTGTCACCTGCCCACGGCATGTAGTCACCGGTGCCGGTGCCGTCGGCAGTGGTCGTGCCGTCGAACCCGAAGGCGCTTGCCACCGATCCGCCCGCACCGGTGTCGGGGCTGGGGTCGACCAAGCCCGGGTCGTCGCTGGTGGTGAACGTGAACCCGCCGTTCGTCAGGTCTGACAACGGCACCGTGAGCCAGCTGTCGAACAGCCCGAACGACTGCTGCCCGGTAATGGTTTCGAGTAACCCGATGTCACGGTCGAATCCTGTGCTGCCGGTGATGACGTCCGGCGGAGTCATCGGCGAGCAGGTTTCTGCATCGCAAGACGAACTCACCGGAAGCTCGGCCGCCGCCAGCAGCGCAATCTGCTGTGCCAGGCCCGCCGTGCCGTCCGCATCGGCTGTGGGATCGATTTCAGGTTGGTCCAGCCCGGATATCGCCGCGAACGGGATCGCCATGTCGATCAGCCCCATGTAGTGGCCGATGTCGCCGGGGTCGGTACCCCACAGGTTCGTGGCGTTAGGGACCCACCAGTCCCCGCTGAAGAACAGCGAATCCGAGAATACGTCGAGTCCCTGCACCTCGTTGTAGGGAATGTTCAGGATGTCGTCGAACAGGTTCACCGGAACGTTGAGAATGGAGCTGGCGTCGACCAGACGAGTCTCGATACTGCGGACGGCGGGCTGGGCGGGCCGCGGCGCGGCCAAGGTAACGGCAACGGCGCTGGTCGCCGCGAGTGCCGCAGCCGCCAGGACATACGCGACGCGAAGCAACCTGCATGAGGCCCCCCTCCTGTTCGATCAACCCGGTCGAACGATTAACTTACACTAAGAGAATCTAAGTTCGAACTGGAAACGAAGATATTCGCCGGAGGGCCCTCTTGACCAGGCCCACAGAATGGTTCACGCTGTGAATAAATTCACAGGAATTGTCCAACATCTTGGACGAATCATCTGACCGTCGCTGGAGCCGGCATTGAGCCAAGCGCGGTTGCCGTAGGCATCGAGATGGGTCACCTGCTCGACCGGTGTGCGGGTGGTCGGTCCGTATCGCCCCCGCGGCCAACCCAGCGCCACGACGCAGCACGGTGTCACCGAGCGTGGCAACTCGAGGATTCGTCCGCGCCCACGCCACTCGCCACAGCGGCAAGGTGATCAACGAAGCGCCCAAACCCATCGCGCGGGCGGCGAGCAATAGGTTCTGCACGCTCGGGTAGATCGACCCCCAGTATCCCGACACCGCGGCATGGGGCATCAGTGAATACGGCACCCGCCCTTCGCGGACGGTGAGCCGCAGGCAGGCCACCACCAGAACCGGGACTCTCGGTGAAGTGGTCGACCTGCCACTGGGCCGCGCGGATGACCTTGGCCAACGACTGGTCGCGGTCACCGGCACCTCTCAGCAGCCCGCCGTAGGAGAACTTCCAGCCTTCGCGGTAGCGCCGGGCGAGCTTCTTCATCGACGCGGCGGTCCTTGACGACAATGAACTCCCAGTTCTGGCCGTTGGCGCCGGTCGGTGCGCGCAGCGCCAACTCGATGCACTTCAACACCACCGCGTCGTCGACCGGGTCGGGGTGAACGCGTCGCACGGCCCGCTGAGTCATCATCGCGTCGAGCAGCGGCATGTTGAGGCCGGCGAGCGCCTCGGCTGTGGTCGGCGCCACCCGGAATGCATCGGAGTAGGGAGAGGCGGAGTTCGGCGTGTCAGTCATGTGTCGTTTCCTACCTCAACTTCTTCGACCGGCTTCAGGCGTGCTCGGTGACCCACTTGCGCGGTGAAGTGCTGAATGTCGGTATTCCCATGGGCGAATTCGCGCGCGATGAAGCTCTCGATCGTGCCGCCGACCAGTGGGACTTTGAATTCCACCGTTCCATTGAACGTCAACCGTGAACCGTTCTGCGTCGGCGCCACCGATGCGGCGCCGGAACCGGATCCCGGCGCCCCCGAGACCGCGACACTGATCTCTCCGCGCAGCTGACCGTCGATCGGTCGCCACGTCTCGGTATGCCGGACTTTCAGATCGCGGCGATAGAACTTCGCGACGATCCCGGGCAGCAGATCGCGACCCAGGTCCTGGGTGGTGGCCACCCGCACGGTTTGGTCGTCGTCGACGACCAACGACTCCAGCGCGGTGCTGCCGTTCGAGGGTCGCGAACCGGGCCAGCCAATAGTCCTCGTCGCTGAACGCCGTATGAACCTGCTCGACGGCTGACGGGCGAGTCGGCCGACACATCGAACGAACGCGGCATAGCTTAAACCGTTAACTCCGTTGATCCGCTCGACTCCCAAAATCCGATCCGCCAGGCGGGCCGCGAAAGTCCGCGTCTGCTCCAACTGCTCGGGTTGCACGTTGGTCGGCGGGATGCGAAGACCCAGGTATTTCTTGCGGTACTCGCCCGACCCCAGGTAGCTGGTCAGCGACAGCATGGAGCGAAGCGAGTCGCCCGGATAGGTGAAATGAATCTCGTCGACGTACCGCCCGCCCTGCTGCCTCGGCAAGCTCACGCACCGCTTCGAGGTTTTCCCGCCAATACTGACGGCACACCACAAACACCGCGAACGGCTTGCCGGACAACAACTTTCGCGCCTCGTCCGACTTCAAGAAGGAGCGCATCGGCATGCTGACGGTCTGCCACCAGGTCGGTGAGCCGATGCAGATCAGGTCGTAGTCGCCGTCGCGCGCCTCGTCGGGAATTTTGATCTCACCGGTTTCACCGCGTTTCTGCGCCCCCAGCACGCTCATCATGTCGGGCCACACCCGTCGCATCGGGAAGCGCGAGAACTTCTCGGCGTATCGCTGATCGGTGAACTCGATCTGGGCCTTGTGCACGTCGCATCCACGGGCGCGGAACACCTCCCCCGCGGCCTCGAGCACCTTTTGCGATTGCCCCGTGTAGGAGTAGTACAGCAACAAGATCCGCGGCGGCCGTTTGCCGCTCTCGGCACTGGTCGTATCCGTCATGCCACCTCCGTCGTGAGATTTCGCATCCTGAGCCCTTCCGGTGGTGACCCGCCGCGTAGGTTTCTCCGGTGGTGACCCGCCGCGCCCGGCTCCGCCGCGCTTGCGATCACCACTAGGCTCAACGCCGTGACCGACAAAGTTTCCGTCGACCTCAGCGGTCCCGCGCAGACTATGCTGACCACCCTGTACTGCAAGGCGCTGGACGCCGACTGGGACCAGCCCATCTTGGGCGACGAGTTCGCCAAGCAAGCTGTCGCCCGAATCGACTACGACTGGGGCGAACTCAAGGTCACCGACCGCTGGACGCCGCTGGTGACGGTGCGAACCGCCCAGTTCGACATCTGGACCGCCCAGTTCCTGGCCGCTCACCCGCAAGCCACCGTGATCCACCTGGGTTGCGGTCTGGACAGCCGGGTGTTCCGGCTGGACCCCGGCCCGGGTGTGGAATGGTACGACGTCGACTATCCCGCCGTAATCTCGCTGCGCGAGAAGGTTTTTCCGACTCGACCGCAATACCATCTGGTTGCGACGGCGGCGACAGACCCGTCCTGGCTCGACCAAATCCCGGCCGGCCGCCCGACATTGTTGTTGGCCGAGGGCATCAGCATGTATCTGACCGAGGATGACGGTATAGCCCTGCTGCAACACGTCGTCGACCGATTCGGATCCGGCGAATTGCAGATCGACTTCTACAACTGGGTCATCGTCCGGTCGCAGAAGACGCACCGGCTGCAGCGGCAGTCCGGTTCGACACTGCACTGGGCGGTCAACAGTCCGGCTGACATCACCGACCGAGTCTCCGGGGTCCGGTTGCTCAGCGCCGTGACTTTCTTCGACGCGAGCACTTTCGGCCGGGCATCGGGCGTCTTCCGGTTGATGAGGCAGTTGGTCCGTGCGTTCCCGCCGCTGCGCCGAACATTCCAATACCACCGCTACGCCTTCGGGCCGGTTAACTGACACCGCTTGCGGCATGCTGGTCGGCAACAGCGCAGAGCAGCGAATGAATTGCCTCGATTGACTTTTCCGGCGCCGGACCGTGTGAGTGGTACTCGACGTTTAGCTGCTCGGCGTATATCTGGGTGAAGTAGATCTCGATTCCGGCGCTGACCGCGAAGTACAGCTCGCCGTGCGTGGCCGTCACCTCCACACCCGGAGGTGTGCGAACCGGGGGCACCAGACCGTTGTCGGAAAGCAAGACCACGTCAGGCATACCCGGTGGGTTGCCGACATATTGCGGGCTGAAGTGCAGCCGGGACTGTTGGATCACACCCTCATCCAAGTCCGCGCGGAAAGTCCCGGCGATGTCGCGAGCGAGGTCGACCACCGTGGTCTTCGGGTTGATCTCAGCCAGGTAAGTCCCCAACCCCACCGGGTTGGTACATCCGGTCGCGGACACCGGCGGTGAGAGGAAATACCGCAGATCGACCGTGTAGATGAACGGGACCGGGATGCTCAGCTTGCCGCGAACCTGCCACTCCGCAATGAGGATCGCGGCGGAGTGCACAGAGTGCAGACCGAGCTTTTCGGCACGGCAGAGCTCGACGATGGCGTGAGTCTGGCTCTCACTGAGCCGGCACGACACCATCGGAACACGTAGGGGCGAAGCGGGTTTGACACCGGTGTCGGCCCGCCGAGACGGCGGCAGATCGTAGGCGAACAGTGCCGGCATGAACCGCTCGATACCCGAGCGCGGCCCTTTGTGGATGCCCCGGGCGGCGAGCACAGTCTCGATCGGT
This sequence comes from uncultured Actinomycetota bacterium, assembly GCA_963850645.1. Classification (GTDB taxonomy): domain Bacteria; phylum Actinomycetota; class Actinomycetes; order Mycobacteriales; family Mycobacteriaceae; genus Mycobacterium. The sequence goes on along the minus strand of CAWKME010000079.1, from coordinate 118,786 downwards.
TCCGGCGCAGGTTGGGCGGTCACCGGACCGGTGCGTCCGTCGACAACGAGATCGGTGTAGAAGGACAGCAACTCCTCGATGAGGCCGTACATGTGATGACCGTCGGCCAGCGCGTGATGGACGTACAGCGTCGGGTGCGCTTGCCCGTCGCGGATAGTGAGCCGAAGACCGACCAGCGACTCGGCCTGGTCGAAATGCGGTGCGGGGCCTTCGTCGTCCGGCCCGTCGACCTCCACCACTTCTATTCCCGAGTGCAGCAGATCGTCTGAGACCAGTTCGTGGCGTCCATCGGCACCACGCTCCAGGCGCGCGGTGAGGACCGGGTGCGCCTCCAGCAGAAGGTCGAAGGCGTCCGACAGCGCATCGACGTCGATCGGACCCTCGAGGTGTGCGGAGAGGCCTACGAAGTTGTGCGTCTCGGCGAGCATCTCCTCGCTGAGCGCCAACTTGCGAATGACCGACGATGGAAACACATTCCGCCTTTCTAGCTCTGCTGACCCTTTCAGGCCCTTCGCATCCCGACGTCTCGGTCTACGACAAGTCCACCAGTTCCATTTCATCGCTGCCGGCGTCCATATCGTCCTCGGCGAGCGCCTCCCGGATCAGCTCGATCAACGCTTTTGCGAACCCGTCGGCAAGCGATTGCGCGGTTGCCGGCTCGACCCTGCGGGTGTCATACCACCAATCCAGGTTCAGCACGCCGGCGCTGCGATAAATCCGGAACTCGATGGCGTGACCGAGGCCGGGGATCGCGTCCCGCACCGGCATGGCGGTGTCGGCGTCGAATTGGACGGGGACGGCGTCCGACGGCAACGATGGCAGGTCGGGAATCGTGCCGACATAGGAGAAGTAGATGTCAGCCGGCCGGGCAGCAGCAAGGAGCCGCGCGGTTGGTGCGTACAAGTAACGCAGCAGCCCGTAACCAATTCCAAAGTGCGGCACGGTATTCAGCCGATCGCGCACATCTGCCAACAGTTGCTTAGCGCTGGCGCCGTCGCCGTTGGCGCAGTCGAGAGCGACCGGATAGACGGTGGTGAACCAGCCGACCGTCCGGCGCAGGTCAACATCCGGCTTGAGCACCGACCGGCCCGGTCCACCGAGGTCAACGGAGACCGACCCCTCGCCGACGGTGGCCGCGACTGTCCGGCTCAGCGCGGCGAGCAGCATTTCCTCGATCGGTATCCGGAGTCGGCGTCGCGCGTCGTCGATCTCGGTTGTTTCCGAGACCGTCAGCGCGGAGTGCAGTCTCACCAGATCGGCTACCCCCGGCGCTTCGGCGACCTCCCGCGTAGCCACCGGCAGGCTCGCCGCCGTCGCGGTCTCCAGCCAGAAATCGCGGCTCTCGACGACTGCCGGGTGCACGGCCAGGGCGGCGCAGCGCTGGGACCACTCGGTCCACGACGTGGTGACCGGTTCGAGCGAAACCTCGTCACCCGCCAGCCGCTGCCCGAACGCGGTGAAGATGTCGGCAACCAGAGCTTCGCGCGACGCAATGTCGGCTGCGATCGCGTGCACGCTGATCGCCAGATAGCACGAACCGCCTTGCACGCCACGGACGTACGTGGCGGCCAGCGGTGGGCTCGACAAGTCCTGTTCGCCGATCTGCTCGTTGAGTATGCCGAGCAACGCTTCCCGCTCCTGTGCGCTTCCCGGCGAGACGTCGTCGGGAAGCGACCGGGTGGCCAGTTCGACCACCTCCTGCGGTTCCCCGATGACCTGCTCCCAGGTGCCGGCGTGTTCCACGATCCGCAGACGCAGCGCATCGTGGTGGTTGGTCACCGCGGTGAGCACCGAACGGACGTCCTCGACTTGCACATCGGGCCGAAGCTGCAGGATCAGCGGAACGCGCCACTGTCCGCGTTCCTTTACGCCATGCTCGAGGAAGTAGGAGATGTTCGGCGGCACCGGCGGATGCGTGACGTCACTCGGGGATTGGCGGGCCAGCCCGCCGGCCGCGTCTCGAGCCGTCAGCGCTTTGGCGAGCGCGGCGACGGTTTGGTTGTCGTAGAGGTCTTGCGGCGTGAGGTCGAGTCCTTCGTTGCCGGCGGTCATCGCGACGCTGATCGCGACCAGCGAGTCGCCGCCGAGTTCGAAGAAATTGGCTTTGCGGTCGACGGAGGCAACGCCCAGGCACTGTCCCCAGATGCGCTGCAGCGTGGCCTCCATGGGCGACTGGCCGTTGTTGGCCGCATGGGTAGCCTCAGCGCCGCCCGCCGACGTGGCCGCCCCGTTGGCGACCGCGGGGTCGGCCACCCATCCGCTTGTGGCCCGGTGCTCGATCCAATGCCGTTGGCGCTCAAAGGGATAACCGGGCAGCGTGACCAGATGCGTCGGCTGTCCGCCACGAAGCGGCGCCCAGTCGACCTCGACACCGGCCGACCAGAGCTGACCCAGCGCGAGCAGGAATGCGTCCCGGTCGTCGCGATTCTGGGCGTGGTGACGCATCAGCCGCACGGCGCGGTGCCCGTCCGACCACTTGGGGTGCCGGGTCGCCGATGCGGTCAGCGTGCCGCCGGGGCCGACCTCCACCAGGACGCGGTTCGGATCGCTGAGCAACACGTCGATCTCGTCGGAGAACCGGACCGTCGAGCGGACCTGGCGCGCCCAGGTTGCCGGGTTGGTGGCCTCGCTGGGCGCCAACCAGGTCCCGGTGACGTTGGACAGCAACGGGATTTGCGGTTCGCGAAGCGTCTGCCGGGACAGGAAGCCGGTGAACTCCGGAATCATCGAATCCATCAGGCGCGAGTGGAACGCGTGCGAGGTGCGGACCCGGCGCGCCACAATGCCCTTCTCGGTCATGCGGTCGCTGAACTGGCGAATGCTCTCCTCGGACCCGGCCACGACGCAGCCGCCCGGTTCGTTGATCGCGGCGATGTCGACGTCGCCGGCGAGGTGTTCGGCGAGCGACGTCGGGGCCCAGCGCGACCGCGACCATGACCCCGCGTGGCGCGGCATGCATCAGGCGAGCCCGCATCGACACCACCTTGATGGCCGTCTCGATGTCGAACACGCCGGCCATGGTGCCGGCGACGTACTCGCCGATGCTGTGTCCGGCCAGCGCCGCGGGCCGAACGCCGTAGGTCTCGACCAGCTTCGCCAGCGCATACTCGACCGTGAACAACGCGGGCTGGGTGCGATCGGTGCGCTCCAAGTTGCGCGCGGTGCCCTCGAAGATCTCCGCGCGCAGGTCGACACCCAGCTCGTCGCCGAACCCTGCGGCGCACGCGGTCGAAGTGTTCGGCGAACACCGGCTCGGAGTCGTAGAGGCCGCGGGCCATCCCGATGTGCTGCGCACCCTGACCGGGGAACAGGAAGACGACGCGGCCGGAATCGCTTTGCGCTCAGCGATGATTCGCCGATGAAGACGTTGTCGTGCTCGGCGGCCCCCAGCACCGCCACCGCGTCCTGCTGGTCTTTGACGACCGCGGCCATCCGGACGCTCTCGTTGCGGCGCCGGGTGAGCGTGTAGGCGACGTCGCTCAGGTTGACCTCGTCGCCGGACAATTCGGCGGCCAGGGCCGAGCGGGACTGCTGCAGCGCGTCGGTGCTGCGAGCCGACATCAACAGCACCTGCGGGCCGGGCTGCGGCGTCGAAGCCGGAACGGCTGGCGCTTCTTCGAGCACCACGTGCGCGTTGGTGCCACCGACACCGAACGAGCTGACCCCGGCCCGCAGCATGCCGTCCCATTCCCACGGGCCGTACTCGCTGCGAACCTTGAACGGCCCTCGGTCGAGATGCAGTTCCGGGTTCGGGCTGGTGTAGTGCAGCGTCGCCGGAATCGCCCGATTCTTCAGGCACAGAATCGTCTTTGATCAGGCCGGCGATTCCGGCGGCCGACTCCAGGTGGCCGATGTTGGACTTGACCGAGCCGACGCAACACGGGCCTGACCGGGTCTCCTCGGAGACCTCGAACGCCTGTCGCAGCCCCTCGATTTCGATCGGGTCGCCTAGCGGCGTGCCGGTTCCGTGCGTCTCGACGTAGCTCACTGTCGACGAGTCGACGTCGGCGATCGCATGCGCCTCGGCGATGACGTCGGCCTGACCGGCCGCGTTGGGGGCGGCGTAGGTCATCTTCGTCGCGCCGTCGTTGTTCAGCGCCGATCCGCGGATCACGGCGTGAATCCGGTCGCCGTCGTCGACCGCGTCCTGCAACGCCTTGAGCACCACCACGCCGACTCCGCTGCCGAAAATCGTGCCGTCGGAGCGGACGTCGAACGGCCGGCAATGGCCGGTCGGCGACACCATCGATCCTGGGGCATACCAATAGCCGACGTGATGCGGGATCCGCAGCGACGCGCCGCCGGCCAGCGCCATCTCGCACTCGCCGTTCAGGATGCTCTGGCAGGCCAGGTGCACCGCGACCAGCGCCGACGAGCACGCGGTCTGCACCGAGAGTGCGGGGCCGCGCAGGTTGAACGCGTGGGCCACCTTGGTGGCCAGATAGTCCTTGTCGTTCTGCAACGACAGGTTGACCATGTCGAAGGTAATCCCTTGTCCCATAACCACATTCGGGTCATAGTTCGACATGAGGTTGTGCAGCAGGTATCCGCTGGTGGTGCTGGTCGCGTACACGCCGACCGAGCCCTCGATATTGGCGGGGTCGTAGCCGGCGTCTTCGATCGCGTGCCACGCGGTCTGCAGGAACAGCCGATGCTGCGGATCGGTCGAGCGCGCTACCTGCGGAGTGAACCCGAAGAAGTCGGCGTCGAATTCGTCGATCCCGTCCACCAATGCGGCGCGGCGCACATAGGCGGGTTCGCCAGTGTCTTCTCGGGAATGCCCTCGGCCAGCAGGTCGTCTTCGGACAGCGTGACGATCGACTCCTCGCCGCGGCGCAGGTTGTCCCAGAATGCCGACAGCGTGTTGGCGCCGGGCAACCTGGCCGCCATGCCGACGACCGCGATCGCGTTGGGCGGCAGTTCGCTGTTGCTGGTCACACTCGTTCTCCTACCTTTCGCCTGGCCGCGGCTCGCTGCCGGGCCGCGGCGCGCTGCTTGGCTCGGTCGCGAACCCCGCTGCCGCTGTCAGCCTTGTCCTCGGCCTCGAGGCCCAGTTGACGGATCAGGTCGGTCGTCAGCGTCGGCCAGTGACGCACCCTGCAGCAGCAGGGCCACCGGCGGCTCCACACCGAAGTCGCCGCGAACAGTGTTGCGGATTCGCACCGCCATCAGCGAATCCATGCCCAGTTCGGTCAACGGCTGATCGGCGTCGAGCGTGCTGCCCTTCGGGTAGCCCATGATCGCCAGGATGCGGCCGCTCAGTCGCGCCGATGACGACCCGGTTGACTTCGGCGGGGTCCATCTCGCGCAACGCGTCGGGGCCCGCCCAGTCGTCGTCGTCGCTGTCGATGTCCAGTTCCTCGACCAGCTTGGCGAAGTAGCCGAGTTGCTGAATCTCCGGGAATGCGGCCGCGGCCCGGTCCAGCCGCAGCCGGGCCACGCCGATGTGGGTGGGGTCGGCTGGCCAGCATGGCCTCCAGCGCCTCGATGCCTTCGGCCGGCGAGATCGGATCCAGCGCGCTGAACGTCAGGGCTGCGGGCCACGCCGACGTCGGACCACTGGCCCCAGTTGATCGTGGTGGCAGGCAGACCCGACGCCCGTCGCCAGTCGACCAGAGCGTCGAGCCACGCACTCGCACAGGCGTAGGCCCCCTGTCCGGGCGCGCCCAGCAGTGACGACGTCGAGGAGAAGCCGACCCACCAGTCGAGCTCGCGACCGGCGCGTCGCGACGTGCAGTCGCAGGCGCCGATGGCTTTCGGCGCCCACACCCGCGTCCAGGCTCTCCCTGCTCAGCCCGGCGACGATCTGGTCGTCGAGCACGGCGGCGCTGTGCATGACGCCGCGCAACGCCAGCCCGGTCTGCCTCGGCCGCGCTCACCAGCCGCTCGGCGACTCCGGGTGCGGCGATATCGCCGAGCACGACGACGATTTCGGCGCGCTGCTCGAGTTCAGTCGAGCAGTGCTTGCGCCTCCTCGGAGGGCTCGCTGCGGCCGTTGAGGACCACCCGGCCGGCGCCGCTGTCGACCAGCCATCGGGCCATCGACCAGACCCGATCCCGCCGAGACCACCGGTGACGATGTAGGCGCCGTCCGGCCGAACGACCGGTCGGCCTTGGCGTACCCGAGCGTCGCGCGGGAAAGCCGCTTCGACGTAACGGTGTCCGCCCCGCCAGGCGACGCATCGTCGTCACCGGTAGGCCAGCCCCAGCTCGGCGGTCAGTCGGTGTCAGCCGGATCGTCAGCGTCGCCGGCAGATCCACCAGCGTGGTGCGCAGGTCCGGGTGCTCGTAGGCGAGAACCCGGACCAACCCGGTCAGGGCGCCGATCGACGGGTCGCCCGGCTCGCCGTCGTCGACGGCCAGCCCGCCGCGGGAGACCAACCACAGTCGCGGCGACTTGCCGTGCCACCCGCCGAGGATCGTGCGCACCGTCGACGCGACCGCCCCACGTCAGGTCGCGCCCGCGCGCCGGCCCGTCACCGGAGTCGGTCCCGTCGAATGTCTGCCGGCCCGGCGAAGATGACGACGCCGACCGGCGGGAGCTCGGCGTCTCCCGCGGCTTGCGCGAAGGCCTCCAGCATCGCCGACTCGTCGACAGGTCGGCGGTGATGCACCCGTCGCGTCGGTGAGCCGAATCCGGCGACGAATTCCTTGGCCAACCGCCTCGGCTTCGGCGCCGTCGGTCAGCACCAGCCAGCTGCCGTCCGGCCGCGGAGCCGCCGGCGTGATCGGGCGTCTCGACCCATTCGGTGTCGAAGATCTTCTGCGTCAACGGCATTGGCACGGTGCGGCGTTGGACGCGGTGCAGGTAGATGCCGCTGATCTCGGCGGTCGGAGTGCCGGTGTCGTCGGTGATGAGGACCCGGCCCATGATGCCGGCGCCGTCGCCGTCGAGGTTGACCAGCTCGGCGCGGCATCGGGCGCGTCGCCCGACGTCGCCGAACACCCGGATCTTCTCGAACGACACCGGCAGATAGGTGGCCTCGCTGGACTCGGCCAACGATTCGCTCGACAGCGCGGCGGCCAGGCCCTGCAAAGCCGCGTCGAGCAGCACCGGGTGGATCCGGTAACCGCGATGCCCGGTCGCCTCGTCGGGCAGGACGATCTCGGTCTCCGAGGTGCCGTTGGACCGGCGGACGATGCGGGTCAGTGCGGCGAACGCCTGCCCGTGGTGCAAACCGGTGTTGCGCAGCGCGGAGTACAGATCCGCGGGCGAGACCACCGTGCCGGGTTCCGACGAAGCGAGTCGGCGCGGGCCGGTGCTCTCAGATTGCCCCACTTCGACTTTCGCCACTGCGTGGCGGATCCAGGCACCGGTGGCCGAGCGGGAATGGATCTCGACGCGAATCTCGTCGCCGTCCTTCTCGCCCCGGGTCAGCTGCGTGGTGAGCTGGGTCGTGTCGCCCAGCGGCAGCATCTGCTCGACCTCGACGCCGACTGATCACCGACTGCGCCGGCAAGCCGAGGGCTTCGCTGGCCGCCGCCAGCGCGATCTCGGCGAAACCGGCGCCGGGCATGACCGGCTGGCCGTGCACCTTGTGGTCGGCCAGCCAGGGACAGAGCTCGGTTCCGACATCGGCCTGCCAGACATGATCGCGACCGCGAAGGCAACTCGACGTGCACGCCCAGCAGCGGATGAGCGCTGGCCGATTGCCGGTTCGCCGCGAACGGCGCCGCCCAGTATCGGGAGTGCAGCCACGGCGTCGGCGGAGATCGACGAGTCTCTTGTGCCGCCGCAGTTTGCGCCGCGGCGGCCGACGGCGGCCGAACCGTCGCCAGCTGGGTGTGGAAGGTCAGCGTCTCGGGGTTGTCGCGGGTCAGCGTCGCCGCCACCTGAGCACCGCCGCGCGGCTTGGCCGCTTCCAGGGTGCCGGTGATGGCGTGGGTGAGCAGCGGGTGCGGGCTGACTCTCGATGAAGGTGGCGTGGTTTTGGCGCCGCGGCCGCCACGGCCTGGCTGAACCGCACCGGGTTGCGCAGGTTGGCCACCCAGTAGTCGGCATCGAACACCGGCGCCGCACCTTTGGTCTGACCGACCGTGCTGATCACCGGGATCTGCGGCGTCGTCGGCGTCAAATCGGCCAGCGCGCTGCTCAATTCGGGCAGGATCGGATCGATGGTCGGGTGATGCGAGGCCACATCGACCTCGATGCGGCGCGCCAACCGGCCCTGCGCGTCCACCACCGCGATCACCGCGTCGACCTGCTCGGGCGGCCCGGCGATCACCGTCTGGTGCGGCGCGGCATACACCGCCACCGTGACCTCGCGGGTAGTCGGCGATCAGCTTCTCGGCCGCCTCGGCGTCCAGCTCGAGCAGCGCCATCGCGCCCTGCCCGGACAGCCGCGACATCAACTGCGACCGGGTGGCGATCACCTTCAAACCCTCAGCCGGGCTCAGCGCCCCGGCCACCACCGCCGCGGTCACCTCCCCCATCGAATGCCCGATCACCGCATCGGGTTCCACACCGTAGGAGCGCCACAACGCGGTCAACGCCAACTGCATACCGACCAGCACCGGCTGGATGCGCTCGATACCCACCACCGGCTCGCCCGCGACCAGCACGTCGCGCAGCGAAAAGCCCGACCTGCGCAACGAAATCCGGCTCCAACTCGGCGACCGCCGCGGCAAACGCCGGCTCGTCGGCCAGCAACTGCCGGCCCATCCCCGCCCACTGCGAACCCTGACCCGAATACAGAAACACCGTGCCCGGCCCACGCGGCGCCTCACGCGGGCCGACCACCCCCGGCGCCGGCTGCCCGGCGGCCAGCGCCCGCAGCCCCGCCACCGCCTCGGCCGCGGTCACGCGCGGACACCGTGGCGAATTTGCTGTGCGCGGCTGCGGTAGTGGTTGACGGTGTGAGCGACATCGGCCAGCGGCACACCGGCGCCGTCGCCGTCCATCCAGTCGGCCAGCGCGGCCGCCCATGGCCGCCATCCGCTGCATCGGTCTTGCCGGAGACCGCCAACGTCGTCACCGGCGGAGCCGAATCGGGATCGCGCCACCGGCGCCGGGTCCGGCCCCTGCTCGAGCACCACGTGCGCGTTCGTCCCGCCCATGCCGAACGACGACACCGCGGCGCGCCGCGGACCCTCGGCAGCGGGCCACGGGCCAGCTCGGTGGGAACGAACAGCCGGGTCGGCGACGGGTCGATCGCCGGATTCCATTGCGTGAAGTGCAGATTGGGCGGGATCTGCGCCCGCTGCACCGCCAGCGCGGCCTTGATGAAGCCGGCGATACCGGCCGCCGCCTCGAGGTGGCCGAAGTTGGTTTTCACCGCGCCCAGCGCGCAGCGAGCTGTCGCCGCGCCCATACTGATCGGCCAACGCTTCGAACTCGATCGGGTCACCCAACGCGGTTCCGGTGCCGTGCGCCTCGACGTAGTTCACCGATCCCGCGGTCACGTCGGCGCTGCGCAGTGCGCGCGCTGATCACGTCGCGCTGTGCCATGCGTGTTGGGCGCGGTCAGGCCGTTGGACCGGCCGTCCTGGTTGACCGCCGAACCCCGCACCACCGCCAGCACCCGGTCCCCGTCGCGCACCGCGTCGGTGAGCCGCTTGAGCACCACCACTCCGCAACCCTCGCCGCGGACGAACCCGTCGGCCCTGGAGTCGAAGGCATGGCACCGGCCGCGCGGCGACAGCATTCCCCACTTGGCCAGCGCGATCTGAGTTTCCGGACGCAAGATCAGGCTGACCCCGCCGGCCAGAGCCAGGTCGCTCTCCCGCAGCCGCAGGCTCTGGCAGGCCAGGTGAATCGCCACCAGCGACGACGAACACGCGGTGTCGACCGCCACCGCCGGACCACGCAGCCCCAGCAGGTACGCGATCCGCCCGACGGCGACCGCGTGGGCGTTGCCCGTCGCGGAGTAGGCGTCGATGTTGTCCGGGTTGGCCGCCGAAATCGTCTGGTACTCGCCGTAATACACCCCCATCATCACGGCGGCGCGCGCGCCGGACAGATCATCGGTCGCGATACCGGCGTGCTCCAGCGCTTCCTAGGCCACCTCGAGCATGCACCCGCTGCTGCGGATCCATCGCTTCGGCTTCGCGCGGGGAGATCCCGAAGAAGTCGGCGTCGAACCCGGCCACGTCGGGCAGGAAGCCGCCCCACTTCGACGACATCCGGCCGGGCGCGAACTGGTCCGGGTCGTAGTACTCGTCGGCATCCCAACGGTCGGAAGGGATTTCGCTGATCCCGTCGCCGCTGTTGGCCAAGAACTCCCAGTAACCCTCCGGGCCTACCGCACCGCCGGGGAAACGGCAGCCGATCCCCACGACCGCGACCGGTTCGGCGGCGGCGATCCGCGAAGCCTTTTCGAACTGCTGCGTCAGCGCGTCGCGCTTGTCGGCGGGCATCGCCGAGACTCTGTCGAAAATCGTTCCCATCAGAAAATACCGCTCTCACTGCCCGCCGAAGCCGACTCCACCTGTCGAACAACTCATCCAACACGCCGCCCGCCGAGTCGAGCACGAGGCCGGTGTCTTCCTCCGGGACTTCTCGGGGTGCAAGTAGCTCCGCCAAATACGCCGCCAACGATGAGATGGTCGGGTGGTTGAACAACATGTTCGCCGACATGTCGATTCCCACTAGCTTCCGCGTCTCTCGCAGGACCGTCATCGCCATCATCGAATCCAGTCCCAGCTCAGGGAATGGCTGATCCACGTTGATCGCTGATGCCGACATCCGCAATTCGCGAGCCAATATAGTGGCGAGTCTGGTCGTCAGCTCGTTGAGCCTGTCCTCCGCCGACAACTGCGACCAGTCCGGAGCGGAAGCTTGCGCCCGATCCCCGTCCACCCCGTCCACGGCGGCCGGTCCGTGGTCGACAGCGGAAACGTCAAACTCCTCCACCACTCTTTGGAAGTAGTTGAGGTCGCGGAACTCGGGAGTCGTTGCGAAGACTCGATCAAGGCGCAGCCGTCCGACGCCCACCCTGGTGAGACCGCCACCCACGAAAGCCTCGAGGGCCTCGACGCCTTCGTCAGGAGTGATGGGGTCCAGAACGCTGTAGGTCAGTGCGTGGCTCATCCCGACGTCCGACCACTGACCCCAGTTGATCGCGGTCGCGGGCAGGCCTGATGCTCGTCGCCATACCGTCAGTGCGTCGAGCCAGGCGTTGGCTGTTGCGTACGCCAATTGACCCGGCAGACCCAGAAGCGTGGCCATCGAAGAGAAGCCAACCCACCAGTCAAGCTCGCGGGTGGCTGTCGCGGCCTGCAGCCGCAACGCGCCGGCCACCTTCGGCGCCCACACTCGTTGCATGTCCTCCCGGGTAAACGCGGTCACCAGACCGTCACCGGTGACGCCGGCCGCATGCACGACTCCGCGCAGTGGGCGTCCGGTCTCTTCGGCAGCCGCCACCAGCCGCTCCGCTACTCCGGGCAGAGCGATATCGCCTGATACGAAGACGATTTCGGTGTCGTTCGCCAGATCGGCAAGGGCCTGCTGCTCATCATCGGAGGGTTCACTTCGGCCGTTGAGGACGATCCGCCCCGCGCCGCGTTCGACAAGCCAACGCGTGACAACTGTGCCCAGGCCACCCCGGCCGCCGCTGACGATGTACGAGCCGTCGGCGCGGATAACCGCCTCCCGGTGACCGGCATCGAGCGGAGCGCGAGTGAGCCGTTCGACGTATCGGCCGCCCTCGCGCCATGCGATCACATCATCGCCGGTGGGCGACCCAAGTTCAGACAGCAGAGCCGCGAGCGGCTCGCCCGCTGTCACCCAGGTCGACGAGAGTGGCGCCGAGATCTGGCTCGCCGGCCAGGACGCGCGCCGCTTCGCCGGGGAACCGCCAGTTACGAATGAGGCCCTTGAGAGCGCCGATCGCCGGATCGCCGGGCTCACCATCGTGAACCGAGAGGCCGTTACGGGTTACCAGCCACAGCCGCGGCGGATTGTCCTTCGCGCCATCGGCGACGGCGTGCGCCGTCGCCGAGATCGCGCCGATCAGTTCGTAGGCGCGCCCAAGCGCGGCGTCGACATCGGTGCCGTCGAACGACGGCTGTCCCAGGAACACGATCACGCCTGCAGGCCGAAGCTCCGCATCAGCAGCGGTTTTCGCGAAAGCCTCTACTACACTGCCGACCCGTCCGACAACGCGCCGCTGACCACTCGCCGGGTCGGCGAGCTCAACCGGGCGGCGAATTCCGCCACGAGTGCTGCTGTCTCGGAATCGGAGTCGGCCAACAGCAGCCAGCTGCCGGTGGGTACGCGCTCGCCGGGTGAGCCGGTCTGCGGCGTCGAACTCTGCACCCAGACGGTGTCGAAGATCTTCTGCTCCAACGGCAGCCGCACCGCGCTGGGATCCACCGGTCGCAACTCGATGCCGGTGAGCTCCGCGGTCACCGTCCCCGCGTCGTCGGTGAGAACGATCCGGCCCCGGTAGTCGCCGGGTGCTTGCTCGACCAGCTCGGTGCGGCACCGGGCCCGGCGCCGACTCGTGCCGAACACCCGGATCGTCGCCACCGACACCGGCAGATACTGTGCGTCGGCCGAACCATCCGTCGGTATACCGGCAGCCAGTTGCCGCAGCGCCGCGTCGAACAGCGCGGGATGGATGCAGTACGCGGGATGATCAGCGGCCTCGTCGGGCAGCTCGATCTCGGTGCCCGACCCGGCGTCACGCGGCTCGGCAGGCGCACTCTGGTGCATCACGTCGATGCTGGCGACCGCATACCGGGACCACTTGCCGTCGCCGGAACTGGCGTGGATCTCAACACGATTCCCGTCGGCGCTGGAAGCGAACTGCGTCGTGACCCGCGTCTGGCGCTCCAGGACCAGCGGCTGCTCGATGTCGAGCGCGTTGACCTGTAACGCGTCGACGGGCAGGCCGAGGGCCTGCCGGCCGGCCGCCAACGCCATCTCGGCAAAGCCGGCCGCCGACATGACGGCCTGGCCGTGCACCTTGTGGTCGGCCAGCCATGGCAGCGTCTCGGTCCCGATGTCGGCCTGCCACACATGCTCACGGCCAGAGGGCATTTCAACGTGCACCCCGAGCAACGGGTGCACATCCGGCAGCCGCGAGGCGACGGATTTCTTCTCGATCCAATAGCTTGCGTGCAGCCACGGCGACGGTGGGATTGCTGCGAGCCGGGCCCCGTTGGTCTTCGGCGCCGTCACGCCGAGAGTCGCGAGTTGCGTGTGGACAGACAGCGTTTCGTCGTCCCCGCGTTTCATCGCCGGAGTGACGGCAAATCGGTCGGTCGGCGACGCCGAGGCGAGCGTTTCACCGATGGCATGGGTGAGCAGTGGGTGGGGGCTGACTTCGACGAAGGTGGCGTGGTTCTCCGCAGCGGCCGTCACGGCCTGGCTGAACCGCACCGGATTACGCAGATTGGCGACCCAGTAGTCGGCATCAAACGCCGGTGCCGCACCGTTGGTTCGACCGACCGTGCTGATCAGCCGGATCGTCGGCGTCATCGGCGTCAATCCAGTCAGCGCACTGCGCAATTCGGGCAGAATCGGGTCGACCGTCGGATGATGCGAGGCCACATCGACCTCTACGCGGCGCGCCAACAGGCCTTGCGCATCGACCACCGCGATCACCGCATCCACCTGCTCGGACGGCCCGGCGATCACCGTCTGCTGCGGAGCCGCATACACCGCGACCGTGATATCCGGGTAGTCGGCGACCAACTTCTCGCCCGCCTCGGCACCCAATTCCAGCAGCGCCATCGCGCCCTGCCCGGACAACCGAGCCATCAACTTCGATCGGGTCCCGATGACCTTCAGGCCATCAGCCGGGCTCAGCGCCCCGGCCACCACCGCCGCGGTCACCTCCCCCATCGAATGCCCGATCACCGCATCGGGTTCCACGCCATACGAGCGCCACAACGCCGTCAGCGCCAACTGCATACCCACCAACACCGGCTGGATACGCGCAATACCCACCACCGGCTCACCGGCGACCAGCACATCGCGCAGCGAAAAACCCACCTGCGCAATGAAATCCGGCTCCAACTCATCGACCGCCGCGGCAAACGCCGGCTCCTCGACCAGCAACCGCTGGCCCATGCCGACCCACTGCGAACCTTGACCCGAATACACAAATACCGTGCCCGGCCGTTTGGGGCCTTCGCCCTGCTCCACAACGCCCGTCGCCGGTTCCCCGGCGGCCAAGGCCCGCAGCCCCGCCACCGCCTGAGCGCGGTCACGTCCACACACCGCGGCGAAGCTCTTGAAACGGGCGCGATGGTGGTTGACGGTGTGGGCGACATCGGCCAACGGGACGGCAGCGCCGTCCGCGTCCATCCACTCGGCCAGCATCGCGGCTATCGGCGCGATCCGCTCCGGGGTCTTACCCGAGATCACCAGGGTGGTGACTACTGGCTCCGGTTGCGGCGCAACAGGGTCGGGCGCAGGCGCCTGCTCGACCACCACGTGCGCATTGGTGCCACTGACCCCGAACGACGACACCCCCGCACGCCGGGGCCGCTCTACCGCCGGCCACTGCATGCCCCGGGCGGCGATGGTGAATCGCGACGCACCCGCGCTGGCGTTCGGAGTCAATTGTTTGAAGTGCAGATGCGGCGGAATATAGCCGTGCCCCACGCTCAGCACGGCCTTGATGAACCCGGCGATACCGGCCGAGTTCTCCAGATGCCCCATGTTCGTCTTCACCGAACCCAGTACCAGCGGCGCCGCACGATCGCGGTCAGGAAAAACCTGGTTCAACGCCTCGAGTTCGATCGGATCCCCCAACGCCGTACCCGTGCCGTGGGCCTCGACGTAGTCGATATCGGCGGGCTGCAGCCGCGCCGCCGCCAATGCCGCCCGCAGCACCGCCTGCTGGGCCGGCCCACTGGGCACCGTCTGCCCGCTGCTCGGGCCGTCCTGGTTGACCGCCGAACCACGCACCACGGCCAACACCGAATCCCCGTCGCGCAGCGCATCACTGAGCCGCTTGAGCACCACCACTCCGCAACCCTCGCTGCGGACGTACCCGTTGGCCGACGCGTCGAAGGTCTTGCACTGACCATCGGGCGCCAGCATCCCCCACCGCGAGCAGGCGATGCTGTTCTCCGGGCTCATGATCAGGTTGGTGCCGGCGGCCAGCGCCTGATCGGTCTCCCGCTTGCGCAGGCTCTGGCACGCCAGGTGGATGGCGACCAGCGACGACGAGCAGGCGGTATCGAGCACCACCGCCGGGCCGTGCACACCCAGGAAATACGACAACCGGCCGGCGGCGAAGTTTGATGCATTGCCGAACGGAAGATACGGATCGAAGTCCTCCGGCTGCGCCTTTGCCGCGATCAAAGAATAGTCATAGGTGGTCAGGCCGACGTAGATCCCGGTCTGGCTATTGCGAATCGCCTCGGGCGTGACGCCGGCGTTTTCCAGTGCCTCCCAAGCGACTTCGAGCAGCAGCCGCTGCTGCGGATCCATCGCGACTGCTTCACGCGGAGAGATCCCGAAGAACTCGGCGTCGAATTCATCGGGGTGCCAGGACGTCAGGAAGCCGCCCTCGCGGTTGCAGATCGTGCCGGGCCGGGTGTGGTCGTCGGAGTAGTAGGCGTCGGCGTCCCAGCGGTCCGTAGGCACCCGGATGACGCCGCTCTGCCCGTCCTTCAGGAACTGCCAGTACTGCGCGGGGGTGTCCACCCCACCGGGGAGCCGGCATGCCATGCCCACCACGGCAATTGGCTCGATATCCGACTTCTCGGCGATCTGCAGCCGAGCAGTCAAATCGTCGATCTTGCGCAGCGCCTCGGTGATGATCGCCCGACGATCCGGCGATGCAGCAGTCATCGCGCTCAACCCAGCCTTTCGGAAAGTTCTTTGAGCAGGTCGTCGTCGCTGAGGTCTTCGTAGGCGTCGACGCTTTCCTGCTCGGCGACCTCGACCAGCTCCGGAAGAATGGTGGCCAGGTAGTCGGCGAGCGCTTCCACGGTCGGATAGTCGAACACCACCGACGCTGGCAGCGACTCGCCGAGGCTATCGGAGAGTGAGCGCTGAAGCGTCACGCTCATCAGCGAGTCCATCCCGGACTGGAAGAAGCCCGTCGACGGATCCAGCAGTTGCGGCGACGCCAACCCCATCGCCTTGACGACCTGCGCAGTGACGTGATCGACCAGAATGCCGCGCCGCCGCTGCCGGTTCCGCAGTCGCGCAACGCTTCCCGGAATTCGGTGATCGTCGTCGACGAACTGGTCCGCCTCGGTCTCGGTCGGCAGCAGGTCGTCCACGATGCGCAGCGCCGCGCGGGTGCTGCGGTAGGCGGTGGCGAGCAGAGCCCAGTCGGCAGCGACGATGGTGGAGCGCACCGGGGTGCCGGGACCGGTGACCCACGGCAGCGCCTGGATCGCGACCTCGTCGGGCAGAGGCTCGAGACCTGAATCAAGAGTCACCTGCCGCTCGGCCTCGGATTGACTGTCCGACAACGACTTCCACAGACCCCAGTTGATCGTGGTAGCCGGAAGCCCGGCCGCACGGCGGGCGAACGCGAACGTGTCCAGGAAAGTCGTCGTGGCCGCGTAGTGGGCCAGCCAGCGCGATCCGGTCACTCCGGAGATCGACGAGAACAGCACGAACTGGCCGCACCGGGTGGCGCACCGAAAGCCTATGCAGCAGCGCCACCACGTCCAGCTTCGGCCGGAACATCGCGGTGACGTCGTCATCGGTCATGTCGCGCAAAGTGATCGGGCCTCCGGCGAACGCCGCCATATAGATGCCGGCCAGCGGTGGCAGGTCTGCGCCGAAGCGGTCGAAGAGTGCGCTCATCGCGGTTTCGTCCGCCGCATCGGCGGCGACCGTCACCAAGGTGGCTCCGGCTCGCCGACAGGCCGGCAGCCACGTCGTCCAGGCGTGAACCGGGGTTGCGGGACACCGCGACGACGGTGCCGGCGCCGCGTGTCGGCAAGCTGCCGGATCAGATGCGGTCCGATGTTGCCGGTCGCGCCGATGACCAGATAGCTGCCGTCCTTGTCCAATTCCACCGGGGTCGTCGACGGCAGGTAACCGCTTTGCAGCCGCGGGACACGGCGGATACCGGCCCGGTAAACGACCTGATCCTCTCCGTCGTCGCTGTGAGCCTCGTCGACCACATACCGGGCGGCCAAGCCGGCCGGGCACCGATTCGTCGACATCGACGATGCCGCCCCAGATTTCGGGGTGCTCCAGCGCCAGCGTGCGGCCCAATCCCCACAACACGGCGTGCGCGGGGTTGGCCCGATCACCTTCATCGACGGGCTGCGCATTGCGGGTGAGCAGATACAGCCGCGGCGCCACGCCCATCTCGGTCGCTGCGGCGGTCAGCTTCCGCGCTGCGTTGAACAAGCCGTATCCCGACTCGGCGTCGAAATAGCCGGCATGCGCCTGCGGTGCGTAGAGCACGTGGGTCGTTCCGGCGAGGGCGTCGGTGATCGCTTCAACGTCAGCGTCTTCGGCCAACAGCGACGACGACAGCACTGTCACGTCCGAGTCATCGCCGAGAATATGGCCGATCTCCGCGCCGAGCTCGGCATCGGCGATCACCAGCCACGAACTGTCCGCATCCGCCGGCCCCGCGGACAATGCCCGGGCCGGCCACGCCAGCCGGCTGTACCACTCCGGCGGAATCGGTCCATCGACGACCTGCCCACGCGGAATACCAACATGCTCAACATGTTTGACCGGAGCCGATGGACTCACCGTGGCCCAGTGCTTGGTGTGCTGCCAGGGAGTGCTGGGCAGCACCGGAGCCGGCTCCGCCGGGTGGGGCGTGTCCGGCGGCTGGCTGGTGTGAACGGCGTTGACGTTGGTGTGGAAGGTGACCGTGTCATCACCGTCACGCCACAATGTCCCGACAGCGTGGTGATGGGTCACCGACTCCAGCGTGTCGTTGACAGCGTGCGTCAAGATCGGATGTGCGCTGACCTCGATGAAGGTGCCGTGGTCTTCGGCGGCCGCGGTGATGGCCTGACACAGCAGCGCCGGCTGGCGCACATTCGCCACCCAGTACTCGGCGTCCAGCACCGGCGTGGTGGCGTGTTCCACAACGGTGGAGATGAACGGGATGGTGGGCATCGAGGGCGTCAGATCTGCCAACGCCGCACGCAGATCGGGCAGGATCGGATCCATCAACGCGGTGTGCGAGGCGACCTCCATGTTGACCCGGCGGGCGAACCGATTCTGCGCGCTCACCGCGGCGATCACCGCATCGACCGGCGCCACCGGCCCGGCGATCACCGTCTGCTGCGGTGAGACGTAGCCCGCCACGCTGACGCCTGCGTAGTCGGCGATCAACGCCTCGGTGGCTTCCGCGTCCAGTTTGAGCAGTGCCACCGCGCCTTGCCCGGCAAGCTGCGACATCAGCCGCGAGCGGATGGCGATCACCCGCAGCCCGTCGACCACGGTGAGCGCTCCGGCCACCACCGCGGCGGTGACCTCACCCATCGAGTGACCGATCACCGCATCCGGGTGCACACCGTAGGAGCGCCACAACTCGGTCAGCGCCAGTTGCAATCCCATCAGCACCGGCTGTACCTGGGCGTCACCGCTCACCGGCTCGCCGCCGTCGATCACCTTTTGCAGCGAAAACCCAACGTGCTCAACGAAATCGTGCTCTAAATCGGCAATAGCATCGGCGAACACCGGCTCGTCGGCAAGCAATTGACGACCCATGCCCGCCCAGTGTGAGCCCTGACCCGAGTAGACGAACACCGTGCCGGGACTGCACGGGCCGTCGTGCGGGCCGACGATTCCCTCTGCACCCTCGGCGACTCGGCCCTCGGCCAGCGCCTGCAACCGGGTTACCGCATCGGCCCGGTCGCGGGCGCAGACCGTGGCGAACTGAGCGTGTCGCTCCCGGTGGTGGTTGAGCGCATGAGCGACGTCGGCCAGCCGCACGCCTGCGCCCGCACCGGCCATCCACTCGGCCAGCGTCGCGGCCATCGCCGCTATCCGCTCCGGGGTCTTGCCCGACACCACCAAGGTGGCCACAGCCGGATCGGGCTCGCGGAGAACGGGTACCGCTGCCGGCGCCTGCTCGATCACCGCGTGCGCGTTGGTGCCACCGAACCCGAAAGCCGACACCCCGGCCCGCCGCGGGTGCGGCGTGTGCGGCCAGTCTTGCTGCTCAGCAACGACTTTCAGTCGCATTTGGTCGAAAGGAATGTGGGGATTGGGCTTCTGGAAGCCCCAGTTCCCCGGGATGCTTCCCCGCTGCACCGCCAACACAGCCTTGATGAAACCCGCTATACCGGCCGCTGCCTCGAGGTGACCGAGATTCGACTTCACCGCGCCGAGCAACAGCGGCGACTGCTCCGGACGCCCCTTACCCAGGACGGTACCGAGCGCCCGCGCCTCGATGGGATCCCCCAGCAACGTTCCGGTGCCGTGGGTTTCGACGTAATCCACTTCATGTGGCGGCACACCGGCATTGGCGTAAGCCGAGCGCAGCATCGCCATCTGGGCGGCCGGGTTGGGAGCGAACAGCCCGTTGGACCGACCGTCCTGGTTGACGGCCGAACCCCGCACCACCGCCAGTATCCGGTCTCCGTCGTGCAGCGCGTCGCTGAGTCGCTTGAGCACCGCGACCCCGCAGCCCTCGCCGCGGACGAAGCCGTCGGCGTCCGCGTCGAACGAGTGGCACGCACCGGAGGGCGACATGACACCGGTCTGATCGAAACCACGAAAGATCTGTGGCGACAACAGAAGATTGACACCCGCCGCGATGGCCACGTCGGATTCCTGGGTTCGCAGGCTCTGGCAGGCCATGTGCACGGCGACGATCGATGACGAGCACGCGGTGTCCACCGTGATGGAGGGTCCACGCAGGTCCAGGAAGTACGACAACCGGTTGGCGATGATGCTCAGCGCACCACCCGGGTTGCTCCAGGCGTCGACGCTGGTCAGATCGAGACCTGCCACATAGCCGTAGTCGGTGTAGCACGCGCCGGCGAATACTCCGGTCTGCGAGCGGCGCAGTGAACTCGGTGGAATCCCGGCGTGTTCCAAAGCCTCCCAAGCGACTTCGAGCAGCATCCGCTGCTGGGGGTCCATCTTCACCGCTTCGCGGGTGGAGACGTCGAAGAATTCCGCGTCGAAGGCGTCGATGTCGTCGAGGAACGTCCCCCAGCGCGTGGTGCGCTCGAGTGCCTCGGCGATCTCGGCGGAGCCGTCGTCGAATGGCGCCCACCGCTCCGCCGGCATCTCCGACACCGCGGATCGACCCTCGCTCAGGAAGTCCCAGAACTCTTCGGGGCCGTGCACGCCGCCGGGGAATCGGCAGCCCAGGCCGATCACCGCGATCGGCTCGTCCATGTTGCTTCGATGATCGGACTCGTGGACCGGCTCGGGAGTGGACTCCGACCCGCTGAGGAACCGCGACAGGTCAGCGATCGACGGGTGCTCCCAGAATTCCACCGGCGAGACTTTGCGACCCAGCAGCTCGGTCAGCTCGCCGGAGAGCACAATCGCGTCGCGCGAACCCAGACCAAGATCGCTCATCGACGCGTCGAAGTCGATGTCGTACGGACTGCAGCCGACGTTGGTCACGAGGTAGTCGGCCAGCCAGTGCCGGAGAGCCTCCTCGTCCATGGGCGAGGTCATGACGCGACCTCAAAACTGCTGGATGCACCCTCCAGGCAGCCATGCATCAGATACCCCTCTCACTACCAGCCGGAGCCGACTCCACGCTGTCGAACAGCTCATTCAACACGCTGCTGTCCGAATCGCCGAATGCGTCGATGTCGTTGTCCGATTCTGTCGGCGGTAGCAGCTTTTTGGCGAGATGCTCAGCCAAGGCCACGATCGTCGGATAGTTGAAGAGCATCGTCGCTGACAGCTCGATACCGACGAACTGCTCGGTGTCTCGTCGAACCGACATCGCCATGACCGAGTTGAGTCCCAGCTCCGCAAACGGGCGGTCCAGCTCGAGCTCGGCTTCCGGCATGTGAAGCTCGCGGGCAAGGATGGCGCGCAGCCCGGCCTGCAGCTCGTTGCGGACGTCCTCGGCAGGCATCTGCGACCACGCCGGTGCTATCGCCGACGGCTCGGTTGGCGCCGGTACGTCGGACGACGGCAGCGGAGCCATCACGGCCTGAGCGATGTCATAGCGCTCCAGGTATTCCCAGGCGGCAAAGGCTTCTTCCGGGGTGACGGGCCGTGACCCCAACCGCTCGAGTTCCTGCGTCGCGATCTGCGCGTTCGACCCGAATCCCAGCCCCCGCCAGACCACCCAGTCCAAGCTGACGGTGTGGCAGCCCTGGCGGTGACGCGCGTGCGCCAGTCCGTCCAGGTAGGCGTTGGCTGCCGCGTAGGCGCCCTGCCCCGGGACACCGAACACTGCCCCGGCCGCGGCAGTCATAAACAAGAAGTCGAGGCTACCGGGCGGGAACACCTCATGCAACGCCTGCGCACCGGCAATTTTGGGCGACATGGTGTGCCGAAGCCGGCTCTCGGTGACCTCGGTCAGCAGTTGGGCGTCGGTGATTCCGGCAGCGTGCACGACACCGCGTATCGCGGGCGCTCCGTCGGCGTCCCGCTTGGCGACAAACGCCTGGACCGCGTCCGGCGAACCCACGTCGAGAGCCACCGCATCCACCGACACCCCACGCGATTCCAGCGCCCGGATCGCGGCGATCTTGTGCTTCGTGTCGGCGTCAATGCCAGCGCTGTCCCAGTCCCGACGCGGTGGCAACGGCGTGCGGCCGGCCAGGATGAGGCGATGCGCGCCGCGATCGGCGAGCCAGCCCGCGATCAGCAGGCCGAGCGCACCCATACCGCCGGTGACCAGGTATGCCGCATCGGGGCGGCACCGCAGCGGCTCGCGGACCGGTTCGCCGGAGACCGGCGCCAGGACCTGCGTGAAGAGTTGGCCGTCGCGCAGCGCCAGGATGGACTTGGCCGGTGTCCGCAGGACTGTGGCCAGCGCCGATACCCAATCAGCGGCGGCGTCTTGTCCGTCTGATCGTTCCGGCACATCGACCAGGCCGCCCCACAGCTGTGGCTGCTCGGCCCGGATGACCCCGGCGGTTCCCCACAGGGCACTTTGGCGCACCGCGGCGTCGGAACTGCCCTCGCGGACACCGCGGGTGATGATCCACAGCGTGACCGGGTCGTCATCGCCCCGCGCGGCCAGCATTCGGACCAGACCGGCCACCTCCGTCGACAGCCGGACCGCGCAGTCCAGGTCGGTCTTGTCGGACTCGGATTCGGCCACGTAGAGGACGTATCGGGCCTCGGCGACGGCGGTCGACGGGTAACCGGCGTCGGCGAGGCGATCGCGCAGCGTAGGGACGATGCTGTCGTCGCCCAGCACCGCGATCGCGGCTGAGTCATCGGCCGAGTCCCCGGCACCCTCAGCAGGCTGGAAGGGTTGCCAATCGATCGCGTGCGCCATCGTCGACGGGTCGTCGCTGCGGGACGCCAAGGAAGCCGCAGAGGCTGAAGCGCCGGCGTCCACCGCCGCGTAGCGAAGTCCTCGGACGTCGATGCAGCTACTGCCGTCCGGCGCGGTGACCGCAATGTCGACGGTGAGCTGTTCATCGTTGCCGCCGAGCCGACGCACCTCGATGCGGCCGCGTGGGTCGGCAAACTCGGCTTCGAACCGGACGCTCGCGACGGCAGCCGGAATCATCAGCCGCGGGTTGGAGCTGTCCAGCAGCCGGGCAAGGTGAATCGCGGCGTCGAGCAGCGCCGCCGCCGAGGGTTTGGACAACTCGACGTCGGCGTGCAATCGACCGGCCGCCGACCGGCAGGAGCCCACCGACCATTCGAACGGCCGCCCCTCACTGCCCCATGTCTGCCACAGCGTGGTAACCGACTCGTCGACAAACTCGGCGTCCGCCGCGGCCTGTGGTTCGGGAACGTCGCTGTGCTGCGGTGCATCGTTATGCGGCTCGCGGGAGATTCGGGCGCTGGCATGCTTGACCCACCGTTGCGCGGAGCCACCATTTTCAGGGCCCGCGGGGCCCGCAACACTCGACGACACGGTGACCGACGCGGCATCGGCGACCACCTGGATCACCCGCGGCTCGTCGACAACGATCGGATAGTCGAACCGGACGTCCGAGATCGTTGCGTCATATTCGGCTGCCGCGTCTGAAAGCGTCTGCAGCAGAACCGATATCGGGATGATCTCGACGCCGTTGTTGTGGTGAGAACCCGGATACGGCTTGTTGGCCGGGGTAAGCCGTGCCTGCCACAGATGTGTCGGCGGTGTAGTGGCGACCGCGATGTGCTTGCCGAGCAGGGTGCCGGGACTGGGCGCCGATTCGGCAGCTTTGACGTACTGCTCGACGTTGATCCAGTGCTGGGTGTGATGCCAGGGCGCACTGGGCAGTACCGGATGAGGCTCGGGGGGATGCGGCACCTTCGGCGGGCTGCACGACGCAGGTGCTGTTGAAGCTGGTGTGGAAGCTGACCGTGTCATCGCCGTCGCGCGACAGCGTCCCGATGCTGTGATGGTGGCTGGACTCGAGCGTTTCCAGTGCCTCGCTGACGGCATGCGTCAACGTCGGATGCGGGCTGACTTCGATGAAGGTGGCGTGCTGCTCGGCGGCGGCGGTGATGGCTTGGCGCAGCCGGACCGGCTGGCGCACATTGGCGACCCAGTAGTCGGCATCCAACACCGGCGTGGTGGCGCCGATCTCAGCGTCGGCGACGGTGGAGATGAACGGAATCGTCGGTGCCTTCGGCACCAGATCGGCCAGCGCCGAACGCAACTCGGGCAAGATCGGGTCCATCAGCGCGGTGTGCGAGGCGACCTCCATGTTCACGCGCTTTGCGAACCGCTCCTGCGCCGTTACCGCGGCGATCACTGCGTCGACCTGCGCCACCGACCCGGCGACCACGGTCTGCCGCGGCGACAGGTAGCCCGCCAGGCTCACCTCGGGGTAATCGGCGATCAGCTTTTCGGCCGCCTCGGCGTCCAGTTCGAGCAGCGCCACCGCCCCTTGGCCGGCCAGCCGCGACATCAACCGCGACCGGGTCGCGATCACCCGCAGCCCCTCGGCCGGGCTCAACGCCCCGGCCACCACGGCTGCGGTCACCTCGCCCATCGAATGCCCGATCACCGCATCGGGTTCCACGCCATAGGAGCGCCACAACGCCGTCAACGCCAACTGCAACCCCATCAACACCGGCTGCACCCGCGCGTCTCCAGCCACCGGCTGGCCCTCGGCCAGCACCTGCCGAAGGGAGAATCCGACGTGCTCGACGAACAGCGGCTCCAGCTCGTCGACCGCCGCGGCGAAAGCCGGCTCATCCTCCAGCAACTGCCGGCCCATGCCCGCCCACTGCGAGCCCTGACCCGAATACACGAAGACAGTGCCGGGCTTGCACGAACCCGTCATGGGCGCCGACTACGCCGGCTGCTGATTCACCGGTCGCCAACGCCTGCAGCCCCGCGACGGCCTGGGCACGGTCACGCGCGCAGACCGTGGCGAAAACCTTGTGGTGGGTGCGGTGATGGTTGAGGGTGTGGGCGACATCGGCCAGTGCGACGGCGGCGCCATCCATGATCATCCACTCGGCCAGCATCGCTGCCGTCGACGCGATCCGGGCCGGTGTCTTCCCGGAGATCACCAGGGTGGTCACCGCAGGCGCCGGTTGCGCGGCCACCGGCTCGGCGGCCGGAGTCTGCTCGAGCGACCACGTGCGCATTGGTCCCGCTCACCCCGAAGGACGACACTCCGGCCCGCCGGGCCCGCGCCACGGCAGGCCATGGCATGCCCTGGTCGGCAATCGCGAACCGCGAAGCCCCCTCGACAGCATTCGGATTCAGCTGCTTGAAGTGCAGGTGCCGGGGAATGTAGCCGTGGTGCACGGTCAACACGGTCTTGATGAACCCGGCGATCCCGGCCGCCGACTCCAAATGACCCACATTGGTCTTGACCGAGCCCAGCACCAGCGGCGCCGAGCCGTTTCGCTCACCGAAGACCTGGTCCAACGCGCCCAGTTCGATCGGATCCCCCAACGCCGTACCGGTGCCGTGGGCCTCGATGTAGTCGATATCGGCGGGCTGTAGCCGCGCCGCCGCCAGCGCCGCCCGCAGCACCGCCTGCTGGGCCGGCCCACTGGGCACCGTCTGCCCGCTGCTCGGGCCGTCCTGGTTGACCGCCGACCCGCGCACTACCGCCAACACCGAATCCCCGTCGCGCAGCGCATCACTGAGCCGCTTGAGCACCACCACTCCGCAACCCTCGCTGCGGACATAGCCGTTCGCATCGGCATCGAAGGTTTTGCACCGGCCATCGGGGGCCAACATCCCCCACCGCGACGTGGCGACGCTGTTTTCCGGACTCAAAATCAAGTTGGTTCCGCCGACCAACGCCTGATCGCTTTCCCGCCGGCGCAGGCTCTGGCAGGCCAGATGGACGGTGACCAGCGACGACGAGCAGGCGGTGTCGACCACCACCGCCGGACCGTGCACACCCAGGAAATACGACAGCCGCCCGGCGGCGAAGTTCGCCGCATTCCCGAACAGGTGCGGGTCGACTTCTTCTACCGGCAACCTTCCGGCCAGGTGCATCGCGTAGTCGTGGGCGGTCATTCCCACGAAGACCGAGGTTTGTGTGCCGCGGATCATCTGCGCGGTGATGCCCGCGTTTTCCAGTGCCTCCCAAGCGACTTCGAGCAACAGCCGCTGCTGAGGATCCATCGCGGCTGCCTCGCGCGGTGAGATTCCGAAGAACTCGGCGTCGAATTCATCGGGTCGCCACGACGTGAGGAAGCCGCCCTCTGGACTGCAGATCTTCCCCGGCACAGAGTAATCGTCGGAGTGAGAAAGCGTCGGCGTCCCAACGCTCCGGGGGCACCCGCACGATGCCACTGGCGCCCTCTTGCAGTAACCGCCAGTACTGGGCTGGATTGTCCGCCCCACCCGGAAACCGGCAGCCCATCCCGATGACGGCGATCGGCTCGGTGTCACCCTTTTGGGCAATTTCGAGTTGCGCGGTCAGGTCATCGATCTTGCGCAACGCCTCGGTGATGATCGCGCGACGATCCGGCGATGCAGCAGTCATCGCGCTCCCCCCCATCTGCCAGCAAGCTGTTGCACTAATACTCCTTGTGTGAGGTACCCAGCCCCGCTCAAGGATGTCATCCGGTCTTGTCCCGGCTCCCGGCGCGCTCCCTCGGCACAGCGGGTATAGAAGATTCGATTGATGGCATTGGCTTTACTCTCACTGCAATATAAAGCCGTCTGGACCCCACTATTCGAGGCTTC
The DNA here is from genome assembly GCA_963850645.1 of uncultured Actinomycetota bacterium. Classification (GTDB taxonomy): domain Bacteria; phylum Actinomycetota; class Actinomycetes; order Mycobacteriales; family Mycobacteriaceae; genus Mycobacterium. Next base: position 92,633 of record CAWKME010000079.1, on the reverse strand, counting down.
TCGGCATCATCGCCGAGAAGCGTCATGCGGTGGAATCCAAACGGCTGAACTCGTCCTGCCGGTACACCTCGAGACACGAGGAACGGCGGATCTTGCCGCTGGTGGTGATCGGAATCGAGCCGGGCGGCACCAGCACGAGATCGGCCACCCGCAGGCCGTGCGACTTGGAAATCGCAGACGTCACTTGCTGTCTCACGGTGCGAAGCCGCTGCTGCATCTCTCTCGGAGCTGCCCCGGTTCTTCATCTCCGCGATGACGACCAGTCGCTCGGTGCGATCATCCGGAATGGAGATCGCCGCGACACGGCCCCCGCTGATCTCCTGAGTCGTCGCCTCGATGTCGTCGGGATAGTGGTTACGCCCATCCACGATCAGCAGGTCTTTGATGCGGCCGATGATGAACAGCTCGCCGTCGTAGATGACGCCCAAGTCCCCGGTCCGCAGCCACGGCCCCAGCGGCGTCCCGGCCGACGGATCGACGAGCTGTCCGCCGAAGGTGCGCTGCGACTGTTGCGGCTTACGCCAGTAGCCGTTGGCGATGTTGTCGCCGTGCAACCAGATCTCGCCGACCATGCCGGCCGGATTCTCGACGCGGGTCTCCGGGTCGACGATCCGGATGGTGGAGGCGCGCGGAGTGCCGACACTGACCAGCTCGACCCCGCTTTCGTTATCGCAGGCCTCCGCGTGGCCGGCCGACAGCTTCTCGTAGTCGAAGTTGGCGACGGTCGGGGGCCGCCCCGGACCCGATGACGCCACGTACACCATCGCCTCGGCCAGGCCGTACGACGGCTTCAGCGCGGTTGCGGGGAAGTTGAACGTTGTCGAACCGATCGATGAAACGCCGGATCGTCGCCGCGTGCACCCGTTCGCTGCCGCTGAGAACGGTGTGGACGTCCGACAAGTCGAGCCCGGCCATGTCGGCGTCGGTGGTCCGCCGCGCGGCCAGTTCGAAAGCGAAGTTTGGCACTGCGGTGAAGGTGCATGGGTTTTTGGCCAACTGCTGCATCCACCGGGCGGGCCGCTGCAGGAACGCCATCGGGCTCATCAGCACTGAGTGAGTTCCCATCTTCAAAGCACCGGTGACCCCGAGGAGCAGACCCATGTCGTGGTAGAAGGGCAGCCACGACACCAGCGTGAGGTCCGCCGGCGGAACTTTCCCGTCGGCCTCGAAATAGTCGGCAATGACCTGCTCGAGGTTCGCGAAGATGTTCTTGTGCGTCACCACCACGGCAGCCGGCGAACGGGTCGAGCCGGAGGTGTATTGCAGCACAGCGGTTTTGGTGTGGGCGGCCGGCTGGAGCGCTGGAAGGTCGGCTGCGGCATCGAGGTCAAGCGCGTCGATCTCGATCACTGCCGGCGGCGTGCCGGGGAGCGCACGAGCACACGCAGACGACGTCGTTGACAACAGCCGATGTCGTCAGCAGCGCCGTCGGCGCGCTGTCTTGCAGGGCCGCGGAGGCCCGTTCGTCGTGCGCGCCGAACTGCGGCACGGGCAACGGCACCGCGATGCAACCGGCCTCCATCGCAGCGTAGAACGCCGATGATGTATTCCAGGCCCTGCGGCGCGAGGATCGCCACGCGATCCCCGGGCGACGTGCAGGACGCGATTTCCCCAGCGACCACCTGCGCGCGCTGGTAAAGCTGAGACCAAGTCAAGGTTTGGGAGTAACCCTCAGGGTCGAGCTCGTAGTCGATGAACGTGTACGCGGGCGTATCCGGCTTTTGCCGGGCCCTCTCCCCCAACGCCGCGGGAATCGAAGCTTCGGTTGCCGCCATCGGGACACCACCCCTCTAGATCAGACCCCCGGACATGAACGACGTAGGGCGCTTGTGATGCAGGAGATTAACAGGGCCGCCGCACTTCTCGGACGAAAAACCCAAGAATGTAATACGCGCGACAAACAGGAGCCGGGCGCTGCCTGCCAGCCCGATCAGACCATAGGTTTGCTAACCAGTCAAACTGTGTTGGCCCCCTCGCGGGTCGTATGGCATTGCGGGCGGGGTGTTACCCACCGCCGCAGCAGCCTAAACAACTCGGTGTGATGGCCGCAAATTCGTAGTAATCGCCAAGGGTCGATTCATTTCTGGTCGATGACCGATCGCGGCCATGGCATCGCGGGTCAGCTCGGCCGCCGATCGCCGAACGAAGCTGAGACCGTCTCCGAGCGAAAGTTTGCTAGCAACCGCCCTGCCGGTGTTGGGGGTGTTGCGTGTGTTGCAGGCGTTGAGACATGCCCCGCCCCTTTGCGTCGGCCCATTTACCGGTGAAACTCGTGCCGATCCAGCGCAGCCGGAACTTCCGATTTGTTGGCCTTCTTATCCAATTTCCTGGCCGCGCAACGCTTTTCCGCGCGCTATTAGCCACGACTCAAATTGCGCATTGCGAATGAAGCCGCCGTCAAAACGGCGGCTGTCGGCAGATCTGAACTACCGGTGGTTGTTTGCAGCCGTCAACCGCTGCAGTACGCCAAAAACTTGCCCTCGATGTCGCTGACAAGTTCGGGTATGTGGTCGGTGAGGTAGAAGTGATGGCCCGGGAAAACCCGCAAGCTGAACTCCGCCGTCGTGCGATCCGACCAGTGCGACATCTTCTCGTGCGTGGCAACCTCGTCGTCCTCGCCCAGGAAGGCGAAGATCGGGCACGAAACCGTCGCATCGGGTGGGCAGTCGTACTTCGAGATGGCCTTGAGCCCGCGCAGTGTCGGCAGGATGTTGGCGGCGAACTCCTCGTTCTCCAGGAACTCCGGATTCACACCGGTCATCTGGCTCACCGCATCGAGCAGGCCACGGTCGGACTCCGGGATGTGCTCGTAGCCAACTCGGCCGGGTGCGGCACAAGCGGACAGGAACAGGGCGGCAACCGGGGAGCCGGCCTCTTCGAACCGCCGAGCGACCTCGAACGCCAGCAACCCACCCATGCTGTGACCGAAGAACGCCACCTTGTCCGACTGATCCGGGGGCGGCAGCATCCGGCAAACTTTATCGGCGAGATCGGGAATGCTGATAAACGAGCCAAGGTCGTGAGTTCCAGCACGTCCCGGGTAGCGGACCGCGATGCGCTTGATATCGCTGGAAAACGCTTTGGCAAAAGGAACGTAATATTCCGCTGACCCGCCGGCATGCGGAAAGATGTAAAGCGTCGGCGGTCGCTCAGTCACGCGGCAACCATACCGTCCCGGCTTCGGCCGCCGACGGCACGACGCGATGACGGCCCCGGCCGGTTTTCGTAGCGAATTCTCAGGTCCGGGCGCGTGACCGCCCCCACCTCTGGGTTGAGCCCACGCGTGAAAACGTCGCCGTTAACGAGCAGTTTCCTGCGGACATCGTTTCGCGATTTGTGTACCGCCGATGGCAAAAAAAGCATACGATTTGTCAGCCATCACACATGGCGGTTGCTTTTACTGAGGTCGTTCCACGCCCGGCCTCAAGTAACGTCTAACTTCGGTGTCGGCGGGGTCTTTGGAGGAGGTCGGAAGGTGACGTTCGTAACTTGCAATCCGGAAGTGATGTCGGGGGCTGCGAGCAGTCTGTCCGGGATCGGTGACGCGATGGTCGCCCGCAATGCGGCTGCGGCGGCGCCGACCACGAGTTTGGCCCCGGCGGCGTCCGACCTCGTGTCGGCGATGACGGCGGCGCAATTCGGTAAGCAGGGGGTGGCCTACCAGCAGCTGGCCGCGCAAGCCGCCGAAGTGCACGAGAATTTGGTGGCCGCGTTGCGCTCCGGCGCCAGCGCCTACGCGCTGGCCGAAGCGTCGAACGCGGCACACGCGGGATAACCAGGTCTGCGTCGATGAGCTTTTGCCTGGTTCCCCCGGAAATCAATTCCGCCCTGATGTTCTCCGGGGCGGGCTCCGGCCCGTTGATGGAGGCGGCGGCGGCCTGGAACTCGTTGGCCGCCGACCTGGAGAGCACCGCCACCCAGTACCAGACCCTGATCACCAATCTGGTCACCGGCTCGTGGCTGGGGCCGTCGTCGGCGCAGATGGCCTCGGCGACCGCCCCGTACGTCGCGTGGCTGCAGGGTACGGCGGCCACTGCCGCCCAGACCGGCGCCCAGGCCCAGGTGGCTGCGGCGGCGTATCAGAGCGCCTATGCGTCGATGGTGCCGCTGCCGGCGATCGCGGAGAACCGGGCGGAGTTGGCCACGTTGGTCGCCAACAACTTCCTGGGTCAAAACACCGGGGCGATCGCCACCAACGAGGCGAACTACCTGGACATGTGGATCCAGGACGCGCTGACCATGGACACCTATCAGGTGAACTCCCATGCGGCCAGCGCGCTGCCCGCACAGTCCGCGGCACCCCAGGTGGCCAGCGGCGCCGTGGCCAGCGCGGCAACGCGGCAGCGGTTCCAGCTGACTCCACCAGCACGATCATCGAGGGGCTGCTCGGCGACCTTGCCGAGCTCCTCGGCGTGGCGGCGTAACACGGGCCCGACGACCTTGTCGTCCACCGATATCGTCTCGTGGCTCGGGACGGTGGCCACTGGGATCGCCGCCAACCCCTCGGCCGCGCTGTTGCCGGTGCAGACCACCTACTACATGGGCATGTTGAGCAGCATGCCCGCACGTATGTTCATGAGCTCGGGCAGCTCGGCCAGCAGTTCGGCCGGCTCGACGCTGGCCAGTAGCAGCGACTCGCTGCTGGCCAATGTCGGCAAGTTCGTCGACGGCAAGATGGAGAACGTGCTGGGCGGGGTGGGCAACCAGCTGCGCTCGTGGGGGTCGTCGATCTCGGCGTCGCTGGCCGGCGCTCACCACGTGGGCGGGCTATCGGTACCCAACGCCTGGCACGGCCTGTCCCCGGAGATGACCCGTGCAGCCCCGATCATGCCCGAGACCAGTGTCGCCGCCCCGACGATGCATGCGGGCCTGCCCAGCAGCCCGTTCGCCCAGGGATTGATGGGCGCACTGGCCGGACGCGGGGTCAGCAGCATGGGCTCCCGCGTCGCCGCCAAGGTGATGCCCCGCTCGCCGGCCGGCGGGTAGACACGCAACCGCTGACGCACGAAATGACCTGACAGACAAGGAGATATGGATATGCCTACGCGTTTTATGACTGACCCGCACGAGATGCGGGCGATGGCGGGCCGGTTTGATATGCACGCCCAGACGGTGGAGGACGAGGCCCGCAAGATGTGGGCATCCAGCCAAAACATCGCCGGTGCCGGCTGGAGTGGTACCGCCCAGATGACGTCTTACGACACCATGGGCCAGATGAACCAGGCCTTCCGCAACATCGTCAACATGCTGCACGGTGTGCGCGACGGGCTGATCCGCGACGCCAACAACTACGAGAGCCAAGAGCAGGCCTCCCAGCAGATCCTGTCCAGCTAGCCCAGTCACCGACAAATCCTTAGAGGAGAACACGCTATGTCGATCAGTTACCAGTTCGGCGACGTGGACGCCCACGGCGCCCTGATCCGCGCCCAGGCCGCCTCCCTGGAAGCCGAGCACCAGTCCATCGTGCGCGATGTGCTGGCCGCCGGTGACTTCTGGGGCGGCTCGGGTTCGGTGGCCTGCCAGGAGTTCATCACCCAATTGGGCCGTAACTTCCAGGTCATCTACGAACAGGCCAACCAACACGGCCAAAAGGTGCAAACCGCCGGCAACAACATGAACTCCACCGACTCCGCCGTCGGCTCCAGCTGGGCCTGACAGTTCCCAAGGAGCGCCAATATCGTTGGCGTTCTTGCTAATTCGCGGTACTCAAGGCGTCCGCGACGTGCTTCATTGGCACGCCGTTGAACGGTGAACACTAGCCGGGTGCTGTTGTGCGGGGCGTCGGCCGTCGTTGCCGAATTCCAGGTCCACCCGCGCGCAGGAGATACCGCCGGTACCGGTTACCCTTACGGCGACCCACGTAGCAAGGAGCGTCTGATGGAAGGGTTTGCCGGGAAGGTAGCCGCTGTCACTGGCGCCGGTTCTGGGATTGGGCAGGCGCTGGCTCTGGAGCTCGGCCGCTCCGGTGCCGCCCTGGCGATCAGCGATGTCGACCTCGAGGGGCTGACGGACACCGAAGAACAGCTGAAAGCCATCGGTGCACCGGTCCGGGCCGACCGACTCGACGTCACCGAACGTGAGGTCTTCCAGGCTTACGCCGACCAGATCAACGAGCACTTCGGCAAGGTCAACCAGATCTACAACAACGCCGGAATCGCGTTCACCGGCGACGTCGAGATCTGCCAGTTCAAGGACATCGAGCGGGTGATGGATGTCGACTTCTGGGGTGTTGTCAACGGCACCAAGGCTTTTCTGCCGCATCTGATCGCCTCCGGCGACGGCCACATCATCAACGTCTCCAGCCTCTTCGGCCTGATGTCGATGCCCGGTCAGGCCGCGTACAACTCGGCCAAATTCGCCGTGCGCGGCTTCACCGAAGCCTTGCGTCAGGAGATGACGCTCAACGGCCACCCGGTGAAGGTGACCTCAGTGCACCCCGGCGGCATCAAGACCGCGATCGCCCGCAACTCCACCGCGGCCGAAGGGGTGGACCCCGAGGCGCAGGCAAGGTTCTTCGACAAGCGGCTGGCCTCCACCACCCCGCGGCGGGCGGCCGAGATCATTTTGGATGCGGTCCACAAAAATAGGGCCCGGGTATTGGTCGGCCCGGATGCCAAGGTGCTCGACGTGATTGTGCGGCTGACCGGTTCGGGCTATCAGCGGCTGTTCGGGCCGGTAGTCGGCCGGTTGAAGCCGCCGTCGCGCTAGCCGACTGGCCGACCTAGCGCCCGAGCGGGTGTTCGCCGAGCCATTCGTCGGCCACTGCCTGGGGGTCGGCACCGCCGATCACTTGCCGACGCATATCGACCAGCGCGGCGGTGTCCAGCACACCCGCCACCTCGTTGACCGCCAGCAGCTGCCGATCGGTCAGCTCGTTGCGGCGATACAGCGGCACCACGTTTTCGGCCCGCAGCAGCGCCGGCTTGCCGTCGGTCAGCACAACCAGGTCTGCGGGCACGCCGGGGTCGGTGCTGGTGGTCCAGGCCGCGGTGACCGTACCGGCCCGAAGCGCGGCGAAAAGCGTTGCATCGTCTGAGAATTCGCGGGCAGCGGGGAGTCGGCAGTTGCCCACCGCCGACGGCGTCGACCTGCCGGCGAGCGATCCGATGACCAGGCCGTCGCAGTGCTGCGGCACCGCGCTCAGATCGTTGCCGCCCCAGCTCTTGGCCGTCGACTCGGTGACCGCCAGCGCGGGTTTGTCCTCGGCGGCGGTGGTGTAGTCACCGGCGGCGATCCCCTCGGGTAACGCGCCGACCATCGCCTTGTAGACCTGCGCGTCGGACCGGACCGTCGCGCCGGGCTGAAAGCGCTGCAGCACCTGGCCGGTGAAACCGGGAACCACGACAAACGCACCCGAGTCGAGCCGGGCCAACGGGTCGGGTGCCTGCTCGCTGCGGGCCGGAAAACCGTAGGAGCGCAGCGCCCCGGTATAGATGTCAGCCAGCAGCACCGACTCGACGCCGGGACGAGACCCGACTACCAGCTCAGGTGTGTGGCGTCCGGTGCTCCCGCAGCCGGTCGCTGCCAGCGCAACAGCCAGCGCCAGTGGGATCAGCCGGCCGGCGCTCACTCCGCGGGATCTGCGGCGTCAGCCACCGCAGCGACTGCTTCTGCTACGGCCGGCTCAACCCGCGGGTCCAGCGGGCTCGGAACGATCCGATCCGGCGCCAGGTCGTCGGCGACGACGGAGACGATCGCCTCGGCCGCGGCCACCTTCATCTTGTCGGTGATCTTGCGGGCACCGGCCTCCAGTGCACCACGAAACACGCCGGGGAATGCAAGCACGTTATTGATCTGGTTGGGAAAGTCACTTCGCCCGGTGGCGACCACGGCAGCGTGCCTGGCCGCAGCGTCGGGGTGGATCTCCGGGTCAGGGTTGGACAGCGCGAACACAATGCCCTCAGGCGCCATCGTCGCGATCAGTTCCTCGGGCACCAACCCGCCGGATACACCGAGGAACACGTCGGCCCCCTCCAGCGCCTCCACGATGCCGCCGGAAAGGTCGCGCGGGTTGGTGCGTTGCGCCAGCTGCGCTTTGACGCTGTTCATGTCGTCACGCCCCGAATGCAGGATGCCACGCGAGTCGAGCACGGTGACATCGGAAATCCCGTTCGTTTGAAGGAGACTCGCGCACGCGACGCCCGCTGCCCCGGCGCCGGAGATGACCACACGCAGCGCCGACATGTCCCGGTTGAGCACCTTCGTAGCGCCGAGCAGCGCCGCCAACACCACGATCGCGGTGCCGTGCTGATCGTCGTGCATGACCGGACAATCCAGCGCGTCGATAAGCCGGCGTTCGATCTCGAAACAGCGCGGCGCGGCGATGTCCTCGAGGTTGACCGCACCGAACGTCGGCCGCAGCCGCACCAGGGTCTCGACGATCTGGTCGGGATCCTTGGTGTCCAGCACGATCGGGATGGCATCCAGGCCGGCGAACTCCTTGAACAGACCGCATTTGCCTTCCATCACCGGCAACGACGCCGCCGGCCCGATGTCACCGAGGCCCAGGACTGCGCTGCCGTCGCTGACCACCGCGACCAGACGGCCCGCCCACGTGTAGCGGGCGGCCAAGGTGTGGTCGCCGGCGATCGCTCGGCTTACCTGAGCGACCCCAGGGGTGTACGCGATCGACAGAGAGCGCTGAGTATTCAGCGGCGTCGTCGGGTCCACCGAAAGCTTGCCGCCCAGGTGTGCCTCGAAGATCTCCGCGTCGGTAATGTCGCCGCCCTCGCTGCGAGTCTGAATCGATTCAAGTAATTCGGACACGGACTCAGGGTACCGACTACTCATTAGTAGCCCTAATCGACCAGGTGAGTCCGTGGCGGCCCGCTGCGCGGCTCAGATCAGACCCAGGCCGGTGACGGCCTCCCGCTCGTCGGCCAGCTCGGCAGTCGACTTGTCGATCCGGCCACGGGAGAAGTCGTCGATGTCCAAGCCGGTGACGATCGTCCAGTTGCCGTCCTTGGTGGTGACCGGGAACGAGGAGATCAGGCCCTCGGGCACTCCGTAGGAGCCGTCGGACACCACCGCCATCGACACCCAGTCGTCCTTCGCGCTGCCCAACAGCCAATCCCGCGCGGCGTCGATGGTTGCCGACGCGGCCGAAGCCGCCGACGACGCGCCGCGCGCGTCGATGATCGCCGCGCCGCGCTTGGCGACGGTGGGGATGAAGTCGTTCTCGATCCAGGATTGGTCGTTGATCACCTCGGCCGCGTTCTTGCCTTTGATCTCGGCGTGGAAGATGTCGGGGTACTGGGTGGCCGAGTGGTTGCCCCAGATGGTGATCTTCTTGATGTCGCTGACGTCGGCGCCAGCCTTATGGGCCAGCTGCGAGATCGCCCGGTTGTGGTCCAGACGGGTCAGCGCCGAGAACCGCTCGTGCGGAATGTCGGGCGCGTTGCTCATCGCGATCAACGCGTTGGTGTTGGCCGGGTTGCCGGTGACGCCGATGCGGATATCGTCGGCGGCGACCGAGTTCAGCGCCTTGCCCTGCGCGGTGAAGATCGCGCCGTTGGCCTCCAGCAGGTCGCCGCGCTCCATCCCCGGGCCGCGGGGCCTGGCGCCGACCAGCAGCGCCAGGTTCACGCCGTCGAAGATCTTGTTCGGGTCCGCGCCGATCTGCACTCCCGACAGCAGCGGGAACGCGCAGTCGTCGAGCTCCATCACGACGCCCTCGAGCGCCTTGAGGGCCGGCTCGATCTCCAACAGCCGCAGCTCGATCGGGCGGTCAGGACCCAGCAGCGAGCCGCTCGCCAGGCGAAACAGCAGGCTGTAGCCAATCTGCCCGGCGGCGCCGGTGACGGCAACCTTCAACGGTGTCGTGCTCACGTCAATTCACCCCTCGTGGAGATCGGCCCGATGCGCCAATTGCGCCGGGTCGAAACTAGCGCACGCACCCGCGCGACAAATCCCGGCCCCGATCCCGCCCAGTCAGCGGCGTCAATCACGCCAGCTCAGCCGCACCCGCTCATGGGGCGATAGCAAGCTTAGGCGCGTAGCATGACCGAGGCTTCATCAGATCCGGAATGCGACGGGAGGTGAGGGATGCCTTCGTTTCGCGACATACCGGAAACACTGCGTCCTCTGGCACGGCCTGAAAGGGACGAGCCTCCTCATACGCAGCCCGATGACCTCCCTGCCGACCACGCGGTGGTCGACTGCGGCATCTACGTGGACGGCGTGCGACTGCCCGGGGCGTTCACCCACGCAGAGGCACGGGCCAAGGTAGGCGAGCTGCAGCTGGCCGGCCAGGAAGCCTTCGCCTGGATCGGCCTGCACGAGCCCACCGAACACCAGATGCAAGAAGTCGGCCACGTTTTCGGTCTGCACCCGCTGGCCGTCGAGGACGCCGTACAGGCCCACCAGCGGCCAAAGTTGGAGCGTTACGACGAGACACTGTTCCTGGTTCTCAAGACGGTCAACTACGTTCCGCACGAATCGCGGGTGCTGACCCGCGAGATCGTCGAGACCGGCGAGATCATGATCTTCGTCAACGGGGACTTCGTGGTGACAGTCCGGCACGGCGAGCACGGCGGGTTGTCAGACGTACGCCACCGGATGGATGAGGACCCCGAGCACATGCGGCTGGGCCCGTTCGCGGTGATGCACGCCATCGCCGATACGGTCGTCGACCACTACCTCGCGGTGACCGACCTGATGGCCACCGACATCGACGCCATCGAAGAAGTGGCGTTCGCACCCGGCCACCGGACCGAAATCGAGCCGATCTATCTGCTCAAGCGGGAAGTCGTCGAGCTGCGCAGGTCGGTGAACCCACTCTCCATGCCGTTCGCGCGGCTGCAGACCGAACATAAAGACCTGATCTCCAAGGAGGTACGGCGCTATCTGCGCGATGTCGGCGACCACCACGCCCACGCCGCTGATCAGATCGCCAGCTACGACGAGAATCTCAGCTCGTTGGTGCAGGCCGCGCTGGCCCGGGTCGAGATGCAGCAGAACACCGACATGCGCAAGATCTCGGCGTGGGCAGGTCTGCTGGCGGTGCCCACGATGATCGCCGGTATCTACGGGATGAACTTCGAGTACATGCCTGGACTGAAATGGCATTGGGGTTACCCAACGTTCATCACCGTACTGGTGATCGTTTGCTTGCTGCTGTATCGCAACTTCCGACGCAGAGACTGGCTTTAAATCAGTTCGGCTGCGCGGCAGGACGATTCGGGTCGCAGACATCGACGCCATCAGCTTGCCACGCCTGCCGCATGGCTTCGGCGCCTTTCAGCCGCACCCAGGCGGCCTCGGTCGCGGTGATCGGGGTTGCGGACAGAAAGCGCACCGGGTCTGCTGGCGGGTCGGACGGCAAGTCAGGAATGTCACTGCGGCCCAACAACATCGCGGTGAACGGCGCTGGCCCGGATTGGGTATCCCACAGCGGCGAACCGAGATCGATCAGCGCGTCTTCGGTCAGCACCACGCCCTCGACCGCAGGCGTTGCCGCCACGACCGCCAGGCTGTGCGCCAGACGGGGGACCTGCCCCGGATTGCGCAGCCGCAAAACGACTTCGGCGCGCGGGCCACGCTGGGGATCGGCGGCCAAGGATGTCGGATCGGTCATCGGATTGCGCGAGCAGCCCAGCGAGACGTAATGCACAATTCCCGTTGAGTCGGAGTGGCCGGGACCGAAGCGCAGCACATCGATTGGCTCGGCGCCCAGAAACGTCACGCTCGCGACGTCGGGCTCGGTGTCGAGGCCCGCTTGTGAGAAGTGGGCAGACAGGTGCGCGCGTACCCGGGCCAAGGTCTGGTTCACTCAGTCTCGGATGAAGGTGGGACGGTCAAGTTCACGCCGGTATCGGCATCGAAAACGATGATTTTCGTGGTGTCGAAGGCCAATTCGAGTGACTGCCCTTTTGCCGCTTTCGATGCGGCGGGAACCCTGGCCACGAATTCGTGTTCCGCTCCCCCGGATTCGTCATCGAGCTCGGACAGCTGGTCCGAGTGGACAACGCACCCCTCGGTGGTGAAGTAGACGTATTTGTCGGCACCCAGCGACTCGACCATGTCGACCTTCACCTCGAAAGTCAACGCGCTGATGCGCTGGTACCCGTCGATCAACGCGGCATCCTGCAGATGCTCCGGGCGGACGCCGACGATGACCTTGTCCGGTGCCGGATGCTGCGCGAGCACATCATGGACGGGTTGGGTAAGCGTGACCTCGCCGAACGGCAGATTCAATCCGGTCGCGGTCAGCGTGCCGGGAAAGAAGTTCATTGCCGGCGAGCCGATGAAGCCTGCGACGAACAGATTGGCGGGCCGCTCGTAAAGCTCGTCGGGCGTACCGATTTGCTGCGCAACGCCGCCGCGCATGACCACCACCCGATCACCGAGTGTCATGGCCTCGGTCTGGTCGTGCGTCACGTAGACGGTTGTGGTGCCCAGCCGACGCTGAAGCCGGGCGATCTCGCCCCGCATCTGAACCCGCAATTTGGCGTCGAGGTTGGACAGCGGTTCGTCCATCAGGAATGCCTTGGGGTGGCGGACAATTGCCCTGCCCATCGCGACCCGCTGCCGCTGCCCGCCGGACAATTGCGAGGGCTTGCGGTCGAGAACGTCGGTCAAGTCGAGGATTCGCGCGGTGTCCTCGACCTTGTCGGCGATGTCCGCTTTCCTCATCTTCGCCAGAGTCAGCGGGAAGGCGATGTTCTGTCGCACCGTCATATGCGGATAGAGCGCGTAGGACTGGAACACCATTGCGATATCGCGGTCTTTGGGCGCCTTCTCGTTCACTCGCTCGCCGCCGATGCGCAGCTCGCCAGACGAGATATCCTCCAGTCCGGCAATCATATTCAGCGTGGTGGACTTTCCACAGCCGGAAGGCCCGACCAGGATGATGAACTCGCCTTCGGCGATCGTCAGGCTGAGATCCTGCACGGCCGTCGCGCCATCGGGGTAACTCTTGGTCACCCTATCCAACACAATCTCCGCCATCCAGCTATCCCTTCACCGCGCCGGAGGTCAACCCAGCGACTATCCGTCGTTGGAAGACTAGAACAAAAACGATAATCGGGACCGTGATCACCATGGCGCCGGCCGCGATCGATCCGGTCGGCTCCTCGAATTGCGAACTGCCGGTGAAATTGGCGATTGCCACCGGCGCGGTCATCGCGGCCTTGGTAGCCGTCAACGACAAAGCGAGCAACAGATCGTTCCAGGCGAAGATGAACACCAGAATCGCCGCGGTCACGATTCCCGGTGCGGCCAGCGGGGCGATCACCTTCCGGAATGCCTGTCCTGGCGAAGCGCCGTCCATTTTGGCTGCCCTCTCCAGATCCCACGGGATCTCCCGGAAGAACGCCGACAGCGTGTAAATCGCGAGCGGCAGCGCAAAGACGATGTAGGGGATGATCAGCCCGGGCCAGGTATCGAACAGGCCGATCCGCCGCTCGATGTCGAACAGCGGTGTCACCAGCGAGATAGCTGGGAACATCGAAATCAGCAGCGTCGCACCGATCAACAGCTGCTTGCCCGGAAAGTCCAACCGCGCGACCGCGTAAGCCGCCATTGCGCCGATCGCCACCGCGATCGCGGTGGTGAGCAAGCCGATTCCAGCGGAATTGATCAGAGCCGAGCTGAAAAAGTTGCCGCGGAAGATGCCACGGTAGTTGTCGAAGGTCACCGACGACGGAATCAGCTTGCCGTCCTTGACCGTTGAGGTCGGCTTGAGCGACAGGCTGAGGATCCACAACACCGGGAGCAGCGCATACAGCAGCACCAGGGTATCGATGACGACCCAGGTGGTGGCGCGCCGGACACCCATCGACGTGGTCATGGCTCAGCGTCCATTGCCGTCGACACCCGGCGCTGACGCGCCGAACACTTTGATGAAGATGAACGCGATGATGGTGACGCATCCGAAGATCAGCACCGAAATCGCCGAGCCAAGACCAACATTGAAGCCTTTGAACAGGTTGTCGTAGCCAAGGATCGACACCGATTCGGTGTTACCCGCGCCGCCGGTGAGCACGTAGATGCTGTCGAAGATCCGGAATGCGTCCAGCGTGCGGAACAGCAGCGCGACCAGGATCGCCGGTTTGATCAGCGGCAAGGTGATCTTCGTCAACCGTCGCCACGCGCCGGCGCCGTCGACCTGCGCCGCCTGCAGCAGATCCTCGGGTACCAGCGCCAACCCGGCGAGAAGCAGCAATGACATGAACGGCGTCGTCTTCCAGACCTCGGCGATGACCACGATGCCCAGCGACGGAATCTGGTGAGTCAGCGGCGCTTGGAAAATGGGCGAGCCGTGTGGCAACAGGTTGGCCAGGTAGCCGGTGCCCGGCGTCCAGGCGTAGTACCAGCTGTAGGACGCGACCACCGTGACGATCCCGTACGGGATGAGCACGGCGGTGCGCACCAGGCCTTTACCGATCAGCGTGCGGTGCATCACCAACGCCAACGTCAGGCCCAGCCCGAATTCGATCGACACCGAAACACCGAGATCGCCAGTGTCACAGCCAGTGCCGTCCACCAATACCGGTCGGTCAAGATCGTCTGGTAGTTGCCGAGCCCGATGAATTCGGTGGCTTCGGGCGTGGTCAAGTTATTGCGTTGCAGGCTCAGCCAAACCGCGTAGCCGATCGGATATGCCGTGACCGTGAGCATCAGCATCGCCGCGGGCGCGACCAGGATGAACGCCAGCCGTCGCTCCGATCTCCGGTTCTCGGTGTGCGGGAAGGCGCGCGTCATGAGCGCCGCTCTCCCCCGCAAGCGGGCGGGACCCCCACCTCATCGCTTCGTCCCCCTCGCCGCTGCGCGGCTGGGGGTACCCCCACTGCATCGTCGCCGGCGCGCGTCATGGCAGCAGCCCACGACCGTCGATAGCCTTTTGCACCTGCACGGCCAGCTCGTCGGCCGTCTTCTCCGGGTCGATCTTGTTGATCGGGCTCAAGGTGGCTGACATCCGAGTGGACACCGCCTGGTAGACCGGCGTCGCGATCCGCGCGGCAGCATTGGTGAGCTGTTCGCGAATGATGTTGTACATCGGGTACTTCGACTGGAATTGCGGGTCGGAGTACAGCGAGGTCCGAGCCGCGGGCAGGCCTCCTTGCAACGAGATGTACTTTTCGCTTTGCACGTCGCGCAGGCATCTGATCGCTTCGAAAGCGTCGGCTTTATGACGGGTCATCGTGGCCACCGCCAGGTTCAGGCCACCGATCGTCACCTTGGCCGGCCGGCCGGGCTGCACGCCGGGGTAGGCAGCGAAGCCGAACACCTTCTTGCTGGCGTCGTAGGCTGCGCGGAACTGCCGATCGGTCGGCACGAACGCGCCGACGTCGTTGATGCTGCCGGCCAGGTCCGGACGACGGTTGAGCGGCAAGAACGCCACGCCGCCTTTCACCGCGTTCTCCAGCATGGACGCCAGCGCATACGGCCAGTTGACCTCCAAAGCCGACTTGCCCTGCTCGAACGCCAACCGGGAAGTGCCCGCGTCGGTCCGGGTGATCGACGGGTCGGCGCCGGGCGCGGTGGCCACCGCCTTGAGGATCTGCAGGGCGCTGACGGTCGCGGCCCGGTGGGCGGGCGTATCGGTCAGGGTGACCTTGTCGCCGTCGTCGGACAGCACCTGGCCACCCGCACTTTCCAGCAGGGTGTTGAACCACACCACCAAACCCTCGCCCTGGCTGGCCTGTACACCGATCCAGCTGGGTTCGCCCACGGCGTGCAACCTGGTTGCCTCAGCCACCATCGCATTCCAGGTCGTCGGCGGCTTATCCATCAAATCCGGCCGGTACCAGAGTAATTCGGTATTGGTGCTGAGAGGCGCGGCATACAGCCGCTGCTTCCAGGTGGCCGTGGCGAGGGGCCCGGGCAGCGTGTCAGTGGTGGCATCGACCTCGGCACGGCCGGCCGGATCCTCCGACAGCGGCAGCGCCCAGCCGGCTTCGGCGAACTCCGCCGTCCAGATCACGTCCAGCGCCATCACGTCCACGGTGCGGTCGTTAGCGCTCAGCCGGCGAGCCAGCTGCAGCCGCTGGTCGTCAGAAGACCGGGGCAGGCTGAACTGCTGGATGGTGAACCGACCGCCGAGCTTGTCGGTGCAGCGCTTGGCCACCGCAGTAAAGGTCGCGGCACCACTGGCCGGGGTGTAGAAGCTGATCACCCGCTCGTCGCCGCCGGGGCCGCAGGCTGATACCACCGACGCGGTGAACAGCGTCGCCAGTGCGAGCGCGCTCAGCCGGACTGCGCGCCCCCGACGACTCGCCACCACAGTCCCCTTCTTCCCGTCGTCGACTGCCCCGCGGCAGACGGTAGAGCCAGGCGCGCGTGACACGCAACACGTCGCGAAACGGTCAGCCGACCGTCGAGTCAGATTGCCAAGCGGGCAAGCAAATCCCGGGCCCGCTCCGCATTCTGCGGATCACAGAGCACGTCGTAACGGCCGGCGACCAATTGCATCGTCGAACTGAAATCCCGGGTACCGCGCGCCATCGAATAGGGAACGGCGGAGGTGATCAAGCCGAAGAACACCCCGGCGATCAGGCCGGTCATCAACGCCTGCCAGGGGTTGGGGCTGAAGAACCCGAGTACCAGGCCGATGAAAAGACCCAACCAGGCGCCGGTGATCACACCGCCGCCGAGCACTTTCGGCCAGGTCAGCCGTCCGGTGACCCGCTCGACCTGCATCAGGTCGACGCCGACGATCGTCATCTGCTGCACCGGAAATTGCTGCTCAGACAGGTAGTCGACGGCTCGCTGCGCTTCGGCGTAGGTGGGATATGACCCGACCGGCCAGCCTTTCGGCGGCGTCGGCAATCCGGGAGCCCGCCGGCTCGCCGCCGGGGTGCCGGGCGTGGCACCGGGAACCTGTCCGGGCTGGAAGGGACTCGTCATGGCTCCATTGTCCTCCACGTCCCCCACCTTGCCGCCGCAGACATCGGCGCGCTGCGGCCGGCGACCCAACAGGGCTGTCACCAGCACAAACGACGCCTTCTCGGCGCGGCGCTGCTCGGTGGGCGCGGCTCATGCTGCCGCCGCGCTAGGTTGAACAGCATGACATTCCAGGGCGGCGACTTCGGCGAGGAAGCCCGAGGCGAAGCAAAGCAGTCTCCACAGACCCCGGAGGCGCGCCCGTTCCCGCCGGAGTTCATCCCGCCCGCGTATGCCCAGCCCGCTCCGAACGCCCCGCACAATCCGCCAGCGTCGCCGCCGGTGCCGCCGTGGAGCCCGCCGACCCCCGACTATCCACCGCCGACCTACCCGCCGCCAAGCGGTTACGGACCGCCCGGACATCACGAGGCCCCGGGTTACGGCGCTCCGTCATACCCGCCGCCACCGCCGCAATTTGGCCAGTCCTATCCCCCACCGGGCTACGGCCCGCCGGGCTATCCCAGCCCGTACGACCCTTATCAGCCCTACCTGGCTCGTCCGCACGAGACCAACGGGCTGGCCATCGGGTCCTTGATCACCTCGATCGCAGGTCTTCTGCTCGGCATCCCGCTGTCCTTCGTCTGCTATATCGGGATACTGATTCCCATCGTCGGTGCCGTGCTCGGGATTGTCGCGCTCAATCAGATCAAGCGGACCAATCAGCAGGGCCGCGGACTTGCCATCGCCGGGATCGCGGTCGGCGCGACCGCGGCGGTGCTGCTGGTGATATTCATGGTCGCAGTCATGGCGGCGATGCACTCCCCTTCATCGTCCTTCACCTGATCCGTTCGGCGGAACGAACGGACCCGACTGACGCTGCATGTCGGCCGCGCGCCCTTTGGCGGCGATCACCAGTGCCATCTTGCGGCTGGCTTCGTCGATCATCTCGTCGCCGAGCATCACCGCGCCCCGGGCACCTCCGGCCGCGGACGTGTGCCATTCGTAAGCCTCCAGAATCAGCTCCGCGTGGTCGTACTCGTCTTGACGTGGACTGAAGATCTCGTTACCCGCGGCGATCTGATCGGGATGCAATACCCACTTGCCGTCATAACCCAGCGCCGCCGACCGGCCTGCTACCCGCCGAAACGCCGCCACGTCACGCACTTTCAGATAGGGCCCGTCGACCGCGGCGATGCCGTGCGCACGGGCGGCCACCAGGATGGTCATCAGCGCGTGGTGGTAGGCGTCGCCGACGTCGTAGCCCTCGGGTTGCTCGCCCACGACCAGCGTGCGCGTGTTGAGGCTGGCCATCAGGTCGGCGGGGCCCAGCACCAGCGCCTGCACCCGTGGCTGCGGCCGCGATCGCATCAATGTTCATCAAACCGCGGGCGTCTTCGATCTGCGCGTCGATGCCGATCTCTCCCACCGGAAGCCCGTGCACGGTCTCCAACTGGGTCAGCAGCAGGTCTAGTGCCTGAACATGAGAGACGTCAGAGACTTTGGGCAGCACGACGACATCGAGCTTGGCCTCGGTCGCAGCGCCGACAGTGGAAACCACCTCGATGATGTCGGTGTGAGTCCACGGCGTGGTCCAGTCGTTGACCCGGACGCCGCGCAACTGCCCGGCCCATCCCGGCTCGGCCAACGCAGCGGCCACCCGCGTGCGGGCCGCGGCCTTCGCGTCCGGCGCGACGGCATCTTCCAAATCCAGGAAGACCTCATCGGCGGGAAGACTTTTGGCCTTGTCGATCATCTTCTGGCTGCTACCCGGCACTGAAAGGCACGTGCGGCGGGGTCGATAGGCGTTGGTCACAGTTCACTCTCCCCCTTTTGAAATACCCTATGCAGCATGGCCTCGATCAACAGGGTGTACGCCGCGCGGCTGGCGCGGATGCTGGTGCTGGGCCCGATGGGCGAGTCTCTTGGCCGAGTGCGCGACGTCGTGGTCAACATCAGCATCGTCCGCCAGCAGCCGCGCGTCCTGGGGCTCGTGGTCGAAATGCTCTCGCGCCGAAGGATTTTCGTGCCGATTCTGCGGGTCGCGGCGTTCGCGCCGAACGCGGTGACGCTCAATACCGCCAGCGTGTCACTGCACCGGTTCGAGCAACGGCCCGGTGAAGTGCTGGTGCTGGGACAAATAATCGACACCAAAGTCCGGGTTAACGATCCGGCATTGCCGGAGCTCGTCGACACCGAGGTCGTCGTCACCGACCTGGGTCTGGAGCAGACCCGAACCCGCGACTGGATGGTCACGCGGGTCGCGGTGCGCCTCCCCCGCAGATTCGGCCGGCGCAGCAATGCCCACATCGTGGGCTGGCGCAACGTACAGGGACTGACCCCTTCCGCGTTGGCGATGCCGGGCCAGGGCGTCGCGCAACTGCTGGATCAGTTCGAAAAGTGGCGGCCGATCGACGTGGCCGATGCGGTGCGTGAGCTGCCCCCGAAGCGGCGCTTCGAGGTGGCCAGCGCGCTGGACGACGACCGGCTGGCCGACATTTTGCAGGAGTTGTCCGAGGAGGAACAGGCGGATTTGTTGATGCAACTGGGCGACGAACGCGCGGCCGACGTGCTCGAGGAGATGGACCCCGACGACGCGGCCGACCTGCTCGGCACGATGAATCCGACCCTGGCCGAGGGGCTGCTGCGCCAGATGGACCCGGAGGAGTCCGACCCGGTGCGGCAGCTGTTGAAGTACTCGCCCGACACCGCGGGCGGATTGATGACGTCGCGACCGGTGGTGCTGACCCCGGACACCTCGGTCGCTGAGGCGCTGGCCAGGGCCCGCGATCCCGACCTCACCGCGGCGTTGTCGTCGCTGGTATTGGTGGTCCGTCCCCCGACCGCCACCCCGACCGGTCACTACCTGGGATGCGTGTCACTTGCAGCGACTGCTGCGTGAGCCCCCGGCCATGCTGGTCGGCGGTATTGTCGACGCCGACCTGCCCTGCCTGGCACCAGACACCTCGCTGCCGGTGCTGACCCGCTATTTCGCCGCGTACAACCTGGTTTGCGGCCCGGTGGTCGATCGACAGCGGCACCTTTTGGGTGCGGTAACCGTGGATGACGTACTCGATCATCTGCTGCCGCACGACTGGCGGGCGCACACCGACGAGCTCACGCTGGATGCGGCCGGAGGAGCGTCGTGAGCAAGTCGGCGCCGCGGGCTCGGCTGTATACCCCGCGCACCTCGCGAGTGGTCACGCCGCGGGTCGACTCCGAAGCCGTCGGGCAGTTCACCGAATCGATTGCCCGCTTCTTCGGCACGGGCACATATCTGCTGATTCAGAGCATCGTGGTGCTTGTGTGGATCGCGCTCAACGTGTCCGCGATCAGCCTGCGCTGGGACCCCTACCCGTTCATCCTGCTCAACCTGGCGTTTTCCACCCAGGCCGCCTACGCGGCGCCGCTGATCCTGCTGGCCCAGAACCGGCAAGAAAACCGCGACCGTGTCGCGCTCGAGGATGATCGCCGGCGAGCCCAGGAGACGAAGGCCGACACCGAATTCCTGGCCCGGGAGTTGGCCGCGCTGCGGCTGGCGATCGGCGACGTCGCAAAGACCCGCGACCACCTGCGCCGCGAACTGGAGGATCTGCGAGGCCTGCTGGAGGACCGACAATCAGACCGGGCGATCACAGCCCCGGCGCCCAGCGGTGACGGTTCGGAGGCGCGCGCCGCGAAGCCGTTTTAATCACCCGCCGGAGGAAAACGCGGCCTTCGGAGACAAATCTGGAATTGCCTCGGCTGTTTGCCCAAACCCGGCCGGTATCTCGCTGTGCACAGAGTCTGCGATTGTGACCATTGTGATCAGAGGGTTATGTATGGTGACTTAGGTCACGAGGCCAAAGTGGTTTCACAGGTGCCTAATAGGGCTCGAATATTGAGGAAGGTCGAGTGCGCATCGGGCGAGACTTATCTCTTGCAAAGATGCGGCAGCGGGTAATCTGCATGCCGCGGTCTCCGAAGTTGCCGGCTGCCCTCGTTAGTACCTTCGCCACCGCCCGGCAGTCGGTGGTTCGCGTGGCCCGGGCGTCAAGAATCCCCGCCGCCGTCGTCGCCACCGTTGCAGCAGTGCAGCAGCTGATGACCCGCACGGCCCGGACCCCCGCATTCGGGGTGGCGATGATCGCCTGCCTGATCTTCGCTGGAGTCGTGGGCGCCGCGGCCCCATCGTTTCCCGGGCCGACGTCGACGCTGCACGACGCAGCTATCACCCCGATCGCCGCGGTCACGCCCGCCTCCACCGACCCGTCGGGGCCGCTGGTGATCGCCGTCCAACACCCGAAGACCGGCTTCCACATCGCGGCAGCGACGGCGTCGGCTCCCCCACCAACGGTTGTGGTGAATTCGCCAGGCGCGCTTGGTATTCCGGCGATGGCGCTGTCGGCGTACCGCAACGCCGAACGGATGATGGCCACGGCCGACCCGGCATGTGGGATCAGCTGGAACCTGCTGGCCGGTATCGGACGCATCGAGTCGATGCACGCCAACGGCGGTGCCACCGACGCGCGCGGCACTGCGATACGACCCATCTACGGCCCATCTTTGGACGGCACACTGCCTGGCAACGAGGTCATCGTCCAAAGCAGCGGCGCCGGACGCGTCACCTATGCCCGCGCGATGGGTCCGATGCAGTTCCTGCCCGGCACATGGGCGCGTTACGCCTCCGACGGTGACGGCGACGGCGTGGCCGATCCGCAGAACCTGTACGACGCCACGCTGGCCGCCGCGCGATACCTCTGCAGCGGCGGGCTGAACTTGCGGGACCAGTCGCAGGTCATGGCCTCGATCCTGCGCTACAACAACTCGATGCCGTATGCCCAGAACGTGCTGGGCTGGGCCGCGGCGTACGCCACCGGCGTCATCCCGGTCGACCTGCCCCCAATTACCGGACCCCCGCCGCCGCTCGCCGATCTGCATCTGGAAAGCCCCGAGGGCATCGGGCCGAACCTGCCGCTCAACGTCCACGGCCTAGCGCCCTCCGACCAGCTGGCGCAGATGCCGCTGATCGACCTCAGCGGGGCCGCCACCACCAACCAGCAGTTCCCGTGGCAACAGACCGGTCCCCGCCCGTCGTGCACGGTGATCTGCATTGGCCAGGACACCGTTGGCCCACAGCAGCCGGCGCTGAATACGCCGCCGCCTGACGTGCCGCCGCTGGCCGCACCGGCGCTTGCACCGGGCCTGCCCCCTGCCCCGCCTCCGGCGGCTGCGCCGGGCCCACCCGCCCCGCAGCCCGCGGCCGCCCCACCGGCGCCGCCTGCTGCCGGACCACCTGCCGGACAACCAGCAGGCCCGCCGCCGCCACCTGGTCCGTAAGTCACCCCGTCGGTCCGAACTACACTCGGCGTTGATGTCCGAAACGCACCCTGACGCCGCTGACCGGGCCGCCAACGTTCGCGCCGCGCTGGCGAAGGTGATCGACCCCGAACTGCGGCGCCCCATCACCGAACTCGGGATGGTCAAAGGTATCGAGGTGAGCCCCGACGGCGACGTGCACGTCGAGATCTACCTGACCACCGCCGCTTGCCCGAAGAAGACCGAGATCAGCGAACGCGTTGCCCAGGCCGTGGCCGACGTGCCGGGCACCGGTGCGGTGAAGGTCAGCCTGGACGTGATGAATGACGAGCAGCGCACCGAGTTGCGTAAGCAATTGCGCGGCGACGCCCGCGAGCCCGTCATCCCGTTCGCCCAACCGGGGTCGCTGACACGGGTCTACGCGGTCGCTTCCGGCAAGGGCGGCGTCGGTAAGTCGACGGTGACGGTCAACCTGGCCGCGGCGATGGCCGCGCGCGGGGTGTCGGTCGGTCTGCTCGACGCCGACATCCACGGGCACTCCATCCCGCGCATGATGGGCACCACCGACCGGCCGACTCAGGTCGAGTCGATGATTCTGCCGCCCATCGCGCACGAGGTGAAGGTCATCTCGATCGCACAGTTCACCCAGGGCAACACGCCGGTGGTGTGGCGCGGCCCGATGCTGCACCGGGCTTTGCAGCAGTTTCTGGCCGACGTGTACTGGGGCGACCTGGACGTGCTGCTGCTCGACCTGCCGCCGGGCACCGGCGACATCGCCATCTCGGTGGCCCAGCTGATCCCGAACGCGGAAATCCTGGTGGTGACGACCCCCCAGCTGGCGGCGGCCGAAGTCGCCGAGCGCGCGGGCAGTATCGCCGTGCAGACCCGTCAGCGCATCGTCGGGGTGGTGGAAAACATGTCCTGGCTGGCTGCTGCCGGACGGCTCGCAGATGCAGGTGTTCGGCGAAGGCGGCGGCCGACAGGTCGCCGAACGGCTGTCGCGTACGGTCGGCGCCGACGTGCCGCTGCTGGGCCAGATTCCGTTGGACCCGGCGTTGGTCGCCGCCGGCGATGCCGGGGTGCCGATCGTGCTCAGTGCTGCCGACTCAGCGGTGGGCAAGGAACTGCAAACGTCGCCGACGCGCTGTCGTCGCGACGCCGCGGGCTGGCCGGCATGTCGCTGGGACTGGACCCGACGCGACACTAGGTAGCGTCGGGGTCGAACGGCGCCGGCCCGGTCAGCGGCTCCGGGGTAATGGCGGAACGACCGGCTCGCTGGGCCCACCCACTGACGGCTTGTCGAAGTTGCCGGTGAAAAGCGAGTCATCGCCGTCGAACAGGTGTCTTGGTCAGCGCCGCGCGCGGCGTCAAACCCCGCAGCTTCTGCAGCTCGCTCAGCGGCTCCCGCAGGTCGTCGAATTCGGGCCCGATATCCTCGCGCAGCTGGGTCGTCATCCCGCTCAGGTAGTCGCGGGCCTGCCGCAGCGCCGTGGCGGTCCACCGGATGGCGCCCGGAAGCCGCTCAGGGCCCAGGACAACCAGCCCGACCACCACGAGCACCAGCATCTCCCCCCAACCGACGTTGGCGAACATTTAGCCGGTGTCCGGACCCGGCGTGACCGTCAGCGTCACGTGGCGGCCGTCGCGAACCACCTCGATCGGGGCGGGCTGCCCGATCGTCAACTGCCGCACGGCGACGACGAACTCCTCGGAGTCTGCGACCCCACGGTTGCCGACCTTGACCACGACATCGTTTTCCAGAATCCCGCCCTTTTCCGCAGGGCTCCCCGCCTTGACGTTCGCGACCTGCGCCCCCTGCGCGATGGCGTTGCTCACCGACCGAGTGCTCAGGCCCAACGTCGGGTGCACGATCTTGCCGTCTTTGATCAACGTCTGCGCAACCAGTTTCGCCTCGTTGACCGGAATCGCGAAGCCCAGGCCGCTGGCGCTGTCGGACAGCGACTTGCCAGCGGTGTTGATGCCGATGACCTGAGAATCCATGTCGATCAGCGGGCCACCGGAGTTCCCGTGGTTGATCGAGGCGTCGGTCTGCACGGCGTCGATGACTGTGTCGGTGTCCGAACCCTCCCCCGACAACGGGATCGGGCGGTGCAGTGCGCTGATGATGCCGTGCGTCACGGTGCTGCGCAGACCCAGCGGCGCACCCGCGGCTAGGACTTCATCGCCGACACGCACCTTGTCGGAGTCACCCAACCGGGCCACCGACAGGTTGTCGACGTTGTCCACCTTGAGGACAGCCAGGTCGGTCTTGGGGTCGCGGCCGACCAGGTTGGCGGGCACTTCCTTGCCGTCGTTGAAGACGACGGTGGTCTTGAACTGGCTGGGGTTGTTGGCCGCTTCGGAGATGACGTGGTTGTTGGTGACGATGTAGCCGCGGCCGTCGACGACGAACCCGGATCCCTGCATGCCCTCTTGATCGCTGACCGACTGGATCGTCACCACCGAATCCGCAACCGCGGCAGCGACTTTGGCGAATCGGCCGGCCGGTGCTTCGCTGTTGTTGTTAGTCGCCAGCGTCACCTTGGAGGTGGTGAAGGCCTCGACGACCTCAGCCGTCTTGCGCCCGACCACGCCGCCGACCACGCCGATCAACAACGCGAGCACGGCCAGCACCAGAAGAGCCAGGTAGGACACCCGCCCACCGAACAGCACGTCGCGCAAACCGAGCCGGTCGCGTTCCAAGCCGGCGCCCAGTGGTCCGGACCGCGTTACCGCCGGCTCGCCCAGAGCGGCGGCCGCGCCCGGGTCGCGCCATGGGTCGTCGGGTTCGTCTGCCTGGTCGTTGTCACCGTCGAGCGCGCCGGCATCGGTGGGGTGGCGCTGCAGCGACTCTGCTCCGGGAAAGGGACGGCCGAAGGCCTCCGAGAGAACCGGGTCCGCCGGTTGGTCGTGCGGGGTGAACTCACCGGTGTTGCGATACTTCGACGGACGCACGCTTTCGGCGACGAACGAGCCTTGCACGCCGTCGGGACGGCTGAAGGCTTGGCGCGACGCAGCGTCAACGGGCGGCCGGGAAATCGGTCGCGGCGCCAGCCGAGGGGCGCCGTTCTTGTCTTGGTCGGAGCTCACGTCATCCTCTTCCGGGCGCAAAAACGCTATGAACCGCTATGAACTGCGAGCACGGCGCTGCGCACCGGCTTGGCAACCTTGGTACCCCACCCTACCGAGGCTCGCGCCGGTCAGGCGGGTTGCCGTCGGCTAGATGATCCCGGCTCCGCTGAGTGCGCGGCGGCCCCCACGGGCCGTTGTCTGTATGGCCGTCATCCTCGTCGGGCGGGCAATGGGGAATCTGTGACAGCAATCCCAGCAGCGTGCTGGGAATCCTGATCGGACGAGAATCGCGCAGCGCGGCGCGGGCCCGGCGGTGGCCGTCCACTTCCGCGGCGCAATCCGGGCACAGCGAGATGTGATGCGCTGCGCGCAGGTGTGCGTTCATCCGCAGCTCACCGTCGACGAACGCGGCGATGGCCTCGATGGACAGATGCTCAGTAGAACCGAACTGTCGCGGCGCGCCGACCGGCGCATCGCTTTGCGAGGCGAACTGGGCGGGAAGCCAGGAGAACGCACGGCGGAACACATGTCCCCGCTCGGCCATCACCGGCTCCTCTCCGTGTCAGCGGTCGGTTTATGCACTACCTCGAATGTAGCGCGAATGTTGCGCGCTGCCCGATACGGAACACCGATGAAGAGTGGATCAGGCGGCGTGTGTCTTAGTCCGTCTGCTGCTGCCTGGCAGCGGATGACGAGTGCTTAGCTCCCTCGGAGTGCGCCGCCAGATAGTCACGCAGCGCTTGTCGTCCCCGGTGGATCCGGCTGCGCACGGTCCCGAGCTTCACCCCGAGGGTCGCCCCGATCTCCTCGTAGGACAGTCCTTCGATGTCGCACAGCACCACCGCCGCGCGGAACTCGGGAGGCAGCGAATCCAGCGCCGCCTGCAGGTCAGGGCCCAGCCGCGACTCGTGGTAGATCTCCTCGGGGTTGGGCTCGTCGGCGGGCACCCGGTCGTAATCGTCGGGCAATGCCTCCATCCGGACCCGGCCGCGACGGCGCACCATGTCGAGAAACAGGTTGGTCGTGATGCGGTGCAGCCAACCTTCGAACGTCCCCGGCTGGTAGTTCTGTACCGACCGGAAAACCCTGATGAAGGTCTCCTGGGTCAGATCCTCGGCGTCGTGCTGATTGCCGGAGAGCCGATAGGCCAGCCGGTAGACGCGGTCGGCGTGTTGCCGGACGAGCTCATCCCAGGACGGCATCGCCGCCTTGTCACCGGTCGCGTCGAAGACGGCGGTGCCATACGGCTCCTCGGCAGGC
This sequence comes from uncultured Actinomycetota bacterium, assembly GCA_963850645.1. GTDB lineage: Bacteria > Actinomycetota > Actinomycetes > Mycobacteriales > Mycobacteriaceae > Mycobacterium. Next base: position 66,182 of record CAWKME010000079.1, on the reverse strand, counting down.
TCGACCCACTCCGCGTCCCGATACTGCTCGGGATGCGACATGCTGGCCGGGCTCATCATGGTGGCGATGTTCAGATCCTCCGCGTTCGGACTGCCGTCCAAATAGGGCAATTGGTCACCGCAGGCAACGCGAAGACGCCGGGGTGTATTCCCGGAGAACCGGCCTCCACGTTCCATGGGGGATACCGTCGCCTACCGTCGTATGTGCGGTATGTGATCGCACTGAGCTTTCACTGAGAATGGGTATGTATACCCCGTTGCGCTGGTCCTATTCATCAAATTGTGACCTTTATCCGCCGCCGGGCCCGGGCGTGTCGCAAGACCGTACCGGGCGCGCCTGACCGCACGCGGCAGCGGTTGGATTTACGCTGCGCACATGGCCACCACCGACCCCACGCCGGGCCAGTCGGCTCCGACCAGTCGGGCCGAATCGCTGTCGGCACACGCCGAAGGGTCGATCTCCGAGGACGCGGTCCTGCTGGCCGCCCGCGATCGCGCGGTCGACATCGGCGCCGGCGCGGTCACTCCCGCGGTGGGAGCGCTGCTCAGCCTGCTGACCAAGCTCAGTGGCGGCAAAGCCGTCGTCGAGGTGGGGACGGGCGCGGGAGTCAGCAGCCTGTGGTTGTTGTCGGGGATGAGCGAAGACGGCGTGCTGACCACGATCGACATCGAGCCCGAGCATCAGCTGATCGCCAAGCAGGCGTTTTCCGACGCCGGCATCGGGCCGTCGCGGACACGGCTGATCAGCGGCCGGGCTCAGGAGGTGCTGACCCGGCTGGCCGACGCGTCCTACGACCTGGTCTTCATCGATGCCGACCCGCTCGACCAACCGGACTACGTGGTCGAGGGGGTGCGGCTGCTGCGCTCGGGCGGAGCCATCGTCGTTCACGGCGCCGCGCTCGGTGGGCGGGCCGGCGACCCGGCGGCCCACGACGCGGAGGTCGCTGCGGTGCGCGAAGCGGCGCGGCTGATCGCCGAGAACGAGCTGCTCACGCCGGCGCTGGTGCCGCTCGGCGACGGCTTGCTGGCCGCTGTCCGCGACTGACCCAACCTTTTGCGCATTTTTGACGGCGTTTCTGCTTGACCATCGACTGAACGACTGTTTAATCTCCTGAACATGCGTTCAGTCGACGATTTGACCGCCGCGGCCCGGATCCGCGACGCGGCGATCGAGCAGTTCGGCAAGCAGGGCTTCGGCGTCGGGCTGCGATCCATCGCCGAAGCGGCGGGAGTGAGCGCGGCCTTGGTGATCCACCACTTCGGCTCCAAGGACGGTCTGCGCAAAGCCTGCGACGACTACGTCGCCGAAGAGATCCGCAGCGGGAAATCGGAGGCGATGCGTTCCAGCGACCCGGCTACCTGGTTCGCGGCGATGGCCGAGATCGAGGAGTACGCACCCTTGATGGCCTACCTGGTGCGCATCATGCAATCCGGTGGCGAACTGGCAAACACGTTATGGCGCAAGATGATCGACAATGCCGAAGGTTACCTCGACGAAGGGGTGCAGACCGGCATCCTGAAACCCAGCCGCAATCCGCGGGCCCGGGCGAAGTATATGGCGATCACCGGCGGCGGCGGTTTCCTTTTGTATCTGCAAATGCATGAAACCCCAACGGATTTACGGGCTGTGTTGCGCGACTACGCCCGCGACATGACCCTACCCGCCCTCGAGATCTACACCGAAGGCCTGATGACCGACAGCACGATGTACGACGCTTTCCTCGCCGAAGCAGAACAAGGAGATACTCATGCCAGCTGACAACTCCGCCAGCTATCAGGACCCGGTCGAAATCCACGGTCTGACAAAGAATTTTGGAGCGGTTCGGGCGTTGGACGGCCTCGAGCTGACGGTACGCGAGGGCGAGGTGCACGGCTTCCTCGGGCCCAACGGCGCCGGGAAGTCGACGACTATCCGCATATTGCTGGGAGTGGTGAAGGCCGATGGCGGAACGGCTCGGCTGCTCGGCGGCGACCCCTGGACGGACGCCGTCGAACTGCACCGCCAGATCGCTTATGTTCCAGGCGATGTGACACTGTGGCCTAACCTCACCGGCGGTGAGACCATCGACCTACTGGCACGGATGCGCGGCGGCATCGACGAAAAGCGCCGCGCGCAGCTGGTCGAGCGCTTCGAGCTGGACCCGCACAAGAAGGCACGGACCTATTCCAAGGGAAACCGTCAGAAAGTCTCCTTGATTTCGGCGTTCTCGTCGCGGGCCCGCCTACTGCTGCTCGACGAGCCGAGCAGCGGTCTGGACCCGTTGATGGAGAACGTCTTTCAGCAATGCGTCGCAGAGGCGCGAGATCGGGGTACGACGGTCCTGTTGTCCAGCCACATCCTGGCCGAAACTGAGGCCCTGTGCGAACGGGTGACCATCATTCGCGCCGGCAAGACCGTCGAGAGCGGCTCGCTGGATTCGATGCGCCATCTCAGCCGCACGTCGATCAAGGCGGAATTGCTGGGATCGCCCGGCGATCTCGCCCGCATCCGCGGCGTGGAGAACGTCAGCATCGAGGGCAGCACGCTGCGCGCCCAGGTCGACAGCGAAAGTCTCGGTGAACTCATCCGGGTGCTCGGCGGCGCCGGCGTGCGCAGCCTGGTCAGCCAACCGCCCACACTGGAGGAGCTGTTCCTGCGCCATTACGGCATCGGCGCCGAAAGCCGGCGCGAAGTCAGGGGTGATGAGGTGCGGGCATGACGACTACGTTGGATCGGCCTCACCACCCGGCACACCAGGCGCCGGCACGGGGTTCGGCGTTCACCGGCACGCTCGGGATGCTGCGGCTGTACCTGCGGCGCGACCGGGTGGTCCTGCCGTTGTGGGTATTGCTCCTGTCGGTCCCGCTGGGGACCGTCTACGTCGGCAGTGTCGAGAAGGTCTACCCCGGCCAGGCGGCCCGCGCCGCCTTTGCGGCCGCGATCATGGCCAGCCCGGCTCAGCGGGCGCTCTATGGACAGATCTACAACGACAGCCTCGGCGCAACAGGCATCTGGAAAGCCGGGATGTTCCATCTGCTGATCGCCGTGGCGGTCGTTCTCACCGTCATCCGGCACACCCGCGCGGACGAAGAAACCGGCCGCGCCGAGCTGATCGACTCGACCGCGGTGGGCCGATATGCCAGCCTGACCGCGGCCCTGTTGCTGTCGTTCGGGGCGTGCGTGCTCACCGGCGCTGTCGGTGCGGCGGGCCTGCTCAACACCAGCGTGCCCGCGGTTGGCTCGCTGGCGTTCGGAGCCGCGCTGGCCGGCTCCGGTCTGGTGTTCACCGCGGTGGCCGCGGTGGCTGCCCAGCTGTCACCCAGCGCCCGGTTCGCCCGCGGCGCCGCATTCGGTGCGCTGGCAACCGCATTCACGCTGCGCGCCGTCGGTGACGCCGGTTCGGGTACCTTGTCGTGGCTCTCGCCGCTGGGTTGGTCGCTGCAGGTCCGCCCGTACGCGGGCGACCGGTGGTGGGTACTGCTGCTGCACCTTGCGACGACGGTGCTGCTGACCGCGCTGGCATACCGGCTGCTTGCCGGTCGCGATGTCGGCGCAGGGTTGATCGCGGAACGTCCGGGTCCGGCGGCTGCATCACCGATGCTGCGGGGCGCCTTCGGGTTGGCCTGGCGGCTGGACCGCGGCGCCCTGCTGCTGTGGACCGTCGGGCTGTGCCTGTACGGCTTGCTGATCGGCAGCGTTGTGCATGGCATCGGCGACGAGCTGGGCGGCGGCACGGCGCAAGACATTGTCGAGCGGATGGGCGGCACCGGCGCGTTGGAGCAAGCCTTCATCGCGGTGGCGTTTTGCATGCTGGGCATGATGGCGGCCGCATTCGCGATCTCGCTGACCCTGCGGCCGCATCAGGAGGAGGCCGGTCAGCGAGCCGAAACGGTGCTGGCCGGCGCAGTAGGCCGAAGCCGTTGGCTGGCAGGCCATCTGGCAATCGCGCTGATCGGATCTGCCGTGGCGATGTTGATTGCCGGGGCAGCGGCCGGGCTGACTTACGGCGTCGCTGCCCACGACATCGGCGGCAAGCTTGCGACGGTCGTCGCGACCGCGGCGGTGCAACTGCCCGCCGTGTGGCTCTCCGCGGCGGTCACCGTCGCGTTGTTCGGGCTTGCGCCGCGGTTGACCCCGCTGTCTTGGGGTGTGCTGGTCGGATTCGTCGCGCTGTATCTGATCGGGTCGCTTTCGGGCTTTTCCCAGTGGCTGCTCGACCTCGAGCCGTTCGCGCACATCCCGCGGGTCACCGGCGGAGCGTTCACGCCGGTCCCACTGCTGTGGCTGTTGGTGATCGACGCCGCGCTGATCGCGCTGGGAATGGCGGCCTTTCGCCGCCGCGACGTACAGAGCTGAGGAGGTTGCGATGAAAACCCTTGTTAAAGGATTGGTCTCAGCTGCGTTGGGCCTGGTGGCATTCGGATTGATGCTGTTCCTACCGGCCGGCACGTTGCACTACTGGCAGGCGTGGGTCTTTCTCGCGGTGTTCGCACTCTCCACGTGGATCCCCAGCGTTTACTTGATGCACGCGAACCCGGCCGCGCTGGAGCGGCGGATGCGCGGGCCGCTGGCGGAGACCCGAACGCTGCAGCAGATCGTGATCGCCGTCTTGTTCGTCTGCTTTACGGCCATGCTCGTGGTCAGCGCGCTTGACCACCACTTCAGATGGTCGACAGTGCCGGCGTCGATTTCGGTGATCGGCGATGTCCTGGTCGCGGTCGGACTCGGCGTCGCCATGCTGGTGGTCATCCAGAACGGTTATGCGGCGGTCAACGTCACCGTCGAGTCGGAGCAGACGCTCGTCTCCACCGGTTTATACGGACTGGTTCGCCATCCGATGTACGCCGGCAACGTTATCTTGATGGTGGGTATCCCGTTGGCGCTCGGCTCGTATTGGGGGTTGGTCCTCGTCATCCCCGGCGTGATCGTGCTCGTGCTGCGCATCCGCGATGAGGAGAAGCTGCTCGCGCAGGAATTACCTGGCTACCGCGACTACGAGCGGCAAGTCCACTACCGCCTGGCGCCGTACGTCTGGTGAGGCCTTGGCGAGCAGACGTTAGATCCAGACGCCCTTGCCCACGGCGACGACGCCGCCGGCGCTGATCGCGAAGCGTTCGCGATCCTTCTCCAGATCCACCCCGACCATCTCGCCGGGACCGACGACGACGTTCTTGTCCAGGATCGCGTGACGCACCACCGCGCCGCGGCCGACGCGAACACCCGGCATGATCACGCTGCCCTCCACGATCGCGCCGTCGTCGACGACGACGTTGCGACGACAGCACCGAGTTGCGCACCGAGGCGGCCGAGATGATGCTGCCCGCGCCCACCACCGACTCCTGCGCGGAGCCGCCGTTGACGAACTTGGCCGGCGCCAGGTTCTCCGACTCGCCGCGGATCGGCCAGCGCTTGTTGTACAGGTTGAACACCGGATGCACCGACACCAGATCCATGTGGGCGTCGTAGAAGGCGTCCAGCGTTCCGACGTCGCGCCAGTAGGCCCGGTCACGGTCGGTGGCGCCCGGCACCTCGTTGTCGGAGAAGTCGTAGACCGCGGCCAATCCCGTCGGAGACCAGCCGCGGAATGATGTCACCGCCCATGTCGTGATCGGAGTGGTCTTCGTCGGCGTCGGCACGGATCGCGTCGATGAGCACCTTGGTGGTGAAGATGTAGTTGCCCATCGAGACGAACGTGGATTCCGGGTCGTCGGGCGTGCCGGGCGGCTCCGCCGGCTTCTCGACGAAGCTGCGGATGCGGCCGGACTCGTCGGCGTCGATGCAGCCGAACGCGCTCGCCTCGGCGCGGGGCACCCGGATCCCGGCCACCGTCGCCCCGGCCCCGCTGTCGATGTGGAACCGCAGCATCTGCTCGGGGTCCATCCGGTAGACGTGGTCGGCGCCGAAAACCACGATGTAGTCGGGATCCTCGTCGTAGATCAGGTTCAGCGACTGATAGATCGCGTCGGCGGAGCCGGTGTACCAGCGCGGGCCGAGCCGCTGCTGGGCCGGAACCGGGGTGATGTACTCACCGGCCAGACCCGGACAACCGCCAGTTCTGCGAAATATGGCGGTCCAGCGAATGCGACTTGTATTGGGTGAGAACGCAGATCCTCAGGTAGCGGGCGTTGACGAGGTTGGAAAGCACGAAGTCGATCAGCCGGTAGGCGCCGCCGAAGGGAACCGCGGGTTTGGCCCGGTCCGCGGTCAGCGGATACAACCGCTTGCCCTCCCCCCCGGCCAGGACGATGCCCAGCACGTGTGGCGCTTCCCTCATGGATCAAACCTATCGGCCACCGCGAGCCGCTGCCAGGTCATTCTCATGAATTACCCGCGCTGACGGACTGTCCATCAACCAATTTCGACCAACCCGCCGACGGCGCCATCCGGGAGCGACTACTACCGTGCCGGGTATGCGGGTGGCGATGATGACTCGGGAGTATCCGCCGGAGGTCTACGGCGGGCGCGGGGGTGCACGTCACCGAGCTCGTCGCGCAGCTGCGCAAGCTGTGCGAGGTCGACGTGCACTGCATGGGCGCGCCCCGACCGGGCGCGTTCACCTATCAGCCCGACTCGCAGCTGCGCGGCGCCAACCCGGCGCTGACGACGTTGTCGTCCGATCTGGTGATGGCCAATGCCGCCGCGGAGGCCACCGTGGTCCACACCCACACCTGGTACACCGGCTTGGCCGGGCAGCTGGCCGTCGTTGCTCTACGACGTCCCGCATGTGCTGACCGCGCATTCGCTGGAGCCGTTGCGGCCGTGGAAGGCCGAACAGCTCGGCGGCGGCTACCGGATCTCGTCGTGGGTGGAACAGACCGCGGTGACCGCCGCGGACGCCGTCATCGCCGTCAGCTCGGGCATGCGCGACGACGTGCTGCGGGTCTATCCGACGCTGGATCCCAGCCGGGTGCATGTCGTGCGCAACGGGATCGACACCGAGGTTTGGCACCCGGTCGACCCGTCGGCGTCGTCCCCGGGCGAGTCCGTGCTCGCCGACCTCGGCGTCGACCGCGGCCGGCCGATGGTGGCATTCGTCGGGCGGATCACCCGGCAGAAAGGCGTCGCCCACCTGCTCGCGGCCGCGCACCGGTTCGGCCCCGACGTGCAGTTGGTGCTGTGCGCCGGAGCGCCCGACACGCCGGAAATCGCCGCCGAAGTGAGCCGCCGGGGTGGCCGAGCTGGCCCGCACGCGCACCGGCGTGTTCTGGGTCAGGGAGCTGCTGCCGATTGGGAAGATACGTGAAATACTTTCGGCTGCAACAGTTTTCGTGTGCCCGTCGGTATATGAGCCGTTGGGTATCGTCAACCTCGAGGCGATGGCCTGCGGCACCGCGGTGGTGGCCTCCGATGTCGGCGGCATACCCGAGGTGGTCGACGACGGAGTCACCGGTTCGCTGGTGCACTACGACGCCGACGATCCCGGTCGGTTACCAGTCCAGGCTCGCTGAGGCGGTCAACGCCCTGGTCGCCGATCCCGAGAAGGCGGAGCGCTACGGCCGAGCGGGACGGCAGCGCTGCATCGCGGAATTCTCCTGGGCGCGCATTGCAGAACAGACGCTGGAGATCTACCGGAAGGTGTGCACGTAGCGGCGGGTTAGCTGGTGACGCCCTTGAGTTCGTCGCCCAGCGCGGCGGCTTCGTCGGGTGTCAGCTCGACGACCAGTCGGCCACCGCCCTCCAGCGGTACCCGCATCACGATGCCGCGCCCCTCCTTGGTCGCTTCCAGTGGACCGTCACCAGTCCGGGGCTTCATCGCCGCCATCGAGTGCTCCCTCCAGATTCGAGGTGGCCCGCCGTCACGGACCTCGCCAGCGCCGGGTACGCCCCGCCAGTGGAATTCCAGCCGTCCCCGGCATTGAACTGCAAATTCACCCCTCCATTGTTCCCTATCCGGCGCGGCAGGTGTACATGACCTCCGAGTCGGCGTTTCATCGGACCGGAGGCACCCAGCAGGTTCGCAGGTGATCGTCGACCATCCCGGTCGCCTGCATCAACGCGTACGCGGTGGTCGGCCCGACGAATCGGAACCCGCGGCGCTTCAATTCGCGTGCCATGGCTGTGGATTCCGCGGTCGTGGCGGGGACTTCGGAGAGGTCCGCGGGCCGTGGCCGCGGCGCCGGCGCGAACGACCACAGCAACTCGGAAAGGTCGTCGGGGATCTCAGGTCGGCGGCGGCACGCGCGTTGGCGATCGTCGCCTCGATCTTGGCGCGGTTGCGGACGATTCCCGCGTCGGCCATCAGCCGGGCCACGTCGGCATCGGTGTAGCGGGCGACCTCCTCGATGTCGAAGCCGGCGAAGGCGCGCCGGAAATTCTCCCGCTTGCGCAGAATGATCAGCCAGGACAGGCCGCTCTGGAAGGCCTCCAGGCTCATCCGCTCGAACAGCGGCACCCGCCCGTGCAGGGGCCGGCCCCATTCCTGGTCGTGGTAGTCGCGGTAGAGGGCGAAGTCCGGGCCCGGCCGACCAGTTGCCCAGTCGCAGCGGACCAGCCCGTCGTCGGGCAGCAGGGTCACGTCGGCTCCTGGTCGTCGGCGACCTCGGCGCCGACGACCGCTCGTCAGCCTCGACATCGGCGGCCGCGAGTGTTTCAGCGGCGTGCACCGACGAGAGTTGGCCGCGCAGCAGGTCGAGTTCCTGGCCGAGCCGGTCCAGCACCCAGTCCACCTCGCTGGTCTTGTAGCCGCGCAGCGTCTGGGTGAACTTCACCGCGTCGACGTCGGCGCCGGTGACACCGGAGGCGGGCAACACCGTCGGCGTCGTCCCCCTGGGCAGCGGCGGTAGCGGCTCACCGCGGCCGAACAGCAAACTGACCACGCCGAACAGCACGATCGCGACCAGGACCAACACCACGACGTACAGCAACACCAAAGCCACGAGACCGATATTGCCTTAACGATCGCGGGGCGGACGCAGCGGTCTTTAGTGGCGACCCGCTGCGCCCGGCTTCGCCGCGCTTGCGATCGCCACGGCGTTCATCGGCGGGCGATCGGCCAGCGACACCGTCGAGGTGCGGGGGGTATAGCCCTCACCGTCTGGGCCGTCGACGAAGAACTGGGTCAACCCGACCCCGGAGTCGGGAATGCCGCAGCGCGACAGCAGGGTCGCGACGACCTGACGGCTCATCGGGCCCAACTCGGCCAGCGGCCGGTTGCGGTGTGCCCGCACACCAAGGTTGACCTGCGCGATCGCGTCCAGCCCCAACCGGTCATAGGTGTCCATCAGCAGGCCGATCTCGACGCCGTAGCCGGGCGCGAAAGGCACCGACATCAGCAGTTCGCGGGTGGCCGCATATTCGCCGCCCAGCGGCTGCAGCACGCAGCCGAGCTCGGGTCGCAGCGCCGCGAGCAGCGGGCGCGCCACCAACTCGGTGACCCGGCCGCCGCCGGTGGCGCCTTCGCGGCCGCTGGCATCGCTCACGTTGAGTGGCCGCCGGTAGAAGCTCTTGACCAGGTGGACGCCGTCCTCGGTGAGCAGCGGCCCGAGCAGCCGCGGCACGAACATCGGGTGCGGGTCGATGAGGTCGGAGTCGACGAACACCACGAAATCGCCGCTCGGTGGCGGCCAGTGAGCGCCACAGCACCTCGCCTTTGCCTGGTCGCGGCGGGATGTGCGGCAAGGCTTGTTCCCTGGTGACGACGCGTGCACCAGCGGCTATCGCCCGGATCTCGGTGTCGTCGGTGGAGCCCGAATCGAGCACGATCAGCTCGTCGACCAGTACGCCGACCAGCGGTGAAATGCTGTCGATCACCGATTCGACGGTGTCTTCCTCGTTGAGGGCGGGCAGCACCACCGAGATGGTTCGTCCGGCCTTCGCCGCCACCAACTCGTCGACCGTCCAATGCGGACGGGTCCAACAGCGGTCGGCCAGCCAAACGTCGCCCGGCAGTGCGGTCAGCGCCCCCTCGGCGGCGAGATCGACCAGCTCAGATGCCGTCATGCAAGTCCTCTCACCGTGCGCGTCGGCCGCCGCTGACCGTTGATCGACGCCACCATCTCCAGCACCCGCCGGGTGGGGCCGACTTCGTGCACGCGGAACATCCGCGCCCCGGCGGCAGCCGCGAGCGCGGTGGCGGCCAGGGTTCCCTCCAGCCGTTCGGTCAGATCCACGCCCAGAGTCTCCCCGACGAAGTCTTTGTTGCTCAACGCCATCAACACCGGCCACCCCGTGTTAACAAGATCTTCCACATGACGCAACAGCGCCAAACCGTGGAAAGTGTTCTTGCCGAAATCGTGGGTGGGGTCGATCAGCACGCGATCGCGGGCCACCCCGGCGGCGACGGCGCGTTCGGCCGCTGCGGTGACTTCGCGGATCACGTCGTCGACCACGCCGCGGGTGCTGATCCCGTAGCTGACCCGGAACGGCCGGGTGCGCGGCGCGCAACCCCCCGGTGTGCGAGCACACCAGGCCCGCTCCGAATTCCGCGGCCACCTCGGGCATCGCGGGGTCGATACCGCCCCAGGTGTCGTTGATCAGGTCCGCACCTGCCCGGCAGGCCTGTCGGGCTACCTCCGAACGCCAGGTGTCGATGCTGATCAGTTGGTCGGGGTAGGCATCGCGCAGCCACTCGATGAACGGCACCACCCGAGCGGTCTCGGTTTCGGTGTCGATGCGCTCCCCCGGGCCGGCCTTGATACCGCCCACATCGATCACGTCGGCGCCTTCGGCGATCAGCCGGTGCACAGCGTCGCGAGCCGCGCCGTCGCCGAAGTTGGCGCCGCGGTCATAAAACGAATCAGGCGTGCGGTTCACGATCGCCATGATCAGTGGGCGGTCGCCGGTGATCGGGCGACCGCAAAGGGAGGCGTGCACGCTGTCTATGGTGCCCGACGGGTGCCCGGCTTGCGCACTTAAACCTCACGCGACTCAACAGCCTCTGCAGTCGCTGGGTGAGGGATAATTGCCTCTTTCGCTTCGACACCGCGGGCGATATCACCGCATGGTGACGCCACATACGACATCACTATTGGGAACAGTGCGGCACCCATCTGACGGTGCTGATGTGGCTATTGATGACGACGCGACCGGTGCGCTTCGCGGTTCTCAGCCCTGCGGTCGCTTACCCGCCGCGACCTCGTCCGGGTATGCGTCGTAAAACGGCACATAACCCTCATCGCGGCCGGCCAACACATACAGCGGGTCCTCGACGTCGGAGCCGTAACCCTGCTCGCGCAGATCGACCTTGCGGCTCTTGAACGTGGTGGTGTGCTCCATCGCTTCGACCACCCGGACGAATAGCGGCAGCGCATAGCCGGGCAGTTGCTCGTAGACGGTCTGGGCAAGCGCCTTCCCGTCGAACTCGGCGCCGTCGCGCAGCTTGACCGCGGCCATTCCGGCGCGACCGCCGGTACGCGGGATCTCCACACCGAAGACAGTGCACTCCTCAACGGACTTGTCGGAGCCCAGCGCCCGTTCCACTTGTGTGGTGGCGACGTTCTCGCCCTTCCAACGGAAAGTGTCGCCGAGCCGGTCGACAAACGCGGCGTGGCGCATGCCCTGCGGGCTCATCACGTCGCCGGTGTTGAACCAGCAGTCGCCGTCACGAAAGGCGTTGCGCACCAATTTCTTTTCGCTCGCGTGCGGGTCGGTGTAACCGTCGAACGGTTGCAGCCTGTTCACCGGGCTGAGCAGCAGGCCGGGCTCACCGGCGGGCACCCGCTGCACCCGGCCGTCCGCACTGCGCAGCGGCTCACCGGTGTCGGGGTCGTAGTGCACGTAGGCCAACGGCATCGGTGCGATACCAGTCGATCTGGGCACGTTGAAGATGTTGATGAACGCGGTGTTGCCCTCACTGGCGGCATAGAACTCGCAGACCCGTGCGATGCCGAACCGTCGAGTGAACTCGTCCCAAATCTCCGGACGCAACCCGTTACCGGCGATCAGCCGCACCTTGTGGGCACGATCGGTCGGCTTGGCCGGCTGGTTGAGCAGGTAGCGGCACACCTCGCCGATGTAGATGAAAGCCGTTGCCTCGCTGGCAATCACCTCGTCCCAAAACCGCGACGCCGAGAAGGACTTACCGAGCGCCAAGGTTGCCCCGGAGTTGATCACCGATCCGACCGCGACCGTCAGCGCGTTGTTGTGGTACAGCGGAAGGCAGCTGTACAAAGTGTCAGAACCCCTGAGCCGCAAGCCAAGTCCGCCGAACGCGGCCAATGCCGACAACCACCGACGATGCGTCATCACGCTGGCCTTCGGATGACCCGTGGTGCCCGAGGTGAAGATGTAGAACGCGGTGTCCTTGGCCAGCACCGCCGACGCCGACGCCGGGTTGGTCGTGGGGGCGGTGGCCGCGAGCCGCTCCACCTCCTCGATCGTCACCGGCGCAGTGCCGGCCCCACCGCACTCCTCGACCGCTTCGACCAGATCGGATTCGACGACGAGCACTTTGGCGTCCAGCAGCCCCAGGCTGTGCGCCAGCACCTCACCGCGCTGGTGGTAATTGAGCATCCCCGCGACCGCGCCGCATTTGACCACGGCCAGCATCGCCAGCACGGTATTCGGTGAGTTCCGCATCATGATCCCGACGACGTCGCCGCGTCCGACACCACGCGCCGCCAGCACCGCGGCGTAGCGGTTGGCGGTCGCGTTGGCCTCGCGGTAGGTCAATTGCCGCTCGCCGAACCGGACGAACACCCGATCACCGAAGCGCGCGGCGCGATCCTGAAACACCTTGCCGATCGACGTCTTGGATGTCGGCCGGGCCAGCAGACCGGTGAGCACGCCGCGGACCATCACCGGAACGTCGGCCAACACCCCGGGCACCCGAGTTGCGATGTCGAGCAGCCCGACCGACGAGCGGGTACCGGACTCGTGTTCGGACACTGTTATCCCCTTTTCACGCAACAGCAGATGGCGGCCAGCCTAATCGGGGGCAGGTCACCAGCTCAGCTGGGTGTGCAGGCAGCCAGCGCCGCACTCACCTCGTCGACGACCACCAGCCGGTCCAGCGCGGCTTCCGAGACGTAACCGCTGTCGATCAATCCGTAGAGCCACGCACGCAACCCATCGAAGTGTCCGGCCGGGTCCAGCATCACCACCGGTTTGTTGTGCATACCGAGATACCCGCCGGTCCAGGCCTCAAACAGCTCCTCCAACGTGCCGATGCCACCCGGCAGCGCGATGAACGCGTCGGCCCGGTCCTCCATGATCTGTTTGCGCTCGCGCATGGTGTCGGTGACGATCAGCTCGTCGGCGTCGGTGTCGGCGACCTCGCGCCGTACCAGCATCTGGGGGATGACGCCGACGGTCCACCCGCCGCGGGCCCGCGCGGCCGTGGCCAACGCGCCCATCGCCGAGACATTGCCGCCGCCCCAGACCAGGGTCCAGCCCCGCTCGGCGATCGCCTCGCCGAGGTCGGCGGCCAACGTCAACAACTCGGGATGGGTGGGCCCGGACGCGCAGTACACACAGACCGCCCACCGTTCGGGCGAATCGCGTTTGGAGGGCACAGTCGAAACGTAGACCACCGACGGTGAGCGCCATAAAATCCGGCGGTGCCGACTGCTTGGGTTGCCGCGCCGACGGATGACGTCTTGCAGCGGGTCGCGGCCACGCTGGACGATCCGCAGAACTCCGGCGTGCTGCTGGTCGGGGCCGACGGCGTCGGCAAGACGCTGCTCGCGCGCACTGCCGCCGAGCGGTTCGTCGCGGCCAAGCCGTCGACTGCGGTGCGTTGGGTGATGGGCACGGCGACCGGACGGACCGTGCCGTTCGGTGCGTTCCGCGCACTGCTCGAGATCAGCGAGCTCGCCGAGACCGGCAGACCCGCGGAGTTGCTGCGCGCCGCCCACGACTCGTTGACCGCTGACGCCGACGAGCTGCTGTTCGTGGTCGACGACGCGCACCACCTGGACCATCTGTCGGCCACCCTGGTCTACCAGCTGGCGCTGAGTCGCTCGGCGCGGCTGATCGTCACAGTCCGGGCCGGCACCGAGCTGCCCGACGCGGTCGCAGCATTGTCGGCCGATGAGCTGCTGACCCCGGTCGAAGTCGGCCCGCTGGATCAGGCGGCGACGGCGGCGCTGCTGGAATCGGCCCTCGGCGCACCGCTCGATGCGGCGGCCAACGACGAAGTTTTCCGGCACAGTCAGGGCAACCCGCTGTACCTGCGGCACTTGGTCCAGGGCGGCGATGTGGAGGATCGGCCGACCGCTGCCGGCCCTGATCGACGGCTACCTGGCCGGCCTGCCGGCGTCGGCGCGCACGGTGCTGGACTACCTCGCGTTGGCAGAACCCCTGTGTCGCGGCGACCTGGCGGCGCTGGCCGGCGAGCATGCCGTCGACGCAGCGGAAGCCGCCGGCGCGATCGCCTCGGATGACGATGCGATGGTGCACGCGGCCCATCCGCTCTACACCGACCGCGCCCGCGTCGCGCTGGCACCGGGCGCCGCACGGGCGCTGCGCACATCGCTGGTCGAACAGCTGGCGGCCCGACCATCCGGCCGGATCGGTGACCAGCTGCGACGCTCCGCGCTGGCCGTCGAGAGCGACGCTCCCGGCGCAGTCGCCGACATGGTGACCGCAGCCCAACACGCGCTCCGGCTCGGCGAGCTCGAGCTCGCCGAACAGCTCGCGCGCGCCGCGCTGGACCGGTCGGACGGACTGGCGGCTCGGCTGTCGCTCGCGTACGCGCTGACCTGGCAGGGCCGTGGACGAGAAGCGGGCGCGGTGCTGGAGGCGGTGGATCCCGAGCAGTTGTCCCAGCCCGAGCTGATCGAGTGGGCACTGCCGCGGGCCGCCAACCAGTTCTGGATGCTCAGCGAGCCGGAGCGGGCCACCGCGTTTCTGCAGACCACGCGGAACCGGATCTCGATGCGCCGACGGCATTGGCCACCCTGGACGCGCTCGCGGCGACCTTTGCGATGAACGCGGGAACTCCGTTGCGCGCGTTGCGGATTGCCGACGAGGTGTTGGCCTCGCCGCATGCCGACGGGGTGGCCGTGGGGTGGGCGGCCTCGGCGGCGGCACTGAGCTCGGCGCGCACCGGCCGGTTCGACGACGTCGAGGCGCTGGCCGGCCGCGCGATCGCCGCCGACCATCCCGGTCTGCTGAGATTCACCAGCGGTTTCGGCCGGATCACCGCGCTGCTGATGGCGGGTCGGCTGACCGAGGCCCGCGCGTTGGCGCAGCGCTACACCGATTTCGCCGAGTTGCAGCAGCCGGGCCGGGCGATCGGCGAGACGTTGGTGGGCTACGTGGCGATCGCCCAGGGTGATTTCGACGCCGCCGTCACGGCTGCTGAGCCGGGCCGCCGACCCGCTGGCGCGGACCGGCTATTCGTGGGGTCCGCTGTCGCTGACACTGCTCGCTCAGGCACTCGGCCAGCGAGGTGAACAACTCGAGGCGGCAAAGGTTTTCAGTCGAGCGGAGTCTCGGCACGGCATGAAGTCGACGCTGTTCGCTCCGGAGTTGGCATTGGCCAAGGCGTGGTCGAAGGCGGCTCGCGGCGACGGCACGGGCGCGATCGAAGCCGCCCGTGAGCCGTGCAGGCCGCAGAACGCGGCGGGCAGTCGGCGATCGCGCTGCGGGCGCTGCAGGACGCGGCGCGGCTCGGCGACACCCGTGCGGTGTTCAAGGCCGAACGCTTGTCGATCGAGGTGGACTGCGTGCTGGGCAGGCTGACGCTGGCGCACGCCCGCGCGCTGGCCGACGGTGATGCCGCGGCGCTGGCCGACGTGGCTGCCGACTTGGCCGATCGGGGGCTGCATCCAGCCGCCGCCGACGCGTCGGCGCAGGCGCAGCGCGGTTAGTCGCTCAAGTACACCCGCAGCATCGTCACGGCGGCGGTGATCTGGTCGACGGACACCCGCTCGTCGCGGGTGTGCGCGAGGTTGGGATCGCCCGGTCCGTAGTTGACCGCAGCGATGCCTCGGGCGGCGAACCGCGACACATCGGTCCACCCGTATTTCGCCCGCACCTGCCCGGCGGCCGCCTCGACCAGAGCCTTGGCGGCGGGCTTGGACAGCCCGGGCAGCGCTCCGGCGGCCAGGTCGGTCTGTTCGATCCGCACGTCGAGGCGAGCGAAAACCTCATGGACGTGGCGCAGGGCGTCCTCTGGCGACCTGTCGGGGGCGAAGCGGAAGTTCACCGTCACCGACGCCGCATCGGGGATGACGTTGCCGGCAACACCGCCGTCGATGCGTACCGCCGACAACCCTTCGCGGTAGGTGCAGCCGTCGATCTCGACACTGCGGGCCCGATAGTCCGCCAGCCGGTTGAGCACGGCGCCCAGCTTGTGGATAGCGTTGTCGCCCAACCACGATCGGGCCGAATGCGCTCGGGTTCCGGTCGCGTGGATGACGACGCGCAGCGTGCCCTGACAGCCCGCTTCGATGAATCCACCGGTCGGCTCGCCCAGTATCGCCACGTCAGCCGACAGCCAGTCCGGCAACTCACGCTCAACGCGCCCCAAACCGTTTGCGGCTGAATCGATTTCCTCACAGTCGTAGAACACCAATGTGAGGTCGTGCGCGGGCGCGGTGACGGTGGCGGCCAGATGCAGGAACACCGCGTCACCGGATTTCATGTCCGTGGTGCCGCAGCCGTGCAGCGAGTCTGAGTCTCGGCGGCACGGCAGGTTGCCGGCCACCGGGACGGTGTCGAGATGCCCCGCCAGCAGCACCCGCGTCGGTCGGCCCAGCGCGGTGCGCGCCAGCACGGCGTTGCCGTTGCGGATGATCTCGTACCCCAAAGCCTCGGGAGTCTGTGCCCGCAGCGCGGCTTCCACCTCGTCGGCGATCCGTTTTTCCTGGCGCGATTCACTCGGGATGTCCACCAGAGCCGCCGTCAGCTCGATCGGGTCGCCGCGTAGGTCCAGCACAACCCCAGCGTAGTGGGTCACCCCAGTGTGGTGAGCAAACGTGAAAGCGCCTTTTTCTCCGGGACGTGTCGGGGGCCTGTACGTCTGGTGACCGGGCAGGGCCCGGCGAACACTGCTGGAGGAAGTAGCGTGGAGCACGTGACTGCAGCTTCAGGTATTGGTGTGGCGACCTTGGCCGCCAACGGGTCGGTCCTCGACACCTGGTTTCCCGCACCGGAATTGATCGAATCGGGCGACAGCGGCACAGTCCGGCTGTCGGTGGCCGAGGTCCCCGAAGAGTTGGCGGCGCTGGCCGGACGCGACGACGACCGCGGCACCGAGACCGTTGTGGTGCGCACCGTGATCGGCTCGCTGGACGACAAAGCCGTCGACGCCTACGACGCTTATCTGCGGCTGCATTTGCTATCACACAGGCTGGTCGCGCCGCTCGGCCTGAACGCCGACGGCTTGTTCGGGGTGCTGACCAATGTGGTGTGGACCAACTACGGGCCCTGCGCGGTCGAGGGTTTCGAGATCGTGCGGGCGCGACTCCGCCGCCGCGGCGCGGTCGCGGTGTACGGCGTGGACAAGTTCCCTCGCATGGTCGACTACGTCGTGCCGACCGGCGTGCGCATCGCCGATGCCGACCGGGTGCGCTTGGGCGCGCATCTGGCGTCGGGCACGACGGTGATGCACGAGGGCTTCGTGAACTTCAACGCGGGCACATTGGGCGCCTCGATGGTGGAGGGCCGTATCTCGGCGGGCGTGGTGGTCGGCGATGGCTCCGACATCGGCGGCGGGGCGTCGATCATGGGCACCCTGTCCGGTGGTGGCACCGAGGTGATCTCGGTCGGCAAGCACTGCCTGCTCGGCGCCAACTCCGGGCTGGGGATCCCATTGGGCGACGACTGCGTCATCGAAGCCGGGCTGTATGTCACCGCGGGCACCAAAGTCTCTCTGCCCGACGGGAATTCGGTCAAAGCCCGCGAGCTCTCCGGCGGCAGCAACATGCTGTTCCGCCGGAATTCGGTGACCGGCGCGGTCGAGGTGGTGTCCCGCGACGGCCGCGGCATCGCGCTCAACGAGGACCTGCACGCCAACTAGGCGCATCAGACGAGCACTTTCGTGGGCATCACGATGGGCTTGACGCCGTAGCGCGGTCCCATGCCATAAGCTCCGCGGCCGGCCGAGGCAAAGGCCGGCATACCGGCCGCCACCGTGCTCGTCCCGCCGCCTTCTTCGACGGGCGCCGTCCAGCCCGAGCCCGCCAGCGGTGAGGCAGCAGCGGGCTCAGCCGGAGTGGCCGCCGACCAGCCGACCGGCACCGATAACTTGCCGACCGAGGACGCTTCACCCATTCCCGCCAAGACCGGCGCTCCGCCGACGCTCGCAGCACTCGCTGAGGAGCCAGCCTGCCAGCCCGCGATACCCATGCCGCCGTAAGCGAGGGGAAGGCTGTGACTGAGGAGGCCCGCATCGGCGGTATGCGCATACAAAACCGCGGTCGTGATCCCATTGAAGGCGTTCCAGGCCCCCATATCGAAAATCCCGTTCGGGATGTTCTGCACCAGGCTGTTGCTGAAGAAATCGCTCAAGGCCTGAGCGGGTGTCGCCGCACCGGACAGCGGTGCGGACAGCGACTGCGTCGCGGCGGGCAGCGCGGACACCAGTCCGGGCAGTCCGGCCGACGTGCCGGTGGTGCCGGCGGCCTGGGCGACCGCGGCGGCCTGCCCGCCGAGTCCGCCGGGATTGGTGGTCGACGCCGGATCGCTCAACGGGACCAACTTGCCTGCGCTGGCCGACGAGCCCGCGTAGCCGTACATGGCGGCGGCGTCCTGGGCCCACATCTCGCCGTAATGAGCCTCGGTGGCCGCGATCGCCGGGGTGTTCTGCCCGAGGATATTGGTGGCGACCAGGGCCGCCAGCTGAACCCGGTTGGCCACGACAACCGGCGGGGGCACCGTCATCGCAAACGCGGCCTCGTAGGCGGCCGCGGACGCCATAGCCTGGTCAGCCGCGTGTTGAGCGGCTGCGGCGGTGATGTGCATCCACCCCACATAGGGCGTGGCCGCAGTGGCCATCGCCGTCGCGGACGGACCCCGCCACTCGTCGTCGGTGAGCGTCGAGATCACCGACTGGGAGGCAGCGGCTGTGGTATTCAATTCGGCCGCCAGGTTGTTCCACGCCGCCGCGGCGGCCATCATCGGCCCCGCCCCGGGGCCCGTGTACATGCGAGTCGAATTGATCTCTGGAGGCAATGCTCCGAAATCGAAAGTCATTTCTTTTGGTCCTTTTCTGGCTAATGAGCTTTGGCGGTTCGGCGTGCTAAACGACGGCCGGCTTGGGCATCACGATGGGCTTGAGGCCGTAACGTGGCGCGCCGAAGCCGTAACCTGGCCGCCCGGCCGAGGCCACCGATGGCACGCCGGCCGGCATCGTCGTCACCGGCGGGGTATGTGGCGCAGCGCTGGTCCAGCCCGCGCCCGCCAATGTCGTGGGAGCGGAGTTGGCCGCAGCTACGCCTGCCGCGGCCCAGCTGGGCGGCACCGACAATCCGCCCAGCGCGGACGCCTGACCCACGCCTGCCGAGACCGGGCCCCCAACGGCTGCCTGCGCTATGGGGGCAGTCGGCATGAACGGGGCGCCCGCTGCGGCGGGCCATTCAGGCTCCCAGTTCACCGCGCCGGGAAGGAATTGGCCCTGGCCCAGCGCGATGAAGTCGGACGCGGCCGCGCCGACGTTTTGGAACCAGTTGAACGGGGTGCCGATGGCGGCGCCCGTCGAGGACGACACCTGCGCCGGAGCCACCGTCGCCCCGGACAGTGCCGACGACGACGTTCCGGATCCGGCCAGCCCACCGAGCAGGCCCGACAGGGACATTGAAGACAACGAGGTTGAGCCAGCCGCGGTCTGGTTGGCCGCTTCGGTCTCCCCATAGGAACCGGCACTGGTGCGCAGGGTGGTCACCAGCAGCTGGTGAATCGCCGCGGCTTGGGCGCTGACCTGCTGGTACCAGGTGCCGTAGGCGGAGAATTGCGCGGCCTGCAGCGCTGATACCGGGTCGGCGGCTGCCGGAGCGACGCCTGTGGTGGGCGCCGCGGTGGCCGCATTCTGAGCGGCCATTGACCCGCCGAGGGTTTGTAGTGCGCTCGCCGCTGCTGTCAACGCTTCGGGTTGCGTGGTCACGAAAGACATAAATTTCTCCTCGCGAAACAGGCCGACCAATGAGGATTCGACGGCAGTTATTGGGTTCTCTCATTGAGCGCCCCTAGCGGGCCGCGAATGCCGATTTCCCCAAATCCGCTGAAATACCCCGGTAACGCGCGATTTAACGTTCCGCGCTATTTCTCGCGCTAACGTCAGTTGTGCCTTTGCGGGGTGGGTCGCTACGAAGCCTCGAGCTCGGAAGCCACTGCCGCGACACCGGCGCTGGGGGTCGATTGCAGTGCTGTTCCCTTGGTTTCGGGCAGCAAGTAGGTGCACACCAAGCTGGCCAAGGCAAGGATCGCCAGCATCGGACCGACCGCCCAGCTGCCATAGGTTGCCTGCAGTGTTCCGGCGATCAGCGGCGGCAATGCGCCGCCGAAGACGCCGGCGAGATTGACCGCCAATGCCGATCCGCTGTAACGGTAGCGGGTGGCGAACAACTCGGGAATGAACGCTCCAGTAGGTCCGGAGCCGATCGCGGCGATCCCGGACATACCGACGATGGCGACTGCGTACAAAACCGGCTTGCCGGTGTCCATCAACGGAATCACCGCAAGCGCCCACGGCACACATCCCGCCCAGCCCAGCAACATCATTCGGCGACGCCCGACTCGATCGCAGAGAATCGCCGACAGCGCGACGAACGTGATGCTTACCAGCCCGCCGAGCGCCCCGACGGCCCAGATGAAGCTTCGGGTGTAGCCCAGATGGAAATGGGCGTACACGGTCAGGTAGGTGTTCCCCATGTAGGCGAAGCCGAAGCCGCCCAGGATGCTGCCTGCGGCCAACAAGATCTCCCGGCGCTGCAAGCGCAGCAACTCCGCGATCGGCGCGGTGGGGACCAGGTTTCGGGCCTTTTCCGCGGCGAACACCGGAGTCTCGTCGATCCGCAGCCGCACATACAGGCCGATACCGATCAGCGCGGCGCTGATCAGAAACGGTATGCGCCATCCCCACTGCATGAAGGCGGGGCTGTTCTCACCGATACTGAAGTTCACGCCTAAAAACGTCAGGCTGGAAAGCACCGCCGCGGTGCCGCCGCCCAGCAGGGTGAACATGCCGTACCGGCCGCGTCGGCCGTCCGGCGCGTGCTCGGCGCTCAGCAGCGCCGAGCCGGCCCATTCGCCACCGACAGCAAACCCCTGCAGCAGCCGCAACGCGACCAGAATCAATGGCGCCGCGGCACCGATGGCTGCCGTACTGGGCACCGCGCCCACCGAGACGGTGGCGACGGCCATGATCAGCAGCGTGGCGATGAGCGTCTTTTTGCGGCCCAGCCGATCCCCGAAGTAGCCGAAGGTGGCCGCGCCCATCGGCCGGGACACAAACGCACTGGCGAATGTTCCCATCGAGGCGATGGTGGCCAACGTAGGACTGAGGTGTGGGAAGAACACGGTCGGAAACACCAGCGCCGCCGCGGTCCCGTAGATCAGGAAGTCGTAGAACTCGATCGCCGAGCCGACCAGACACGCAGCAGCAACCCGTCTCATCGGTGTGCGGCTGCGTCGGTACACGGCAACCACGGTAAGGGAAGGCGCCTCGCCTTGCCCACAGCCAACGCTGATGTCGCGCCGTGAAAACGCTGAGGCCTCGAAGTCTTAGCCGCGAGTCAGCAATTCCTTTTTGAGCACCTTGCCCATCGCGTTGCGCGGCAGGGTGTCCACGATCCGCACCTCGCGCGGCCGCTTGTGTATCGAAAGCTGTTGGGCGACATAGTCGATCAACTGCTGCGGCTCGGCATCGCCGACGACGAACGCGACGATGCGCTGGCCCAGGTCTTCGTCGGGCAGGCCGACGACCGCCGCCTCGGCCACCCCGGGATGCCCGAGCAGCGCCGTCTCGATTTCACCGGCGCCGACGCGATATCCACCCGACTTGATCAGGTCGACCGACTCGCGGCCGACGATCCGATGCATACCGCCAGCGTCGATGACGGCAGCATCACCGGTGCGATACCAGCCGTCGGAGTCGAACGCCTCGGTGGTGGCGTCCGGCCGGTTCAGGTAGCCGTCGAACAAGGTGGGACCCCGAACCTGAAGTCGTCCAATGGTTCCCGCGTCGTGGGGTACCGGGCCACCGTCGTCGTCGACCAATCGGGTTTCGATGCCGGCCACCGGCAGCCCGACCCAGCCGGGCCGGCGCTCGCCGTCGGCGCGGGTAGAGAGCGTGATCAGCGACTCAGTGGCCCCGTAGCGCTCGACCGGCGCGTGTCCGGTGAGCCCGACCAACTTGTCGAACACCGGAACCGGCAGCGCGGCGCTGCCGGACACCAGCAGCCGCGCCGGACGCAGCGCCTCGGCGGCCGCGGCGTCACCTACCACGCGTGACCACACCGTCGGCACACCGAAGTACAACGTGCCACCGGCTTGAGAACAGGCCTGAGCATAGCCCTCTGGCGTTGGTTTTCCGGTGTGCACGAAGCGGTTTCCGACTCGCAGCGACCCGAGCAGTCCCAAAACCAGTCCGTGTACGTGGAACAGCGGCAACCCGTGCACCAAGGTGTCCTCGGATGTCCACTGCCAGGCCTCAGCGAGCGCGTCCAAGTCGGCGGCGATCGCCTGGCCGCTCAGCTGCACACCTTTGGGCGGTCCGGTGGTGCCCGAGGTGTAGATGATCAGCGCGGTGTCCTGGGGGGACGGTTCAGGAAGGCGGTGCCAGGACCGCGCGTGCGTGCGCACCGGGATGTGCGGCAAGCCTTCCGGCTCGTCCGGCACCGGGCCCAGCCAGGCCTGCGCACCGGAGTCGGTGAGGATATGGCGCCGCTCGGCCTGTCCGACGTCGCCGGGCACCGGCACGACCGGCACGCCGGCAATCAGGCATCCGGCGATGGCCAATGCGGTCGAGGCCGTGGGCGTGGCCAGCACCGCGATTCGCTCCGCGCCGCCGACGCGTTCGGCCACTGATGTCGCGGCGCCGGCGACGTCACTGCGGCTCAGAGTGACGTCGCCGATACGGACGGCGTCGGCGATATCACGCCCGCCGATGACTGCGGTTTGATCCAGCGAGGTCAGCAGCACGTGTGCAGGTTACCCGGATGGGTCGAAGACGTCACAAAAGCGTTGGGCGTGCGCGCCCTTCGTCACTACGGGGCGGGCGCCTCCGGAATCGATCGTGAACATGGCCGGATGGGCCATGGGTTCAAGGACCAATGGCCCTGGAATTGCCGACGTCGTCCGACAAGCCTGTGAAGAAGGCAAACATCGGGAGGAGAGACATGACTGCCACTTTGGTAGAAGCCGAAGTCATCAAGGATGCGGTGCAGTCAGCGTGCCGCGCCCCGTCTCAGCACAATAGTCAACCCTGGCAGTGGGTATTCAGCGATGGCCAACTCCGGTTATTCCTCGATCCAAGTCGAGTCATGGACACCGACCAGTCGGCGCGAGAAGCATTGATCGGTTGCGGCGCGGCCCTCGATCATCTGCGGGTGGCGATGGCCGCCGCCGGGTGGGAGGCGCATGTCGATCGGTTTCCCAATCTCGACAGCCCAAACCACCTGGCATCGATCGACTTCAGCCCGAGTGAATATTTGACTGAACGAGATCGGCGTCGCGCCAGCGCTATCTTGGAACGTCGTACCGACCGGCTGCCGTTCAGCGCGCCAACGGACTGGAAGTCGTTCGAACCGGTGATGTCCAGCAGCGTGGACGCCAGCGCCGTTCACGTAGACATCATCCCCGAAGACTTGCGTCCGCGTCTGGTGGAGGCGGCGCAGATGGCGGAGTCGTTGCGGCTGAACGATGCCTCTTACCACGACGAGCTCCATTGGTGGACTGCACCATTTGAAGAAGCAGAGGGCATCCCGCACAGCTCTTTGGTTTCAGCGGCAGAGAGCGACCGGGTTGGTGTCGGACGGGTGTTCCCCGTCGTCGGTCGGCCCGAAAGGCGCACTGAGATTTCCGAAGACCACTCCATGATTTTGGTGTTGTCCACCGACCACGATAGTCGCGCCGACGCTTTGGCTTCCGGCGAAGCGCTTTCCGCGACTTTGCTGGAATGCACTATGGCTGGCTTCGCCACCTGCCCGGTAACAAACTCTACCGAGCACGAAGCCACCCGCGACCTCGTCCGGTCGCTCATGGATCACGACGCCGTGCCACAAGTCCTGGTCCGTGTGGGCGTGGTGCCGCTTGCCGAAAAACCGCCGCGGCCCACACCGCGGCGACCGCTGTCCGAAGTCTTGCGGCTGAGAGCTTTCGGCTGAAAACCGAGCCGGCTCCGTACGACAGTGCCGCAAACGCCCATCCGACAAAGAGCATTCAGGAGCGAAACATGATCGAATTTGATCTCGATACCGAACACAACATTCTGCTGGTGCGACCTAAATCCGCGCTCGGCCCAACCGATTTTGTCGACCTGGCGAAAGCGGTCGATCCCCTGATCGAGACGACCGGCGATCTTGCCGGCCTCATCATCAACGCCCCGAAATTCCCCGGGTGGGAAAGTTTCGGATCGATGGTCGACCACTTTCGCTTTGTCAGGGACCATCAGAAGCACATCAAGAAGGTCGCGCTCGTCACCGACTCGCACGTTGGGGATGTCGCCGAGCGTTTGGCGTCGCACTTTGTGTCGGCGAAGGTCCGGCATTTTCCCGGCGAGCAGCTCGACCAAGCACGGCAATGGATCATCAACGGTAAGTAACTTGTTGAGCCGCAACAGACCCATCGGACAGCCCGAAGCGGCACAGCCGTGAACAGCACTTCCGATGCTGTCGACGTACGGCGCCGGGCCGGCTGGTTGCCGGATAGCCAGGAGGAACTGGAGTCTTGGCTGTCAGGTCACCGGAAGCGGGTGCAGGCCAAAGGCGAGCACGTCACCCTGCATCCGGTGATCGCCGAGTTTCGGGATCTGATCGACGCTGATCCGGTGGTGCGCATGTACATCCACCGGATGATCACCGAGGTGCCCCGCACGAAACGGTACCGCAAGAACCACCTCGAGAATGTCGAGCAGATGCTGCGGCTGATCAACGAGGTGCTCACCATGGCGCCGGAGTACGGCCAGAACGCGGTGATCACGCCCCTGTGCGCAATTCTCGACTGGACGATGGGCACGCCGACCGGGTTTGCGGCGTTTCGGGACCCGCGAATCAACACGATGCTCGAGAAAATCCTGGCCGCTTGGTGTCAATTCCTCGACAGCCCCGCATCGCTGTACGTGCTCAATGACTCGCCGTCAGGTTGGATGTGCGCCGCGGCGCAGCGCGCTATCGGCATCGAGCAGTTCGAGCATGATCCACGAGATGCGCACTGGGGCTTTAAGTCTTGGAACGACTTCTTCACCCGGCGCTTCAAAGAGGGCGCTCGCCCGCTGGCCTCGCCGGACGACGACAACGTGATCATCAACGCCTGCGAGTCGACGCCGTACCGCCTGGCCACCGGTGTCAAGCGCCAGGATCGCTTCTGGCTCAAGAGCCAGCCGTACTCGCTGCAGGACATGTTGGCTAACGACGATTCGGTTGATCAGTTCGTCGGCGGAACCGTTTACCAGGCTTATCTGAGTGCGATGAACTATCACCGCTGGCACAGCCCGGTGGCGGGGACGATTGTCCGGGCGTTCCGCCGGCGCGGTACCTACTTCTCGGAGGTCGTTTCGGAGGATTGGGACGCGGTCCCCCCGCCGGTTTCGCAGTCTTACCTCGCGCATGTTGCGGTGCGGGCGATCATCCTCATCGAGGCCGACAATCCTGTCATCGGGCTGATGGCCTTCGTCGCGGTCGGCATGGACGAGGTCTCATCCTGCCTGATCGGCGAACATGTGAAACCCGGCTACCACGTCGCGAAAGGCGAGGAACTGGGTTACTTCCAATTCGGCGGCTCGACTCACTGCCTCGTCTTTCGCCCGGGCGCCATCGCCGACTTCGCCCTGGCGGCTGTTCCACGGTTGCACGATCCCAACGCACCGCTGGTGCTTGTCCGATCCAAGCTCGCGACCGCCAACACGACGGCGTAGGTCTCCGATGACTTTGGCCCTGCGTTCGGCGAGCAGAGCGGACGTGCGGGAGTGCGGCCGGGTCTGCTACGACGCGTTCAACTCGATCGCCGCCAGGCACGGATTCCCGCCCGAATATCCGTCGGTCGAGGTCGCCAACACGCTGGTTTCCGAGCTGATCGAACATCCGGGCTTTTTCGCCCTCGTCGCCGAATGCGACGGGCAGGTCGTGGGAAGCGGTTTCCTTGACGAGCGATCGGTAATTGTCGGGGTCGGCCATGTGACGGTCGCGCCCGACATGCAGGGCCGTGGGGTGGGCCGCGCACTGATGACCGCGCTGTTGCAGCGGTGCGCGGAGCGGCGGGTACCGGGTGTGCGACTGCTGGAGGCTGCCTACAAGAGCCGTTCGATGTGCCTGTACGCCAAGCTGGGTTTTGACGTCCGGGAGCCGATCGCGGTCATGCAGGGCGAGCCCACTGGGCCTGCCTATACCCGGATACGGTGTTCGGGCCGCCACGGTGGCTGACTTCGAGACATGCAACGCTCTGTGCTTGCGCGTGCATGGTCACGACCGCCGCGGCGAGTTGAGCGAGGCGCTCGCACAGGGCACGGCCAGGGTGGTCGAACGCGGCGGGCAGATCACGGGATACACGACGGGCATTAGCTTCTACGCGCATTCGGTGGCCGAGACCAACGACGACCTGCAGGCGCTGATCGGCGCGGCTGAGGCATTTCCGGGCCCCGGATTTCTTGTCCCGATGCGCAACCCCGGGCTGCTCCGTTGGTGCCTGACCCACGGGCTGCGACCGCTTCTTGTCTTGAATCTGATGACGATCGGGCTGTATTCGGAGCCTCGCGGCGCGTTTCTCGCGTCGGTGTGGTACTGATCGCCGGCGTGTGCTTCCGACACCCGTGGCCAAACGTCCGGCTGCATCAGGGCCAAACGGCCCTATATCGTGCGTCGGACCGTCTTTAACGTTGGCAAGACATAAGCGGCACAAGACATTAGGGAAACCCAAATGGGCGCTAATACGAAGGTTGCGCTGGCGGGCGCCAGTGGCTACGCGGGCGGAGAAATCCTTCGTCTGCTTTTGGGCCATCCGGCATTCAACCGGGGGCAGCTGACCATCGGCGCGCTGACTGCCGCGGCCAGCGCAGGCACCACGCTGGCCGAGCACCACCCGAATCTGCTGCCGCTCGGTGATCGAGTGCTGCAATCCACCGATCCGGATGTGTTGGCCGGCCACGATGTGGTGTTTATGGCATTGCCACCTGGCCAATCGGCCTCCTTGGCCCAACGGCTCAGCCCGAACACGGTGATCATCGACTGCGGCGGCGACTTTCGGCTGCGTGAGGCTGCGGCGCTGGGAGCGGTTTTACGGCACGCCGTACGCCGGCAGCTGGCCCTACGGGCTGCCCGAACTGCCCGGTGCCCGCGACCAGTTGCGGGGCGCCACCCGGATCGCGGTCCCGGGCTGTTATCCCACCGCGGCGTTGCTCGCGCTGGTGCCCGCAGTCGCAGAGGGGCTCGCCGAACCTGCGGTCACTGTCGTCGCGGTCAGCGGCACCTCGGGCGCCGGACGAACGGCCAAGACCGATCTGCTCGCCTCCGAGATCATCGGATCGGCGCGCGCCTACAACATCGGTGGTGTTCACCGCCACACACCCGAGATAGCCCAAGGCTTGCAGGCCGTGTCCGAGCGGGCCGTGTCGGTGAGTTTCACCCCGGTGCTCATCCCGATGACCCGCGGCATCCTGGCGACCTGCACGGCCCACTGCACTACACCGCTGGCACGCGTGCGGACCGCCTACGAAAAGTATTACAGTGGAGAGCCTTTCGTCCATCTCCTGCCAGAAGGCCGACTGCCCCACACGAACGCCGTAGCCGGTAGCAACGCGGCCCAGATCGCGGTCGCCGTCGACGAACACGCCGAAACACTCGTGGCGATCTGCGCGATCGACAACCTGGTCAAGGGCGTCGGCGGTGCGGCCGTGCAGTCGATGAACCTGGCGCTGGGCTGGCCGGAGACCGAGGGACTCTCGGTGGTGGGGATGACACCATGACCGCGTCCGATGTCGCCGAACGGGCCGCTCCCCCAACCGCTGTCGACGAACAGGCACGAATGTCTGATCGTGACATCAGGGCGCAGGTGCTGGCCGAGGCACTGCCGTGGCTCAAGCACCTGCACAACAAGATCGTCGTCGTCAAGTACGGCGGCCACGCGATGGCCGACGAGACTTTGCGGCGTGCGTTCGCCGCCGACATGGTGTTCCTGCGCAACTGCGGCGTTCAGCCGGTCGTCGTCCACGGCGGCGGACCGCAGATCAGCGCAATGCTCCAACGGCTCGGTATCCCAAGCGAATTCAAGGGCGGCTTCCGGGTCACCACACCGGAAGTACTCGACGTCGCGCGGATGGTGCTGTTCGGCCACGTCGGCCGGGAACTGGTGAACCTGATCAACAAACACGGACCGTACGCGGTCGGGATCACCGGTGAGGACGCCCAGCTGTTCACCGCGTCCCGGCGCAGCGTCATGGTCGACGGGGTGCCCACCGATATCGGCCTGGTCGGCGACGTCCAAAGTGTCAATACGGAGGCGATAACGGATCTCATGGCGGCAGGGCGCATTCCGGTGGTTTCATCCATTGCGCCCGATGCTGCGGGTGTGGTGTACGACATCAACGCCGACAGCGCCGCCGCAGCCCTTGCGGAGGCGCTGCACGCCGAAAAGCTGCTCATGCTGACCGACGTCGAAGGAATCTACACGCGGTGGCCGGACCCGGATTCGCTGGTCAATGAGATAGACACGGTGTTGCTGGGCGAACTACTGCCATCACTGCAATCCGGCATGGTGCCCAAAGTCGAGGCCTGCCTGCGCGCGGTCGAGGGTGGGGTGCCGGGAGCGCACGTCATCGACGGGCGGGTCGAACACTGCGTGCTGGTCGAGCTTTTCACCAAAGTTGGCGCGGGAACCACGGTGGTCCGCGCGTGACGAGCACTGACTTGCTGCTGAAGCGGTGGGACGCGGTGATGATGCGCTGCTACCGCACCCCGCCGCTGGCATTGGCCTCCGGTGCCGGTGCGGTGGTCACTGACGTCGACGGCAACAGCTACATCGACCTTCTCGCCGGCATCGCGGTGAATGTCCTGGGCCACTGCCATCCCGCGGTGATCGAAGCCGCCACCCGCCAGCTGAACACGTTGGGTCATACGTCCAACCTGTACGCCCATGAGCCCGGCATCGCACTGGCTGAAGCACTGGTGGACCGGTGGGGTGTCGACGGTGCGCGGGTGTTCTTCTGCAATTCGGGCGCCGAAGCCAACGAATGCGCGTTCAAGCTCTCGCGGCTCACCGGGCGAACGAAACTCGTGGCAGCCCAAAAGGGTTTTCACGGCCGCACCATGGGTTCACTGGCTCTGACCGGCCACCCCGAGTTCTCGACGCCGTTCGCTCCGCTGCCCGGCGAGCTCACCCACGTGCCATACGGCGACGTCGACGCCTTGGCTGCGGCTGTCACCGACCAGACCGCGGCGGTGTTCCTCGAACCGATCATGGGCGAGGCCGGGGTCGTCGTGCCACCGCCTGGCTATCTGCGTGCCGCCAGGGAAATCACCGTCGAGCATGGCGCGTTGTTGGTGCTCGACGAGGTGCAGACCGGGATGGGCCGCACCGGAGCCTTTTTCGCGCATCAGCACGACGGGATCACCCCGGATGTGGTGACAATGGCCAAGGGGCTCGGCGGCGGACTGCCGATCGGAGCGTGCCTGGCGGTCGGGCCCGTCGCGGCGTTGCTGACACCCGGCCTGCACGGCAGCACGTTTGCCGGCAATCCCGTCTGTGCGGCATCAGCGCTGGCGGTTATGCGTGTGCTGGCCGAGGATGGCTTGATCGAACGCGCCGACACACTGGGTAATTCGCTCAGTGATGACATCGAGTCACTGAATCACCCATTGGTGGAGCACGTTCGGGGGCGCGGCTTGCTGCGCGGGATAGTGCTGACCCAGCCGGCCGCCAAGGCGGTGGAGGTCGCTGCTCGAGAGGCCGGCTTCCTGGTCAACGCCGCTGCTGCGAATGTCATTCGGCTGGCGCCGCCGCTGGTGATCACCAAGTCTCAGCTTGACCGATTCGTGACGAGTCTCCCGGACGTGTTGGACACGGCGCTGACCTGACGTCGCGGGCGGCGGTCATTGGTGTCGGCCCCGCACGATGAGCACGGAGCAATCCGAGTGGGCGAGGATCGGCAGCTTGTGCGGGCCTACCAGCTGCGCCACCCGATTGGCGTCCGCGCCGTCGATGACCGCCAGTTGAACTTGACCGATGCGGCCCTCGAGGTACCGAGTGACACTCATGCGCGTGCTGGCCACTTCGACCTCCACGTCGGGGTACCGCCGCAACCAGTCGTCAAGGCGCCGATAGAACTTCTCATCGCCGATCTTGAACAGCGCCCACCGCCAGATGCCCAGCGTGAGTACGGGCGCACGCCGCATCCGGGCTTCCTCCATGGCCCAATGCATAACCTCGTCGTTGCCGGGTTCCTCGTCGAGGACCGCCGCGATGAAGCCGGCCTCCGGCAGCGGCCAGTCTTCGCTGTGTCGAATGATCGCCACCGGGCATTGCGCATGCGCGGCAAGTGTTGTCGCGGTCGACCCGATCACCCTGCTGGCCACTCGGCTGATCCCCAGAGATCCGACGCAGATGAGCGTCGCATCGTTCGATTCTGCGAGCAAGACGGAATCGACGTCGCCGCGCAGTACCGCCGTGTCGATCTTAGCCGGCAGCCCGGTTGCCTCCACCGCCAAACACGCAGCACGCAGCGAGCTCTCGGCATAGTCTCGTTCGGCCGGGTAAGCACTCGCCGGCGCGATCGAGTTGCCCGCGGCGCCGATCACGTGGACGAGCCGAAGTGAAACATTCTGACGGATCGCTTCTTCAACAGCCCATTTGGCAGCCCCGATCGCCGCCTCCGAGCCATCGATGCCGACGACAACCGGTCGAGGTGGTTCGGCACTGTTCATCGCGTGCTCCTGATCCGATACGGACATCGCTGACGCTATCGGTGGCGCCGGTCGACAGGCAGGAGCAGTAGGACCTCTCACCAGTAGACGTTGGACTCTACGAGTAGGACTTCGCGATTGCGACGCTGGATACAACGCCCAATGACTGGAGTGAGGCTGCCATGCAGAGTTTCGTGATCCGGCCGATGACGTGGCCGCCCCTTCGGCTCTTCAGCCGCAATCCGCTCATCCGGACCAGCGACCGCATCGAAACGGCTGTCGTCACGCTGGCCGTGTTAGTGGTCGTCATCGCCGCCGCTTGCGCGGGGGTACTGGGCACGATTATTCACGACAACGAAGCTCAGAAGTACCTTCACCAGGCGCAAACGCGACATGTCGTGGTTGCCCGGGCCGTTGACGACAGCAAGCCGGAGGCCTCGCCCAGTACAACGGCCTCGACCGTGCATGCCCGATGGCAGGTGAACGGCATCGATCACATCGGTGTGCTCGGTTGGGACTACTCGGTGAAGGCCGGTCAGCCACTGGAGATCTGGGTGGACGCCGATGGCAATCGAGTCAACCGCCCGACTCCGGTGGAGCGCGCAGCCATCGACGCGCTGTCGGCGGCAGTTGTGGGGTGGTTGATCGTCGTGCTGGCCGCCGCTCAAGTGGTCAGCGCTGTGCGTGCCCACGCGACCCGCATGCGGGACGCTCAGTGGGAGCTGGAGATTCGACACCTCGTCGACGACGACGGCCGCACCAACCGGTCGCAATGATCAGCTGTGCCGAGCGACAGCCAAATCAGCCACCGATCCCAGTGAGGAGATGCAAGTGACCGCCCCGACAGACCATTCGGGCATCCTGGTCGGCGTTGATGGATCGCCTGCCGCCAGATATGCCGTCGATTGGGCGGCGCGTGACGCCGCGATGCGCAACGTTCGTCTCACCCTCGTGCATGCCGTTCGGCCCATCGGCCTCAATGTGCCGCCACTGCCGGCGCCGACGGCCTTCGCGCGGTGGCAAGTAGAGCGCGGGCAAAAGATCCTTGACGACGCTGCCGAACTCGCCCGCAGAAGTACCCCGGATGGCGGTCCGGACCAGATCGAAACCGAGATGCTGTTCTCGCCCGTCGTCCCGACCCTGGTCGATCTGTCGAAGGAAGCGCAGATGGTCGTCGTCGGTTCCCGGGGGCTGGGACCGTTGGGGCGTAGCTTGTTGGGATCGGTGAGCTCGAGCTTGATCCGCCACGCACACTGCCCGGTCGCGGTCATACACGACGAGGACCCGCTGATGCCTCACCCCGCCGAGGCACCGGTGCTCGTTGGCATTGACGGTTCGCCGGTGTCGGAGCTGGCGACCGCGATCGCCTTCCAGGAGGCGGCATGGCGCGGCGTCGACCTGATCGCATTGCATGTCTGGAGCGACGTCGAGGTGAACGATTTCCCCGCCATCGATTGGCCGGCGATGAGACCGGCCGCGGAGGAGATCCTGGCCGAGCGCCTGGCCGGTTGGCAGGAGCGCTACCCCGATGTGACGGTCCGGCGCGTGGTCGAATGTGACCATCCGACATATCACCTCATCAAGCAGTCCGAATCGGCGCAACTGGTGGTTGTCGGCAGCCATGGGCGGGGTGGATTCGCCGGCATGCTGCTGGGATCGGTCAGCGCCGCACTGGCCCACTCCGCGAGGATGCCGGTGATCGTCGCGCGTCAATCGTAATTGCGCGCAGAGGAATTCGGTTCTCCGTCGGCTACCCGGGTAACGGCACCGACCAACGCAATGTCGTTTCGCTATCGGGGTCGGTCTCGACCTCGAGGCTGCCTCCGATTTCTTCGGCGGTACGACGCATTTCGGCCAGGTTGTGGGCAGTGGCTTCGTCGGGCGTGTCCTGCCCGTCGGCGCCGACCTTGATGCCCAGCTCGTCGCCGACCTCGACAACGACGCTGAGCCTACTGACGTTGGGGTGCCGGGCCGCATCGCCGACAGCCGCACGGACGAAGGCTTCCGCGTGATCGGCCAGGGTCGCGTCGACAACGGATGCCGGGCCGACAAATTGCACCGTTGTGCGAAGACCGGTGCCGGAGCACTCGGCGATCGCCTCCTCCAGCCGTTGCCGCAGTCGGCTCGTACCCGCGGGCATGGTGTGCAGGCCGAAGACCGCGGTGCGGATGTCCTGAATCACCTCTTGCAGATCGTCGACCTGCTCGGAAAGCCGTCGCTGCAGCCCCGGTGTTCTCGCCAGCGGCACGGTCGCCTGCATCGTCAGACCGAGAGCGAAAAGCCGCTGGATGACGTGATCGTGCAGTTCGCGCGCAATCCGGTCACGGTCGGTCAGCACGTCCAGCTCACGCATCCGCCGCTCCGAGGTGGCGAGCTGCCATGCCAGTGCCGCCTGGTCCGCGAATGCGGCCATCATGTCCAGCTCCTCATCGGTGAACGGAGGCAATCCCGCGCGTCGAATCACGACCAAAACGCCTGCGGCAGTGTCGGCCGCGCGCAACGGCAACAGCAGAGCCGGGCCGGGATCGCCGAAGCCGCCGACGGACAGGCCGAAATTGTCGAGGCGACGCGGCGTTCGGCCGGTAAAGACCTCGCCGATGGGTGTACCGGTCACCGCCAGTGCAGCGTCTTCTGCCGAAATCGACAGTGCGCCATATGTTTCCGCTACCATCAGCTCGGCGGCCCCGGAAGCCGGTACGTCGGCCTCGACGGGAACGGCGACCAATGTTCCGGTCGCATCGGCGAGCTCCAACGCTTTTTCGGCGATGAGCGCGAAGACGGTAACCGGGTCGACGCCCGACAACATCTCGGTGGCAATGTCACGTGCCGCCTCGATCCATGCCTGCCGCGCGCGGGATTGCGCGTAGAGCCGCGCGTTGGCGACCGCGATGCCGGCCGCTGCGGCAAGCGCCTGGACCAGGACCTCGTCATCCTCGCTGAACGGTTGGCCGTTCGTCTTCTCGGTCAGATACAGGTTGCCGAAGACCTCGTCGCGTATCTTCACCGGGACACCCAGGAAGGTCCGCATCGGCGGGTGGTTCGGCGGAAATCCGACGGACGCCGGGTGCTGCTGGATGTGGTCCAACCGGATCGGCTGCGGGTCGTCGATCAATACCCCGAGGACACCGCGGCCCTGCGGGAGATGCCCGATCAGCGCGCGGGCGTCGTCGTCAATTCCCTGGTAGACGAACTCGACCAGGTCTTGGCCGTTGCCGCGCACTCCGAGCGCGCCGTAACGGGCGTCAACCAGCTGTATCGCGGTGGCGACGATGCTGCGCAACGTCGCATCCAACTCAAGGCCCGAGTTGATGACCAGCATCGCCTCGACCAGACCGTCAAGCCGGTCGCGGCCCTCGACGATCTTTTCGATCCGATCTTGGACCTCGGCGAGCAATTCGCGCAGCCGCAGTTGCGAAAGGGTTTCGCGGACCGGCGCAGTTTCTCGCTGGGCATTCGGCCGCTTCTTGACCGACACCCCTACATCGTCGCATCCGCATGGTTGAGATGTACACACAGTTGCCTGCCTGCACCTTCACCACGGTGACCTGCCGCGAGCCGGTCGTTCGGCACTGCCCAGAAGGGCCGGAATGCCCTAGTTGGTTGCGCGCCAACAAATGAGCATTAGGAAGTTAGGAGGCAACGGCAATGGCGAAGCATTGGCTTTTAATGGACAAACCCGGTGTCGATGGCGGCCGATTTCGGACCCGTCTCGCCGGGGCTGGACGCCATCTGCCGGCCACTCACCTGACTACCGACCAGTTGATGTCGACCACAACTCATCGCACGCATATCGATCTGGAGCGGCTGACCGGTATCCGCGAGCGCCGAGTCTCGGTAGGCGAAGAGGATTCCCTCAGC
This sequence comes from uncultured Actinomycetota bacterium, assembly GCA_963850645.1. GTDB lineage: Bacteria > Actinomycetota > Actinomycetes > Mycobacteriales > Mycobacteriaceae > Mycobacterium. The sequence goes on along the minus strand of CAWKME010000079.1, from coordinate 31,413 downwards.
CTTGCCACCTCTGCCGCGCTAAATTGCCTCTAAAAGGCCGAATGTGATCCCGCGTCACTCGACGTCGTCATCAATTGCAGCATTACCAAGGTCCGTGACGGACTCAACCAATGGCTGGAGCCGTCGATGGGCAGTGCCATCGCGCACGCCATCGGGGCGGACCACGCCATGACTTTCGACCTCTCGAACGCCTGCGCAGGAATGTTGAGCGGTGTCACCGTTCTGAACAACTGGATTCGGCAAGGCACCGTCGAGCGGGGCCTGGTAGTCAGCGGTGAATACATTTCACAGCTGGGTTGGAACGCGGCCCGCCACGTCCGCAACATCATCAGCAAGGAGCTGGCCTCACTCACATTGGGCGATGCGGGCGCTGCTCTCCTGCTCGAACGCGCCACACCGGTGAAGCGGTATGGGCACGATAATTGACGGGCCGTACGTTACCCACGGAAATTGGCGTAGCCGTCGCAGTGCGCTGCAACTGGCCGTGACGGCGGCCAAGGGCTGTCTGGCGCACGCCGACACGGCGCCCTCGGACCTTAGACCTGCTCATCAATGCCGGGATCTATCGCGACCGCAATCTCGGTGAGCCGGCGCTGGCGGCGATCATCCAGGACGACATCGGCGCAAATCCCGAAGATCCACACTGCGACGCGCACGGCACGTTCTCGTTCGACATCGCCAACGGCGCTTGCGGAGTTCTGACCGCACTGCAGATCGCCGATGGATTTCTCCGGTCGCAGACGATCTCGCGCGCACTGGTTGTCGCGAGCGACGCCGATCCGGGGCGGCGCGCCAGCGAGCGTTTCCCATTCTCGGCTGCGGGTGCGGCGTTGTTGTGCACGTGGTCGAATCAGGACGACGGCCTCGGGCCGGTGCACTGGGTGAACGACCCGGATGGCAGCGAGAGCTTCAGGGCTTCAATCGATTTCGACATGTCCCGCAATGTTCTGCGCTTCCGCGAATCCACCGGGATAGCCACCGAGCTGGCCACTGCGGCCACGCAGGCAGCGCGACTGTGCCTCGATGACGCGGCGCTGGACGTATCCGAGGTTCCGATCATCATCGGCGCGCCCGCTGATCGCCGCTATCGTGCCGAACTTGCTGCGAACCTGGGGATCCCGGTGCAACAAGTTGTCGTCGCCAGCGACGAACACATGCACACGGCTTCGCTGATCGCGGCGCTGAGGCGCGAAATCGACATGGTGCCGGCAGCCACTCCGGTGATGCTCGTCGCCGCGGGCGCGGGAATCGTGGCCGGTGCAGCGCTCTATCGCACGCCGGCCCTCTGACCAGAATTCATCGGTCAGTTGTCCGACCCGCTGTCAGCCGGCGGCCCACTCCTTGGCACGCTCGAGTTCGTCGAGACCGAACAGCGCGAGCTCGCCGGGGACCATCCACGCCAGCGCATGCAGCGTATGGGCGACCCATTCCTTGTCGGTCACCACCGCGATTCGCTTGAAGGCCGAATGATGATGGAACAGAGCGCCGAAGCCGACCTTGAGATCCTCGACCAACCCCCCGGGTCCGAACCCTTCGTAATCGGGCGCAATGACCTCCACGATCCTGATCTCGCCGTTTTTCACCACCTTGTCCATGGCCGGCTTGAACTCGCGCAGGTCGTCACCCCGCAGTCGGCCCGACACCCGGAAACCGGTCACTCCCTCCGGCATGTCCGGCAGCAGATCGATCATCGAAATTCCTTTCTCGATCAGTTGCAGCCGAAATCAGTTGACCTCGGACGGCTCAGCCTGCGGTCTACTGGTCACGGCACCGAGATCCACCGGTTCGGCGACGAGCTCGAAGAGCCGCTCGACATCACTACGATTGCACACGGCGGTGCCCGGTGTCTTCTCGTGTGCCGCCGCTGATTTTGACCCGGTGAAACGGAACTGCCTCCCCCACAAGCAGATCAGCGATGACGTCACCGGTCGACCCGCCGGCGGGAAACACTGCGGCGACCGAAGTGCCGAGCACACGTGCGATCCGTGCCACGTTGATGCCGCCGCCACCGGGATCGCGCCGATCGCCGTGGCAGCGGAGCTTGTCGGTGGGATGGACCCGGTCCACGCTGGTCGTGATGTCGAGCGCCGGATTCATCGTCAATGTCACGATGTTGGCCCGGTTCCCATTGAGTGACGCGGGTACGGTCATCGCGCTGCCCTACAAGCCAGTCGGGTAGGTTTCGGGGGTCTCGCCGGCAATCCACAGGCTGGTCACTTCGAGCGGCTCGAGCGCCTGGGTGTTCTCGATGTGAATCATCGCGTCGAATTGATCCGCCGGGCGGACATGGAAGTAGTGGCTTTGTCTTTCAGTCTCCGGCAGATAGATCACGCCGATCGCGCGGCCCAATCTGACCACGTCCAAAGCGGCGCCCGCGGCGTCGGATGACACGATGAACGCCGGGTTGCCGGTCTCGTGGAACAGCTCCTCGATGCTGCCCGCTAGCGCCGGCCGAACCACCTTGCGCTCGGCCACGCCGCCCCACTCGCTGGCAGCGGTCACGGTGCCGGAGTACGTGCTGAAACCGATCAGTCGGCAATCGCCGCGATAGCGTTCGCGGACGAGTTGGCCCAAAGTGAGTTGGCCGTCCGCGGACACCTCTGTCGCCCTGGCGTCGCCGACATGGGAATTGTGCGCCCACACCACGATTCGCCCTGGCGTCCCGTCAGGATGGCGGTCCAGGTGGGCGAGCAGCGCATGCAGCGTTTGGGCCATGTGCCGGTCGCGCAGGTTCCAGGATGTGACCCGTCCGCTGAACATCGCGCGGTAGTACTCTTCGGCGTCGCGCACCAGCTGCGCGTTCTGTTCCGCATAGAACAGCTCGTCTTCGGAAAGCAGCCCGTCGCGGCGCGCGTATCGCAGCGCGTTGCGCTGGATGTCGACGAGCTGATCAATGGCCTCCTTCTCACAGGACAAGCCGGCGCCGAATGCGGCCCGAAATCCGTAGGCCTGGCCATCATCGGCGGAGGCATGGTCGAAACAGGCATACCGGGCCCGCGCGCGGCCCGCGGCCACCGGATCGATTTTTTCCAGATAGCTGACCACCTCGTGCATCGACCGATGCAAACTGTAGAGATCCAGCCCATAGAAACCGGCTTGGCGGCGATGCTGCGATCGACCGCGCTGATTGTTGGTCCGCAGCCACTCGACGAAGTCACGGACGGCGGTGTTACGCCACATCCACGACGGGAAACGCTCGAACCCGCGCAGCGCCTCTTCGGCGGTGGTGTCGGTGCCCTGCCCGCGTACGTACCGGTTCACTCGGTAGGCGTCCGGCCAGTCCGCCTCCGCGGCTACCGCGCAGAAACCCTTCTCGTCGATCAACCACTTGGTGATCTCGGCTCGGGCCCGATAGAACTCCTGGGTTCCATGCGAGCTTTCACCGATCAGCACGATCCGTGCATCACCGATCAACTCGGACAACATTTCTCGTGGTGGCACACCGGCCGGCGCGTCGACGGCGACGCGCCGGATGACGTCGGCCGCCGTCTCTGCGGCCGGGACCGCCTTGGGTCCGGTCGTCGGGGTGGCGAGTAGGGTACGAACCTCCTCGTCGCTGACCTGGCTGAAGTCCCAGAACGACGCCCCCACCGCCAAGAACGGGGTCGGCATCGATGCGCAGACCATGTCGTCGACCAACCCGGCGAATTCACGGCAGGTGGATTCCGGCGCCGCCGGCACGGCAATCACAATCTGCGCCGGTTCCGCCTCGCGCAAGGCCTGTACCGCGGCGAACATGCTGGCACCGGTGGCCAGCCCGTCGTCGACGAGGATGACGGTCTTGCCGGTCACATCGGCCGGTGGGCGATCGTCGCGATAGGCCGCTTCCCGTCGAATCAGCTCGCGTCCTTCACGTTCGGCGATATCCCGCAGCTGTTGTGGGGTGATCCCCAGACCTCGCACCACATCGTCGTTCAGCACAACCCGGCCGCCACTGGCGAGGGCGCCCGCCGCGAATTCCTCATGGCCCGGGACGCCGAGCTTGCGTACGACAAACGCATCAAGCGGCGCATGCAGTGCGGCTGCGACCTCCCAGGCGACCGGCACACCACCCCTGGCCAGACCTAGGACCACGACGTCGGGTCTGTCACGGTAGGCCTGCAGTAGGCCCGCCAGCACTTGACCGGCCTCACGACGATTGCGGAACAGCCGGTCTGGCGTGTCCTTGCCGAGGATGATCGCTCTACTCATTGGAGAAGTCCTCACTAATTCGCGGGTGACGCCGCGGTCCAGACGACGGGTGAGTGTGAGGCGGGCCCGCAGCCAAAGGTGTGTGCTGCTGCGGGCCCGCCTTCCAATCTGGTCAGTTGGCCGACGCGATCGGCACGTGCTTTTCGGCCGGCTTGGATTCCTTCACGGCGACGGAGACGGTCAGGATGCCCTTGTCGTAGGTGGCTTTGACGTCGTCTTCGTCGGCACCGACCGGCAGCGATACCGTGCGGACAAACGAGCCGTAGGAAAACTCCGACCGTCCGTCGAATTCCTTCTTCTCGCTGCGCTCGGCCTTGATCGTCAACTGGCCGTCGCGCAGGGTGATCTCGATGTCCTTCGCCGGGTCGACGCCGGGGATCTCGGCGCGTACTTCGTAGCGGCCGTCCTTCATTTCGTCCTCGAGCCGCATCAATCGGGTGTCGAAAGCTGGACGCAATCCAGTCAACGACGGGAATCCGGCGAAAAAGTCCGAGAACTCGGGAAACAGCGAGCGCTGGTGACGTCTTACGGGAAGGGTGCTCATGCTGGCCTCCTTGCTGATGGTTCGGGTTGGCTACGCCGAAACGATTTGACCACTCGGGCCGACACCGCAGTAGGGACAGAAGTCCCGCGTTGCCGAGGTCATTTGTCGGCACTTTCATCGGATCGAGAGTTCGCCCAATCAGAACGAGAGTTCGCCCCTTCAAGAGCGACAGGTGACCTTTGGCCCTAGGGCAGTAGGGCGGCCTCTGCGAGAGTCACTGGGAGATCTGCCCGAAGCGCGGTTGTCAGGTACCGAGACACCTGATTAGACCCGCCGTCCCACGACAGGGATATCGCGCTCGGGCAGATCTTCCCGTTGAGCGATCGCTTCGGCACCGAGGACACCATTCCGAGTTCCAGATGAGCAATTTTAAACTCGCCTTCATCGTAAGTTCAAAAATGAAAGCGGTTACCCCGCTGGCTCATTCAAAATCGTCGCGAAAGGCCCTACAGCTGGCATTTTCGGGACTAATGACTCCTGCCCGGCGCCTTCCGGATTCCTAAAGTCAACAGCAGCGAGCCCAACGAAGCCGCTTATCGGAAAGGAAGGCAATGTCCAAACACTCTGTACATCAGGGAATCGTTGTCGGCGTCGACGGATCGCCGTCATCGGATATGGCTGTGCGCTGGGCCGCGCGTGAAGCGGCGATGCGCAACGTTTCGCTCAGCCTCGTTCATGTCGTCGAGAGGCCCCCGTGGGGCATGTTGGCCTTGGGCGGAGGCGCTCTGCCACCTCCCTCTGAAACCACTGAGTGGCAGAAAACAGAAGGCGAGGAGATCATCTCGGCCGCCGTCGAGCTCGCCAAGGACAGCGTCCAACACGGATCACTGCCGCAACTGCAAGTCGAGGTGTACTTCGCGGCAACCGGTCCGGCGCTTTTCGACCTATCCGATCAAGCGCAACTGATTGTGGTGGGCTGCCGTGGGCACGGCAAGGTAGGTCGCCTTTTGCTCGGATCGGTCAGCACCGGGCTGATCCACCATGCGCATTGTCCGGTGGCGGTGATCCACGACGAAATACCCGTCGCATCCGAACCTTCTCAGCTTCCGGTGGTGGTCGGCATTGACGGGTCGCCGGCGTCGGAGTCGGCGACGGCACTCGCTTTTGACGAGGCATCCTGGCGCGGTGTCGAACTGGTGGCGCTGCACGCATGGTCCGACGCGCACGTGTCCGACCTTCCCACCATCGAATGGTCGGCCCAGCAAGCGGTCGGGGAAGAAGCCTTGGCCGAGCGCTTGGCGGGCTGGCAAGAGCGCTATCCCGACGTTGTCGTGCGGCGCAAGATCACGTTGGATGCTCCTGCTCGTCACATCCTGGAAGAGGCCGAGTCCTCGCAACTGGTCGTCGTCGGCAGTCACGGCCGCGGCGGATTTTCCGGCATGCTGATGGGCTCGGTGAGCACCGCCGTGGCGCAGGCGGCCCGCGTCCCGGTAATCGTCGCCCGACAGTAGTCACCAGCCGCAGAAATTTGTTCCGCTACCGTGATTTTGGAGGTCTGAGCATGGGCGGTATCCCGTTAGGACGTATCGCAGGGTTTCCGGTAAACGTCAACTGGAGCGTGCTGGTCATCCTGTGGCTGTTCACCTGGAGCCTGGCTTCGACGCTGCCCACCACCGCCGCGGGGTACTCGACAACGGCCTACTGGATCGCCGGCGCGTGCGGCGCCACGGTGTTGCTCGCCTCGTTGCTCGGCCACGAGCTTGCGCATGCGATCGTGGCCCGACGCGTCGGTATCAATGTTCTCGGCGTGACGCTGTGGATTTTCGGCGGCGTCACCCGTCTGGGCGGTCAGGCCAAGACACCGCAGACGGCATTCCGGATCGCCGTGGCGGGCCCCGCGACCAGTCTGCTACTGGCAGCGTTGTTTGCCGGCGCCGGAGCAGGATTGCGCACCCTGGGAGTAGGACACATCACCATCGGTGTCATGTGGTGGCTGGCTGGAATCAATGCACTGCTGGGCGTTTTCAACCTGCTGCCCGGTGCGCCATTGGACGGTGGTCAAGTTCTGCGCGCGTGGCTCTGGCGCCGCTACGGCGACCAGACGCGCGCTGCCGTCGGCGCAGCGCGGGCCGGGCGCACCCTTGCTTTCGTGCTGATCGCATTCGGGCTGCTGGAGTTTCTGGCCGGAGCCATGGTCGCCGGAGTGTGGTTGGCGTTCATCGGTTGGTTCATCTTTACTGCCGCACACACCGATGAGGCATCGGCGCTGACCCGCAATGCGCTGTCGGGTGTACGTGTCGGCCAGGCGATGACTGCCCAACCGCATACGGCGCCGGCCTGGATCACCGTGCACGACTTCATCGAGCGGTATCTGCTCGGTGACCGGCATTCGGCCTATCCGGTGAAGGAGCGCAGTGGGTCGGTCTCGGGACTGATAACCCTGGCCCAGCTACGTCAGGTGGAGCCGGGCAATCGCTCCACCACCCGTATCGGTGAAATCGCTGTGCCGTTGAGCCGGGTCCCGATCGCCACCCCGGACGAGCCGGTCACCGCGCTGCTGGAACGGCTGGCCTCGGCGGAGACCAGTCGTGCTCTCGTCGTCGACGGGGGGTGCGTTGTCGGCATCGTCACCCCGAGCGATCTCACTCGTTTGGTCGACGTGTACCGGCTCGCAAAGCCCGACATCACCGCCGCGGACGGGTACGGCGGGTACCAGGGGCACCGAAGCCGTCACGAAGGTGGCGAAGTACGGAGAACATCATGAGCAACAGCCGAATTCGGCCAGCCGTCATCGTCGGCATCGATGGTTCCCAGGCGGCGATCCATGCCGCTGAATGGGCCGCAGATGAGGCCCTTCGGCCAGGAGTGTCCTTACTCCTGCTTGCGATCATCAAGGCCACTCATCCCTCCGCGGAGGACTACCACCGAGACGTCGCGCACGCCGAGGCATCGCTTCAGGCGGCGCGACTCGCCGTGGAGGCGATGGGAAGACCGGTGAAAGTTGAAACGGATATCCTCCGCGGGCCACCGGGCGCGATTCTGGTTTCCGAATCCGACGACGCTGAAATGATCTGCGTCGGATCCGTCGGGATCGATCGCTACTCCCGGGCGTTATTAGGTTCGACCGCAACCGAAGTCGCGGAAAAGGCGCATTGCCCGGTTGCGGTGATCCGCTCCGAACCGGGCCAGCGGGGACCGGAGATCAACTGGATCGTGGTGGAGGTCGGCGACGCGCCTGGCCGCGATACCGTTGTGGACCAGGCGATGCGGGAAGCAGACCTGCGCATGCTGCCGGTGCTGGCGATCGGCACCAAGCAGGCGGATACGGCCGAAACCCTTTCTCACGAACTCGACAACCGCCTGTACCCGTGGCGGCGGTGGTATCCGGCCGTGCACATCTACCCGGTGACCGCCGGCGGCAGCGTTGCGCACTTCCTGAAGAGCAACGACGACCTCGTCCCGCTGGCTGTGATCAGTGGCGCCGACGCCGGCCAACTCGCGCAGATCCTCGGCCCGCACGACCATCCGGTGTTCCGGCATGCCCAATCCTCGGTGCTCGTCGTCAGAGAGTGACGAGGGTCTGCATCGCAGATTCGACGGGCAATGCTAAACGTCGGCCAACATTTTGTTGATGATGTCTTGAGCCGACCGCATGTGCTTGTTCGCCTGAGCCATCGACGCCATGAACTCGCCGTCGTAATTGGCCAGTGAACCCGCGGCCACCGCCAGGCACAGATGCGCAGCGGAATGGAAATCCTCTACCGCCGCGTGCAACTCGGCGGTCAGCTCCGGGTTGGGGCTGGGCAGATGACTCTGCATCTTGACCTCGGCAGCGTCGTGCACGTCTTGGCAAGCCGCGGCCAGAGCGCCTGGCTTGAAATGACTTGATGCTTGGGCCACCTCGTCTGAGGCATGCTGCAGGTCGGTGAAGTCCTGCTCCGCTCCGACCCACCATTGTTGCAGCGCCGTGTCCTTCGGCGTCTTCGGAGTCGGCGAGGCCGTCTGCCGGGTGTGGTTCATAACAGTTATGCCCGCTACTGCGCCGGCGAATACGACAACGGCGACGGCGATGCCGACCAACCATTTCGTCAGCCGCTTCGATCCGGTCCTGGGCGGCTCGGGAGTAGGTGCGTTGGGAAACCCCGACTGCCCGGGCGGTTCCCAGCCGGGCGGATCCGGATACTCATAGGTGTCGCTTGCCATCGCTCTTTCTCTTTCCTGCTTCGCACCCAAACCTGTCCTGGCGTTATGTCTTTCGACGCTAGCTACCGTTGCTCTCGGGAGCCAGTGTCGTTAGCCTCCGGGTAGAGGTCTTTGGTCATGACCTACCTGGCCATGCCCAAGGCGGCGACCCGGGGCAGGGTCGTCGCCTTGGTGGCCGGCCGCGCGTCTGAGCTGTTGATCAGGCGGCACGCGGTAGGTCCGGAGTGGAGCTCGCCGGTTGTGAAACCGGATGGGTCCGTGCGGGAGCCCAGCCGACGTAGGCTAGATACAGCCCGATCAGCACCTCGACAGCGGCGCCGGCGCGCCACCAACCCACTGCGTCGATTGCCGAGTTGGCCATCGAGAAGTAGGTGTGCGGGAAGGCCACCAGGAACAGCCCTTTGGCGGTGACCATCCAACCCACAACCGACACGATGATCGCCGCCACGCCTCGCCAGTACGGGTGAAGGGCGATGACCATGAGACCAAACAGCAGGATGAACGCGCCGGTTATCCACGACCACAGCGGGTCTGCTTCGAATCCCGAAAGCAGCGATCGTATGTCGGTCGGCCGCAGCGCGACCGTAGCGGCGATGATGACCAAATACGGACCGATCACGCGAGCTAACACGCGTGTCCTGTCGTGGGCCTGATGCGAAGATTTCATTGCACCACCTCCGGTGTTGTAGCCCGTTCGGACTATCCGATCATCAGGATGCATACCTGCGGCAGGGGCCGAAGTCCCGCAACCTTGGGACGTTCGTCACCACTGCTGTCGGATCGAAAGCTACTGCGTACGTACGACGATCACCGGAACCTTCGCCGACTGCGCGACCGCAGCGCTGACCGCGCCAAGACGCATGTTACCGAGCCTCCCGCGGCCGTGGCTGCCGAGAACCACCAGCTGCGCGTTCTGGGATTCCTCGATCAGCCAGCGCGCCGGGGTGTCACAGACCAGCCGTCGACTGATGTGCACATCGGGGTAGCGTTCCTGCCAGCCGGCCAGGCGTTCCGCCAACAACTCCTCAGCTTCGCCTTGATATGTCCGCCAATCCATGCCGAGGATCGGGAAGACGGCGACGTCGCTCCACGCGTGCAGCGCGACCAGCGCCACTCCCCGTCTCGACGCTTCGTCGAACGCCCACGCGGTTGCGGCTTCTGAGGCGGGCGAGCCGTCGACGCCCAGCAGCACGGGCGCTTTCGGGTCGACCGGGGCGGACGATTCTTCTGCATGAATGACCGCTACCGGGCAGTGCGCGTGCTCAACGACACCCCTGCTGACCGACCCCATAAGAAGACGGCCCAGCGCACCCGTACCGTGACTACCCACCACGATCATCCGCGCTTCTTTGGACGCATCGACAAGCGCATCCACTGGATGCGAATAAAGCACCTCCGTCCGGATGTCTGGCGGCCCGGGCTGATCCACGGCGGAGCTGAAGGCTTTGCGCGCGTGGTCGATGACGTGTCGCGCGTTGTCGTCTTGCCATTGGGCCACAGTGGCCTGGTCGGGGCTGACCGGCCAGCTGACAATCACCGGTTGCACGACATGCATCAGAGTGACCTGTTCACCACGCATGGATGCTTCGCGTGCCGCCCAGGACAGCGCGGCATCCGATTCCGCGGACCCGTCGACCCCGACGATTATGCCGTATTTCGTTGGAGCATCAGACATCTCCCACTCCTTTGCCGAAGAGCCACAATCTGGCCGCTCAGTAGTCAGCGACGAAACTCCAGGACCTCAGACAACGATCGCCGAGGCGTCGGGGGCGGAACGTCCTCGACGTCCGGCGCGGTGCCGACCCGTATCAACACTTGCGGCATCGCATGGTCGGCCATCAGATCTCGGATGATGTCCCGGCTGGCTTCCAATTCGGTGATATGGGTGAGGGGGCACGTCGCGAGTCCGGCCATCGTGCACTCCAACAGCACCTTGGATAGCACTTGGCCGGCGTGGAACGCGTCCGCGCGAGTGTCCTCCGCCGTGGACAGCACCAGTATCTTCGCCTGGTCCTGTGCGGTGGCGGCGCGCCGATCGCTGAATCCACTGGTAGGGAATCTGCGGTCCAACCCGACTCGATCAGCTTCGGACCGGGACACCAAATCACTCGGCGGTATTCCCTCGGATTGTCGCAACGGTGCCGTCCACCACTGTAATTCGCGATGGTAGAAGTCGTCGTCGCGGCGTAGGGACTCGGTGAGCCGGGACGCGTCGAGCAGCAGCGGGCGGGCGCTGTCGGCCAACACCTCGATGGCGACCAGATCGGATTCGAAGGCGATGTGCAGCATCGTCTCGAACGACTGCCAATCGCTCGGTGGCCCGAACGGTAACCGGTCGCTGCGGCGCCGCGATATCGCGTCGGCCCGGTCCCGCCAGGCCTGCGTCACATATTCCAGCGGTGTGAAGTAGATCGATGCCAGATGCTCGAGCCTGCTCGGGTTAGGGAACTCTTCGACGTGAGTTCTCCAACCAGCGGCGGCCATCGCGGTTTTCAAATGATCCAGCACGGCACCGCAGCTGATGATCGCCTCCCGGCCGGAACTGTCGGTTGATCGGACGACACGATGCGGGTCGGTGAACAAGTCGAGCGCGGCGGGGGTAGCCACCCAGCGCCAGGGCTGGCTGTTGTGTAGTGACGGGGCACGGCATGCCAACCCGACTGCCCGCGCGATCACATCACGAGCCACCGCCGTTGTCGTCATGTCCTCGACCTTTACCGGTCCAGGCAGCGAAAGCCAGGGTCATTGGTCCCTTGACGACGCGGCGTATTACCCGGCTGCCGGGGTCTTCGGGCCGCTTCGCGAGGACGCGCCGGGTAACAGAATGTGCTCATGGGGCGTGCGATGGCCACCACCCGACAAACAGTCGAGCCGTACAGCGCGGTGCACGAGACACATACCGGGCTCGTCGTGCTCGTCGGAGATCTGGCCTACAAGGTCAAGAAACCGCTGCGCACCGATTTCCTGGATTTCAGCACCCCGGAGCGGCGCGAACAGGCTTGTCAGCGGGAACTGGAGCTCAACCGACGGCTGGCGTCTGCCAGCTATCTGGGCGTCGCTCACCTGAACGCGCAGTGGGCCGGCGCCAGTGAACCGGTGCTCGTGATGAAGCGCCACCCGGATTCTGCTCGGCTGGCCACGATGGTGCGGTGCGGCCAGCAAGTCAACGCGCCGCTGATCGCAATCGCCGAGGTGCTGGCGAAGTTCCACGACAGCGCCGAACGGGGCCCGCTCGTCGCGGCACAAGGCAGCGTCGCCGCGGTTCACGCCCGCTGGGAGGCCAACTTCGCGGAGCTGCAGCAGTTTGTCGGCACGGTCATCGACCGGCACCGTATCGAGGCCGTCAAGCGGTTGGCAGACCGATTCGTCGCCGGCAGGGCACCGCTGTTCACCGGACGCCTTCACGACGGACGGATCGTCGATGGACACGGCGACTTGCTTGCCGACGACATCTTCTGCCTTCCCACCGGTCCGCAGATACTGGACTGCCTGGAGTTTGACGACAATCTGCGATACGTCGACACGATCGACGACGCCGCCTTTTTGGCCATGGATCTGGAGTTCCTGGGCCGCAAAGACCTCGGCGATTTCTTCCTGGACCAATACAGCCGCCTGGCCGCCGATCCGGCTCCGCAGGCGCTCAAGGATTTCTACGTCGCCTACCGCGCGCTGGTCCGGGCCAAGGTCGACTGCGTGCGGTTCACGCAGGGACACAGCGACGCGGCAGCGGACGCATCGCGGCATTTGGACATCGCCTTTGAGCATCTGCAGGCTTGCTCGGTACGGCTGGCTGTGGTCGGCGGCGGGCCGGGAACGGGGAAAACCACACTGGCGCTCGCGTTGGCCGCGCGGGTTGGCGCAGCGGTGATCTCCACCGACGAAGTGCGCCGCGCCCTGCAGACTGCGGGCGCTATCGGCGGTGAGACAGGTGTGCTGAATGCCGGCCTGTACTCCGCGCACAACGTTGCCGCCGTCTATCGCGAGGTGCTGCGCCAGGCCCGCATCCATTTGGCCAACGGCCGGTCGGTGATCCTCGACGGCACCTGGCGCGATCCGAGCTGCCGCGATCAGGTCAGGCAGCTGGCTATCCAGACGCATGCTGCCGAGGTCGAATTGATGTGTTCGACGTCCAAGAACACCGCCGCACGCCGGGTCGCTGACCGACCGGCAGGAGGCTTGTCGGACGCAACCCCGCAGATAGCGACCGCCTTGGCCGACGGTCAGCACTGGCCCGAGGCACACCGCGTCGACACCGGCCGACCGCCGTCGGAATCCGTCTGCGCTGCCGAGGCGCTCTGGCGACTGGCCGGCGAGGGTGCTGAATAGCGGTTCGCGACGAGGGACTTTCGTCACATCTAGTGGTGCCCACTGGCCGGTTCGAGATAGCAAACGCGCTACTAGCGTCAGCGATGTCGGAAACGCCGCGCCAGGGAGAAGCCGTGGAAACTTACGTGCGGGACATTGCGACGCTGCGAATCGCTGACGCCGAGGACGCCGGCGGCAAGGGCGCCAACCTGGGTGAGCTGGTGGCCGCCGGGCTGCCCGTCCCCGGGGGCTTTGTCCTGATGCGATCGGGCTATCTCGATTCGATGCAGGCCGGCGGTGTCGAGGCCGAACTGGTCGCCCTGCACCGCGAGGGGCTGGCAAACGTCACCGACAGCACACGGCTCGACGAGCTCTGCCACCGGATGCGGAGCCTGGTGGCCAAGGCCGGCGTCGAGGACACCGTTCGGGACCAGATACTGGCGGCCTACCGGCGGCTGGGCAGCAATGTCGTCGTCGCGGTGCGGTCGTCGGCAACCGGCGAGGACGGCCGCGATGCGTCTTTCGCCGGTATGAACAGGACCATCACGAACGTCGCCGGCGAAGACGCGCTGATCGACGCTGTTCGAAGCTGCTGGGCATCGCTTTTCTCGCCCCGCGTGCTCAGCTATCGGTCCAGCCGCAAATTCAGCTCGGATCCGGCCATGGCGGTGGTCGTCCAACAGATGGTCGCCCCCGAACAGGCCGGCGTCGCCTTCACCAAAGACCCCAGCAACGGCGAAGACCACATCGTCATTGAGGCGGCATTCGGGCAAGGCGAGGTAGTGGTGTCCGGCAAGGTGCAGCCGGACACCTATGTCGTCGACAAGCAGACGTTGAAAGTGCTCGATTCCCAGCTGGGATACCAGGCCTTCAAGATCGTCTCCGGCTCGGATGGCGCCGACACAACCGTGAACTTGGAGCCCGCGCAGGCCAACTCGCGTGTCCTTGATGACAATGCGCTGCGCAGAATCGCCGAGTTGGCGATCGCCGTGGAGCGCCACAACGGCTGCCCGCAAGATGTGGAATGGGCCATCTCGTCGGGCACAACCTGGCTGGTGCAAGCCAGGCCGATCACGACGCTGAATGGCGCGGACGGCGGTTCCGGCGAGCATGACGTGCTGGTCCGGGGTCTGTCCGCCGCTCCGGGATCGGCGTCGGGACCCGTCCGCGTTCTGATGCGACCAGAAGACGGCAATCGCTTGGCCGACGGCGAGGTCTTGGTAGCCCCGATGACCAACCCGGACTGGTTGCCCACCATCCGCCGCGCCGCCGCGCTCGTCACCGAAACCGGTGGAATGACCTGTCACGCAGCGATCGTGGCGCGCGAGCTGCAGGTGCCGTGCGTAGTGGGGGCGCGCAACGCCACCACCGAACTGCACGACGGGACAATCGTCACGGTCGATGGAACCCGCGGCCAGGTGCTCGCCGGACGCGTTGCCGCTTCGCCCATCTCGATTGCCGACCGGACCGCGCCGCCGGCCGCTTCCGCAACCGTCACCGCCACCAAGGTCTATGTCAACCTGGCGATGCCCGACACCGCGGAAGCGGTCGCGGCCCAAGATGTGGACGGCGTGGGACTGCTGCGCGCCGAATTCATGCTGACCCAAGCGTTGTCCGGGCGGCATCCGCGCGACCTCATCGCACGGGGCGAACAGGCCGGACTGGTCAGCGCATTGGTGGAGTCCGTGAGCCGCATCGCCGCCGCTTTCAAACCGCGGCCGGTCGTGTATCGCGCAACAGATTTCCGCAGCAACGAGTTTCGCGGCCTGCTCGGCGGTGATCAGTACGAGCCCGTTGAGCACAACCCGATGATCGGCTACCGGGGCTGCTATCGCTATGTCAAAGAGCCGGATCTGTTCGCACTCGAGCTCGAGGCGATCGCCCGGGTGCGCGAGGAAAACCCGAATCTGCACCTGATGATCCCCTTCGTGCGGACCCGTTGGGAGCTCGAGGAGTGCCTGGCTCTAGTCGACGCCAGCCCACTCGGCCACCAGCGCGGGCTGCATCGGTGGGTGATGGCGGAGGTGCCATCGGTGATGCATTGGCTGCCCAGCTATGTCGGGATGGGTATCGACGGGGTATCGATCGGTAGTAATGACCTCACCCAACTGATGCTCGGCGTAGACCGGGATTCCGATGTGTGCGCTGAGCTGTTCGATGAATCGGATCCCGCAGTCCTGGATGCCATCAGCCAAATCATCGGCACAGCGCGACGTTTAGGGATCTCGGCGTCGCTCTGCGGCCAGGCCCCTTCCACCAATCCGATGTTCGCCGAACACCTGGTCCGGTTCGGCATCACCTCGGTGTCGGTGAACCCGGACGCTGCCGCGGCCGCGAGACACACGATAGCCGCCGCCGAGCAGCATCTGCTGCTGGAGTCGGCGCGGCGACACAGCACCGTTTGAGCACTTTCTGTCGGCCGAAGAAGGAACACCGTGATGCACCCCGCCGTCGAACCACAAGACGCCGAATTGGAAGCGATGGCATGGGGATTCCTCAGTTCCCCGTACGCCAGCACGCGCTTCGTCGAATGGCCGATCGACCGGCGCCTGCACGCCTATCTGCGGCACCAGGGGCTGAGCGACGTGGCTGACGATGGAAGCCGTTGTGCGGAACTGTTGGATCGGGTGATGGCGAACATCTCCTCGGCGTTGAACAGCGGAACACTCAGACCGGACGGGTAGGAGCACGTGAAGATCATCCGCAAGACGCCTGCCGACTTGGCGGTCCCGCCGAATCTGAAGGACTACCGGCAGACTCGGGCGGTGTTCGACTGGTCGAAGGTGCCACCGCTGTGCGCGGGTATGGCCGGTGACGGTTGCAATATCGCCTACGCGGCGGTGGATCGGCACGCCGAAGGCCGGTCTGCCACGCGCACCGCGCTGAGGTTCATCGACGATAAGAACTGGGATGGCCCCATGACTACCCGGGATCTCAGTTATGGTGAGCTGGGCCGTCTTTCCCGACGTTTCACCAATGTGCTGCGATCCCTTGGCATCAACCAGGGCAACCGGGTGTTCACGATCATGGGCCGCATACCCGAGCTCTACATCAGCGATGATGGGCGCACTCCGTAACGGCTGCGTGGTGTCACCGCTGTTCTCGGCATTCGGACCCGAGCCCGATCGCCACCCGTGTCAATATCGGCGAGGCCGATGTGCTGGTCACCACCAAAGCGATCTACGAGCGCAAGATCGCCGCGATACGCGAGCGGCTCACCTCGGTACGCCATATCTTGCTCGTCGACGGAAGTCTTCCTGACACCATTGACTTTTGGCGCCGGATGGACAGTGCAGACGACGACGCGCCGATCGCTCGTACCACCGCCGAGGACCCTGCCCTGCTCCACTTCACCAGCGGTACCACCGGGACACCGAAAGGCGCCCTGCACGTTCACGGCTCGGTCGCGATGCACTACGTCACCGGTTTGTACGCACTCGACCTGCATTCCGACGACATCTTCTGGTGTACCGCGGACCCGGGCTGGGTCACCGGTACTTCCTACGGGGTGATCAGCCCGCTCCTGCACGGTGTCACCTCGATCGTCGACGAAGCCGATTTCGACGCCCAGCGCTGGTACCGAATTCTGCAGAGCCAAGGCGTGACGGTTTGGTATACCGCTCCGACCGCGGTGCGGATGCTGATCAAGGCGGGAGCTGAACTCGCCGGGCAATACAAATTCCCCCGGCTGCGATTCATCGCCAGTGTCGGTGAGCCGCTGAACGCCGAAGCGGTCTGCTGGGGAAAACGGGTGCTGGGCTTGCCGATTCACGACAACTGGTGGCAGACCGAGACCGGCGGCATCATGATCGCCAACACGCCGGCGTTCGACATCAAACCCGGTTCGATGGGCCGACCACTTCCCGGAGTCGACGCATATGTGGTGCGACCACGACGAGGAGCCGGCGCGTATCCGTCATCGACGAGCCGGACGTCGAGGGTGAACTCGCGCTTGGCCTCGGCTGGCCCTCGATGTTCCGCGGCTATCTGCATCAGGACGAGCGCTACCGTAAGTGCTTCGTCAGACGGCATGTACCTCACCGGTGACCTGGCAAGCAGGACGCCGACGGCTACTTCTGGTTCGTCGGCCGAGCCGACGACGTGATCAAGTCGGCCGGGCATCTGATCGGCCCGTTCGAGGTCGAGAATGCGCTGACCGACCATCCCGCGGTCGCCGAGGCGGCGGTGATCGGCAAGCCCGACCCCACCGTCGGCGAGGTTGTCAAAGCGTTCGTTGCGCTGAAAAGCGACTACCCGGCCGACGACGAACTGCGTCGCGAATTGCTCGGTCACGCCCGAAAGCGTCTCGGAGCCGCCGTCGCGCCGAAGGAGATCGAGTTCGTCGCTTCGCTGCCGCACACCCGGAGCGGCAAGATCATGCGTCGCCTGCTGAAGGCCCGCGAGCTCGGCCTGCCCGAGGGCGATACCTCCACCATCGAGCCGCCGGTCGAGCCCACCGGGGAAAAGGTGTCGCTATGACCGACCACGACTTGGCCCGAACCCTGCTGTCCGACGATGGTCAGAGTGCGCAGGATGGAAGAAAAGTGCGCAGAGCTCTACGGGGAAGCCAAGATACGCGGGTTCCTGCATCTCTACATCGGGGAGGAAGCCGTCGCCGCCGGCTCCTTGAGCGTGCTGGGTCCGGACGATGCGGTGGTGGCCACCTACCGCGAGCACGGCCACGCGCTACTGCGCGGCATCCCGATGAACTCGATCATGGCCGAGATGTTCGGTAAGCAGGAGGGTTGCTCGCGCGGCCGGGGCGGGTCGATGCACCTCTTCGACGCAGCGACCCGCTTCTACGGCGGCAACGCCATCGTCGCCGGTGGCTTGCCACTCGCGGTGGGTTTGGCGCTGGCGGATTCGATGCTGGACCGTAACAGGGTGACTGCGTGCTACTTCGGCGATGGAGCGGTCGCCGAGGGCGCATTCCACGAGTCGCTGAACATGGCCGCGCTGTGGCGATTACCGGTGCTGTTCCTATGCGAGAACAACTTCTACGCGATGGGCACCGCGCTGGAGCGCGCCCAGGCCCAGCCGGACCTTACCGTCAAGGCGGCGTCGTACACCGTTAAAAGCGTCGCGGTGGACGGGATGGATGTCATCGCATGCCACGACGCCGCGCAACAGGGCGTGGACCACGTTCGGAACACCGGCGGGCCATATTTCATCGAGTTCCGGACTTACCGGTTCCGGGCCCATTCGATGTTCGACCCCGAACTCTATCGGGACAAAGCCGAAGTCGAGCAGTGGCGCAAACGCGACCCGATCGCCACGTTCACCGAGCAATGCCTGCGTGACGGTACCCTCGACGCCGCCGACGTCGCGGCGATCGAGCAGGATGCCGACCGTGAAGTCGAGGACGCGGTGTCCTACGCCGAAGCCGGAACATGGGAAGCCGTCGAGGATCTCGGTCGCGATGTGCTGACTCCAGTCTCGGAGCCGGCCTCATGAAGACCTCCTACCGCACCGCCGTGCACGATGCCTTGCGCGACGCGTTGCGCGACGACCCACGGGTCGTGCTGATGGGCGAGGATGTCGGCCGCTACGGCGGAACGTATGCGGCGTCCAAGGGCCTGCTGGACGAATTCGGCCCGCAGCGGGTACGCGACACGCCGTTGTCGGAGCTCGGATTCGTCGGCATCGGGATCGGCGCGGCGCTGGGCGGACTTCGTCCGATCGTCGAAGTGATGACCGTCAACTTCAGCCTGCTGGCACTCGACCAAGTGGTCAACACCGCTGCGGCGCTGCGTCATATGTCCGGCGGACAGTTCTCGGTGCCACTGGTCATCCGGATGGCGACCGGGGCGGGTCGTCAGCTGGCGGCCCAGCACTCACACAGCCTCGACCCCTGGTATGCGCACATCCCGGGTATCAAGGTGGTGGCCCCGGCCACGGTTGCCGATGCGTACGGCATGCTCGGCTCCGCACTGGCCGATCCGGACCCGGTGGTCATCCTCGAGCACGTCCAGCTTTACAACGCCGCGACCGACGTCGATGCGCTGACCAACACGGACATCTCGCGTGCGGCGGTGCGCCGCAGCGGATCCGACGTCACCGTGGTCACCTACGGCGGGTCACTGCCGAAGGCGCTCGATGCGGCAAATGAATTAGCCCTCAACGGAATCGACTGTGAGGTCATCGATCTGCGGGTACTGCGGCCGCTGGACATGGAGACGGTGCTGGAATCGGTACGCAAGACCCACCGGGCGGTGGTGGTCGACGAGGCCTGGCGTACCGGCAGTCTGGCCGGGGAGGTCAGCGCGCGCAATCGTCGAGGGCGCGTTTTTCGACCTCGACGCTCCGACCGCCCGGGTGTGCAGCGCAGAGGTCCCGATGCCCTATGCCAAGCACCTCGAACAGGCGGCGTTGCCGCAGCCGGACAAGATCGTCGCCGTCGTGAACAGCCTTGTCGGGAGCGGCTCGTGATCGAGTTCAAGATGCCCGCGCTCGGCGCTGACATGGACGAGGGAACCCTCAACGAGTGGCTGGTCAAGCCGGGCGACGAGGTGGCTCGAGGCCAGGTCGTCGCGGTCGTCGAAACCACCAAAGCCGCAGTGGAAGTCGAATGCTGGCACGAAGGCGTGGTCCACGATTTGGTGGTGCCAGTCGGCGAAACCGTCGAGGTGGGAACGGTATTGGCGACGCTGCTGGAAGCCGGAGAAGCCGAGCCGGCGCGACCTCGGCCCTCGGGCCGACGGGCCAAGAAGCCACACCCCGCTCAACCGTCGGCAGCCACTCAGCCTGCGCCGGCGGCAGCGGGCACGATAGCCGAGCCGCATCGGCGGCGCTGGGTGTCACCCGCCGCGCGTCGCCTGGCCGAATCACGCGGGATCGATGTCGCCGCGGTCAGCGGCACCGGGCCGCAGGGAGCGGTTACCATTCACGACGTCGAGCTTGCCGCCGCATCCGCGATGCAACCGCAGGCGCCGCGGGCCACGGCGGATCGCGCGGCGGATCGAGCGGCGGGGATGCGGCGCTCGATCGCCGCCGCGATGAGCCGCTCCAAGCGCGAGATTCCGCACTACTACCTGTTGCACGAAATTCAGCTGGAAACCGGGTTGACGTGGCTGACCGCCCGCAATGCGGAACGGCCGATCACTGAACGGCTACTACCCGCGGTGCTGCAGCTGAAAGCCGTTGCCCTGGCGGCTCAGCGGTTTGGCGAGTTCAACGGATTCTGGCGCGACGACAGTTTCCAGGGTTCTTCGGATGTGCACGTCGGGGTGGCGATTTCGCTGCGGGGCGGCGGTCTTGTCGCCCCGGCCATCCATGATGTGCCCGGCAAGAAGCTCGACGACTTGATGAGTGACTTGATGGATCTGGTTGCGCGGGCACGGGCCGGTTCGCTGCGCAGCTCGGAAATGTCTGATCCGACCATCACGGTGACCAATCTCGGCGACCAGGGGGTGGACGCCGTCTTGGGAGTGATCTACCCGCCGCAAGTTGCGCTGGTGGGCTTCGGTAAACCGGCACAGAGAGTTTGCGCGGTCGACGGCGGAATCCGTCTCGTCACCACCGCGCACGCCACCCTCGCAGCGGACCATCGCGCTTCCGACGGTCATCGCGGTGCGCTGTTCCTGGCTGCCATCGACGAGCTGCTCCAACATCCCGATGATCTAGAGAAATGACGACACCATGACGAGCACCACCAGCCTTCGCGCCGAAGTCTTGTCGGTCCTGACCGCCATCGCCCCGGAGGTGGACCCCGCCGAAATCCACGACGACCAACTTCTGCGTGACCAAGTCGATTTGGACTCGATGGATTGGCTGAACTTCTTGGTCGGCATTGCCAAGCGATTGCATGTCGAGATCCCCGAGAAGGATTACGCGTCGTTGCGAACCCTCGCTGACGTCGTGCGCTATGTCGATGAGCACGGCGCCAGCCGGAGCCGATCAGGTTAGCGGTGCTGTCCAGCAGACCTGGGTGCCGCCCTCGGGCGCCGCGGTAATCGAGCAGTCGCCTCCGACCTGCGCCGCCCGTCGCTCCATGTTCGCCAGGCCGCTGCGTCGCTGATTGTCCTGCGGGATGCCACACCCGTCGTCGATGACCTCGATCGTCAACTGGTCGTCTGCGCAGATACGCACGGTCAGGCGGCTGGCACCGGCATGGCGGACGGCGTTACTGACCGCCTCGGTGATGATGGCTTCAGCATGGTCGGCCAGTCCGCCGGAGACAGTTATCAGCGACTCCTGATATGTCCACGATTGTGGCGATATCGCGGTCTTCGGTGAGCTCGGCGATCCTGTTCTGGATTCGCTGCCGAAAATCGCCGCTTTCGGCTACCGGGTTTTGCAGTTTGAAGATCGTCGCCCGAATGTCGTCGATCGTGCCTTGCAGGTCGTCCACCGTGTTGGCCAACCTGTCGGCGACCTCCGGCGAACGTGACCGGGCAATGGTGCTCTGCAGATCGAGGCCGGCGGCGAAAAGCTTCTGGATGACGTGGTCGTGCAGATCATGCGCAATTCGCTCGCGGTCGGCGAGGATCGCCAGTTCACGGGCATGCTTCACGGCCGGTCGCCATCGCCAAGGCGATCGCCGCGTGCTGGGCGAAGTCGCTGACGAGTTCGAGGTAGTCGTCGCCGAACGGCGGTTGTCGCTCGGAGCGGGCAACGGCGATCGCCCCGACGACGGTGTCGTCGGCACGCAGCGGCATCACGATCGCCGAGCGCTGGCCGACATCGGTGAATCCCTCAATCGGGTAACGGAACGAATCGGTAATCAGCGGCGTGCCGCTGCGCACGACGCTACCGGTGGTGGAGCCCTCCACCGGCACGCGCTGACCGATGACCTGCGCGGCGTATCGGCCCGCTGTGGCTGCGACGACGAGGGTGTCAACTTCATCGACGGGAAGATCCGCCTCCGTGGGGACCAGCAGTATTGCCTGCTCGGCATCGGTCAACTCCAATGCGCTGTCCACGATGAGCTGCAGCGGCCGCGTCGCCGGCCCGGGGACAAGAGTTCGGCCGCAATCTCGCGGCTTGCCTTCATCCACTTCGCCGATGTGCGTTGCGACTCGAAAAGCCGCGCGTTGTCGATGGCGACCGCCGCCGCCGACGCCAATGCCCGCGCGGCGATCTCCTCGGAGTCGGAGAACACCCGGTCCGGCCGGTCGTCACCCAGGTAGAGATTGCCGACCATGGCCCCTCTCAGGCTGATCGGGATACCGAGAAACGCCTTGATCGACGGATCCTGCCCAGGAAGCCCGCCGGCCTGCAGATAAGTGGTCAGATCGTCGACGCGGAGGAGCTCGCTCGATCGGCACGTCGCCAAGCCGCCGGGCGACATCGGCATCGATGCCTTCCTGGATGAATGACGCCAGGCTGCCGTCGGATCCGTACATGCCCAACGCCCCGTGTCGGGCGCCGGTCAGCTCCATCGCGGCTTTGACGATCGCATGCAATGTCACGTCGAGGTTTTCCAAATTGGAACCGATCTCGACGATGACCCGCAGCAGCTGCTCCATCTGGTCGCGCGCCGCCAGCAGCTCGTCGAGTTGCTCGTGCATTCGGCCTACCAGGCCGCGCTGGCCCAACTGGGTGAACGCGGATTCTTCCGCGTCACGCTCCATGCAGGCAAAATAGCAGTTCAGCGGGACGGTGGCCATCACAATACGAGACTCTATTACGAGCCGTCATCGCGGCCCGCTGGTCGGCCACCGGTCGATATCATCGGGCGGCGGTACTCCGGGACTTCGACTCTGCCGGTGGTTACCCAAAGACCGTGCATGCCGACCGCCGCACGGAGCAGGACGATAAGCAGCATGACGCACCTCGGTGATCGACGCCAGCGGGTTGCAGCAACTGGTGTCGACGTTGATCGAGCGCGGCTACCGGGTGATCGGGCCAACGCTGTCCGACAACGCGATTGTGCTGGCCGAGCTGACCTCCGCCGACGATCTGCCACAGGGCTGGGGAGTCGATGTCGCTCCCGGGCGGTATCGACTTCGCCGCCGCGACGACGACGCGCTGTTCGGCCATTCGGCCGGCCCGCAGTCGTGGAAGCAGTTTCTGCATCCACCCAGGCAGCGGGTGTGGTCGTCGGACGGAGCTCAACCCGAAGAGCCACCACGGTACGCATTCATCGGGGTACGGGCATGCGATCTGTCGGCGATCAAGATCCTCGACGGCGTCCTGGGAGTCGGCGCACATCCCGACCAAGGTTTCGTCGGCCGGCTGCGACGCATCTTCGTGGTGGCCGTCAACTGCACGGAGCCGGGCGGGCTGTGCTTCTGCGCATCGATGGGAACCGGGCCCGAGGTCGGTCCCGGCTACGACCTGGCGCTGACCGAACGCATCGACGCCGATGGCCGCCGCTACCTGGTCGACGTCGGCAGCGACGACGGATCCGAGGTGCTGGCTGCACTCGCCCACCGGGAAGCCGAGCAGAGTGAAATCGACTCGGCGCGAGGCGATGTCAGCGCGGCAGCCGACCGCATGGGCCGGCAGATGCCGCGACGGCGATCTGCGCGAACTGCTGGTCGCCTCGCGGGAGTCGCCGCACTGGGAAGACGTCGCGAGCCGATGCCTGACTTGCGGGAACTGCACCATGGTGTGCCCCACCTGCTTCTGCACCAGCACCGAGGACGTCACCGACCTCACCGGCGAGCACGCCGAACGCTGGATGAACTGGGCGTCCTGCTTCGAATTCGACTTCACCTACATCCACGGCGGCAGCGTGCGGCAATCGGGTGAGTCACGCTACCGGCATTGGATAACCCACAAGCTCGGCACCTGGCACGACCAGTTCGACAGCACCGGCTGCGTCGGATGCGGACGCTGTATTGCGTGGTGCCCCACCGGAATTGACATCACCGAAGAGATGAACGCGTTCGCGCGGGCTGGCCGACGATCGTGGGCGCGAACAGCCGTGACCCGGGCGACACCGATGACTGACGTCGCAGCGTCGCCGTCGCCGGCCTCGGCGATGGCACCGGTCCCATATCGGGTGCGCAGCCGGGTCGTCGAGAACTTCGAGTCCGCGACGATCTGCCTGGAGCCGGTCGGACAACGGTTGGCGTCACCGGCGCCCGGCCAGTTCATGATGTTGTACGCCTTCGGCGTCGGCGAGATCGCGATGTCGGTCAGCGGTGTCCCGTCGAGCGCCGACGGCACGATCGCTCACACCATCCGATCGGTCGGCGCGGTCAGCACGGCCCTGCACGACGCCGAGCGCGGGCACCGTCGTCGGCGTTCGCGGGCCGTTCGGCACCGAGTTTGGTCTTGAACCGTGCCGCCGGCCGCGATCTGGTGATCGTCGCCGGCGGATGCGGGCTCGCCCCGCTGCGGCCGGTGATACTGCAGTGCGCTGGCCGAGCGGATCAGACTTTGGCCGGGTGGTGGTGATTGCCGGGACGCGAACACCCAGACACTTTTTGTTCCGCGCCGAAGCCGCTGAGCTGGGCGCGAAATCCGCGTCTGGAAGCCGAACTGACCGTCGACGCGCGGAGCCGGGTTGGCCGTGGCAGGTCGGATTGGTCACCGAGCCGCTGCGGCGGCTGACGCTGGATCCCCAGCGCACCACCGCTTTCATCTGCGGACCCGAGCCGATGATGCGATTCAGTGCCCAGGCGCTGCTGGAAAAGGGCCTGGCCGCCAACGATATTCGGGTCTCGTTGGAGCGGAACATGCAGTGCGGCATCGGCTGGTGCGGGCACTGTCAGCTCGGCCCGCTGCTGCTGTGCCGCGACGGGCCGGTCGTCGGTTACGACGTCGCCGCTCCCTTGCTGCAAGTCAAGGAGCTGTAGATGAGCCGCACCCACATTGGGGGTCTGGAAGTTCGCCTCCTGCGACGGCTGCCAGCTGACGTTGTTGGACTGCGAAGACGAGCTGCTCACGATCGCCGAACAGGTACAGATCAGTCACCTTCCTGGAGGCCTCCAGCGCGGTGGTCGGCGGACCCTATGACGTGTCGCTGGTGGAGGGCTCGATCACCACGCCGGCTCGACGCAGCAGCGCATCAAAGAGATCCGCGAACAGTCCAAGCTGCTGGTCACCATCGGCGCATGCGCCACCGCCGGCGGCGTGCAGGCGCTGCGAAACTTCGCCGACGTCGAAGAATTCGCCTCCGTGGTCTACGCCCACCCGGAATACATCGCCACGCTGGCCACATCGACGCCCGCCTCGGCACATGTCACGGTCGATTATCAACTGCAAGGCTGCCCGATCGACCGCGGCCAGCTGCTTGACACCCTCGCCGCACTGCTGGTCGGCCGTAAACCGCGACTGCCGGCCAAGACGGTGTGCACCGAATGCAAAATGCGCGGAGTGACGTGTGTCGCTTGTCGCAGAAGGTATCCCGTGCCTAGGACCGGTGACCCACGCTGGCTGCGGGGCGTTGTGTCCGTCATATCACCGCGGGTGTTATGGCTGCTTCGGCCCTGCGGCCACCCCCAATAGTGCTGCGCTGATCCCGCTGCTGCGCCGCGACGGGATGTCCAGCGGTGACGTCGAGCACGTGTTCTCCACGTTCAACGTCGCCAATTTCGCCGACCAAGCGGAACGACCAGTGAACTCCGAGACGCGCACGCTCGCCGTGGGCGCGCTGACCCGCGTCGAAGGCGAGGGCGCGCTGCGGGTCACGCTGACCGGCGACACCGTGCACAGTGCTGAGCTGAACATCTATGAGCCGCCGCGCTTCTTCGAGGCTTTCCTGCGCGGGCGGGCCTACACCGAGCCGCCGGATCTCACGGCGCGGGTCTGCGGCATCTGCCCGGTCGCCTACCAGGTCAGCGCCTGCAACGCGATCGAGGAGGCATGCGGGGTAACTATCGATCCCGAGCTGGTGGCGCTTCGACGACTGTTGTATTGCGGTGAATGGATCCACAGCCACGTCCTGCACATCTACCTGTTGCATGCTCCGGACTTCCTCGGCTATCCGGACGCGATCGAACTCGCCAAAGATCGCCGCGAGTTCGTCGAACGGGGCTTGGCATTGAAGAAGGCCGGCAACCGGCTGATGGAGCAGCTCGGCGGCCGGGCCATTCACCCGATCAACGTGCGGTTGGGCGGCTTCTACTCGGTTCCCCCACGGGACGACCTCAAACCCTTGGCAGAAATGCTGCGCAACGCGATGGACCACGCGCTCTACACTGTTCGGGCTGTCGCCGAATTCGATTTTCCCGACCTTGAATTCGACCACGAGTTGCTTGCGCTCACGGATCCGGACCGGTACGCGATCGAGAACGGCGCGATCTCCCGCAGCACCGGGCCCGCGTTCGCGGTAGCCGACTTCCTCGACCACGTGGTCGAATCCCAGGTGCCGCACTCCACCGCCTTACACGCCACCCTCGATGGTGGTCGCCACCTGACCGGGCCGCTGGCGCGGTACTCGCTGAACTCGGCGGCGCTGTCGCCGATCGCGCGGCAAGCGGCGGCGGAGGCGGGCCTCGGCGACGAGTGCCGAAACCCGTTCCGCAGTATCGTTGTTCGAGCGGTCGAGGTGGTCTACGCAATCGAAGAGGCGCTGCGTCTCATCGCGGAGTATCGGCAGCCATCCCGGCCGTTCGTCGAGGTGCCGGCCCGCGCGGGTGTCGGCCACGGCGTCAGCGAGGCTCCGCGCGGGTTGCTGTATCACCGTTACGAGATCGGCGAGGACGGCCTGATCAAGGCGGCAACGATCGTGCCGCCCACCTCCCAGAACCAGGCGGCGATCGAACACGACATGGCTCAACTGGTGGCCGCCAACCTGTCGCTGGACGATGCGGCGCTCACGTCGCTGTGCGAGCGGTCCATCCGGAACTACGACCCCTGCATCTCGTGTTCGGCGCACTTTCTCAAGCTGACGGTTGAGCGGCATTGACAGTTGACGTCGTTATCGGGATCGGCAACGACTTTCGCCGCGACGACGGTGTCGGTCTCACGGTCGCCGAGCAGATCGCGGAACGCGGCCTTCCCGGCGTGCAGGTGCTGAGCGGGATCAACGAACCCACCGCGCTGCTGGACGCCTGGAGCGGCGCGGCACGCGTCGTCGTGGTTGACGCAGTGGCCGCTGGGAATTCAGCTCCTGGCCGCATTCGGCGCTGGACAGGACTCGAGCTGGAGACCACCCCCGCAGTGAGTTCGCATGCGCTCGGGCTGATTCAGACTTGTGCGTTGGGTCAAGCCCTGGCCCGGATGCCGGACGAATTGGTGGTGTTCACCATCGACGTTGTCGACACGAATCACGGGATAGGGCTGACTCCGGCGGTCGCGGCCGCGGTGCCCGAACTCGTCGACCTGATCGTCGCCGAGCTCACTCGCTGAATTCCGGCAGGAGTCGGTACCCCGTGACCTTCTCGGTTCGAATCAGCACAAAGTAATCGCGCCGACCCCCGACCCACGGTCGCGAGAAGAGCCCTGAAAGCTCAATCAAATCGGGCACTTCGGTGATCACCTGTACGTGCCCGATAACGGTGACACTCCATCCGCGATGTGAGTCCGCGTCCAACTCATCGATTTCGAAGGCCACCACGCGATTACCCGATGCGGCGGCCAGGGTCGCCGGGTCGGCAATGCGGATCACCACATCACCGCGCCACCAACGGAAGTCCACCGGCCGGACCGCGGGCAGCGCGTGCTCGGTGAATACAAGACGGCCCACTGGGGCCTGCCGCAGCAGCTCCAGACATTGTTCGCGGTCGAGCACATCGGGATCCTGTGGCGACGCCATCATCACTCCCCTGCTACCCATTCGAAGCTCGCCGATCTTTTTTCGACGCCTGCCGTGTCAGGCGCGCAGCGGCTCCCTCGATGCCCGTCGCGAGTTCGTCGACGTCGGATGCCGCGTCGTAATCGGCGGTGATTCCGAAGACCAGGTCGTCGGCGTAGCTCAGGATCGCGATACCGGTTCGGACCCCCAGTGCGATCGGCAGAATCGGCAGTAGCCGCACGACGTGCTGGCCCATGACATGCAACCGACGGCGGGGCCCAGGGACATTCGTCGCAACCGTGACAACGGCGCGTTGCGGTAGCCGCGTCAACGCTCGCATCGCCCAGGCCGTGACGGCGAAGGGGACCAAATTCGTGGCCGAGACCACCAAGCTGCCGGCCTGCCCTTGACCGCTGTGCTTCGCTTTGGTCAACCGGCTGTGCACGGCTCGCAATTGCAGTACCGGGTCAGGTTCTTCTACCGGAAGGTAGGGCAGCAACAGCGAAACGCGATTGTTGACCTCGTCCAGCGCATGATGGGAGCGCACTGATACCGGGACCAAGGTGCGCAGTGACCGAGCTCGTGGACGTTCGCCGCGACGAATGAACGCTGCCCGATAACTGTCGGTAATGATGGCCAACGCAACATCATTGACCGTCACATCGAAGGCCTTGCAGATCTTTGCCACGTCGTTCAGGGGCACACGCGCGGCGGCATAGCGCCGCATACCCGTGACGTGCCCGCTCAGCGCCGAGGGCTCCGCGGGACGAATAAGGGCTGCGCCGATCTCGAGCATCCCTTCGAACGCCCGCGCGGCCGCCTCCGTCACGGCGACCGACGTGCGCCAGATTCCGCCGACCCAATCAAACGGATTGAGCGTGAAGTGAGGTAGGTGTACACCGTTCGGCGACTCCGTCGCCGGGTGGATTTCGCTGGCGAACGTGTCGTCGCCGCCGTCATCGGAAAGGCGGGACAGCAATTGCGTTGTCGCGATGCCATCAGCGATGCAGTGGTGGATCTTCGTCAAGATCGCCCACTGACCGTCGTCGAGGCCCTCGATGATCCAGCATTCCCAAAGCGGGTGATCGCGATCCAGCCGCCGCTCCATCAAATCTGCGATGAGCCGGAACAGCGCCGCGTCGTCACCCGGGTGCGGAACCGCCGCGCGGCGCACATGGTGGGAAATATCAAACGCGGCGTCGTCCACCCACGCGGGGGCGCCGAGATCGAGTGGATGCGTGCGCAATACCTGCTTGAACCGCGGAACTTCCGCCAGCCGCTCACCCAAGCCTTCGACAAACGGAGCGAATTCGGGCATGGGCCCCGCGAGCACCGCTAACGCGCCGACGGCGAGGCTGACGTGCGGATCGGTATCCTCAGCTTCGAGGAAACCTGCGTCGAGAGTCGACAAGTATTCCATGACAACGACTTTGCTCCGTCGGTACGTCCTGGCGGGAGAGTCAGAAGTCACATCCCCGGGGGCCAGGAGCCTTCAACCGTATGCCGATTTGTTACCTGGCCTGTCGCGGCATTGCCGCAACCAGCGGCGTGTCGACGCCCACCGCACCGAGGCTGTCGGCTCCGCCGGGCGAGCCGAGCGGGCCCGCGCGGCCGGGAAGCGTGTCGTGAAAGAACGCGGCGTTGTCGGCCAGGTGTTGCCGCTCGTCTTCCGGCAGATCGATTTCGTAGTAGATCGCCTCGACCCGGCAAGCCGATTTGCAGGCACCGCAATCCACGCACTCATCCGGATTGATGTACATGGCCCGCGCACCCTCGTATATGCAGTCGACCGGGCACTCCTGGACACAGGACTTATCCATCACGTCCACGCATGCTTCTCCGATCACATAGGTCATGACAGTGAGGTTAGCGGAGTGTGGTCGCAGCCGGCCCAGGGCCGAAAGACCCGTTCCGAGAGGACCAAAGTCCTTGCTATAGAACCCGATATCGTGTCTTACGATATTCGGTTCGCTGCGACCGTTCCACCTTGGTGGCGAATACCGCAGCCTGAGTGCGACGTTCCATCCCCAGCTTGGCCAGTAGCCGGGAAACGTAGTTCTTCACTGTCTTTTCGGCCAGAAACATCCGATCGGCGATCTGCTTATTCGTCAGGCCCTCGCTGAGCAGACCCAGCAATGTCCGCTCCTGACTGCTGAGACCGGATAGTGGATCAGGTTTTTCGGCCTCCCCACGTAGTTTGGACATCAGCGCAGCGGCGGCCCGATTATCGAGCAGCGACCGCCCGGCACCCACATCCTTCACCGCATGCGCCAATTCCATCCCCTTGATGTCCTTGACGACGTAGCCGCTGGCGCCGGCGAGGATTGCGTCGAGCATCGCCTCGTCAGAAGTGAATGACGTCAGCATCAGACACCGCAAGTCGGGCATGCTGGACAAAAGTCGCGGCACAGCTCGATGCCGTTGCCGTCCGGCAAGCGAACGTCGAGCACCGCGACGTCAGGGCGCACCGCGGGGATCCTGGCCATCGCTTCGGCGACCGAACCTGCCTCGCCTACGACGTCGAGTTCAGGATCGGTTTTGAGCAACTCGATCAAGCCCCGGCGTACTACTTCGTGATCGTCGACCAGGAAAACCGTAACCACAGCCAACCCCCTCCTAGAGATGCATCGACTGCTTACCAGTGATTGCCGTGCACGTGAGCACGGTGCATTCTACGCGCCTGGAGCTCCCCAGATGGCGCTGCGGGGTGTCCCGGCTGACCGCCTCGTCGAGCGCCCACAGCGCTGGATTCGCCGCGGATCAGGTGATCGCGCGCATCTCCCCCAACGTCAGCGTCCATCCGGTCGAGCCCGAGGAGGACCCTTTGGGGCATTACCTGCGCGACCTGCGGTCGCTGCGCAACGGTGCCCGCACGATGTGCTGGTGTTGCCCGGCCATGGTCTGCCGTTCCACGGCTTGCACGCGCGCATCGACGAACTCACCGACCATTACTTCGGCACGTTGCGAACAGGTCGCTGAGGAACAGCCAACAGGATTCTTGCACATACTCGCGTCCAATCAAATTTGCCCATTTTGTCTCCTCATGCGACAAACCCTTTTCTCCAAGCAGAATTCGAGACCCCTCAGCCTCTTCGCGACGAATTGCGTTTGAGCTTTTCCAGTGAGGTGAGCAATCTCTGGTATGCGGAAGCACTTTGCACAACCACCTCCGCTTTCCCGTTGACCGTCAGCAGTTCGGGGCGACCTGTCCGCCTCAGCCTCTTCAGATGCGCCTTGGTATTGCGGTTGAAATCCGTAAGCGGCCCAATGTCCTCTGGTCTGATCATGACTGTTATCTAAATCCGTCCATTTAACAGCGATTCAGCTGCAAATTACATGTGAATTGGCCTGTGTGCGGAGGATCGCTTTCTCGCTGGCTATCCAATCTCGGCAAAATTGAAATAATTCGCATCTTTTTCAAGGGGCCGTTCCAAGACTGCTCTTACCCATCGAATTTCCTGCTCGACACGTGCGTCGGTTGCCACCCGCAATTACAGTACGAGAGAGCGTAAGCTTAAACGAAACCCCGATGTTATTGTCAAAAGTAACAATCAGCGCGGTCGCTCCGATCTATCACTCGGTTGCCGCCCTTATCGATTGC
>CAWKME010000078.1:0-29241 GCA_963850645.1 uncultured Actinomycetota bacterium | reverse complement strand
CCGGGCGATCTTCCGGTCTTCCAAGGTCGGCATTATTGCCGGCTGCATGATCAGCTCCGGCGTGGTGCGCCGCAACGCCAAGGCCCGGCTGCTGCGGGACAACATCGTGGTGACCGACAACCTCACAATCAGCTCGCTGCGACGGGATAAGGACGACGTGACCCAGGTCCGTGAGGGCTTCGAGTGCGGTATGACGCTGGGCTACTCCGACCTCAAGGAAGGCGACATCATCGAGTCCTACGGAGCCGTGACAAGGAGCGCACCTATGCGCCCGACCCGCCCGCCCGGCGCGTGCGCCTGGCCAAAGTCATCAACACGATCGTCGCCCGGCCATCGAGTTCGAGATCAAGGATCCGGGGCTGGACGGGGTGACCATCGTCGACACGAAGGTGACTGCCGACCTGCACGACGCGACGGTGTTCTACACCGTGATGGGACGCACGCTCGACGAGGAGCCGGACTACGCGGCCGCGGCGGCCGCGCTGGAACGGGCCAAGGGTGCGTTGCGCACCAAGGTCGGCGCGGGCACCGGCGTGCGGTTCACTCCGACCCTGACGTTCACCCGGGACACGACGTCGGACAACGCGCGGCGCATGGAGGAGTTGCTGGCCCGCGCCCGCGCGGCGGACGCCGATCTGGCGCGGGTTCGCTCGGGCGCGAAGCCGGCCGGGGAAGCCGACCCGTACCGGGACGGCGGGGCGACCGCGCAGCCGGGATTGGGCATTCGTGGCGAGGACACCGGTGACGACGGTCGATCCGAAGGCTGAACTTGTCGGTGCCGAGGGCGCGGGGGCGCGAGTTGACGCCCTCGATGCCGTCGAATTGCTATCCGCTGCCGCGACGGTCGCGGTCATCGCTCATGTCCACCCCGACGCCGACACCATCGGTGCGGGACTGGCGCTGGGCTTGGTGCTGGACAAGTGCGGCAAGCAGGTCGAGGTTAGTTTCGCGGCGCCGGCGACACTGCCGGAGTCGTTGGCGTCGTTGCCGGGCTGCCACCTGCTGGTCGGTCCCGACGCGATGCGCCGCGACGTGGATTTGGTTGTCGCCGTTGACGTTCCCAGTGTCAAGCGGTTGGGTGCCCTGGGTGACCTGGCCGGTCCGGGCGGCAGTTGCTGGTCATCGACCACCACGCCTCCAACGACATGTTCGGGACCGCAAACTTCATCGACCTGTCGGCCGATTCCACCACGATGATGGTCGCCGAACTGCTCGACGCCTGGGGCATCCCGATTGAGCCGGACGTCGCGCACTGCATCTACGCCGGTTTGACCACCGACACCGGATCGTTCCGCTGGGCCAGTGCCCGAGCACTGCGGCTGGCGGCCCGGTTGGTCGACATGGGCGTCGACAACGCCGCGATCAGCCGAACACTGATGGACAGCCACCCGTTCGGGTGGCTGCCGCTGCTGTCGCGGGTGCTCGGCTCGGCCGAACTGCTGCCCGACGCGGTCGGCGGTCGGGGACTGGTCTACGCGGTCGTGAACAACCGGGATTGGATCAGCTCGCGCCCGGAAGAGGTCGAAAGCATCGTCGACATCGTCCGTACCACCCAGCAGGCCGAGGTGGCAGCGGTTTTCAAGGAGGTCGAGCCCCGGCAGTGGTCCGTGTCGATGCGGGCCAAGGCCGACGTGGACTTGGCGGCGGTGGCGTCGGCATTCGGCGGTGGCGGCCACCGGCTCGCCGCCGGCTACTCGACCACCGGCTCGATCGACGAGGTGGTGGCGTCGCTGCGCACGGCGCTGGACTGACCGAACTCCAAACGACGGTCCGTTACTGCGCTACGTCGCGCCACACGATCTTCGCGAGATTCGTCACGATCGGTGACGTCAAGTTTGATGCACGCGCGGTAGATGTGGCCTTCAACGGTACGAACAGAGACCGTCAGCCGGTCGGCGATCTCCCGGTTCGTCAGTCCCTGCGGCAATCATCGCGCGATCTCCCGCTCGCGGGAGGTCACCGGCAGAGGTTGTGCCGGCGCACCTGATCGCCGGCGATGATCGCTCCGCCACATTGCGCGGCCAGCCGTAAAGCGCGCGCTGCCGATTCGGATCTTTCGCGTCGCCGTCCGGCATGATCGTGCCGCGCCGCGGCCTGCGCGGCCGCGTCCGCGGCAGACAGAATCAAGCCGGCTTCTTCGAAATCCGCGCTGACCGCATCCAGCGCCGCGCCGTCGAGCTCGGCCACCGCCGCGGCGTGGCGGGCGTACAAACCCACCAGTCGCCCCCCGACATGTTCGGTCAGTGCCGCCAATCGAGTTGCGACGGTGCGGTCGCCGAACCGCGCAGCGTGATGCAGTGCCTCTGCTTCCACCGCGTATTGGCCTGACTCGGTGTGCGAGATCGGCAGCTGCGCAGGCGAGTTCGGCCGCGGTCGCTCAGCCGCGTGTGGCTGCCGCCAGCCAGGATTGGGCGATGATCCGCTGCGGTTCATGCAGGGCCATCGACCGGCCCGCGTGTTCCTGGCAGTCCTCCAGTACCCGCTCGGCCTGCTCCGCGTCTGCCCAACGCGGCGTAGGCCCTGGCCAACAGCAGCCGTGCGGGCAGCAGCCAGGGCAGCGGGTCCTCGGCGTTGAGCGCCGCGAGCGCCTGCTCGAGCGACGGACACGGCATCGGGGAACTTGCCGCGATATACAGCGACGAAACCGGCCATGACCTTGGCGATACCCCAACCCAAACATTGGCCGACGGAGGAGAATTCGGCGTATTCGGATACCCGTCGGTCGGCCAGATCGAATTCGCCGATGGCGGCCAGCGCGTGACGTCGCAATAGCGCACCATGACCCGGATCATGCCGTCGGTGGCCTTCTGATCTGCTCGGCATCTTGCGGCGATCGGTTCGAACTCGCCGCCGCGTCCGGCGACCGGCATCGCCATTCCCGCGCGCGAAAGCGGCGAAATCAACAGCCTGCTTGGGAGCATGCGGGTCCGCCAGGACGCGTTCGGCTTCGGCGATTCCCTCGGCAATCCGTTCTCGTGCACCGCCATTGCCGATTGGGTCGCCGCCACGATGAGCTTCAGGCTTGGATGCGTCACCCGCTTCTCGAGCAGTGTCAACACGTCCTCTGCTCGTGCGACGTCACCCATCGACCAGAACAGAATGGAAAGGTGGGGAATGCCCCACTGAACGAGTTGCAGCTCATCGAGGCCCTCGGGCTCGAACTGGGTGAGGATCTCGTCGGCCTGCACCGGATGGCCCTGCCATAACAGCGCGCGCGACAGCAACTCAGCTTCCTGGACTCCGCCGCCGAGTTCGTATGCCGCCCGCGCGATCCGTTCACCGAGCGGCAGATTCGACAGAAACATCGCGTCCTTGGCAGCCGCGACCAGCAGCTGGGCTCTACGCCCTCGTCACTGTCGACGCAGAGCTGCGCCATCCGGATCCTGCTTGTGGCCGCATTGAGTTCGCGGCCGCGAAGAACCCGCACGATACGGCCTCGGAGCGTCCGCGCCGACGCGGTGCCGATACGACGGCGCACGACATCGCCGTAGAGCGGGTGTCCGAAGCGGACATTGACATCCGGACCGTCGTGAACGACCCGGATCAAACCTTGCATTTCAGCGGCATCCACCGCCTCGTCGCCGGCCAGTTCGCAGAGCGTGTCGATGTCGAGCGGTTCACACAACGCCAGCAGCTTCAACGCGTTGAGCACGTCGGCGCCAGCATGATCGAGACGGTCTTCCAGCAGCGCGGCCAGCCCGGATGAAACACCGGTGGGCCCGCGCAGCTGCCACACCCCGTTGACCTCGCTTAGCGTTCCCGCGTCGATCGCGCCCTCGATCATGTGCCGAAGAAACAAGGGGTTTCCGCCCGAGGATTCCCACATGACGTCAGCGCTCAGCCCCTCCAGCGTCCCGCCGAGCACCGATTCGACGAGCGCGATGCTCTGCTGTTTGGTGAACGGCTGCAGTTCCATCCGCTGCAGATAGCCGTCCTTCCACAACGAGGTGAGCGCGTCGGGAACGGGCTCGCCGCTGCGCACGGTGGCCACGATGTGTCCGGCCCGGTCGATCGCAATCTGATGCAGCAACGTCGCGGACAGCTGGTCGAGCAGATGCGCGTCGTCGACGCCGACGACCGTATTCTCCTCGGCGAGCATGGATTCGCGGGCCGAGGCGATCAGTGCGATCGGATCGCGTATCGGTGACGGACCCACCCACTGCGCGAAAGCACCCAGCGGGATGTTGCGCGAGGTTTCGGTGCACGCCGCCCAGTTGACCTTGGCACGCAGTGAGGCCGTGACGGTGCGGGCCAGGGTGGTCTTGCCGACCCCGGCCGGCCCGACCAAGATCGCACCGCAGGTTTCCCCGGCGTCCAGGGCCGTTCGAATGGCCTCTTGCTCCGCGGGGCGTTCCAGCAACTGCCAACGGCGCGCCATAAAGTCAAAGTTTAGGTCTCCGAATCGAACGACGCATCATAAACTTTTCTGACCCGGCTTCCCCGTAGGCATACGCGTACCAACGGCCGGGGCCAAAAAGCGTGTCGGTCGATACTGTCTCCTATGGTCAGCCAGATGAGTTACCCGTCTATATAGGCGACTCGCTCATATCGGCCGGCTCCCTTTATTGCTTTTCGTTTTTTTCTTGCCGGAATTTCCAGACGCTTGATTGGCCGCAGCGGGTGGTGACTTCCGGCAACCGCACGTCCTCTCCGCTTCGTTAAATACTCGGACGTCTCTCCCGTCATAATTAGTGCTTTTTCTGCTCGATCGGAAAAACCCGAAATCGCCGTTATAGACCGCTCGATGTTCGGAGGGACACCGTCCGAACTGGAATCCGGCCAGATTTGGACCTGCGGAGCTCGCCGAGAGGTTTCGCAGCTGATGTCCGCCGACGACGGCAATGTCGGACGACGTGGCGAAGCCCCGGACTCACCCAATTCCACATGTGCGAAATTCTGCCTGCGACGGTCGCGACTTAGCAGCCAAAAGCAGGTAATCACGTAGCGCGCCCGTCGAAGGCAGGTAGTCCTCCGCTCGCGTTTATCCATGCCAGCCGACCGTACCTTCCTCCAGTGACTGGACCATACGCCGCGATGGAATGGCAAGGAGGAGACGGAAATGCGCGCACTATCCAAGCGATATGGCACCGCATGGGCGCTGCGGCACTGGCGGGTCTCGCCGGGGTCGGCGTGGTTGGCACCTGGTTGGGTATCTCTTCGACCGGGAGAGTCCCCGCGCGGGTCCCGGTCACAGAGGTGGCCACAACAATCATGGCACCGAATTTTTTCACCCAGGCAGAGCAGCAGCTGATGAGCCTTATCCCGGCGGGCTATGCCGAGGGCTCCTGCCGGCCCGCTGCCGATCCAGCCCCGTTTGCTGATGCGGTAGCGGCACTGGATTGTTTCGACAACGCCAACCCGGGGGGACCGACGGCCGCGCGCTACCAACAGTTCGCCGACCGTAACGCGATGGACAGCCACTTCCAAGCGGACGCTGCCAACGTGGCGCTTCAGCCGTGCAAGGCCGGCACGGCAAACGGCACGGGAACCCCGCCACGCCGGCCTTTGCGGCGGTCGCGCGTTTCCGCGCGCACATAGCGGAAGAGGGCAACGCCCACTCAGCGTGTCGATGGGTGCCTTCTGCGCGTTCGTGGTCAGCGGGTCCGCGTAGTTGTCGTCCCGGACGCTTGGGCAACGAAAGACGCACAGCCGCAGGTGAATAGAGCCGCCTCTGCGTTGCCGGGATGAGGCGAACCAGGAACGCCGGAGCAGGAAGGTCGCGCATTGAGGGCCGCAAAGACAGGTAGTCCTCTACTCGCGTTTGTGGAAGTCGGCCGGCCGTACGTTCCTCGCGTACATCGACCGGTTCGACCGGTCACAAAGTCGAAAGGCAAAAGGAGGAAAACGAAATGTCTTTATACGCAATGGTTCCCGGCGGACCACCCGGGGCCGGCCGGACGCCTGGGACGCATGCCGTCGCCAAAGCCGCCCAATGGGTCTTCCTGACCATTGTGGCGGCAGCGGTGATGTTGGGCTTGCTGCTCAGCGGGCCACGCGCAATGGCCGAGAACCAGGTCGCCCTCAATGAGAAGGTCAAGCACTCGGTCGTCGAGGTCTGGACAACGTGGACTGGGTACGTGCAGTTCCCGGCTCAGTACATGACGAGCGGAAACGCCAAGTGGTACAAGACCGTCGCAGCCACCAGCTGCACCGGCTTCGTGGTGGACTCGTCGGGGTTCATCGCAACCGCCGGCCACTGCGTCGACAACGGTTCTGAGGACACCAAAGCCATGGTACGGCAGCAATTG
This sequence comes from uncultured Actinomycetota bacterium, assembly GCA_963850645.1. Taxonomy (GTDB): domain Bacteria; phylum Actinomycetota; class Actinomycetes; order Mycobacteriales; family Mycobacteriaceae; genus Mycobacterium. The sequence continues at coordinate 22,993 of CAWKME010000078.1, read as the reverse complement.
ATCGACGATCTGGTTCAGAATGGCGAACTCAGAGCTGCCGACGAGGACAAGTGGGTGCAGACTGCCAATACCGAGCAATGGTTGGTTGAAGGCTATGACCGCGGTTCGCCGATCGAACGGAAGGTCGAAGTCTTGCAGCCGGACGGGCCGGGTCGAGTGATCGATCAATGGACGACCGTGCAGGTAGTGCAGTACCAGCCCACTGCCCAGGGCGACAACGCTTTGCTGCAGGTGGTGGAATCCAAGCCGCTCGAGCCGTTGGTGATCGCCGACAAGATTCCCGCTTCAGGGGAGACGCTGACGGCGGTCGGGTTCCCGGGCAACGTAGGCCGCATCACCGACAGGTCGCGGCTCCCGCAGCCCAGCTTCACCTCGGGCACGGTTTCGGGTGAGCAGGTCTTGGCCAACGGCCTACCGGTCACGGAGGTCAGTGTCAATTTCGTCCACGGAATGAGCGGCGGACCCACGGTCGATTCGGATGGTGAGGTGGTCGGTGTCATTTCCCGGGGCTTTTTGACTCAAGGGAACAACTTCATCACCAACGCCCCTGCGCTGCGCACCTTCCTGCTGCAGAATGGTGTCCACTTGGCGCAGCGGCCCGCACCCGTGAAGCCGTTCCCGTGGATCTGGGTGATCGTCGGTGCGGCGGCCATCGCGCTCCTGGTCTCCGCTCTGGTGGTATCGCTGGTCCTGCGGCGCAGGAAGAAGCGGCGCAGCATCTCACAGCAGCAGGCCCACGTGTCGGCGTCGGCGAGCGGCCAACCCTATCCGCCGCAAGCGGGCAATGGGTCTCCGCAGCACCCCGTCGGCTCCCCAGAACCGGTGGCGGCGGCGCATGCACAATCGCCGGCGGGGATATCCCAGCCTCCCCGGGATCGGCAAAGCGACGTGGCCGCGGCAAAGGCCGAGGCACTGGCTTCGATAGCACCGGAGGTGATGACGCCAACGCCCAACGGGACGGCGAAATAAGTGAACAGGGTGCGCCGTTGAAGGACGCCCACATCTAGTCGGGTGGAGATGACGTCTCCACCCGACTTCCTGCGTTGCACTCATGCTGCGTGCGGAGCAGCGAAAGACGAGTAGTGCGGTACGCACGCCGCGTGGTTGCGCGGCCCCTATCGTCGTTTCATCGCTCGCCCCGAAGCGCAAGAAGGCGGATTGATGGACCGACACACTCTCACCAGCGAGCTTACCAAAAGCCTTGTGCGAGTAGCATTCAACGATAGCTGGCTTCGTGACGAGGTTGCAACGTTAGAGGGCTTGGTCACGGCGTATGTCATCGGCACCCCCGTGTCGGGCCGGCTTCGCAGCACGCAGAGCGACATCGACGTCGGGCTCGTCTTCGAAACTCCCGCGCACATCACCGCCACTCTGCTCGCTCGGCTGGCGGGGATCAGAAGTCAAGCCGACATCCCGCTCGAATTCGCCGTGATGAGCCGGCTCCATTTCCCGCCTCCGAGTTCCATTCTCCGTCATCGTCTTCGGCAAGAATCACGCCTTCTATACGGTGAGCCCTACGCCCACCTCGTGACGGTGCACGATGCCTTGGCGGTGCGGCGCGAGTGCCTGATCGAGATCTCAACCTTGGCCCGGACATTGCGCGGACTGGCCATACGCGGGGCGTGGACGGTACTCCCTAACTTCGATGACGCCATAAGTCAATTTTTCAAGACGATCGTGGCCGCCCTCCGCTGTTTGGCGGTAGCGTGCGATGAGCCCAACCTCGACGAGGCTTCGCTGCTCGATCCCAACGGCGCGGTGACGACGCGCCTGCCGCAGATGTCGCAGGCAACCGTGCATTACATAGCTGCCGCGCACTGGGGCATGCTGGACGGCCCGGTATGGGACGGGGCGGGCGACCCGGCCAACCTGTGCGAAGCAGCGCTGGGCGTCGTCGTCGACATTCAGGCCCTCATAACTGGCGATCCGCCGATCGGTGCGTCGAGGAATGTGCACGCGATGATCGCGATGGACCTGCAGATAGAGACGCTCGAGGGCGCGAGCCAGATCCGCTTGCCTGCGCTGGTGATTCACCGAACGGGCGATCGCGTGTGCCGCATCGAGCCGGCGCGGTGGATGGCGCGGCAGAACCCTGACTCGCACCACCTTGACGCATTCGGCAATGACCACTTTTCTGTCCTCGCCTACCAGGACACCAATGCCGTTGCCTCAGTGCTTCCCGACAGGGTACGCGCACGCGTCTGAAGCGGGCCGCGTGCTCGCGACCGTACTGTTCACGGACCTGGTCGGTTCGACCGAGCGCGTGGCGCAGCTCGGTGACCGGCGCTGGCGGGACTTGTTGGACGCCCACGACACGACGTGCGAGCGTGAGCTGGCGCGGTTCGGTGGGGAGGGCATCAAGCACACCGGTGACGGTCTTATGGCGGCGTTCAGCAGCCCGGCGCGGGCGATTCACTGCGCGCTCACGATCCGCGATTCGTTGCGTGAGAAGGGACTTGAGATACGCGCGGGCATTCATACCGGCGAGTGCGAGCGCCGCGGGGACGATCTGTCGGGGATCGCCGTCCACATCGCCGCTCGAGTGATGGCCTTGGCGGAAGCCGGCGACGTGGTGGTCTCTCGTACCGTCGCCGATCTGATCGCGGGGTCAGAGATCGGGCTGGGCGACTGCGGCGAGCATGCGCTGCGCGGCGTGCCGGGCAGCTGGCGCGTGTACCGGGTAAGAGTCACCTAGCGGTCAAGCGAAGCGGTTCTCGGCGGTCCGAAACCGCTACGCGCCTTAGCACGCTGAGGGTTGAGGAAGTCGGGTACCGCACTACTCGCGAGCACACGCTTGCGTAGCCGAACGATGTCGCTATGACTACCACCGCCAAAGCGTCGCCGAAAGCGTTCGGCGGTCAACGTCATCACCTCGGTGTCAAGCGGTCCGTTCACCGCGAGAGGTCACCCAAGCGGCTTCCCGCGAAACGGACGGTGACTATGTACCAGTTGACCGATCGACTGAATAAGGCGCGCACGGTACAGGTTTCGGCGGACGAGATCTCGACCACGGTGTCGGGCTGGTTGGCTGAGTTGGGCGCGACGAGCCCGTTAGTCGAAGATCTGGCCCGAGCCGTGCGTGCCGGAGATTGGCCGAGAACACACTCGCTTGGCGAGTGTTTGTCGGTAGAAGTCACCGGCGCCGGCTGAACTCGTCACTCATCGACCGCCTGCTCGTCAGAACGCCGAACTTCCCAAGTGCTGCAGCACGAATCCGTGGTCTCCGCTGGTGGTATCCAGACAGGCCACCAGGTCGTCCGCTCCCACGGCGCACGTCACATTCAGGTACGACAGTTTCCGGCCCACGCCCAGCGATTTGCGGCCCGACGGCAATGAGGCGGGGTTACCGTCGCATCCGCCGTAGGACATGCGGCTCAACTGGTAGCCGGGGCCCTTGAAACCCACGACACCCACGACGCAATCGCCAGGCCGTGGGCGGCCCCCAGCCGCGATCGGAACGTCGTCCATCCCGGGCATCTCCCCGCTGCACTTGATGTCCTGTGACGGCTGCGGTGCGGGGGCCGGCCCGCCGTAGAAGTCGCACACCAATGTCGGCGAGGCGGAGAAACCGATCCGGGGCAACCCGCCCGGGGTTGCGGCCATGAGGTAGCCATCGACCGGGACAACCTTGAAGTCATTGAGGTTGGGAAAATCCGGCGGCGGTTGCGCGGCTGCCCGCGGTGCCGGCGCGACGATCGCACATGCCGCCAGGATCCATCCGCCCAGGGCGCGGAGGGTGAGCCCGACGACCGCACGCATCGACTACCGAACCTGAGCCCGCCCGCGTTGCAGCACTGCTTCGCGGTTGGCGGCGATGTCGTCGCCGCTGGTCCGGAATTGCCTGGCCGCAATGGCTTCCAGCCAAAGCCCCGCGCTGGTCTGCGACTCGTCGATGCGGTGATAGGACGCCAGCAATGCCCGTACCGCGCCCTGGTTGTTGCCGGCGATGGACGCGGCCACTCGGCGAGCGGTGCTCAGCAACTGGTCGTGTGCCACCACCTCTGTCACCAGTCCGGCACGCAGCGCGTCGGTGGCGGAGAGGTAGTCACCGGTGAGGCTCATGCGTCGGGCCAGGCCGACGCCGACCTTCTGCGGTAACCGGACACTCAGCCCCCAGGTGGGCAGCAGCCCGACGCGGGCGTGCGTGTCGGCGAATCGGGCGTGCTCCGAAGCGATCAGGATGTCGCAATACAGCGCCAGCTCGAGCCCACCGGTGACGGCGGCGCCATTGATCGCGCCGATGACCGGCTTGGTCATCGACGGCCACCGCGGCGAGATGTCGGGAAGCGCCGATTGGCCGCCCAACTCCTTGAGGTCGAGCCCCGCGCAGAACACCGGATCGGTGCCGGTCAGGATGACGACGTCGACGTCGTCGTCGGTTTCGGCGTCGGTCAGCGCACCGAAGAATTGGTCCCGCAAGGCCGAGGACAGCGCGTTGCGGGATTGGGGCCGGTTGAGGGTCAGGGTGCGCACCCTCTCCTCCGTGCCGATCAGCAGGATGTCGTCAGTCATCTGCTTACCGTAGCCAGTTGCCGGTGCGGTGCCGAGGGTTGTCCGTATTGGTCCGGTCCGGTCCGGCACGCGCGGGCGCGGGTGGCCGCTGACGAACGCGCGGCACCGGCGACCCGCTCCTATCGTGGAGGGCATGTGCCCGGAAACAGTGACATCCAGCGCAACAGTGCCGGCGCTCAAGGAGTGGAGCGCGGTGGTGCATGCGCTGCTGGACGGGCGCCAGCGGGTGTTGTTGCGCAAGGGCGGCATCGGCGAGAAGCGCTTCGCGGTGGCGGCCCCGGAGTTTTTGCTGTTCCCGACGGTCGCGCACAGCCATGCCGAGCGGGTCCGGCCCGAGCACCTCGACCTGCTGGAGGCCGCGGCGCCCGACAGCACCGATGACCGCCTGGTGGTGCGGGCAGCCGCGAAAATTGTTGCGGCGGTGCCGGTTAGCCGCACGGAAGGTCTCCGGGCGATCGAGGACCTGCATATCTGGACGGCGGAGTCGGTGCAAGCCGACCGGCTCGACTTTCGGCCCAAGCACAAACTGGCGGTGCTGGTGGTGTCGGCGATCCCGTTGGTAAAGCCCGTGCAGATCGCTCGTACGCCCGAGTACGGGGGCTGCACCAGCTGGGTGCAGCTGCCGGTCCGGCCGGTGTTGGGCGCCCCGGTTCACGACGACGCGGCGTTAACCGCGGTCGCTCGCCGGGTCCGCGACGCGGTCGGCTGACAGGTCGGCGGGGCCGACGGGAAGCAGCAGCCGGGACCGTCCGTAGTGCACGAAGTGGGTGGCCGGTTTGGTCTGCCGGCCGGTCAACACTGGTTCTTCGGTGCCGAGGTTGCGCGAGTAGCGGGGGAACCAACTGCCGGCGATCAGGACGCGGATGTGTGAGCCCGCCCTGAAGCGGTGGGCGATGGCGTCGAGTTCGATGCTGACGGTCTCGCGTCGGCGCCGCCCAGCCGCCGGTAGCCGTCGCTGACATTTCGGGACCGGCCCTTGGCGTCGACCTCGCTCACCCGGACGAACAGGTCGACGTGGGGATTGTCCGAGGTGTGCGCCAGCTCGATGACCGGGCTCCCGTACACGCACAGATCATGGGTGAGGGTGGCGCTGGTGAAGGTCGAGCACGTCGTCGCGCAGTGCGAGCCGGCTGTCGTCGCGGTAACCGCCGTCGGGGGACAGCAGCGGACCGCCGGTGGTGGGCGTCGGGTCGGCGGGGTGGTAGCGAAAGCTCGCCGGCGCAAGCCCCGACGTCGTCGGCGCGGTCTCACCCAGGCGGCCGCCGGGCTGCAGGTACAGCGCGCGTTCGGTGGTGGCGGGCGGCCAGTCGGGCAGATTGCGCCAGCCCTGGCGGGTGACGAAAACGCGGACCGTGCTGGGCCGCTGCGCGGCCGGCGCGCCGCCCAGGTGGGTGTCCAGCCAATCCAGTGATTCCCGGGCGCTGGTGGCCAGCCCCTTGGTGAGCAGCTCGGTGTGCGTCCAGGGGCCCATCGTCAGCGCGACGTCGACGCCCCGGCCGCGCAGGTGGCGGTACTGCTGCAGCGTCTGCCGCAGGAAGATGTCTTGCCAGCCGCCCAGCAGCAGCACGGGCACCCGCACGCGGTCCAGCGCCTCGTTGAAGCGCATCGATCCCAGAACGGATCGTCGGTGTCGGGGTGTTCGACCCACGATTCGAACCACGGCGCGCCCGCGCCGAGCAGCGCCCGGGCCGCTGCACCCATCGGCAGCCCGGCGGCCGCCCGTGCCACCTTGCGGCGGGCCCGCAGCTGGCGCAGCGCGGCCCGGATGCGCAGCCGGGTCCTCCTGGTGGGCGACCAGATCGCTCCAGCCCAGGAAGTCGTTGACGGCGAACGACGCCGGTACCCCACACCGAGGCCGGCAAATCGTGCGGACCCGCGGTGATCACGGCCGCGGCCAGTTCCGGCGGCGGATCCGACAGCAGCGCCCACTGGGTGAATCCCAGGTACGACACCCCGATGGTGGCGAACCGGCCGGTGAACCAGGGTTGCTCGCGCAGCCACGCCACGGTGTCGGCGCCGTCGGCGGCCTCGTTGACCATCGGCTCGAACTCTCCGCCCGACCCGAACGTTCCGCGCACGCTCTGCAGCACGACGTGGTAGCCGCGGGCCGCGTACAGCCCGGCGAACACCAGCGAGAACGGAAACGCCGCGCCCGTAGGGTCCGCGGACCAGCAAGGTGCCGGCGGGGCTGGGGTGCGCGGTGCGTAGTGGTCGGCCACCAGCTGGACGCCGTCGCGCATCGGCACGCGGACGCGACTCACGGTGTAACCGGTGGTCGGCCGCGGCAGACCCAGCAGTCGGCCGAGGGCCCTGCCGCCGAATTGTCCGCAGGGCTGCGAGCGTGCGCTGCGCGGGTCGCGCGGAGGTGGTGGTCACGGTGCCAGGTTACGGCCGCGGACACCTAGAACTTGTAGTAAGGCGCGAGGTCGTTGGCCCGCTGCAGGTTGGTGGACATGCAGTCCACCTCGGGGTTGGAGTAGACCGTCGAGTAGAACAGCGCCTGCTGGATCACCCCGTAGCTGGTCTTGAACGCCACCATGCAGGAGTAATACCAGTAGCTGTTGTGGTAGGTCGGCTTGAGCACCCAGTACTGCGCGGCGCGGTGGCCCTGGATCGTCGTCTCGACGGCGTCGGGGGCAGGGTCTGCGCGTAGGTGCGCCAGATGATGGGCTCGACGGCCAGCTGGTAATTGCCCGCGTCGAAGTGGCAGCGCAGCCCGTCCTCGTGTTCGGGCGGGGTGAACGCCAGCCCGAGCCGCTGCACCACGTCGAACGGGATGTCCTCGCACGCGTCGAACGGGCGCGGATCGGTGGTCGCCACGATGGGGCTCTTCATCGTGGTTTCCATCGGCTCGGCGGTCGATCGCAGCTCGACGGGCCGCCGCCGCTCGGCGCGGCGGCGCGCTCTGCCAGCCCACGTGCCCACGATCGCGGTGACCAGCGCACCGACGCCCCGATCAGACGCACACTTGGCGAACACGACACCCCCTGACGCCTCGGCGGTCCCTTGCCGGGAGTGTACAAGTCGCGTGCCGCGCCGTCACAGGCGAAACCGAACATGTTCTAATCCGCGGCGGCCGGGCCGCCCAGCCCGGTCGTTAGGGTGGTTATTCGTGGCCGGCAGATCGGGCAATCGACCGAGCGGGCGCAGCCGACGCTGTGGGCGATCTCCGACCTGCACACCGGTCACCCCGGCAACAAGCCGGTCACCGAGTCGCTGTACCCGTCCTCGCCGGACGACTGGCTGATCGTCGCCGGCGACGTCGCCGAGCGCACCGACGAGATCCGCTGGGCGCTGGACCTGCTGCGCCGGCGCTTCGCCAAGGTGATCTGGGTGCCCGGCAACCACGAGCTGTGGACCACCAGCAAGGACCCGATGCAGATCTTCGGCCGGGCCCGCTACGACTACCTGGTCAACATGTGCGACGAGATGGGCGTCGTCACCCCCGAGCACCCGTTCCCGGTGTGGACCGAGCGGGGCGGCCCGGCGACCATCGTGCCGATGTTCCTGCTCTACGACTACACGTTCCTGCCGCGAGGGGCGACCACCAAGGCCGAGGGCCTGGCCATCGCCAGGGAGCGCAACGTGGTGGCCACCGACGAATTCCTGCTGTCCTCCGAGCCGTACGCCACCCGCGAGGCGTGGTGCCGGGATCGGCTGGCCTACACCCGAGCCCGGCTCGAACGAGCTCGACTGGATGACGCCGACCGTCCTGGTCAACCATTTCCCGCTGGTCCGCGAGCCCTGCGACGCGCTGTTCTACCCGGAGTTCTCGCTGTGGTGCGGAACCACCGAGACCGCCGACTGGCACACCCGCTACAACGCGGTCTGTTCGGTCTACGGCCACCTGCACATCCCGCGCACCACCTGGTACGACGGCGTGCGCTTCGAGGAGGTGTCGGTGGGCTACCCGCGGGAGTGGCGCCGCCGCAAGCCCTATCGCTGGCTGCGCCAGGTGCTGCCCGACCCGCAGTACGCGCCCGGGCTACCTCAACGACTTCGGCGGGCACTTCGTCGATCACCCCGGAGATGCGGGAGCAGTCCGAGAAGTTCCGCGATCGGCTGCGGCAGCGGCAGTCGCGATGACGCGGACTCATGCGGGTCTCGGTGCTGCCCGCACGGCGTCGACGATCTGGTGTATGCCGAGCTGTACTACGACCCGCCCGAGTCTGGCGCCGCTGCCCGAAGAGGAGCCGCTGATCGCGCAAGTCGGTGGCCAAGCGGCGCAACGAGTTCATCACCGTGCGGCACTGCGCGCGGATCGCGATGGGCGAGCTCGGGCGTGCCGCCCGCGCCGATCCTCAAGGGGGAGAAGGGCGAACCGTGCTGGCCCGACGGCGTGGTGGGCAGCCTCACCCACTGCACCGGGCTATCGCGGCGCGGTGGTGGGCCGCACCGCGCGGTGCGCTCGGTGGGCATCGACGCCGAACCGCACGACGTGTTGCCCGACGGGGTGCTGGACGCGATCAGCCTGCCGGCGGAGCGCCACGAGATCGCGGCGCTGCCCGACGGGCTGCACTGGGACCGGATCCTGTTCTGCGCCAAGGAAGCGACGTACAAGGCCTGGTTCCCGCTGACCCAGCGCTGGCTGGGTTTCGAGGACGCCCACATCACCTTCGACGTCGACGCCGCCGGGTCAGCGGGCGGCTTCGTGTCCACGATCCTGATCGACCCGGCGGCGCGTTCGGGTCCGCCGCTGACCGAGCTGGCCGGCCGCTGGTCGGTGGACCGGGGACTGGCGCTGACCGCGATCGTGCTGTGAGTCGCAAGCCCAGCGGTCCCGGCATCGTCGTCGTCGACAAGCCGGCCGGCATGACCAGTCACGACGTGGTGGGCGCGTTGCCGGCGCATCTTCGGCACCCGCAAGGTCGGCCACGCCGGCACGCTGGACCCGATGGCCACCGGCGTGCTGGTGATCGGCATCGAGCGCGCCACCAAGATCCTCGGCCTGATCACCGCGACGTCGAAGTCGTATGCGGCCACCATCCGGCTGGGCCGGACCACATCCACCGATGACGCCGAAGGTGAAGTGCTGCAGGATGTTTCGGCGCGACCATGTGACCGACGAGGAGATCGCGGCCGCTATCGCGGAGCTGCGCGGCGAGATCTCGCAGCGCCCGTCGGCGGTCAGCGCGATCAAGGTCGGCGGCAAGCGCGCCTACCAGCTGGTCCGCGAGGGCCAGCCGTCGAACTGGCGGCCCGGCCGGTGCGCATCGACCGGTTCGAGGTGCTGGCGGTGCGGCCGCGACGGTCGACCGTTCGTCGATCTCGACGTCGAGGTGGACTGCTCGTCGGGCACCTACATCCGCGCGCTGGCCCGCGATCTCGGCGCCGCGCTCGGCGTCGGCGGGCATCTGACCGCGTTGCGGCGCACCCGCGTCGGCGGCTTCGGGCTGGACCAGGCCCGCACGCTCGACGAACTTGCCGAGCGTCCCGCGGCTGAGCCTACACTCTCGACGAGGCGTGCCTGCTGATGTTCCCGCGCCGCGACCTCACCGCCGAGCAGGCCGACGACGCCGGCCAACGGCCGGCCGCTGCCCGCCGGCCGGTATCGACGGTGTCTATGCCGCCGCCGACGCCGACGGCCGGGTGATCGCGCTGCTCGAGACGAGGGCTCGCGCACCAAGTCGGTGGTGGTGATCCGCCCGGCGACGACTGTAGGAATAGGCTGAGCTTCCGAGCTACTGGAAGGGTGTCGCAAGCAAGGGTCGTGATAAAGCGTCCAACAAGGTTTACGTCATCGGCGTCGGTATGACCAAGTTCGAGAAGCCGGGCAGCCGCGAGGGCTGGGACTACCCGGACATGGCCCAGCGAGTCGGGCACCAACGCGCTGCAGGACGCCGGCATCGACTACCGCGAGGTCGAGCAGGGCTACGTCGGCTACGTCTACGGCGACTCCACCTGCGGGCAGCGCGCGCTCTACGAGCTCGGGCCTGACCGGCATCCCGATCGTCAACGTCAACAACAACTGCTCGACCGGCTCCACCGCGCTGTTCCTGGCGCGCGCAGGCGATTCGCGGCGGGCTGGCCGACTGCACGCTCGCGCTGGGCTTCGAGAAGATGCAGCCCGGGTCGCTGTCGAGGCGACGTCGACGACCGCGACCAACCCGATGGACCAGCACGTCAAGGCGATGGCCGCAGATCGACGAGTTCGCCGTTCCCGGCGGCGCCGTGGATGTTCGGCGCCGCCGGGCCGCGAGCACATGCGCAAGTACGGCACCACCGCGGAGCACTTCGCCAAGATCGGCTACAAGAACCACAAGCATTCGGTGAACAACCCGTACGCGCAGTTCCAGGACGAGTACACCGCTCGACGACATCATGGCGGCGAAGATGATCTCCGACCCGCTCACCAAGCTGCAGTGCTCGCCCGACCTCGGACGGCTCGGGCGCGGCGGTCGCTGGCCTCGGAGGATTTCGTCGACAAGCCACGGGCTGGCCGGCCAGGCCGTCGAGATCGTCGGCCAGGCGATGACCACCGACTTCGCCGTCGACCTTCGACGGACACGCGCCAAGAACATGATCGGCTACGACATGAATGTGCAAGCGGCGCAGAAGGTTTACGACCAGTCCGGGCTCGGCCCGCAGGACTTCCAGGTGATCGAGCTGCACGACTGCTTCTCGGCCAACGAGCTGCTGCTCTACGAGGCGCTCGGGCCTGTGCGGCCGAGGGCGAGGCGCCCGAAGCTGATCGACGACGGCGACACCACCTACGGCGGACGCTGGGTGGTCAACCCGTCGGGCGGGCTGATCTCCAAGGGCCACCCGCTGGGCGCGACCGGCCTGGCGCAGTGCGCCGAGCTGACCTGGCAGCTGCGCGGCACCGCCGACGAGCGCCAGGTCGACAACGTCACCGCCGCGCTGCAGCACAACATCGGTCTCGGCGGCGCCGCCGTGGTCACCGCCTACCAGCGCGCCGAGCGCTAGAATTTTCTGGCGGCGACCCGTCCCCCGCAAGCGGGAGGTGTCCCCAGCGCCCGGCTTCGCCGCGCTTGCGATCGCCGCGAGCTAGGCCACCACCCAGATCGCCCGGGCGGCCGGGCTGCCCAGATCGACCGTGGTCTCGGCGCCGTCGGCGGATTCGATCGCCACCGAGATCATCCCGGCGAACTCGCGGCGGGTCAGCACCCGCAGCCGCGCGTCGAGATTGATCCCGACGCTGGCGAAATAGCGCAGCATCTCCGGGTCCGCGTCGGAGATCCGGGCAACCGTGCCGGCGTCGCCGTCGTCGCAGGCCCACAGCTGGCGGGCCGGTGGAGTCGGTACCTGCCCGTCGGAGGCCGGGATCGGGTCACCGTGCGGGTCGCGCTGCGGGAAACCGAGCTTGGCGTCGATGCGGGCCACCAGCCGGTCCGACACCGCGTGTTCGAGCACCTCGGCCTCGTCGTGCACCTCGTCCCAGGCGTAGCCGAGTTCATTGACCAAAAAGGTCTCCAACAGCCGATGCCGGCGCACCATCTCCAGCGCGGCTCGCCGCCCCGCCTCCGTCAGGTCACCGCGCCGTACTTCTCATGGTCGACCAGGCCCTGCTCGGCGAGTTTGCGGATCGACTCCGAGGCCGTGCTGGCCGACACCCCGATCTTCTCGGCCAGCATCTTGGTGCTGACCTTCTCCATCGACCATTCCTGGGCGTTCCAGATGACCTTCAGATAGTCCTGGCCGACCGCGGTGAGACCGCCAGGCTCCTCGTCAGCCCTCACAACGACAAAGTTTAGGCAACCCACGCCTGATCGGGTGCTCCCGCACACCGGCGCACCCATGCGCGCCGTAGGCTTGCGGTCGTGCAGCGGTGGCGCGGCCAAGACGAGATCCCCACGGACTGGGGCCGATGCGTGCTCACCATCGGGGTGTTCGACGGTGTGCACCGCGGCCACGCCGAACTGATCGCGCACGCGGTCAAAGCCGGCCGCGCCCGCAATGTGCCGACGGTGCTGATGACGTTCGACCCGCACCCGATGGAAGTGGTCTATCCCGGGCAGCCACCCCGCGCAGCTGACCACGCTGACCCGCCGCGCCGAACTCGTCGAGGAGCTGGGCATCGACGTCTTCCTGGTGATGCCGTTCACCACCGATTTCATGAAGCTGACGCCGGACCGCTACGTCCACGAACTGCTGGTGGAGCACCTGCACGTGGTCGAGGTGGTGGTGGGGGAGAACTTCACCTTCGGCAAGAAGGCCGCCGGCAACGTCGACACCCTGCGCAAGGCCGGCGAGCGATTCGGGTTCGCGGTCGAGTCGATGTCGCTGCTCTCCGAGCACCACAGCAACGAGACCGTGACGTTCTCGTCCACCTACATCCGGTCCTGCGTGGACGCCGGTGACGTGGTGGCGGCCACCGAGGCGCTGGGCCGCCCGCACCGCGTCGAGGGTGTGGTGGTCCGCGGCGACGGGCGAGGCGCCGAGCTGGGCTTCCCCACCGCCAACGTGGCGCCGCCGATGTATTCGGCCATCCCGGCCGACGGCGTGTACGCCGCCTGGTTCACCGTGCTCGGGCACGGGCCGGTGACCGGCACCGTCGTGCCGGGCGAGCGCTACCAGGCCGCGGTGTCCGTCGGCACCAACCCGACCTTCTCCGGACGCACCCGCACCGTCGAGGCGTTCGTCCTGGACACCGACCGCCGACCTCTACGGCCAGCACGTGGCGCTGGACTTCGTCGCACGCATCCGCGGGCAGCGCAAGTTCGACTCGGTGCGACGACCTGTCGCCGCGATGGGCAACGACACCGACCGGGCGCGTGCCCTGCTGTCCGGACTGACTTCGTCTGACTGACCGCCTCTGTACTGACCCGCGTCTGACGATTCGGGCGCGGCACTGCCCGGCTGCTAAACTGCCGGACGACATCGGCGCGTGCTGCAGTTCGCGGTGGCCGCGCCTTGATTGAAACTTATCGCGGACCAATTGATGGAGTTTTTTTCGTGGCGCTTACTGCCGAGCAGAAAAAAGAAATCCTGGGCACCTACGGCCTGCACGACACCGACACCGGTTCGCCGGAGGCGCAGGTCGCGCTGCTGACCAAGCGCATCGCCGACCTCACCGAGCACCTCAAGGTGCACAAGCACGACCACCACTCGCGGCGGGGCCTGCTGCTGCTGGTCGGCCGCCGTCGCCGGCTGCTCAAGTACGTCGCCCAGGTCGACGTGGAGCGCTACCGCTCGCTGATCGAGCGGCTGGGTCTGCGCCGCTGACCCGGCGGGCCGGTCCGGCTCTGTTCGGGCCAGGTCCGCCCGTGTAGAGTGAGGTCGTTCTGGGCCGAGTTCGGCCCGAACAAACGGTGCGGTTCGCGCAGATCCGCGTGTGCCGTTCCAGCGTGTCACAGCGGGAGCTGCCCATCTGATCGGGCGGTCTTCGGTAGTGGCTGCCGGGCTCTGGATCTGGGCAGCCCGGCCGCTTCGATCGACGGCCGTAGCCGTATTCAGACTCTTTCCTCTCAGCTTACGGGAGCTCTCGGGTTACAGCCTGTGACGACGCGAAAAAGCTGAATACCAGAGAGGCCGTACGGACACCCATGTCTGTCGCTGAAATCGACGAAGGCGTGTTCGAAGCCACCGCCACCATCGACAACGGGAGCTTCGGCACCCGCACCATCCGTTTCGAGACCGGCCGGCTGGCCCAGCAGGCCGCCGGCGCCGTCGTCGCCTACCTCGACGACGAGACCATGCTGCTGTCGGCGACCACCGCCAGCAAGAGCCCCAAGGAGCATTTCGACTTCTTCCCGCTGACCATCGACGTCGAGGAGCGGATGTATGCCGCGGGCCGCATCCCCGGCTCGTTCTTCCGCCGCGAGGGCCGGCCGTCCACCGACGCGATCCTGACCTGCCGGCTGATCGACCGCCCGCTGCGCCCGTCGTTCGTCGTCGGGCCTGCGCAACGAGATCCAGGTCGTCGTGACGGTCCTGAGCCTGGACCCCAACGACCTGTACGACGTGCTGGCGATCAACGCCGCGTCGGCGTCCACCCAGATCTGCCGGCCTGCCGTTCTCCGGCCCGGTCGGCGGCGTGCGCGTCGCGCTGATCGACGGCAACTGGGTCGCCTTCCCGACCGTCGAGCAGCTCGAGGACGCCGTGTTCGACATGGTCGTCGCCGGCCGCATCGTCGAGCCGACGGCAGCGACGTCGCGATCATGATGGTCGAGGCCGAGGCCACCGACAAGGTCATCGAGCTCGTCGACGGGCGGCGCCCGGCGCCGACCGAGAGCCGTTGTGGCCGAGGGCCTGGAGGCCGCCAAGCCGTTCATCGCCGCGCTGTGCGACGCGCAGCAGGAGCTGGCCGACGCAGGCCGCCAAGCCGGCCGCCGACTACCCGCTGTTCCCGGACTACCACGACGACGTCTACGACGCGGTCGCCTCGGTCGCCACCGACGAGCTGGCCGCGGCGCTGACCATCGCGCGGCAAGGCCGAGCGCAACGACCGCACCGACGAGATCAAGGCCGAGGTGCTCGGCGCGGCTCGCCGAGACGCTTCGAGGGCCGCGAGAAGGAGATCGGCGCCGCCTTCCGCTCGCTGACCAAGAAGCTGGTCCGCCAGCGCATCCTGACCGACCACTTCCGCATCGACGGCCGCGGCATCACCGATATCCGCGCGCTGTCGGCCGAGGTCGCCGTGATCCCGCGGGCGCACGGCAGCGCGCTGTTCGAGCGCGGCGAGACCCAGATCCTGGGTGTCACCACGCTGGACATGGTCAAGATGGCCCAGCAGATCGACTCGCTGGGGCCGGAGAACGTCCAAGCGCTACATGCACCACTACAACTTCCCGCCGTACTCGACCGGCGAGACCGGCCGGGTCGGTTCGCCCAAGCGGCGCGAGATCGGCCACGGCGCGCTGGCCGAGCGGGCCCTGATGCCGGTGCTGCCCAGCGTCGAGGAGTTCCCGTACGCCATCCGTCAGGTCTCCGAGGCGCTGAGCTCCAACGGCTCGACCTCGATGGGCTCGGTCTGCGCCTCCACGCTGTCGCTGCTGAACGCCGGTGTGCCGCTGAAGGCCCCGGTCGCCGGTATCGCGATGGGCCTGGTCTCCGACGAGGTCGAGTGGACGGTGAGACCGAGCGCGCTTCGTCACCCTGACCGACATCCTCGGCGCCGAGGACGCGTTCGGCGACATGGACTTCAAGTGTCGCCGGCACCAAGGAGTTCGTCACCGCGCTGCAGCTGGACACCAAGCTCGACGGCATCCCGTCGCAGGTGCTCGCCGGCGCGCTGGCGCAGGCCAAGGATGCCCGGCTGACCATCCTCGAGGTGATGGCCGAGGCCATCGACGCGCCCGACGAGATGAGCCCGTACGCGCCGCGCGTCACCACCATCAAGATCCCGGTCGACAAGATCGGCGAGGTCATCGGGCCCAAGGGCAAGATGATCAACTCGATCACCGAGCAGACCGGCGCCGCGATCTCCATCGAGGACGACGGCACGGTGTTCGTCGGCGCCACCGACGGCCCCTCGGCGCAGGCGGCGATCGACATGATCAACGCGATCGCCAACCCGCAGCTGCCCGAGGTCGGCGAGCGGTTCCTCGGAACCGTGGTCAAGACCACCGATTTCGGTGCCTTCGTCTCGCTGCTGCCCGGGCGTGACGGCCTGGTGCACATCTCCAAGCTCGGCAGGGGCAAGCGGGTCGCCAAGGTCGAGGACGTCGTGCAAGGTCGGCGACAAGCTGCGGGTCGAGATCGCCGACATCGACAACCGCGGCAAGATCTCGCTGGTCCCGGTGCCGACGAGGACGGCAGCCGGCACCGCGACGCCGGCGGCCGCGCCGGCCGATGCCGCGACCGCCAGCAGCTAACCGACCGGGGCCCGATCTGCGCGCCCTGCGGCCGGGGCGCAGTCGCCGAGGCGAACCGGAGCGCCGGCCGCGGTGCGCCGCACCGCCCTGCCGGGCGGCCTGCGGGTGGTCACCGAGTACCTGCCCGTCGGTGCGTTCGGCCTCGGTCGGCGTCTGGGTCAACGTCGGATCGCGCGACGAAGGCGCCACGGTGGCCGGCGCCGCGCACTTCCTGGAGCATCTGCTGTTCAAGTCGACGCCCGACCCGCACCGCGGTGGACATCGCGCAGGCGATCGACGCCGTCGGCGGGGAGCTGAACGCCTTCACCGCCAACGAGCACACCTGCTACTACGCGCATGTGCTCGACAGCGACCTGGAGATGGCGGTCGACCTGGTCGCCGACGTCGTGCTCAACGGCGCTGCGCCGCCGACGACGTCGAACTCGAACGCGACGTCGTGCTCGAAGAGATCGCCATGCGCGACGACGACCCCGAGGACGCGCTGGGGGACATGTTCCTGTCGGCGATGTTCGGCGACCACCCGGTGGGCCGACCGGTGATCGGCACCGTCGAATCGGTCTCGTCGATGACGCGGAACCAGCTGCACTCGTTCCATGTGCGGCGCTACACGCCGGAGCGGATGGTGGTCGCGGTGGCCGGCAATGTCGACCACGACGCAGGTGGTCGCGCTGGCCCGCGAACACTTCGCGGCGCGCTGGTCCGCGGGCGGCAGCCCGTCGCGCCGCGCAAGGGCGCCGGCCGGGTGACCGGTCAGCCCCGGCATTGACGCTGGTCAACCGCGACTCCGAGCAGACCCACGTGTCGCTGGGTGTGCGCACGCCCGGGCGCACTGGCAGCACCGCTGGGCGCTGTCGGTGCTGCACACCGCGCTGGGCGGCGGCCTGAGTTCCCGGCTGTTCCAGGAGATCCGCGAGTCCCGCGGGCTGGCCTACTCGGTCTACTCGGCGATGGACGTCTTCGCCGACAGCGGCGCGCTCTCGGTGTACGCCGCGTGCCTGCCCGAACGTTTCGACGAGGTGATGCGGGTGACCCGCGAGGTGCTCGAATCGGTGGCGCGCGACGGCATCACCGAGGCCGAATGCCGCATCGCCAAGGGCTCGTTGCGCGGCGGACTGGTGCTCGGACTGGAGGATTCCGGCTCGCGGATGAGCCGCATCGGCCGCAGCGAACTGAACTACGGCAAACACCGCAGCATCGAGCACACCTTGCAGCAGATCGACGAGGTCACCGTCGAGCGAGGTCAACGCGGTGGCCCGCCGGCTGCTGCGCGAGCGCTACGGCGCCGCGGTTCTCGGCCCGTACCGCTTCGAAACGATCACTGCCCCAACAACTTCGGGCGATGGTAGATTAGCTCGATGGTACTGGGCTTCTGGGACATCGCGGTGCCCATCGTGGGCGCGCCGATGGCCGGCGGCCCGAGCACCCCGGCGTTGGCCGCGGCGGTGTCCAACGCGGGCGGGCTCGGTTTCATCGCCGCCGGCTACCTCAGCGCCGAGCGGTTCGCCGAGGACATCGCCGCGGCGCGCGCCGCCACCACCGGCCCGCTCGGCGTCAACCTGCTTGTGCCGCAACCCAGTGTCGCCGACTGGGTGCAGCTGGACTACTACGCAGAAGAACTCGAGGAGATCGCCGAGCACTACCAGGTCGAGGTCGGCCACCCGCAGTTACGGCGACGACGACGACTGGGAGCGCAAACTCGAGGTGGTCGCCGACGTGCGCCCGGAGCTGGTGTCCTTCACCTTCGGCGTGCCGTCGCCGGACGTCATCGGCGGCTCGGCGCGCTGGGCCTGTTGGTGATGGTCACGGTGACGTCGGCCTACGAGGCCGGGGTGGCCATCGCCGCCGGCGCGGACAGCCTGGTGGTCCAGGGCCCCGACGCCGGCGGGCACCGCGGCACTTTCGCGCCGGACATGGAGCCCGGCACCGAGTCGCTGCACGAGCTGCTCGCCCGGATCCGCAGCGCGCATCGCGATGTCCCGCTCGATCGCGGCGGGCGGCCTGGGCACCGCCGAGGACGTCGCCGCGGTGCTGAGCAGGGGAGCGGTGGCCGCGCAGGTCGGCACCGCCCTGCTGCTCAGCGACGAAGCCGGCACCAACGCCGCGCACCGCGCCGCCCTGAAGCATCCGCTGTTCCGCGACACCTCGTCACCCGCGCCTTCTCCGGCCGGTACGCGCGCAGCCTGGAGAACGAGTTCACCCGCCTGCTCGACCGGTGGCGCCGCTGGGCTACCCGGAGGTCAACCAGATGACCTCGCCGATCCGGGAGGCGGCGGCCGCCGTGGAGGACCCGAACGGGATACCCTGTGGGCGGGAACGGCGTACCGGGAGGCCCGCCCGGGCCGGTGGCCGACATCGTCGCCAGCCGCGCCCTAGCATGCGTGGCCGATCAGGCCAGCACGCTCGCCGGATCGGTGAACGGCAAACCCAGGTCGTCGGCCACTTGTTCGGACAACAGCGCCCGTCGTGCGTCGAAAGCCCTTTTCCAGAGCGGGATCCGATCGGCATGCCGCCTGCCAGCCCTGGTCGGCGAGCTTGAGGACGTACGGCATGGTCGCGTTGGTCAGCGCGAAGGTC
The DNA here is from genome assembly GCA_963850645.1 of uncultured Actinomycetota bacterium. GTDB lineage: Bacteria > Actinomycetota > Actinomycetes > Mycobacteriales > Mycobacteriaceae > Mycobacterium. The sequence goes on along the minus strand of CAWKME010000078.1, from coordinate 4,129 downwards.
GACGTCTTGGGTACCGCGCTGGGCATGTTGGCCACGCAGTAGAACACGCGTGTCGTGCAAGGCGAACGTCGGCTCATCGTGGGTGGTCGGCCGCGAATCTCGAAGCAACCGCCCTGGTCGATGGCGATGTCCACCAGTACCGCGCCCGGCTTCATCTGCGCGACGAGTCGAATTCGAGATCAGCTTGGGCGCCTTGGCGCCGGGCACCAGGACCGCCCCGATCACCAGGTCGGCCGCTTGACGGCATCTTCTAGCTCGTAAGCCGACGAGTAGCGGGTGCGACCACGACGCCGAACTCGGTGTCGAGCTGGCGAAGCCTGCTGATGTTGACGTCGAAACCGTGACCGCGCGCCCATGCCGATAGCCACCCGGGCGGCGTTGTAGCCGGCCGTGCCGCCGCCGATCACCATGACTCGGCCGGGGACGCCGGGCACGCCGCCCATGAGCACGCCGCGCCCCCCGGGGTCCGCATCAGGTGATAGGCCCCGACCTGCGCCGAAAGCCGGCCGGCGACCTCGCTCATCGGGGCCAGCAGCGGCAGTGCGCCGTCGGCGGTCTGGACGGTCTCATAAGCGATCGACGTTGTGCCGGAGGCCAACAGCGCTCGGTGCAGGCGCGCGAGGCGGCCAGATGCAGATAGGTGAACAGGATCTGGCCCTGTTCGCAGCAGGCCGTACTCGTCCGGCATCGGTTCCTTGACCTTGAGCAGCAGGTCGGCGTCGGACCACACCTGTTCGGCGGTGCAGACAGTCTGGGCGCCCGCCGCCTTGAAATCCGCGTCGGCGATCGCCGAACCTTCTCCGGCACCGGCCTGACGAGCACCTCGTGGCCCCGGGCGTCAGTTCGGCCACGCCGGCCGGGGTGATGGCCACCCTGAATTCGTTGTTCTTGGTCTCGGTCGGTACGCCGACTCGCATGATCGCCCCTTGCTCTTGGACAGGTGCGCAGGTGTCACGCGTCGCCGACACTTCAAGGATGGTCGCCAGCGCAGTCATGACTTTCGACCGGCTGCGCGGTGTGGCTGGCTATGATCGACGAATGACCGACCGGTGCGTGACGGCCACCGTCCAGATCGACGCCCGCCCCGACCTGGTCTACGGGCTGATCACCGACCTGCCGACCCTGGCCTCGCTCGCCGAGGAGGCGGTCGCCATGGAGTGGCGCAAGGGCGATGCGGTTCGACAGGGAGCGGTGTTCACCGGCCACAACCAACACGGCAAGCGGCGCTGGAGCACGAAGTGCACGGTCACCGACGCCGAACCGGGTCGCCGGTTCGCGTTCGACGTGCGGCATTCGGTCTTCCCGATCGCGCGCTGGCAATACGACATCGCGGCGGCCGACGGCGGCTGCCAGGTCACCGAAAGCACCTGGGACCGCCGGCCCGGCTGGTTCCGCAAGCTGGCCGGAAAGGCCACCGGCGTTACCGAACGGCTGGCCGCCAACGCCGATCACATCCAGCTCACCCTGCAGCGCCTCAAGCAGCGCGCCGAGGCTGGGTAACGAGCAGGCCGGCGGAGCTCCGATGACGAGACGTGATCCCGCCGTAGCCGTCGTCGGAGCGGGGATGTCTGGATTGTGCGTCGCAATAGCGATGCTGCGCAACGGCATTGCCGACGTCACCATCTACGAGAAGGCCGACGAGGTGGGTGGCACCTGGCGCGACAACACCTATCCCGGCCTCGCCTGCGACATCCCGTCGCGCTTCTACCAGTACTCGTTCGCCCGAACCCGGACTGGACGCGTCTGTTCTCGCCGGGCGCCGAGATCCAGGTCTACTTCTGGGCCATCGCCGACCGCTTCGCGCTGCGGGACCGCATCCGGTTCGGCACCGAAGTCGTCGGCGCCCGATTCGAGGACGGCCGCTGGCATGATGCGCACGGACGCCGGTGAGGAGTCGACGGTCGACTTCCTGATCTCGCGCGACCGGGCTCCTGCATCACCCCCGGATGCCGGCTATCGCCGGTCTGGACGATTTCGGTGGTCACGTGTTCCACTCGGCGCGCTGGGATCATGCCGTGCCGCTCCGCGGACGGCGTATCGCGGTCATCGGGAACGGCTCGACCGGCGTCCAGCTCGTCTGTGGCCTGGCCGGCGTGGCGGGCAGGCTGGCGCTGTTCCAGCGCACCCCGCAATGGGTGTTCCGGCTGCCCAACCCCCGCTACTCCGGGTTCACCGGCATCGTGCGGCGCACCGCTCCGTGGCTCGATCGGTTGCCTACCGGTGCGTACAGCCTCGGATATCGACTCCTTCGCCGGCGGGCTCACCAAGCGGGCCTGCGCCGAAAGTTCATGGGAGCGCTGTGCCGCGCCAGCCTCCGCGGGTGCGTGACCCTGCGCTGCGTCGGGAACTGACTCCCGACTACCAGCCGCTGTGCAAGCGGCTGGTGGTCTCGCTGGCTTCTACCGGGCGGTTCAGCGCGACGACGTCGACCTGGTCACCGCCGGCTATCGACCACTCGAACGGCGCGGCGTCGTCACCGCCGACGGCGTCCTGCACGAGGCCGACGTCATCGTGCTGGCCACCGGATTCGACCCCCACGCCTTCTTCCGGCCGATGCGGCTGATCGGCCGCGACGGGATCGGGCCGACGACGTGTGGCGCGACGGTCCGCGGGCCTACCAGACGGTTGCGCTGCCCGGTTTCCCGAACTTCTTCATGATGCTCGGCCCGCACAGCCCGGGGCAACCACGCTGACGGCCGTGGCCGAATCGCAGGCCGACCGCATCCTGGGCTGGATCGAGCGTTGGCGCTGCGGCGATTTCGACACCGCCGAGCCGACGGCGTCGGCGACCGAACGTTTCAACGCCAAGCCGCGCCCGCGATGCCCGACACCGTGTGGACCACCGGGTGTGACAGCTGGTACCTGAACAAGGACGGCGTACCCGAGGTCTGGCCGTCACGCCGGCCGAACATCGCGGCATGCTGGCAAACCCGGACCTCGCCCAGTACGAGTTGCGCCGGCACGTCGCCACTGGCTGAGCCGGTAGCCCAGATGGGCGACCTTGACACCGGGCAAGGGTTCCCAGTCCAGGGTGCGTCCGTCGACATGAAAGTTGTTCTTCTCGTAGAACATTCGCGCTGGCGTGTTGCGCTGCGCGCACCACAGGACGACGTCACCCGACGGGCTTTCGCCCAGGGCCGTGGCGAGCAGCCGACCCCCGAGGCCGTGTCGTTGGCACTCCGCCGCGATGTACAGCGAGTCGAGTTCGACCTGCTCAGGATTCGCGGGATCCGGTCCGAAGATGGTCATACCGAGTGTGCGGGAGCCGGATTCGGCGACCCACATGCTCCAGTTGCGGCGCTGCAGGACTCGCGGGTACGCCAGTATGGCCCAGCGCCGCGGCGATCCGAGGACGTCGAGCGTGGAGTCCGGCAGTATGCCGGTCCAGGACTGCCGCCAGACCGGGTAGTGCATCTCGGCGACCTGGGCGAAATCGATCGGTCCGGCTCGGCGGATCGTGATGTCGCCGGTCGTCACGGCCGGGATTGCTCCAGGTAGGCGGCCAGCGCGTTGGTCAGGCCCCGCCGCGCCATATCCAGGTCGGCGTACGAGCCGAGCTGGCGCTCGGACACCAGCCCGCGCATCGCGCCGGGGATGAGGGCGGCCACCTCGTGCACCCGATCCGGGTCGACGTCCAGACCGGCGAAGGCGTTCTGGCAGGTCTCCAGCCAGCTCTTGCCCCAGGAGAACAGCTCGGCGGCGGTGCGCGGGAAGAGGCGCTCGAGCTCGTCGGGGTCGCGGGGGAGCGCCGCCCGCAGGTTTTCGATCGCGCGGGAATCCGGCGACGCCAGCCCGCTGTAGAGGGTGTCGATGATGGCGCCGACCCGCTCGCGCAGCGGCGCGTCCGGCGCGACCGGCGTTGCAAGCGTGGAAAAGGTCGCGGCGCGCCGTTCCGCGGTGCGGTGCAGCACCGCGGCCCAGAAACCGTCGGCGTCCCCGAACTGATACTGCACCGCGCCCCAGGTGGCGCCGATCTCCTTGGCGATGCGATTGGCCGACACCGAGCCCGGTTCTCCGGAAGCCAGCGACTTCAGCGCGGCCTCCAGCATGCTCTCGCGCGTGGCATGCCCACGCCGGTTGGGGCGCCGGTTCGCGGTTCCGGCCCCGCTGACCTGCCGAGTCATCTGTT
>CAWKME010000077.1:0-34255 GCA_963850645.1 uncultured Actinomycetota bacterium | reverse complement strand
GGGCGGCACCGTTGCCGGTTGGTCTTGATACCGGCGAACGAGGAGCTGGCCATCGTCCGCGACTGCCTGCAGGCGATCGGCTGACCTGCCCCGACGCGGCGCCGGCGGGTACGCCCGCCGGCACCGCGTCACGGGATCATAAGCCGGCGAGCAGATCGGCCGCGATGCCCGTGAGGTTGAGCTGTGAGATCGCCGCCGGTAATCGACAGCGGCAGGCCCAGGTCGGTCACCACGCTGCTCAACAGCGATGTCACGTCGAGCGTCGGGTCGGTGCCCAGCAGGCTCGGCAGATCCGACGAGATCGGTGTGATGCTGCCGAGCGCCGCCAACAGGTCCTGGGCCAGGTCCACATCGTAGGTCGGCACGGCACCCCCGGTCACCTCAGGGATGGTCAGGTCGAGGCTCAGCGTGCTGGGGAAAAGCCCCTCGAGGGTGCTGAGCGGGATGCTGATGTCCTGACTGCCGGCAGTGCCGAAAAGCGACTCGAGGGTGCTGACCGACAGGCTGATGTCCTGGCTGCCGGCGCTGCCGAGAAGCGTCTGCAAGTCGGAGACGGAGAGGGTGATGTCGCTGCTGCCCGAGGTGCCCAGCAGCCCCTCGAGGGTGGCGGTGGAGACGGTGATGTCCTGGCTGCCGGTGGCTGCCGAGAAGCGACTCGAGGTCGCTGACGGAGACAGTGATGTCCTGATTGCCGGAGCTGCCGAGCACCGACTCGAGGTCGCTGAGGACGGTGGCATCGGAAATCGATGGGGGAGTGATGGTCTCGTTGCCGATACCGAGGTCGTTGATGAAAGTTTGGAGGGACACGTTGCCGAGCGATGCCGAGGTCGTACGAGGGATCGCCGAGGTCGCTGACGATCGTGTCGACGGATATCGGTGGGACGCTGATACTTCCGCCGTTGCCGAGGGCGTCAGTGAGGACTTGGTCGAGGGTAACCGGCACGGTGATATTGCCATTGCTGGCGGCGTCGCTGAGCAGCCCGTCGAGGGAGATCGGCAGACTGAGTGTGCCGCCGGGAGCGGCGCCGTCGAGGAGACTGTCCAGGCTGACCGGCAGGGTCAGGCTCCCGCTGGGTGCGACGTCGCCGAGGAGATCGTCGACGGAGACCGGCAGGCTGAGTGTGCCGCTGGGGGCGGCGTCGCTGAGCAGACTGTCCAGGCTGACCGGCAGGGAGAGCGTGCCGCTGGGGGCAAGGTCGTTGAGGATTGTGCTGACGTTGACAGAGAGGTCCAAGGTGCCCGGGTCTATCAGGGTTGGGGTCGTCGTCAAATTCCCGCCGCCGAGCGCCGACACCTCGTCGGCAATGGTGTTGCTCAGCTGCTGAAGGGCGTCGATCTGGCCGGTGGCCGCGCCGTCGGCGGTGTTGGTGAGCAGCCCGAACTCCGGGGAAATCAGTCCGCCGGAGCCAACGGTTTCCGGGTAGCCGTTGAGGAAGGCGTACAGGACCGTGGTGGGCCCGTTTTCGAGGTCGGTGAGCGCCGCGGAGTAGTCGCTGCTGCTCAGCGCCGATTCGACGTTGTCCGTGACGGCCGTTAGCGCGGTGGAGGCCGCGTTGGACGCGTCGCCGCTGCTGGTGAGCAGCAGCGCGCCCTCGGTCAGCAGGTCGATCGGGTTGGTCACCGGGTTCGAGGTGCCGGTCGACAGGTCGCTGAACACGGTGCTGAGACCCTGGGAGATGTCGGGGTCGGTCAGCCAGTTACTGCTGCCGAGTACGGTTTCCAACCCTGACCAGTTGGCCTCGGTGGCGCTCACCAGTTGGGACAGGTCGAACTCGTCGTAGTCGACGAGCCGGACCTGTCGATGCTGCACGTCAGGCAGCGGCGTAGCCACCGGGAGTGACGGCGATCAGGCTGGCGCCCGCGAGAACGACACCAGTGGTGATCCAGGGTTGAAGATTGCGCTGCATGAAGGGGCCCTTTACGCACAGTTTCATAGTGTCCCGAGCTAAAGGCACGGGCCGGCTGAGACAAAGCTGAGGGATGTCTGATTTGGATCTGAGAAATTTCACGTCAGATGTTGCATGTCCCGCTTGGCCCGTGGCAACGCGGAACGGCGTACTCACAGCGAGACGTCTAGTAATTACCTTTGTACCAATGACGGGTAGGAAACTGGAGCAATGACCCCAAGTCGAGCGCGCGGCCGACCGCGCAGCGAGGAACGCCGCGACGCCGTCCTGAAAGCCGCCATGGAACTAATGCAGGAGGACGACCTGCGCAGGGCGTCGATCGACCGGATCTCCGCGCGCAGCGGGGTCAGCAAGGCAACCATCTACAAATGGTGGCCGAACAGAACCGCGGTTGCTATCGACGCGTTCCTGCACCAAATGATGACCGACGCGCCCGTGCCCGACACCGGATCGGCGGCCGAAGACTTCCGCCTGACGTTGCGCGGCATGATGGGCTTCTACACCGGCCCACTTGGCGCGATCTACGCCCAACTTCTCGGCGAGTCGCAGTTCTACTCAACTGAACGCGAGCGGATCCGGACCCACCAGATCAACGTGCGCCGGGCAGCCGTGAGGAAGATCTGGGACCGTGGAGTCGCCCGCGGTGAACTAGATCCGAACCTCGACCCCGAGGTCGCGCTGGATCTCATCTTCGGGGCGGCGATGTACCGGATGGCGACCGGGCACGCAGGATTGACGCCAGCCGACGCCGACGCCATCGTGGCCACAGCTATGCGGGCACTGGCCAGCTGATCAGTCGAAGCGAGGCCCACCCCTGAATGACGGGACTCGAACCCGCGACATTCTGGATAACAAGTCTGTTCCGTACGTCCACACCCTTAGCGCTGGCCGGCGGGCGGCCGGTAGCGGCCGTGCTCGGTGACGACGGCGCTGATGAGCTCGGCCGGGGTCACGTCGAAGGCCGGGTTGAAAACGTCGGCGTCCGGCGGGGTGACGGTGGTGCCGCCGAACGTCCTGAGTTCGTCGGGCGCGCGTTCCTCGATTGTGATCTCGGCGCCGGTGGCGAGCGACCTGTCGACCGTGGACGAAGGCGCGACCACGACGAGCGGCACGTTGTGATGATGCGCCGCGATGGCCAGGCCGTAGGTGCCGATCTTGTTGGCGACGTCGCCGTTAGCCGCGATCCGATCGGCGCCGACGAGCACGCAGTCGACGAGGCCGCGTGCCATCGCCGCCGCCGCGGCCCCGTCCGGCTGTACCCGGTAGGGCACGCCGGCCTGCGCCAGCTCCCATGCCGTGAGCCGGGCACCCTGCAGCAGTGGACGTGTCTCGTCGACCAACACCGACTCGACCAGTCCGCGCTCGTGCAGGTGCCAGACGACGCCGAGCGCGCTGCCCCAGGCCACGGTGGCGAGGTGACCGGCGTTGCAATGGCTGAGCAGCCGCAGCGGGCGACGATCGCATAGTGCGAGGACGATCTCGGCGGCATGGGCCGATGCGGCGCGATTGAGGCGTTCGTCCTCGTCGAGGATTTCCAGTGCTTCGGCGAGCACGGCTTCGGCGCCCTCGTCGACTTTCTCGAGCGCACGCGCGACTCCCCAACTGAGGTTGACAGCGGTCGGGCGTGCCTTCGCGACTCGTTCGGCCGAAGCCCGGAGGTCGCCTCCTTCGCGGGCCGCGAGCACAACGCCTAGCGCGCCCGCCGCGCCAAGCGCCGGGGCGCCGCGTACGGCAAGGCGGCGGATCGCGTCGATCAGCTCGTCGACGGTGCGCAGACTGAGAACGCGGTACTCGGCCGGCAGCGCGGTCTGGTCAATGATCGTGACCGCGTCGCCGTCCCAGTCGATGGTCCTGCGCACGAGAGGCGGCCTCGCTTTTGAATCGCCGGACACCAGCGGCTTCCCCAACGAGTTTTGCCGCACTCAGCTCCCCGCAGCCAGGAAGTGCCAGCAGCGCGGGGGCGACCTGACGAATGCGCGCGCCGATACGTTTGGCCAAGGCGTCGATTGCCCCGGTGAGCCGAGTGATGTCAGCCAGCTCGTCGCGAGCTAGCTCGGCGACCAGTCCAGGTACGGTGTGCAGCCACGCCCGCAACATCTCGCGGTGCTTAGCCCGGTCTAGCGACCCCGGCTTGGGAGCACGCTCGGGATCAAGTTCATGCACCCGCCACCGCAGCCGATTGATCAGTGCGGTGCGTTGTGCCACAAGGACTTCGCGACGATCGACCAACAACTTCAGTTCCCGCGACACTTCGTCATGGCAGGCGACCGGCAAGTCGGGTTCACGCAGCACCGCACGCGCCACCGCCAACGCATCAATCGGATCCGACTTACCCCTGGTGCGCGCCGAGGCCCGGGTCTGGGCCATCCGACCCTAACACTCGGTTAGCTGCGGTGGTGCACCTGCTGTAAGCCGTAAACCGGCGTGGGGATTCCTTCACAGCGGGCCTTGAGCTGCAGGGCAAGGAAAAGCGAGTAATGCCGTGATTGGTGCAGGTTGCCGCCGTGGAACCAAAGATTCTTCTGTTGGGTCGGCTTCCACATATTGCGCAGCTCGCCTTCCCACGGCCCCGGGTCTTGCGTAGTGCCCGAGCCGAGGCCCCACACCTTGCCGACTTTGTCGGCCACGTCTTGGCCGATGAGGTCCGCCACAAAACTGTTCATCGACCTGAAGCCGGTGGCGTACACAACCAGATCGGCGGGCAGTTCCGTGCCATCGTCCAGAATCACCGACTCCTCGGTCAGCCGCTCGACCCCGCCGTGGCATAGCTTTATGCTGCCGTCGCAGATCAGGTCGGAGGCGCCAACATCGATGTAGAAGCCGCCGCCGCGTCGCAGGTATTTCATGAACTGGCCGGAGTCGTCGTCGCCGAAGTCCAGCCTGAAGCCGGCCTTTTTCAAGCGGTCGTATAAGTCCTTGTCCCGCAGCCGCATTGCGTCCGAGATCGGCTTCTGGAAGTCCGCGATGATTCGGTATGGCAGCGATGCGACCGCGAGGTCAGCCTTCTCGGTGGTGATACCGGCGGCCGCCGCCTGCTCGGAGTACAGGCCGGCGAGCGCGATTTCCAACACCGCCTCCGACGTGACGACGAGCGTGGACGCGCGCTGCACCATCGTGACGTCAACCCCGTTCTCGTACAGGGCCTTACAGATGTCGTGCGCGGAGGTGCCGGAGCCGATCACCACGGCACGTTTACCCGCATAACCGTCAGGGCCGGGGTGCTGGCTCGAATGATGCTGGTCTCCGCGGAAAACGTTCTGGCCGGGCAACTCCGGCACGTTGGGCTTGCCCGCCATTCCTGTCGCGAGCACCAGGTGGGTAGGCCGCAGCGTGAGCCGTTCACCGTCACGGTCGACCTGGACCGTCCACTGCTCTGCTTGGGCATCGAACGACGCCGACAGGCATGTTGTCGAGGTCCAGTACGGGATCTCCATCACCCGGGTGTAGAACTCCAGCCAGTCGGCGATTTTGTCCTTCGGCGAAAACACCGGCCAGTTCGCCGGGAACGGCAGATACGGAAAGTGGTCATACCAGACCGGATCATGAAGGCACAGCGTCTTATACCGCTTGCGCCAATGGTCGCCGGGGCGGGCGTGCTTGTCGATCACGACGGCCGGAACCCCCAGCTGGTGCAGCCGGGCACCCAACGCGATTCCGCCTTGGCCGCCGCCGACGACCAAGACGTAGGGCTGCTGCGAATAGCCCAACGACGCCTCCTGTTCCGCACGCTTGTCCGCCCACGACCGGCCGTCCGGATCGGGGCCGTGCACGGCGCCGAGTACGCGGCGAGAACCCATCGGCTCCTCGTGACCCTTCAGCTCGTCCAGCGCGGTCAGCAGCGTCCAACCGAGATCGCCCCTGAGCCGCAGATGACCGACACCTCGGCCAACCGCCGTTTCAAATTCGATAAAAGCCGATGCCACACCACCTCCATCGTCGGTGGGTGTTTCCCGGGTGCGGAATCCCGACGGGTCGGTGTCGGCGAGTCGTGCGCGCAACATCTCGGCAATGCCTTCGCGGCCCTCGACCGTCTTGATATTCCACGTGAACGTCACCAGATCGCGCCAGATGCTGTCCGAGGCGAACTTAGCCACCACACGGTCGATATCACGCGCCGCCAGCGCAGACTCGAAGTCGACCAGCCACGACTTAACGCGGGCCTCCGGTGATTGCGTGATGACCGCATCGAACCGTTGAGTCATGTGGGGCACGCTACACGCCGGGGCGTCTACCAGGCATTTCGCTCAACCGCGCCGGAATCGCTGTTTGCCGCCCGTTTAAGGCCGCAGGGGTTTGATTGGGTCATCCCCCACTTCCGTGCGCGTGCCGTGGCGAAAAGCTTTGTCGTAACCAGCGGTGCCGGTCCCCGCACTGCTGAGCGGTCCCCTTGAGCCGCTGGTGGTCTTTGAAAATAAAGCCAGCAGCAATTGATTTCGCGATACCACGTAGCCACCGAGACCAGCGATTACCCGGCTGGTAGCTTAATCGGCTATGGGTGCTTTGGATGGACGCGTCGCCTTGATCACCGGCGGGGCTCGAGGGCAGGGCCGCGCGCATGCGTTGGCGTTGGCAGCCGAGGAGCCGACATCGTGGCCGCCGATGTTCCCGATGCGATGACGGACCTGACCTACCCGCTGGGCACCGAGGACGACTTACGCGAGACGGCAAAGCTGGTTGAAGCGCTGGATCGGCGCTGCTTACCGCTTACCGTGGATGTACGCGATTCGGCCGCGGTCAACGCCGCGATCAAACAGACCGTCGCTGATATGGGCAGCCTCGACATCGTGGTGGCCAACGCCGGGATCGTCAGCACCGGGCCGTTGGAAGAGGTCAGCGACACGGTCTGGCAGCAGCTGGTCGACACCAATCTGACCGGCGGATTTCACACCTTGCGGGCGGCCATCCCGGTGATGCGACAGCAGCGGTTCGGCAGGATCGTCGTGACTTCTTCGATGGGAGGCCGGAGGGCATCCCCGAGCTGGCGGCCTACAACGCCACGAAGTGGGGCGCATCGGCCTCGGCGAAGTCCGTTGCCCTGGAGGTTGCCAAAGAGGGCATCACGGTCAACGTCATCTGCCCCACCACCATGCAAACACCGATGGCGCAAACCGCCGGCGGTGACGACACCCCAGACGATCTGGTGCGCCGGATGATGAAAGCCAATCCAATACCTCAGCCATGGCTGCAGCCCGAGGACGTCAGCCGCGGAGTGCTGTACCTGGTGACCCACCCAGGGGTCATCACCGGCAGCGTTTTAGAGATCGGCCTCGGCGGCAGCGCCCGCATCCATTGACGTCAGCCTTCGTGGTCAAAACGTGACAAAGGCGTGATCGAATTGCTCACGCGCCCTTAGCTTCCACTCTTCGGCTGCCACCTACGATCCCAATTGGAACCGTGTCAACTAAAGGGGTCGGAACCATGCGGGCGGTTGTTCGCTGTGTTCTTGCGCTGCTCTGTGATCGCCGCGACCGCGGTCGCCAGGCCGGCCGGCGTGAGCGGGGCGGCGGCAAATCGATCGTCCAGGTTCACCATTGCATCGGTCTTACCAGCGCCAGGCGAGGTAGTGGGCGTCGCGCACCCCGTCGTGGTGACGTTCAGCGCGCCCATCGCTAACCGGCACGCGGCTGAGCGTGCCGATTCAAGTCAAATCGACGCCGAAGATGGCCGGCAAGTTCGAATGGCTCGATAACAACGTTGTGCAGTGGGTTCCGGACCATTCTGGCCGGCGCACAGCACGGTGGCGCTCTCGGTCGGCCCCCTGTCCACCGACTTCAAAACGGGCCCAGCCGTTCTCGGCGTCGCCGACATCTCAGACCACACGTTCACCGTCAGCATCGACGGAGTCGGAGCGACGCCGCCCCCACGACCAGCGCCGCACCACCTACCGCACTGGGGAGAAGACGGGCGTGATGCTGGCCTCGATGGGTAGGCCGGAGTTCCCGACGCCGGTCGGCCGCTACACGGTGCTGTCGAAAGACCGCTCGGTGATTATGGATTCGAGCAGCGTCGGCGTCCCGATCACCGATCCCGCCGGTTACCGAATTCCGGTGGATTACGCCGTCCGCATCACCCGTCGCGGCCTGTTCGTGCATTCAGCGCCGTGGGCTGTCAATTCGCTTGGGTTTGAGAATGTCAGCCACGGCTGCATCAGCCTGAGTCCCGCCGACGCTGAGTGGTACTTCAACACGGTCAACATCGGCGACCCGGTGATTGTGAAGGAATAGCGACAGCCACGGCCGCTGGATTCTCGAGGATCTTCGCCTGAATGCTACTGCTGTTCCGTACATTTCATTGTTTAGGCCGTTGAGGCCGGAGCCATCCGGGCATGAAGGGGCGCCGAGCGGCGCCCGAGTGGGCGCCTAACTCGGCGACACGTCGTTATGCGGGAGGACCGGGCACAATCGGTTGGCCGGATGCGGGCCCACCTGTCAGCGCCGGACCGGTCGGCGCATCCTTACTTACCACCAAGGGGGCCAGCCGTTTCAGCGAGTAAAGCACCCCCTGGCACCGGAGCACCGGCTATCACGGGAGCACCCACCGGCAATGGAGCGGCGGCCGCAGCACCGGCGGGCACGGGAGCACCCGCTATCACGGGAGCACCCACCGGCAACGGTGCACCCACCGGAGCACCAACCGGAACGGGAGCACCCGCAGGGATCGGCGCACCCACTGGCAGAGGAGCGCCAACCGGAACGGGCGCACCTGCCGGCACCGGCGCACCCGCCGGAATCGGCGCACCCACAGGTAGAGGAGCGCCAACCGGAACGGGCGCACCTGCCGGCACCGGCGCACCCGCCGGCACCGGAGCAATCACCGGAGCACCTACGGGCAAGGGGGCAGCCATTTCAGAGAGTGCGGCTCCCGCGGGCGCAGGCGAAGTGCATACTTCCGCGACCACCGGTCCGCCAACGCCGGGCGCGGGCCCACCGGCACCTGCCGCGGGCCCACCAGCGGCTGGTACCGGTCCAGCGGCGCCTGCCGCGGGTCCACCGAGAACTGCCGCCGGTCCACCGGCGCCTGCTGCCGGTCCAGCGGCGCCTGCCACCGGTCCGCCGGGAACTGCCGCTGGCGCAGTCTCACCCGCCGTTCCCTGCACACAGGCGTAACCGCCCGTCATAAACGGAACGGCTGCCGCTTCCGGGCACAACGCTATGGCCGCCCCGCACAACCCAGCGCCGGCAACGACTTTCAACCGATCAGAGGTCGTCATGAACGTCAACTCCTTTAGTCGCCCCGCATCAAAAGGCATAGCTGTACCGAAGCCGCTTTTACACGACCTGCTCATTTCTAGTAGACCCATGTCGAACATCCGCCACGCCGCACCGCACTGTTTCCGAATAGAGACGTTATGGTGACGTTGCGCGGACCTTTGCGAAACCGCTTGTCCTCAAAGGAGTTGCCTCATGTGCGATCGTAGCGGTCGCTTCATCGTTCCGATCAGTGTGCTACGCAGGCTCGCCGACGACGAGTCGTTTCCGGCAGAGTCGCGACAAGCTATGCGTGACTGTGTCGCGGTCGAGGAAGCGTGGCGAGGACTGCGAAACGCGCACAGCCGAGGCGATCACAGTCCCGTCTTCTTGCCAAGGGAATCACCAGTCTTCGGGTTGCGGGTGTGCTCGCGCCTGTCCCGGCGGTAACGGTTTACGACTGCAAAAACACTCAATCACTGCCCGGCTCGCCGGTCGTCGAATCCCGGTAACAGCAAGGACAGTACAGCGAAACGCGCGTTCGATACCACCCGCGATGTCGTCGATTTCTATCGGCAATGCTTCGGACGGAACTCGGTTGACGATGCCGGCATGACGCTGATGTCGTCGATTCACTACGGCGTGCACTACGACAACGCCTTCTGGAATGGCGCCCAGATGACGTACGGAGACGGGGACGGCCAAGTCTTCACTCGACTTCACGAAGTCGGATGACGTTATCGGCCACGAGTTGACGCACGGCGTCACCCAGTTCACCGCGGGCCTCGACTACTCCGACGAGCCAGGTGCGCTCAACGAGAGCGTCTCCGATGTATTCGGCGCGATGTTTCATCAGTGGCGGCACAAGCAGACCGTCGCACAAGCAGACTGGCTCATCGGCGCCGATGTCATCGGTCCCGTCGCAATTGCCAAGGGCTACACCTGCCTGCGCAACATGGCTCAACCCGGCTCCCCGCAATGCCTGTCGCCGCAACCGTCGCACTACCGCGACTACATTCCCGGCGGCGATCCGCACGAGAACAGTGGCATCCCGAATCACGCCTTCTACCTCGCGGCGACGACTATCGGCGGACATTCCTGGGAAAAGGCCGGGAAAGTCTGGTATGCGGCGCTGACCAGTCCTGAAGCTCACCCGTCGACAGGGATGGAACAGTTCGCCACCCTCACCCGTGCCGCCGCCCGATCGCTGTTCCCCCGCAACACCAACGTCTATCGTGGGGTGGACGACGCGTGGACGCGAGTCGGCATCCCGTCGGCCGACATCTCGGTCTGAGCCGCTGTCGAACCGGGACGATCGAGGCACAGCAATGCAGAATCGCTACATCATTGAGCGACGCGGCGGCTTCGCCGGCCTGAAGGCCAGCGGCAGCATCGATGGCGACGCACTGGATCCTGGCGATCGCCAACGACTGGAACAGCTCCTCGACAGCGAAGAAGCGTTCGCCAAGGATCCCGGCGCTGACCGCTATACCTACCTCGTCACCCGCGAGAATGCGTCGGGGAGCACGACGCGCGAGATTCCCGAAAGCGTGCTGCCCACTGCGGTGGCAAGCGTTGTCAAGGCCGAGATCTGACCGAACTTTTCACCGGGCGAGCAGATTGACGAGACCGGTGAATACGGTCGGCATTGCCGCAGCGGCCGGCACGATGCGCGCCCGCATCGGCGCGAAGGCGCTCGCCTGAAGCAACGCCGCGGTCAGCATCCGGTAACGCCGCGTCATCTGGCGCCACTGGCGGTCGTAGGTCGTCCGGCCGTTGCTGCGACAACCGCTTTCACCAACAGCTCCGCCGCACCGAAGGCCAGGCCGAGGCCCTCGCCGGTGAGCGCGTCGACGTAGCCCGCAGCATCGCCGACCAGCAGAACCCGACCTGCCGCCCGGCTCGAAACCCGCTGGCGCAGCGGCCCGGCCGCGCGATCCGGCTCGTGCGGCCGGCCCTCGATCCGATCCCGCAAGGCCGGAGAACTCCGCGAGGTGGGAATCGAATCCGCCGCGGCGAGACTTCAGTACCGCGACGCCCACGCAGTCGTCGGCTATCGGCGTCACGTACGCCTCGGCGCCAGGCGCCCAGTGCACCTCGACGAAGTCCGACCACGGCGCGGTCTGCACGTGCCGCCGGATGCCCCAACGACGGGCACCGGGGCTCGGCAGCTCCAGGCCCAGCGACCGGCGGATCGGCGAATGCAGCCCGTCGGCGGCGGCGAGGTAGCGTGCCCGCCACTGCCCGGCGCGAACAGATGTCGCGTCTTGGCTGATCTCAGCCACCTCGTCATGGCAGATCCGCACGCCGGCACTGGCGGCCGCGTCGAGAAGTGCGCTGTGCAGCACGGTTCGGCGTACGCCGCGCCCGGCGCCACGCCGGAACGGCGCGTCGACGTGCCGGTCGCCCTCCCGGTAGCTGATCCCGCGGAACGGCTTGCCGTGCGGGTGCACGCCAAGCCGCTCCAGGTGCCGCAGCGTATGCGGCATCAACCCTTCACCGCAGGCCTTGTCGATCGGTCCGCTGCGCCTTTCGACGACGACCACATCCAGTCCGGCTTTGGCGCCGTGGATCGCGGTAGCCAGTCCGGCCGGGCCACCGCCGACGACGAGGAGATCGATCATGCCAGGCTCGCCAGTGCAGCGTTTTCGACGTGAATTCGCGTTCGCAGCAGGACCGCGTTGAGAACCGAGAACACCAGCGCGCGTGATCCACGCGGTATGCACCAGCGGCAGCGCAAAGCCTTCGGCGATCACCGCGACGTAGTTCGGGTGAGGCAGCACGCGATACGGGCCACCGGTGACGCGCGCTCGCACCCGGTATCACGATCACCCGGGTGTTCCACTGGTAATCCAACGTGGTGATGCACCACCAGCGCAGGGCTTGTGCCGCCAGCACGATCGACAACATCGGCCAACCCAGCGCCGGGATAAACGGGCGGTGCAACACGACCGGCTCGAGCAGACATCCCGCGAGCAGGCCCGTGTGGAGTGCGACCATCGCCGGGTAGTGTCCCGGCGCCGAACTCGATGCCGCCGTGCTGCTGGCTCACCGTCCGATTGCGTTCTGCAACAACGACCTCGGCCAGTCGCTCCACGGCGACCGCGACGATCAACAGCAGATACCAGGTCATCGGGACGTCACCGCCAGCGCAGCATCACGAGTTCGGAGCAGAAGCCGGGACCCATTGCCAGCATGACCCCGGGGCTGCCCGCGGCGGGGCGCTTGGCGATCGTGTCGCGCAAGACGTGCAGCACCGACGCCGACGAGAGATTGCCGACCTCGCTGAGCGAACGCCAGGTCAATTCCAGTGCATCGTCTGGCAATCCGAGCGAGCCGACGATCGACTCGATGACCTTCGGGCCACCGGGATGGCTCACCCAGGTAGCGAACATCGGCGATGTTCAAACCGTGTGCTGCAAGGAACTTCGTGACGTCCTCGGGCAGATACTGCTCGACGACGGTCGCGACGTCCGGAGAAAGGATGAGGCCGAATCCGGACGGACCGACATTCCAGCCCATCGTGTTTTGCGAGTCGGGGTACAGATGGCTGCGGGATCCGAGGACGTCCGGGCCCGCGGCGCCGATCTTCTCGGCGCGCCGTTCGCCGACGGAGACCACCGCCGCAGCACCGTCGCCGAACAGCGCGGTGCCGACCAGGCTGGCGATCGAGCGTCCGGCCGCGGGGTAGGTCAACGAGCACAGCTCGACGGCCACCAAGACCGCGACATCGTCGGGCGCGCCGCGCAAGTAGTCGTTGAGTCGGGCCACTCCCGCAGCACCGGCGACGCAGCCCAGCCCGAACAACGGCACCCGCCGCACATCCGGTCGCAGTCCCAGCCGAGTAGCGATGCGGGCGTCGAGCGACGGAACGGCGATACCGGTGACGGTTGTCGAGAAGATGACGTCGACGTCCTGCGGCTGCAATCCCGCCTCATCGAGCGCCGCGGTCAGCGCCGCACAGCCGAGTTCCACCGCGTTCTCGATGAAGATGTTGTTCGCGTCGCCGAAGTCGGTCAGCGACGGGTACTCCTCGAGCGGCCTCACCAGGTAGCGGCTGTTGACCTTGGAGCTCGCGTGCAGCTTGCGCAGGATGTCCTCGCATCCGTCGAAAGCCGGTAGCGCGGCGAGCATGTCGGTGATCTCGCTCTGGGCATACCGGTGCTCCGGCAGTGCGCCCTGCACGCCGGCGATGACGCTGCCGGCGGCTTGAACACTAAACTCCTTGCGGCTCAATGACTTTGTCACGTTACTCACCCTTCTTCGAGCGTGCTACTCGCCGGCGCCCTTGCCGCATTTGATATTGCAGGTCGCCCACGTGACCCCTCGGCACGTGGACGACCCGTCCGTCGCTGTCCCCGATCCAGGCCACGGATTGTGCGAGCCCGGGCCAGAAGACGCCCTCGCTGGTATCACGAGACGCGAAGCAGAATGGTTCGCTCCGAGCCCATCGGCCGCGCAGCGGTAGGTTGCGATGCCCGTCCGAATGTGTCCAGCCATGAGGACCACCCGCCCTGCGTGAACCTAAAATCAACGGCCGATGACTTTTGTCAACAATCGGTGACTTGGAAGATACTCCGGCCCTCAACCGCTGTCAACAGCGGGTGACATATACAGTTTCAGGATGCCGGAAACCCGCCCTCGCGATGCCGCCCAGACGCGAGCCGACATCCTGGCCGCGGCGCGCCGTCGATTCGCGGCGGAGGGCTTCGAGCGCACCACGTTGCGCGCCATCGCCGCGGATGTGGGCGTGGATGCGGCGTTGGTCATCCGCTACTTCGGCAGCAAGCAGGACCTGTTCGCGACCGCCACCGAATTCAGGATTGATTTACCCGACCTGACGGGCGTGGACCCCGACGACATCGCGGACATGCTGCTGCCCCGGTATTTCGCCGTGTGGGAGGACGACCACACGTTCTTGGCACTGTTGCGTGCCGCGATGACCAGCCGGGTCGCAGCCGACACCTTGAACCAGACGCTGGCCACCCATGTCGCGCCCACACTGATGGGAGCCACCCCGGACAACCACATGAAGCGCATCGCGGTGACGGATGCGTTCGTGATCGGGCTGGCCGCAACCAGATCCGTTCTCGCCAATCCGCCGGTGGCCAACCTCAGCCGTGAAGAACTCAGCCGATGGGCCGCCCCGGTCTTTCGCCAGCTCCTGGTCGGGCCGGCGCCGGCATGACATCAGTGCGGCCTCGCAACGCCAGCCGAACCCGCGCCGACATCTTGGCCGCGGCACGTCGCCGCTTCGGGGCTGAAGGATATGAACGCACCACCCTGCGCGCCGTCGCCGCCGACGTCGGTGTGGACGCGGCGCTGGTGATCCGCTACTTCGGCAGCAAGCAGAACTTATTCGCAGCGGCGGCCGATTTCGCGATCGAGCTGCCGGATCTGTCGGGCCTGGATCCCGACGACGTCGCGAACATCTTGTTGCAGCGGTTCTTCGCGGTGTGGGAGGAAGACGAGACGTTCGTGGCGCTGTTGCGGGCGGCGATGACGAGCCAGCTGGCGGCCGACACGCTGCGGCAGGTGTTCGCACAGCAGATTGCGCCCAAGTTGGTCACCGCCACTCCGGACCATCCCGTGCAGCGGGCCGGACTGACCGGCGCCTTCGTCATCGGGCTTGCGATGACCCGCTATGTGCTGGTGAATCCGCCGGTCGCCAACCTCAGCCGCGAGGAACTGTGCCGCTGGGCCGCGCCGGTGATTCGGCAGCTGCTGACCGGACCGCCAGCGTCGTAGCGCAGCGATCGGCCATCGGGTTCAGAAAACGCTCACCGCTATCATGATTGTCTCCCACAAAGCGGACAGACCATCAACGTCGGCGCTGTTGATTGTGTAGTAGTCGGTTAGACCGTCCACCACCGACAGGGTGGCAGCGTTGACGTCGGCTGCGGTCAGACCAAGATATTCTATGTGACTAGTCAACATACCCAGCATGTTGGCGCCGTCGTCCCAATTCGCCCAGCCATCTCCCGACAAGGTATAAACATCCGTCGGGTAAAAATCATCCGGAGTAGTGGCACCCAAGACGTCACCGACCCCGGCGATTTCAAAGCTCTCTGTAGCAAATGGCTGCAACCATGCTGGAAGTGACTCCACGAAAGTATTCAGAAATCCTCCTTCCGCGGATGCGCTGTCGCCCACCAGAACAAAGTGCAGATCAGCGGTAGGGATGCCATAGTCTGCCAGCTGCTGTTCAGCCATTGACGCTTCGACTGCGCTTTGCGAGTAACCGAATATGTAAAGCGGATCGGCGGCGTCGATCGCACCCGCATTATATTGGGCCTCGACGGCGCTTACTAAATCCTGCACACCAACGCCAACAGCTTGTTGCAGGCTGTCCCCCTGGATGAACTCCGGTATGTCGAGCGTCGTCGCGGTGCCGTTAAATCCGAGTGGATCGAGATACAGGCTAGTGACTGCGTCATTCCACTCTTGATTTTCTATCGGATCAATGATTATCGCTTCGCTAGTCAACACGTAGTCGGAATGCAGGACGTTAGTGGTAGGAGTCAAGATCACCGATCCTGCCACGATCGAACTGACCGCGAAAAATGCACCGATAGCGGTGTTGCCCATTACCGTTCCTCCGCGCCCCCGCACGCTACCGCCGGATAAGGAAACGTCGTGCCGATCGACGCTCCGGGACGACTCATCCCAACCCGGTCTGGCATGTCAGCGAGCAGCCAAGCTTGTCACCTGACACCGGGTTAGGGGCGAGGTTCAGCGAAAAACCGCCTAGCGGATGTAGACCTCGCCGCCGGTGGGGTATCCGCCGCCGTGAGTGGTGATGTGGACGTGGTCGTAGTGGCCGTAGCCAGATCCTGATGGCCCACTCGGGGTGTAGTAAGTGCCTCGCCAGATGCAATCTTGCAACGCGAATTTGTCCGCGTTCTTCAGCGCGAACGCGACGATCGCGTTGCCGAGCGCGATTCCCGAGGCGCTGCTGGGGTTGGGGATCATCACGTCGATCGCCAAACCCCGCGGATGCCATGGCAGTGCGTCCGGCCGAACGCCACCCATGTTGGTGATCTCGGGGAACACCGCGCTGATAGTGCGAGCGGCCAAAATCGTCTTGACCTGCAAGCCGCGCTCCGGAGCGCGGCCAACGGGCAATAGCTGCGGGACGTATTTCGGAACCACTCGCCATCGTGACGCCCGTGATGCGGGCGCCATCTCGCCGGGCCTGGGAGCCACGCTGGACAACGCCCACGACGATGCGGTCGGCGCGGCCCCGGTGACCTGCACACAGCACGGCGAGACGTCAGCAACCGAATTGGCGGCGTCGCGGGCCGCAACTGAGTGGGCGCTTCCGCCGAGGGCAAAGGCTACGGCGGCCGGTGCGATGACTGTAGCCATGACTAGCGGCGACTTTCGCCGGTCGCTGGCTAATCGGTGTCGTGCCACGACAAGCACCTTACGGGCAAATCAAGAAATAGTCACGATCGGATAACGGCCGATCTTGTCAACGGGTTGGGGACCCAAGCCCCTAGCAGCTGCCTCGCGCCGCTCGTACGGTCGTGGCACACGACACGCCTCAGGAGGGCTGTATGTACTTCACCGATCGGTCGTTGCTGCCAGAGAACCAGCCGCCTCTGGCAGGCCGATCGCCACGCCGCAGGAAACGCGCCAGATTCTCAAGCTCGGTGTCTGGTACGACAGCCCGAACGAGACGCTGTTCAATTTGGGCCTGCCGCCCAACCGCGAAGAAGGGGAGCGTGGCTTTTTGACCTACGAGGGCGTTGTCACTGATGGCCACCTTCATTCGCCGGTCGAGACACCGTCGGACCCGCGTTACGTCCTCTAAGTTCGTCGGCCAGGATCGGCACGCCGACGTTGCATGCCTGCACACCGTGCGCGACGCAGAGCTTGAGGATCTCCATGATCTCCTCGACGCTAGCCCCGGCCCGCAGCGCGCCGCGGATGTGCCGGCGCGTTCCGGGTTCGTACATGTGGGTACAGGAGGCGTCCAACGCGACGCTGAGCAGCTCGATTTCCTTGGCGGACAACACCGTGTCCTGATAGATGCCCAGACCGTTGGCGATGAATGCGTCGGTCCACTGCGAGTCGAGTTGCGCGAAGGCGTCCCACGCGGTGTTCCACCGACCGGCGGCACGCATCGCGTCACACGCCATGTCGGTGCTGGGTCGCTGCCGCGAGTCGGCTCAACGCCGACGGCGTGGGCTTCTTCGAGCAGGATGGGCGCGGCCAGGCTGCAGGAGTGGATCGCAAGCACGCTCGCGCACTTCAAAACCAACAGAATCTCCTCGCGCGTCGCACCGGCGTCCAATGCGGCCCGGATGTGACGTCGGGTCGCCGAGCCGTCCAAGTTGGTGCACGCCGCACTCAGCGCAACGCTGACCAGCTCGACGAACCTGTGTTCCAAAACGCCGCTGCGCCAAGGGCTGGCGCTCATCTTCACCGACGCTTCGGCCCACTGCGGGTCCCAATCGCGAACAACAGCTAACGCTTCGCCCCATGGCCCAGTGTCGGAGCCGGAGTCGGCAGGCTCGACCATTACGTTCCGTTTACCTTCTTCGGCTTGGCTATCTCGCCGCCCCACACCGATTGGGAGCCGGCATCACCAACTCGGTAAACCTGAATCATCGACGAGATGCCAACGGCCAGAGCGACAATCGCGACAACTGCCTTGACAACGCCGCGTGTGTCGTGTCGACGTTCACGCAGATGCAGAACCGCGATCACGACCGCGACGACGAGCAGCGCGGCCGAGAAGTACGTCATCCATTCACCTCGGGCTGCGTGTTCGTTCAATATCGGAGTCGGCTGACGCCTGAGGTCAATCAACCACTCCCCCGCGTTGATCGTGATCGGTGTCAGCGCGGCGACAAAGGCAGCGAGTAGCAGCGTCGGCCACACCAAGCGACGGCGCGCTGCGGGCAGGAGTGCGCACACGATGACAAGCAAGGCGGTCAGTGGAACCAGGACCACGATGAAGTGGACGAACAAGATGTGGGCCGGCAGGCCGTTGACTTCGTTCATGGATTACAGGGTGTCAGATCGCCGCGAGGCGCCCCTCACATCGGCCAGTCACTGGACATCGGCGCGAAACGAAGAGCTGCCGCCCGGGGCAGTGGCTGCCGTTCGGTGGTCGATATCGCGTCGAGCATCAGGGCGACATAGCGGCGCCAGCCGTCACTGTTGGTATCCATCGTCCACAGCACGCTGTGCAGCATCGCGATCAGGCGCGGCAGGTCGTCGGCGACCAGGTCGGCGCGGACAACGCCGGCTTGCTGACCTCGTCGGGCAAGCTCGCTGAGCGCCTCATACAGCTCGGTCGAGATGTCGTCGGTCAGCGACCCGGCCCGGCGCGCAGCGGTCAACAGGTTGTGTTCGCGCGCGCCCAGCGATATCGCCGCGTCGATCAATTGGGCCAATCCACGCAGCGGGTCATCGGCGTGGCGGACGGCCTCGATCGTCGGCGTCAGGTCCTCGGCGATGCAATGATCCAGCACCGCCCGGATCAGCTCGGCCTTGGTCGGAAACCTGCGATAAAGCGTTCGCTCCCCCACGCCCGCGCGGCGGGCGATCGCCTCGATCGGCGCCTCGGGCCCCAGCTCGTGGTAAACGTCGCGGGCCGCCCGCAGGATCCGCTCGGCGTTGCGCGCCGCGTCGGCTCGCAACGGCCGGTCGGAAACCGCGGTCATGGCGACAGCGTAACTGACGGTTGACTGCTGATTAGCCGGGTTCTAGGCTCGGATAATTGGCAGACATCTGACACTTATGGGGAAACGCCTGTGACGGCAACAACTTCCGACTCTCGCTCCGAGACGGAGCTCCCGGTCATACCCGCGCGGCGGGCCGCGCACTGTCCCCTGCATCCCCCACCCGAATTCGCGCAGTGGCGACAAGAGCCCGGGCTGCGACGAGCGATGTGGGGTGGCCTACCGGTCTGGTCAGTGAGCCGCTATCAGGACATCAGGGCCGCGCTGGTCGACCCGCGGCTGTCCGCGGACACCATCTCGTCCGCCATGAAGCCGGAGAGCGACGAGGGCATTCCCGTCATCTTCGCCCGTATCGACGATCCCGAGCATCATCGGTTACGACGGATGATGACCAGCCAATTCACCTTCCGGCGCTGCGAAACGATGCGGCCGCAGATTCAGGACATGGTCGACCACTTCCTCGGCGCCATGATCGACAACGGGCCGCCGGCCGACATCGTGCGCGACTTCGCCTTGCCAGTGCCGTCGTTGGTGATCGCGCTGCTGCTGGGTGTGCCACCCGAAGACCTCGGGCTATTCCAGCATTACACCACCGTCGGACTGGACGTGAATTCGACCGACGAGCAAAAGGCGCAGGGCTTCGCCGCGATGTACGCCTACATCGAGGAACTGGTGAAGCGCAAAGAGCGCGAACCCGGCGACGACTTGATCAGCCGCCTGGTCACCGACTACGTCGCGACCGGCCAAGTCAGCCGCGAGACCACGGCCATGACCGGGGTGATCATGATGCAAGCCGGACACGAAACGACGGCCAACATGATCGCGTTGGGAACCGTTGCGCTACTGGAACATCCCGACGTGTTCGAACGGCTCGGCCACACCGACGACCAAGCGGTGATCGCCAAGGCCGTCGAAGAGCTCATGCGCTATTTGACCATCGTGCACGCCCAAGTCGATCGGATCGCGACCGAAGA
The DNA here is from genome assembly GCA_963850645.1 of uncultured Actinomycetota bacterium. GTDB lineage: Bacteria > Actinomycetota > Actinomycetes > Mycobacteriales > Mycobacteriaceae > Mycobacterium. The sequence goes on along the minus strand of CAWKME010000077.1, from coordinate 14,492 downwards.
CCTCACGATCGGCGGTCAGTTGATCCGCGCTGGCGAGCGGGTCTTGATGAACCTGCCGGCCGGAAACTGGGACGACGAATTCATTGACGACCCAGAAGTTTTCGACATCGACCGCAACGCCCGCGGGCACTTGGCTTTCGGTTACGGCGTGCACCAATGCATCGGAGCCAACCTCGCCCGCGTCGAAATGCAGGTCGCGTTCGCGACACTCGCGCGACGGCTCCCTGGGCTGCAGTTGGCGGTATCGCCGGATGCCTTGCAGTTCAAAGACGCCGACATCTACGGCATGAAAGAGCTGCCCGTCACCTGGTGAGCCTTGGCTGACGCTACACGCGACTCGCGGCGTAGTCCGCGGCTTGAGCTGTCATGCCATTCGCCGGGTATTCAGCGTGCGCGAGGCTCGGCGCCCCGCCGGACGAACCATCGCAGATGGTGTCCCCGGGAGCGCACAACTCGTCGGTCTTGGGCACATACAGCGGGCCGATCGTGATCGCCGGTGCGCCGTAGTTCTGCAGCCACTGAGCCGACGGCGTCCCGAACAGGGTCACCGCGGCGACGTGGTTAGCTATCTCCGGCGGCATCGGCTTGGGCAGAAACTGGACGTACTCGGCAGGTATCCCCTCGGGTATGGACGCCGAGGTGACGAAACCGGCCACGGCCGCGCCCTGGGAGAATCCGCCGAGCACAATCTTTGTTTTGGGGCAGTTCGCCGCGGTGGACTCGATGTGACTGCCCGCGTCCTTGATCCCGTCGACGACGCTTTGCGCGAACGCGATGCGGTCAGAGAAATCGCTGCTGGCTTCGTAGTTGACCGGATACACGTCGAGCGACTTGGGACCGACTGCCGAGCGCAGCGCGTCGACGAACGGCTCTCCGATCCCGCCGACACCGGGCGGCTCGCCGGTGCCGCGGGCGAACACCACCTCGACGTCGGGGCACTGCTGCGCAGACGCGATGGGGATCGGCACGCTCAGTAAGCCTCCAACGACTACCAGCGCGGCAACAACGAAACGAGCGATCTGACGGGGGCACATGGTCAACATTGTTGCGCTGTACCCCCGTACGTGTCCTGTTATTCCGGTCACCCGACCTACGTTCCGGCAACCGCACCGTGCTGGACCGAGAGTTACGGCGTTTGCTCCGAACTGTCCAGGACGCTGACGGCGATGCCGTATGGCAGGAATCGGACTTTGCGAGCGGCGTCGGTACTGTTCTGGTTCGCGCGCAGCGCATCGAGTTCGGTGGCGTACACCTCTTCGACGCGGGCGCCGCCGTCGGCGCTCACCGTGTAGATCGCCCACACTCCGTCACCCGCCTCACCGGCAGTTTCCGGCCTGGTCCGCATACGCCGGGCCAGGTCCTCGAGAAGACCGGACCACCCGGCCCGGTCACCGGGCATGGTGAAAAACCGGCTGACCCCGTCGAACGCCTCGCGTAGTCCCTCGCTGGCATCGCGGAACACTCGATCGAAGTCCTCGGGATCGAAACCGAACCGACCGTTGTCGTCCATTGCGGCCTCCTGGCAGCTCGCACGTATAACAACCAGTGTGCGCATAACGGGCGATCTGCGCCACGCCTAGTAGCCGTACCCTCCGCCGCCATACGGATACTGCGGTTGATAGGGGCTCTGCGGCTGATAGGGGCTCTGCGGTTGGTAGGGACTCTGTGGCTGCTGGTTTGCGCCGCCCTGCCCCTCTGGCACCTGAACCGGGATCGGGACCGGCACGAACGGGAGCTTCAAGTACGTCGTCGTCATCACTTCCGACGGTGTGGTGCTCGTCGTCGTGCTGGGCGGCGGCGGTGTCGTCGTGGTCGTCGTCGGAGTGGTGGCGGTCGTCGTGGGAGTCGTGCTCGTCGCCTGCTGAGTGGTACTCGGCGGCGGCTGGTACGTCGTCGTCACCGGCGGGGGCGGCGGGGGTGGCGGAGCCTCGCTGGTGACCGGCGGCGCGACGGTGGCCGACGGCTCAGGGCTCGGCGGCGGAGGCGGCAGCGGACTTGGCGACGGGAGGCTTGGCGACGGCGGGTTGGAGCTGGGCAGCGCCGGCGGCGGCACGGCCGACGTGCTGCTCGGCGCCGGCGGCGCTGGGGGCACCGGGTGGCTGGTCGTGCTGGTCAACGTGTAAGCCACCCCGCCGATGGCGACCATCGAGACCAGAGCCGCGACTCCCAAAAGCAGTTGAGGCAAACGATTTCCGCGGCGGTGCGGCTCGTCGGGTGGCTCAATTTTCGGCAGTTGCAGCAGCTGAGACGGTGTAGCGTGGGCGTCGTCGTCGTAAGGCTCGCCGGTGTAGATCACCGGTTCGTTGGTGGAGTCGTCGGCTTCCGACCAGGCCAACTGGTGCAGCGTCTCCGACGGATCCTCGAGGAACATACCGCCCGTCGGCACGCCGAACGTGCCGGTGGACGCACCGAGTGTGTCCGTCGATGCGGTGAAAGTCCCGCTGGAGGTCGCGAAGCTGCCGGTGGATGCACCCACCATCGCGGCCATCGTCGTCGATTCGAGTTCGTCCTCCTGCTGCCCCTCGACCGGCTGCCGCGCAGAGAGCATCACCGCGCCGACCGCCATCGCCAGCCCGGGCTGAACGGCGGTCACCACCGACGTTTTGGTATGCGCCGAAAGACGCTGGGCGATAACCGGAATCTTGGCGCAGCCGCCGGCCATCGCCACTGCGGCAATATCCCTGCGACGAACTCTGCTGCGCCGCAACATGTCGTCGTACGCCGAGAGCACGCCGCCCAGCCGCTGGTCGATCAGGGTTTCCAGCTCGTCTCGACTCACCTGGACGCTGGCCCGCTGTCCCCCAAGTTCGACCACCAGCTCGGTGGTCGTCTCGTCGGACAACCGCTCCTTGGCCAGCCGGCATTCCTCACGCAGATTGCCGAACTGCCCGACGACGCCCGTGCTGGCGGGATCGACTCCGCTGCTGCGACCGAAGTCTTCCAACACATGAACCATCAGCGCCTGATCGATGACGTCGCCAGAGAATTCCGAGTAGCGCACCGTGTCGGCGATCGGGGTGAAGCCTGATGCGGCGTCGGCCAGCGTGATGCTGGTGCCGGCCCCGCCGAAATCAAGGAACGCCACCACACCGTCGACAGGCAAGTGGTCATCGGAGTTCAAAGCTGTCAACGCGGTAATGGAATCCGATACCAGGCGCGGGGACAAGCCGCCGCGGACGAAACAGGCATGCGTGCACAACGCGTCCTGCAGCCCCCGCAGCGCTTGCGATTCCCAGTGCGCGGGAACGGCAATCGTGATGTTGGACGTCGAAGCATCACCGCCGGTCTCCGTGATCAACGCGTCGAGGGCCTCCACCAGCAACAACGCAGGGTCATGCGTCGAACCGTCGGCAGACATCAGAGTGCTTGACCCACCGACCCGCTCGACGAAGCCGGTCATCAGCGTGCCGGTGTCGGCCCCATCCGGGTCCTCTGAATCTTTCTCGGGCACACCGAGTTCCGGTGCGCGATCGGGAAAGAGAGTCAACACCGCGCGGCGCGTCACGGGTGAGTTCCCGCTGCGGACCGCGACTAGATTGGTGGTCCCGATCGATAACCCCAACGGGTCATACATAGAGCGAATACCTTCGTCGATAGCGGTCGGTGGCCAGCGTTAACCATAACTGCGGGCCGCGCTAACACGCTCAGGCACAACCTGATCGGTATGCGGTCGATGCGGTTGTGTCACCGAAGTGATACAGCCGACGCCTTGACAGATTCGCCCGCGCTTACACCACCGTCAGCGGCAGCGATCGCCTCGGCTCGAACTGGAACGTCGACCCACCGCTGAACTTGGCCACCTGCACCTCCGGCAGCTCGCTTGACGTCAGCTTCAGTTTCGGACAATTCGGCCGCCCAATCGGTATCGATGCCCGTGATCCGGACTTGAATATGCGGGTCCACCGCGGTCGCGATCGCCTGCAACGGCTGCACCGACTCCGGCGAACACAACGAGATCCAGGCGGCGTCGTCGTGGGCCGGCGACTGGTGCACACGCAGCTGTCCCTCGGTGTCCGCGTTGACGTAGCCAACGGGATTGAACAGCGGATGCAGCTCGAAAACCTTTAGCACGCCATCGATCCCGCCGGGCAATGACAGCGCCCGGTGGATGCGCTCTGCGCCCAGGCCGGCGAGGCCGATCAGCTGACGGGTACCGACCGATGCGGCCAGCTCGGCGTTCGACCCCGCGCGCGCCCGCACCGCGATCGCGAAGGACAGGTACAGCAGGTGCATCTGCAGACACACCTCGTCGGCCATGCGCACCAGCGCCGAGTGCGAGAAGGCGCTGAAGTCGAGGTCGGAGACCAGCGGGCCGGAATAGTCGGCCAATCCCTCGTCGGATCGATCGATCGCGTCGAGTTCCCATGTCGCAGCACGGGTTTGGCTTACGATGTCCAGCGCCGGAATGCTCTTGGCCAGCGGATAAGACTCGTCGATGATGACGGTCCACGCGCAGTGCGGCTGCCGGTCGGACGGAACCCGGGGTGGCCGGTGGATGGGACGCATCTGCGCGCGAGGGTTGGTCGCCACCGCGGTGGCGTCGAACGTCGGGTCCTCGATGGTGTGGCACATGCCGAAGACGTACTCGTCGCCCATCGGCTCGACGTCGAGCAGCGCGCCGCAGTGATCCAGGTGGAATTCGCCGTGCCAGCGGTCGTGAATGGTGTAGCGGAAGTCCATGAATTGCGGCGGCGCGCCGATGTCGAGTTGCAGACCCTTGAAAATCGTGGGCACGTCGTCACCCTCGTAGTTCAGCGCCCGCTGCATCCGCTTGGTGTAGATCGGGCTGGCGCCGGCCCACTCCTCGATGGCGATCTGCACCATCTCCTCGCGGCCGAACTCCTGGATGCACCACGCCATGCCGGAACGATCGATCATGTGCCCGATCAGCAGCAGTTCGGGAACCAAGACGGCCAGTTCGCGGCGGGACAGCTGCGCGTAGCGGGATTGCGTCACGGCCCCAAAAATAGTCCTGACTATGTTATAAAGTCAACAATGTCTATCGCCGCAAACCCGAAACCGCGGGGGCCCGTCAGTCCCACGCGGCGGACCAACGCGCCACGCAAACGCGGTGATGACACCAGGGCGAAGATCATCGATGAGACGGTCCGCTGCATCGTGGAAGAGGGGTTCGCCGCCGCGACCGCCAAGCATGTCGCCGAACGCGCGGGCGTTACCTGGGGGGTGATCCAGTATCACTTCGGCGACCGCAACGGCTTACTGATGGCCGTCGTCGACGACGGCGTAGCCAAGCTGCTGGAGAGCCTGTCCTCGGCCGACGTCAGCGAACTGCCACTGCGGCAGCGCATCGAGGTCGTCGTGGACACCGCGTGGAGTTGCTACAGCAGTCCGACCTCGATGGCGGCCTTCGAAATCCTGCGGGCCAACCGCGGCGGCCCGGGCGGGTCGTCCCGACGCCACCTGCTGGAAATGAATTCGGCGATCGCCGAGCTCGGCAGGTTGATCACCGAAGATCCAGCCAACGATGGTGTGGCCGAGGTGATTTGGGCGACGCTGCGGGGTGTGGTGTTGGCACAGATGATCATGGGCACTTCCGTCGACTGGCAAAGCGAGCGACGCGCGCTGATCGATATGGTCAGCTATTACCTGCACGACGGGTCCCCGCGTGACGACTACCGCGACACTTAAACCACGTACACGGCGCGCCGCAGAACATCGCACTGGTTTAAGTCTCGGCGTTACTACCCGAAGTGACAGTGTGCTGTGATGACCTGATGAGCCCTCAGGATCACTCCGCATATCTCGCCGACGTCGCTGCGATCGAACAGGTCAAGTACCGCTATATGCGTGGGCTGGACACCAAACATTGGGACGACTTCGCCGACACGCTCACCGAGGACGTCCAGGGCGACTACGGGTCATCGTTGGGTGAGGACGCACCACTTCACCAATCGTGCCGACCTGGTCGAGTTCATGCGCTCGTCGCTGGGGCCCGGCGTCATCACCGAGCACCGGGTGACCCATCCGGAGATCACCGTGACCGGCGACGAGGCGACCGGCATCTGGTATCTGCAGGACCGGGTGATCGTCGCCGAGTTCAACTTCATGCTGATCGGCGCCGGCTTCTACCGCGACCGCTATCGTCGCACCGCCGACGGATGGCGGATCAGCGCGACGGGATACGACCGGACCTACGATGCGACGATGTCGTTGGCGAACCTCGACTTCAAGGTGAGGCCCGGCAACGCTCTGGCCTGAATTCGTCTGCGGCTCTGGGTTACTGGGTGATCGCGATCACCGCGCCGGGCCGCAGCCACTGGATGATCTGCACCAGCTTGGCGTCGTCGATCGCCACGCAGCCCTCGGTCGGGCCGCCGTCGGTGGTGTGGAAGAAGAACGCCGCGCCCTGCCCGGCTGACGGTTTGGGTTGACACCCATCACCACCGCGTGTTTGTACTGCGGAATCTCGAGGTTCTCACTCGCTCCGGTGTCGAACGGGCACTGAGCCTTCCGGCAGACCTGCATGGTGTTGAAGGTCGGGCTGTTGTCGTCGCCGTTCCACCAGTGGTTGGAACCGACCTGCACGTACTTCAACCCGCCACCGGGATTGGGCGCAGTCCCGAACGCGAACGGCAAGGCAGTAAACCCCCATCGGGGTGGCCGGATATCCGCTTTTGGCCTGCGGCGCAAGGCCTGCCGATCCGACGTGCGCGGGTATGCCGGCCGCGACCGGCTGCCAGCCGGCGGCGTCACGTTGGTAGACATCCAGCTTCGCGTTCGAACCGCCAACTCCGACAACGGAAACCACCTGAGTGGCGTTTCCCACTGAGTGGGCAAACCAGGGTGCGCCGACTGCACCACCCGTTGGAGCTGCCGCCAGGGTGACGAAAGCGGTGCACACCATAGCGCACAGCGAACCCAGCAGTCGGCGCACCGTTTCATGGTCAACGCCGACCGATCCCGACGTCAAGTCAAGGTTTAGCTTCGAAAAGATCACCGCGCGGCCGCGAGTCTGTGCTGGCCACCTGTCGTTGCTGGATACACCGATATGTTCGTATGCGTCGCACACAGGATCCCGGGGTATAGAAAGCAGTTAATGGCACCGACAGACCGCCGCCGCATGCCGTCAGACGACGGCAACACGACAAAGCTCGCCGTGGCGAGCGGTGTCAGCGTGCCACCGTTGACGGTCTGGCTGGGATCGGCGATGTACACCTTTCCGGTCGACCGGGACGTCATCGTGGGCCGTGACCGCGGCTGCGACATCTGTTTCCACGACCTCAATCCTGACGACCTCACGCTGATATCACGGGTGCATGCGATCCTGCGGTTCGACGGCTCGCAGTGGGTCGTCGTCGACAAAAGCCAAAACGGCGTTTACGTCGCTGGTTCCCGCTCAACCTTGGTGCCCATCCACGACCGGCTGAGCGTCACGCTGGGCAGCCCGCATGGGCCACAACTGACCTTCCGGGTCGCCGCAGCGCCGCCGCCGTCGGGACCCCGCAATCCGCGGACACTCGACCGCATACCGCATGAGACCGTCGACCTCGAGCCCGAAGACGACCGCGTTCCGGCCGGTAAGCCCGCCGCCCCCCGCGCGAATACAGACGCAGGCCGCAGCCGCCTCCGAGCCGACCGGACCTGCAGCGACCGGCGGGCGAGACCCGGCGAGTAACGATCCCACCGCGCACGGCCGGATCGTCGGGTCTGGTGACGGTCGGGCGCGCCAAGACCAACACCGTCGTCATCGAGGACGCGCTGGCCTCCCGCGTGCACGCGGTGCTGAGCAGCAATCCGGCAGGTCTGGAAATCCGCGACAACAACAGCAGCAACGGCACATTCGTCAACGGCACCCTGATCACCCGGGCGACGATGCTGCGCGACGGCGACGTCGTCACCATCGGCAATACCGACCTGCTCGCCACCGGCAACACCCTGGTGCCCCAGCCCGCGGCGTCGCGCATCAGCGGGCTCACCGCGCACGGTCTGGCGTTGACCATCGATGGGCACCAGCTGCTGGAGGACGTGTCGTTCACCGCGAAACCGGGGACGCTGACCGCGGTGATCGGGCCGTCCGGCGCCGGAAAATCCACGCTGGTCAAGCTGATCGGCGGTGCCATGCCACGCAGTGCCGGTGTGGTCGCCTTCGACGGGCACGACGTGCACGCCGAGTACGCCTCGATGCGCTCGCGGATCGGGATGGTGCCTCAGGACGACGTCGTGCACCGCCAGCTCACCGTCGAACAGGCGCTCAGCTACGCCGCCGAACTGCGACTGCCGCCGGACACCTCGATCGACGATCGCCGGCAGGTGGTCGAACGGGTGCTCGACGAGCTGGAGCTGACTCCGCACAAGAAGACCCGCGTCGACAAGCTGTCCGGCGGGCAGCGCAAACGCGCCTCGGTGGCCATGGAGCTGCTGACCGGCCCGTCGCTGCTGATCCTCGACGAACCGACCTCGGGGCTGGACCCGGCACTGGACCGGCAGGTGATGACGATGCTGCGCCGGCTCGCCGACGCCGGACGCGTGGTCATCGTCGTCACGCATTCGCTGACCTACGTCAGCATGTGCGACCAGATCCTGCTGCTGGCGCCGGGCGGTAAGACCGCCTTCGCCGACCCGCCGTCGCAGATCGGGGCGGCGATGGGCAGTACCGACTGGGCCGACATCTTCGCCCGGGTCAGCACCGACCCCGACGGTGTGCACCGGGCGTATCTGGCGCGCCATCCCGCTGCGCCGCGACGGCCCTCGCCGACCGCCGGCGCGGCACCGCTGGGCAAACCGCCGCAGACCAGCCGATGGCGGCAGGTCGGGACGTTGGCGCGTCGTCAGACTCGGCTGATCACCTCCGATCGCGGGTACTTCGCGTTCCTGGCGCTGTTGCCGTTCGTGCTCGGTGTGCTATCGCTGGCGGTGCCCGGCAACACCGGGCTCGGGAACGCCAATTCGACTGCGTCCGAAGAACCTATCGACATCCTGATCCTGCTCAACATCGGCGCGGTGTTCATGGGCACCGCGCTGACCGTGCGCGACTTGGTCGGCGAGCGGATGATTTTCCAGCGCGAGCGGGCTGTTGGTTTGTCAGCATCGGCCTACCTGATGGCCAAAGTCCTTGTCTTCAGCGCTGCGGCGTTGATCGAGACCGCTTTGATGGTGGTCATCATGGCCATCGGCAAAGGCGCGCCGGCGCATGGTGGTGTGCTGTTGGGCCGAGGCGTTCTGCCCGGCATCATCGAGCTGTGGCTGACCCTTGCTTTGACGGCCGTCGCCTCGGCGATGGTAGGGCTCGCCCTGTCATCGCTGGCCCGCTCCACCGAGCAGGTGCTGCCGTTGCTCGTGGTGGTCATCATGGTGTCGATGGTGATGGCCGGCGGCCTGATTCCGGTGACCGGGCGGCTGGTTTTGGATCAGGTTTCGTGGCTGGTTCCGGCTCGTTGGGGTTTCGCCGCCGCGGCGTCGACGGTTGATCTGAACAACATCGAGGCGGCGCTGCCCGCCGACCGGTTGTGGCGACACGTGCGGAGTTCGTGGCTACTCGACATGGGCATGCTCGTGCTGCTGGCTGTCGTTTTCACTGGCATCGTCCGCTTCCGGCTGCGGTTGCGGGCGCGCAGCTAGGCCGTTGGTGATGTTCGTTGACACTTGCCACAAGCTAGCGCCCGAGTGGTGTTCGGTGCGGCGTCGCGCCAGTGTAGTAAGGGCTCTGCTTGATCTCGTCGAGGGTTGCTAGTCGCAGGCGAGTGCGGCCGGAGGGGTAGCGGACGAAGATGGGCAATTCTGATTGAGGGCCTTGCAAATCGCGTAGGCCCTTGAGCCCTCGGTCGCCTGACCAGACGCGCGTGAAACGGATAAGCCAGCTCGGGTAATCGACATAGATCAGGGCAAGCAGCTGCGTGGGGCCCAATAGTCTTCCGCTGCCAAGGTAGACCTCCCACATGATGTCGCCGGCGACCCACGCTAGATATTGCGAACAAAGATTCACCAACAGGTCATCGACGCTGGCGTCGAAAGGGAAGTCCCAGATCTCCTTATGACTATCCGTGTCGTCTCCGGCATGGACTAACTCGCGGTCAACGATGACTCGAACGCTCGCGTTGCTCATCATGCGTATGTTCTACCCCGGACTTCTGCGCTCCCGCGGCGGCAAAGCCGAGGCGGCACTAGCAAGTCCGCGAAGCCTAAAGGTGAATTGACCGCTGTGGCAGCGGTAGTAGCGTTGCCGCCACGTCGGGGAAGGGTTAGCGATGTTCGTTGACTCCGCGTTGCTGCACTCCGGGGCGGCCGAGTCGCACCGGGCGAGCGAGCACGCCCAAAACGGCGCGAGTCACCTGTCTGGGACGGCGCCGGTAGCCGGCATGTTCGGCAGCTTCGCCGCCGCCGATGACTTCCACGACGCGGTCAGCGCAGCGCACGCCTACCACGTGAAAACCCTGCAAAACCATCAGCAGATCCTCAATGACGTTGGCGCCAAGACTCATCACGTGGCGCATTCGTTCACAGCGACCGAAGACAACAACACGAAGGTGCTGCGGGACGTGTAGTGAATCTGAGCCACATGAGCCGGGGCGTGCTAGTCATATTCGCGGGCGGCGACCCCTGGAAGGTCAACGCCACGCTGCAAACGGGACGCCCGTCGCAAATCGCTGACCTTGGGCAAGCGTTTCATAACGCTGGGCAATCCACGCAAGAAGCTGATAAGGCGTTCGCCGAGGCGCGACGCCGGTTCGATACCTGGGTCCGCGGTAACGGGGAGCATCCGATCTCGGACTCGGCCCAGGTGCGACGAACTGCTGCCGCACTGGGCTTGCAGGCCGATCAGTTGCCCAAAATTGCCGTCGACCTTGAAAACGTCGCCGGGGCGCTGGCGCAGGCGCAAGGAACCGGCAACGCCTATATCGCGGCGTTGGAGGCTCGGCTGCAAACTCTCGACGACTGGATCGGCCAGGCCGACGACCTGATCAAGCAGGACGAAAAGCTTCTTGCCCAAGCCGACAGCGAGGACGACATCTGCGACCTTGAGGACGACATCGATCAGCTTGAGCAATACATCAACGACTGTGAACGCGAAGCCATCGACGACACCAAATCGACGCTGCAGCAACTCGAATGCGCCCGCGACGGGTATGCGGACGAGCTAAAGAAGGCCAAGGCCAGCCTTCGCACCGACGGATACGATCCGGCTGCGATCCAGGCTGTAGATGGCGAAGGCTCCAAAGGCCAAGTCCCCGGGGAGATTCCGCCGTCCGGACTCGAGGCTGGTGAGCTGGCTGCCATCAATCGTGTGATGAACCAGGCGGTCGTGGATCAGATGGCCAAGGTGCGCGCCGCGCAGAAGGCTCTTGACGATGCCGCGGCCACGGCCTACACCCACGGCCAAGGCTCCGCGGAAGGTCAGGCCGCGCTGCAGAGCCTGCCCCAACTCAAGAAAAACCTCGCCGATGCCCTCAACGATCTGGGCAAGCTGCCCGACTACAGCAACATCGATCCCGCCACGATGCGTGCCAACGCAGATGGTGGATTCATGTTCGGATACAACGCCGACGGGCAGGCCGTGCAAGTCACGGGCAAACTGAAAAACGGCACCGGCGAACTTTTCGACCAGGGCACCGGGACCTACTACACCTTCAAGGACGGCAAGCTCGTCGGCACCCGCACGCCCGACCCCGGCCGCGTCGAAGCCACCGATGAACCGCTCCTGAGCGCCGTCACCCTGGCCGTCGGGGCGCCGGAACTCAAGGCAGGCGGCGAAGCGGCCGTGCAAGGCTTCAAGGCGCTATTGGAGCGGCGAGCTGTTGGCCTCGGCGCCGACATCACTTCGGACAACGTCCTTCCCCAGACCTTCGCCGCGGCCGAAAGCCGTGCCGAATCCGCCGCCCACAATCTCGCTACTGAACAAGCCGAACATGTCCCGTCGTCGCTTCCTTCGGGTGGCGCCGCCGATCACCCTTCCCCCATCACCACAACCGATCACCCAGCACCCGCGACGACGCACGCCCCGCCGGTCACAGGTGGCGGCGCGCACGCCTCACCACCTGGTCTAGTTGCGCACCCGTTGCCAGCCGATTCGCCGTTGTTCGACGGATATCACCCGGTCGCTCCAGGCCCGGAATTCACCAGGGCCGACGGCAGTCTCATCTACCCTGATGACAGCCTGCTTACCAAGCCCTATGCAATACCTGGCACGATCGTCCCCGATGCGCACCTGACCCCAGGGACCGAGCTAGGCCGCTTTGGCTACCCCGGCGGTGATTACTTGGCCCCTCAAGGTACCCCTTTTGCTGAACTGTCGCTGCCCCCAGAAAGCGCCCTGAAACCCTACTGCGAATACGTCGTAGCCGACTCTGAGAAACTCCCACCGGGCTGGCACATCGAACAATCCAAAGTAGCACCATGGTTTCACCAACCTGGCGGCGGCAATCAATATCGGATAATCGCACCCGAAGGCCAGGAACCATCGGTGCAAGAGTTGCTGGACTGGGGTTTCTTGAAGCCGAAAGGACGTTGATATGAGCGATTTTGCTCGACTTTCATCTAGCTGGATCGATGGTCCACGATGATCGGGATAAGCGGCGTGGCGATATCGACAGCGTGCGATGACTGTGACATCGCGTTTCTTTCCGACGACAACTCGGTTTACTTACACCGCAATGACGGTTGGCGGGCGGTAGACACCGTCAACGATCGTGGCGGCCGAGACGATACTATCGCCTCGTCGACCTACGAGCTGGCCGAGAGTTTTAATCTGGCGTTGGGGATCGGTTGCGCGCACCGTGATCGGCGCTAGGCAATTAGGGGCGGAGCTCATTCGCAGGGCCCAATTACCACCGTCCAGCTCGAAAAACATCGCGCGGTCACTTTGTCGAATTAAAGAACGCAGGACGGGAGGGCAGCGTATCGTACGTAAGCGCGACGGGGTTTAGCCATGTCATGTGCATGTCTGTGGAGGAGATCGAGAACCTTCTCGCCGTAAGATATCGAATGACGTTGCACGCTAGGAACGACGGCGACCCGCCGCCGAAATCTCACTCCGCACGAGGGAGTTGGCTGCAGAGTCCATCTGTTATTCGCTTCGGCACCTACGGCCTGGGCAACATTGGTGAATACCAGGATCGGCGATCAGCGATACCATCGCTGCATGCCGTCGGATACGCCACCCGGAGCATTTCCCCCCGATCGAGGCCAACATTGGGGTCCTCCTCCACTGGGCCGCTTCGACCTCGCCCCACACCGCGTCCGCACCTCCGATGGCGTTCGGTCGGCCGGCACGTTGGCCGACGTTCACCGCGCTTGCGATTGCGCTCATCGCCTTAGCCGTCGGTCTCGTTGGATGGTTCCGCCCAGTGCCGCACAATAATCAACCGCCACCAAAGCCTACCTACACCCGGCAGCAGGTCGCCGACGCGAAAGCAAAGGTGTGCACAGCATTCGGGAAATTGGATCGCGCGGTGGGATGTGCTAAACGCATTACCTAGTGGCGGCGACGAACTTGTGGCTGGCCATCGATACTCGACAAGTATTCGATGTATTCAGCCGATACCTTCTCGCGACGCTGTTCCGAAGAGCCGGCGACGCCAGCTGACCTGCGCAACCGCTGTACGAGGAGAAGCAAGTTCGCTCGAAGAAGCTGTGATCGATTATCAGGATTGGGCTTACTAAAGCTGACCCAGACATGCGGCCGGTGGTGGATGCCAACAGTGCGACCGCCAACACAATCCGGCAGTTGTGCAAATGACTGTCCCCTGATTATCCGCCTGGTGAATGGTCGTTCCTGCTGGTTGGCGCGCAATGGGTGAGCATCACATCGGTGGCCGCTCTCAATACCGCTATTGCTAATCGCGGAACCATTCAGACGAACTTCTCCCAACTTCACGACACACTGCAGCAAGCCATTACTACAACCTTGGCCGGGCAGGAGGGGGAGACCGCCGACGCTATCCGGGACGCATTTCGTCAAGGCGCCGACCAGGCCGCTCAGATCGCCGAAAAGAACGGAACCTACAAGAAGGCTCTACAAGGTGCGCTCGACCACGTTAATCAGCTTCGCGAAAAATTCAGGTCATGAACATCGCCGTAATGAAGGGTAACGTAACCAGCGATGAATTGAAATCTAACGACAAACCTGATGTTGAAAGATGATTTAGTTGCTCAATATATCGCCAGGAGCTCAACGACAAGCCCACCAGGTCGCCGCAAGAGCTGCGCGGTTCAGCATCATCGGTGAGGGCCAAAAGGTGGTGGACGCGCAGGGCACCGGTCAATCGTTTTTCGGGATGGCTCGCGAAACTGGCGCCCATGCTAACCAGCAGCCCAACATGCAGGCCATTGATAACGAGGTCCGCGGCCAGCTGAATCAGCCGGCGCCACCGGGAGCGACTCCTGCGACTCCCGGCGGCGCGGTAGCAGACGTGCCCCACGGCCTCGCACCTGGAGCCCCAGCGCCCACGGCCCCAGCGCCTGCGACTCCTGGCGGCGCAGTAGCAGACGTGCCCCAAGCAATACGTAAACGCTAAGTAGACGTCAGCATACAACAT
>CAWKME010000076.1:0-29498 GCA_963850645.1 uncultured Actinomycetota bacterium | reverse complement strand
GGCGACGCCGGGCACGACGTCGTCGGGCTTCTTCGTGTACGCGACGATCGTGTCGTCGTCTGCCGGGATGCACGCGGTCGTCGCCGCCAGCGCGGCCGAGGCGCCGATCAGACTCAGAAAGCGGCGGCGCGACACCGGCTCCTGCGCCGAGGGCGGCGTCACCGGCCCGGCCACGAAGTCGGGGCGCTCATCCATGGCGCTTCACCGTGAACGGCGCCGGCCGCACGCGCGCCGGCTGCCCCGCGCTCGTCCCGCCGCGCGCCCGAGCCGCCGGCGCGAACGGGCGCTTCTTCCCCAGCCCGAACCGGCCCAGGATCGGGGCCCCCAGGACGACCGCGCCAAACGCCGCGACGAGATCCACGAGCGCTCGGCGACGACTGTTCTCCATGGTATCGCCGCTCCTCTGTCCGGTTACCGGTGACATGCGGTGCATTGCGTCGGTCCCTGCGTGACCGTGGACCCGGGCGGCAGGTACGGCTTCGGATTCCGATGGCAGATCAGGCACTCGCCCATCCGCGTGTTCATCACCCGGCTCACGACATCCATGGCCTGCACGTCGCCGTGGCAGACCTGGCACTGGACTCCAACGTTGACGTGCGCCCGGTGGTCGAAGAAGACGTGACCTGGCAGGTGGTAGACCCGCTTCCACGCCAGCGCCGTACCCGTCGCCAGCCGCGCGACCACGTCCTGTTTGATGTAGTTGCTGTCGGCCATCGTGATCGCGCGATGGCAGTTCATACAGGTCTGGACGGCGGGAATCGTCGCGTCGCGACTCCGCTCGGCGTTCGTGTGGCAGTACTCACACGGAATGCGATTGGCGCCCGAATGCACCCTGTGCGAGAAGGGAATCGGTTGCGTCGGCGCATACCCGCGGACGTACCGCTGCGGCTGCGCGGCCCATCCGACGACGAGCATCGTACCCACCACACACGTCACGCCCAGCGGAACCACGACACGCCAGAATCGATCGCGCGGATGCACCGACTACCCCCAGGCAGAGACGCATGAGACACTTCATCGGTCGAGCAGTTCGGCCCAACCCGTTGTTGAGCCGCCGACGGAGAACTCCGGGGCGACTGGAATCGAGGGCGTGGCATTCGTTGACACGTCACCCAATCCGCAGCCTAGGGGAATGCGCGCAGTGCGGTGTCGGGAAAGCGCCGCAAGTGCGTAGGGTTTGCTCGTACACCGCGCGCGCACTTTCCCTGGCACCACTCGCGACATCGGACCGCGCAAGGGGCACATTGTGCGTTGCCTCAACGACGAGCGCATGGAGGGGTCGAAGGAACGCGCGTCCACGCAATTCCCGGGGCGGTGTAGGGGATCCCGCCACGCGATTGCGGGAATTCTCCGACGGCGCAAGCAAGGAAAGTGGCTCAACGTGCCAATGCATAATGCATCAACCATCTGCCGCCCCTCCGCCGGAATACTGACCGTCATGGGCCTGCTCGGCGTGATGCGCCGCTTCGCCCTCGCCACCGAAGTCGCCGCGTACCGATGACTCGTCAACCACAAAGGAGCCAAGCCATGACCGCTGTTCTTCAGCGTTCACACACTCGGAGAATCCGCGGCATCGTCGCGGGCCCCTCTTGCCTCATCGTTGCGCTCGCCCTGCTCGCGTCGCCCGCCACGGCCCGCGCCGACCACGCGGCCGGGGCCGCGCCGGCCACGACTTCCGCGTCGGCGATTGGCGCCCGCGCCGACCATGCGGTGCTGAATAGCCGCCTCCTCGCCGCGCTCGCCAGGGTCCACGCCGCAATTCCCGCGTTTTCGCGGCAAACCGGACTGGCGTGCAGCGTGTGCCACTATCAGTTCCCGGCCCTCACGCCCTTCGGCCGGATGTTCAAGCTCAATGGCTACACGATGACGGGGCTGCCGACCATCACGGCTCAGAAGGACTCGGCCAGCGACCCCAGCATGAAGCTGCTCACGATACCGCCCATGGCGGCGATGTTCGTGGGATCGGTGACCAACACCGCAAAGGCGACGCCGGGCGCCCAGAACGGCACCGTCCAATTCCCCGATCAGGCCAGCCTGTTTATCGGCGGGGCGATCGCGCCCAACCTCGGCATCTTCTCGCAATTCACTTATGCCGCCGTGGACGGCAGCTTCGGCGTGGACAACATCGATCTTCGCTACGCGAGCCACCACGATCTCAGCGGACACGACCTGCTGTTCGGGCTCACGCTCAACAACAATCCCACCGTACAGGACGTCTGGAACACCGTGCCTGCCTGGAGCGCCCCCTACATGAGTTCCGCCACGGCGCCGGGCCCGATTGCGAGCGCGGTGATCGACGGGACGTTGGGCCAGGCCGTGGTCGGCCTCGGCGCCTACTCCCTGTACGACAACCATCTCTACACGGAAGTGACGCTCTACCGGTCGGCCCCGCAGGGCGCCGCCATGCCGCTCGACTCGACCGCCGAGAACACGACCGAAGGGGTCGCCCCGTATTGGCGCGTCGCCTGGCAGCAGCAGATGACCAATGACTATCTGATGCTGGGCACGTTCGGGCTGCACGCCGACCTCTACCCCGCCGGTGTGAGCGGCGCCACGAACCAATTCACCGACTATGGATTCGACGCGCAGTACGAACACCCGTCCGGTGAGGGCGCGATCATCGGCCACGCCACCTACATTCACGAAACCCAGAATCGCGTGGCCGACGTGACCGCCAACTCTCCGGCGGCCGAGTTCCAGAGTGGAAACCTCTCGACCTTCCGGGCGAACATCGCGCTCGCCACGTCGCTCAGCTACGGCGCGTCGCTGGGATACTTCCAGACCAGCGGCAGCAGCGACGCGATTCTCTACCAACCCGGCGCCGTGACGGGCAGCGCCAACGGCAGCCCGAACACGCAGGGGCTCGTGGGTGAGCTGACGTACAACGTGTGGCAGAACGTCCGGCTCGGGGTTCAGTACGTGGCGTATTCGAAGTTCAACGGGTCGAGCACCGGCTACGACGGCTTCGGCCGCTCGGCGGCCGACAACAACACGCTGTACACGTACATCTGGTTGGCATTCTAGCGTTGCCGTTCGTTGCAATTGATCAAGAGGTCAGTCACCGTTCCGGTTCAGGCCGCTGGCATTCCGGGCGCGATTCAATCCAAGGACTTGCTGAGCACTTGCTGCTCCTCACCGAATTCGGGCGGGGTTCGGCGGGCTTCAGCGAGTTCCTGCTCAGCGAGGCACGTATGCCTGAGCCGCCGGGTCCGATCGAAAAGCAAGAGCGCCGCAACGACCGAAGTCGCTGCGGCGCTTTGATTGGTCGCGCCTCACGTCGCAATGAGCCGAAGGTGGTGGAGTGGGCCTGGGAAGAGTTGAACTTCCGACCTCACGCTTATCAGAGGCCTCATATGGGTTTCGGACTGCTGCAACATGCCGGGTTTCCCTCTGGCCGCAGCGCGACCTGCCGTCTTTCCGACGCCCATATGCCGCCTTCTGCCGGGTTGAACCGACAGCAGAACCGACAGCAGAGGTTCAGCCAGGTCGATCCGGGCCTCGGCTCCGCTCAGGTTCGGCCCATGCGGATCCCTACGACCTAGGCGCGAGCGCCCCGCTTACGGCGCCAGCCGCAGGCTCGGCGTTCCCCCTACCCTCCGCGCTGATCGCGACTCCTGGACGACGCTGGGCGCCAATGCGCCCACGTGGAGCCGTACGCGGGCGTTCGGACATGAGCTTACCGACATGAGGTGCGCCACCTGCCGGCGCGACGTCGCCCGACTCCGTGCGGTGCCGAATCGGGATCGGCGCCCCAGCGCGACTGTGTTCGCCCTGGTGTGCCAGGCCTGCTGCGCCGACCGCGGAGCGCACCGGCCTCACGCTCCCGCCACGGGGCCGCGCCGCCGTACCCAACGATCCGAAAGGAGCTGATAATGGTCGACATCGCTGACAAGACCCCGGCGAACACACCGAGGCGGCAGTCGCGGCGCCTGACCGTCGAGGAATGCCGCCGACTCAGCATCGTCTCGCTACGGCGGGTGTATGGCGTACCGCCAGTGGGCGCCGAGGTTAGCGGCTGGCAGCTTACTGGGCCCAACGGCGGAGAAGAGCGAATCAGGGTTGCGAGTACTCCCGGAACCTTGGGTGGTCGCTGCTGGTGGCTGGTCTGCCCAAGGTGCGGCAGCAGGCGGCGCATGCTCTTTCGCCCCGCAGGTGCGAAAGTGAGGGCGTGTCGGGCCTGCCTCCGCCTCGTGTACCGGTCGCAGTACCCGACCGCTGATGAGATGGGGCCTGCGGATCATGGCTGACGAAGACCCGGAGCTGGACGGCATTCCGGCCGACGTGCTCGCACGCGCGGGCGGGCTGAGCCGCAAGTGGAAGGTCAAGGGTGCCCGACTACGCCGGGCGCTCCGCGAACGAGCGAGGGAACAGGGGCGGTCACCGGCGGCCGTCAAGTTGGACGCGATGCAGGTCGGAGTCTGCCTAGTATGGGGAGCTCGCTGTCAGCCATGGAGTGAGAAGCGCAACAGTCGCACGGCGCCCGTGATCCCCGCCGAGGTATTCGTCGGCCCGGCGTTCGATGACTGGCTCGAGCGTGAGGCCATCAGAGAGGCCCGCGCTGACCTGCTGAACCAGCCCTATCCGTTCACGACCAAGCACGAACCGTCGTTCGGAGTCGGATTGGACAATGAGGAGATTGTCGAGCTGTACTTCGACCACTATTCCGACGCGCCCGGCGCCGGCGGGCCGTCAGTGGACGACCTGTACGCCGCCGCCTCGCCAAGCCAGAAGGCCATCCTCGACGACATGCTGCGCCAGGGGATCACCGGTCGGCCCTCGATCGCCGAAACCGCCCGGAGGCTCGGGAAGAAGCGTACCACCGTGGACACGCAGGTCAGACGGGTGGAGAAGAAAGCACGGGAGGCGGCAGACACACAACGGAAAGGTTTGGCCGCACGGGGCGGGGCGTGAGAGGCGCTCAGAAGGGGTATCGGGGCTCTGGGAGGCTGCCTCGCCAAACGTCCGTGAGTTGCGCACTGGGCTGCGAGGGCGCTGTTGCTTCCGGCATTGCGCCCCGATGTTCCGGTCGCCCTTACGCAAGAAGTCCCGCCCATCCCGGATGCGGGAGCGGGCCATGCGGTCTTCGATGATGCAACGCTAAAGCCGACTGGCGAAACACGCAGGAGGCTGCGACCTTTGGCTCGGCCGTCCTCCCAAAGGAGACCGCGTGCGGTCAGCAGAGTGGTTCTTGGTCTACGTCACCGGTGCGCTCGTTGTCGGCACCCTGTTCCTCGCCTGGTTCACGTACCGCCTGTGGCGCGCGACAACCGAAATGGTCGAGAAGACGAGTGAGGAATCGCGAGACTCGGCTACGAGGATGGAACGATCGCTCGCAGAAGCGGCGAGAGCAGCGGCGGCGATGGAGAGGTTGGCAACCGCAGCGAGCGATTCTGCCGAAGCCGCATCGGCCGCCGCGTCAGTGTCGAAGCGTATGCTAGTCGCGATCCATCCGCCGGATATTGTGGTTGAGAGCGCGGCCTTTGAGGGCGAAGCGGACGAGCCGCCAACCATTCAATTCTGGATTGAGAATCGAGGCCGGTCGGCAGCCACAATCGAGACTGCGTATGGGATGGATTGGATTCGCGAAGGACCGCCTACTAACTCTCCCGATCCCGCCGTGTACCTCCAAATGAGAAATGTCGTCGGGACTTCAATTGCACCCGGAAGGAGCGTCCGGGGCGATTTCCCTTGCCAATCGATCGCGTCGCACGACATCGAGGTCGATTTGGATGCCGAAGGCGATCCTGCCTCCCCAATATC
Source organism: uncultured Actinomycetota bacterium (assembly GCA_963850645.1). Lineage (GTDB taxonomy): Bacteria > Actinomycetota > Actinomycetes > Mycobacteriales > Mycobacteriaceae > Mycobacterium. The sequence continues at coordinate 23,738 of CAWKME010000076.1, read as the reverse complement.
CGATGTCGAAGCCCACGGGTTTGGCCAACATCGCGCAGGTAGGCGTTTGTTCTTCGCTGGTCAATTGGGGTTCACTACGGAAACTGGGGAGCGGCGCAGCGTCGGGTTTCGTATGGAGTGCTTTCCGCCGGGACCAGATTTCTTCCCCCAAGTCCTACCGTGACCCTGTCGGAGCAGCCAGCGACATTGACTGCGCCGCCTGTTCCATCCAATCCGCTCCAGCGATCGGGTCGAACCCGCTCGGCGACGGCCTCAGATCGACCGACAATGGAAAAGGGACTCGGCCGGAACTCAGTCTCCATGCCACTCGTCTAGCTTCTGACGGCCGCCCCAACCTTGGCACTTCTTAGCCTTCGGTCGCCAGTCATAAGGGCAGCCTCCGCGCTGTACCCAGCCCTGATCGCCGCCCGGATGCCCCAGTCGGTCTCTGCATTCGGGTGCCTAGCCATCGGCTCGCATGTTACGGTTTGTTACGCTCCTGGCTGCCGCCATCGCCGCCTTCCGGCGCTTCGCCGCCTCGACGAGACGCTCCGCGATGATCGCCCATGCCTCCTCCGGCGTCATCGTAGGCTCCTCCCTCTGATCCAGAATCCCGAACTTCGTGATCACGGCCCATGCGGCCCCGAAGTTCTTGCCATTCCGATCGGATGCGGCCGCACGAACGGCTTCACGCACCGCGGGGTCTCGCTGTACGTCGGCGATCCACGCCTTGATCTCCTGCGATGGGCGACCGCCGCCGCCACGATGACCGGGGAGACCGCCGGTGAGCAGTGCTCCGCCGTGGGGCTGCTTGACCTTCGGCACCGCTAGTTTGCCGCTAGTTTGGGCGCCCTTCCGAACGGATTTCGAGAAATGCCCCCTGCGCTCGACTGCCATCCCCGCTACCTCCACACGCGAGCGACCGCGTCGCTGATCGCCGCAAACTGTTCCGGTGCGGTCCTCCTGCGAATGACTTCCATCGTGGCCTCCATCCGCTCCTGGACGTCATCAACACTGATCCCCTGTAGGGACCCCGCACCGTACTTGCCGAGGACATCGACGGCGCGGATGCGGTCCCGTGCCCGTGCGCCCGTGTCGTCGGCGATCGCCTCGAGCACGGGCAGTAGCTCCCAGAACAAGTCGAACGCGCGGTCACGGAGCCACTGAGGCGGCCGACCAGAGCGCCCCGGTTTCCCTCCGCTATTCCCAGGAGTCCCGCCGGCGTTGAGCGTACCTCCATTGGCGCCAGGAATCTTTCCGGGCCGGCGAGCGTCGGTGATTTTCACGTTGTTTTCTCTTCTCCGCGAAGAGTTTTCGGCGCGGCCACCGTCGCCATCGTCATACTAGCCGCAACTCCCGGCGGCGGCGGTCAAGCTCGGCGTCCGAGATGGACGACAGGTCGTTGAAGTCCACGTCCAGCTTGTCGGTGAACATTCCGAGGTGCTTGCCGATCAACTCCAGCGCCCTGTTGGCCGCAGCGCCCTGGTAGGTGTACTCGCCGGTCTCGTAGCCCTTGCTGTCCTTCACGGGCTCGGCCTGCATGGCGCGCTCGACGTTCTCTTTCAGCGTGGCCAGCACCCACTCTTTCGTGAGTTCTAGACGCTCGGAGATAGCAGCGGTCCGGGCGTTGACCGCGGAGAGAATGTCAGGTTTGGTCAGGTTCTCAGCGCCAATTGATTTCGCCGTCTTGGCGCTGTAGCCGGCGCGGATCGCCGCCCGTGTCGCGTTCAGGTCCACCAGATATTCCTCAATGAAACGGCGCTGCTTGGCCGTCAGGCCCGACTCGAGCGGGGGGCGTTCAGACTGTCCCGGATTGCCATGAGCGCTGACCGTATTGCCCGCATTCAGCGTGCCGCCGTTGCGCCCAGGCATCGTGTTGCCTGCCGGGGTTTTCACCGGGGTTTTATCCCGTAGAGCAAGAGATTTCGAAGCCATAGTCTCAGTCCGTTTCCTGGGTTCCTACGCCCATATCGGCTGGAGTTGCTGGACGATGGAGACGAACTGCTCGGGCGAGGTGCGCTCCTGAATCACATCGAGGGTCCGCTGGACCCGCTCCCGCACGTCCTCGACCGACACCTCTTTGATGGTGCCGAGTCCGTACTTGGCGAGGAGGTCGAGGGCGCGAAGGCGATCGGAAACGTCGGCGCTGATGAAGGTCTCAGTTTCAACGTCCCCGATCTTCATGCGCTGGATGGCCTTCCCGTCGGCAATCTGCGTCAGGATGTCCAACCTGTCGGCGAACGCCTCTCGCGCGAAGTCCCGGACGATCGAGGGCAGGCGGCCAGAGCGCCCCTTCTTGCCACCGGTGTTGCCAGGGTGAGCACCAAGGGGCAGCGTGGCGCCCGTGAGGGGAGAAGGCGCAGAACGCCTTCCAGCGGTTTTTCCAGCGGTTTTCTTAGCGGTTTTTCCGCCGTCCGCCAATCGGCTCCTCACCGAAATCTCTTTGTCCTTCACGGGTGATCTCCTAGAGTCGGGCGGCGTACCGCCGTCCGAACTTCCGGGTCCGCTCGATGTCCCGCCGGTGGGGGGCGGTCCTGGTCGTATGGCGTTGGGGGGCGGCGCCTTGCCGTCTGGGGCCACAGGTCCGCGCTGAATGGATGCTCCGAATGCAGAAATCATGGGAACTCCGCGAGCCAGCTACCGGCTCCGGCTGGGTCTGCGGGGTCGACGACTGACCTTGGCCACAGGTATCGGTATTTCGCAGAGCCGCTGCTCCGACGCCTGCAAGGCGCCGCGGAGCGCGCCGCGCACCACATGGCTGTCCTTCGAGACGAGAACGGGGGTCGCGTCCGCAACGCTGCGGCCGACGGCGATGGTCAGGTAGGCGTTCATCAATTTCACCTCGGGTGACGGGAGATCGTGACTCCCTCTTGTGTATCCCGAGATGAGGCGAAAACGACTACACTCCGCGCTGGGGGGCGGACGCGGCCCCAATCAGTTTCGCTACCGACGACAGGGACCCGAAGGGCCCCGCTTCCCCGCACACGCCAGCCACTATGACCGGCCGACTGCGGAGCTGGCCATCAAGTCTGACTCGATGGAATCAGCCATAGCGACTTTGGCTCTTCACTGAAGGTCATCATGTAACCGGCGCGCGCATTCGTCGTATCGAGCGGCGGCCAGCCGGCAACCACGGCGATGCGTTCTGCATGGTGTTTGACCGCAAGGTCGAAGAATCTGAACATGCCGCCAGCCACCCGTGCGATCGCCAGGTGAGCGTCCGTGTCATATCCGGAATCGCTCGACAGGTCCGACCCAACCTGACCTCGCAGCGCCACCGGTTCTGTAACCACCGGATGGTGGAACTGAGCGAATCGATGTACGAGGAGGTCTCGGACTCCTCCCGTTTGTTCGCCTGCCAACCCATCAAACCAGGTTGAGTGTGCGGCCAAGATCGCCGTGTACCCCGGGTCCACTCTGACCTGCTTCAGGAACCATTCACGGTGGCCGCGGAAACTTCGCCTCGAGATGTGGCCCGCCGGCGCTCCGTAGGTATACGGCAACAAGGCCGCCCAGATGTCCGGGAGCATTCGCAGATACACGACAACCGAATCAAGGTGAATCGACAGTTCCAGTTGATTACGGTGATCGACGCGAAAAGCCAGCACGGATGGGCCGAACTGCGCCGCTGCAGCTCCGTAGAGTTGTGCAGACCGCTCCAGCTTCCAAACCGTCTCGCGAAAGGCGGATGCCAAGTGGATGAACCTTGCATCGATGCGCCGAAAAGGCCACGGGTGCGGCTCTCGCCCCGGCATTAGGCGGGCCCATATCCCGTTGAACAACTGCTGGGCGCCGAAATTAAGGTCGTACCGCCCGGCCGCGGTCGTGCTCGGGGTAAATCCGTGAAGGAACTCTATCGCCGGCAATGACATAGTTGACGCATCCGCATGCGCAAACAATCGCAAGGCAGCTGTGCCCGAATGGACGATCGACAGGAGATCAGGGGACGAGGCCAGCCGCGACGAACGCTCCAGCCAAGCCCTCAACCGCTGCCGACAGATACTTCAGCGTTGGCACCACCGGCTCACCCGGAAGAACCTCACTCTCGCCGAACGCTATTTCAAAGGCGAGTTCATGATCCACGTCCATTTTCGATTTCGTGGGCGGGAGGCTGTAGAGTAGTGTGCCGTGTTCGATGATCGCGAGATCATCCTCCGAGATGTAATGGCCGAACATGACCGGCTCTTGGTCGGGAAACATCCGGGTGAGGTCCATCGTGTAGCTGTCGAGGCGACAGGCGACGAGGGCTAGCGTGTCATGCTTGTCGGCGTCGTCCATGCACCGCAGCGCCCAGAATGGATTATCTACTTCAAATGCGTCGACGCTCTTGAGAAGGTCTACGGCGCGTTTGAGCGGGCCATGTTCTTTTCCACGAAATCTGGCTTTTGCGCTTTCGGGGTTCTCAAACGCCGGGAAGTAATCGCGAGCGACGCTTCGGGGGCCGTGAACAGCGCGCTGCCAGAGATGGTCGAGCGCGACGTGCAGATTGTGCACGGCGTCAGCCGCAATGGCGCTCCACAGGATAGGGATTGGCTCGATCTCGCGGACGACAAAATGATGCCACTGCGTCTGCGGATCGACCTCGTGGACAACGCGGTATGGGCGACGTGCCTTGAAGGCGCGGACCTCGGCATCGAGGTGGTTGATGTGCTCGTCGGCCCGGTCGATCTTGACCCGTCCGCTGATTGCCCACTCACGCATGGAGCCGTCTAAGGCTTCTTCCGCTTCTTCGGCTTCGGCTTGGCGACCTCATCCTTGGGCACGGCGACGACGCGCCGCTGGTGGTCCGCCATCTTCTCTACCGGCGTCGGCATGGCCCTCGGTGTCGTAGGCTCATTGCTCGTCATCGGCGTGACCTTGTCTGGACTATGTGTGCTTGAGACTCGATTTACATATCGCGTGGTCGGAGTCCCACCAGAGGATTTGGAGGACGGCATCATAGCGAACGCCGAACAGTCGCTTCTTGCCTGTAATTCGCAGCGACACGACCTCCGTCACATCGTCCCGCTCCATGTCTTTGAGTCGGTCGCGCGCGTCCTTTTCGAGCTTCGAGACCTCTATCGGATGACTGTCCCCATTTTGCAGAATCTCGTTCCACGTCATGCTCTCTAAGCCCTTTAGCTTCTTGAGCACGCCGGTCATTCCTGCATGGCCGATAATGGACGGACAGTAGGGACCGCCGTAGTCGATAGCTCCGAGGTGCCACGAGATCTTCTGCCAACCGAACCGGTTCGGGTCACCGCCAAAGCGCGGACTCTTGCCCCCTTCCGGGGAGACCGCCGCGCGGGGGCCGGGGTACTGCGCCGGAACCTCGGCTACACGTGGGCGCTTCTTGTTCCGCCCCTTCGCCACACGCCTAGTTCGCTTCGAGCGACGAGTAGTACTCGGCCATCGCTTCGTCCGAAATCACAGTGTTACCGCGTTCATCCGGCGCCAGCCCCTTGCGAGCATCGCGCCAAGGCCTTTCCGAATGCGTAAGGTCGCTAAGCCACTGGGCGGTCTTGTCGCCATAGAACTGGAGAACAACATCAACGGTTTCCCGTTGGTCAGCGGAAAGCTTGGACTTCTTCCCTTTTGGCCAACTCGAAATGCTGAAGTGCCCACGGTGGATCTCGTACGCGTCACGCACAACGGGGCCCATCGCCCAAGCTTCGATGGGCTCCTTAAACAACGGAGCCTCGTCGAACACGAGCGACCAGGCCTGGCAATAGTAGAGAAGCTTCTGGAGCTTCATCGCCGAAACGGGATGACGCTTCGACAGAATGTACTTGGCGACGTCGTGTACGGTCACGGCGGCCATACGGCGCTCCCATCAGTGAGGAGTTGTGTGCAACACGTAATATCACAAGTTGCACAGTTTGACGCCAGAATTTGTTTTCGTCGTCCTTTCGGACTGCGCCGCAAGTGCGGCTTGCTCTTGCGGTTACGTCCTAGCGGGCGACAGCCCCTTCCCGATCAACTGCGCGTAGGTCAGGCGACGGGCCACTCGCCGTTGGCGTACACCGTGCCACCCAACTTGGTCCGTCAACCCTCATCGTTCGCGGAACCCGCGTAGAGAACCGCTCCCGACTCCTTGTCGATCAGGATGACGACCGACGACACCAGTCCCACGAGCGGCCCGTCAACATACGCCAGCCAGCAGCGGGAGAGATCAGGGCGGCTGTAGAAGACGGGGCGCTAGAAATGGCCGGTGCTTCTTCGCGAGCCTGATCGACGTATTGCGCGAACCGTGCAATACTTGTACAATAGGCGGCGAAGGCTGCGAACATGAGGGGCCGTTGCCCCCGGTCCACAGGACCGCTCTCGAATCAACGAGGGTCTTAAGTCGCGGCCTTCGCTCGTTATGGGACGTAGGCCCACCTAATTCTGTTCCGCAACGGCGCCTTAACCACGCCGTACCCTTGAATCCTGCCGCCAGGGCCTGCCCGGAACTTCGGACCGAGCCGTTCGAACCAGTGGTACGTTGGCAGTGGCCGCACGATGCCGTCTTCCCACCGCTCGCCATGGTCGGCGAACTGTCGATAGACGTTGTACGCCACGATGTCGGCGGCCTGGATCATGTTCGACTGAGCGGAATTGACGAACCGTAGGCCATGCTCGAGACTCGCGAAAGACACGCTTCTCAGTAGCCGAGAGCCGCCCACGCACAGCTGCCCGTGGTGCGCCCTCAAGTTGCGTTTGAACTGGTTTCCTTTCGGTGTCGCGCCGCTCATGTCGTCCATCGTCACGGCCACCATGTCCGGCAACGGTACCTCCTGCACGACGCGCTGCATGAGAAATTCATACGCGATCGTCGGCGGATACCACGCCCGCACGCCGTAGTCCGCCTGCATATGCACCTTATCGACCACGGCGGCAATCAGCTTGATATCGGCCCCTCCTACAGCCGCGTACACCCCTTCGACCAGCGCCGTCAGGTCATCGTCCGTGACGGAAAACGGCCGGCGGTAACGCCGCTCACGCTCCTTCGGGATTCGAAGCCAGTTCGACTTGAGCTCCACATCTGCACGGCCGAATGTGGCACGCTTGAGTTCGGCGATCTTACCGGACAGGGTCGCCGCCACGTCCTCTTGGGCGACGACCGCACCGAAGACGAAATAACGCGAGTTCCCCCGCGGATCGTAATCGGATGGGCTCGCTCCGTACTCCTTGGTTCCAGAGTCGTCGACGAATGTGAGATACCTAGCCATGGGCAACATCATTGTCGGACGGAGGGGCCGCGCCACCACTGACGACCGAATCCAGAATCGCGTGAATGGCAGGCACTCGACCGCCGGACCAAGGCAACTGGTGTAAGACGACTGCTGCCGTCGCCGTGACAAGTCCCACCGAGACGATTGCCACGGCGCATCCGATGCTCGTGCGATTGTAGACGCGGTTGTAGGCGGCCCGACGCGTGTCGGTGAGCCAACCCCATCCGCGCGGCGCTTTGAGGCCAAGCCTCTGGCGAACCGCGCGTTTCACCGACGTGCGCGCGGTGATTCGCTTTTTGAGCGACGGCACCCGGAAGAGGCTACGGCGACGACGGCTCACGCTTTTCACTTCTCCGGCTGCTAATGCTTCGGTGGCGCTCCGCGGAGCGCTTCCTGCAGATAGCGCCGCACGAGGCCCGGGCTCGCCGATGGATTCTCACGGACGACCGCTGCCCAAGTTGCTCGTACCCGCTTGAGAGCCGCGACCTGCTTGTTCGTAAGGGCGGGGCCTGCGTCCTCACTTCGAGGCGCGGCTATCTCGCTGGTCCGCGGCGCAACCGAAGCCAACGCCCCAGATGGGGCACTGGTCGTCCAAGTCGCGACAGGCTGAAGATCCGTATACGCACCGTTCTCAACGCCGAGCATGGTAGCAGAGGGGTCCGCGAGGAAGCTCCGACTCAGGGAGAGCCGCGGATAGGTGCCGGGACCATACAGGTTGGTCACCGGTCCGCTTCCCACTTGATATGCAACGTTCACGAGCGGCTGGTAGCTCGTTGGATCACGGACGAGCCATGCGAGATACCAGAACTTCCCAACCTCGACGAAGCGGTTGGACTCCCAACCTTCATAGTACGCACTATCGGCCGCGGCATCCGCGGAGAACAACCCGCTCGGGCTTATAGTGCCGAAGGCGGGGCCATAGAGATCGCCATCCGGCTCTAGCAGCAACATTTCGACATTTCCACGACGTACAAACGTCGAGTCCCACACGAGCCATAGAGTCGTACGGTTGGCGCCGACGTCCGTGAAGGACCGCAGGCTGTTAGTCAACGGGACCCACGCTTGCAAGAAGGACGTCCACGCTCGCCCGGGGAATGCCGCCGCGTAGGACGCTAGACTAAAGGGACCCGAACTCGGAAGCGCGCTAGCCGAGCCGGCAGGCATCACGATTTGCAGTCCCTCTGATCTGGCCACGTTGCTCACGTTGTATCCCGTGCCGGTGACCGCGTGGTTGGCAATGAGAAATGCCGGCGCGGTGACAGCCTGCCGCAGCGCCGCTGCGGCGGAGTCAACCCCGGGATCCCCGACGTGGGCGCGCACGCTGTCGGTCATGTCGGCAATGTCGACGGCGAACTGGTACTCGTATCGTTGCGCGACCGCCGCCCCGCTCGCGATGGCGCTGACTTCGGCAGTTGGCGCCGCGCCGAGGGCGGCGCCGAACTGATTCACAGCGGCGTCGACTGCTGCGAACCCAGCCATGTTGAAGGCCGAGACCGTCTCCGAGTACGGCGTATCGGCGTAACCCGCGGCGTACGCATCTGCTAGCCGCCCCGCCATTTGTACGGCCGACGCGGTCGGCTGGGTATACATGGCCTTGAGAAACTGCGTGAAATCCCAACCTCCGACGATTTGGGCTTCCTCGCTAGCGACGACGGTGCTCGCAAGGCCATTCACCGCAGAGAGCGGCTCGTAACCGGCCATCAGGCACATCTCGAAGTCGAGCACGTCCAGTGTTGGGAGGCCGGAGAGGGCCGTCTGCAGCCCCGCGAGCGACATCACGGCACCAGGCGCCGACGTCTCGTCCTCGATCAGACCTGCGTCATCCCCACCGTGGTTCCAGAGCACGAGGACGTTGCGCGCCGCGGGGGCTACCTGCTCTCCCCACTGAACGAACGACCGCAGCACCCCTGGATCCGTCATGTTCACACTTCCGATGTCGGTCGTTGGCCCGCGAAACACTCCATTCGGGGAGGAGGTCATCGAACCGTCCATCACGTAGCGGAACGTGTCGAAGTTGGATCGGTCCGCACACGTGGCAGTACAGCCGGCTTCGGCGAACGCCTCGGGGTTAAACTCACCTTGTACGACCACCTGAACCTCTGGATTCACTCCCGCAGCAGCCATCTGGAGCAAGTTGATGACCCCTTCGACTGCCAGCGTGTTGTCGGCGGCCATGTAGACCATGACGGTCCAGTACGGCAATCGTGACGCTACGCTCGCCGTCGCGGACAGAGCAGAACCGACGGACGCCATGACCGTATTGGCTCCGACGGCCGTCCCGACCGTCCACTGCGGCACCGCGACAGTACCATCACCACCGGTTGGCGCCGAGGTGGCAGCAAGACTACCGCCGCCGGCGGTCACGGTGAATGAGACGGTTACACCCCCAATCCCAGTCCCGGCTGCATTGGTGACCTTAAAGGTGATCGCGGCCGGTACGGCGCTCTTAACGCGAACCGTCTGCGAAGCGGCCGTCTGCAGGCTGATCGCCGTCGGCTTCGTGAGATCAACTGGCGGCGTTGATGGCCCGCTCGGGCCGGTGGTGTCGCCCGCGCCACCGCACGACGACAGGGCAGACGCGATACAGAGCGCAAACAGCGGGGGGTACCAATGGGAAGATGGTCGCATGTGCAACGCCCCGGAGAGGAGGCCGCCAGCTACGTTGGACGCCCCCAATCGTGCGGCCTCCCATTCATTCGCGCAAGCGCACCACTATCACCGCCCCGAGGATTAGAACTCTTTAACGCGCTGACCAGGGGGCCAGCGTGGACATGCAACTCGTGGCATGCGGGCAACCGCCGGGGAGCAGCCCAACGGGGGTGACTCTGACCGCACCTACCGATGCGACGTGGCTCTCAGGCGCAAGCCGCGGTGCGAGCGCACCACCCGCTGGACCGACCGGCGCTCTGCGCGGCGGTACGGATCAACCCGCCGCTGTTGACGGAGCGCGGACTCGGAATCATATCGGAATGACGGAACTCCTTACCATCGCCTTGCATGAGCCACAAGTGGGGCATTCAGGTTCAGTGTATCAGCCCGTCGTGGATAAGGCCCGAGGCGATCTTGTCCGTCGCCGCCCCAATGAACGCGGCGTCGCGGGTGGCGAGTGCCCCTTTGCCACTCACAAGTAGTTCGCCCCGCCACGCGATGTTCCCTGTGCGCCGGTCAAACAGTCCAATCTCAGCCGTAGCCTGTCGGCGAGATTGATAGACGGGGGTAGCCATGGCCTGGGTGCTGGTCGCCGTCTGGGCCGTCCCGCTCCACGTCGCAGCATTGCCGTATAGGTTGACGCTCCCGCTTGCCCTCGTCGTTTGACTGGTCGAGCCCGACATTACGCTGCCGGCGTACCACGTCTGCGAGTTGTCGGACGCGAGCGACACGAGGAGCACGGCGTCCGCCCCGGCCTTTGCCAGAGCGGTCGTGATTTCGGCCGTCGAATACACGCGAGTCGGCGGCAGAACGGACGTTCCGGCCACGCATCGCGCCGCAGAGAGCTTCTCGCATAGGGACTGTTCGACGCGCACCGTGCTCTGAAGTGTCATTCCGAGTGCGAACACTGCGACGCGATCATACTCGGTGTTCGCATACGCCGGATCTCGAAACGCCGTCAGCTGGGCACTGGCGCAACCGGCGAGGAGCACGACCACTAACACGAAACGGGCGCGTACCATGACGATCTCCACATCGGAGTAAACCGAGGGCACAGGACGAGGGCGGCGCGAGCTCCGCAACCGAGACGATAGGCCCGCGCCCGCCGTACCGCAAGCGGACGAACCGCCCACATATTATTTCCGGAAACGCTTCTGGGACGGCTGTCATGACGACAGCCGCCGTCTGCCGGATCGCGACTGCCCGGAGCTCATCGCGACGTCGTGGCCCACCAGGCAACGCGGGGCTCGTTGCTGCAAGACGATCGGCTACGCATTATCCATCATCACGGCCGCGCCACGCCGCCGAAACGGTGAAAGGCCCGCCCATACCCGTCGAGAACCGCCGCAATCCGCTGGGCGAATCCACCTGCAGAAAAACCCGCCGCGAAACGCCTCTGACAGGTGTCGTGACGTAACCAGAGTCTGCCGCCTTGACGAAAGGGCCGGCCAACAGTATACCTCGCGGCAGTGGGTTAAGCTTCTAACGGGGCAGGTCGATACTGTCCGTGAAATGACCCGTCGGGTCGATTGCGTCGAAGGAGGCCAACATGGTGAAGAGGAACGGTCACGGTGCTCGGGGGCGGCGAGCGACCGCAGAGCAAGCCGAGGAATTGCAGGCCCGCGCCCGTGAACTTCCTGGCGTGATGGATCTCCTGCGGCTTTATGATCAGCACATGACCGTCGTGCAGTCCGCCACGGCGTTCACCAACGCCGCCCCTTCGGGCGCGCCATCCACCTCCGGCGCGAACGCGCGCTGACCGCCAGTGCCCACTTGGGGCGAGATCGGCGCGGAGTTAGCTCAATCTGCACCCGCCAACAATGGAGTCGCTGATTACGACGGAGTCCGCCGAAAATACCTCGGCGCGCTCTCAGGCTACACGGGCCGGAACACAATCCTGTACGCGTCACGCTGGACACAGGGGTCCGTAAGCGATCCATCGGCGGTGTCGATCGGTCCGGAAGACATGCAGGCGTTCATGGAGGTAGTGCACGGCCTGTCGCGAACGGACGGACTGGACCTGATCCTCCATAGCCCAGGAGGATCGCCGGAAGCCGCAGAATCGATCGTCAATTACCTGCGATCGAAGTTCGACAGCATTCGCGTAATCGTGCCGATGTCGGCGATGTCGGCCGCTACGATGCTTTCCTGCGCGGCCGATGAGATCATCATGGGCCTGCACTCGTCGCTCGGACCAATTGATCCCCAAATGATCATGGTCGGCGTCGGCGGAGTCACGACCGTCGCACCAGCGCAGGCGATCTTGGACCAATTCCAGCTGGCCCTCGAGGACTGCGAAGACCCGAAGAAACTCGGGGCTTGGCTACCCATCTTGCCGCAGTACGGCCCGGCTCTGCTTGTCCAGTGCGACGAAGCGCTGGACTTGGCCGAGCGATTGGTTGCCGATTGGCTCGCCAGATGGATGCTGCCCAGCGGCCCGCGTTCGAAGCGAAAGGCCACTCGAATCGCGAAGGCATTGGCTGACCACGGCAAGTTCAAGAGCCACGGTCGCCCGATTCATTTCGATGCGGCGAAACGCCTCGGGCTGCGAGTGACTCCGCTCGAGGCCGATCAACTCCTCCAAGACCTCGTGCTGAGCGTCTTCCACGCCACGACCCACGTTTTCTCAGTCAGTCCGGTCCCCGCCAAGATAGTGGAGAATCAACTCGGGCGCGCGTTCGTCAAGAACCAGCGCGTCGCATTTGCACCGCCGATCCTTCAGGTACAGCCGCCAGCGACACCGTAGCCACGACCGGGCGCTGAACCACGACGGGCCCCACCGACACTCGGATAAGGTCAGCGGTCCGGCCAACCGGCTACACTCTTTCATTCGCGATGGGGTAGGTCAAACACCACTTGGTGCGTTGGCAGGTATCCCGAATCCTGACAGGCGCGAATGTTGCTGGGAGTGCGTGCGAGCCACGACGTTCTGAGTTGGCCGCCGGTAGTGTCGTATATGGCGCCAATAACGAGCCATATCCGTCCCCCGCAGAGGAGACGCCGCTGACGTTCGGCGATGTCCAAATAGTACGATATGAAGTCGGTCGGCTTTGGCCCAAAGAACCCCACGATGCCGACTGCATCCGGCCCGTAGCAATCACCGCCATGGACATAAGCCAGTTGCACTCGCGACGCCAGCACGGCGAGTGAGCTGTCTGGCATCCGTATCACACTCCCGTGCAGACAGCCAAACACGTTGTCATTTCGCCGGGTGATCCCGAGCCAACTGCGACTCAGCTCGCGCTTGATGCTGGAAGAAAGAACCGGAATTTCGTGCGTCACCTCTCGCGGCAATCGCAGAGTGGGTGCTTCGCAGGCCTGACAGAGGAGAGATATCGCCAGACCGGCAAGTTTGCGCGTTGACGCCCCGTTCAGCAGACGTTGCATAACCTCATGGGCCCTGAACGAGCCGTGGGTGCGATGCGCGTAACGACAGCGACCCTAAATACTCCAGCTACGCAGTTCGCGATCGCGCTGGGTACCGACTTGGTTGACGGACAGATGCTCGAAGCGATGATGGCTCGCGCGTTCGGTGATGAGCCGATGTACCAGGCATGGGGTCTGCATCGAATATGCGGTGGAACAGCTGCGTTCGAGTCTGATGTTGTGCATGGGGCGTCCAGACTACATCGAGAACGCCACGACGAGGAGTTATTCCGCCAATGTGCACGCGGCCATCTCGTGAAGCACCGGCTGATCATGGCCGGGCACCCCATGGTAAATGGCGCCGAACCAGGGCAGACCCAGTCGGGTCGATGGACCGTCATGCGTTCGACGATCGGCGTGATCGGTGCTGCCTAAGCAGGCGCCGTAGCCGCCCTATGCACCAGTCGCCGAGGAGCCGAAGCTTGTCAGAAGGTGCCACAGTTAAATTGACCGCTCGCCGGTATGTTCGAACACATTGTTCGATTGGCACGAGTTGTTCGCCTGCCTGCGCACACTCAGCCCGAAGTCGCTCCAGCATGTCCATCTGGGAGCGCGAGTAAAGGACAAGGCCATCGCTGAACATTCTTGCGCCTTTGACCGTTCGCGAGATGGCGGCCAGAGCGCGGCCATGTCCATCGAGCAGTCCTGGGGTGTGCAAATCTACGACCTGCTTGGCGAATCGTCGCGGTACCGTCTGCCGTGTCTCATCCAGCCGCACGACGGCGCCTCGAATCTCACCTAGCGACGTGGTCGCGGCCTCCACTCGTTGAGCGAGCCTCGCAACAAACAATGCGACCGCGCGGTGCCGCTCCCTGCGGCGCACCACATGATTCCGCACAATCTCTCGCGCTAGGCCGATCTCCTCGCCAGTGAGATACCCGTAGGTCACGGTTGAGGTATGGACCTCGTTCCCGCGATGCTCGGTCTTCCTCACAACACGCCCCTGTTTCACAATGTCCCCGAAGCCGGCCACTAGAGGCACCAAGTCAGTGAATTGCTCGCTATCGCGTTGCGGGTGTCGCAGTGCATGGAGAAGCACGTGCGCGAGTTCATGGGCAAGCAGAGTGACGAGCGTGTGGGGCGGCATCGTTTCGAATCCGGGGCTGAGCCGAACGTCGATGACATGAGCCTTGAACGCCGCCGTGCCATACATCGGGAGGTCCGCTGGAATAGTGACTTGCGCGACTATTCCGTGAGTGCCACGACCGGACGCGTCGGTCTTCGATAGCGCCGTGGTGGTGAAGCGTTGATGACCAGGTGCTGAAGCCGACGGCGAGACGATCGTCAGGCGAACAGCATTTGGCAGTCCCATCTGGGCGCCGATTGCCATGCAAAGCTGCGTGTGCTGCCGGCGGGTGTGTAGCTCCTCGAATGGCTCGAACGCGACGGCCAGTTTAAGGCCGAGGTAGCGGTCGAGTTCCTCAATATCGCGTCGAACAGAATTGATCGTCATGCTGGGAAGGATGGCGACGGATAGGCGCCGCTGACGGCGGCCGAGAGAATGTCGACGACGAAGCTCCCAGCGTACACCGCGATCGACCCCAATAGCAGAGCGATGACAACGCGCATGCAGATTCTCCCCTGGCTCTCCCTAGCGCCCCGGCGATCTCGTACGGCGCTCACGCCTAATCGCGGCACGTTTCGTCCGCTGAGCGGCCATGAACGCCGCGATATCCCGGGAAAGCCAAAAGTGAGCGAGACCGCCTAGGCCCGCTGATGCCCCAAGACACCCAAGGAATAGAGCTCCTTTCGTAAACCCATCACGGGATCCGCTGGCTTGGTAGAACTCGAATCCAAAGAGGAAAGAGAATACACAAACCGCAGCGACGATGACCAGCACACGCTGCGCCCATACGGCTCCTCTGAACGCTAGCCTGGCGAGGAGACCGACAATGAAAAGCCACACTACCAAACCGGCGGTATCTTCCGGGAACAAGCGGTGCGATGCCAGCGTTACGGCGATGACGGTCGCGACAAACGTCGTAAGGCCTGCCATCAGATAGCGGCGTCCGCGAATGACATTCGGTTCCATTCCGCACCTCGAGCGAAGCCAGCGAACGACCGACCAGTGCCACCGCATACTCTCTCGCCCAGCGGGCCACCCTGTGTACGGTGCTCGAATAGAACAATCGCGCCGCTTGAGCTTGTTTCAAGGAACGGCCAACGACTCTCGTGGACCGCACACCGCCGCGGCGCTCTGCTCCGATGCGTCGATCACAATTGCACCCCTCCCCTACGGCTAGTCTAAAGTTCATGACAGCAAGACGAGGCTAGCGCCTCAGGAGGTGAGGTGGACTAAGACTATAGTCTATGGTGGCCGCTGTCGAGTCCGGTCAGTTTCGCCCCGATGAAGCGGCGAAAGGCACTGACCAAGGCATTCGGTCGGATCATCCATGATGCGCGACTGCGCGCTGGGCTCTCCCAGGAACGGCTCGCGTTCGCCGCGGGGGTGCATCCCACCTATGTCAGCCAGCTTGAGCGGGGACTGAAGTCACCGTCGCTGGAGGTCATCGCAGCGCTCGCAAAGGCCCTTCAACAGCGACCGCACACGCTGCTCCAGGCAGCGGAGGAACTGGGCTCGGTGCCGACCCACGACTGACCAATACCAAGCCATCGATGCGGGGCATTACCGCACTACGGCCCACACACCAACATGGCGTCGTGGCTCGTAGTTCCCGACGCTCAACCGAGGCGGGCACCGGCGTCGGCTGGCAACACGGCCAGGGTTAGGGAGTCCTTATGGACATCCATCCCCAGGTGAAGCATTGTGGCCTGCATCAGGCCGGTCCTCCACGTGCCGGCGACGTGTTCCCCTCGTCGCCTGTGGCTCTGGAAACTCCTGCGTGACCATGGGAGGAGCTAACCCACTATCAAGCTGGAGGGCCAGCCCGTCATATTTTCTAGGCCGTCCGGTCCACGATGCTGACGCCGCGACTCGCGGGCGGCGGATCAAGAGTCCGTTGCTGGGTTCGCGACGCCAGGCGGCGTCAGCCCGCTGGCCATAGCCGACCGCGCCTCTTCGAGCGCATCCTCCGGAACGAGAACCTCGATCCCGCCTACAACGACCCCCTGGTAGCCGGCGCCATCCATGCCTCGGTTGAGACCACGAACGAGATACGGGATGGCCACCGCGTCAAGAGCGACGCACAGCAGGTCAACCTCGAAGCCGGTATTGTAGGTCGCGAGTTTGGCCCAGCGAGACTGCGACATATGATCTCCCAGTAGGGCGCCGTTTATATACTATCACAACGTTCGTGCGCGAAGACTGGCGGCGACGAATTTCGTAAAGCGTACAACCATCAGCTTCAACGGACTTCGTGGCGGCCTAACCCCGTGGCGCTCTGCTGCGGCGCTTCATAAAGATCGCGGCCAAGCCCAGTGCTCCCCCAACCCCCACGCTGGATGGAGGAGCATCTCGTTGATATGACGGGCTGGCGGTCAAGGGGCAATATCGAGCTTCCATTATCGTGCAGCAAGCCGCGGGTGGAACCGGTGGACGCTTCGACGATGAATCCTGCTGATATACGCCGGTCAACCCGAAGGCCGGAGCGGCAAGAATTGGATCCGTCGGGAGCAACCGCCTTCTAGACGCGCGGGATCGGGACGCGTCCCGCCCGCATAACGAGGTCGCGGATTCTCCAGTCGTGCCG
The DNA here is from genome assembly GCA_963850645.1 of uncultured Actinomycetota bacterium. Lineage (GTDB taxonomy): Bacteria > Actinomycetota > Actinomycetes > Mycobacteriales > Mycobacteriaceae > Mycobacterium. The sequence continues at coordinate 6,841 of CAWKME010000076.1, read as the reverse complement.
CCGGCCCACCACGCGATGTTTGTTCATGCGACTCCTGGCGTCGGCTCGATCTCGCGCAACGCCGCCCACACGAACCCGGCCAACTCCCGCGCCACTGCGACGACCGCGATCTGGGGTCGGCGCCGGACGGCGAGCTTCGTATAGACTTTGTGTAATCGATGCTGCGCCTTCCACGCCTGCGCGATCACCGACACCGGTTGGCCCGCCTGGCGTCGCTTCACATGCGGGCTCACCAGCGGGCGGTAGCGATACGCCCACGCCGCCTGCACCAGCACGTGCCGACAGTGCGTGTTCCCCGCTTTCGTGATCGCGCCGCGGCGCTCGCGATCGCCGGAAGAATGCTCCCGCGGCACGAGCCCGAGGTAGGCCATGAGCTGCCGGGGATTCTCGAACCGCCGCCAGTCGACGATCTCCGTCGCGAGCACGAGTGCGCTTTGGCGTTGAATGCCCCGGAAGCACTGCAGCCACGCCACGGCGGTCGCCATCGCGGGCGTCAGCACCAGTTGCTCGAGTTGGCGATCGAGCTCCTGGCGGCGTTGCAGCTTGTAGTCGAGCAGCGCGAGGTACTCGCCCAGAACGAGGCGATCTTCGGCGCCGAGTTCCGTTGAAGTCGCCAGCACCTGCCGCAGCCACCGATCGTGCGCAGTCGTCCAGTGCCGCCCCGCGCGATACACCACGCCCCGCCGGGCGAGAAACTTGAGCACGTAGTGCCGCGACTTCAGAATCTCGCGCTGACACGTCTCCCGGCAGCGCACCAGATCGCGCACGCGCTCTTCGGCCGCACTCGGAATCCGAATCACGACGAGTTCGCCGGCGCGATAGAGTCGCGCCAACTCGACCGCGTCGCGGCGATCGTGCTTCCGCTGCACGCCCGGTCGCTTCGGGATCAGCGACGGCGCGATCACGTCGCAATGATAGCCCCACTCCGTGAGCGCCCGCTGCAACACGTAGCCGGCGCCGCTCGCTTCGTAGCAGACCCGCGTCGCCGCGGGCACCGGCGCATGGCGCACGAGGTAGCGGCGGAGTTTCTGCAGATCGTTGGGGAGGCGGTCGACGTGCGTCGGCGCGCTGGCGTCGGCCGGGAGTACGGCGAGGGTGAGGGAGTCCTTATGGACATCCATCCCGAGGTGCAGCATCGTATGCGACATAGGGCTGGTCCTCCACGTGGCGGCGACGGGTTCCACTGGTCGCCTGTGGCTCTGGCAACTCCTGCGTGATCATGGGAGGCGCTAATCCACGATCAGGCTGGAGGGCCAGCCCGTCAGATTTTCTAGGTTGCTTCTGCCGGTTACTTGAACTGTGGGCGCCAGAACACTGGCTGTGGCTGATTTGTCGGCGTCAGATGCGGCGCCAAGCGCTTGGACTTCGAGAGGGAATAAGCGTAGCAGTCGTCATCGTCATCCCAGCGACAACCGGTGATCTCGACGCGACCAACGATGACGCGTGTGGGAAAGTCGCCTGGTTGCGCTTTCATCCGGCGCCAGAGTCCAGGATCTTCGAATGGCTTGGCGCTGGCATACAGGTACACGCGCTCCCGGATGTTCGTCGCCTTCGATCTGTACTCGTACTTCTTGTCGCCACGCAGGATCTGCTCGACGAGCGGCTGGCGAATGCTGATCGCGCGGGTGATTTCTGGCACAAACCCTCCTCGTCAAGAAGCCGGGTGGCAACGCCGCAGCGCTCTGCTCCGGCGTCCTATCCAATTGCGGCCAGCGAGCGCAGCGAGCCAGCCGCTTCCTTACCCCGCACCGCGAGCAGCAGCGCCAAGTTGGGTGACATGCTTATACAAGTCCCACGAACGGGTACTCGCCATCCTGGTACGACAGAAACACGTAAGCCCGGTGCACTTGCTTCAATCGCGGCAGGCTGTACCCGTTCAGGGCGTGGATGATGGCGTCGGACGTGATCATCATCTCATCCGTATGAATGAGAACGACGTACTCGTCGTACGGTCCCCCGTTGAGCACCTTGGCATCCTTCGTTCGCAATAGCTCTTCGATCCGCGTGCGGATGCGCGAAGAGTCCCATGTTGCCACGAGGTTCCTTCCCGTTCGTCGGACTTCCGCGATCGCCGTGCCATCTACGAGCTCCGTCACTTCAATGGCAATTAGCCGGCCGTGAGAGTCGATGGCTTCGCAGTCTGGTGGATCCTCTCCTTCTGCCCTTGACCGGATGTTACGAAAGGGCAAGCCGGGTTCACTTGCGGCGGCCTCGCTGAAGGTTGCCACGAGGCCCCGCTCCGCAAAGGGGCGGTTTGGCCAGAAGAAGAAGCCCGCGTACGGGCGTTGTTGTCGAACTGCCTCACTCAGCTCATTGATTAGATCGTCATCCATTCTCAGAAGCTCGGATGTCACCTAACTCACAATACGACGCGTCCTCTGGGAGCCCCGAGGAATCAGCTGCTCAGTTAGGTAGGCCTTCCCCTTTGCGATACATTCGGAGCCCGTACCCGCACTTTTCGGATTGGCAATCCAGCATCGTCGCCGTCAACACGTAGTTCACCCCGCTGTACGCCAGAAACACCAGGGACGGCCTGTCATCGGTCGAATCAACCGTGACCAGCGCACCGGAAGACGTGTGCAGACCGAGCTTAAAAGACTTGCAATCAGCATCGCAAAAGCCGACAATCGCGTACTCGGTGCCCGGAACCGTTTCGACATTGCGTGATTCACTTTCGCCAGCGGCCAACGCGCCCTGCGCGATACCGCCAATCGCCTCATAACCCTGCGCATGGATTGCTGAGTCTACGCGGAGGAACTGCCAGCGTACGACGGCGTCTGGCGGCGTTGGAGCGCTTCCCTGTGCATTTGATGTACGCTTCTGGTCTAACCACGCGGCGGCTGAGTGGCCCGCGGTGGCTGCAATGGCTGCGACGGACTGGTAGGAAAACGGCTCAGGATGACCGCCCGCTTGGAGCAACTGCCGCAGCTCGCCTGACGGTACCGCATAATTCAGATTTTGACCGCCACGCATATATAGCGTGGCCACCCCAATGACTTCACCGCGGTTGTTCAGCACTGGTCCGCCAGAAGATCCTGGCGAGATCGGCGCGGTAATCTGCAAAAGAGGAACACCGTCGACGAGCCGCTGCGCGCTTACTAGGCCACTGCTAAACGTGCCGACTTGCCCAAGGGGATTACCCATGGCGTAGACTGGGGCACCGATTGCCGGGGCAGCGCCAGACGCCAAGGGCAGTGGCAACACGTTGCTCGCGGCAACCTGCAGCAGCGCCAGGTCCCTCGCTACATCAGTGGCCACAAGAGACACCGCATCATATGACTCTCCCGCTAACGTCCGAATCTCCAGGGCGTGCGCTCCACTGATTACATGGAAATTGGTCGCGATCAGACCCTGAACTGATACGAAGAATCCCGTGCCCTCACTGATTTCTGTCCCGGCAGCATCAAGACCGACTATCTGAACGGTGCCATTGCGGGCTCGGCTGGCAACCTCGACAGGCGAAAGCTCCAGCAGTGATGCGGCAGCAGCCGCGTCCGTCAGCCGAACCGGTGGCCCGGACGGCGGCTGATCCGCCTCCCACATAGCCGCAATACCGATCAAAAGCACGACCAGAGCGCCCACCCCTAGCCACTTCCGCCGGGCCCGAAAAGCTAGCGCCGATGTACCCCTCTCGCTATCGACAGCCACGCCGGTTGGCCCGGACGCGACAGCATTTTGCGCTTGTGACGTCGGCTGGTCAGGTCCCATTCTCCCATCCATTGCGGTCGACCTGAGGGCCGACTTCCGCCGGAGCCGCTGACTCGGTCACGTGGAGAAGGTGACCGGGCGCGCTTTGCGCGCTTCGGCGCACCGGACCGAAGACTATGCGGACCCGCCGTGATCGGATCCAGTACAGCGCCCATACTAGGGATGCAGCCACCAGCCGGCCGTTCTGCTGGCTAGCTCCGCTGATCTGAGCCGTCATCGGTGCAACGGCTGCTTTATCGAACAGCGTTCCGATGCTGGTGGCCAGCAGCCCACTGACGGACATATCGTAAGCCCCATAGCACGCCAGCAACAGCAGAAGCGCCGTCCAGTAGACCGGGGCCAACGCGGACTTGCGAAATATGAGAAGCAGCCCACCTACAATTCCCATAACCTGAAAGATCTGCGCAGCTCCTTCCACCACAAGCGCAGGCCTCATGCCCGGCACAAGTGCGGCTACCATCCAGGTGCCTCCGAACAGTTGCGGAAGTTGCCGGAGCGTGCTGAGCTGATAGAGCACGACAAGCGCGTCGCCAATGACTATCCAGAGCAACCATCCACCAATTCCATTCAACGAATGATACTGCGCGTCCAATAGGTGCTTAGGTCCTGCCGCCTCGCGCCAGCGCCACCAGCGGTCGCACAGATAGACCGCCGCGCCAGAAATGGCCAAAAGGCAAACACCGGCCACAAACAATGCTAGCAACATCAGCGAGGCGCGCGACACGCGCGCCTGCGGTTGAAGACGCCATCGTCCACTCTGGCCCTCGGAACCTCCGCCGCGGATCCAATAATCGCCCCCAATCGTGCCATTGCGGGTAGCCGACGCCCAGACGATGGTGTCACCTTGCAGCGACGCTGTCACGATATATAGAGAATCAAGATCATGCGGTACCAACACCGCTTGGCCGCTACCGCCCAATGGCAGCCCGATCCTCAACCAGCCAGTCGACTGCGAATCTGACTGTTGAAAGACGTACAACTCGAGAGTAGCAGGGCGATCCGTGAGACCCGCATTGACGACTGTCCCGCGGTAGTAGTCAGCCAACTGGGCCCCGCTAGGCGTGGCGCGCAAAGCCAGCATGAGGCAGGTGCCGACAGCGCACGTGACAGCCGCCCGGCTCAGCACCCGGTGTGCGCCACGTTCGGCAGGCGCTAGATCGGCTCGCTCGCACCGGCACGCCGCGCCGCAGTGGTGCCGGGCGGTTATAAGTCGAATTAGGTGCAGTGGACCCAAAGCCCTCGCTCCCGCTCTGGTCGCCCTTGGTCGACGACGTCCGGGCCGTCCCCGGTAGGGCGATAGACGTATTCGAGTATGCAACCAGACCGACAATACCGCCATGCCTTTCTCCAAGCCGTTTTGGCCCACAACACGCCTCAGGCCCTTGGCGTGCATGGCGGGAGACGGATCGACTATGTTGCTCGCACGGTACCCATGGTGCGCGCAGCGACCACGGACAATGCACCATAAGCAGCGGCTGAGACTAAGAGGAACTGAGCATGACGATTTCGGTCGAGCAAATCGATGCCTGGCGGCGAGCGCCGTCCGAAGACGAGAATCTCGAGTTCAAAGCGGCGAAGCTTCAGTTCGACAACGGCAAGCTGTACGGCTACTGCGTGGCGATCGCGAACGAATGCGGTGGAGTCTTGCTCCTCGGCGTGGCAAACGACCCTCCGCGGCCAGTGGTCGGCACCCAGGCTTTCAACAATCCGGCTGGTATTGCTGCGAAGATCTTCGACAAGCTCGGCTTTCGCGTAGACGTTGAGGCCGTCGAGCATCCCGATGGACGCGTCTTGGTGTTCCAGATCCCATCGCGTCCCCGAGGCAGCGCTTATCACTTCGACGGTCAGTACCTGATGCGCGTCGGTGAATCGTTGATGCCCATGACCGAAGATCGGCTCCGCGCAATATTTGATGAAGGGCGACCGGACTGGTTAATCGACCCCGCACGCCAAGACGCGTCCGACGCGGATGTCATCGAGCTTCTCGACACCCAAACTTTTTTCGACCTTCTCAAGCTCCCGTACCCGCCTTCACGCGACGCCGTCCTGGACCGACTCGTCCGTGAGAGTCTAATCTCCCCATCCAGTCGGACATTTGACATCTCGAACCTCGCGGCCGTCCTCTTCGCAAAGCAACTGGACCGGTTTCCTGGACTGGCGCGGAAGGGCGCCCGAGTCATCGTGTACGACGGCAAAGGTAAGACCCGCACAACGCGGGATCAAATCGGGGGACGCGGTTACGCGGTGGGGTTCGAGAGTCTAATTCAGTTCGTGCTGTCACAAATTCCAGCTAACGAGGTGATTGAGCAGGCATTGCGCCGCGAGGTGCCGATGTATCCCCCTGTCATGATTCGAGAGACGGTAGCGAACGCGCTGATTCACCAAGACTTCCGGGTTGATGGTGCGTCGGTGGTTGTTGAGATATTTGATGATCGAATTGAGATCTCAAATCCCGGTAAGCCAACCGTCGAAGTCGCTAGGTTCATCGATGAGTATCGGTCTCGCAACGTGCGCCTGGCTGATCTGATGAGGCGGCTCGGCATCTGTGAAGAAAAGGGCAGCGGGATCGACAAGGTGGTCGACTCAGCGGAAGTGTTTCAGCTCCCCGCACCGGACTTTCGCGCCGATCACGTACGAACTACATGCACCCTCTACGGCCACCGGCCGTTCTCCGAGATGAGCCGGGAGGACCGCATTCGCGCCTGCTATCAGCACAGTTGCCTGCGGTATGTGATGAACGCGACCATGTCCAATCAGACGCTCCGAAAGCGATTCGGGCTACCCGATCGACGGGCCGAAACTGCTTCGCGCGTCTTGCGTGACACCATTTCCGCTGAGTTGATCAAGCCGGAGGACTCGACGGCTGGTTCAAGGAAGTACGCGCGGTACGTTCCGTATTGGGCCTAGTGTCATTTAGGTCAAGTCAGCAGACGGGGTATGTAGCCAGCGTAAGACATTGTCAGTAAACAGGATAGCTATTTTGGCTGGTTTAGGTTCTGCCGCCAGTCCTTCCGGCAGTTGAATCAGCCAATGGCCGGTGCTCCGGATTACCGCGGGCCAAGTTCGCCGACCTCGGGGGCCGTCCACGTCGGGTGAGTAGCCCCCAAAAAGCATTCTCAACGTGCTAGGGACC
>CAWKME010000075.1:0-35990 GCA_963850645.1 uncultured Actinomycetota bacterium | reverse complement strand
GGGCATGGCGGCCAGGGTGGTCGACTCCGCGACGCCGCCGCTAACCCGATCTGCCCTCGTCCATCGAGGCTTTCGGCCGAAGCAACTTGCCGGCACTCTGTGCCCCAACGCCGTGACACCGACCGGAGAGCGCCTCGACTCGCTGCTCGGTCAGGGCTTTTCAGTCATCACCTGTGTTTCCCCCGATGAGCGGCAGCGAGAACTGATCGGCCAGCGTAATGCCGCCGTCTACGCCGCCGAACCCGGCAGCGTCCCGGCACAGTGGCTCAATCAAGCGGCCGTGAAGGCTGCCATCGTGCGTCCGGACCACACCGTGATGGCAGCCGGCCGGGACCTGTCTCAGCTGTGCCGATCGCTACCGGCGTTCGGCTGATGGCGGTTCACGGGCGCCACATTTCCACCGTGGTAGTGGCCTCCCCGGGCAGCTCGATGACCTCGATGGGAGTGCCGTCGGGGTCGTAGACGAACAGCATGCGAACCCCGCCGATGTCGGTCGGCGCGGTATAACGCAAGTCCCGATGGTGCCCTAGCAGGCGGTGTGCTTCGTCGAGGTCTCGCACGCGGAAGGAGATGTTGGTGTAGCCCAGGTGCGGCCCCTCCGCTATGCCGGGCACCGCGCCCAGGTCCAGCAGTTCCACCATCGCGCCGCCAACCAGGCCGCCGACCATCCGTCCGCGGGCACCACTTGTGCCGGTCACGGCGTCAAGACCTGCACCGTCCAGCGCGACGTCGAAGACGATGTCCATACCGAGCACGCTCGTGTAGAACGCCAGCGCGGCATCCATGTCGGACACACCGATGCAGACGTGGGAAAAGTTCTCCAGTGCAATGGCTTTGGGGTCACTCATGGCGTCCTCGACGGTAGATCCGCTGGTTAGTAGCGGTTAGCTTGTCAGGCCGTGACTCGACTGGCAACCCCGCTTACTCGACTACGACCGCGGTCAACTGGTGCCGATCAGGCGGACAACACCTCCACGTCCAGCTGTGCCATTGCCTCCAGCGCCGCATCCACGCTCCAATCGGGCAGCGCGCGGCCTCCGGCCTCGCCGATGCGCGCTTTGCGCAATGCGTTTCGGTAGTCGGGCGCAATCAGATGCTGGTGGGTGTCGATGCGTAGGATCGCGGGCCTCCTGACGGGCGCACTTTGCTTGAAGAGGCCGGACGCCGCGGAATGGTCGGTGCCCAGGAGGACATGCTCATCGACATCGCGCTAGACCTCACAAGTGTCCGGGCGGCACAGTAGGCAAGCAAAAGCATTGCTCTGCTGTTCTTGAGCGCGGGTGTGAATCCACCGCCGCTTGACCTGCGTGTCGCGTCGTGAGTTTCACACTGGTGCCCGTCGGTACAGGCACCTAACCCGTCGAAGGTTCACGCGTCCGGGGCGGTAATGCGTAGACCGGTGACGATGGCAGGCTCGATGGCAATGACGCTGTCGGCCTGATTGATCCACGGACGCAGCAATTGCTCGTAACGCGCGACGTCGTCGGGATCAGTCAGCGTATGCGCCGGACCGGTGACGACGACGCTCCAGCCCTCTCGCCGTTGCGGGTCGATACTGTCCGCTTCGTAGGCGACGACCACGCCATCCGAAGACCGCACCGCGTTGGAAATGCCCGCCGTCAACCTGGTTCGGATGATGATCTCGCCCCCGTCGACGAGGTGATTGACCGGGCGGATCGCCGGAAGAGTCTTCAGGGTGAAGATCACCCGCCCATAGCTGATACCGGCCAAAAGCCGCATGGCTTCAGCGGCGTCTAAGTGCTGAGCGCCGACGGCGGGCCGCGCCAGGCCCAGGCCACCGTCGTAGCTCCAATCACCCATACGCCAATTTGTCCTGCGCTCCGTTCCCGCATCTAGGGCCAAAAGGCCTTGCCTTTGATGACAAAAAGCGCCGAACACATGAGTCGGCAGCAAGTAGCCTCGGACTCGCGGCGGATCGAGAACGGTTGCTTCTGCTCCAACGCAAGGCGACGTAGTGGACGCAACCGCAGTGTTGAGCAGACAGCACTGGCACGAATCGCCGCCTAACGAACGACGACAGCGACGTTCGCCGGCGAGCTCGCATGGGGATTACGGGTCCTGCGTTGCTTTCGGATTGGCGAGCTTGGTCGGTCGCTTGCGCCCGCGCAGTGTTTTCTCTTCGCCCACTTGCCAGCACGCGCGTTCGGCGTCCTCGCCGGCGTCCACGGCGGCAGCGGAGGCCAGCACTCGTCGTGGTGTGGACTTGGCCAGTTCGCAGAGCCGGGCGGCTTCGTTAACGGGGTCGCCGATCACGGTGTATTCGTACCGTTCGTGAGCGCCGATGTTGCCTGCGACGACCTGGCCGATTGCCACGTGGCGGCGGCCACTTCCCGTCCGACACGGCGCCCGAACAAGTCGCGGACGCGCTCCCGTTGTCGTAGCCCGTCGACCATCGCGTTGAAGCCGCGCTGCAGTTCGCCGAGCTCCGTTCCGTCGAACACGACGAGCCGGCAATCGAGGTCTCCTCGTTCGACTTGGCAAGCAGCACGCGCTTAGGTTGATTGGTCAAAGTCGGTCGCTGTCAGGACAATATTCTCGACCCGTCTTGCCGCCGCACAGACTTGGTTGCCGAGGTTGCGGATCTCGGACGCCTTCAGCGTGGTGAACGGCGCGGCTGTCACCGACATCGCGACGACGCCGTCTGCGTCCTTGACCGGGGCCGAGACCGACGCCACCGGGTGGCGCGTGCGATTGGTGAGTTCCGCGGGAAGATAGTCCACCAGCGTCAGGTCGGCGAATGCACCGGCGACCCGGGCGGTGATCGCGTCGGGTTCGCCGAATCCGTCCAGAGCCCGAAGGGCCGAGTAGACGCGCGTGTACTCGCGGCTGAGACGTCCGATGACGTATCCGCGCCGCCGCGTCTCTTCCAGCACCGCGGTGATCCGCTCCCGCAGGGCAGGCGGCGGATCACCGATCGTCTGCAGCCACGCGCGTTGGACCGTTTCACTCGACCATGCGACATAGTCGCGGCCGAACGGTGCGACCAAGGGAACCCGGAATCCCGGTCCCACCTGTGGCCCGGCGATCGACTCGCCGACCGAGTCGATGACCATGATGCGGCCGGCATCGCGCGCGCGAGGAATGCCAGCGCCCCGGTGGCATAGGACAATTCGCGCAGAACAGCGTGAAATATTCGCTTGCCGGCGGGTCGGGCCATGGCGGTGATGGCGGGCCCACAGAGTAACCCGCGATCCTTCGTCACGAAGGGCCCATCCATGGAAGGCGAGTGTCGTCAAGATCGCGTGGCCCGTTGCCTTACTGAGGCGCAGCCTGCGGGTCACCTCGGCCAGTGAGTAAATCCGCTCCGGTCGGACATGAGCAACTGCATCACCGCGATCACCCGTTCGGTCGGGGGTGAGGGCACTTGACGGTCGGTGCGGGCGCCGCTTAGCGTGGCGGTCATATTGCCGAACGCTAGGTCGAGTAATCGATCAGGGCAGGTGTCGAGGAGAACGCCATGGGCTCGGCGGCGGCGCAAACCATCGATCGGAGCGACTTGCGGGAACCGCGGCTGACCGAGGTGCAGCGCCAGATTCTCGACGACACCGACGGCTTGCGGGTGGACTTCGCCATCGACCGGATGGTGGACGAGGCCATCGCCGAGGCGGGTGCCGACGACTTCGACGACGCGGACGGGTTCTTCGATCGTCTGCGAGCGCACGTGCACGCCATCGAAGCCGACGAGGGATTGCGGCAGCTGAACCGGCTCACGCTGCGGCAGCGCATCGTGCGCCTGTTACGAAACAGGTTGTCCCTCAACGATTTGTTGCGCCGCTATCCCGAAATCTCGTCGCTCGCGATCGAGAAGCCGTTTATCGTGGTCGGGATGCCGAGGTCCTGGCACCACCCACCTGGTGAATCTGCTCTCGTCCTGCTGACCCGGGACGGTGGGCACTGCCCTATTGGGAAAGCCAGGAACCGATTCCGGCCCCGGAACGGGGGCCCGACGTGTTCGGGCTGGACCCACGCTACCTGCGCGCCAAGCGGGAACACGAAGCCCTGATGTCCAGCGTTCCCTACGTCGCGGCACTGCACGACCGGTTCCCGGAGGCGATCGAGGAGGAGGTCGAGATCCAGGACCTCGATTTCGCGTCCTATGCGCTGGAGTGGCACGCCCGCGTGCCGGCCTCGGCGCACTTCTACCTGAAGCTGGACCAGACGCACCACTACGCCTACATCAAGAAGGTGTTGCAGGCGTTGACGTTTCTGCGCGGCCCGAACACGTGGGTGCTCAAAACGCCGCAGCACAGCGAACAACTGGTCCTGCTGATGGCAACGTTCCCCGACGCAACCATCGCGTTCACACACCGCGACCCGGTGGCGGTGATTCAGTCGGCGATCACGATGATGGCCTACTCCGACCGGATGCGACGGCACAGCATCGACCCCGACTGGCTGGTCGACTACTTCACCGACCGAATCCACCGGTTGCTGAGCGCCTGCGTCCGCGACCGCGATCTGGTGCCCGCCGAACGCAGCGTCGACATAGGTTTCCACAACCTCAACGGCAACGAACTACCGCTGCTCGAGAAACTCTACGGGTGCGCCGGGGTGGGGATGACCGCCCAGGCGCGCAAGGCCTTCGAGGACTACCTCGCCGCCAATCCGCGTGGTAAGCACGGCATCATCCCCTATGACCTCTACGGGCACTTCGGCGTCACCGCCGAGGAGATCAGGTCCAGGTTCGGCTTCTACTTCGATCGCTTCGACGTGCGTCCCGAGGTCGACACCCCGGCCGCTAGAGTGAGGAGAACCGTCGACATGTCCGCCGGCACCGACCACCTTTGACCTGATCTACCGGCACCCGTCTGGGAATGGACGCTGTGGTGCCGGCGCACGCCGAACGCGCCGAAGAGGTCTACCCGGGCATCTGGAACTCGCCGGGGCTCACCAACACTTACATGCTGTCCACCTCGGAGGGCCGGGTCGTGATCAATACCGGCATGGGATTCGAAAGCCCAGTGCACCGAGCCAACTTCGACGCCGTCCTACTCCTCCGTAATCCGTTACATCGTCATCACGCAGGGCCATTACGATCACGTCGGCGGCTTGGACGTCATGCGCGACCCGCACACCCAGGTGATCGCCCAGGCCGGCTGGCGAAAATGGCGGGACGACAACGAGCGCCTCGCCACCTATCGGGTCCGCAACAGTGCCTTCGCCTTCGCCGACAATCTGGCGGTCGGCATCGCGGCGATCCAGGGAACGTTTCGGGTCAAAGCTTCCCGCACAGAGCACCGCGGCGGCCGACATCGAGGTCGACGATCACCTGGCCGTCACGGTGGGGGAACGTGCGGGCGATCTGGGAAAACTACTCCGGCTGGTTTCACCATCGGTCGACCACCGAGCTCTATGCAGTCAGCCCATCCGAACTCAACGCCGACGTGGTCGAGCTGGCGGGCGCTGAAGCATTGCTAAGGCGTGCTCGCGAGCGCCTGGCGGCCGACCGCGCGGCGCACGCCATCCACCTGGCCGAGCTGGTGACGTACCGCCAACCCGACCACGCCGACGCGCGGGCCGTGTTCAAGGAGGCGCACCAGCGACTGCTGGCCGCGAGCGCCAACTTCTGGGAAACGGCATGGCTGAAGAAGCAGATCGAGGCCAATTCATGACGGCGCGAGCCTCTTCGACTTCACCGGTACCGCCGTGCTGGTGACCGGCGGCACCAGCGGCATCGGTTTGGCCACGGCGACGTTGTTCCGCGATTCCGGAGCCGACGTCACCGTCACCGGGACGCGGCCTTCGGCATCCGACTATGACGCAGACCTGTCGGGGATGGGCTACCGGCAGCTCGTCCTCAACGACCATCAGTCGATCGACGCCCTGGCCGCAGAAATCTTGCAGCTCGACGTTCTGATCAACAATGGTGGCGCCAACTTTCCCAACGGACTCGACGAGCCGAAGCCGGACGGGTTCCACCTGTCGGTGGCCATGAACCTGTCCGGCCGTACCGGCTCATGCTCGGCCTGCGCAAAATCTTGGCGGCGTCCGACCTGCCCGGGGTGCGAGCGTAGTGGATCTGGCGTCGATGTCGGCGTTGCGCGCCGTTCCCCTCGTCCCCGGCTCTCGGCCGCCAAAGCCGGCATCGTCAACATCACCCGCAACCTCGCGGTCAAGCTGGCGCGCAGCGGGATTGTGTCAACGCCGTGGCGCGGGACGATCGACACCCGCATGACCGCACCCGCGAAGTCCGTACCGGAGCTCATCGACGCCGAGATCGCGCACATACCCGCCGGCCCGGCTGGGCACGGTCGATGAGATCGCGCCGACCATCGCCTTCTTCTGCGCCGGACAGAGTGCCTACACCAGCGCGCGCTGTTCGTCGTCGACGGCGCTTCCGACTGTGTCCTAACCGTGCTGCACCCGGCGCGGGCGGCAAGGTGGGACCGATCCAGCGACGCAGGAACGCTCGCAACTGTCCACCCGCTGGGTCTTGCCGGTGTCGAGGATGAGGGACTGGAGGTTTCGCAGCATGAACTCGACGAGTTCATCGAAGTCGGCATCGACGAGCCCGCTGAGACCAGTCGACGGTGAATCGCTGCAGGATCGATTTTCCGAAACCCTTGCGGTTTCCGATGTACGCCGGCGGTGAGGGGGCTGGCCTTGCCGGGCTCAGCACTAGCCCGAGATACTGGTTGTGCGGCAGTCGCTCGAGCGTGTAGGCGATCCTTCGATGACGGCATGGCGGGGTCGGCGAAGGATTCCGATTGCTGGGCCAGGTGATCCAGGAATTCTCGGCGGCGGAGACGGCGGTGGCCGACAGCAGCGACTCGAGCGTCGGGAAGTAGCGGTACACGGTCTGGCGGGTGACCCCCAAGTCCTGGGCGACTTCGGAGACGCTGGCCCTGCCCTGCGCGTCGATCGCCTTCCTGGTGGCCGCGATGATCCGATCGACCGCCTCCCTGTCGTCCGCCGGGATATCACCCGACCAGCCATGTCTGCGCATACCCGGAATCGTTGCATGCACCTCCGCCGTCAGGAACGGCCCGAGCCTGAGCGCTAACCCTTGACAAGACAAACCTAGCCGACTGTATGGTCAAAGGGACGAGAGGAGCCGACGATGACTTCGTCACTCGATGGCCGCGGCACAAAGACGATCAACAATCGGGACGAGCAGCTCACCCGCCGGTCGTTGCGCCACGCACTGGACAAGACCACGGACATGGCGGAGCGCGAGCTACGAGTTCCCCTGCGCTACTACTCCGACCCAAAACTGACCGAGCTCGAGGAAACACGCATCCTGCGGCGGGTTCCCCTGGCGATCGTGCCATCGGCGCAACTGCCCGGTGTCAACGACTTCGTCGTGCGGTCGGTCCTGGGTGACTCGTTGCTGGTGACGCGTGACCGCGACGGGGGCAGCCACGTGTTCTTGAACTACTGCCGGCATCGTGGCGCGATGCCCGCGTGCGGGTCGGGCAACGCCTCTCGGTTCGTTTGCCCTTACCACGCTTGGACTTATAAGAACACCGGCGAGCTGTTCATGGTCCCGGGTAGGGCCGGGTTCGACTCGATCGACGTCAAGGACTATGGGCTTGTCGAGCTGCCGTCGCAGGAGCGCCACGGCTTCATCTGGGCGGTGCTATCGAAGGACGCGACGATCGACGTCGATTCGCATCTCGGTGAGGTCGCCGGTGAACTGAAGCTCTTCGACTACGCCAGGTACGGCTACCACGACCAACGGGTATTCGAGTCCTCGGTCTCGTGGAAGGGGGCGCTGGAAGCGTTCGCGGAGGGCTACCACTTTCCGTACGTGCACGGCCAGAGCCTGATCGGGCAGAACACCCTGGCGAACACCGGCGTGTACGACGAGTTCGGCAAGCACCACCGGATTGGCTTCCCGTTCAACTGGATCACCGCGCTGGATGAGGATCCCAGCGGCTCGTGGGACCCGCGCGCCAACATGGGCGTCATCTACTGGATCTACCCCAACCTCATCCTCGCCAACAGCCCGGTCGGCGTGGAGATCATCGACATCCTGCCGGCCGGCGAACCGACGCGGTGCACGGTCCGGCACAGCTGGATGGCCCGGGTGCCCGCCGCCACGGATGACGACCGCGCCGCCTACGACGCCATCTATCGAAGCGGTGCATGCGGCGGTGCGCGACGAAGACTTCACGATGCTGCCGCAGTGCGGCGAGGGCGTGCGCCACGGTCAGCACGATCACATGATCATCGGACGCAACGAGATTGGCGTCCAGCACATGATCGAGGTGTTCGCGCAAGAACTCGGCGTCGCGCTGAAATAACGGCCGCAACCGCCGACGCTGTTCGATCCGTCACCGGCGTTGGCGACTATTGGGCTGGGCTAATCGGGCTGGCGGCGCCAGCCCTGGCAACGAGGCGGTATGACCCTCCCGCAGCCCCCGGTCTTTTCTTCCCTGAGGGCCGGGCCATCTGCTGGAGCTGCCTCAGGGCAGCTGTAGCTCAAACCGCCGAACGGGTTCGGGTCGGTGTTGGACCTGGGTTGGGTCGGCGCCCGCGGGTGCAGCCCATAGCCACGAGCCGACAGCCAGGGCAACCCCGAACAGAACGCTGATGATTATTCGGCCATGCTGAGGGGACACGTCATCCTTTCCCTGAGGACGGTGGAGAGGTTCCACATAGAACGACGCGCCGGCGGCCGAATTGGCTCAACGTTTCAGCCGGGATCGTCGGCGCCCGATCTGGCCTCCCAATCTGGCCTCGACTGATCCAGTGGGAATATCGCCGTGTCCGGCGGAGGAGCGGTCCGGGCCTGCGGGCGCGACTTAGCCTGCCGGTAATGCTTTGGACGCTTTGTAACGCGCAAACACGCTATCGCAGACCGTGTTAGCATCCCCGTCGTGACGAGCCCTTGGAATGACCCGAATTTCGGACGAAGGGGCGCTCAGGCGGGGGGATCCGTCAGGGGGCACGCAACTTCCCGGATTCGGTATCGGACACTATGCGTATCACCGATCTGGCCGCACCCCGAAAGATTCCCCAGGCTCGGGTATGGCGGAAATTCTTCTATGTCATCTCTTTCACGAAAATAAACCCCGGCGAATCGCCCAGTGAACGGCACTACCGAGATCTGCAGAACCGCATCCGGCGGCACATTCGGCGGCAGTACGTCATCACCGTCGTGTCCGGCAAGGGCGGTGTCGGGGTCACCACGATGGCCGCCTGCATTGGTGGCGTGTTCCGGGAATGCCGCCCGCAGAACGTGATTGCGATCGACGCCGTTCCCGGTTTCGGCACGCTGGCCGACCGCATCGACGAGTCGCCGCCGGGTGATTACACCGCCATCATCAACGACACCGACGTTCAGGGCTACGCGGACGTCCGTGAACACTTGGGACAGAACCCGATAGGCCTCGACGTGCTTGCCGGAAACCGGACGTCCGACCAGCCCAGGCCGCTGGTGCCGGCGATGTTCTCCGGCGTTTTGTCGCGGCTGCGGCGAACCCACACCGTCATGGTCGTCGACACGGCCCCCGATCTCGAGCACGACGTGATGAAGCCGGTGCTGGAGAACACCGACACGCTCGTATTCGTTTCCGGGATCACCGCGGACCGGTCCCGGCCGGTGCTTCGGGCGGTGGATTACCTCAGGTCGCAGGGTTACCACGAACTGGTTTCTCGCAGCACCGTGATCATCAACCACACAGACACCATTACCGACAAGGACGCGCTCGCTTACTTGACCGAGCGGTTCAACAAGGTGGGTGCAACCGTAGAAGTGATGCCATTCGATCCGCACCTTGCCAAAGGCGGGCTCATTGATACGGTTCATGAGCTGAAAAAAAAGACACGGTTACGGCTTTTCGAAATCACTGCCGGCCTGGCCGACAAATATATTCCTGATGCCGAACGGACAGCGCCGTGACGTCGCCGCATAAAGTTGCCTTCCCGGCGCGTTGTGCGGTCAACATTTCCTACGAGAAGCATCTGTGCTCCCAAGTGTTCCCCGCGGGAATTCCGGTGGAGGGATTCTTCGAGGGAATGGTTGAGCTGTTCGACGCCGACCTGAAGCGCAAAGGGTTCGAAGGAATTGCGCTGCCCGCCGGCAGCTATGAGCTGCACAAGATCAATGGCGTGCGGCTGGATATCAATAAGAGCCTGGACGAGCTGGGCGTCCAAGACGGCGACACGTTGGTGCTGGTACCCAGGGTCGAAGGCGAGTCGTTCGAACCGCAGTACGAGTCGCTGTCCACCGGATTGGCGGCCATGGGCAAGTGGCTGGGCCGCGATGGTGGTGATCGGATGTTCGCGCCGGTCACGCCGCTGACAGCCGCGCACACGGCGATCGCGATCATCGCGATGGCGGTCGGGGTGGTGGTTGCCCTGACGCTGCGGGCACGCACAGTTCACCGACAACCTGATCCAAGCGCCGTCGCCGGCGGCGTCGGTGTGCTGCTGCTGATCGCGACATGGGTGGTGTGGCGGGGCTGGCGGGACCGCCGTGACCTGTTCAGTGGTTTCGGTTGGCCGGCGGCGGTGTCGCTGGCCGTGGCCGGCACCTGCGCGCCGCCCGGGCGGCTCGGCGCGGCTCATGGACTGATCGGCCTGGTGGTGGTGATCTTGGGCGCTGTCGCTATCGGGCTGGCCACGAAGAAGCGGTGGCAGACCGCGGTCGTCACGGCGGTGGTGACGGTGTGCGGCATCCTGGCCGCCGTCGCCGCCGTCCGGATGTTTCGGCCGGCCTCGGTGCAGGTGCTGGCCATTTGCGTGTTGGTCGGGCTGCTGGTCCTCGTCCGCATGACACCACTGGTCGCCTTGTGGGTGGCTCGAGTCAGACCGCCGCACTTCGGCTCCATCACGGGCCGGGACTTGTTCGCCCGGCGGGAGGGGATGCCCGTCGATACCGTGTCGCCGGTCAATGAAGACGAGACCGAAGACGAGGACAACGAACTGACCGACATCACCGCGCGCGGTGTGGCGATCGCCGCCTCGGCGCGCCTGGTCAACGCGGTACAGGTCGGTTTGTGTGCCGGGGTGTCGATCGTGTTGCCCGCCGCGGTATGGGCCGTACTGACGCCGGGGCGCCCGTGGGCCTGGCTGGCGCTTCTCGTCGCCGGCCTGGTGGCGGGGATCTTCATCACCCAGGGCCGCGGGTTCGCCGCCAAATACCAGGCCGTTGCGTTGGTGTGCGGGGCCGCTGCCGCGGTGTGCGCGGGGGTGGTGAAGTACGCAGTCGCCGCGCCGCGAGACGTCGTGACCGGGCTGCTGTGGCCCGCCGTGGCCGTGGCTTGTTTCGCCGCAGTGGGTCTGGCCGCCGCGCTTCTGGTGCCGGCGATGCGGTTCCGGCCCTTTATCCGGTTGACCGTCGAATGGGTTGAAGTGGTCGCCCTCATAGTCTTGCTACCGGCGGCGGCCGCCCTGGGAGGACTGTTCACGTGGCTTCGCCGCTGAGCATGGTCGGTGCCCGGGCCGCGGCGATGGCCGCCGTCGTCGCCCTGGTCGGTCTCTCGGCGAATGCGACTGTGGCACAAGCGATTTCTCCGCCCTCGGTGGATCCGGCGATGGTGCCCCCCGACGGGCCGCCCCGACCCGATCAACCGATGCGTCGAGCCAACAGCTGCTCCACGCCCATCACCGTGAAGAACCCCGACGTCGCGCAGTTGGCGCCCGGCTTCAACCTTCTCAATGTCAGCAACGCATGGCAGTACAGCACCGGCAACGGCGTGACCGTGGCGGTCATCGACACCGGCGTTTCCCCCAACCCGCGGCTGCCGGTGGTGCCCGGTGGCGACTACATCATGGGCGAGGACGGTCTGTCCGATTGCGACGCGCACGGAACCATCGTGAGCTCGATCATCGCAGCGGCGCCGCAAGGGGTTCTGCCGCCGCCGCGGCCCATGCCGATAGACGCCGGCGTTCCCTCCGCCGGCCGCGCCGCCGCCCGCTATCGGGGCGCCACCCCCGCCGGTCGAGGCTCCGCCCCCGGTGGCGCCGCCGCCGCCACCGCCGCCGGTGACCATCACGCAGATCGTTCCCCCGCCGCCGCCCCCGCCACCGCCGCGAGGAGCCCGGCGCGATGGCGCCCTCGAGCGGGCCGCCGGATCCGCAGACTGAGGACGAACCGGCTGTGCCGCCACCCCCGCCCGGAGCGCCCGACGGGGTGGTCGGTGTCGCGCCTAACGCGACCATCATCTCGATCCGGCAGTCGTCGCGGGCCTTTGAGCCGGTCAACCCGCCGCCGGGGGATCCCAACTCCGACGAGCGGGTGAAGGCCGGCACGCTGAACACGGTGGGCCGCGCAGTGGTCCACGCGGCGAACATGGGCGCGAAGGTGATCAACATCTCGGTCACCGCTTGCCTGCCGGCCGCTGCCCCGGCCGACCAGCGGGCGCTGGGCGCGGCACTGTGGTACGCGGCCACCGTCAAAGACGCGGTCATCGTGGCCGCGGCCGGCAACGACGGGGAAGCCGGCTGCGACAACAACCCGATGTACGACCCGCTGGACCCGTCGGATCCGCGGGACTGGCACCAGGTCAAGGTCGTCTCGTCACCGTCCTGGTTCTCCGACTACGTCCTATCGGTGGGTGCCGTCGACGCCAGCGGCGCCGCACTCGACAAGAGCATGTCCGGCCCCTGGGTGGGTGTTGCGGCGCCCGGAACGCACATCATGGGTCTCTCGCCGCAAGGCGGCGGACCGGTCAACGCGTACCCGCCATCGAGGCCGGGCGAGAAGAACATGCCGTTCTGGGGCACCAGTTTCTCGGCGGCCTACGTCAGCGGCGTCGCGGCGTTGGTGCGGGCGAAATTTCCCGGAACTGAGCGCGCATCAAGTCATCAACAGGATCGTGCAGTCGGCGCACAATCCGCCTGCCGGAGTCGACAACAAGGTCGGGTACGGACTGGTCGGATCCGATCGCAGCGCTGACGTTCAACATCCCGCCGGGTGACCGGGTGCCGCCGGGGCGCGCAAAGCCGGGTGATCAGGCCCGCTCCGCCGCCCCCGCCTCCGGACCACCGGGCGCGCAACATCGCGATCGGCTTCCTCGGCGCGGTTGCCGCCGGTGTGCTGGTGGTCGCCATCGCGGCGCGGCTGCGGAGGGCGCGATGAGGCCAAGCTGACCGGGTTCAGCCCGGGCAGCAATCGGCGGGTCGTCGGGGTGTGGGTGGTGTTCCTGCTCGCTGTTGGTCGAGTTGGGCGCTGGGCGGCTACATCGGCGCGGCGATCGCCGTGGTGGTCGGCATCGTCGGTGGTGTTCGTCCGCTGGTGGGGCCAACCGGCGTGGTCGTGGGCGGTGTTGTGGCGGCGGGGCCGGCGCCCGATCAGCTGGGACGCCCCGATCACCGTGGCCAACAACCGTTCCGGGGGCGGCGTACGGGTGCAAGACGGCGTCGCGGTGGTGGCGGTGCAATTGCTGGGCAGAGCGCATCGAGCGACCATTGTCACCGGCTCGGTGACCGTCGAAACCGAAAACGTCCTCGACATCGTCGAATTGGTGCCGATGCTGCACCAGGCGCTGGGCCTGAAACTGGACTCGATAAGCGTCGTCACCACCGGCGCCCGGCACGGTACCGTCGGGGACTATCCGAGGGTGTATGACTCGGAGATCGGCACTCCGCCGTATGCCGGCCGGCGCGAGACCTGGCTGGTCCTGCGGCTCTCGGTGATAGACAACACCCAGGCGCTGCGTTGGCGCACAACCGTCGGGGCAGCGGCCGTTTCGGTCGCCCAGCGTATCGCGGGCTTGCTGCGTTGCCAGGGTCTGAGGGCGAAGGTGGCCACCGCCACCGACTTGATCGAGCTCGACCGCCGCCTGGGGTTCGACGCGGTGGCCGGCGACCGCCCAGCGCTGGAAAGCCATCCGCGGCGAAGCCGGCTGGATGACGACCTATGCCTACCCGGCCGAAGCGATCACGTCGCGGGTGCTCTCACAGGCGTGGACGCTGCGCGCGGACGAGGTCATCCAGAACGTCACGGTGTATCCCGGACGCGACATGCACCGCCACCATCACCGTGCGCACGCCGACGCCCGCGCCGACACCCCCCAGCGTGATCTTGCGCCGGCTCAACGGCGAACAAGCCGCCGCGGCCGCGGCCAACATGTGCGGCCCGCGGCCGCACCTGCGCGGCACTGCGTCCCACCCCGCTGCCGGCGCACCTGGTCACCGAGATCGGCCCTTCCGGTGTGCTGATCGGCAAGCTCAGCAACGGTGACCGCCTGATGATTCCGATCACCGATGCCGGCGAACTGTCGCGCGTCTTCGTCGCCGCCGATGACCCGATTGCCAAACGGATCGTCATCCGCACCGCCGGCGCCGGGGAGCGCGTCTGTGTGCACACCCGCGACACGGCGCGCTGGGCCAGCGTGCGCATGCCGGAGATCAGCGTGGTCAGTACGCCGCGGCCCGCGCCGCGGACCACCGTCAGCGTCGTGGAGTACGTCGCGAGGCGCCGCAGAGACGGCGACGGCGCAACTGACGGAGCAGGCGTGGATACCGCCATCTCGCCGACCCCCCGTCCGCCGACCGTAATCACCGTCGCCCCGTCCGGCACCACGCTGTCCGAGGCACTCGGCAAGGGTTCGAGGTGACCATCGAGCAGGTTGGCCCGGCCACGGTCCGTGTCAGCGCGGCAGGACAAAGCCGGCTGGTCGAGATGGACATGTTCCGCGCAGAAAACCGCTACGTGAGCCTCGAACCGGTCAGCATGGCGATCGCGACGTGAAACGTCGAGGCACGATCTGGTGGACGTACGTGGCAGCTGCGGCAACTGCGTGACCCGGTCGGGGCCCGGTGTCCGCGACCATGATCATCGCAGCCACGGTATCGAGGACGGCTGACACATGGCTGATTTACACACCGCGCGTAGGCATTTCGACCGGGCCATGGCGAGCATGAGCCGGCAGGGCCGCGCGGCGGCGTTGCCTGAGTTCATCGCCGCCACCGACGCCGACCCGTCGATGGCCGACGCTTGGCTGGGGCGTATCGCCTGCGGCGACAACGCTCTGGCTTCGCTCAAACAGCTATACGCCAGCAGCGAATGGCTACACCGCGAGACGCACACGCATCGGCCAGACGCTCGCCGCCCAGATACAGCTGGGTCCCTACATCGGGATCACGGTGACCGACGCCTCGCAGGTGGGGCTGGCGTTGTCGTCGGCGCTGACGATAGCGGGGGAGTACCTCGAGGCCGACAAGCTTCTGGCCAACCGCGACCTGCTGGACTCGTGGGTCAACTATCAGTGGCACCAGTTGGCCCGCGCCTTCTTGATGTTCACCACCCAACGCTGGCCCGATGTGTTGCTGACCGCGGCCGAAGATCTGCCCCCGCAAGCCATCGTCATGTCGGCCGTCACAGCCTCAATCTGCGCGTTGGCTGCCCACGCTGCGGCGCACCTCGGACAGGGCCGGGTGGCGCTGGACTGGTTGGACCGCGTCGACGTGATCGGGCACAACACCTCGTCGGGCCGGTTCGACGCCGACGTGCTGACCGCCTCGATCGGGCCGGCTGACATTCCGCTGCTGGTCGCGGATCTGGCGTATCTGCGGGGGATGGTGTACCGCCAACTGCGGGATGAGGACAAGGCGCAGGTGTGGCTGTCGAAAGCCACGATCAACGGAGTCCTGACCGAGGCGGCCAAGGAAGCGTTGGCCGACCCGAACTTGCAACTGGTGGTGACCGACGAGGAAACCATCGCCAGTCGCACCGATCGCTGGGACGCGTCGTCGGCAAAGAGCCGCGACCAGCTCGACGACGACGCCGCGGCGGAGCGCCGCGCCGAACTGCTGGCCGAGGGCCGCGCGCTGCTGGCCAAACAGGTGGGCCTGGCGGCCGTCAAGCAAGCGGTATCGGCGCTGGAAGACCAGCTGGAAGTGCGGATGATGCGCTTAGAGCACGGCCTGCCGGTGGAGGGGCAGACCAACCACATGCTGCTGGTGGGGCCGCCCGGCACGGGTAAGACGACGACCGCTGAAGCGCTGGGCAAGATCTACGCCGGCATGGGAATCGTGCGTCATCCCGAGATCCGCGAGGTCCGCCGATCGGACTTCTGCGGTCACTACATCGGGGAGTCGGGACCCAAGACCAACGCCCTGATCGAAAAGTCGCTCGGGCGAATCATTTTCATGGACGAGTTCTACTCTCTGATCGAACGCCACCACGACGGCGCTCCGGACATGATCGGCATGGAGGCCGTCAACCAGCTGCTGGTGGCACTGGAGGCGCACCGGTTCGACTTCTGTTTCATCGGTGCCGGCTATGAGGACCAAGTGGACGAATTCCTCACCGTCAACCCGGGTTTGGCGGGCCGGTTCAACCGCAAACTACGGTTCGAATCCTATTCGCCGGCGGAGATCGTCGAGATCGGTCACCGATACGCCAAGCCGCGCGGCAGTCTGCTCGACGATGCTGCACGGGAGACGTTCCTGGATGCCGCCACGACGATCCGCAACTACACCACCCCCGGCGGACGGCACGGTGTTGACGCCATGCAGAACGGCCGGTTCGCCCGCAACGTCATCGAGCGTGCCGAAGGCTTCCGGGACACCCGCGTGGTCGCCCAGAAGCGCGCGGGCCGGCCCGTGACGGTTGAGGATTTGCAGATCATCACCGCCGCGGACATCGAGGCGGCCGTGCGCAGCGTGTGCTCGGACAACCGCGACATGGCAGCCATCGTCTGGTAGGCGTGGTATCTGGTGATACCACGCGGTATCATCGCGGTCATGGCTATGACGTTGCGGATCAGTGAGGAACTGACGGCCAAGCTGCGCGCGGTCGCGGAGCGTGAAGGCGTGTCGATGCATACCGCGGCGCTCAACGCCATCGACCAGTACGTGAACCGGCGCACCGAGCGCCGCGACCAAATCATTGCTCGAATCGTCGAGGAGGACTCCGGCCTGCTGCGCCGACTGGCTGACGCGTGATCGACTATCTCGAACTGGACGATGTTCTGTTCGTCGCTGACCGTCTCGGTTTCGAAGTCGGTGACTACGGCCTGTTGGAGTCTGCGTTGGCTCGGCCGCGCGCTCGCGTGTTCGGCGAGGATGCTTACGCGTCGATCCACGAGAAGGCCGCTGCGCTGTTCCACTCCTTGGCCACCAACCACGCTCTGGTTGACGGCAATAAACGGTTGTCTTGGGTCGCACTTCGCCTCTTCTACGAGCTGAACGGCTACCGCATTGCTGCCACCGAGGACGAGCGCTTCGACTTGGTGCTCAGCGTGGCAACTGTTGAACTCGACACCGTGGCCAAGATCGCGCACCGTCTTGCCGCCATCGCGTCGGCGGGCTGAAGCAGGCAGCACCTAGCTGCGGTCGGTGCCGGGCCGGTTGTCCGTCACCCGGTCGGGAGCCGCCGCGAAATACCCGGCGACCGTTGCGGTGACCTGGAGGAACTTGCGGCGCGTGGCCGGGGCCATGTCGCGCCTGACGTCGATGACCCCGCCGGGTCGCAGGTGGGGATCGAAAGGCACTTCGACGACCGGCCGGCCGTGGTCTGTGAATTCGCGGGCCAGCAGGGATCGGGTGCGTTTGTCGGCGTGGCCGTCGGAATCGTTGAGGACCACGACGCTGTTCTGCAGCAGCCGGGACAGACCTTGCTCGGCCAGCCACTCCATCGTCCGTGCGGCGGCGGACGCGCCGTCCGCCCACGGCGACGACACCACGATCAACGCGTCCAGATCGCGCAGGGCCTCCAGGGTGACCGGTGCGTCCATCGTCGAGCCGCAATCGATGACCGAGATCGCGAAATGGTGGTCCAATCGCCGCGCGGCTTCCCGGTAGATCGCCGGATCGAGCACTCGGTGCCGACCCGACCCTGGTGCTTGCCCCAACACGTACAGGCCGGCGGAGTTGCGGCCCACCCGGGCGACGACGTCACCGAAGGACTGCAGATTCCTGTCCCCGGTGAGTTCCCAGAACGAACCGGTCGCCGCGGGATCGGTTCGGCTGCTCAGCCGGCCGAAGGCGGTGTCGGCGTCGATGGCCACCACGAGGTCTTGCCGTCGGAGTTCGGCGAAGAGCGAGCCGACGCTGGCGGCCACCGACGTTTTGCCGACACCGCCCTTGCCCAGCACGCCGACCTTGTGGTTGCCGTGCAGAGGGATCCGGATGGCAGCTTCGAACTCGGCCTCCTGGCGTTGCGCGGGTGAGGGGCCGAGCCGGATGAGGCCGAAGCTGGCCAACCGCAGCGCGCGGCGCCAACCGCGCTCTGGCAGTCGCGGACCCGACGGACCGCGGACCGGTGCCTGGGCGGCGTCGGTCCGCAGCGCATGCGGCTGCCGGAAGCTTCGCTGCGGCTCGGGCGGAGGGGGCTGCTGGTGTGGCGGCGGGACGGCCGCGCGGGCGCCCGGGAACGGCGCGGTCGGTGTTGCCGGGCCCGGCGGCGCCGCGTGGTGAGAAGCTTGCGGATCTGGGCCGGGCGGACGTGCCGCAGGGCTGCTGGAAGCGTCCGTCTGCAGACGGTCCCGCAGATATTCGTCGCGCTCGTTCATGGGCTCCTCGGCTGCCTGGCGATCGATCGTCGGGCGCGGTGTTCGACCGCGGCGAGCGTCTCGCGTGATGAGCGCCACGGTTCTACGGCCGACACCGGATGCGGATCGGTATCAGTCCAGTATCGGGCACATGCCTTGGGCGGTTCCCCGAGGTCGCTCGCGTCGGCAAGGGCTAACTTGAGCGCGAGGGCAGTTCGCGGGGGGTTGCCGCTGCGGCGGGGAAGATCCAACTTCGCCAAACAGCAAGTCGGCGGGTCGGCGAGCACCCCACGCGACGAATTTACGGTGCCGCCGCTTGCCAGCTAGACTTGAAGGAAGTTGGCATGTCAGGCGGGTTTTGTCATATCGTTTTACGACTTGTCGAGACCGGCCCAGGCCGCCGCCGTTCAACGCTGCACGGACGAATCCTTGACCGGACCATGTCCGCGTGGGAGACAGCCTAATCGACAAGACCGAAGGGGTGAGCCCGCAACGCCGGGAGGGCCCCGTCGGAGCAACTTGTAACGGCCTTCGTACGGCCGCTGGAACGTTCTTGTGAAGGGTCAGGTGCGTATGCCCACCAGTGTCGGGCTTTACAACCCCGTCTACGAACACGATGCCTGCGGCGTCGCGATGGTCGTCGATATGCACGGCCGTCGCAGCCGCGACATCGTCGACAAGGCGATCACCGCCCTGCTGAACCTCGAGCACCGCGGTGCCGCCGGGCGCCGAGCAGAACAGTGGCGACGGCGCCGGGCATCATGATCCAGGTCCCGGACAAGTTCCTGCGCGCCGTCTGCAAGGAGCAGGGCGACTTCGACCTTCCCGCCGAGGGCTCCTACGCCACCGGCATCGCCTTCCTGCCGCAGTCCGCCCGCGACGCCGCCGCCGCCTGCGAGGCGGTGGAGAAGATCGTCGAGGCCGAGGGCCTGACCGTGCTCGGCTGGCGCGACGTGCCCATCGACGACTCCTCGCTGGGCGCGCTGGCCCGCGACGCCATGCCCACCTTCCGGCAGCTGTTCATCGGCGGGCGCCTCCGGTCATGGACCTGGAGCGCCAGCGCCTACGTGATCCGCAAGCGCGCCGAGCACGAGCTCGGGCACCAAGGGCCCCGGCCAGGACGGCCCCGGTCGCGAAACCGTCTACTTCCCCAGCCTTTCCGGCCAGACCCTGATCTACAAGGGCATGCTCACCACCCCGCAGCTCCGGGCGTTCTACCTCGATCTGCAGGACGAGCGGATGGAGAGCGCGCTGGGCATCGTGCACTCGCGCTTCTCCACCAACACCTTCCCGTCGTGGCCGCTGGCCCACCCGTTCCGGCGCATCGCGCACAACGGCGAGATCAACACCGTCACCGGCAACGAGAACTGGATGCGGGCCCGCGAGGCGCTGATCGAGACCGATGTCTTCGGCTACCGACGTGGAGAAGATCTTCCCGATCTGCACCCCGGGCGCCTCCGACAGCGCCCGCTTCGACGAGGTGCTCGAACTGCTGCACCTCGGCGGGCGCAGCCTGCCGCACGCGGTGCTGATGATGATCCCGGAGGCCTGGGAGCGCAACGAGTCGATGGACCCGGCGCGCCGCGCGTTCTACGCCTACCACTCCGCGCTGATGGAGCCGTGGGACGGACCGGCATCGGTCTGCTTCTCCGACGGCACCGTCGTCGGCGCGGTGCTCGACCGCAACGGCCTTCGTCCGTCCCGGATCTGGGTCACCGATGACGGTCTGGTGGTGATGGCCTCCGAGGTCGGCGTGCTCGACCTCGACCCGGCCAAGGTGGTCCAGCGGATGCGCCTGCAGCCCGGCCGGATGTTCCTGGTGGACACCGCCCAGGGCCGGATCATCGCCGACGAGGAGATCAAGGCCGAACTGGCCGCCGAGCAGCCGTACCGGGAATGGCTCGACGAGGAGCAGTTCCACCTCGACGACCTGCCGCAGGGCCCCTACATCCGGATGCCGCATCACCGGGTTGTGCTGCGCCAGCAGGCCTTCGGCTACACCTACGAGGAACTCAACCTGCTGATCGCGCCGATGGCGCGCACCGGCGCCGAGGCGCTCGGCTCGATGGGCACCGACACCCCGATCGCGGTGCTCTCGGCACCGCCCGCGGATGCTGTTCGACTACTTCCAGCAGCTGTTCGCCCAGGTGACCAACCCGCCGCTGGACGCCATCCGCGAGGAAGTGGTGACCAGCATGCAGGCCACCGTCGGCCCGGAGGGCGACCTGCTCAACCCGACCGCGGAGTCCTGCCACCAGATCGTGCTGCCGCAGCCGATCCTGCGCAACCACGAGCTGGCCAAGCTGGTCAACCTCGACCCCGACGACGAGGTCAACGGACACAAGCACGGCATGCGCTCGGCGGTGATCCGCTGCCTGTACCCGGTGGCCGAGGGCGGCGCCGGCCTGCGCCGCTGCGCTCGACGACATCCGCGACGCGGCGTCGAAGGCCATCGCCGACGGCGCGCAGATCCTGATCCTGTCCGACCGCGAGTCCAACGAGAACATCGCGCCGATCCCGTCGCTGCTGGCGGTCGTCGGCCGTGCACCACCACCTGGTGCGCGAGCGCACCCGCACCCAGGTCGGTCTGGTCGTCGAGTCCGGTGACGCCCGCGAGGTGCACCACATGGCGATGCTGATCGGCTTCGGCGCCGCCGCGATCAACCCGTACATGGCGTTCGAGTCGATCAGCGACATGATCGACGCGCGTGGCGTCCTCGCGGGCATCGACCGCGAGAAGGCCCTGCACAACTACGTCAAGGCCGCCGGCAAGGGCGTGCTGAAGGTGATGTCCAAGATGGGCATCTCCACCCTGGCCTCCTACACCGGCGCCCAGCTGTTCCAGGCGATCGGCATCTCGCAGTCGGTGCTCGACGAGTACTTCACCGGACTGCAGCTGCCCGGTCGGCGGCATCGACCTCGACGACATCGCCGCCGATGTCGCCACCCGGCACCAGCTGGCCTACCTGGACCGGCCCGACGAGCGCGCGCACCGCGAGCTCGAGGTCGGCGGGGAGTACCAGTGGCGCCGCGAGGGCGAATACCACCTGTTCAATCCCGACACCGTCTTCAAGCTGCAGCACTCCACCCGCACCGGGCAGTACTCGGTCTTCAAGGAGTACACCCAGCTGGTCGACGACCAGAGTGAGCGGATGGCCTCGCTGCGCGGGCTGCTGAAGTTCCGCGAGGGCGTCCGCCCGCCGGTGCCGATCGATGAGGTCGAGCCGGCCAGCGAGATCGTCAAGCGGTTCTCCACCGGTGCGATGAGCTACGGCTCGATCTCCGCCGAGGCGCACGAGACCCTTGGCGATCGCGATGAACCGCCTTGGCGCCCGGTCGAATTCGGGTGAGGGCGGCGAGGCCGTCAGCCGATTCGAGCCGCGATCCCAACGGTGACTGGCGCCGCAGCGCCATCAAGCAGGTCGCCTCCGGCCGGTTCGGCGTGACCGTCGCACTACCTGACCAACTGCACCGACATCCAGATCAAGATGGCCCAGGGCGCCAAACCCGGTGAGGGCGGCCAGCTTCCGGGCCACAAGGTGTACCCGTGGGTGGCCGAGGTCCGGCACTCGACACCGGGTGTCGGCCTGATCTCGCCGCCGCCGCACCACGACATCTACTCGATCGAGGATCTGGCGCAGCTGATCCACGACCTGAAGAACGCCAACCCGCAGGCCCGCGTCCACGTGAAGCTGGTCTCGCGAGAACGGCGTGGGAACGGTCGCGGCCGGCGTCTCCAAGGCGCACGCCGACGTGGTGCTGATCTCCGGCCACGACGGCGGCACCGGCGCCACGCCGCTGACGTCGATGAAGCATGCCGGCGCTCCGTGGGAGCTCGGGCCTGGCCGAGACCCAGCAGACCCTGCTGCTCAACGGACTACGCGACCGGATCGTGGTGCAGGTCGACGGCCAGCTCAAGACCGGCCGCGACGTGGTGGTCGCCGCGCTGCTGGGCGCCGAGGAGTTCGGCTTCGCCACCGCGCCGCTGGTGGTCTCGGGCTGCATCATGATGCGGGTCTGCCACCTCGACACCTGCCCGGTGGGCGTCGCCACCCAGAACCCGGTGCTGCGCGAGAGGTTCACCGGCAAGCCGGAATTCGTGGAGAACTTCTTCATGTTCATCGCCGAAGAGGTTCGCGAGCTGCATGGCCCAGCTGGGCTTCCGCACCGTCAACGAGATGGTCGGCCAGGTCGGCGCGCTGGACACCACGCAGGCCGCCGCGCACTGGAAGGCCCACAAGCTGGACCTGACGCCGGTTCTGCACGAGCCGGAGTCGGCGTTCATGAACCAGGACCTGTACTGCAGCTCGCGTCAGGACCACGGCCTGGACAAGGCGCTGGACCAGCAGCTGATCGTGCATGAGCCGCGAGGCGCTGGACTCCGGCACGCCGGTGCGGTTCTCGACCACGATCGCCAACACCAACCGCACGGTCGGCACCATGCTCGGCCATGAGGTGACGAAAGCCTATGGCGCGCGAAGGCTTGCCGGACGGCACCATCGACATCACCTTCGAGGGATCGGCGGGCAACAGCTTCGGCGCGTTCGTGCCCACGGGCATCACGCTGCGGGTCTACGGCGATGCCAACGACTACGTCGGCAAGGGCCTGTCCGGTGGCCGGATCGTGGTGCGGCCCTCGGACCGACGCGCCGGCCGGCTATGTCGCCGAGGACAACATCATCGGCGGCAACGTGATCCTGTTCGGCGCCACCAGCGGCGAAGCGTTCATCCGCGGCATGGTGGGCGAGCGGTTCGCGGTCCGCAACTCCGGCGCCCACGCGGTGGTCGAGGGTGTGGGCGACCACGGCTGCGAGTACATGACCGGCGGCCGGGTGGTCATCCTCGGGCCGACCGGCCGCAACTTCGCGGCCGGCATGTCCGGCGGCGTCGCCTACGTCTACGACCCCGACGGCGAACTGCCGACAGAACCTCAACACCGAGATGGTCGACATCGAGACCCTCGACGACGACGACGCCGAGCTGGCTGCACGGCATGATCCAGGCGCACGTCGATGCCACCGATTCCGCCGTGGGCCAGCGGATCCTGGCCGACTGGCACGCGACAGGCAGCGGCATTTCGTGAAGGTGATGCCGCGCGACTACAAGCGGGTGCTGCAGGCGATCGCCGAAGCCGAGCGCGACGGCGCGGACGTCGACAAGGCGATCATGGCGGCCGCGCATGGCTGATCCGACCGGCTTCCTGAAGTACACCCACCGGGAACTGCCGCAGCGCCGGCCTGTCCCGCTGCGGCTGCGCGACTGGAAAGAGGTCTACGAGGACTTCGACCACGAGGCCCTGCGAGCAGCAGGCCACCGCGCTGCATGGACTGCGGAATCCCGTTCTGCCACAACGGCTGTCCGCTGGGCAACCTGATCCCGGAGTGGAACGACCTGGTCTACCGGGACCGCTGGCGCGACGCGATCGAGCGGCTGCACGCCACCAACAACTTCCCCGAGTTCACCGGCCGGCTGTGCCCGGCGCCGTGCGAGGCGTCCTGCGTGCTCGGCATCAACCAGGACCCGGTGACCATCAAGCAGATCGAGGTCGAGATCATCGACAACGCCTTCGACGAGGGCTGGGTCGTGCCGCTGCCGCCGCACGTGCTGACCGGCAAGAAAGTGGCCGTGGTCGGCTCCGGCCCGGCCGGTCTGGCCGCCGCCCAGCAACTGACCCGCGCCGGGCACACGCGTCACCGTCTTCGAGCGGGCCGACCGCATCGGCGGGCTGCTGCGCTACGGCATCCCCGAATTCAAGATGGAGAAGCGCCACCTCGACCGCCGGCTGGACCAGATGCGAGGCCGAGGGCACCGAGTTCCGCGCCGGCGTCAACGTCGGCGTCGACATCACCGCCGAGCAGCTGCGCGACGATTTCGACGCGGTGGTGCTGGCCGGTGGCGCCACCGCCTGGCGCGACCTGCCCATCCCCGGCCGCGAGCTTGGACGGCATCCACCAGGCGATGGAGTTCCTGCCGTGGGGCAACAAGGTCCAGCGAGGGCGACGCCGGTCTCGACGACGACGGGCAGCCGCCGATCACCGCCAAGGGCAAGAAGGTCGTCATCATCGGCGGCGGCGACACCGGGGCCGACTGCCTGGGCACCGTGCATCGCCAGGGCGCGACCAGTCGTGCACCAGTTCGAGATCATGCCGCGCCCGCCGGAGGCGCGCGCCGACGTCGACCCCGTGGCCGACCTATCCGCTGATGTACCGGGTGTCCTCGGCGCACGAAGAGGGCGGCGAGCGGGTCTTCTCGGTCAACACCGAGGAGTTCGTCGGCCAGGACGGGCAGCGTGACCGGGCTGCAAGGCGCACGAAGTGACCATGCAGGACGGCAAGTTCGACAAGGTCGAGGGCTCCGACTTCGAGCTCGAGGCCGACCTGGTGTTGCTGGCGATGGGCTTCGTCGGGCCGGAGAAGGAGGGCCTGCTCACCGACCTGGGCGTCGAGCTTCACCGAGCGCGGCAACGTCGCGCGCGGCGCGCGACTTCGAGACCTCGGTGCCCGGCGTTTTCGTTGCCGGCGACATGGGCCGGGGCCAGTCGCTGATCGTCTGGGCGATCGCCGAGGGCCGGGCCGCGGCGGCCGGCCGTGGACCGCTATCTGATGGGGTCCACCGCGCTGCCGGCACCCATCAAGCCGACCGCGGCACCGCTCCAGTAGTCACACCAGTCACACCAGAAACGCACCTGTATTGCTCGGCGCGTCTGCGCGCTGTTTGCCAGTGACTTGGGTGTCTAATGGTTCGCTGTGGGCTTCGAGGCAAGTGGAGTCCCGGTTGCAACGGACCGATCACAGGAGTGAGCACTGTGCATATCAACCCGGTACCTCGGTCGCGGATGGGGCGAATCGCCTGGTCATGGTTGCGTCACCCGGTCAAGAGCCGCGAATTCCCCGCTAAGCACGAACGCCTGGTCACCGCCGCAGATCTGATGCTCTTCGGGGTCGTAACTCACCCAGCTCGGCCTACGCCGCGGGTTTGCTCGAGGTGTGGATCCGGTTACTGGCCGGAATCGGCGAGGAGGCCTGGCCTCACCGGTCGGTCAAGCCCGACTCCCGGATCGCCTCGGCCAACGGCTCCAGGACCGCGGGGTCGTGCGGCGGGGCGATGTAGACGATGCCCAGGTCCAGGCCCTCGGCGGCCAGCGCGGCCGCGTCCTCGATGACCTTCCCGTAGTTGCGGTCCGGCTCCAGGCGCAGGTGGGCCGACAGGGTGATCTCCTTCGGGTCGCGGCCGATGTCGGCGCAGTGCGCGGCCAGCACGTCGCGCTTGCGCGCGAACACCTCGGGCGGGCCGCCGACGAAGTTCCAGTGCTGGCGTAGCGCGCGGTGATCCGCAGGGTGCGCTTCTCGCCGCTGCCGCCGATGCAGATCGGTGGGTGCGGGCGCTGCGGCCCCTTGGGCTCGTTGCGGGCGCCCTTGAGCTGGTAGTACTTGCCGTCGAAGTCGGTGGTCTCCTGGCTGAGCAGGCTGATCAGCACCTGACAGGCTTCCTCGAACCGGTCGAAGCGTTCCCTGAGGCTGCCCAGCTCGATGCCGTAGGCGCCCGACTCCTCCTCGTTCCAGCCGGCGCCGATCCCCAGCTCGAGGCGTCCGCCGGAGATGATGTCGAGCGCGGCGGCCATGTTGGCCAGCACGGCGGGGTGGCGGTAGTGGATGCCGGTGACCAGGGTGCCCAGCCGCAGCCGCTTGGTGGCCTGCGCCAGCGCGGTCAGCGTCGTCCAGCCCTCCAGGCACGGCCCGGCTGCTGTCGGAGAAGATCGGGTAGAAGTGGTCGAAGGTCCAGCCGGACTCGAAGACCTCGATGTCGTCGGCGGCCTGCCAGACGGCCAGCATGTCGGCCCAGGTGGTGTTCTGCGGTGAGGTCTTGAACGCGAATCGCATGAATCGACGGTAGCCGACTTATCAAGCGCAACTAAACTCGGCCGGCGATGACTTTGCGCTCGACACCAGATCACCCTGCTGGCGGCCGGACTGATCTTTCTGCTGGCGCTCGTCCTCGGCGTCTGGAAGTACCGGCAGATCATGGCCGCCGACGACCATCGCGCCACCCTACGTCGACATCGCGCACCGCGCGGCGTTGCTCTACTCGTTTGCGACGCTGCTGATCGCGGTCTTCGTCGACTCAGCGCCTGGCCGGCGTGGGTCAACCTGACCGCGGCGGCGTCGTCTCTTCTTCGTGGCGCCATCCTCAGCTACATCGCGCACGGCGCGGCGCGACACCGTCAACCAATTCGAGAACCCGCCCGCGGCACCGCGGTGGATGGCTTGCTCATCGCCGGCGAGATCGGCGGCTTCGCGGCGACTCGCCGGTTCGTCGTCGGCCAGTTCTGTGCCGGCCGGGCACACTGGAGTCATGGATCCGGTACAGCGCTGCGGCAGATCGCTTACTACAAGGACCGAGCCGCCACGACCCCAGGCGGGTGATGGCCTATCGCAATGCCGCCGACATCATCGAGGGTCTCGACGACGCAGCGCGGGAGCGGCACGGCCAGGCCAACAGCTGGCAGTCGATTCCGGGCATCGGGCCGAAAACCGCAAAAGTCATCGACCAGGCCTGGTCCGGCCGCGAACCCGACCTTCTGGTCGAATTACGTTCCGCTGCCGAGGATCTCGGCGGCGGGGACATCCGGGCCGCGCTGCGCGGGGACCTGCACCTGCATTCGAACTGGTCGGACGGGTCGGCGCCGATCGAGGAGATGATGGCCACCGCGGCCGCGCTGGGCCATGAGTACTGCGCGCTGACCGACCACTCGCCGCGGCTGACGATCGCCAACGGCCTGTCGCCGGACCGGTTGCGCAAGCAGCTCGACGTCATCGACGGGTTGCGCGACGCAGTTCGCGCCGATGCGCATCCTCACCGGGATCGAGGTCGACATCCTCGAGGACGGCAGCCTCGACCAGGAGCCCGAGCTGCTGGAGCGTCTCGACGTCGTCGTGGCCAGCGTGCATTCGAAGCTGTCGATGGATTCCGCCGCGATGACCCGCCGCATGGTGCGCGCCGTCTCCAATCCGCCACGCCGACGTGCTCGGCCACTGCACCGGCCGGCTGGTCGCCGGGAACCGCGGCATCCGGCCCGAATCGAAGTTCGACGCCGAGGCGGTGTTCACCGCCTGCCGCGACCACGGCACGGCGGTGGAGATCAACTCCCGCCCCGAACGCCGCGACCCGCCGACCCGGCTGCTGAACCTGGCGCTGGAGATCGGCTGCGTGTTCAGCATCGACACCGACGCGCACGCGCCCGGGCCAGCTGGACTTCCTCGGCTACGGCGCCCAGCGCGCGCTGGACGCGGGCGTTCCCGTCGACCGGATCGTCAACACCTGGCCGGTCGACAGGCTGCTGGAGTGGATGGGCCGGATCAGTCGGGTAGGTGCGGCATCTCCAGGCCGGGGTCCCGGCCGACCAGCACCGCGGGCGTGAGCGCGGACTTGCCGTAGCGGCGGCGCACCCGGTCGACCGCCGCGTCCATCGTCGAGGCGGGTATCGGCCTCGCCGAACGGCAGCGTCAGCTGCTGGGCGCCGCTGCGGTCGATGCCCGACACCGCGAAGCCCGACCAGCGTCAGCCCGCGCTGGGCGATCACGGGCGCGGCCGCGCGACCAGTTGCCGGGCGGCGGCGAGGATCGGCTGCGTCGAGGAGGTTGCCCACGGCAACGTGTGCGACCGGGTCGCCCGGCTGAAGTCGTCGAACCGCAGCCGCAGCACCACCGTGCGGCCGGTGCGCCCGGCGGCGCGCATCCGGGCGGTGATGCGGTCGATCAGGTTGACCACCACCGCGTCGATCTCGGCGGGTGACATGGTGTTGCCGGCGCGGCCCAGCGCCCGCTGGGCGCCCACCGACCGGCGACGCACGCCGGTGGTCACCCGGCGGCGGTCGATGTTGCGGGACAGCGCGAACAGCTGGCGGCCCATCGCGCCGCCCACCAGCGAAGCCAGCGTCGACTCGCTGAGCTCGGCGACGTCGGCCACGGTCATCGATGCCGTGGGCGTGCAGCTTCTCGGCGGTCTTCGCGCCGACGCCCCACAGCCGGCGCACCGGCAACGGGTGCAGGAAGGCCAGCTCCTGGTCGGGCAGCACCAGCAACAGCCCGTCGGGCTTGGCCTCCTGGCTGGCGACCTTGGCGAGGAACTTCGTCCGGGCGATCCCGACGGTGATGGGCAGGCCGACCCGGTCGCGCACGTCGGCGCGCAGCCGCTCGGCGATCTGGACCGGTGTGCCGGAGACCCGGCGCAGCCCGCCGACATCGAGGAACGCCTCGTCCACCGAGAGCGGCTCCACGATCGGTGTGCAGTCGCGAAACACCTCGAACACGGCGTCGCTGGCGCGCGAATAGGCCGCCATCCGGGGCGGCACCACCACGGCGTGCGGGCACAGGCGTCGCGCCCGCGCCCCGCCCATCGCGGTGCGCACGCCGTAGGCCTTGGCCTCGTAGCTGGCCGCCAGCACCACCCCGCCACCGACGATCACCGGGCGACCGCGCAACGTCGGGTCGTCGCGCTGCTCGACGGACGCATAGAAGGAATCCAGGTCCGCGTGCAGGATCGACGCATCACACCGCACGAACATATGTTCGCACAGGTGTGCCGACAGGCGGCGCTAGCTGAGCCTCGCCGTAGATGCTGCTGACCCAGATGTGTACGAGCGTGTCGAGAACGCGGACCTCGTGGAACCGACGGCTCTTCGGCGGCGAACGAGGCGAACAGCGCCCGCTCGTTCATCAGGTTCAGCGCCGTGGCCAACTCCAGGGCCGGGCAGGGTGCTCCGGCGCCGCGCCGCGTTCCCGCTCGGCGTCGATCACGGCGGCGGTATGGGCGATCCACTTCTGCATGAAGGTCGACCACAGCTCGCGGACATCGGCGCTGCCGGCCATGGCGGCCATGCCGGCCCGGGCCACCGCCTTGTGGGACCCGAAGGTCTCGAAGAACACGTTGATGCCCGTGCGCCACATCTTGTCGCGGTCGGCGTCCGGCTCGTCGCGCCAGGGTCTGCAGCGCGGTGTCGGCCTCGTTGACCACCCGGTCCAGCAGCGTCAGCAGCACCGCTTCCTTGGAGGGAAATAGAAGTAGAACGTCGGTCGCGAGATGCCCGCGCCCTTGGCCAGGTCATCGACCGAGATGTCCGTCAGCGGCGCGGTCCCCGAGCAGCCGCTCGGCGGTGGCCAGGATCGCCAGCTCGCGGTCGTCGCCGGACGGGCGAGCGCTGCGCCGACCACGGGAGGTCTGGCCGGCGGCGGAGGTGGTCACGATGGCAGCTTACTCCGCGTCGACAGTTTCGACAGCGCGTTGACTCGGTCAACAGTGCGTTGATAACGTGATCCGCATGACTGAGCACCTTGACGTCGTCATCGTGGGCGCGGGTATCTCCGGCGTGAGCGCGGCCTGGCACCTGCAGGAGCGCTGCCCGACCAAGAGCTACGCGATCCTGGAACGCCGCGATGACCTGGGCGGCACGTGGGACCTCTTCAAATACCCGGGCATCCGGTCGGACTCGGACATGTTCACCCTCGGGTTCCGGTTCAAGCCCTGGCGCTCGGCGAAGTCGATCGCCGACGGCGCCTCGATCAAGGCCTACATCAGAGAGGCCGCGGTGGAGAACGGGATCGACCGGCACATCCGCTACCGCCACCGGGTTGTCGCCGCAGACTGGTCCGACGCCGACAACCGATGGACCGTGACCGTCGAGAGCGACGGCGAGCAGCGGCAGATCACCTGCTCATTCCTGTTCGCGTGCAGTGGCTACTACGACTACGACGAGGGTTATTCGCCCACCTTCATCGGCTCCGAAGATTTCGAGGGCACCATTGTCCATCCGCAGCACTGGCCGGAGGACCTCGACTACGCAGGCAAGAAGATCATCGTCATCGGGTCCGGCGCCACCGCGATCACCCTGATCCCGGCCCTGGTGAACTCCGGCTCCGGCCACGTGACGATGCTGCAGCGCTCGCCGACCTACATAGGCTCGCTGCCCGGGATCGACCCCTTCGCCGAGCGGGCCAACCGGCTGCTGCCCGACCGCCTGGCGCACATGGCGAACCGCTGGAAGGCCATCGCGTTCAGCACCGTTCCAGTACCAGCTCTCGCGGAAACGCCCCGCCTACATGCGCAAAACGCTGATGACGATGGCTCGCGCGGCGCCTGCCTGAAGGGTACGACGTCGAGAAGCATTTCGGCCCGCGGTACAACGTGTGGGACCAGCGGCTGTGCCTGGCCCCCGACGGCGACTTCTTCCGGACCATCCGGCACGGCAAGGCCGACGTCGTCACCGACACCATCGACCGGTTCACCAAGACCGGAATCAAGCTGACCTCGGGAGAGGAACTGCAGGCGGACATCATCATCACCGCAACGGGATTGAACATGCAGTTGCTGGGCGGGGTGAAGCCGTCCCGCAACGGTGAGCCCATCGACCTGACATCGCTGATGACCTACAAGGGCTGATGTTCTCCGGGGTCCCGAATTTCGCCATCACCTTCGGCTACACGAACGCGTCCTGGACGCTGAAGGCCGACCTGGTCTCGGAGTTCGTCTGCCGGTTGCTGAACTACATGGACGCCAAGGGTTTCGACTTCGTGGAGCCGCAGCACCCGGGTGACGCCGTCGACGAGCTGCCGTTCATGGATTTCAGCCCGGGCTACTTCCAGCGTGCGATGCACCTGCTGCCCAAGTCGGGGTCGCGCGCGCCGTGGCGGCTCAAGCAGAACTACTTGTTCGACATGCGGACGATCCGGCGCGGCAAGGTCGACGACGAGGGCCTGCGCTTCGCGAAAAAGGCGGCGCCGGTAGCCGTTTAGCGCTCAGACGCCGGCCTGGACGACGACGATGCCGTCGTCGTCGCTGTAGGCGATCTGGCCGGGCACGAAAGTCACCCCGCCCAGCGTGATCTCGACGTCGCGCTCGCCGGCGCCCGGTCTTGCTGCTCTTGCGGGGATTGGTGCCCAGCGCCTTGATGCCGATGTCGATGCCGCGCAGCGCGGCGGCGTCGCGCACCGCGCCGTTGACGATCAGTCCCGGCCCAGCCGTTCGAGCGGGCCAATTCGGCGATGACGTCGCCGACCAGCGCGGTGTGCAGCGAGCCGCCGCCGTCGATGACCAGTACCCCGCCCGCAGCTCGGCTGGGAGAGCACCGATTTCAGCAGCGCGTTGTCCTGGAAGCAGCGCACGGTGCTGATCGGCCCGGCGAATTCCGCGCGGCCACCGAACTGGCGGAACTGGAGGTCGCAGCTGCGGACGTCGGGCCCGATGCTCGTCCACGAGGTCGGCGGTCGGCCGGAAGGACACGGTCACTTCTGACACGTTAGCGAAGGCTCAGCGGCGCCGCAGCTGCCGGATCAGCAGGATGGCCAGCAGGCTGACGGCCAGGGCGACGATCAACGGCACCGGGGACTGGCTCGGGCGGCGCCGGCACGTCCGGGGAGACCGGGTTGTTGGCGGCCTCTACGGTCGATTTCGCTTGTGCGGCAGCATCTTTGGCGGCGGCAGCGAGTTCGCCGTTGGTTTCGATCCGCTGCTGCGCGTCGCAGCGGTTGCTCGGCGGGCTTGGGCGGCGCGGGTTCGGGGCTTTTGGCGGGTGCCTTCTTGGCGGGTGCTTTCTTGGCGGGCGCCTTTTTGGCGGGCGCCTTTTTCGCGGGTGCCTTCTTGGCGGGCGCTTTCGCGGCCTTCTTGACCGCCTTGGCCGGCGGCTTCTTCTCCGGCGGGGTGGACGCGCCGTCGGGTTCGCTGTCGGGTTGGTCCTGCGGGTCTGCCATGCGGCCGCTCCTTGCAGCTTTCTCTCACGGTTGTCTGGCGCACCGGGTTCTCGGGTCCCATCATGCCAGGCACGACGTGCGGGCGCCTCGGCCAGGCCGGTCACGGTCTGCGACGCACCGCCCACAGGGCGCCCGCGGCGACGAGCGCCACCGCTACCACGACGAACGGCCAGACCGGCACGCTCGCCGCCGGCGCCGGCGCCGGCGGCGGCGGGTCCGGGCGTGCCGGTGCCGGGCACCGTCAGCCGAAACGACCAGGACCCGGACACCACGTGGCCGTCCGCGGACGTCACCCGGTAGTTCACCGTGTAGGTCGCCGGCCGGGCCGAGCGGTCGCAGGCCGATGCCGACGACCGCGCCCTGCACCGTCGGTTCCCCGGTGGACCACACGTTGCCGTCGGGACCGACGACCGTCATGGCCGCGAACGTGGTCTGCAACCGCTCGTTGAAGGTCGCGCTCACCCGGTCGGGGCCGGTCGGCGAGCACCGCGTTGTCCGGCGGGATCGGCTGCGACGCGCGCGGCGTGCGCGGACGCCACGGGTGCGTTCACGATGCGCCACGTCAGCAGCAGGGCAGCCGACCCACGCGAGGACCGCCAGGCGCCTCATGCCCGTCGGCGGACCAGCACCAGGCAGATTGCCAGCGCGGCCGCCACCAGGGCCGCACCGCCCAGCAGGCGGGCGGTGTTGTCCGGCGATTGCTCCGGCGGTGCGGGCGCGGCGCCGGGTGCGGCGGGCGGCAGCGGTGTCTCATGCGGCGCCACCGGCCCGCTGGCAAGCGTCAGCGTGGGTGCCGGGTGTTCCGGCTCACGCGCCGCCGGGCAGCGGCGGCTGATCCCACTTCACGACCGTCCCGTCGGAATAGGTCTGGGTGGCCGGGAAGCTGACGGTGTCGGTGTCGGGCAGCTGCACCGATATCCGGAACAGCGCGAACTGATCCACCCCGATCCCGCCGTTGGGCGCGGCCGTCCAGGTCACCGAGCGGACGCTGCCGGACGCCGCGTCGCGGTCGAGCTTGGCCGTCCATCCCGGGATGGTCTCGGTGCGCGCAGACGCCACGTTGGGGAGGGTGACGGTCAGCGCGGTGGTCGCCGCGCCCGTGTTCGATTCGTTGGGCACCTGGAAGGTGACGATCGCCGTGGCGCCGCGCACCGGATTGTCGCTGCTGGCGTGGACGTGCGCCCATGCCGCCGGCGTGCCGGCCGCCGAGCCGAGATAGAGGGCGACGGCCGCGGCGACCGCGATCAGGACGCGCGGAGATCCGCCGTAGCGGTTAGCATGCCTGGCTCCGATTCGGCGGTCAGCCCAACCCGAGCCGGGCCATCAGGTCCGCCTCGATACCGTCGAGCTGCGACGAGATCGCGGCGTGGGCCGCCCGGCGTCGCGCGGCCGGCATGTTCTCCGCGGCGGTGACGGCCGCCGACAGATCGGCGAGCCGTTCGGTGATGGCCGACACGAACTGCTTGGTCTCGGCGTCCTTGGGCTTCTTGTCCTGCACCGTCTGCAGCGATTTTTCCGCCCCGGCGATCCGGGCCGACAGCTGGGCGCCGTGCCCGGAGAACTGGCCGATCTGGGCCAACGGAATGCCCAGCTGATCCGCGCGGCGCTGGTCGATCATCGCGCGGGCCGCCATGGCCGCCCGGTATATCACCGGAGTCAGGATCGGCGCGAGCAGCCGAGACACGGTCAGCGCCCGGCGGATCCGCGTGGGCGACAACACCTTGCCTTCACGCGCCGCCTTGAGTTCGGCCTCGGCGACTTTCAACGCCGTGCGGTCGCTGTCCCGCTGGGATTTGATCTGCGCCCTGAGGGCCTTCTCCGCGGCCCGTCGTTCGCCCTTGATGCGGCGAGCCTCGTTCCTGGCGGCCAGCTTGGCCTCCAGCTTGGCGCGGGCCTTGATCGCACGGGCTTCGGCGCGACGCGTCGCGCGACTCTTTCGCTTGCGGAACAGGCCCATTCCCGGCCGCCTCCCCGGTATCTCGTGGACTATCGCTCTCGCGCGTGCGCGATCCGTGAGCCAACCCTAATCGGAATGGGCCGACGGCAGCCCGTCAGGTGCGGGCGGTGCGATCCGCTCTGGCCGGCGTCCTAGGCGTCGAGGTGCTCCGCGCGGCGCAGCTCGTTGACCCGTTCCGACGACCTCCTGCTGGGCCTCCGGGGACAACTCGGCGGCGCGCAGCGCGATGCGGCGCACACCGTCGTCACGCATCGTGGCCAGCCACGACAGTTCCTTGTCGAGCTTCTCGTAGTACTCGTCGTCAGTGAAGTAGGCCGACTTGATCCGGAAGAAGTTGGCCAGGGCGGCCATCGTCGCCGCCGACGGATTGGTGCGGTTGCCGGAACGTAGCTGTGACAGGTAGGGAGCCGACATCGTGATGCCCTCCGCCTTGAGCGCCGCGATCACCTCTGCGGAGGTGTGCGGCCCGCGCCCGGGCGGATACACCGTGTCGAACAGGCGGTTCAGGCGAGCAGCGAACGTCGTGCTCATCGATATGACCTCCACGGGGCTGTAGAAGTGAACTATTACCTAGGTGTATTTGCTGATCATGGTAACGAGGGTTTGCCGTCCGTAACCAGGTGCAAACCCGGGACGGCTTCGGCCGGGCGTAGCTGAGGCTTGGCGACACCGCACTTGACGAGCGTCCAACTGATTCGCTGAGGTGTCCACTGAATTGAGCGAAACTCACAGGTTATCCGCAGAATTAGGCATCGTGGCCAACGTGGCGGGACGACGGCCGCACGCTCGGCGAGCGGGCGATCGGGGCGTGCTGGGCGATCGCACCGCAACGGGCGAGCGATCCGGGCGCGTCCTAACCGCCCTTTGCTGTCAAGAAGTGAAACATCCAAAAAACGAATGTGAAGCGGCGGCCGATGCTCGCGCCGGGCGTCCCGCGAACGGCTGCCCGCGCGGCAAAGCTACGCAGTTTGGCGCACCGACTATTGCACAGCAGGCAGGACGCGAACGCCGTGGCACCGGCGTACCTGTCGGCACCTGACCGCCGAGTCGGCGGGTGACGGCCGGAAAATCGCGGATTGCGGCAAGGTCCCTCCACTGGGAATTCGCATCCGGAAGGGCGCCCCGGAGCCATTCCCTATTCGCTACTCGGTGCGCCCTTAAGCGGCGAGCAGCATTGCCAGAATCGCCGTATCGGGATGGCTGATCGGGTCGACGCCGACGCGGCTCACCATGGAGGTGATGGTGCCGTCAGCTTCCGCTTCCACCCAGGCCGCCCGGTGCTCGAGCCCCAGGTATGGCAATCCCGGCAGCAGTACGCATCCCGACGCCGCCCCGGTGCATTCCGGCAACGACGGCGTGGTTTCCGAGGGCGGATGCAGCATCAACAACGCGGGGGGCTGGTGATCGGCGAAATAGCCTGGCTGGATGGCTGATTCACCGCACACCGTGCCCTCGGCCAGCACCAGCCCGACGGTGCCCGGTTCGGGTTCGTCCGGCAACTCCTCGCGAGCACCGAACACGGTTGTGGTGGAGAGCAATCCGGGCAACGACGCGACCCTGACCGCCACCATGAGCAGTTGCGCCCACTCCTTGGTGGAATCGGGCCAACGCCCGGAGATCACAAACCCTTTCAGGGCACCACGGGAATGGAAGGGGGAAACCCCTATTGGCCGATCTGAGCCAGTCTCCATATCCGACCTCCGCGCGAAGCTTCCGCCCGATAACCACATTGGTAGCTCGAGTAATTAAGCATGCCTGCGGTTTAGGCGCCGTGCAACACCACACGGTTAGCGCGGCCGCTTTCCCCTATTGCCGACGAGCGCCGAGAAAGCGTAGGGCGCCACGCGATACGCGTGACGCCCCTGCCGAAACGAGACGGAA
>CAWKME010000074.1:0-9933 GCA_963850645.1 uncultured Actinomycetota bacterium | reverse complement strand
CAACAGCCTGCGTCAGGCGCTCAACCGTCCTCCGACCCATGCTGAGCCGCATCCGTGGCGTGCGCGGCCAGGGCCTCGCCGTCCGCTGGGCCGGGGGGGCGGGTGCGGTGATCCCGTCGATCGCGCTCGGGTTTGTGCTGGGGACGCTGGTGATCGAGGCGCTGCCGCGATCAGGCTCAACGGGCTGCACTTCTTCACCGCCACCGAATGGAACCCGGGAAACATCTACGGCAACACCGTTGTCACCGACGGTGTCCCACATCCGACGGGCGCATACTACGGGGCATTGCCGCTGATCGTCGGCACCCTGGCGAGCTCTGCGATCGCCCTGTTCATCGCGGTGCCGGTGTCCATCGGGCAGCGCTGGCGATCGTGGAACGGTTGCCGAAACGCCTCGCCTCGGCGGTCGGCATCGTACTCGAATTGCTCGCCGGCATCCCCAGTGTCATCGTCGGCCTGTGGGGGGCGATGACCTTCGGGCCGTTCATCGCCCACCACATCGCTCCCGTGATCGCCCGCAACGCTCCCGATGTGCCGGTGCTCGACTACTTCCGCGGTGACGTCGGCAACGGAGAAGGTTTGTTGGTGTCCGGTCTGGTGCTGGCGGTGATGATCATTCCCATCATCGCCAGCACCGCCCGTGACCTGATACGGCAGGTGCCGTCTCTGGCCCGCGAGGGCGCGACCGCGCTGGGGATGTCCGATTGGGAGTGCGCGCGCAGGGTCACCCTGCCGTGGGTGTCCAGGGGCATCATCGGCGCCGTGGTCCTGGGACTTGGACGTGCGTTGGGAGAGACGATGGCCATC
The DNA here is from genome assembly GCA_963850645.1 of uncultured Actinomycetota bacterium. GTDB lineage: Bacteria > Actinomycetota > Actinomycetes > Mycobacteriales > Mycobacteriaceae > Mycobacterium. The sequence goes on along the minus strand of CAWKME010000074.1, from coordinate 9,126 downwards.
GCCATGGTGTCCGGTGCAGAGTTGGGCGCGATGCCCACCAACATCTACTCGACCATGACCACCATCGCCGCCACCGTGGTCTCGCAGCTGGATTCGGCGATGACCGACTCCACCAACTTCGCGGTGAAGACCCTCGCCGAAGTGAGTCTGGTGCTGATGGTGATCACATTGCTGACGAACGTGGCTGCCCGTGCGTTGGTGCGCCGGAGTCGGGTACCGCGCTGCCGGTCGGGCGAGGTATTTGAGATGCGTCGGTCGCCACTCGGCGCAAGGTCGTCAACGCGCTGTTTGGACGGCATGCTTCTGCTGTCTGGCGGTGGTGATCGGCCCACGGTGTGGATGCTGATCGGAGTCCTCGGCCGCGCGTTGCCGGTGTTTCACTTGATCGTGCTGGTGCAGGACACGCAGGGCAACGGTGGGGGCCTGCGCAACGCGATCGTCGGAACCGCGGTCCTGGGTATCGGGGTCATGCTGGTGGGTGGCGCCGTGAGCGTGCTGACTGGGATCTATCTGTCCGAATTCGCCACCGGCAGAACGTTTCAGTCCTGCGCGGCGCTTACGAGGTGCTGTCGGGTATCCCGTCGATTGTGCTCGGCTACGTCGGCTATCTCGCACTCGTGGTGTACTTCGACTGGGGGTTTTCCCTGGCGGCCGGGGTCCTGGTGCTGTCGGTGATGAGTATTCCGTACATCACCAAGGCCACCGAGTCCGCGCTTGGTCAGGTGCCGACGTCGTACCGGGAGGGCGCGGAGGCGCTGGGGCTGCCGATCATTTGGACGCTGCGCAAAGTCGTGCTGAAGACAGCGATTCCCGGAATCGTCACCGGCCTGCTGGTGGCGCTCGCGCTGGCGGTCAGCGAGACGGCGCCGATGCTGTATACCGCGGGCTGGTCGGATTCGCTGCCGACCGGACAACTCACCACTCGCCGGTCGGATACCTGACCTACCCGATCTGGACGTTCTACAACCTGCCGTCGAAAACGGCGCAGGACCTGTCCTATGACGCGGCCTTCTTGCTGATCGTGTTCCTGCTGCTGCTGATCATCCTCGGGCGGCTGATCACCTGGCTCGCACAGCGGCATTCGGAGTCGGAGTAACGACCGGAAACGCCACGCCTGCCGCACCTATAAGAATTCCAGCAGTAGCGCGTTGACGATCGACGGCTGCTCAATCTGTGGGCAGTGGCCGGCCGCCTCGACGACAGCCGACCGCCCCCGGGGAATCTGGTCGGCGATCTCTTTCGCCAGCCGAGCGGGAGCAGCTTGTCGCACCCGCCCTTGACCACAAGCTCGGAACCGAGACACGCTGGTAGGCCCGCTTACTCGACGGGGTCGGTGGCGGCGCGGCCCCGGGCCGGCGAAACCGTGCTGCCGCGACCGCCTCCCACGCACCGGGTGCCGTGCTTGATTCGTAACGGCGCCGCACATAGTCGTCGTCGGCCGGATAGGACGGATCGTGAAAGAGCGCCTCGACGATACGGCGCATGGCCGGCACGGTCGCGTCGTAATCGTAGAGCGCCTCCATGTGGTGGTTGCGCTGGATTTCGCCGCCGCCGCAAATGGCGACCATGCTGCGCATCGGCAACGCCGGCGAATCCGACGTGGCGTCGGTGAGCAGCATGATGGCGCCCATCGAGTTGCCGGCGAAATGCGCTGAGTCGATGGCCAGCTCGCGGCAGAAGCGGGCGACATGGCGGATCCGCATGCCGCGCCCATCGTTGAAGTCGATGACTTTGGCTGACTGCCCGAAGCCCAACATGTCGGGCGCCAGCACGCGATACCGGGCAGCCAGTGCGGCTATGGTGTGCTCCCAGCCGATTTCGGCGCTGGCGCCGAACTCACCGCCGTGCAGCAGGATCACCGGGTCGCCGTCGCCGGCCTCCAGGTAGCTGGTAACCATCCCGTCGACCACGGCGGTTCTGCGGTGAATCTCCATGGCAGACTCCTCAGTTCGGGTTCAGCGGGCCAACGGGTTTGGTGGTCGTCGCACGGACCAGCAGTTCGGCCAGCTCCTTGGGCCGGCTGAGGAAGGGCAGTGCGACGTGTCGATGGTCAGTTGCTCGACGCCGAGTCGCTGCACCACTACATCTGCCAGCCAACGCGGCATCGACCGGTCCTGCAGGCAGCGGATGAAGCTGCGTGGCAGATCAGCCTGCCAAAACCGCGGGATAGACACCGGCGCGACCGTGGTTTCGCCGAAGCGTTCCGGGCCAAGGCGCTCGAACGCCCAGCGGGCGGTCTGTTCGTCGCAGTCGTGCCAGAAGTACTCCCACGCCCCTAGAGGTTTTGCGAAGGTCATCGCGCCGTCCTCGCTGAAATGCAAGTAGCCCAGCATCTTTCCGGTGTCGCCGTCGAACTCACCGTCTTCGGCGTTGCGCATCGTCATGGCCTCGGGGTAGCTACGGCCTTCGCGCGGCAGCGCAGCGGCCAGGTAGACAATGTGGCTTACCAGATCTATCGCGGCGTCAGCGGCGAGCGTCGCATCGAACCCGCCGCCGGAATGTCCGACCAGTACTGCCGGGTTGCAGCACCGAGACGACAGCCTCCCTGCGGTTGTCAAGGGTCGACTCCTCCTCGACCCGGTGGCCGTGACCGGGCAAGTCGACCGCGATCGCCTGGTGGCCGAGCCGTTCGAGCTCGGGAATCGTGCGACTCCAGCACCATGCGGCGTGAAACCCGCCGTGCACTAGCACAAACCGCATCAGTCATCCCCTACCTGGCGGCCTGGCCCGGAGCCGATCGCGCGAACGTCAACAACTGCGATGCCAATAACTCGAGTTGATTCGTGACGGTCACGTCGACCAGTTCGCCTGCCTCGTTCCAGATTTGGTCTGCGGAGTTGATCGCGATGCCGAGGGGAGTCGGCCAGGCCCGAACGCATGCCCGATGGCGCGGAGTTGGTCCAGCGTGCCTACCGCCGCCTGCCACCCGTACGCACAGCTGATGCAGCCCCACGGCTTGTTGTCGAGGTAGACCCGGGAGTCGTCCCGCATATCTTCGATATAGTCGAGCTGTTTCATGAGTCCGGAGATACCGCCGTGGTATCCGGGCGAGCCGACGATCACGGCGTCTGCCTCGCGCAGGGCCTCGATCAGCTGAATTGCCTGCGAGGTGCGGGCCGGTTCGTGCGGGTTGTACATCGGCAATTCGATGTCCTCGCCGCAATAGAGTTTGGTGCGTCCGCCCTGGCGCTCAACGGCTGCCAGGCAGTGCCGCAGAGCTCGTTCGGTCGACGAATTCGACCTCAGGGTGCCGCCGAGACCGACAACCAACGGCCCGTTATATTCCGTCAACATCGACCGCGCCCTCCTTACTTGATGGCGATGGGGTTCACTGGAGAGCCCACCGCACCAACGACTCTCAATGGTGGGGCGACGAGCTGAAACTCGTACAGCCGTCGGCCGCACAGTCGGCCGCCAGTGCGGTGAGATCCCAGTACTCGCCGAGCATCAGCCCCATGTCCCGCAAGCACAGCATGTGCATGGGCAAAAACGTTCCCTCGACCCCGGATACCGGGTCTTCGACCATGAGATTATCGGCGGCCACCGCCGCGATGTCGTGATCGTGCAGCCAGGAGGCACACCGCCAGTCCAATCCCGAGCCCAGTTCGCCTCCGTCGCCGGTTATGAGAAACCTTGCCACCAGCCGGTCCGGATCAACACGATGTCGCCGCGCCCGACCGTTACGCCCTGGGATCGAGCGACGTCGTCGAGTTCGCCCGGGGTGATCGGGTTGCCGAGTTCAAGAAAGGTCTCCGCGCCGCGATGGCGAACGAGGTCAAGCAGCACGCCGCGCGAGGTGATGCCCTTGCCGTCCACCTTGTCGATGCCGCAGTGGAACGCGCCGAGGCTGGTCACCGAATCCGCCGGGAAGCCGTTGTAGAGCTGGTCATCGTAGTAGACGTGGGAGAGCGCATCCCATTGGGTGGCCGCCTGCAGCGGCATGATGATCATGTCGTCGTTGAAACGGAACGGATTGTCCTGGAAGTATTTGCCGAGTTCCCGCGCGCCCGGGTTGCGGGCCCAGTCCGGCCCGTAGCGGGCCAGCGTGTTCACGTCGCCGCCGTCCACGGTCATCACGTGAATCGGATTGTGCCGGAATTGGAATGCGCCCTGCGGGCCCGACGACCCGAAGTCCACCCCGAGGGGAAACACCTTGCCGTGTTTGACGAGACTGGCCGCTTGCGCGATTTTGTCCGCGGTGATGAAGTTCAGCGTGCCGAGCTCGTCGGCATCTCCCCACCGTCCCCAGTTGCAGACATCGCGGGCGACACGGCGAAAGTCGGTCAGGCTGGCCACGGTGCTCGCCCTTCCTCGAGTTCGCGCGCGACCGCAGCGCCTATATTGCCGCCGTCGACCCAGAGTACTTGGCCCGAGATATAGCTGGCGGCTTGGCTATTCAAGAACAGCAGGACCGCGGCCTGCTCGGCCGGATCGGCGACCCGGCCCAATGGTTTGGGGATGTCATCGAGGTACCGCTGGCCGTAGGCAGCACGCAGCTGGTCAAGGATCGGGGTCTCGGTGACGCCCGGTCCGGTGCAGTTGATACGGATACCTCGAGCACCGAGCGCAGCGGTATTTTTCATGGTGTAAAGGATGATCGCTTCTTGGACAACCGTAGCCCCCGTCGGCCAGCGCATCCGGATGGCGGTGACACCACTCGATTCCCCCGGCCATCGTGTGGGTGTTCAGCAGCCCGCCGACGACTTGCTGATGCTCCCGATAGCCGGCCGCGGCGAGCGAGGACACACTCACGACGGACGATCCGGCCCGCATCTTCGCCGACACCGCCTCGGTGACGTGCCGTAAGCCGAGGAAGTTGATCGTGACGACGAGCAACGGATCGCCGATTCCGAGGAGACGCCGGCGATGTTGAACAGCGCATCGACGTCCCGGCCAACCGACACCACGGCGCGGTCGATGGATGCCGGGTCGGTCAGGTCAAGCGCATGGAATTCCGCGATGTCGGCGCTCGGCGGATGCTTGTCGAGCCCGACGAAGTCGGCCCCGAGTTCGGTGAGCTGACGGACCACATGGGCCCCGATACCCGACGCGCACCCGGTCACCACGGCACGGCGGCCGTCGTAACGCCACAGCCCGTCGATCTGTCCCAACGGTCAGCCAACTTCCGGTATCACGACTGCTTCTCTCGCTGCTCCTTCGCACGCTGCGCGGCCTGGACGCGGCCTTCGTTGATCTCGGCCATCGCCTCTGGGATCTCGCTCGCGGTGAACTTTCCCCGCGACCGGTGGGCAGGCCGCCGAAGGCGTAGGTTTCGTCGAACAGCGGCGCGGTCGACTCCGGCCGGCGCGCCTCGACCTTCTCGATGACCGGCGCGAGCCGCTTGGCCTTGGCGGCCACCGCCTTTTCGTCGCGCTCGATGAACTCCGGCAGGACCTCTTTGCCCATCAGCTCGATGGATTCCATGGTGCCCTCGTGGCTGCGCGGGTTGAGCAGCAGGATGATCTCGTCGACGCCGCTCGCCTCGTAGCCGCGCAGGAACTCCCGCACGGTGTCCGGTGAGCCGATCGCGCCGCGTCCGGGGCCGTAGGCCAGCGTCGGGTCCTTCTCGACCTCTTCGAGATAGCGCTTCCACACCCCGGTCCGTCCGGGGGTGTGCATGCCGGTCATGTAGTAGTGCATGATCCCGAACGAGAAGAATCCGCCGCCCAATGCCCGAGGCGCTTGAGTGCCTCCTCGTCGGTGCGGCGACCATCATCGACAGGTCACCGCCGATGGCCAGGATGTTCGGGTTGATCGCCGGGGTGACCGGGACGCCGTTCTCCTCGAACTCCTTGTAGTAGCCGTTCACCCGCTCGGTGAGCGGTCCCGGGCCGGTGTAGGCGAAACTCAGCGCGCCGATGGCCTTTTGGGCGGCCATCTGCACTGAGGCCGGCCGGGTGCAGGCGACCCACACCGGCGGGTGCGGCTTTTGCAGGGGCTTGGGGATGACGTTGCGGGCCGGCATTTCGATGTGCTCGCCCTTGAACCCGGTGAAGGGTTCCTCGATCATGCAGCGGATCGCGACCTCCAGGGCCTCCTCCCACTGGGCCCGCTTGTCGGCGGGGTCGATATCGAAGCCGCCCAGTTCGCCCACCGAGGAGGATTCGCCGGTGCCGAACTCGACCCGGCCATTGGAGAGCAGGTCGAGGGTGGCGATGCGTTCGGCGACCCGGGCCGGGTGGTTGACCGCCGGGGGCAGGTGCATGACGCCGAACCCGAGCCGGATGTTCTTGGTCCGCTGGCTGGCCGCGGCCAGGAACATCTCGGGTGCGCTGGAGTGGCAGTACTCCTCCAGGAAATGGTGCTCGGTCAGCCACACGGTGGAGAAGCCGGCCTTGTCGGCGGCCTCGACCTCGTCGAGGCAGTCCTGCAACAGGACGTGCTCGTCGTCCGGCCCCCAGGGCCGCGGTAGGGCGAATTCGTAGAACAGCGAGATTTTCATCTGTACCTCCTGTGAGCAATTGAGTGAGTTGAGCTTTCGGGCTGCGAGTGTTTGGCCGCGACGTAGCCGAAGGTCATGGCCGGGCCGATGGTGGCCCCGGCCCCGGCGTAGCTGCGGCCCATCACCGCCGCCGAGGTGTTGCCCACCGCGTAGAGCCCGCGACCACGGTGTCGTCGGCGCGCAGCACCCGGGCGTATTCGTCGGTGCGCAGGCCACCCGATGTGCCCGAGATCGCCGAGGACGATCTCGGAACGCGTAGTACGGCGGATCGCCGAGCGGATACAGGTTGGGGTTGGGCAGGGTCGGGTCGCCGTAGTAGTTGTCGTAAACGCTGTCGCCGCGGTTGAAGTCGTCGTCGTGGCCCTTGCGCGCCAGTTCGTTGAAACGCGCTGCGGTGTCGCGAAGTTGGCCGGCGGCACCCCGATCTTCATCGCCAGCTCGTCCCAGCTCGTCGCCGCTTTGACCACGCCCGACTCCAGCCAGGCCTGCGGCACCTTGCGCCCGGTGGGCACCGGCGCGCCCGGACCTTGGGTATCGGCAGATGGCCGCCGACGACGTAGCGGTTGAAGGAGCGGTGATCGGTGATAAGCCAGCACGGAATGTGGGTGACCCCGGACCTCTGGCCCGTCGATCATGGCGTGACCGAAGTCCATGTACGGCGCGGCCTCGTTGATGAACCGCTTGCCCTTCGCCGTTGACGATGAACTGCGAGGGCATCATCCGCTCGTTGAGCATGAACTGCATTCGGCCGTCGGGCCATTGGATGGCCGGGAACCACCAGGCCTCGTCGAGCAGTTCGGTGGCGGCACCTACCTGTTCGCCCGCGCGGATGCCGTCGCCCATGGAGGCGGGGTTGCCGAAGCTCCAGTCCTGTTCCACGTTCGGGCAGATGCTCCTTGCGCCAGGCCATGTCGTGGTCGAACCCGCCGGTGGCCAGGATTACCCCTCGCCGGGCGCCGATCCGTTGCGGTTGCCGTCCCGCTCCGACGATCGCGCCGGTCACCGACCGTCGACGTCGGTGAGCAGTTCGCGTCATCGGCGAGTCCAGCCACAGCGGGATGCCGCGCTCCTTCATCGCCAGCCGCAGCCGCGCCGCCAGCGACTGGCCGATCGCCGCGATCCGCTCGCCGAACACTCGCGCCCTGACCATGCGCCCGATCAGCTTGACCAGGACGGCCTTGCCCGCCCACGATTGGCGGACCTGGTAGAACGACCGAAGGTCTTTGGGCCCCAGCCAGATTCCCTTGGGGGCAAGCGCCAGCGGCTTGAGCAGATTTGTTCTTCGTCGCCCAGCTTACGCAGGTCGATCGGGCGGCACGTTGATCGTGCTGCCGAGTTCGGAGCCGCCGGGCAGTTCCGGGTAGTAGTCGGCATAGCCGGGCTTCCAGACGAATTCGAGCCACGGGCTGAGCTGTCTCGAGGAACTCCATCATCTCCGGCGCCGACTCGACGTACTGCTGGATCCGCGCTTCGCTGACGAGGCCATCGGTGATCTGCCTCAGGTAGTCGACGACGCCGTCCGGCGGGGCGCGTAGCCCTCCCGGCGTTGCGCGGGCGCCCCGGGTACCCAGATGCCACCGCCCGACAGCGCGGTGGAACCGCCGAAGTGGCGGACTTTTCGACCACCAGCGTCGTCGAGCCCGGACGCGTGGGCGGTCAGCGCCGCCGTCATGCCGCCACCTCCGGAACCGATGACGAGCACGTCGACGACGTGGTCGAAGGTATCCGGGAGTGCCCGGGCCAGGCGTCAGTCGTCGGCACCGCCGTTCTGACCGCGAAGCCGGCGATCAGTTCGGCGGCCGGCTTGTAATAGCGCACCGCGGTCCGGTAGGCCCAGCGGTGGCGAGCGCCGCGAAAGCCGCGACCCAGGTGCGGATCTCGTGAGCGGAGTTGCCGCCCTCATGGCATGAACGAGTTGGACCACTTATCGAGCTCGTCGAGCCGCCCGCTGTCGATGATCTCCAGGAATCGGTGGTCCCACGCCGGGTTGAGGGGTTGCAGGTCGCTCTCGCCCGCCGGCGAAGCTCCTGGCCGCGTCGATCACCGCGGTCTGCCGGGCCTGCCGCTGTTCGGAGGTCATCGGCGCGCCGTGCACGATCCGTTCCAGGTACCGCAGGAGCCGCGGTCGCCAGCGTCGGCACCGGCGGATCGTGCGACAGCCCACCGGATCCCACCACCAGGACCCGCTTGTCCAGGGTGGCCAGGTAGTTGCCCACCGCGGTGCCCAGTGCCCGGCAGCGGTGCAACGGCCCCAGCGGCGTGGCCACCGAGTTGATGAAGATCGGGATCACCGGGCGCGCCCTGGCGTCACCGAAGAGTTTCTCCAACGGCTGCACGGTGCCGTGATCGACGTCCATGCTGGCCGAAACCGCCACGTCCACGCCGCGATCGAGCACGCTTCCGCCAGCCGACCGCATGTCTCGGGACGTCGAGCGGACCGATCTGGGTGCCGTAGTCGCCGATCCCGTGGCAGAAGGCCGATACAGAACGGCGGCATCACCTTGTAGAAGAAGCCGTTGTAGTGGTCCGGGGAGAAGATGACGACGAGCTCGGGGTCATAGTCTGCGACGAACCCCGTGCGTGCCGATTGCGCCATCCACGTCGTCGAGCAGATCCGCGACGGCCCCGGCAGGTTCAGCAGCGGGCTGTGGGACATGCAGCACAGAGCCAGTGGCACGGTTTCC
>CAWKME010000073.1:0-55097 GCA_963850645.1 uncultured Actinomycetota bacterium | reverse complement strand
AGATTCCCAACGATGACGGCACGCTGCGCCGCCTGGACGACATCGAGATCTGCGGATTTGCGACGTTGCTCGGCGGCGCGGGCGCGGAGACAGTCACCAAGTTGATCGGCAGCGCCGCAGTGCTTTTCGCCCGCTACCCAGACCAGTGGCAGAAGCTGGTCGAAGACCGCAGCAAAATCCCCGGTGCCGTCGAAGAGTTGTTGCGCTACGAGGGACCGGTTCAGTACAACGTGCGCTGGACCTTGAAAGAGGCACACACCAGCGGTGGCACGATTCCCGCCGGCAAGCCGGTGTTCCTGATGAAAGCAGCGGCGAACCGAGACCCCGACGCCTTCACCGACGCCGAACCTTCGATATCGAGCGTGACCAGACCGAGGCACAGCATCTCGGCCTGGGGTACGGGATTCACAGTTGCCTCGGCGCGGCGTTGGCCCGGATGGAAAGCAGGATCGCGCTGGAGAAGCTGCTCGACTTCATGCCTCGCTACGAGGTGAATTGGGAGGGCTGTAAACGGGTCACCATGCAGAATGTCGCGGGCTGGCTGAACGTACCGGTGAAGGTATTGCGCTGAGAGGGCTTGGATGAGCAAGAAGATCAAAGTCGACTGGGGGCTGTGCGAAAGCAACGGGGTGTGCATGGGCATCATCCCGGAGGTGTTCCGACTCGAGGATGACGACACGCTGACCGTGCTGCAAGAGGACGTCACGCCGGAGAACGAAGCGCAGATCCGCGAAGCTGTCCGGCAGTGCCCGAGGCAGGCCATCTCCATCGTCGAATAGCGGCGGCGCCGTTTCGTGTCGGTGGGCAGTGGCATAATCGAACCTATGTTCGAAGATGTACGGGCTCGGTTCGACGAGCTCTTCGAGCGGCGCCATCCATCGACCGCGGCGGAATGCGCGGCGCTGGTGGACCGAATATGTACGGCGACCCGGACGGAGAACCCAGGCGGCCGCCGCAACAGCTGACCGCGATCGGGGACTTGTTCGGCTACCGGCTGTCTCGCTGTTCGGACACCGCGGAGTGGGCGGTCGACACTGAGGAGGCGATGGCCGCCGAGGTGGCCGCGGCGTTGCGGATCAGCCAAGCCCTGGCCGATGGCCCGGCTGCGACCACCCCGCCGGCGATTGCGACGTGGATCATACGATTCCCTACGCCGACGGCGGGCCCACCCACGCCTCAAACTTCAAGTGCTACTGCCGCACTCATTATTTCCAGAAAGCGTTCATGGGTTGGGCGTACATGTCGTTGGCAGTGAGCGGGTCCAGAGTTCCTGGCGAAGCACGCAAGGTGTCTTCAATAGTGGCCATCAGGCTGTACTCGTTGTAGTAGGCGTCGGTGGTGAAGGGGCCGGATTCCATCCCCCCAGTCGTCACGGCGTCCTCGTTCGGGATGACGATCATCGGAACGTTGTTGCCTTCGTTACCGAAGCCCAGTGACAGGTTGTTGTTGTCCTCGTCGAACGTGATGATGATCGCGTCCTTCTCGTTCGGGTCAGTCCACGTTGGCGAGTTTTCAATGGCGGACACTTCTTGCTGGACGAACTGGTCGCCGGCCGCGACGTTGTACTGCTGGTTCGTGAACTGGCTGATAATGAACTGGGAAAGGCCAGAAGGAGTATCGATAGGGCCTTCCATGTTGTTGGCCTCGTCGGCAGCGATCCAGGTGAATTCCGGGAAGGTGTTCGGGTCCTCGAGATCGGTGGACAAATCCGTCAGCGGGAGCAGGTGTTCCTGCAGGTAGGCGGGGGTGTTGTCGTAGACGTAGCTGAATTGGGCAAAGGGTAATTGGTCGACGGCGTAGTCACCCGATGACGTCGAGGTCACCCGGGAAGGGCATGCCTTGCGCGTAGCCGGCCCACGATATGCCCGCCTGATCCATTTCTTGCATGAGGCTGGGTGCGTCGATGACGTTCCCGGCGGGGTTGTAGTCGATGCCGAAGTCCGATCCGCCCATGATCCGGAAGTAGTTGGGGTCGCTGGGGTGGCCCAGCGCGTAGTAGTTGCTGTCATAATCTTCGGTGTTGATCAGGCTGTTGATGTACGGCGCGTTGGGGCTGCCGACGATGTCGCCGACGCCCTTGTTCTCCATGTAGATCAGGAACACGTGATCCAGTTGGCCGACGTCGGACGTCGGTGGGGTGAGCGGCGCCGCGGTGAGGCTTGGATCGCCGACGGTGAACGACTCGTTGTCGGCGTAGGCGCCGTTGTAGTTGCCGAGGAACGTGTCGTTGTCGGTGAAGGTCGTGGTCACCTGCGCGGAGGTGGTGCCCTCCGGGACCGTCCCGCAGATGTCGCGGTCCTCAAACCCGGTGATACCCAGGCGATCCCATACCGTGACCGGGTTGAGCGAGTCGGTGCCCAGAACGTCCCCATGGGCGTCGAGGAAGGTGACCTGCACTGTGGCGTAGGACGGGTTCCAGCCTTGGCCGCCGAGATCTGCACTCAGCGTCGAACGGCGTTCCGGCTGCGCCGGTGAGGTCGACGGTTTGGCTGAGGGTGGACGTGGCCACGGGTCCGCCGCCGGCGAAATTGTCGCCGGCGCCCGGGGGCGCGTCCTGTGGAAAGTCGAAGAACTTTGGGAGCGGAGACGAGAACGCGAACGGATAACCGCCCTGGGTGCCGTAGGCGATCACGGTCGGGGTGCCGGTCTCCGTCCAGCCCGGAATGGTCACCCCGCTGTAGCCCGACCCGGACGGGTCGGCAGTTTCGAAGCTGGGGTCGACCAGCAAGTTCTGACTCATCGGCTGCGCATCAGCGCCGGCGTCACCGAAGATCAACCCGCCACCTTGACCATCGGCGCCGTTACAGATCAACCCACACGCACCGTTGGTGGGATCGACCAGGTTGAACCAACTATTGATCGCGGTGTCAACCTGCTGACCAAAGCCGCTGTTAATCCAATCCTGCTCTAGCCCCTGCAACCAGGCATCAACCGGACTGGCCGCCGCCACCGAGCCCACATCAGGAAGCGAACCCAGGCCCACCCCCGCCGTCGACTCGGTGGCACCCAAGCCCAGACTGCCCAGCTCGGGAACCGCCGCCGAACCGGCAGCCACATCACCCAACGAAGCGGTGATCGCATTGAGGACCTGGTCAATGACCACGTCAAACTCATCGGCCGTGGCTTTCGGCGCATTGGCCAGCGGCCCCAGCGCCAGTGTGAAAAACATGCTGATCGCGCCGGTCAACCCGACTGCACGCTGAGGACGGTGGGGCATCGCTTTGCGCGAGTGCGGATTGTGCTTGCTGCCGCGTCGATCAGCCATCGCTGGTACTTCCTAGATAAGGGGGCGCGGGGTCTCAGGTGCGCTTAAGGTAAACCTTGGGTTTTGTTTTCAGCAGGATTTTGAGCAAAATTTTTTCGGCAACTCCGCTTTTTTCCCTGCCACCCCGCTTTGCAGCATTGATGCTGCTCAATGGCCATCTAACTTCGTTGGCCGGGGAAAGACAGGCTGTCGGCGGTTACACGAGCACGACCGCATGTCAATCTCCGGAGTCGCTCAGCATCCGCTAAGGAACCCGCAGGCTCAACAGCCCGACAGGCACTGGCCCGCATGGCGGCCCTCACCATCCATCAGAAGAGACGCCGGCAAGAAGCCCGCGACCCTTTTCCATCGAGGCCAAGCCGTCGTCGCCAACCCTCGCGTAACGCCGACTCCCACCGATAACCCACACTCTGCTCGCAAGCAGAAGCTCACCGTGACGGCGATACTCAAGGACCAAGCAAAGCTGTTTCAGGTGGGCACCGCCTGCTCGGCCGCGCAGTCGCCGGTCAGGTTGACCGCATCGGCGAGGTTGATGTCCATCCCCGGGTTGGCGGGTTGGTGGCTGCCGGCTGGCCTATCGGGAGCCAGCACCACCCGGCACACCGTTGAAGCTGGGACATCAGCACGGTCGCGGTCTCCAGCTGAACGGTGTGCATCTGCTGAAGGATTCTGTGGGCGGAGGCGAAAGCGATCCACGAATCCCGCACCCGATGAAACTCCCGAGACCGCAATGCGAGCTGCGACACCAATGCGTCCGCCGCCAGTCTCGGACCAAAGCCGCCGGGGACAGCAACATTCTCACCGTCGCCAATAGATGCTGCGCTGTCCCCGGCCCAAGACCCCGAGACCGGCATCGACTGACCGCCGGTCGAACGACCATCCTGCGGAGAGAGAATTTTCCCATTCCGGTGACACCACTTAGTAAAAACTTTCTGGGGATGGCTCGATCGACAATTGCCCAATGGGACCGTGATCCTGCAATCGCCGTCAGGACAGACCTACGTCACCACACCGGGCAGCGCGCTGCTGTTCCCCAGCTTGTGCCTGTCAACGGGCGGTCCCCCCGCACCCGAAGCCGACCCGCCGTCGGACTACTGCGGCGACCGCACCGCGATGATGCCCAAACGCCACCGCACCCGCGACCAAAGCCGCCCCCTGCGGACCCGCGCCCGCCAACCGACGAACCGCCACCATTCTAGTAAAGCTGTTGCGGCTCAGCCGAATCCGGAGATGATCACCGCATTGCAGTCGGCGGCGGCCTGGCGCAGCTTCGCTGCCTTCTGATAGGCCTCAGACTCGTACCACGCGCGGGCCGCATCCACCGACTCGAACTCGAGTACCACGGTCTGGTCACCGTGCCAGGCACCTTCGATGACGTTCGGCGCGGTGTCCACCGCCAGAATGTTGACACCACCCATCGCTGCGCCGGCGGCCCGGCCGTACGCCTTCATGCCCTCCGGATCCTTGATGGCCTCGGTCAGAATCACATATCCTTTTGGCCCATTTAGCATACAGCTCCTTCGGTCAGCGTCTCCGCGATGGCCTGTTCGGGACAACAATCGATGGCCTCCCGGGTGACGGCCTCGAATTCCGTTGGGACATCAGAATCTATCGCCTCAGCGTAGCCATCGTCAGTCAGGTCGAACACATCCGGACAAAGCGTGACACACACGCCGTGGCCGCGACATCGCTGGTCGTCAACCCAGACTTTCATGCCGGCGTGAACTCCAGGTGCAGCTCCGTCAGGCCGCGCAGAATATAAGTCGGAACATATTGGTAGCGGCGGTCATTCGCCGGGCCGTGGATGCGCTCGTTGATCCTGATGTCAGACGTCCGGTCCAGCAGCCGCTCGAGGGCGACCCGGGTTTCGGCGCGCGCCAGCGGCGCGCCGGGGCAGCTGTGGATGCCACGCCCGAACGAGATGTGCTGGCGGGCGTTCTTGCGGACCGGATCAAACGTGGTGGGGTCTTCGAACCGGCGCGGATCGCGGTTGGCGGCGGCCTGCACAATCATCACCGTGGTGCCCGCCGGCAGGTCGACGCCGCCGACGTTCACCGGCACCCGGTTCATCCGGAAGTCTCCCTTGACCGGACTCTCGATGCGCAGCGCCTCTTCGATGAAGTTGGGAATCATGCTGCGGTCCTTGCGCAATTGCGCCTGAATGTCGGGACGCTCACCGATGGTCTGCAACGCCGCGCCCAGCAGTCGCACGGTGGTTTCCTGGCCTGCCGAGAAGACGTTGCTCGCGACGCGGGCGACATCCTCGACATCAGGAGTCGAGCCGTCGGGGTAGGTGGCGGTCGCGAGGCCGGTCAGCACGTCGTCGCGGGGCTCACGGCGGCGGTCCCGCACATAGTCGGAGAAAAGACCGTAGAGGAATTCCAGCGGACTGTGTGCCAGTGACTCCTTCCCGGTGCCCCCGACGCCGCCACCCGAGTGCGCGCGAATGCCTTTGACGAACTTGTCGCGGTCCTCCATCGGCACGCCCAGCAGGTCGGCGATGACCAGCAGGGTGAACGGGCCCGCGAAGCCCTTGATCCAATCGCCTTCGCCCGGCGGCAGAAAGCTGTCGAGCACTTGGTCGGCAAGCACCCACATGGCGTCCTCGTTCTCCTTGAGGCGCTTCGGGGTGATCAGCCGCATCAGCAGGGAGCGGTGGTTGGTGTGGGTCGGCGGATCAAGCGTGGGCAGCTGGTCGCTGAACGGCAGCTCGTCACGATGTTGCTCGATCAAGTCGGTTATGTCGTCGCCCTCAAGCGGCACCGGAAAGCCGGGGAACGGACCGGTCACCGATATGCACGACGACCACGTCTCAGCGTCGTTCAAGACCGCGCAAGCTTCGTCCCAACCCGTCACCATCGTGACGCCGTGGTGCTTTTCCCGGGTCACCGGGCACTGCTGCCGCAGCGACTCGTAGTAGGGGTAGGGGTCAGCGATGAGTTCGCTGCCGCGGAAGAAGTCCACCTCGGTGAAGTCATTCACCATCTCGCACCGTTCCAATCTCGACCAGTGAGAATGCGCCTCTCAGAGATGAGTATTAGATTTCCATAGAGCATGCCGCGACGTCAACGCAGCGTCGGCGGGCGGCGGGTCAGCTGGCCGGAATGAGGTCGGCCTCGACCGACGGAAAGGCCATCACCCGGCTACGGAACGTCTCGACCGGCCCGATCGAGTCCAGCGGCATAGCGGCGGCCGCCAGGGCCTGGGATTTGAATGCCCGGGCTGCGGCGCTGAGCCGGTGTTGGACCAGGCCAACGCTGTCGTCCAGTTCGGCCGGCCACGTCTTGCCCCACAGGGTGACTTCGGTAGCACCCTGGTCGAGAGCCTGCACTACACCCTGCCGGACACGGGAATCGCAGCCGAAGAGGTCGGCTGCCGCCGCCAGGGTCTGCGGAGCCGGCCGGTCTCCCGCCGTCGCCAACGCGTATTCCAGGTCGACGATCTGCGCGCCGAGGATCTGCAGCGGCCGTTCGTCTGGGTGGTCGGCGACCAGCACGGTGACATCCCAGCCGGCCATCGCCCGGTCGTACAGCCAACCGCCGGCGAACTTCACCACGTCGGCGACATCCGCGGCGACCACATCGAGCCGGTATCTCATGCCAAGCTCGGCGGTGCCATGTCCCGAGCCAACGACTCCGAGTACTCCTTGAAGACCTCGGTCAGTGGTATCGAAGGATTCAGCAACCATGTGGTCTCCATTCCGGTGATGAAGGCGATAATTTGCAGCGCCTTGACGGTGACGTCCATGTCCATGCGATACCGGCCGGCCTGCTGACCCCGCCGGATGAGCTCGGTGATGATGTCGACCGCACCCTGGTACCGGTCGACAAGGCGGTCGTGCAGCGGAGCGTCAGGATCGATGCTCTCCGCCAACAGCACGCTGTACGTGCCGACCAGTTCAGGTGATCGGTAGAACCGATCCGCGACAGCGGCGATTTCCGAGATCAGATCGCCGGCCCGGTCCGCGTGCCCACCGTCATCGGCGTCGCGGACGTCGAGCAACGCGTGCAGCAGCTGTTCCTTGGATTCGAAGTGATGCAGCAGGCCGGCGGGGCTGACGCCGGCCTCGCCGGCGATCTGGGCCAGCGTCGTATTGCGCCACCCGTTGCGGGTCAGCAGCCGCTGGGCAACGGCCAGGATCCGCTGTTTGCGGTCCTCGCCCTTGGCGCGCAGTGACTCGTACGGCCGTGTTTCAGGCACCGGACTCCTTCGTCCAACCAACCAACTGAACACACAGTAGGTTGGTTTTCCGACTGTGACAAGGGTCGCATCAGACGCTGTTTTTGACGCCCGTCACAAACCGAGCGACTTGGCGATGATCACCTTCATCACCTCGCTGGTTCCGGCGTAAATGCGCGCGACCCGTGCATCGGTGTACAGCCGGGCGATCGGATACTCCATCATGTAGCCGTAGCCGCCGAAGAGCTGCAGGCAGCGGTCCACCACACGGGCCTGCATCTCGGTGCAGAACAACTTGACGCGGGCGGCGTCAGCCGCCGACAGCTCGCCGGCGACGTGTAGCGCCACCGCACGATCCAGCATCGCCTGGCCGGCCTCCACCTCCGTCGAGCACGCGGCCAGTTCGAACTTGGTGTTCTGGAACGAGGCGACGGGCTGGCCGAACGCTTTGCGGTCCTTCGTGTAGTCGATCGCCGCGGCGATCGCCGAGCGGGCCTGCGCCACCGACCCGACCGCCACCGTCAGACGCTCCTGCGGCAGGTTGTGGCCCAGGTAGCCGAACGCCTCGCCTTCGTCGCCGAGAACGTTCTCGACCGGAACACGGACGTCGACGAACGACAGTTCGGCGGTGTCCTGCACTTTGCAGCCCATCTTCTCCAGTTCGCGACCGCGGGTGAAACCCGCCATCCCGTCCTCGACGACGAGCAGCGTCAGGCCCTTGCGCCGGTTGTCGGGGTCGGTGGACGTGCGGGCGACGACGATCACCAGATCGGCCTGAATTCCGCCGGTGATGAATGTCTTGGCGCCGTTGACGATCCAGTGGTCGCCGTCCCGCACCGCCGTCGTGCGCATACCCGCGAGGTCCGACCCGGTTCCCGGTTCGGTCATCGCAACGGCGGTGAGCAGCGTCCCGTCGGCCAGGCCGGGAAACCAGCGCTTGCGCTGTTCGTCGTTCGCGTAGTGCAGGAAGTACGGCAGGATCACTTCGAGTTGAGTGCGGACCGTCGACAGCGTCACTAACGCCCGCGCCGCCTCCTCCTGCAGCACGACGTTGTAGCGGTAGTCGGGCATGCCGGCGCCGCCGTACTCCTCAGGAATCGCCATCCCGAGCATCCCGAGCGCACCCATCTGCTTGAAGACATTGCGCGGCATCCGCCCGGCCTTCTCCCACTCTGGGTAGGCGGGCACGACCTCCTTCTCGATGAAGTTGCGCGCGAGCGCGCGGAAGGCCTCGTGGTCGTCGGTGAACAGGTCTCGCTGCATGAATTCCCCTGTCAGGCAACCAGTTCCACAAGCGTGGCGTTGGCGGTGCCGCCGCCTTCGCACATGGTCTGCAATCCGTAACGAATCCCGTTGTCGCGCATGTGATGTGCCATGCGGGTCATCAAGACCGCACCCGACGCGCCGAGCGGGTGACCCAGGGCGATCGCTCCGCCCAGCGGGTTGACCAGGTCCGGGTCGGCGGCGGTCTCGGCAAGCCAGGCCAGTGGCACCGGGGCGAACGCCTCGTTGACCTCGAACACACCCACCTCGTCGAGCGAGACACCGGCCTTGGTCAGCACCTTCTCGGTGGCGGGAATGGGACCGGTGAGCATCAGCACCGGGTCCGCTCCCGGTCACCGCGCCGGCCCGGTATCGGACTAGTGGGGTCAACCCGAGCTCGAGCGCGCTTTGCGAGGTCATCACTAACAACGCCGCCGCGCCGTCGGAAATCTGCGAGGAGTTGCCGGCGTGGATGACCCCGTCGTCGACGAACGCGGGCTTGAGTCCGGCCAGTTTCTCGACGGTGGTCCCCCGCCGCACGCCCTCGTCCTGGCTGACCGCGGTGTCCTCGATGAAGACCGGGACGATCTGCTCGTCGAAGGCCCGGTTGTCCTGCGCGGCAGCAGCCCGTTCGTGCGACATCGCAGAGTATTCATCGAGCCGGGTGCGGGAGAACCCCCACTTCTTCGCGATCATCTCGGCCGACAGCCCTTGGTTGAAGGAGAAATCGTCATAGCGGGCAAGCACTTTGGGCCCGTAGGGCATTCCGGTGGCCCTGGCCGAGCCCAGCGGCACCCGGCTCATCACCTCCACACCGCCTGCCACGACGACGTCCTGCTGGCCCGACATCACCGCCTGCACCGCGAAGTCGAGGGCCTGCTGGCTGGAGCCGCAGGCCCGGTTGATCGTCGTGCCCGGAATGGTCTCGGGCCAGCCGGCGGCCAGCACCGCGTAGCGACCGATGTTGCTGGACTGATCCCCGACCTGCGACACGCAACCCCAGACGACGTCGTCGATGATGTCCGGGCCGATGCCGGTGCGCTGCAGCAGCTCGTTGAGCACGAGCGCCGACAGGTCGGCGGCGTGCATGCCCGACAGCCCACCGTTGCGCTTGCCGACCGGTGTGCGCACCGCTTCGACGATGACTGTTTCACGCATCATTCTGCTCCGATCTCGATACTGCCCATCGACAGTAAACGACGGGTCTAGCCGTTCGGCTAGCGAGGACCACACCGGCCATCCGGAAAGTCATCACCATGACGCGGAATCCTCTGTTTCAAAACGACCGACATGTTGTAATGCGATCACTGTTCCGCGCGCGGTGCGATGTCGCCTGCATATCAGGGGGAGAGCCTCAATGCGTCGTCTGCACAGCCTCTTCGGTGTCGCCATCGCGGGCGCCGGCCTGATCGCGATCCCCGCATCGGTAGCGCCGATACCCGCCGCCCAGACTCGCGCGGTGCGGCTCATGAGCGGTGACACCGCGGATTCCCCGCTCGGGGATGGCACGGCGCTGGTCCTGGGTGGCAGCGGCCTCCCAACTCCCGGTCAACCGTATGCGGATGTCGTCGACTCGGACTACCTGGCGCCGCGCGACTTTTCCGGCACGACGCAGATCGTGACCACACCCGAAGCTCTTTACCCGTTTTTAGGTCCCTTCACCGAGACGTTCGACAACTCGGAGGCTCAGGGACAACAGATCCTGGACACGGCGATCTTGAATCAGATCGCCGGCGGAAATGTGGACGCCACCAACCCTGTCGACGTTTTCGGCTACTCCCAGAGCTCGGTGATCTCGGCGCTGTTGATGCCGGAACTCGCGAGCCAAAATGTACCCAGCGACGATGTGCACTTCGTACTGGTCGGTGATGAAAGCGCCCCCAACGGGGGCATTCTGGAGCGCTTCGACCTGCCGACCGGCACGCAACCCACCATCCCCAGCCTGGGCCTGACGTTCAGCGGCGCAGAATCGTCCGATCTCTACCCGACCGACGTTTACACGAACGAATACGACGGCTTCGCCGACTTTCCGCAGTACCCGATCGACCCGCTGTCCGACATCAACGCGTTATTAGGCATCGCCTTTCAGCACACCACCTACCTGGGCCTCACGCCCGAGCAGATCCAGGACGCCATTCAACTACCAACGACTGCGGCCGACACCCTGACCAACTACTACATGATTCCGGATACCACTCTGCCGCTGCTGGATCCGTTGCAGCTGATCCCCTTCATCGGCCAGCCGCTGGTCGATCTGCTGAATCCCGACCTGTCGGTGCTGGTGAACCTGGGCTACGGCGACGTCGCCGACAACTACCTGGGTGGCTGGAGCCAGGGCGACGCGGATGTGCCCACAACCTTGGGCTTCCTGCCCAGTACCAGTGTCCTAGAGCAGGTCCCTCAAGCTTTGCTCAACGGCTTGGAGCAAGGGGTATCGGCCGCCTTCAACGACTTGATCAGCCCGAGCAACTACGTGTACTCGTTGCCCTCTTGGGTGGACGAGCTTGGGACGTTCGCGGAAGCTCTGCCCGGTACCCAATTTTCGGTCCTCTCCGTTGTACCCACGACCCTGCAGGATCCTTTTCGATACGTTCCCACCCCACACCGGCTTCCCGCCATTGGACGTAGCCACCGCGTTGTTGGTCAGCCTTCCCGAAATCGACTACAACGTCTTCACGTCCGAACTCGCGGACAACAACCTAGTTGACGCTATCGGTATCCCGATCGCCGCGGACCTGGGAATACTGCCTCTGGCGCTTTTAGGAGCAGCGCTTTGACAGCTTCGACGACGAGTGTTTCACGCATCTTTCTGGTCCGATCTCGATACCGCCCATCGACCGGTAAACGACGGCTCCCGCCGCTCGGCGAACGCGGCATACGCCTCGCGTGCATCGTCGGTGGCGAAATTGCCGACCTGCGCGCGGGCTTCGCTGGCAAGCGCGTCCCGCATGGTCCGGTCGGCGCCCTCGTTCAGCAACGCCTTGGTTTGCGCCAGCGCGATCGTCGGCCCGGCCGCCAACCGGTCGGCGATGTCGGTGACGAAATCGTCGATCTCCGTGGCCGATACCACCCAGGTCACCAGGTTCAGCGCATGAGCCTCGGCGGCGTCGATGGTTTCGGCCAGTAATGCCAGCCGTTTAGCCTGTTGCAGGCCAACGATTTTCGGTAACAGCCAGGAGCCGCCCAAATCGAGCGACAATCCCCGCTTGGCGAAGATCTGCGAGAACGTCGATTCCGGGGTGGCTGCGACCAGGTCGCAGCCCAGCGCCAGGTTCCACCCGGCGCCGACGGCCACCCCGGTCACTTTGGCGATCGTCGGCACTCGGCAGCTCATGCAATGCCAGCGCCACGTCGGTCAGCCGCTGCAGCTTGTGCACCGGATGACTGTCGTCGGGCGTCGAGATATCGGCACCGGAGCAGAACGCGCCGCCGGCGCCGGTGATCACCACCGCGCGCACATCGCGGTCTTTGCCGGCGGCGGTAAGCGCCTGTGCCAACGCGATCCACAGCTCACGGTTGATCGCGTTCTTGCGGCGCGGTCGGTTCAGCGTCAGCGTCCGCACACCGTTGCGGTCGCTGCACAGCAGCAGGGATTCGTCAGACATCAGCACATCAGGGGTAGGTCGGTCCGATAGCGCCCTGCGCTCGCAGCGCGGCGATTTCGTCTGGCGTGACACCGAGTTCGGCGAGCACCGAGTCGGTGTGCTGCCCGAGCCCGGGCACCGCGCCCATGGCGAGCTCATGGCCTGACACGACGGGCGGCGGCAACAATGCCTGAATCGGGCCGGACGGCGTGTCGACCTGCCGCCACCGGTCCCGGGCCGTCAGCTGTGGGTGCACCAGAACCTCGCTGGGCAGGTTGTACCGCGCATTACCGATGCCCGCGGCGTCCGCCGTCTTCTGCACGTGTTCCAAGTCGCGCACCGCACACCAGGCGCCGATGGCGTCGTCCAGGATGTCCCGGTGAGCGCAGCGACCGGCGTTGCTGGCGAACCTGGGGTCGTCCGCGAGGTCGTCACGTTCCAGGATTTGACGCGAAAGCCGTTGCCATTCATTATCGTTCGTGGTGCCGAGTACGACGGTTTGGCCGTCGGCGGTCCGGTAGGCGCCGTACGGCGCCACCGCGGGCGAGCTCATGCCCAACGGCTGCTGGTCGACACCGGCATGCTGGGCGAAGGTCAGCGGATAGCCCATCAGATCGGTCATCGTGTCGAACAGGCTCACCGCGACCGTGTTGCCGTGGCGGCCGCGGCTCGACCCGGCGTCGCGGGAGTACAGCAGAGCCAGAATCGACACCGCCGAATACAGTCCGGTGCTGATGTCTGCCACCGGCGGGCCGGGCTTGGCCGGCGCGTCTGGCCGACCGGTCACGGCGCATGCGCCGGATTCAGCTTGAGCGAGCAGGTCGTAGGCCCGTTTGTGCGACAGCGGCCCGCCGGGGCCATAGCCGTCGATCTCGACCGCGATCACGTCTGGGTGGCGATCCGCAAGGTCTGCCGGTGCGATACCCAGCCGGGTAGTCGACCCCGGGGCGAGGTTGGAGACCAGCACATCGGCGCGGTCGAGAAGCTGATGCAGAATATCAAGCCCGGCTTCGGTTTTCAGGTCG
Source organism: uncultured Actinomycetota bacterium (assembly GCA_963850645.1). Taxonomy (GTDB): domain Bacteria; phylum Actinomycetota; class Actinomycetes; order Mycobacteriales; family Mycobacteriaceae; genus Mycobacterium. Next base: position 41,781 of record CAWKME010000073.1, on the reverse strand, counting down.
AGGGTAACCGATTCCTTGCCCCGGTTGGCCCATACGAAGTGCGCGGCAAGCCCGTTGACGACGTCGTCGTAGTGGCGGGCGAAGTCGCCACCTTTGGGGTTTTCCACCTTGATGACCCGTGCACCGAAGTCGGCGAGCACCCGGGTGCACATCGGCGCGGAGACCGCCTGCTCCAAGGCCACCACCGTGATTCCCGTGAGCGGCCCGCCGGTTTCCGACATCACATCACCATGCCGCCGTCCACCGGCAACACCTGACCGGTGATATACGAAGCGGCGTCGGAGGCGAGAAAGACGAATGCACCCGCGACCTCCTCGGGTTCGGCCCAGCGCTTCAACGGGATTCGGGCCATCATGTTGGCCGCGAACTTCTCGTTGGTCCGAATGGTCTCGGTCATCCGGGTCGCGGCCAGCGGTGCGAGCGCATTGACCAGAATGTTGTTGCGCGCCATCTCACGCGCCAACGACTTGGTGAACCCGATGATGCTGGCCTTGGCCGCCGAGTAGTTCACCTGGCCGAGCGTGCCGGTGATCCCCGCCGACGAGACCACGTTGATGATGCGGCCGGTGCCGTCGGTGGGCAAGAACTTCAGCGCGGACTGGGCGCAGTGCACCGCTCCCATCAAATGGATGTCGAGCACCCGCTGGAAGCTTTCGTCGGTGAGGTCGGCGAACATCGCCGGCGCCGTTACCCCGGCGTTGTTGACCAGGATGTGCAGCACACCCTCGGTGAGCCCGGCGGCGTGTGCCGCCGCGGCGTCTGCGGCCGCACGGTCTCGGACGTCGAGCGCGACGCCTTCGGCTTTACCACCGTGGGCACAAATGCTCTCGGCGACAGCAGAAGCGGCGTCGACGTCCACATCGCTGACGACTACCGCTGCGCCGGCGGCGGCCAACGCATGCGGCGACGGCCGCTCCGATTCCGCTGCCGGATCCGGTGACCAGCGCCGATCGTCCGGTCAGGTCGAACAGGGCGATTGCGTCCATCAGTAGCTCCTCGGCAGTCTGAGCACGTGCGACCCGAGGAAGTTCAGGATCATCTCCTGGCTGACCGGCGCGATCTTCATCAGCCGGGCCTCCCGGAAGTACCGGGACACGTGGTACTCCTCGGAATAGCCCATGCCGCCGTGCGTTTGCAGCGCGCGGTCGGCGGCGGTGAAACCGGCGTCGGCGCATAGGTATTTCGCGGTGTTGGCCTCGCGGCCGCAGGGTTTGCCGTTGTCGTAGAGCCAGGTGGCTTTGCGCAGCACCAACTCGGCGGCGTCCAGCCGGGCAAGCGAATCGGCCAGCGGGAACTGAATGCCCTGGTTCATGCCGATCGGCCGGTCGAAGACATGCCGCTCGTTGCCGTACTTCACCGCCTTCTCCAGCGCGACCCGGCCGATGCCCAGCGCCTCGGCGGCGATCAGCATCCGCTCCGGGTTGAGGCCGTCGAGGATGTATTGAAAGCCCTTGCCCTCCTCGCCAACTCGATCCTCGACCGGAATGTGCAGGTCGTCGATGAACAATTCGTTGGAGCTGACCGCGTTGCGGCCCATCTTGCGGATCGGCCGAATTCCACCCGGCTGCGGTCCAGGTCGGTGAGGAACAGCGTCATCCCGTCGGTCTTCTTGGTGACCTCGGCATAGGGCTGAGTGCGGGTGAGCAGCAGGATCTTCTGCGACTCGAGCGCCTTGGAGATCCATACCTTTCGGCCGTTGACGACGTAGTGGTCGCCGTCGCGCTTGGCGAACGTCGTGATGCGCGAGGTGTCCAGGCCTGCACCGGGTTCGGTGACGCCGAAGCACACGTGCAGTTCGCCCGTCGCCACCTGCGGCAGCGTGCGGGCCTTCAGCTCGTCGGAACCGTGCTTGACCACCGGCTGCATGCCGAAGATCGACAGGTGGATGGCGCTGGCGGCGTTCATCGCCCCGCCCGCTTTGGCCACCTCTTCGGCCAGCAGCGTGGCTTCGGTGATGCCGAGGCCGTGACCCCCGTACTCCTCCGGGATCGTCATCCCAAGCCAGCCGCCGCTGGCGATCGCCTGATAGAACTCGTGCGGAAACTCGTGCGCCTGGTCTTTTTCCATCCAGTAGTGGTCGTCGAACTTCGACGCCAGCTCGGCGACGGACTTGCGGATCAGCTCTTGGTCGTCGGTCAGCTCGAAGTTCATCCCACCGCCGGGCACTGGTAAATCTCCTTCGATCAGTTCAGGCAACAGCTTTATCAGTGTCGGCCCGCTGCGCCCGCGCTTCGCCGCGCTTGCATTCCGGTGGCGCGTCAGTCCTTGTTGCCGGTCAAGTTTTTCGCGCTGGCGGCGAACTCCGCGAACGACGAACCCGACCTGGTGTCCTTGTGGTGGCTGAGGGCCCGGATGGAAACATCGTGGCCCTCAGCGGCCTTGCGCAGCGAGCCCACTGTCGCCTGCGCCTGGGTGATGTGGCTGAACGGGTCGAACGAGTACCACCGCATGGCGTTCTCGTAGGCCATCTTCTTGATCTCGTCGTCCGGCACGTTGTTGGCGGACAGCACGTCCCACAGCTCCTCGGGCGCGCCCGGCCACATCGAGTCGCTGTGCGGATAGTCGGCTTCCCAGCAGATGTTGTCGATGCCGATCATGTTGCGCAGCGCCACACCCACCTTGTCGCTGATGAAGCAAGTGAGGAAGTGCTCGCGGAACACCTCGCTGGGCAGCTTGCCGCCGAAGTTCTGGTGCGTCCAGGTCGAGTGCATCTCGTAGGTCCGGTCCGCCCGCTCCAGGAAGTAGGGGATCCAGCCGGTGCCGCCCTCGGACAGGGCGACCTTCAGGTCCGGGTACTCCTTGATCGGCTTGGACCACAGCAGATCCGCGGCGGCCTGCACGATGTTCATCGGCTGCAGCGTGATCATCACGTCCATCGGCGCATCGGGTGCGGTGATCGCCAGCCGGCCCGATGATCCGATGTGCACGTTCATCACGGTGTTGGTGTCGCACAACGCTTTCCACAGCGGATTCCAGTATTCGTTGTGGAAGCTCGGGTAGCCCATCGCGGCCGGGTTCTCGGTGAAAGTCAGTGCGTGCACGCCCTTCTTGGCCACCCGTCGCACCTCTTTGGCACACTCCTCGGCGTCCCAGATCACCGGTATCGCCATCGGGATGAACCGTGCCGGGTAGGCACCGCACCACTCGTCGATGTGCCAGTCGTTGTAGGCCTGCACCAGCGCGACCGAGAACTCCGGGTCCTCGGTGGCGAACAGGCGCCCGGCGAACCCGGGGAACGACGGGAAACAGATCGAGGCCAGGATGCCCCCGGCGTTCATGTCCTTGATCCGCTCGTCGACGTTGTAGCAACCCGGCCGGATCTCGTCGAGGCCCTGCGGCTCCAAGCCGTACTCCTCCTTCGGGCGTCCGGCCACCGCGTTGAGCGCGACGTTGGGAATCACGGTGTCGCGGAACTGCCAGCATGTCGGAGCCGTCCGCGTTGTGGACCAGCCGCGGCGCGTCGTCGGCGTACTTCTTCGGCAGGTGGTTCTTGAACATGTCCGGTGGCTCGACGGTGTGGTCGTCGACGCTGATCAAAATCATGTCGTCTTTGTTCACTGGCCGTTCCTCTCGTCGGGGGTCGTTCGGCGGCCCGTTCGCTCAACTATGAAAATTATCTTCTCTGATCGCGAGAATCAACATCTTCACGCTACCCCTGCCAGGGTGCGGGTCAACGCCGGGGGGCCAGCACCGCCCGCACCCGAGGATGGCGTTTCCGCTGGTCGAGTGCAAAACATTGACCAATCCGTGAGTTCGTGGAAACCTATTGGTCAAATATGAGAATATGATTCTCGTACCCGAGGAGGCCGTATGCGTCTGTCGCCGTTGCCGGCGGACCAGTGGGACGACGCTGCCCGCCAGTCGGTTGCCAGCCTGCTTCCCGAAGACCGCCGAAACGCCCACGGCGCGGGCAACCTGCTGGGCACGCTGGTGCGTCACCCCAATCTGTGTCGCGCGTTTCTCCGGTTCAACGGATACCTGCTGATGAGCTCGACGCTGCCGGCGCGGGATGCGCGAGCTGGTCATCCTGCGCGTCGCCCATCGCCGCGGCTGCGCCTACGAATGGACTCACCACGTCAAGCTGGGCAAGAAGGCCGGACTCACCGACGCCGACATCGCGGCGGTGCAGGCCGGCGAGGCGACCGACGAATTCGACCGCGCGCTGCTGAACGCCGTCGACGAGCTCGACGAAAAGGGCAACTTGTCGGACCAGACCTGGGCAGCGCTGTCCGAGCGGCTCGATGAGCGGCAACGGATGGATCTGATCTTCACCATAGGCGGCTACACGGCCCTCGCGATGGGCATCAACACTCTCGGCGTCGAGGTCGAGCAAGATCGATAGAGAGAGGTAGGACCTTGCCACACTTCACCAAGCCGGATGCCGGCAGCTGGACGGAAAATTACCCCGAACTGGGAACCGCACCGGTCGATTACACCGACTCGATCGATCCGGCGTTCTTCGAAGCCGAGCGCGACGCGATCTTCAAACGCACCTGGCTCAACGTCGGTCGGGTGGAGCGCCTGCCGCGCACTGGCAGCTACTTCACCAAAGAGCTGCCGTCGGCGGGCCCGGGCATGTCGGTGATCGTCGTCAAGACCAAGGACGGGTCCATCAAGGCCTACCACAACGTCTGCCGTCACCGCGGAAACAAGTTGGTGTGGAACGACTTTCCACACGAGGAAACCTCGGGCACCTGCCGGCAGTTCACCTGCAAGTACCACGCCTGGCGCTACAGCCTCGACGGCGACCTGACCTTCATCCAGCAGGAGGACGAGTTCTTCGACGTCGACAAGAGCCAGTACGGCCTTGTCCCGGTGCGCTGCGAGTTGTGGGAAGGGTTCATTTTCATCAACTTCGACAACAACGCGGCGCCGCTGATCGACTATCTCGGGCCGCTGGCCAAGAGCATCGAGGGCTACCCCTTTGGCGAGATGACGGAGACCTACTCCTACCGGGCCGAGGTCGGCAGCAACTGGAAGCTGTTCATCGACGCGTTCGTCGAGTTCTACCACGCGCCGATCCTGCACCAGGGGCAGTACACCAAGGAAGAAGCCGCCAAGATCCAAAAGTTCGGCTATCGAGGCGCTGCACTACGAGCTGGCCGGCCCGCACAGCCTGCAGTCGACCTGGGGTGGTCAGGCACCGCCGGCGGACATGTCCATGGTCAAGCCGATGGACCAGGTGTTGCGCAGCGGGTTGTTCGGTCCGTGGGACAAGCCGGAGATCATCGAGAAGCTGGAGCTGCCGCCGGGTGTCAACGTGAAGAGGGTGCCGCAGTGGGGCATCGACTCGTGGCTCTTCTACCCGAACTTCATGCTGCTGATCTGGGAGCCGGGCTGGTTCCTGACCTATCACTACTGGCCGACCGCGGTCGACAAGCACATCTTCGAGTGCACGCTGTATTTCGTTCCGCCGCGCAACGCGCGGGAACGCCTGGCCCAGGAGTTGGCCGCGGTGACGTTCAAGGAGTACGCGCTGCAGGACGCCAACACGCTGGAAGCCACCCAGACCATGATCGGCACCCGGGCCGTCAAAGAATTCCTGCTGTGCGATCAGGAAGTCCTGATCCGCCATCTGCACAAGGTGACCGGTGACTACGTGAAGGAGTACAGCCACAATGGTCATAAATAAGGCCACGGCAACCAAGCTCCCCGCCGAATTCGCCGACCTGGAGCCCTATTTGGACTGGGACCTGGCCACCGAGCCCGAGCGGTACGCCAAGCGGCTGGCCTCGTCGATGACCGAGATGCAGGCCTTCTACGACGTAGCGTTCCCCCGCCTGAACGACGTAATCGCCTACTGCGACAAGTTCCCGCTGGACGATCTGCCCGAGGACGCGAAGAGTCTCATGCACATCATGCAGTCGCTGGTGATGGTGTCCTTCCCGATCGAAGCGTGGAAGCAGCCGCGCGTCCCGGACAGCGGCGCCGCCTGGGTTGAAGTGATCAGGGAACCGGTGATTTAACAGGTGCTGACGCTCAAGGCAGCCGGGCTGCTCGACGTCGACGCAGGCGAGATCGTACGGCCGGGCATCCTGCGGATCGAAGAGGACCGGATCGTCGGCGTCGGCGGCAGCCCCGAAGGCGAGACGATCGACCTCGGTGACGCGATCCTGCTGCCCGGGTTGATGGACATGGAGGTCAACCTGCTGATGGGCGGGCGCGGGGAGAAACCCGGGCTGTCCCAGGTTCAGGACGACCCACCGACCCGGATGTTGCGTGCGGTCGGCAATGCCCGACGCACGCTGCGCGCGGGCTTCACCACGGTGCGCAACCTCGGCCTGTTCGTCAAGACCGGCGGCTATCTGCTCGACGTCGCGCTGGGCAAGGCCATCGATGCAGGGCTGGATCGACGGCCCGCGCGTGGTGCCCGCCGGGCATGCGATCACGCCGACCGGCGGGCACCTGGACCCGACCATGTTCGCCGCGTTCGCCCCGCATGTGCTGGACTTGACGGTCGAAGAGGGCATCGCCAACGGGATCGACGAGATCCGCAAGGCGGTGCGGTACCAGATCAAGCACGGCGCCGAGCTGATCAAGGTGTGCTGCTCGGGCGGAGTGATGTCGCTGACCGGTCCCCCTGGCGCACAACACTATTCGGATGAGGAGCTGCGGGCGATCGTCGACGAGGCGCACCGGCGAGGGCTGCGAGTCGCCGCGCACACGCATGGCGCCGACGCGGTCAAACACGCGGTCGAGGCGGGCATCGACTGCATCGAGCATGGATTCCTGATCGACGACGAAGCGATCGCGATGATGGTCGAGCACGGCACCTTCCTGGTGTCGACCCGGCGTCTGGCGGAGGGAATGGACGTCTCACACGCCCCGCCCGAGCTGCAGGCCAAGGCTGCCGAGATGTTCCCCAAGTCGCGGACCTCGATACTGGCCGCCTACCAGGCCGGGGTGAAGATCGCGGTGGGCACCGACGCGCCGGCGATCCCGCACGGCAAGAACGCCGACGAGCTTGTCACCCTGGTGGATTGGGGCCTGCCGCCGTTGGCGGTGTTGCGGGCGGCGACGACCACGGCCGCCGAGTTGATCAACGCCACCGACCGCGGGCGGCTGGCCGCGGGCCTGCTCGCGGACGTCATCGCCGTGCCCGGAGACCCGTTGTCCGATATCGGCGTTACCCAGAAGGTGAGCTTCGTGATGAAAGGCGGCAAGGTTTATGCCAACACGAACTGACGACCTGGTCGAGATCCAGCAGCTGTTGGCGCGCTACGCCGTGACCATCACGCAAGAGGACATCGATGGGCTGGTCAAAGTCTTCACACCCGACGGCACCTACAGCGCTTTCGGCGAAACCTATTCGCTGGACCGGTTTCCCGTGCTGGTGGACGCGGCGCCCAAAGGGCTGTTCATGACCGCCACTCCGGTGATCGAACTGAACGGGGACACCGCCACCGGAACACAGCCGCTGTGCTTCATCGACCACGCCACACATGACATGCGAATCGGCTATTACAACGACACCTATGTGCGAACCGCCGACGGCTGGCGATTGAAAACCCGTGCCATGACGTTCATTCGGCGCAGCGGCGCGCACGACTCCGGGCGTCCGCACGCGATCGGACGCCCGCGCCCGACGACGATGCCGGCCGAGGCCGGAGGAGGAGTCGGGCCATCGGACCCTGCATGAAGGTCGAGCAATTCCGGGCGGACCTGCGGGCCTGGCTCGACGAGCACGACCTGACACCCGCGCCGGGTCGCTCGCTCGAAGGCCACATGAAGCAGCTTGCCCGGGTGCACCGGGCGCTCTATGACGCCGATTGGATGCGGTACGGCTGGCCGGAACGGGTCGGCGGGCTGGGCGGCTCGGACACTGCTCCGCGCGATCGTCGGCGAAGAGATCGTCGGTCGCGGTCTAGCCGAACCCGGCCCGTATTCGATGGTCGAGGTGCTTGCGCCCACGCTGATCGACTACGCACCGGCCGAGCTCGCCGCAGAAATGGTGCCGCGGCTTCTCAGCGGTGAAGAGACTTGGTGCCAAGGCTTTTCCGAGCCCGGCTCGGGCAGCGACCTGGCATCGCTGACCACCCGCGCGACTCGTGAGGGCAACGACTGGGTCGTCAACGGGCAAAAGGTCTGGACCAGTTACGCCCAGTTCGCCACCCGGTGCGTCTTGTTGACCCGCACCGCACCCGGATACGACGGCATCACCGCGTTCTTTGTCGACATGGACACACCGGGCATCACCATCCGGCCGTTGCGCACGATGCACGGTGTCGACGAGTTCTGTGAGGTGTACTACGACAATGTCGTGATCCCGGCGAGCCGACTGCTCGGCGAGCCGGGCGACGGCTGGAAGCTGGCGATGGATCTGCTGCCCTACGAGCGCTCGACTTGCTTCTGGCAGCGGATCGCCTACCTGTACTCACGATTCGATCGGCTCATCGCCGACATGAAAGAGCCGGACGACCTGCATCTGGGCTCGGCGTTCCTGGCGCTGCACACGGTGCGGTGCCGTTCGCGCGGCACGCAGCATCGACTGGACGACGGGCAGCGGCTGGGCCCGGAGACCTCCATCGACAAGGTGTTGCTGGCCACCGCCGAACAGCAGCTGTACGACACAGCCCGCGACCTGCTTCCCGGCGTCATCGAACTCGACGAAAGCGATTGGCGCACCGAGTACTTGTACTCTCGTGCGGCGACCATTTACGGCGGCACCGCCGAGATCCAGCGCAATATCATTGCACGCCGGCTGCTTGGACTTGGGCAAGGAGTGAGCGTGGATACCGAGTCCTTGCACCTGCTGGAAGACGCTTTGCGAAAGACCATGACCGCGGCGTCGGGTCGCGAACTCGACGAGGCGCTGGCGGATTTGGGCTGGCTCGAGATGCTCGACGAAATGCCCGAAACCGCAATCCCTCTGGTATTTCGACTGCTTGGTGAGACGGGCACCCAGGCGCCGGTGCTCAACGACGTCGTGCTGCGGGCCGCCGGACGGGACGGAGGCGGCACCGTTGCGCTGCCGTTCGCGGGCGGCTCCTGGGTCGTCTGGGAGCGCACCGACCAGGCCGGCTCGGCACTCGGCGATGAGCTACCGATACACCGTGTCCCGCAGGGGGATCCGGTGCCGCTCGCCGCGGGTCGGCACGCGCTCGGCTGGTGGCTGGTAGGCGCCGGCCGCGCCATGCTGTCGCTGGCGCGCCAACATGCCTTGGACCGTGTGCAATTCGGTAGGCCGGTCGCCTCGTTCCAGGCGATCCGGCATCGGCTGGCCGAGACGTTGGTCGCCGTTGAAGGCGCGGAGGCGACCCTGGTCGCCGCCGCCGGCGAGCCCGGCGATCTGAACTTCCTGCTCGCCAAGGCCGCGGCCGGCCAGGCCGCGTTGACTGCGTCGCGGCACTGCCAGCAGGTGCTCGCCGGTATTGGCTTCACCGCGGAGCATGAGCTGCACCGGCATGTGAAGCGTTCGTTGGTGTTGGATGGGTTGCTCGGCAGTGCCCGCGAGCTGACCCGGGAGGCTGGAGCGGCGCTGCGCGCCAAGCGATTTGCGCCGCGATTGGCCAATCTCTAATTCCGCGGCAAGCCGAGTATCCGCTCGGCGATGATGTTCCGCTGGATTTCGGACGTGCCACCGGCGATGGTGGCGGCGAAGCTGCGGAAATAGCGGTCGAACCAGCTGCCGTAGTGGGAATCCAAGTTCAGTGGCGCGAATGGGCCGGTGTTGGCCGGGTGAACGAGCCCGTCGGATCCGCTGGCGCTCAGCGCATGCTCGGTCGCATGTTGCACGGCCTCCGAACCAAGCAGCTTCAATACCGACTGACTCGAGACATCCTCTTCACCGCGGGCAGCACGTGAGAGGGCGACAGAACCGAGTAGCCGCAGCGCCTCGCAGTCCATGACCAACGTGGCGTATTGGTCGCGCTGCTGTACTCCTGACGGCCGGAAATCGACTGTCAGTTCCTGCAATTGGTCGGCGTATCCCATCCAGAGCATGGTGCGTTCGTGTCCCAGGGAGCCGGTGGCGACTCGCCATCCCTGATTCAGCGGACCGATCAGATTCTCGACCGGTACCCGTACGTCGGTGAAGAACACCTCGTTGAAGTCCAGGTCTTCGCGATCAGAGGCCGACGCGAATGGCCTGCGGGTCACACCGGCGCTATCGGTCGGGATCAGCAATACGCTGATCCCCTTGTGTTTTGGCGCGTCGGGATCGGTTCGCACGAACGTCAGCAGCACGTCGGCATCATGGGCGCCCGACGTCCACACCTTTTGGCCGTCGACCACGAAATGGTCGCCGTCTAGCACGGCCCGGGTACGCAGTGACGCCAGATCCGAGCCGGCACCCGGTTCGCTCATTCCCAGCGACGCGGTCATCTCGGCCCGCAGGATCGGCACCGCCCATTTCCGCTTTTGCTCCTCAGTGCCGAACGACAGGATCGACGCGGCGATGATGCCAACACCCTGCGGATTGAAACTCTGATAGATGCGCCGTCGCGACAACTCCTCGGCGTGCACATATTGCTGCAGGACCGTGGCGTTGCGGCCGCCGAACTCGGGCGGGTTACCCGGCAACAGCCAGCCGTGCTCGAACAGCAGCCGCTGCCATCGTCGCGCCCACGGCGGGATGTCCGACGACGACCGAGAGCGTTGCACCGTTGCGGCCTCGTCCGGCAAATGCTCGTCGAGAAACGCGATGAATTCGGCGCGGAATGCCTCGACATCGGCATCGAAGGCCAGCTGCATGAAGACTCCTCCGCCGCTCTTTGGCGTTCTGCTTCCCTGGAGAGCAGCAAGAGAATAGTATTCTCGTGGCGAGAAAGTTACAATCTCAGACACGTCGTCCCGTGAGGGGGTCTAGCTCAGCAATGACACGGCGTTCTCCGGTACAGTCCAATCATGTTCTCCCCTCGCGGCAATCACCTGAGCCTGCGGTGACCAGCCCAAGCGAAGAGCCCGCCTGGAAGCAGCGTGCTGTCGAGCGGTCCATCAAAACGGCGAAACTACGCGCAGCGCAGCGCGTCCAACGCTTCCTCGACGCGGCGCAGGCCATCATCATCGAGAAGGGCAGCACAGACTTTACCGTGCAGGAGGTTGTCGACCGCTCCCGGCAGTCGCTGCGAAGCTTCTACCTGCAGTTCGACGGCAAGCATGAACTGCTGCTGGCCCTGTTCGAAGACGCATTGAGCCGGTCGGCAGACCAGATCCGGGCCGCCACCGCGAACCACTCCGACCCCATCGACCGCTTGCGGGTCGCGGTGGAGTTGCTGTTCGAAGCTTCCCGGCCCGACCCGACGGCCAAGCGGCCGCTGTTCACCGACTTCGCGCCGAGGTTGCTGGTCTCGCATCCGGCCGAGGTCAAGATTGCTCACGCGCCACTTCTGGCTTTGCTCACCGAACTGATGGAAGCAGCCAGCGACGCCGAGGAGCTGCGCGCCGGCATCAATCCACGCCGGATGGCCGCGATGACCATGCAGACGGTGATGTTCATCGCGCAGTCCAGCGGCGGTTCTGACGACGCGACCGTGCATCCCATCACTGCCGACGAGGTGTGGGACTTCTGCTCACGCGGATTCGTCCGCGACTAGCCCGAGAACGACGTTATCCGTTCACGAGAATCTGCTTAGCTCTGTGCCTGATCTCTGGACCGATCTGCTGGGTTGCCTGCAGTTGCGCGCTCAGAATGGCGAGCGGCCCGGCACGCAAGACGTCTCGGAGTTCGTGGGCGCCAACCAACAGCTGGACTACCACCGGTTGTTCGGCGGCCAACTCCTGGGACAGTTCATCCGGGCCGCATCCCTGACCTGTCCCGATAAGGCGATCAAATCCCTGCACGCCGTCTTCGCGAAGGAAGGCCGGGCCGACGACCCGGTCCGTTATCAGGTGACGCGCCAACACGAGGGCCGCTCATTCGCAACCTTGACCATGACCGCCCGCCAAACGCGAGGCGTGTTGGCCACGAGTTCGGTGTGCATGCACATCGCCGAAGATGGCCCCGCTCACCAGAGCACCGAGGCGGTTCCGGCGCTGTTGGACGAAAAGCACCGGGCCGGACTGGATCTCATCCCATGGGAGACCCGCTGCGCCGACGACCTCAACGCGTCGGCCGCCGGCCCACCACGACTCGAGGTGTGGATGCGGACGCCCGCGGTGGACGGCGATCTCGCGCCCGCACTGACTGCCTACGCCACCGACCTCACGCTCATCGGGACCGCGCTTCGCCCTCTCGAGGGTTTCAACCAACGCGGTAACGGCACCCTGTTCACCTCGGCGGTCACCTCTCACACGATCTGGTTTCACCGGCCATTTCGCACCGATCGCTGGCTACTGCTCCGTCAGCACAGTCCGGTATTGGCGCACGGCCGCAGCTTTGGTCGCGGCGACGTCCTCACCGAGGATGGCTCGCTGGTCGCGTCTTACGCGCAGGAGGCACTGCTGCGCTTTCGTGCGGCGGGCGATCAGGTCGAGGCTTGATCCGAGAAATGCGTTCGCATATCGCACATCACGCGACCGTTTGAGAATAGGATTCTCTTTCGGCGAGAATGATAAGTAGCGAAAACGGATCCCTCGTTGACACCCGGTGGGGGCTGATGACAGAGTTGCCGCAGATGCGGAGCGCGAGAGAAATTCCGCGCTACCAAAAATGCGGTTGCGGCGAGAGGCGAAACTCTGTGACAGTCACTGCTCCCGACGGCGTCTATTACGACCCGTACGACGTCGAGATCAATGCCGATCCATACCAGGCGTTTCGCGGGCTGCGCGAAGAAGCACCGCTGTACTACAACGAGCAGCACGACTTCTATGCGTTGAGCCGCTTCGCCGATGTCGACCGGGCGCTCGTTGATCACGAAACGTTCAGCTCGGCCCGCGGCGCGATCATCGAGTTGATCAAGGCCAACATCGACATTCCGCCCGGCGTGGTCATTTTCGAGGACCCACCGATCCACGACGTGCACCGCAAATTGCTGGCTCGCATGTTCACGCCGCGCAAGATCAACGATCTGGAGCCCAAGATCCGCGAATTCTGTGCTCGCAGTTTGGATCCGCTGATCGGCACAGACCGGTTTCGACTTCGTCGCCGACCTCGGCGCGCAGATGCCGATGCGGGTGATCGGCATGCTGCTCGGCGTCCCCGAGGAATACCAGGAAGCCGCACGCGATTTGACGAACGCACAGATGCGCACCGAGGCCGGCAAGCCGATGACGTTGGCGGCCGACGGGCATGAACACCGGTGAGTTCTTCGCCGAATTCATCGACTGGCGCGCCGAGCACCCCTCCGACGACATCATGACCGACCTGTTGAACGTCGAGTTCACCGACGAGAAGGGGATCACCCGGCGGCTGACCCGCGAGGAGCTGCTCACCTATATCAGCGTGGTCTCCGGCGCAGGCAATGAGACCACCACCCGGCTGATCGGCTGGGCCGGCAAGGTGCTGGCCGAACATCCCGACCAGCGGCGGGAACTGGCCGAGAACCCCGCGCTCATCCCCCAGGCCATCGAGGAGTTGCTGCGCTTCGAACCGCCGGCTCCGCACGTGGCACGCTACGTGACCCGCGACGTCACGTACTACGGACAGACGGTGCCGGAAGGCAGCGCGATGATGATGCTCATCGGCGCGGCCAACCGCGATCACCGTCAATTCCCGCCGGACGGCGACGTTTTCGACATTCACCGGGAACCGCGCCAGCACCTCTGCCTTCAGCGTCGGCACCCACTACTGCCTCGGCTCGGCGCTGGCCCGGCTGGAGGGCCGGATCGCGCTCGAAGAGATCTTGAAGCGCTTCCCCGAATGGGAGGTCGACCTCAGCTCGCGCCGCATTGTCTCCGACGTCCACCGTGCGTGGCTGGGAGGCAATGCCGGCGGTTTTCGGTTGAGCCCAAACACAAATCAGGAAATGAGGTAACGATGGCGGGTCGAGTCGAAGGCAAGGTCGCATTCATCACCGGCGCGGCCCGCGGGCAGGGCCGCTCGCACGCGGTGCGGTTGGCGCAGGAGGGCGCCGACATCATTGCGATCGATATCTGCAAGCCGATCCGCGACGGCGTGACGGACACCGCGATCCCCGCGTCGACGCCGGAGGATCTGGCCGAGACCGCGGACCTCGTCAAGGGCCACAACCGCAGGATCTTCACCGCCGAAGTCGATGTGCGTGACTACGACGCGCTGAAGGCTGCGGTGGACAACGGCGTGGAGCAGCTCGGCCGGCTGGACATCATCGTGGCCAACGCGGGTATCGGCAACGGCGGCGACACGCTGGACAAGACCAGCGAAGAAGACTGGACGGAGATGATCGACATCAACCTGGGCGGGGTGTGGAAGACCGTCAAAGCCGGTGTGCCGCACCTGCTTGCGGGCGGCCACGGCGGTTCGATCATCCTGACCAGCTCGGTCGGCGGACTCAAGGCCTACCCGCACACCGGCCACTACGTCGCAGCCAAGCACGGGGTCGTAGGGCTCATGCGAGCCTTCGCAGTCGAGTTGGGCCAGCACATGATTCGCGTCAACTCAGTGCACCCGACGCACGTGAAAACACCTATGCTGCACAACGAAGGCACGTTCAAGATGTTCCGTCCGGATCTGGAGAATCCCGGCCCGGACGACATGGCGCCGATCTGTCAGATGTTCCACACCTTGCCGATTCCGTGGGTGGAGCCGCAGGACATCAGCAATGCGGTGCTGTTCTTAGCATCCGACGAGGCGCGCTACGTCACGGGTGTCACGCTTCCCGTCGACGCGGGTGGCTGCCTGAAATAGGGTTCCGTCTCATGGACGGTTTCGAGGGCAAAGGCGCCGTCATCACCGGCGGTGCGAGCGGTATCGGGTTCGCGACTGCCACCGAATTCGCTCGTCGCGGGGCACGTGTCGTACTCGCTGACGTCGATATGCCCGGGCTGGAACACGCGGTGGCGCACCTCCATGCCCAGGGGTTCGACGCGCACGCCGTGGTGTGCGACGTCCGGCACCTCGACGAGGTGTTTCACCTCGCGGACGAGGCATTTCGCCTTCTCGGCCACGTCGACATCGTCTTCAGCAATGCCGGCATTGTGGTCGCAGGCCCGATCGCGCAGATGACACACGACGACTGGCGCTGGGTTATCGACATCGATCTGTGGGGCTCCATCCATGCCGTCGAGGCATTCCTGCCGAAGCTGCTCGAACAAGGTACGGGCGGCCACGTCGCCTTCACCGCATCGTTTGCCGGCCTGGTGCCCAACGTCGGCCTCGGGGCCTACAGCGTCGCCAAATACGGCGTCGTCAGCCTGGCCGAGACGCTGGCCCGTGAGGTCAAAGAACACGGCATCGGTGTGTCGGTGCTGTGCCCGATGGTCGTCGAAACCAAACTGGTTTCCAACTCCGAACGAATCCGCGGCGCGGACTACGGCCTGGCATCAACGCCGGTCGTGACGGAAGGGCCGGGGCCGACTCCTTCCCAGGAGGACACGCTCAGCGTCGATGAGGTCGCCCGTCTCACCGCCGATGCGATTCTGGCCAACCGGCTGTACGTGCTGCCGCACGCGGCGGCGCGTGCGTCCGTCCGGCGCAGGTTCGAGCGTATTGACCGCACGTTCGACGAACAGGCCGCCGACGGCTGGACCCGCTAACTAGCCGGGCCCGAATTTGTAGTCGCCGGTTTCAGGGCGGTGGTACCAGCCACCGGCAGCCTGTGTTCCACCGTCGACATGAATGGTCTGCCCGGTGATGTAGCTCGCCATGTCGGACGCGAGAAACACCGCGGTGCCGGCGATCTCGTCGACATGGCCGGGCCGGCCCAGCGGAATAGCTTGGCTGACTTCGGGTCCCACACCTTCGGGACTGAGCTGCGTCAGTCCTTCGGTCAAGGTTAAGTCCGGCGCTATTGCGTTGACCCGGATTCCTTGCGGCGCAAGCTCGAACGCCGCGGTTTTGGTGTAGTTGATCACACCCGCCTTGGCTGCGGCGTATGCCGCATAGCCGGGTGCGGCGCGGACGCCTTCGATCGACGTCAGGTTGATAATGCTGCCCGGTAACTCGGCGGCCACCAGTTTCGCAGCCACTGCCTGCGTGCACGACAGCACGTGTCGTAAGTTCGCCTTGTACAGTGCATCCCAACCGTTTTCGCTGGTCTCCAGCAGCCGCGAGAAGAACACCCCGCCCGCGTTGTTCACCAGGATCGTCACCGGCCCGAGTTCGGCGGCAGTGCGCTCCAGCGCTGCGCTGACCTGGCCGCTGTCTCGTACATCCGTGACGATGCCCAGTGCTCCGATGGCTTCCGCAGCTGATTCGCAGCTTTCGGCGTCGCGCTCCCAGATCGCCACCGAAGCGCCGAAAGCGGCCATGCCGGCAGCGATGCCTCGACCGATACCGGCGCCGCCGCCGGTGATCACCGCGACCCGGCCGTTGAGCAGGATGTCGGACGGCTTGATGGTCACCGTCCGGCAGCCGTTCTCGCGCCGCCGGGAACTCGGCCGATGACCCCGTCGGCTTCCAACTCGGCGATCTCGCTTTCAGTCAGACCGATTTCCGCGAGCAGCTCGTGGTTATGCTGGCCCAGCAGCGGCGCGGGCCGCAGATGGAATCGGTCGGGTCCGGCCGAAAATCGCACGGGCACTGTGCTGTGCGGGACTTCATCGTTCACCGGGTGGCCGACGTCCTCGAAGAACCGGCGGAACTGTAGCTGCGGGATGTCGGTTTGACGATGTGGCTGCAGTACTTTGGCCACCGGGACGCCGGCATCCCACAGGCACCGAACGATCTCGTCGCCGCCGCGGTCCTGACACCACGCGGCGAGATGCTCGTCGATGAGGTCGTGCTGCTCTCGTCGGCCGACCGCATCGGACAGGGCGGAATCCGTCGCCCACGCCGGCCGGCCCAGCGCCTCGCACAGCCCTGCCCATTGCTCATCGTTCGCGACGGCGACCGCGACCCAGCTGTCCAGGCGACCGAATTCGTCGATATCGGCTGTGCGGTAAAGGTTTTGCGGCGCCGCCGTTGGCCCTCGATTGCCTGCCCGTTGCAGCAATGCCCCGTACGCGGAATACTCGATGACCTGCTCGGCGGCAATGTTGAGTGCGGCATCGATCATCGCCGCTTCGATCAATGCGCCTTGCCCCGTGCGGCGCCGGAACTCCAACGCGAGCAGCAGGGCGTTGACCGCATGCACTCCGGCGTTCGGGTCGCCGATCGAGTACGGCTCGTAGGGGTTTCGATCCGGATAGCCGGTCAGCCAGCTCAGCCCCGCTGCGGCCTCGATGACGTAGGCGAATGCCGGGTTGTCGCGCCACGGCCCGTCGAGTCCGAAGCCCGGCATCCGCAGCAGGATCGCGTCGGACCGTAGCGCTTGGACAGCCGTAAAGTCCAGGCCGATCTGGTCCAGCACCCGCGGCGTGAAGTTCTCGACAATGACGTCGGAGGTTGCGATGAAACGGCGCAGCAGGTCTCGCCCCGCTGCTGTCTGCAAGTCGAGGGTCAACCCCTTCTTGTTGGTGTTGAGCGCCGAATAGATCGGCGACTTCTCCCACCAGTTGTCTTCGGTGACCGGCACACCGGCGATCAACCGGGTGCCGTCCGGCTTGCGCGTGGACTCGACGTGGATCACCTCGGCACCAAGCATGGCCAGAAAATGCGTGCAGCTCGGGCCGGCCCAGAACGTTGTCATGTCCAGCACACGTAAGCCCTTGAACGGCAATCCATCCGACACGTTATCCCGCTTCGACGGCTGCCGGATGGACGGCCGGGACTGCCAGTAAAGCGCGGTGTGCTCACCGAGCCGCGGCGCCGGTTGCGGCGGCCGCAGTAGCGCAGGCTGCATCCGGTAAGGATGGCCGGGCTGGCGGAACCCGTCGCGGGGATTGGCGATGAACGACTGTCGCTGCTGGAAGTGGTCGAGGTCGGCGATGTTGGCGCCGTTGGCCACCGGCGCGTTCGGGATCCGGAACGCGGTGGCGAGGTCACGGATCTCCTGCACCGTCTGGCTGCGCACCCAGGCGTAAATCTCCTCGGCCTTCTCATTGGCCAGCTCGGTGATCGATAGCGGCGAATCCTCGTCGATCCAGTCCTGGTGGCCGGTCATCGCGCACAGGTCGAACCACTGCTGTGCGGTTCCGCATCCCACGTCCACCAGCCCGTCCTTGGCGCGCGCGATACCCGGCACGGTGATCTTGCGGGCGTCCCGCCATGGCCGTCCGAGCATCTGGAAATAGCTGACCGGGTAATAGGTGAGCCCCAAAATCTGCGCTTCGAGCATCGACAGGTCGAGAAGCTCGCCGCCTCCGCGGACCTCGTGACGCCAAGGTCGCCGCGCTGGCGTAAGCGCCGGCGAGGTATTCGCCGACCTGCCCGCCGACGAATACCGGTGCGCGGTCAGGCAATCCGCGACCAAGCCCGATGATTCCGCCGGACCAGGCCTGCAGGGTGAACTCGGTCGCGGGCCGATCCCGCCACGGGCCTTCCAGCCCGAACGGGGTGATCGACGGTCACGGTCAGGTGCGGATGCGAGCGACGCAGCGCCGTGGGCGTGAACGCATCGCACTCGGCGACCGCCGAACCGCGCGACCACACCACCGCGTCGGCCGCCGGCCAGCAGATCGTTGACGAAGTCGACGTCGCCGTCGCTGACCGGATCGGCGACGACGCTGTGCTTGGAGCACGCCAGAAATCCGAACAGCGCGCCGTCGCTGCCGGGTTCGATGCGGCGCCCGGACGCCGACCAGCTGCGCAGCGGATCGCCTTGTGGCGGCTCGACCTTGACCACCTGTGCGCCACCGTCGGCCAGCAGTTTGGTGCAGTAGGCGCCGGCGATGCCGGTGGACAGTTCGACGACGGTGTAGCCGTGCAGCGGGCCAGTCACTGGCTGCACGGCTTACCCTTTCTTCGCGCGGCCGGACTTACTCAACCGGAAGTCAGGCGGAAACTTGGCGTCGTTGTCCTTCACCGTGTCAGCGAGCCCGCTGTCGATGGCGTCAGCCAGCATCAGGTCATCGCCATCGGGCCTGACGGCACTACCCATCGACTCGAAGAGGGCGCTGAGCATGCTGCCCAGGTATTCGCCTTGATATTGCTTGACCATTTCGAAGAACGCCTTCTGCATGAAGACGGTGTCGATGGGCCGATTGCGGGCACACGCCAGCGCGTATTTGTCGACCTCGCCCTCCAGTTGGTCGCGCGGCACGACCTTGTTGAGGAAGTTGCACTGGAACATCTCGTGCGGCGGTGAATGGCCTTCCGGTGAAGACCATTTCCTGAAACTTGCGCAGCCCCATCGTCTGCGTCCAGGTCCACATCCGCGGCCCCCAACCGTAATACCGGAAGGACGGGTGGCCGAACAGCGCGTCGTCGCTGGCGATCACCAGGTCGGCGTCGGCGGCCTGATAGAAGTGCCAGCCGTAGCAGTACCCCTTGGCCTCGACGATGCTGATCTTCTTGAACTCCTGCAGCGAGCGGTTGCCGGCCTGGGCATTGGCGTACCAGGCGCCGATCGTCGCGCC
The DNA here is from genome assembly GCA_963850645.1 of uncultured Actinomycetota bacterium. Taxonomy (GTDB): domain Bacteria; phylum Actinomycetota; class Actinomycetes; order Mycobacteriales; family Mycobacteriaceae; genus Mycobacterium. The sequence continues at coordinate 22,368 of CAWKME010000073.1, read as the reverse complement.
GTGCCGAAACGATCCCTTGGGCGGATACCGAACACCGTCTTCGTCCAGCCGCAGCTCAGCGAGCCGGAAGCCGGGCGAGTCCGCGCCTTCCATCACCTCGGGAAGATCTGCGCCGCTACCGAAGTCGTCGCCGACACCGCGAATCACCACCACCTTGACGTCGTCGTCGACATTCGCGGCGTGCAGCAGGTCGGCATACCGCAGCCGCGCCGCCGCGGTGGGCGCGTTGAGGAACTCCGGACGGTTGAACGTGATCGTCGCGATCTTGGTCTTCGGGTCCTTCGCGTAGAGGATGATCTCCTCGGGCGACGGCCTTTTGTTCGCAGCCATTTTCAAGTGCGAACGGCAACGTTGGCCGATGGGCTCGAGGTCAGAAGTTCCGGGCCGTCGGCCGTGATCAACACCGCCTCGCGGCCGAACACCGCGCCGACGCCATGCTGCCAGACGTAACCGGTGACGGCGAGCACCATTCCCGCCTCCAGGCGTTCCTCGGCGGCGGTCGCCGGCAGGTGCCGGGAGACGACCGGCGGGTCGAAGCCCAGACCCAGACCCCGGGCAACCGGCATCGGCGGCAGTTCCTCGCCCGCGGCGTGGTAGGCGGCTCAGCAGCTCGGTGCTCGGCGCGCCCGGTTGGCATGCGTCATACAGCCGGTGCCACAAGGCATCCCATCGCCGATACAGATCGGCGGCACCGACGGGCTCGCCGCACGGGCCAGGTGCGTCCGACCTCACCGGTATAGCCGGCATCCAGCACGCCGGCAGAGAACGCCACCAAGTCGCCGGGCTGGACCCGCCCGTCATCACTCGCCCGTCGCCACGGGTGATCGCGTGAGGTCACCCACGCGGCATCCTGGGTAGACCGGGGTGCTCACCCCGCCGGCCGCCATGGCCTCCAGCAAGACCCCGGCCAGCGTCTTCTCGCTGACGCCCGGTCGCAGCTCGGCGACCGCCGCGGCCAGGCCGACCTCGGCTACCCGGATGGCCTCGCGGAGCGCGGTCACCTCCTCGGGGGTCTTGATACGCCGGGCGGCGCGCATCGCCAGCTCACCGTCGACCAGCTCGGCGTTGGGGAATGCCATCGGCAGCAGCTGGGCGAAGCCCGGTGAAAGCGCGTCGGTACCAACGCGTTTGGCAGTCGCAGCGCCCTCGATATCCTTCAGCACCGAGATCGTGTTCGTCGGATTCCAGGCGATGCCGTACAGGTTCTCGTGCGGGATGTCGTCGGGAATGCCCTCGTCCCAGGTGCTGAGCAGGTGGATCGCCCCGGTCTCCCGGACCACCACACACGTCGGTCCGAACGGGCGGGTGCCTGCCACCCACAGCTGCGGCGCACCGGTGACGTAGCGCACGTTGGCCTGCCGCCCGAGAACCAGCACGTCGAGGTCGTGCTTTTCCATCTGGGCCAGCGCCCGCTCCCGACGACCCAGGCGCAGCGCGCGGTCGTCGGGCAAAACCTCAGTTGCCATAAGGGTCATAGGGGTAGTCGGTCAACGGAATCCAGCCTTCCTTGGTGATGACGACAATCTCTTCGCTGCGATAGCCGCCGGTGCCGTCCTCCCACACCACCGGTTCCAGCACCACCACCATGCCCGGCTCGAAAACGAAGTTCTCGTCGAACTCGTCACCGAGATCGGTGCCGATCATCGGCATTTCGGCGGCATTGACGCCGATGCCGTGCCCAAGATAGAAGTGCGGCAGCCATGGCCGGGTACCGCCGTTGGCTTTTGTTGCCGCCCTGCCCAACTCGGCCGCGGTGGCGCCGGCCCGCGTGACGTCGAGCACCGCGTCCATGATCTCCCGCCACTTGGCGAATTGCGCCTGCTGGCGCGGTGTCGGCTCATGGCCGACCACCCAGGTGCGGCCGAAATCAGAGCAGTAGCCCGCGTAGGTGATGCTGACGTCGGTCCACAGCACGTCACCGGCAGCCAGTTCGCGCTCGGTCGTCAACAACGGCAACGCCAGATCGCCGTGGGTGGTCCACACGCCGTCCGCCTTGGTCGGCGGCATCACCTGCCAGATCGGTTCCAGCATGCTGGCCATCGCGCCCAGTTCGAAAGCGCGGCGCATGAATCCGGCCGACAGGTCGATCTGGCGAATCCCGGGCGCCAGCGCGGCCTGCACGTCGACCATCGCCTCGTCGGTGATCCGGCACGCGGTCCGCATGCAGGCCAGCTCGTCGGGAGTCTTGATGAGCTTGGCCGCACCGACAATCTGCGCGGCGTCAGCGGGCCGTCCGGAGCGGAAAAGCCGGGCCTGCGCCCGCCGCATCGCCCCGGTGAGTTCGTCGACCGCGAGCACCGCACCGGCCGGAACCAGGTCCTCGACCACCCGCGCGAAGCTCTCCACGCCCTCGTCGAACTCCAGATACACCGGACCGTGCAGGTGGTCAGCCGGCAGCCCGGATTCCGATGCGGCCCCTTCGCGGAACGGCAGGAACAGGTGCGGGTACGGGTCGTCGGCGAGCACCACCGCGACCGGACGCTCCACGTAGGACAAACCGGCGTCGCCCAGCGGCCAGCTCACCCCGGTGGCGTAGACGACGCTGTTGTTGCCGAGCAGGATCAACGCATCGACGCCGCGGTCGGCCATCGCCGACCGCAGCCGCGCACCCGTCTCGCGTCGCATCCGACCGAGATCGGGGGTGTCCGGGATGTCGAGCGCGGACGTTGGTGCGGCCAGAAACGAAGTGATCGAAGTCATCGAACAGCCTTACAGACCAAGAAATTCAGTGATGTTACCGCTGACGATTTGCGCGGCCGCCTGCGGACCGACCGCGTCGACTACCGAGGCCAACGACTTCTCCGAATAGCCGAAAGTGCTTTCGTTGTGCGGGTAATCGCTCGACCACATCACCTTGTCGACGCCGATCTGGTCGATCAACTTCAGTCCCAGCGGGTCGACCATGAACGATGCGCTCATGTGGTTGTCCCAGTAGTAGCGCACGTCGTGCTCCAGCGGCCGGTTGAACATGTGCTGGTAGGACGCCACCAGATGCTCGGCATCTTGCAAAGCCCATGGCACCCAGGCGATTCCACCCTCAAACCAGCCGATCCGCAGCGCGGGGTGGTCATCGAGTATCCCGGAGAAGATGTACTTGGCGAACTGTTCGCGGAATCCGTCGATATTGATCATCATGCCGACCACCACGCTGTTGAACTGACACGGGGTCTTCGGTGGGGTCTCGCCGATGTGGTGGGTCACCGGAAGCCCGGCGGCTTCGATCTCGTCCCAGACCGGTTTCATCGTGGTGCTGCCGTAGTCGATGATGTTGCCGTCGTCGTCCTTGCCTGGGTTGAGCGGCAGCAGGAAGGTTTTGAGGCCCAACGATTTCAGCTCCGCGAGTGTCCTTTTGGTGCCTTCCGGATCCCACCAGTTGATCAGCCCCGCGCCGTAGAAGTGTCCGTTGGAACGCTCCTGCAGGTCGGCGATGTACTCGTTGTAGATGCGGAACGCCAGCTCGCGAAGTTCCTTGTCCGGGTAGTGGAACAGCGCCAAGATGGCGTTGGGGAACGCCAGTTCCTTGTCGACGCCGTCCTCGCGCAGCTCCTGAATCCGGGCCTCGATGTTGGTGCTTGCGGCCCCGGGCAGGTCGTCGTACTGCATCAGCACCGCGCTGAAGTCGCCCGGCAGGAACGACTGTCCTTTACGCCCGACTTGGTAGGCGCCGTCTTCGTACCAGATCCGCGGCGCCTTGTCTTTGAGGGCGTCCGGGAAACGCTCATAGAAGATGTCGTCGGCCAACGAAATGTGGTTATCCGCAGAGAAAACCACGGTACCTTCCGGCAGACCCACGTTGGTGCCGTTGGCGTGGCCGTGGCGATCCTTGGGTGCGCCAAATCCCCCGGGCGGGTAGAGCGAGACGGTGCTTGTTTGAGTCGACATCATTGACACTCCAATCGGATCCACACTTCTTCGAGAGTAGTTATCTCGGATGCTTGGGGGTTGGGATTCACCAGGTCACCGGCAGTTCGTAGACGCCGTATGCGAGTCGGTCGTGTTTGAACGGAACATCCTCGATCGGCACGGCCAGTTCCAGCGTGGGGACGCGGCGCAGCAGCGTGTGAAAGACGATCTGCAGCTCGGCACGGGCCAGCTGCTGACCGACGCATTGGTGCCTGCCGTAGCCGAAGGCGACGTGCTGACCGGCGCCCGAGCGATGAAGGTAGAGCCGCTCGGGTTCGGCGAACGCCTTGGCATCCCAGTTCGCCGGCGCCAGGTCGATAATGATCCCTTCGCCGGCGCGGATGAGCTCGCCGGCGATCTCGATATCCTCGGCGGCAACGCGGCGCTGCCCGTTTTGAATGATGGACAGGTAGCGCAGCAGTTCCTCGACTGCGTTGGCGACGACTTTCGGGTCGTCGGTGTCGCGCAGCACGGCCGCCTGATCCGGGTATTGCAGCAATGCCAGCACACCGAGGCCGATCATGTTGGCGGTGGTTTCGTGGCCGGCGATCAGCAACCCGGTACCCAGCTGCGCGGCCTCCTTGACGCTGAGCTCGCCGGCTTTGACGCGTTCGGCGAGATCCGACACCGCGTCTTCAGCCGGATTTTCCATCTTGGTCTCGACCAGCTGAGCAAGGTACTTGTGCAGGCTCATCGCGCCCTTGACGGTGTCCTCACCGGTCGCGTACCGGGCCAGCCCGATGTTGGCGTGGTGCTGGAACATCTCGGCGTCCTCGTACGGCACGCCGAGCAGCTGGCTGATCACCAGCGACGGCACCGGCAGCGCCAGCGCCGTGACGATGTCGCCCGGCTGCGGACCGGCCAGCATCGCGTCGATGTGCTCGTCGGTGATCTGCTGAATCGCCGGCCGCAGACCTTCTACCCGCTTGAAGGTGAACGGCTTGGACAACATTCGCCGGAACCGGGTGTGCTCTTCGGCGTCAGAGGTGAAGACCGACCTCGGGCGCTTGTGCACCGTCGACAACATGCCCTCGTTCCAATGTGGGAAGCCGGGCCGCCGGTCGTCGACGCTGACGCGAGAATCGGAGAACAGCGCCCGCACTTCCTCGTAGCCGGTGATGAGCCATGGCGTGCTGCCGTCCCAGATCTTGACCCTGGACAGCGGCCGTGCCGCCGCGAGCTCCATCACCTCCGGCGGCGGGGCGAACGGGCAGCCGGCCGCCCGTCCCATCGGATATTCCGGGACGTCGGAAGCCGCCTCGGTTGCGGTGCCGGTGAGGGTCTCGGACACTTCTCACTCCTCGATGTGGATGGCCAGCGCGGGGCAACCCGCGGCGGCCTTGCGGGCGTTGTCAGCCTGGTCGGCGGGCGGGTTCTCGTTCAGCAGGACGACGACGCCGTCATCGTCGCGCTGGTCGAATATTTCGGGAGCGTTCATCACGCAGTTTCCCGACGATGCGCAGATGTCTTGATCCACAGTTACTTTCATAATCAGCTTCTTCTAATCGTGCGGGGTGACCGGCGCCAGCCAGAGTCCCACGACCGCGTCGATCAGACCGGAACCGGCGGCCCGCCAGGACGAACCCGGGACGGATGCGCCTGCGGCCATTGCCCTTTCACGCTCGGCGCAGGTGTGCATCAGCAGGTTCCGGGCCATCAGGTTGCGTTCCACCCGAACCTCGATCGGCAGCTCGGGAAGGCAGCGGTTGATCCCGTCGATCACCTGGACCAACGATTCGGAGGTGAGGGCGTCCTTCACCACGATGTTGTAGTAGGCCGGATCGGTCATCACTTGCGCGGCGAAGCGCGCATACCAGGTGGGGTTGCCCAGCGCGGCCAAATGATCGGTCAACGGACGCACCAGACACGCCACCCAACTCCGCATGTCGTCGGCGGCCCCCGATTGCAGCATCTCGGCGACCATGCTTTCCCGCAGCTGCTCGATCGCCACCCGATGCCGCTGCTCGATGGCCCGCACCAAATCGGTCTTGGTGCCGAAGTGGTAGCCGACCGCAGCATTGTTGCCCTGGCCGGCAGCCTCGCTGACCTGCCGATTGGAGACCGCGAAAACCCCGTGCTCGGCGAACAGCCGCTCGGCCGCGGTCAGGATCGCCTCCTGGGTAGTACTGGCCCGGTCGCTGCGCGCGGCCTTCGCGGTGGTCACCTGGCCAGTCAACGCCCTGATCTCGATTAAGTCAAGCGATTGATTTAAATCAGTCCTTCTCGGTCCGCCGACGGATCGCTTTACCAGCCGACGTGCCGCCGTCGACCACCAAGACTGTGCCGGTCACATACCGGGACCGGTCGCCGGCCAAGTACAGTGCGGCCTCCGCGACGTCCTCGGGCGTGCCTTCTCGTTTCAGCGGACGGTCTGCTCGCATCTGTTCCCGGATCGCCTTCTCGAAACGCTCCAGCTCGGCGGCGTCCTGCTCGCTGTTCGATGAAGCCAACATAGGTGTCGGTATGCTGCCGGGGGCGATGCTGTTCACCCGAATGCCGTAGTGGGCCAACTCGATTGCCGCCGATTTTGTGAACTGAATGACCGCCGCCTTCGAGGCACGGTAGGCCATCACGCCGCCGCCCGCTTGGATGCCGCCGATCGAGGACACGTTGATGATCGACCCGCCTCCGCTGGTCGCCATGTGCCGCGCCGCATCCCGGGTACCGGCCATCACGCCCAACACGTTGACCGCCATGACGCGGTGAAAGTCGGCGAAGTCGTCGTCGAGGAAGCTGCGGTGCAGCTTGCTGGAGACTCCGGCGTTGTTCACCATCACGTCGAGCCCGCCGAACGTCTCGACGGCACCGGCGACCAGGGCGCCAACCTGATCGGGGTCGGAGACGTCGGTCAACCGGAAGACTGCGTCGGGGCCCACTGTGGCGGCGAGCTCTTCACCGCGATCGCGCTCGACGTCGGCGATCACCACCCGCGCGCCCTCCGTGACAAACTTCTCGACGATGCCGGCACCGATGCCTGATGCGCCACCGGTGACGATCGCGACCTTGCCGGTCAGTTCGTTGACCATGCCGACGAGTTAATCGGCGGGACATCGGTTAAGTCAAGCGATTGATTTATGAAGGGGGTCGCAGACCGCCTCGGCGCGGTGCTACGTTCGGCTGGGTGACGCGATTTGTTAACCTCGAATACTTACGGCGTTGGCCCAGAGCAGCCACGCTTCCGTATCTCAGCACGATTACGTGGTCCGGGCTGACCTGGCGCAGTGAAATTAGTGCTCACACCGACCGTTTAAAAGGAACAATTTTGAGATTCAACCGATTTGGTGCTGCGCTGAGCGTGGTGGCCGCCGGTGTGCTGATGCTGTCCGCGTGTGGAAACGACAACAACAACATAAATGGAAGCGGCGCGACGTCTGGTTCTGCCGGTCCGTCGGCGGCCAAGGTGACTTGCGGCGGAAAGCAGACGCTAAAGTCCAGTGGATCCACCGCCCAGGCAAATGCCATGGCCCGGTTCGTTAACGCGTTCGAACAGGCCTGCCCGGGTCAAACCTTGAACTACACCGCGAATGGTTCGGGCGCCGGAGTCAATGAGTTCGTGGGCAATCAAACTGATTTCGGCGGCTCAGATGTGGCGCTGAGCACCGAGGAACACACCAAAGCGCAGCAGCGGTGCGGCGGCTCGCCGGCGTGGGACCTGCCGGTGGTGTTCGGCCCGATCGCGGTGACCTACAACGTCAAAGGCGTGACCACGCTGAATCTGGACGGGCCGACGACGGCGAAAATCTTCAACGGGACCATCAAGACGTGGAACGACCCGGCCATCACGGCGCTCAACGCCGGCATCCCGCCCGCTGCATTGCCGATACACGTCGTGTTCCGTAGTGACCAGTCGGGAACGACGGACAATTTTCAGCAGTACCTCGACACCGCTTCGGACGGCGCATGGGGCAAGGGCACCGGAAAGTCGTTCAACGGCGGTGTCGGCGAAGGCGCCAAGGGCAACGACGGCACCTCGGCGGCTATCAAGGGCACCCCGGGATCGATCACCTACAACGAATGGTCGTTCGCCCAGGCGCAGAAGTTGAATGTGGCCAGAATCGTCACTTCCGCGGGCCCCGACCCGGTGTCGGTCAGCGCGGATTCGGTCGGCAAGACCATCGCCGGGGCAAAAATAAAAGGAGAAGGTAACGACCTGATGCTCGACACGGTGTCGTTCTACAAGCCCACGCAGCCGGGCGCCTATCCGATCGTGCTGGCCACGTATGAGGTTGTCTGCTCCAAATACCCTGACAGCCAGGTCGGTACGGCCGTAAAGGCCTTCCTGCAGGCAACCATCGGTCCCGGCCAGAATGGGTTGGCAAACAACGGATATATCCCCATTCCCGACGCCTTCAACTCGAGGCTGTCGACCGCGGTCAACGCCATCTCGTGATCTATGGCCACCACCTTGTCAACCGCGACAACGCCCGCGCCGAGCGCTAGCGACGGAGCAAAGGCACGGTGGGGCGATCGAGTGTTCAAGTCGGTCGCCGCGTTCGCGGGTTCGACGATCACGATCGCAATCGGCCTGATCGCGCTCTTCCTGCTCGTCCAGGCGGTCCCGTCACTGCGCGCCAACCACGCGAATTTCTTCACCAGCGCGCAATTCAACACCACCGACAGCAACAATCTGGCGTTCGGTATCCGTGATCTCTTCATGGTGACGGTGCTGAGCTCGTTATGCGCCATGGCCTTAGCGGTGCCGATTGCGATCGGGATCGCGGTGTTCCTCACCCAATATGCGCCGGCCAGGCTGTCACGTCCGTTCGGCGCGTTGGTCGACCTACTCGCTGCGGTGCCGTCGATCGTCTTCGGGTTGTGGGGGATTTTCGTGCTGGCACCGCGGCTCGAGCCGATCGAATCATTGCTCAACCGCCACCTTGGCTGGCTGTTCCTGTTCAAGGTCGGCAACGTTTCGCTGGCCGGCGGCGGCAACATCTTCACCGCCGGCGTCGTGCTATCGGTGATGGTGCTGCCCATCATCACCTCGGTATCGCGAGAAGTGTTCCGCCAGACGCCCACTACGCACATCGAAGCGGCGCAAGCACTGGGCGCGACTAAGTGGGAGGTGGTGCGGATGACCGTGCTGCCGTACGGTCGCAGCGGTGCCGTCGCCGCGTCGATGCTGGGCCTGGGTCGCGCGCTCGGCGAAACCGTGGCGGTGCTGATCATCTTGCGCGCGTCCGCCCAAGCCGGACTTTGGTCGCTTTTCGACGGCGGTTATACATTTGCCTCCAAAATTGCTTCTGCGGCAAATGAATTCAGCGAGCCGTTGCCGACGGGAGCCTATATCGCGGCGGGATTCGTGCTGTTCGTCCTCACCTTCATCGTCAACGCGGGCGCCCGCGCGATTGTTGGCAGGGCGGTCAAAACGTGAGCGCCCCCGCCCTCGACCTGCCGGTCAAACCTACGGCCATTCGGCAGATCAGCATCCGACGGCGGATCGAAAATAACATCGCCACACTGTTTTTCGTTAGTTCATTCGTGATCGCGTTGCTGCCGCTGGCCTGGCTGCTATGGGTTGTCATCCAACGAGGCTCATACGCCGTCATGCAGCCCGGCTGGTGGAATCACTCGCTGCGCGGAGTGCTGCCGGAGCAGTTTTCCGGCGGGGTTTATCACGCCATTTTCGGCACAGTGGCGCAGGCTGCGGTGGCGGCGATGTTCGCCGTACCTCTGGGATTCATGACCGCGGTGTACCTGGCGGAATACCGTTCCAATCGGCTGGCGCGGTTCACCAGCTTCATGGTTGATGTGCTTGCCGGGCTGCCCTCGATCGTGGCGGCGCTGTTCATCTTCAGCCTGTGGATCGCCATCATGGGGTTCGAGCAGAGCGCCTTCGCGGTGTCACTCGCATTGGTCTTGCTGATGTTGCCGATCGTGGTGCGTTCGACCGAGGAAATGTTCAAGCTGGTGCCCGACGACCTTCGGGAAGCCAGCTACGCCTTGGGTATTCCGAAGTGGAAGACCATCATGCGGATCGTGTTCCCGGTGGCCTTGCCGGGCATCATCTCCGGCGTCTTACTGTCGGTCGCGCGTGTCATGGGCGAGACCGCGCCGGTGCTGGTGCTGGTCGGCTATAGCCGCTCGATCAACTTCAACATCTTCAACGGCAACATGGCGTCGCTGCCGCTGTTGATCTACAGCGAGCTCAACAATCCCGAACACGCTGGCTTCCTGCGGGTTTGGGGCGCGGCACTGACCTTGATCATCGTGGTAGCGGTGGTCTATTTGGCGGCCACCGTCGCCAACCGCGTGATCGCGATCCGGCGGCGCTGAAGACTTCTTGCCGGTGCTACCCGGGGCATCCGGCAACGACGAACTTGATCGCCCGGTCGTTGCCGCGGTCGGCGACGTAGACAGTTCCCGCGCTGTCCACCGCGAGCTGTAGGGGCGTGTTGAGGCCGGTAAGTGCCAGTGGCGTAGCAACGTTCGAACCGGCGGGCAACTTCAGCACCTGGTTATTGTCGTGTTCGCTGACGTAGACGTTGCCGGCACTGTCCACCGCAACACCCCAGGGGACGGTGAGGCCGGTAAAGGGCAGCACGGTCTGGTTGTTCGACCCGGGCTCCAACTTCACCACTCTGTTGTTGTCGGTGTCGGCGACATACACGTTGCCCGCGCCGTCTACCGCCACACCATCGGGGTTGTTCAGTCCGGTGAATGGCAGCACCGTCGGGGTGTTGGACCCCGCCTCTAACTTCACCACGCGGTTGTTGCCCCGGTCCGCGACATACACGTTGCCGTCCTTATCCACGACAACACCCTCGGGGTAACTGAGTCCGGTGAACGGCAACTGGGTCTGGTTGTTCGAGCCGGCGGGCAACATCACGACTCTGTGGTTGAAGTCGGTGACGTACACCGTGCCCGCCGAGTCGACAGCCACTGCCTGTGGCTGGTACAGGCCGGTGAACGGAAGCACCGTCGGAGTGCTCGACCCCGGCGTCAACTTCACCACTCGGCCGAACATGCCTTGATTGGTGACGTACACCGCGCCGGAGGAATCCACCGCTACCCCTCCGGGCGAGAGGCGAAAGGTGAGGCCGTTGAACGGCAACACATTTTGTCCGCAGGCTTGCGTTGTCGCACCCCCAGAGTGCGGTCTCACCAGGTAGCCGAACACCGCGACGAGCAGGATCACCGCGACAGCAGCCAGTACCCACCACTTGCGCTTGTCGCGGCGCCCGGGCGCACTGGGCGCGAAGTCAGGAGGTTGCTTGTCCGCCGGTGGGCTGAACGCCGGTGGGCCGGCGGGCCTGGCCGGTGGGCCGGCGGGCCTGGCCGGTGGTGGCCTCCAGCCGGGCGCACCGTTGCCGGTTACCATGGGCCGGGCCATTGTCTCGGCGGCGGCGGCTTCTTCACTGATCCTGGCGGCCTGATACTGCTCGGGAGCGGTCAGCGCATCCAGGGCGGCGTTGGCCAGCTCACCGGCGCTGCGGTAGCGCTCGTCGGGGGTTTTGGCCATGCCCCTGGCAATGACCTGGTCCAGCGCGGCCGGTACCCGCCCGGGGAGCAATTGGCTGGGCCGCGGCGCGGGCTCCATCAGATGCGCGGCCACCAGCCGTTCGATGCTGTCGGCGCGAAATGGCGGCGTCCCGGTCAAACACTCCCCCAACACACACGCCAACGCATAGATGTCGGAGCGGTACGTGACCTCGTTGCCGGTGAACCGTTCCGGAGCCATGTATTTGTAGGTCCCCATGGCCATCCCGGTCTGGGTCAGGCCCTGGTCGGTGCCGGCGCGCGCGATCCCGAAATCCACCAGATAGGCGAAGTCGTCGCCGGTGATCAGAATGTTCTCCGGTTTGACATCGCGGTGCGTCACCCCGCCGGCATGCGCGGCATCCAACGCCGAGGCGACCTGACGCACAATGGCCACCGCCCGCGGCGGGCTCAGCGGACCACTGCGTTTGAGCACGGTGGCCAGGTTGTCGCCATCGATCAGGCGCATGTCCAGATACAACTGTCCGTTGATCTCGCCGTAGTCATGGATCGGCACGACATGCGGCTCGGTCAGCCGTCCCGCGGCGCCGGCCTCACGCTGCATGCGTGCCCGGAACATCGGGTCATCGGAGAACTGCGGCGAGATCAGCTTGAGCGCCACCACCCGGCCCTTGCGGGTGTCCTCGGCCTCATAGACCTCACCCATCCCGCCGCGGCCCAGCAGCCGCAGCAGCCGATAGGGCCCGAACCATGACCCCACCCGCGAACCCGGCTCGCTGTTGTTCACCCTCGATGCTCCTTCTATCACGAGATATCGTTCACGGCCGCAGCGAGTTTCGATTGAAACGAGCTCGGCATGGGTATGTATCCGTACTGGTCCAAACCATCTTGCCCGGCGCCAATTGTGGCTTGCATGAACGCTTTTACGGCTGCGCCGGTCGCGGCATCCGGATACTTCGAGCAGACGATCTCGTAGGTTGCCAGCACGATCGGGTAGGCACCGGCCTGCGTCGGCTTGTAGAACGACGACGTGTCGAGCACCAAGTCATTGCCCTCCCCCGCGAACTTGGCCCCGGCGATCGTCTTGCCTACCGAGTCGGTGCTGATCGTCACCGGATCGGGACCTGCCGAGGTCACGATCTGAGCCATCGCCAACTGATGGCCCACCGCGAAGAACCATTCGTTGTAAGTGATCGACCCGTCCGTCGCCTTCAAGGCCGCCGACGTGCCCTCGTTCCCGCCGGCGCCCTGGCCGACACCCCCGTCGAAGGTCTCGTCGGTGCCCTTGCCCCACGCGCCGTCGGATGCGCCCTCCAGGTATTTCTGGAAGTTATAGGTGGTGCCGGACTTGTCGCTGCGGAAGACGACGTTGATCGGCGTCGCAGGCAGGTTGACGTCGGCGTTGAGCGCTTTGATCGCCGGGTCGTTCCAAGTGGTGATGCTGCCGTTGAAGATCTTGGCCGTGGTCGGGCCGTCCAGGTTCAGCGAGCTGACGCCGACGATGTTGTAGGTGACCGCTATCGGGCCGAACACCGCCGGAAGGTCCCATGCGGGAGACCCGCAGCGCTGCTGCGCGTGGTCGGGTTCACCCTTGGCGGGATCCAACGGCTTGTCGGAGCCGGCCAGATCGGTTTCGTTGTTGACGAACTGCTCCACCCCGGCGCCCGAGCCATTGGCGTTGTAGTCCAGCGTGGCGCCCGGGCACGCCCGGACATAGGCGTAGACGAATTGCTCGATCGCGTTCTCCTGTGCGGTCGAACCGCTGGCGAGAAGTCTCTTCTTGCCGCCGCAGTCGACAGGCACCGAAGGGGGGTTGGACCCGGAAGACGACGATGGGGCGTTGTTTTTGCTGCCGCATGCCGATAACAGCAGTGTGCCGACGATCAGCAGGCTCAGTGCAACGGTGCACCGGTTGACCTTCACGACACTCCTTTGCTCCGTCGCTGACGTTGGGTTGCGGCCTCGGCGACAGCACGATGAGCCTACTGTTAACAGATAACCCTTTACAGATGAATAAATCTTTAACGGCAGCTTTGTGCCGGCTTTGTGTCTCCTGCGAGGAAAGTCCCTGCTAGACGCGACCGCAGCTGCGCCGAGTCATCGTCGGCGCAGCTCAGGTCCTTAGTTGACAGCTGCCAGGAATGCGAGCAGCAGCTTGTTGACCGCTGCCGCTTGTTCGATTTGCGGGCAGTGGCCGGCCGCCTCGACGACGGCTGACCGCGCCCCGAGAATCTGGTCGGCGATCTCTTTGGCCCAGCCCGGTGGAAGAAGCTTGTCGCACCCGCCCTCGACGATCAGCGTCGGCACCGAGACCCGTTCGTAAGCCCGTTTGCTCGACGGGGACGGTGGCGGCTCAGCTCCGGGCCGGCGGAAACGGGCCGCGGCCAGCGCCTCCCACGCCCCGGGAGCGATGCTGGATTCGAATCGACGCTGGACGTAGTCGTCGTCGGCCGGATACGACGGATCGTGGAAGAGCGCCTCGACGATCCGGCGCATCGCCGGCACGGTTGCGTCGTAGTCGTAGAGCGCCTCCATGTACTGGTTGCGTTGGATTTCGCCGCCGCCGCAGATGGCGACCAAGCTGCGCATCGGCAGCACCGGCGAATCCGAGGTGGCGTCGGTGAGCAAGTTGATGGCACCCATCGAGTTGCCGACGAAATGTGCCGAGTCAACGCCAAGCTCGTTGCAGAACCGCGCGATATGTCGTATCCGCATTCCCCGGCCGTCGTTGAAGTCGATGACTTTGGCCGACTGCCCGAAGCCCAACATGTCGGGCGCCAGCACGCGATACCGCTCAGCGAGTGCGGGCATCGTTTGCTCCCAGCCGATTTCGGCGCCGACACCGAACTCGCCGCCGTGCAGCAGGATCACCGAGTCGCCGTCGCCGGCTTCCAGGTAGCTGGTGACCAGCCCGTCAACCATGACGGTGCTGCGTCGAATCTCCATGGCGGGCACCTCAGTTCGGGTCAAGCGGGCCAACGGGTTTGGTAGTCGTCGCATGCACCAGCAACTCGGCCAGCTCCCGCGGCCGGCTCAGGAACGGAGAGTGCGACGTGTCGATGGTCAGCTGCTCGACGCCGAGTCGCTGCGCCACTGTATCTGCCAGCCAACGAGGCATCGAGCGGTCCTGCAAACAACGGATGAAGCTGCGAGGCAGATCGGCCTGCCAGAACCGCGGGATGAACACCGGCGCGACCGTGGTGTCACCGAAGCGTTCCGGGCCGAGCCGCTCGAACGCCCAGCGGGCGGTCTGTTCGTCGCAGTCATGCCAAAAGTACTCCCACGCACCTTTCAGATCAGCGAAGGTCATCGCGCCATCCTCGCTGAAATGCAGGTAGCCCAACATCTTTCCAGCGTCGGCGTCGAACTCACCATCCTCGGAGTTGCGCATCGTCATCGCTTCGGGGTAGCTGCGGCCTTCGCGCGGCAGCGCGGCGGCCAGGTAGACGATGTGGCTTACCAGATCGGTCGCGGCATCGGCCGCGAGCGACGCATCGAACCCGCCGCCGGAATGTCCGACCAGCACGTCACCGGGCTGCAGCACCGAGACGATCGGCCTCGGTGCGGTTGTCGAGCGTCGACTCCTCCTCGGCCCGGTCGCCGTGGCCGGGCAAATCGACCGCGACCGCCCGGTGGCCGAGCCGCTCGAGCTCCGGAATGGTGCGGCTCCAACACCACGCGGCGTGAAACCCCCCATGCACCAGTACAAAGCGCATCGCTCTTCCCTTACCCGGCGGCCTGGCCCGCGGTCGATCGCGCGAACGTCAACAACTGCGATGCCAACAGGTCCAGTTGGTTCGAGACGGTCGTGTCGATCAATTCGCCTGTCTCATCCCAGATTTGGTCTGCGGAGTTGATCGCGACGCCGAGTGGAGTCGGCCAGGCCCGCAACGCATGACCGATGCCGCGCAGCTGGTTCAGGGTGCCTACCGCCGCCCGCCACCCGTAAGCGCAGCTGATACAGCCCCACGGTTTGTTGTCCAGATAGACGCGTGAGTCCGCACGCATGTCCTCGATGTAGTCGAGCGCGTTTTTCACCAACCCGGAGACGCCGCCGTGGTATCCGGGCGAGCCGACGATGACGGCGTCTGCCTCGCGCAGCGCCTCGATCAGCTGAACTGCCTCGTGGTGTGCGGGCCGGCTCATGCGGGTTGTACATCGGTAACTCGATGTCCCCGCCGCAGTAGAGTTTGGTGCGCCCGCCCTGGCGCTCAACAGCCGCCAGACAGTGGCGCAACGCTCGTTCGGTCGACGAGTTCGCCCTCAAGGTGCCGCCGAGACCGACCACCAGCGGGCCTTGGCCTTGCGGGTATTCCGGCTCTTCTGTCAGCATCAACCGCGCCCTCCTTATTTGATCGCGATGGGGTTCACTGGCGAGCCCACCGCGCCAACGACTCTCAACGGCGGGGCGATGAGCTGAAACTCGTACACGCCGTCGGCCGCGCAATCCGCCGCCAGCGCGGTGACATCCCAGTACTCGCCGAGCATCAGTCCCATGTCCCGCAAGCACAGCATGTGCATGGGCAAAAACGTGCCCTCGACGCCGGATATCGGGTCCTCGACCATCAGATTGTCTGCGGCCACCGCCGCGATGTCGTGGTCATGAAGCCACGAAGCACACCGCCAGTCCAATCCCGAGCCGGGCTCGGCCCCGTTGCCGGTGTCGAGAAACCTTGCCCACCAGCCGGTTCGGATCAAAACGATGTCGCCCGCGCCCGACGGTGACGCCCTGCGACCGGGCCACGTCGTCGAGCTCGGCGGGGGTGATCGGATTGCCGAGCTCCAGAAAAGTCTGCACACCGCGATGCCGAACCAGGTCCAGCAGCACGCCACGCGAGGTGATGCCCTTGCCGTCGACCTTGTCGATGCCGCAGTGGAATGCGCCGAGGCTGGTCACCGAGTCTCGCCGGAAAGCCGTTGTAGAGCTGATCGTCGTAATAGACGTGGGAGAGCGCATCCCACTGGGTGGCGGCCTGCAGGGGCATGATGATCATATCGTCGTTGAAGCGCAGCAGACCTCCCCCGAAGTATTTACCCAGCTCCTGCGCACCGGGGTTGCGCGCCCACTCCGGCCCGTAGCGGCCCAACGCGCTCACGTCGCCGCCGTCCACCGTCATCACGTGGATCGGGTTGTGCCGGAACTTGAATGCGCCTTGCGGGCCCGACGACCCGAAGTCGACGCCGAGCGGAAATACCTTGCCGTGCTTGACCAGTCCGGCAGCCTGGGCGATCTTGTCCGCGGTGATGAAGTTGAGCGTGCCGAGCTCGTCGTCGTCGCCCCATCGTCCCCAGTTGCTGACATCCCCGGCGACGCGGCGAAAGTCGGTCAAGCTGGCCACAGTGCTTGTCCTTCCTCGAGTTCCCGCGCGACCCTGGCGCCGATGTTGCCGCCGTCGACCCAGAGGACTTGGCCCGAAATATAGCTGGCGGCTTGGCTGTTCAAGAACACCAGGACAGCGGCCTGCTCTTCCGGGTCGGCGACCCGGCCCAATGGTTTGGGGATGTCATCGATGTAATCCTGGCCGTAGGCAGTTCGCAGCTGGTCGAGGATCGGGGTCGCGGTAACGCCCGGGCCGGTGCAGTTGATGCGAATTCCCCGAGCACCAAGCGAAACGGTATTTTTCATGGTGTAAAGGATGATCGCTTCTTTGGACAACCGGTAGCCCCCGTCGGCCAGCGCATCGGGATGACGATGACACCATTCGATTCCCTCGGCCATCGTCCGGGTGTTCAGCAGCCCAGCGACGACCTGTTGATGCTCCCGATACCCGGCCGCCGCGAGCGAGGACACACTGACGATCGACGATCCGGCCGGCATCTTGTCCCACACCGCCTCGGTGAGATGGCGTAACCCGAGGAAGTTGATCGTGACGACGAGCAACGGATCGCCGATTCCCGAAGAGACGCCGGCGATGTTGAACAACGCATCGACGTGAGAGCCGACGGACGCCACCGCGCGGTCGATGGATGCCGGGTCGGTCAGGTCAAGCGGATAAAACTCCGCGATGTCGGTACTCGGCGGATGCTTGTCGAGCCCGACGACGTGAGCCCCGAGCTCGGAGAGCTGTCTGACGACATGCGCCCCGATCCCCGACGCACACCCGGTCACCACCGCACGGCGACCGTCGTAGCGCCACAGCTCGTCGATCTGTGCCAAGTCTCAGGCAGCTTCCGCGATCACGACTGCTGCGCCTTCTGCTCTTTGGCACGCTGCGCCGCCTGGACGCGACCCTCGTTGATTTCGGCCATGGCTTCGGGAATCTCGCTCGCGGTGAACTTCCCGCCGCGACCGGTGGGCAGTCCGCCGAAAGAGTAGCCCTCGTCGAACTTCGGGCCCGTGGACTCCGGGCGACGCGCCTCGATCTTCTCGATGACCGGCTCCAGCCGCTTCTTCTTGTCGGCGACCGCTTTTGCGTCGCGCTCGATGAATTCCGGCAGTATCTCTTTACCCATCAGCTCGATGGATTCCATGGTGCCTTCGTGGCTGCGCGGGTTGAGCAGCAAGATGATCTCGTCGACGCCGCTGTCCTCGTAACCGCGGAGGAATTCGCGGACGGTGGCAGGCGAGCCGATGGCGCCGCGACCGGGACCATAGGCCAGCGTCGGATCCTTCTCGCATTCTTCGAGATAGCGCTTCCATACGCCGGTCCGTCCGGGCGTGTGCACGCCGGTCATGTAGTAGTGCATGATCCCGAATGAGAAGAATCCGCCGCCCATTCCGAGGCGTTCGACTGCCTGCTCGTCGGTCTTGGCCACCATCATCGACAGGTCGCCACCGATAGCAAGGATGTTCGGGTTGATCTGCGGGGTGATCGGGACGCCGGCCTCCTCGAGCTCCTTGTAGTAGCCGTTGACCCGCTCGGTGAGCGGACCGGGGCCGGTGTAGGCGAAACTCAGTGCACCGATGCACTTCTGGGCGGCCATCTGCACCGAGGCCGGCCGGGTGCAGGCGACCCACACCGGCGGATGCGGTTTTTGCAGCGGCTTGGGGATGACGTTGCGGGCGGGCATCTGGATGTGCTCGCCGTTGAACCCGGTGAAGGGTTCCTCGATCATGCACCGGATCGCCACCTCCAGCGCCTCTTCCCACTGAGCGCGCTTGTCGGCGGGGTCGATATTGAAGCCGCCCAACTCGCCGATCGAGGAGGACTCGCCGGTGCCGAACTCGACCCGTCCATCAGAAATCAGATCGAGGGTGGCGATGCGTTCGGCGACCCGGGCCGGATGGTTGACGGCCGGCGGTAGGTGCATGATGCCGAATCCCAGCCGGATGTTCTTGGTCCGCTGGCTGGCGGCGGCCAGAAACATCTCCGGTGCGGTGGAATGGCAGTACTCCTCCAGGAAGTGGTGCTCGGTCAGCCAGACCGTGGAGAACCCTGCCTTGTCGGCCAGCTCGACCTCGTCGAGACAGTCCTTCAGCAAGACGTGCTCGTCGTCCGGCGTCCAAGGGCGGGGTAGTGCGAATTCGTAGAACAATGAGATTTTCAACTGGTACCTCCTGGAACAATTGAGTGATCAGAGCTTGTACTGACCTGGTGGGCAAGGTGTTTGGCCGCGACGTAACCGAACGTCATCGCCGGCCCGATGGTCGCGCCGGCGCCGGCGTAACTGCGCCCCATCACCGCGGCCGAGGTGTTACCCACGGCGTAGAGGCCGGGTACGACGCTGCCGTCGGCACGCAGCACCCGGGCGTGTTCATCCGTGCGCAGGCCACCCGATGTGCCCAGGTCGCCGAGGACGACGCGAAAGGCGTAGTAGGGCGGTTTGCCAAGCGGATACAGATTCGGGTTGGGCAGAGTGGGGTCTCCGTAGTAATTGTCGTAAACGCTGTCACCCCTGTTGAAGTCGTCGTCGTGGCCGCTGCGGGCCAGTTCGTTGAAACGTGCGGCGGTCTGGCGAAGTTCGCCGGCCGGCACCCCGATCTTGGTTGCGAGTTCGTCCCAGCTGTTCGCCGATTTGACGACGCCAGACTCCAGCCAGGCTTTGGGTAGCTTTCGTCCGGTGGGAACCGGGGCGCCGGGGATTTTCGGTATCGGCAGATGGCCCGCGACGACATAGCGGTTGAACGATCTGTGGTCGGTGATCAGCCAGCACGGGATGTGGGTGACACCGGATCGCTGCCCTTCGATCATGGCGTGGCCGAAGTCCATGTAGGGAGCCGCCTCGTTGATGAAGCGCTTCCCTTCGCCGTTGACGATGAACTGCGACGGCATCATTCGCTCGTTGAGCATGAACTGCATCCGGCCATCCGGCCATTGAATGGCCGGGAACCACCAGGCCTCGTCGAGCAGGTCGGCGGCGGCGCCGATCTGCTGGCCGGCCCGGATCCCGTCGCCGGTGGCAGCAGGGTTGCCGAAACTCCAGTCCTGTTCCACGGTCGGCTGGTGCTCCTTGCGCCACGCGAGGTCGTGGTCGAACCCGCCGGTCGCCAGGATGACCCCTCGTCTGGCGTAGATACGCAGCGGCGTACCGTCTTTCACAACCGCGGCACCGACGACCGACCCGTTGTCGTCGGTGAGTAGTTCGGTCATCGGCGTGTCCAGCCACAGCGGGATACCGCGGTCTTTCATCGCCAGCCGGAGTCGGGCAGCCAGCGACTGGCCGATCGCCGCGGTCCGATCCCCGAAGACTCGCGCCCGGACCATGCGCCACACCAGCTTCACCAGGACGCCCTTGCCGGCCCATGACTGGCGAACTTGGTAGAACGACCGAAGTTCTTTGGGGCCCAGCCAGATTCCCCGGGGCGCCAACGCCAACGGCGCAAGCAGATGCTGTTCCTCTTCGGCCAACGTACGCAGATCGATCGGGGGAACATTGATGGTGCTACCAAGCTCGGAACCACCCGGCAATTCCGGATAGTAGTCGGCATAACCGGGCTTCCACACGAACTCGAACCACGGGCTGAGTTGCTCGAGGAACTCCATCATCTTCGGCGCCGAATCGACGTACTGCTGGATGCGGGCATCGCTGACCAAGCCCTCGGTGATCCGGCGCAGGTAGTCCATGACACCCTCCGGCGACGGCGCGTACCCGGCCCGGCGTTGCGCCGGCGCTCCCGGTACCCAGATGCCACCGCCCGACAGCGCGGTGGAACCACCGAAGTGGCTGGACTTTTCGACGACCAGCGTGTCCAGATCGGAAGCGTGGGCAGCCAGGGCCGCGGTCATGCCGCCGCCGCCCGAGCCGATCACCAGTACATCCACCTGGTGGGTCATGTCGGTGCCGCCGTTCGGACCGCGAAGCCGGCGATCAACTCGGCGGCCGGCCGGTAGTAACGCGACGCAGTCTGGTATGGCCCAACGGACGCCAGCGCCGCGAAAGCGGCGACCCAGGTGCGGATCTCGTGTGCCGAGTTACCGCCCTGTTGAGCGATGAACGAGTTGGACCACTTGTCCAGCTCGTCGAGTCGCCCGCTGTCGAGAATCTCGAGGAATCGCTGATCCCACTCCGGGTTGAGGGCCTGCAGCTCGCTGCCTCCGTCGGCGAAACTTCTGGCCGCGTCCATCACCGCGGTCTGCCGGGCGAGCCGCTGTTCGGGGGTCATCGGCCGGCCGTGCACGATTCGCTCCACGACGGTCGGCGTCGCCGTCGCCAGCGTCGGGACCGGCGGATCATGCGACAGCCCACCGGATCCCATCACCAAGACCCGCTTGTTCAACGTGGCCAGATAGCTGCCGACCGCGGTGCCGAGCGTCCGGCAACGATGCAACGGCCCCAGCGGGGTGGCGACCGAGTTGATGAAGATCGGTATCACTGGGCGCGCTCTCGCATTGCCGAACAATTTCTCCAATGGTTGAACGGTGCCGTGGTCGACGTCCATGTTCGCCGATATTGCGATATCGACGCCGGCCGACAGCACTGCTTTCCCGCATCCGACCGCCAACGCCTCGGGCACATTGAGCGGGCCTTTATAAGTGCCGTAGTCGCCGACACCCTGCGCTTGCGTGCCGACGCAAAACGATGGCATCAGCTTGTAGAAGAAGCCGTTGTAGTGATCGGGGGCGAAGATAACCACGAGTTCCGGGTCGAAGCGTTCGACGAATTCCCTTGCCCGCGCGAGCGCGGCGCCGATGTCATCAAGGAGGTCCTGCGCCGGCCCGGGCAGATTCAGTAGCGGGCTGTGGGACATACAGCACAGGGCTATGGGCACTTTGAAAATCACCGCCTCCCGGTGTCAAGGTGAGGACGTCGAAGATCGAAGCACTCAGCTCGGGTGCGAGCTGAGCGATGCAGGCGCCCGCGATGCAACGGTCGGGGCGCAGAAACAGGACGGACTCTTTGTGGTGTCGAACCAGGCTTTGAGGTCGCCGCCGCGGTCGCCGACGATCAGAACGTCCGGATCGTCGTGTCCGGTCCAGTGCAGCTGACTCAGCGGCCTGGTCGCCACGAACTTCGCACCGAGCGCCTTCCAGTTCTCGAAAGCTGTGGCTCCGAGAATCTCGCGCGGATGGTTGTTCCAGCACAGTACGGCGAACCACCCGCCCACGACATCGTCGAGCAGGACGTTCTGCTGCTCGCGGGTGTCCACGCGAGGCTGGATGGACAAGCTACCGACCGGCGAATCGGGGCTGCGCGGCTCGGAATGCACAACGGCCCCTTGCTCGTATCGCGGCATCGGCTTGAACCGCATCTCCAGCACATACCGCTTGAGCGTGGGCACAATCGACGCGGATCGCACCATCAGGTCGCGAACCGCGGCGACTCGCCGGTTGGTCGGCGAAATGACCCGGCCCACCATCGTCGACAGGTCGATCATCGCCCGAGCATGCTTGCGGCGTTCCACGTCGTAGGTGTCGAGCAACGCGTCTTCGGCGTATCCGGTCACCACCGCGGCGAGCTTCCAACCCAGATTCGCCGCGTCGCGGATACCGCTGTTGTAGCCCTGTCCCTGCCAGACCGGCATCAGATGTGCGGCGTCACCGGCCAGTAGCAGCCGACCGCGACGAAACGCCCCGGCGATCCGCGAATGATGGGTGTATACCCGGTGCCGGATCACCTCGACTCGGTCAGGGTGCGGAACAAACG
>CAWKME010000072.1:0-7098 GCA_963850645.1 uncultured Actinomycetota bacterium | reverse complement strand
GGATGAAGCGGAGGCGCGGTACCACGATGCGGCGCAGCGCGTCGCCGATCCGGCCCCCTGCCGTCATGGAGTACCCGACCATAAGTGCGAGCCTGATCATCTTGCGAGCGTGCGGCTTACGTTCCTGTTGATAGGTGTCGAGCACGTCGGGGGCGAGGCTTCCGTTGACCACCCCGGCGAGCTTCCAACTGAGGTTCATGGCATCGCGCAGGCCGGCGCACAGGCCCTGGCCGACGAAGGGCGGTGTGAGGTGGGCGGCGTCGCCGAGCAGGAAGGTGTTGCCCCGCCGCCAGCGGTCGGCGACCTGTGCACGGAAGGTGTACTCCGTGACCCGAAGGATCCGCAGATCCTGGTCATCGGCCGGGCCGAGCCACGGTGCGATCAGCGGACGCAAGGACGCGATGGTGCCGAAGTCGTCGGCGGTCTCGCCGGCCAGCAGCCGGAACTCCCACCGGTAGCGCACGTCGCCGATCTGCATGAAGGTGCCGGCGCGCCGCGGGTCGCACAGCTGGTGGACACCGGACCACTGATTGAGATCGACAGCCGAGACGATGTCGATGACCAGCCAGCGCTGTTCGAAATGCAGGTCTCGCATGGTCGCTCCGATATGTTCGCGCACCATGCTGTTGGCACCGTCGCAGCCGAGCAGGTAGTCACAATCAACTGCGTGCTCGCTGGCGTCGATGCGATCGGTGAAACTGATTCGGCGTGCGGCCGCCACCGATGTCGGTGATCGCAGTGGCCTCGGCGTCACCCCGCAACGTCGCCTCGGGGTATCGCTTCAGGTTGGTACGCAGCAGGGCTTCGAGCTCCGGCTGGTCGAACATGTTCGCCTCCGGATGGCCGTGGCGGCTCTCCGTGGGATCCCGGTGGAACTCGGCCAGCACCCTCATGCCGGGGTCCAACAGCCGCAGGCCCAACGCCGGACGCGAGATCGCGGCGAAATCGTCTGCGATCCCGAGCCGTTCGACGATGCGGTACACCTCGTCGTCGAGGTGAACCGCCCGGGGTTGCGGATACACGCCCGCCCAGCGGTCCAGGATCAACGTCTCGATCCCGTACTGAGCCAGCAAGGTGGCTGCAGTGATACCGGTCGGCCCCGCGCCGATGATCACGACCGGGTAGTGGCCCTCAACGCCCATTCCGACTCCTTTAATAACGTCAGTCAAGAGGTATTGACGAAATCATCAACAATGAGCACCCTGAGACGGGCACCAGGAGCGAAGCGGAGGCGGTGGTTGTCGATGGACGTGGTTGATGCGCCGGTCAGCCGACTGGAGCGGCGCAAGCAGCGCACCCGGTCGGCCTTGATCAAGGCGGCGCAGGGCCTCATCGCCGCCGGCAGGCTCAACGTCCCGATCCTGGAGATCACCCAGGCCGCCGATGTCGGCATGGGGTCGTTCTACAACCACTTCTCCACCAAGGACGAGCTTTTCGAGGCGGCGGTGGTCGATGTCATGGACGCCCACGGCGACCTGCTCGACGAGCTCACGGCGGAGTTTAAAGACCCCGCGGAGGTTTTCGCGAGCAGCTTCCGGCTGACCGGCCGGTTCTTTCGCAGGCGTCCCCAAGAAGCCAAGATCATGCTCGCCAACTGGGAGGCGCTGCTGGCCGCCGAGCGGGGGCTGGCGCCGCGTGCGTTGCGCGACATCAAGGCCGCCGCGGCCGCAGGCCGATTCACAGATCGACGATCCCGAGCGAGCGCTGGCCGTCGCCGGTGGCGTGCTGCTCGGACTGGGATCTGCTGCATGTCGGCTCCGGATCGCGACGACGCCCGGACCGCGGATGCGGTCACCGAAGACTTGCTTCGGTTGTTCGGGATGTCGGCCCGGGACGCGCACAAAGTGTGCACGTGTCCCCTGCCGGATCTCGGCTTTCAGGAGTAGCTGACCGGGGTCCGCTGGGTGCCGAGGTCGATCGCGCCGTCGTCGGTGGACACGGACGCCTCGATGACGTCGCCGTCGTGAAGGTACTTGGGGTTGGCGGCCTGCCTATTGAAGAACGCCTTCCACTTCACCGCCGGCGGCAGCAGGTTGCCGATGATCTCGATCGGCTTGGGGGGTGCGCTCAGCGCGGTGCCGACCGGGGTGCCGGTCAAGATCAGGTCCCCGGCGCTCAGGTCCTGGAATCGGGTCAGCGACTGCAACGCCTGCAGCGGCCGGTACAGCATGTCCGGCTCGACGAGCGCGTTCTGGCGTTCCTGCCCGTTGACGCTCAGCCGCAGACGTAAGTCGCCGAATCGTTCGAGCTCATCAGCGTCGAGCAGGACCAGCGCCGGCCC
Source organism: uncultured Actinomycetota bacterium (assembly GCA_963850645.1). Lineage (GTDB taxonomy): Bacteria > Actinomycetota > Actinomycetes > Mycobacteriales > Mycobacteriaceae > Mycobacterium. Next base: position 4,817 of record CAWKME010000072.1, on the reverse strand, counting down.
GACCGGGGTGAAGGTCGGGATAGGACTTGGCCTCGTAGAACTGCGTCTGGGGCAGCTGGATGTCGCGGGCCGACACGTCGTTGGTGACCACCAGCCCGGCGATACAGTCGGAGAGGTCGCTTTCGGAAATCGTTGTGCCGACCGGGATGTCGCGGCCGATCACCAGTCCGATCTCCACCTCGTAGTCGAGCAGACGCACGTGCGGCGGGCTTGATGACTGGGTCGAACGGTCCGCTGATCGACGCCGAGGACTTCCGGAAGAAGGTCAGCGGAATCGTCTTCGGATCCATTCCCGCGTCCCGGACGTGGGAGGCGAAATTTGTCATCTGGGCGACCACCCGGCACGGGCCTGGTCACCGGAGATAGCAGCGCGAGGCCGTCGACCGGCGACGGTGTCCGTGCCGATTCGCCGCTGCCTTCGACGGCGGCGCGATCGTCGAGCAGTTCTTTGGTGGTGCTGGCCGGGGTCGCGACCTTGGCCGCGCCGCCGTCGGTCTGCAGCCACCAGCCGTCGTGCGGTGCGAAGGACTGACATGCGTCATGAGCGAGCCACCTTCAATAAGTCCGATCAATCGTTTGACGTCGAACTCGTTGTGCTCCCGCAGCGCGGTGACGATCGAACGCGGCCTCGTGCGCGCGCGTGCTTGGGGTCGATGCCGAGGAAGTCGCTGCGTTGCGGGCGGCCCCCACTGGGCCAGACCTGAGGCGGTGAACGGCGCCCAACCGGTCTCGACGGTGTTGTCGAACATGTCTCCGTCGGCGAAGTGCTCGACCAGGAAGCCGTCAGGGTCACGCCAGTAGTCGAAGAGCTGGCTGCCCTGGATGTGTCGGCCGATGCCCCAGGACCTTAAGTACCCATGCTCGCGTAGGTATTCCCCGCCGGCGGCCAAGGCGTCGAGGTCGCTGACCTGGTAAGCCGAGTGCACGTAGCGGTTCGCCGGCCCCAGCGCCATCGCGAGGGTGTGGTGATCGGACGGCGTGGCGCCCCGGTCACACCGGATGAAGCTCATCGTTGGACCGCGCTGACGTTGACCGGCGTAGTAGAGGAAGTCGCTGACGATCAAACCGAAGTGGTCGAGATACCAATTTAGCGTCTGCAAATATCTCGTCGACTGCAGCACCAGATGTCCCAGTCGCTGGACTTGCGCCGGCGAGCGCGGCGGCCGCTGAGTCGTGTTGGCTCGCCGCAGGTCGTGACCGAAGTTGTACACGTGCGGCTCCTGGCCGGGTAGGGCGGGCAACTCATGCATGCCGGCGACCACGGTGACCGGGTTGCCACTGGGGTCGACCAGATGCACCGCCAGCCCACCGACGCTCTCGGGCAGCGGAGCCGCCGAAGCGCCGGTGATTCCGGCCAGGCGAAGCACGTCGGCTCGACTCGCTGCACGAAACGCCAGCCCCCGGAACCGCGTGCGTGGGCCGCGGCGGATCATCACGCACGCGGCGCCGGGATCAGTGCCGCGTAGCTGTAGCTGATCGGATTCGCGGACGACGGTCACGAAACCGAAAGCGCGGGCGAAGGCTTCCGCGCGCGACAAGTCGGGCTTGTCGAACTCAAGCCACGCCAGATCCTGCACTTTGATCACTGGATTGGGCGACCGGCCGGGGTGCTCGCCCCGCAGCGGCCCCTGCTCACTGTGCAGGGCGTTGTGCGCCCCCAAGACGTCGCTCATCGGCACCCTCCGCCTACTCACTGACGAAATCGTCACATACGACGGATGGGTCAGTCAAGTGCCGGGGCGCCCTATTGACTGATGGATTACTCGCGTGTGACGATTTCGTCACTTCTACCTCCGAAGAGGAGTGGTCGCTCGATTGGAGCCTCCGATGAACCGTGGACGCGGTGCGCCGACGTACCGCTCGAATATCTACACCACCGGGGCGATCCTCGACCCCTACCCGCACTACCGCCGACTTCGGAAATTGGGGCCGGTGGTCTGGTTGTCAAATCACAAGGTGTACGCGTTGCCGCGATACGCCGAGTGCAAGGCCGCCCTACGCGACGACGGCACGTTCCGATCCAGTAACGGGGTGGCGCTGAACCCGATCAGCAACCGGCTCTCCCGTGGGACCACTTTGGCCAGTGATGGCGACGAGCATGACCGGCGTCGCAAACTCGTGGCGCACCGGATGTTCCCGCGGGCTTTGCAGGCGATCGGCGGCCGGGTGGAACGCTTGGCCGAGGACGTCGTGGCGGCCGCCGTCCGGTGCGGTGAGGTCGACGGCGTCCAGCTGGCCGCCGCGCTCCCGGTGGGCGTGGTCCCCGATATGGTGGGCTGGCCCGCCGACCGACGTGAGCGCTTGATCGATTGGGGCGCAGCCACATTCGACCTTCTCGGGCCGCTCAACGGCAGGACCGCCCACGCAGTCCCCCGGGGACTGCAGATGCTTCACTTCGCCCGCCAAGTCGTGCGGCACCGCAACGTCATACCGGGCAGCATGGCCGACGAGCTGTTGACCGCTGCCAGCAAAGGCATGCTTTCCGAAAAAGAGTGCCCGATGCTGATGGTGGACTACCTCGGACCAGCCCTCGATACCACCATCAGCGCCATCTCCAACGCGCTGAGCCTTTTCGCCACCCACCCCGAGCAATGGAACCTGCTCAAGCGGGAACCCGAGCGAATCCCCAACGCTATCAACGAGATCCTGCGGTATGAATCACCGCTCCGCGCGTTCGGCCGGCGCGTCGGAGCCGCCACCGAGATCGGCGACATCAAGCTGCCGGCCGGTTCCCAGGTCCTGGTCATCTACTCCTCGGCCAATAGGGACGAGCTCGAATGGGAACGTCCCGACGTCTTCGACGTCACCCGGGACGCGGGTCGTCACCTCGGTTTCGGGCAGGGCGCGCACGCCTGCGCCGGACAGGCCCTCGCGCGCCTCGAAACCGCCGCCTTCTTGCGGGCGCTCATAGCCCGCGTCGACCGCCTGGAAATATCGGGACCACCGAAGTGGGCGCTGAACAACATCATTCGGCGCCACGAACGCCTGCCGCTGCGCCTCGTTGCCGCATAACTCGATTCCCGGCCGCAACTATCGCTAACGCGCTGAAGCGATTAGGGGCTCCGGCGCCTTGGTCGGCGTGGGCCAAGGCGACGGCACCGGCCGCTGCCGGACCCGCTGCGGCCACCAGAACCAGCGGCCCAGCAGGGCGGCGATGGACGGCGTCATGAACGACCGGACGACCAGGGTGTCGAACAGCAGGCCCAGGCCGATGGTGGTGCCCACCTGGCCGACGACCGGCAGCTCGCTGACGACCATCGCCGCCATCGTGAACGCGAACACCAGGCCCGCCGAGGTGACCACCGACCCGGTGCCGCCCATCGACCGGATGATGCCGGTGTTGAGGCCGGCGTGGATCTCCTCCTTGAACCGGGACACCAGCAGCAGGTTGTAGTCCGAGCCCACCGCCAGCAGGATGATCACCGACATCGCCAGCACCATCCAGTGCAGCGGGATGCCGATGATGTGCTGCCAGATCAGCACCGACAGCCCGAACGACGTGCCCAGCGACAGCACGACGGTGCCGACGATGACGGCCGCCGCCACGACGCTGCGGGTGATGATCAGCATGATGATGAAGATCAGGCACAGCGAGGCGATGCCGGCGATCATCAGGTCGTAGTTGGCGCCGTCGCTGCATGTCCTTGTAGGCCGACGCGGTGCCGCGCGAGATAGATCTTCGAGCCCTCCAGCGGGGTGCCCTTGATGCGCCTCGAACGCCGCGTTCTTGATCGTGTCGATGTGCGAATGCCTTCCGGCGACATCGGATCGCCCTCGTGGGCGATGATGAACCGCACCGCTTTTCCGTCCGGTGACAGGAACATCTTCATGCCGCGCTTGAATTCGGCGTTCTCGAAGACCTCCGGCGGCAGGTAGAACGAGTCGTCGTTCTTGGACGCGTCGAACGCCTTGCCCATGGCGTTCGCGTTGTTCTGCACCGCGTCCATCTGATCCTGCATGACCGCTCTGGGTCGACTGCATGGTCAGCATCGTCGTCTTCATGGCCTTCATGTTCTCGATCATCGGCGGCATGAGCGTGCGCATCTGCGGCATCAGGGCGTCGAGCTGGTCCATGATGGGCAGCAGGGCTCTGGATGTCGTCGGTCATCGTGTCGATGCCGTCGAGGCTGTCGAAGACCGACCGAACGCGCCCAGCACATCGGGATGTCGAAGCAGTGCGGTTCCCAGTAGAGGTAGTTGCGGATCGGCCGGAAGAAGTCGTCGAAATTGGCGATGTTGTCGCGCAATTCGTCGATGTCGTGGTCATGTCAGTCCATCTTGCCGACCATGATCGTGCGTGACGGCGGTCAGCTGCGCCATCATGCTCGTACATCTTGCGCCATGCTGTCGATGGTGACCTGCATGTCATGTCGCCCATGTTTGAGCATGTCCTTCATGCGGTCCTGCTGGTACGTCTGGTTCATCTGCTGGGTGCGCCCTGCATGCTGATCATGAACGGGATCGAGGTGTGCTCGATCGGCGTGCCCAGCGGGCCGGGTGATGGCCTGCACCCGGCCGATGCCCGGCAGGTGGAACATCGCCTTGGCGACCCTGTCGATGACCAGGAAGTCCGCCGAGTTGCGCATGTCGTGGTCGCTCTCGATCATCAGCACTTCGGGATTCATCCGGGCCTGCGGGAAGTGCCGCTCCGCGGCCGCGTAGCCCTCGTTGGCGGGGATGTCCGGCGGGCAGGTAGTTGCGGTCGTTGTAGTCGGTGCGGTAGCCGGGCAGGGCCAGCAGACCGATCAGTGCAAGCGCGATGGTGGCGACCAGGATCGGGCCGGGCCAGCGGACCACGAGCGCGCCGACCTTGCGCC
>CAWKME010000071.1:0-67909 GCA_963850645.1 uncultured Actinomycetota bacterium | reverse complement strand
CACCGACGTTGAGGGTTCGACCCGTCGGTGGGAGGCCGACGCCGAGGGGATGCGGGCGGCGCTGGCCGCCCATGACGAGGTGTTGCGCGGGGCGATGGAGGCGCACGGCGGTTGGTTGTTCAAGCACACCGGTGACGGGGTGTGCGCCGCGTTCGCCTCACCGCGCTCGGCGGTGGATGCGGCGGTGGCCGCGCAACGGGCGCTGGAGTTGCCGGTGCGGATGGGCATCGCGACCGGCGAAGCCGAGTTGCGGGAGGCCGACTACTTCGGTGCGGTGCTCAATCGTGCTGCGCGGGTGATGGCCGCCGGGCACGGCGGTCAGATCCTGCTGGCCGAGTCGACGGCGGGTCTGCTCAGCGGGGTTGATCTGATGGATCTGGGGCCGCGACGGTTGCGGGATCTGCCGACCTCGGTCGGGGTGTTCCAGGTCCGAGCAGAGGGCCTGCGGGCGGACTTTCCGCCGTTGCGGGCACTGGATGCGAGTCCGGGGAACCTGCGGCCTCCGACCACGAGCTTCATTGGGCGCGAGGCCGAGGTCGCCGAGCTGGAAGCCGCGCTGAAGGCTCATCGGTTGGTGACGTTGACCGGGGTGGGCGGGGTCGGCAAGACCCGGCTGGCATTGGAGGTGGCGGCGCGGCTGGCCGATGAATTTCCCGATGGGGTCTGGTTTTTCGAGCTGGCCGCTGTCACCGATCCGGCGGCGGTGCCCGATGCCGTGGCCGCGGTGCTGGGCATCACCCAGCAGCCGGGCAAGACCGTGACCGAGTCCGTGGCCGCCGCGTTGGAGGGCAGGGTCCGGCTGTTGGTGTTCGACAACTGCGAGCACGTCCTCGACGCCGCCGCGGATCTGGTCGAGGCGATCTTGCCGCCTCGGCGACCGTCAGATTCTGGCGACCAGCCGCGAAGGATTGGGAGTGGTCGAGAGCAGTTATGGCCGTGTCCCGTCGCTCGACGTCAACGCGGGAACCGAATCCGCCGCGGTGAACCTTTTCGTCGACCGTGCCCATAGTGTCGCGTCCGGACTTCTCGCTGGCCCGGCCGACGAGGCGGACGCGGTGGTGGAAATCTGCCGCCGACTCGACGGCATCCCGTTAGCCATCGAGTTGGCGGCCTCGCGGATGGCGTCGATGACCGCCAGCGAGGTGCGTGATCGTCTCGATCAGCGGTTCCGGCTGCTGGTCGGCTCCCGGCGCGGCCTGGAACGCCACCAGACGCTGCGCCACGCCGTCGCGTGGTCCTACGACCTGCTCGACGAGCCGAAAAGGCGCTGCTGGATCGGTGTTCGGTGTTCGCCGGGGGATTCGACCTCCACAGTGCCTGCGCCGTAGCGGGATCCGATGATGTCGACGACTTCGCCATCCTGGATCTGCTCGATGCCCTGGTGCGCAAGTCGCTGCTGGTCGCCGACCGGTCGTCGGGGCGGACCCGGTTTTCGATGCTGGAGACGATCCGCCAGTTCGCCGAGGAACAACTCGTCGCCCGCGGCGAAGCATCCGAGATTCGGGCCGCCCACTCGCGCTACTTCGCCGGACGCGAAGCCGACATCCTGGCCCTGTGGGACAGCCCCCGCCAGCGACAGGCCTACAACTGGTTCACCATCGAGCTGGCCAATCTGCGCACCGCGTTTCGGTGGGCCGCCGACCACGGCGATCTGGATGTCGCCGCCACCATCGCCAGCTATGCGGGGTGGCTCGGCACTATGGTCCAAACCTTTGAGCCGATCGCCTGGGCTGAAGAGCTGATCGAGCCCGCCCGCGCCATCGACCACCCTCGGCTGGCGTTCCTGTATGTGATTGCGTCGCAGTGCTTCACGACCGGACGGATCGAGGCGGCTGTCGGCTACAGCGACGCCGGCCAGATCGTTCTCGGCAGGAGCCGCGATGCGCTGCCGTACGGCATCGAAGGCTGGCTTGGAGCTGTATACCTAGTCATCGGGCAGCCCGAGCGGTGGGCCGAGTTGTGCCGCGCCCAGCTCGCACGCCGCCGCGACACCCACGTCCACATCCGGCATGGCTGGTTGCCGCCCTTGCAGTGGCCGGTTGTGGTGGGGAGGCGATGGATTCCGCGGATGGCCTCATCGAGGCTGCGGAGGCAACAGGCAACCCGTTGTCTGCTCTCGTTGGCGCTCGGGCCTACGGTGTCGGCTTTCCGTGACGCGGATCCCGTTGGGGCGCTTAACGCCCTCGGCCGGGGTCTGGTGATCGCTCAAGACAGCGGCAACCGCGCCAACGCGTCACTCCTGGCGAACAGTCTGGCCCTACTCGAGGCCGAACACGGCGACACCGTGTCCGCGCTCGATCACCTCACTCTGGCGATCCGCAACTACCACAATGCGGGCGACACCACGACGATCCGCGTCCCGCTGGCCGTCCTCGCCGCTCTTTTCGACCGGCTCGGACGCTACGAACCGGCGGCCACCATCGCCGGCTTCGCGCTCAGTCCCATCGCCGCAGCGGCGTTCCCCGAAATCAGCACCGCGATCACCCACCTGCGCGACGTCCTCGGCGAGGCGACCTACGAATCGCTCGCCCGCAAGGGTGAGACGATGACCACCGCCGCCATGGCGACCTACGCATACGACCAAATCGACCAGGCCCGAACAGAACTCGAACACGGTGTTGGAATAGACGGCGTGGGAGACACGCTGGCGGGTGGAATCCCCGATGGCATCGGCTGATCTGAGGTTACGGCTCTGCCCAGGGTTTGAATGGGTTGACGGCGAATTGGATCACCCGATAGGGCGCTCGGGCCCGGGGATCGATGTTATGCCACTGGCTTACGAACACCCGCAATTCGTCCAGCGTCGAACCCGGTGAGATGTATCCGCCGTACGGCTGAGCCAACCGGTTGTCTTCCGGCGGGGGCAGGTTTTCCGCGGGATCGGGCCAGTCGTCGTGTTGCACCACGGTGGTTACCGGCGCGGCGCCCAGCGAGGTCGGGTCGTCGGCCACCCGGACTTCCATGTTTCCGGTGCTGGCATTGAAATACGACAGCACCGCCTTGCCGTCGATCTGCTTGAAACTCATCTCGCCAATCAAGTCGCCCCACAACGGGGTTGGCGGCTTGTTCCACCCGCCGTCGGGACCAATCGCCCAGCCCTGCCAGCGGGACCGGTCGCCGAAGTTCTCCGGTGCGACCCGGTACAGCACCACCGGTTGGCTGCGGTCGAAGTTGTCGGCGACGATGTACACCCACCCTTTTGGCGACTCCGCGGTCGGTATCGGGTCGTAGTAGCCGCTGATCTGTGACTGCTGGCCGCCCATGTAGGCCGCATCCCGCACCGAGCCCGGAAGAGTCTGCCAAAACCCTTGCACCGGATCAGCTTTCACGAGCCGCGAGTTCTGGGGTACGAGTTCTTTGGTGGTGGTCACCAGGAGGTAGTTCTGCCGGTTGATCTGCACGACACCTGCCGGCAACTGCGAAGCGCCGGTCGGTGTCGGGTCGGCCAGCAGCGGCTCGGTTATCCCGGTGACCCCCGTGTAGCGCACTCCCGCCGGATCGTCCACCGATGACGTGTCGACCCGCAACGCGATCGGCGAGTAGTAGCCGCCGAAGCCGACCCCCTGGCCCGCGAAGCTGTCACCGCAGACCTGAACGACGTCGGTGGGGAACTCCATGAACGCGCACAAGTCGGTGGCGCCGACACCGTAGTCGCGGGTGGGCGTGCCGGTCCCTGCGGTCGGGCCGATCCGCATCACCTGGCCCGGTGCCAGCGGCTGGAGCACCGGCTCTGGCATCGGGGCCGGTGGGTCGGCGTACGCAGGTGAAAAGCCTTGCTGGGCAAGCAGACACGCGATGGAGACGGCAATCAGTGAGCAGCGCGCGATCCGGCGGGAGTCGGCAGGGCTCACCCGCGGGTCACAACTCTGCGGCCAGCAGCTCGGCGATCTGAATAGTGTTCAATGCCGCGCCCTTGCGCAGATTGTCGCCCGAGACGAACAACGCCAGGCCACGTCCGTCCGGCACGCCGGGGTCGTGACGGATCCGACCGACGAGCGACTCGTCGACACCGGCGGCGGCCAGCGGCGTCGGCACGTCAACCACCTTCACGCCCGGTGCACGAGAGAGGATTTCACGGGCGCGCTGCGGCGAAAGTGGTTGGGCGAACTCGGCGTTGATCGACAACGAGTGGCCGGTGAACACCGGAACCCGCACGCAGGTGCCGCTCACCAGCAAGTCCGGGATGCCCAGGATCTTGCGGCTTTCGTAGCGCAGCTTCTGGTCCTCGTCGGTCTCGCCGGAGCCGTCGTCGACCAGCTTGCCGGCCAGCGGGACGACGTTGAACGCGATGGGCGCGACGTAAGCCTTCGGCTCGGGGAACTGCAGCGCACCGCCGTCGTGCACCAGCTGTTCGGCGTCGTCGATGACGGCGCGAGCCTGGGTGGCGAGCTCCTCGACGCCGGCCAGTCCGGTGCCGGACACGGCCTGGTAGCTCGACACCACCAACCGCACCAACTGGGCCTCGTCGTGCAGCACCTTGAGCACCGGCATCGCGGCCATCGTGGTGCAGTTCGGGTTGGCGATGATGCCCTTGGGCCGGGTCCGGGCGTCGGCGAAATTCACCTCGGAGACCACCAGCGGCACGTCGGCGTCCTTACGCCACGCCGACGAGTTGTCGATCACCGTCACCCCGGCGGCGGCGAACCGCGGCGCTTGCACCCGCGACATCGTCGCGCCCGCGGAGAACAGCGCGATGTCCAGGCCGGTGGGGTCGGCGGTCGCGGCGTCCTCGACCTCGATCTCCTGGCCACGAAACGGCAGCTTGCGTCCCTGCGAGCGGGCCGAGGCGAAAAACCGCACGCTGGTTGCCGGGAAGTCGCGCTCGTCGAGCAGCGTGCGCATCACCTGGCCCACCTGGCCGGTGGCGCCGACGACCCCGATCGACAGACCGCTCATCAGCGACCCGTCCCGGCGTACACGGTCGCCTGCTCGTCGCCGCCGAGCCCGAACGCCTCGTGCAGGGCGACGACAGCCTTGTCCAGCTCGGTGTCTCGGCACAGCACCGAGATCCGGATCTCCGACGTGGAGATCAGGTCGATGTTGACCCCGACGCCGGCCAGCGCCTCGCAGAACGTGGCGGTGACGCCCGGGTGGCTGCGCATACCGGCGCCGATCAGCGACACCTTGCCGATGTGGTCGTCGTAAAGCACTTGGCTGAAACCGATTTCGTCTTTGATCGAGTCCAGCTTCTCCACCGCGACCCGGCCGCTGTCGCGTGGGCAGGTGAAGGTGATGTCGGTCTTGCCGTTTTCGATCTTGGAGATGTTCTGCAGCACCATGTCGATGTTGACGTCGGCGTCGGCGACCGCGCGAAACACCTTGGCCGCGTAGCCCGGGTAGTCGGGGATGCCGACGATGGTCACCTTGGCCTCGCTGCGGTCGTGTGCGACGCCGGTCAGGATGGGGTCTTCCATGGGTATGTCCTTGATTGATCCGGTGACGACGGTGCCTGGTTTGTCCGAGTACGACGACCGGACGTGCACCGGAATGTCGTAGCGGCGAGCGTATTCCACGCACCGCAGCATCAGCACCTTCGCGCCGCAGGCGGCCAGCTCGAGCATCTCCTCGAAGGTGACCGTGTCCAGGTGGCGGGCGTTGGGCACGATCCGCGGGTCGGCGCTGAAGATGCCGTCCACGTCGGTGTAGATCTCGCAGACGTCGGCCTTCAGCGCCGCGGCCAGCGCGACGGCGGTGGTGTCCGAGCCGCCGCGGCCCAGGGTGGTGACGTCCCTGGTGTCCTGGCTGACCCCCTGGAATCCGGCGACCAGCACGATCAGCCCCTCGTCGAGCGCGGACTGCAGCCGGCGTCGGCGTGACGTCGATGATCTTCGCCTTGCCGTGGGCGCCGGTCGTGATGACGCCGGCCTGCGAGCCGGTGAACGAGCGCGCCTGGGCGCCCAACGACTCGATCGCCATCGCCACCAGCGCGTTGGAGATGCGCTCGCCGGCGGTCAGCAGCATGTCCAGCTCGCGGGCGGCGGCGCCGGGCACACCTGCTGGGCCAGATCCAGCAGACCGTCGGTGGTGTCGCCCATCGCCGAGACCACCACGACGACGTCGTTGCCCTGCTTTTTGGCCTCGACGATGCGTTCGGCGACGCGGCGGATCCGTTCGGCGTCGGCCACCGAAGATCCGCCGTACTTTTGCACGACGAGCGCCACGTCAGTCCTTTCCAGCCTTTTTGGGTCCAAAACAGGATACGTGGGTCGATCGGGCGACGATGTCCGCGGGCCAGTGAGCAGATCCGTCATAACGGGCGATGGTCCGTCGCCATCTGATATCCAATAGTGGCTGGTAAACACTTGAGAAAGGGTTCGGACAGGGTGGCCACAGAGGCATCGGTGTTGTGGGGTACAGAACCGGACGAGCATGACTATCCAGCAGCGGCGGACTATCTCGCGCTGCTCGCCAAGCCCGGTCAGGTCAACGAGATGGTGGCGGCGCTGAAGAAGGCCCCGATCGTGTACAAGAAGGCCAAGGACCTGCTGCGCGCATCACGTCTGGCGCTGCTGCCCGTCGACAATCCGCATGTCGCTTCGGACCTGGCGAAGATCAAGAAAGGCAAGCAGCTGTCACCGATTCTGGTTGTCCGCGGTGACATCGCCACTGATGTGGCGCTGCAGATCGCCGACGGCTACCACCGGGTGTGCGCGAGCTATCACACCGACGAAAACACCGACATCCCGGTCAAGATCGTCCCGGCCGGGGATTGACAGCCCCGGGGTTTTGGGCAACCGCGGGAGCGCGGTAAAGTACTGAGCGTGCAGCGGGTGCTCCTTCTCGGACGCCGCGACGGGGCCTGATCCAGGCCGGCTTCCCGTCGCGGGTGTTCGCGATGCGCCGGTCGCCGCCTCATATGGCGCCCCTTCTCATTCCCCGGAGCAATCACCGTGACTAGCATTTTTCAGCCGTCGGGCGACTCCCCCGACGCCTTCAAGTCGACTCGAACCATCACCACACCCGCCGGCCCACCCCGCGCCGGCCAGCCGGCCTGGAATACCCAACGTGGGTCGTCGATGCCGGTCGGCCGGTACCGGCCGTTCGCCGAAGAGGTCGAGCCCGTGCAGCTGGCCGACCGCACCTGGCCGGACCGAGTGCTCACCCGCGCCCCGCTGTGGTGCGCGGTAGACCTGCGCGACGGCAACCAGGCTCTGATCGACCCGATGAGCCCGGCCCGCAAGCGCCGCATGTTCGACCTGCTGGTCCGCATGGGCTACAAGGAGATCGAGGTCGGGTTCCCGTCGGCCAGCCAGACCGATTTCGACTTCGTGCGCGAGATCATCACCGCGGACGCCGTCCCCGACGACGTCACCATCCAGGTGCTGACCCAGTGCCGTCCGGAGCTGATCGAACGGACCTTCCTGGCGTGCGAGGGAGCGCACCGCGTCGATCGTGCACTTCTACAACTCGACGTCGATCCTGCAGCGCCGGGTCGTCTTCCGCGCCGACCGGGCCGCGGTTCAGGCCATCGCAACGGACGGCGCACGCAAGTGTGTCGAGGAGGCCGCCAAGTACCCGGGCACCCAGTGGCGGTTCGAGTACTCACCGGAGTCCTACACCGGGACCGAACTCGAATACGCCAAACAGGTCTGCGACGCCGTCGGCGACATCATCGAGCCCACACCGGACAATCCGATCATCTTCAACCTGCCCGCCACCGTGGAGATGGCCACGCCGAACGTCTACGCCGACTCGATCGAGTGGATGCACCGCAACCTGGCTCGTCGCGATGCCGTCATCTTGAGCCTGCACCCGCATAACGACCGCGGAACAGCCGTTGCCGCAGCCGAATTGGGTTATCAGGCCGGCGCCGACCGGATCGAGGGCTGCTTGTTCGGCAACGGTGAGCGGACCGGCAACGTGTGCCTGGTGACGCTGGGGCTGAACCTGTTTTCCCGCGGCGTGGACCCGCAGATCGACTTCTCCAACATCGACGAGATCCGTCGCACGGTGGAGTACTGCAACCAGCTGCCGGTCCACGAACGTCACCCCTACGGCGGCGATCTGGTCTACACCGCGTTCTCCGGCAGCCACCAGGACGCGATCAACAAGGGCTTGGACCAGATGAAGGTCGACGCGGATGCCGCCGATTCCGACGTCGACGACATGCTGTGGCAGGTGCCGTATCTGCCGATCGACCCGCGCGACGTCGGGCGCACCTACGAGGCGGTGATCCGGGTCAATTCGCAGTCCGGCAAGGGCGGCGTGGCCTACATCATGAAGGCCGACCATGGCCTGGCGTTGCCGCGCCGGCTGCAGATCGAGTTCTCCCAGGTGATCCAGAAGATCGCAGAGGGCACGGCCGGCGAGGGCGGTGAGGTCTCGCCCAAGGAGATGTGGGAGGCGTTCTCCGAGGAGTACCTGGCGCCGATCCTGCCGTTGGAGCGCATCAAGCAGCGGGTCGAGGCATCCGAGGAGGACGGCGGCGCGACCACGATTTCCGCGACCGTCAAGATCGACGGGGTTGAGACCGAGATCAGCGGCGCCGGTAACGGCCCGCTCGCCGCTTTCGTCGACGCGCTGGGCACCGTCGGGTTCGACGTGGCCGTGCTGGACTACTCAGAGCACGCGATGAGCGCCGGCGACGACGCTCAGGCAGCGGCCTACGTCGAGGCCTCGGTCGCCGGACGGATCGTGTGGGGTGTGGGAATCGCGCCGTCGATCACCACCGCGTCGCTGCGTGCCGTGGTATCGGCGGTGAACAGGGCCGCGCGGAATTAGCGGTCAGCTGGCAGCAGGCTGCGATGTCAGCTTGGTGTTGGCCTGGGTGCGGTTCTGCGACAACGTGTTTGACGTCGGTGCTTGCATCACCGGCACCAGGGAATCGTCGGTGGCGCTGAAGGGCAGAGGTATTCGGCATGCGGAGAGCAACGATTCCATGGCATCTTCCGTAACCGGGCGCGACAGCAGATAGCCCTGGGCACGGTTGCACCCATGCCGTAGCAAGGTCGCGGCAGCGATCGGCGTTTCGACGCCCTCGGCGGTCAACTGCAAACCGACCGCCTCGGCGAGCCCGATAATCGCCCGCACGATCGCCAGATCGGGTGCGCTGGTACCAAGGTCACGAATGAATCCCGTGTTGATCTTGAGCATGTCGACCGGAAGCGATTTCAGCTGCGACAAACCAACGTGACCGATGCCGAAGTCGTCAATGGCGATCTGGACGCCGACGTCCTTCAGCATCGCGAGGGTGGTGTGGGTGTGCTGAACGTCGCGGACCATCACGCCCTCGCGGATCTCTAGACACACCGAGCCTGCGTCGATACCGAATTCGTCGATAGTGGCCGACACGCCGTCGACGAACCCGTCGCTGGCCAGTTGCGCCGGTGAGATGTTGAGGCGCAACGTGGTGCGCTCTCCGAAGCCATGTGACCGCCAGCGGCTGAAGTCGCCGCAGGCGCGTCGCATTACCCAGCAACCCAAACGCCCGGCCAGGCTTGCCGATTCGGCAGCGTCGTTGACCGCATCCGCTGGCAGCAGCCCCCGCGTCGACTGCTGCCAGCGCGCCAGCGCTTCGACCGCCAGTATTTCGCCGGTGCGCAGGTCGATTTCGGGCTGATAATGCAGCAGCAGCGCTTCGCTGTCGATGCCGCCGAGGAGATGCAGCTCGTCATCGTTTCGCCAAGCGCCCTGCATCGATATGTCGTGATTGAACACGGCGACTGCGTTGCCGCCCTTACGCTTGACCGACAAAGCGGCCTGATCTGCCCGGCGCAGCAGATCATCGCCGGCGTCGACACCGGGCATGCCCACCGCCACTCCGATGCTGAGGGTGCGGGTGACCAGCTCGCCGCCGATGCGGACCGGCTCACACATCGTGGTCTGAAGCGTGTGCGCCAACTCTTCCGCGTCTTCAGCGGACATCGCCTTTTTGGGGATGACGACGAATTCATCGCCGCCGACGCGGGCGATCAGGGCGTCATCGCCGGCTTTGGCGCTGAGCCGTTGTGCGCATGCCCGGATGACCAGATCGCCAGCGGTATGGCCGAAGTGGTCGTTGATGGTCTTCAGCCGGTCCAGGTCGATATAGAGCGCGGCGACCGGACCGGGTCGTCCCACTCGCAGTCTGTGGTTGATTTCCGCTGTCAGCCTTCGACGATTGTGCAGACCGGTCAATTCGTCTTGCTCGGCCAGTCGGTGCAGGCTGCTCTCCACGGCGATACGAGCCTGCAGCTGTGCGAACAACGACGCAATCACCGCGAGTGCATCGAGTTCTTCGGGTGTCCATTGTTTGCCGCCCGATCTGGTCAAGCCGATGACGCCCGTGGTCGCCGCCCCCCAGAGCAGCGGCGCGACCGCCGCAACCGACGCTCGACCGCGGCGGGCCGCGAACCGGCTGGAATGACCAAGCTTTGCTGTGTCGGACGCAATAACCGTAGTCTTTTTCAGTTCCTCGGCTACCATCCCGTCGGCCTCGGCGAATGGAATCTGCGCCACCGGATCCGGATCGGGAACCGGATCACGCGGTGGCCATTCGGCAATCAACATCGAGGCTCGAAGCGTGTGATTGTTGTGACGCAAGAACGCGGCGTCGGCCTCGAACTGCTTAACGAGTTGCTCGAGTAGCCGTTCGCATAGCCTCGGCGCGGTGTACGCGCTGGCCCCCGTCATTTGGGCGACTACCCCGGCGATGATGCCGAGAAAGCGATCGGCCACGCCGGCCTCCGCTATGTGGAGTAACCCCCGCGATACCGTCGAATTCACCGCGTCGCGTCCATGCGTGGTGAGCCTGCGTCCCGGCCGTCGCGTCATCTACCAAATAGCCTGCTCAACGCCGGGAGCGACCTGAGTGTAAATCGGGGCGCCGCCAAATGTGTGGGAAACCTGAAAATAATATACTTTTAACCTAAGTAAACGACTGTTATCGATAGCTGCGGTCAAGTCGTAATCTTGGCGACCAGCATTTTCGCTAGGGTCTGAGCCTGCACGAACCTATCGGCCGCGACGGTGAGATCGAGCAACGCTCAGAAAAGCGCGAACTGCTCGCCGGCGCGCGCCGCGTCGATGAAGTCCTCGACGCCGGTTCCGCTGACCACCGTCCCGACGCAATCCATGAACTTCGTGTCGGAAACCACCGGCACACCCAACTCGCGAGCCACGTAGCCCTTGCCGTGTGCCGGTCGGCTTTCATTGCAGATCACCAGCGAGGTTTCCCGGTCGACGGTATCGGCGTAGGCCAACCCGGCGTGCAGGATCCGCTCGACTAGCTCGTCGTGAGTCCGTTCAACCTCGGCAGCCAGCGCGACCCGCATGCCCTGCACCAGCGGCCTGCCACGGACGTACGGGCCCGGGTTGAGGTACGGGCACGGCATCCGGGAGGCCAGCATCTTCAGCGGTCGCAGTTCGTCGTGGGTGACCCGGCCGCTGGGCCAACGCCGGCGGGTGACCGGCCGCACCGGCAACCAGACCTCGCGTTCGCGGGCCCGCTCCAGTGCGGCAGCCAGTACGTCGGTCAGCACCACGGCGTCATCGAACGCATCGTGCGGCCGCCGCTGGGTGACCCCCCAATGCGCGGCCAGGGTCTCCAATCGCAGGTTGTCGATACCCAGTTCCAGCCGCCGCGCCAGCTCCACCGTGCACATGACGGTGTCGATGGGCAGTTCGACATCGGCCATCTCGGCCTCCGCGGTGAGGAAGGCGTAGTCGAATGCGACGTTGTGCGCGACCAGCGTGCGGCCGCGCACCAGCTCCACTAGGTCGCCGACGATGTCGGCGAACTGAGGCTGGTCTTCGAGCATCGCCGCGGTCAGGCCGTGCACATGGGTGGGGCCGGGATCGACCCCGGGATTGAGCAGGCTGACCACGGATCGCTCGACTTGGCCGTCGGCGTCAAGGGCCAGCACCGCGATGCTGAGGACCCGGGCGCTGCCCGGTCTGAAGCCGGAGGTCTCGACGTCGATGACGGCCCATCCCGCGCCGGGCTCGGAGGCCGGTCGACCCCACATCGTCGTCGTCGGGCTCGCCACCGGAATGTCGGGCATAACTGGAGGATGGCACGTCGGACCCACATCGCCGGGTCGCTGCGCGCCGTGTCGCCGACCTACTTCATCAGGGCGACCCGCTGCGCTCGGGAAAGCGCCGAGCTTGCGATCGCCCCTCTCCGAACGAGGGCGACCCGCTGCGCTCGGGAAAGCGCCGAGCTTGCGATCGCCCTTAAACTGCCCGGGTGATTACCGCCCGAGGACGTCTGGCTCTCGCCGCCGGGGCCGGCGCGCGATGGGCCTCGCGGGTGACCGGTCGCGGGGCGGGCGCGATGATCGGCGGCCTGGTGGCCATGACGCTGGACCGTTCGATTCTTCATCAGCTCGGTATCGGTCGCCGCTCTGTCGTCGTCACCGGGACCAACGGCAAGTCGACGACGACCCGGATGACCGCGGCGGCGCTGGGCACCATCGGGGCGGTGGCGACCAACGCCGAAGGCGCCAACATGGACGCCGGGCTGGTGGCCGCGCTCGCCGCGGACCGCGACGCCGCGTTGGCCGTGCTCGAGGTCGACGAGATGCACGTGCCGCACGTCGCCGACGCCATCGGGCCGGCCGTCATCGTCTTACTCAATCTGTCCCGCGACCAGCTGGACCGGGTCGGCGAGATCAACGTGATCGAACGCAGACTGCGGGCCGGACTGGCCGGCCACCCGCAGGCGGTTGTCGTCGCCAACTGCGATGACGTGCTGATGACCTCGGCCGCCTACGACAGCGCCAACGTGGTGTGGGTCGCCGCGGGTGGCAGTTGGGCGGCCGACTCGGTCAGCTGCCCGCGCAGCGGCGAGGTGATCGTCCGCGACCAGGGCCACTGGTATTCGACCGGCGCCGACTTCAAACGGCCCAGCCCGCAGTGGTGGTTCGACGACGACAAGCTCTACGGGCCCGACGGGCTGGCGCTGCCGATGCGGCTGGCGCTGCCGGGTGCGGTGAATCGCGGCAACGCCGCCCAGGCGGTGGCGGCCGCCGTCGCGCTCGGTGCCGATCCGGCGGCCGCGGTGGCCGCCGTGTCCGGGGTCGACGAGGTGGCCGGGCGTTACCGGACTATCCGCGTCGGCGCGCACACCGTGCGAATGCTGTTGGCCAAGAATCCCGCCGGCTGGCAGGAAGCGCTGTCGATGGTGGACAAGGATGCGGCCGGGGTGGTGATCTCCGTCAACGGGCAGGTGCCCGACGGCGAGGACCTGTCCTGGCTGTGGGACGTGCGCTTCGAGCACTTCGAACGGACGGCAGTCGTCGCCGCCGGTGAACGCGGGACCGACCTCGCGGTGCGGCTGGGCTACGCCGGCGTGGAACACACCCTGGTGCACGACACACTGGCGGCTATCGCGTCCTGTCCGCCCGGCCCCGTCGAGGTCGTCGCCAACTACACTGCGTTTCTGCAGTTGCAGCGCAGATTGACCCGCCATGGCTGACTCAGCGGTCCGGATCGGGCTGGTGCTGCCCGACGTGATGGGCACCTACGGCGACGGCGGGAATGCGGCGGTGCTGCGGCAACGGCTGCGACTGCGGGGCATCGCCGCCGAGATCGTCGAGATCACGCTGGCCGACGCGGTGCCCGACAGCCTCGACCTGTACACGTTGGGCGGGGCCGAGGACTACGCGCAGCGGCTGGCCACCAAGCATCTGGTTCAGTACCCGGGATTGCAGCACGCCGCGGCCCGCGGCGCACCGGTGCTGGCGATTTGCGCGGCCATCCAGGTGCTCGGCCACTGGTACGAAACGTCGGCGGGTGAGCGAGTCGACGGCGTGGGTCTGCTCGACCTGACCACCTCGCCGCAGACCGCTCGCACGATCGGCGAGCTGGTCAGCACGCCGCTGCTGGCCGGATTGACGCAGCCGTTGACCGGTTTCGAAAACCACCGCGGCGGTACCGTGCTCGGCGATGCAGCGTCGCCGCTGGGCGCCGTGCAGAAGGGTGCGGGCAACCGCGCCGGCGACGGCTTCGACGGCGCGGTGCAGGGCAGCGTGATCGCTACCTATATGCACGGGCCCTGCCTGGCCCGCAATCCGGAGCTTGCCGACCTGCTGCTGAGCAAGGTAGTCGGTGAGCTGGCGCCGCTGGAGCTGCCCGAGGTGGATTTGCTGCGCCGCGAGCGGCTGCGTGCTTAGCGCATCACTGGCGAACGCCTCGAGGCGCGGTGCAGGGCAGCGTGCTCGCCACCTGCGCGCCCAGCGGGCCCCGATCTTGTCACAGCAGCATCTTCCGTCACTCAGTCGGAGGATGGTTGTCTCTCTCACTTTGAAGGCACATGCGATATCACGATGCATTTTTCGAGCTGTGATATCGCCGGCGTACCGCATTGCAGAATCGGGTGGTGACCAGCTGGCGGTACTAAAGTTACTCATGTGACTGAGTAGGGCGGCACCTCAGGCCATCGCGCGGCGGCCGGTCAGCGCCCGGCCCAGGGTCAGCTCGTCGGCGAATTCCAGGTCGCCGCCCATCGGCAGCCCGGAAGCGATCCGCGTGACGGTCAGGCCGGGAATGTCGCGCAGCATCCGCACCAAGTAGGTGGCGGTCGCCTCGCCCTCGGTGTTGGGGTCGGTGGCGATGATCACCTCGGTGATGTCGACGCCGTCGACCTGCTCACCGATTCGGTTCAGCAGCTCGCGAATTCGTAGTTGCTCGGGACCGACTCCGGACAGCGGATCCAAAGCCCCGCCGAGAACGTGGTAGCGGCCGCGGAATTCGCGGGTGCGCTCGACGGCCTGGACGTCCTTGGGCTCCTCGACGACGCACACCTGCGAGCCGTCCCGGCGGGGGTCGGCGCAGATGCGGCAACGCTCGTCGTCGGAGACATTGCCGCACACCGCGCAAAACCGGACGCCGTCGCGGACCTTTGCCAGCACCGCGGTGAGCCGGTCGATGTCAGGCGGTTCGACAGACAACAGGTGAAAGGCGATGCGCTGCGCGCTCTTCGGCCCGATACCCGGCAGCTTGCCGAGCTCGTCGATCAGATCCTGGACCGGTCCCTCAAACATGTCGGCGCAGAATCAGGACCCCGGGATGCCCAGCGCGTTGCCCATCCCACCGGCCAGCGGACCCAACTGCTCCTGCGCCATCGTGGTGACCTGCTTGGAGGCATCGGCGAGTGCGCCGACGATCAAGTCCTGCAGCGTCTCGACGTCGTCAGGGTCGACGACTTTGGGATCGATCTTCACCGCCACGACCTCGCCGTTGCCCTTGACGGTGACCTCCACCAGACCGCCACCGGCCTTTCCGTGCACCTCGGCGTCGGCGAGCCGCTGCTGGGCAGCCATCAGCTGTTGCTGCATCTGCTGCGCCTGGGCGAGCAACGCCGACATGTCGGGCGGGCCTCCGGGTTGCATGACGGTCCCCTTGCGTCTTGGTCTCGACTTGGTTTCGCCTGCGGGTCGCGGGCGGTTCGAAGCTTTCAGCCTAGACGGCGCCGAGCTAACGTGTCGCACGTGCGCGTCCTACATTGTCTGCGCGGCCTGCGTGTCGGAGCCCCCGGAGCGTTAGCGGCCGCCGGCATCCTCGCTGTCGTCGCTGTCATCGTGGGCGCACCGATGCCGACAGCCCCGAAAGCAGCCGCAGCCCCCGGCAACATCGCCGGCATGATCGTGTTCCTGGACCCCGGTCATAACGGCGCCAACGACGCGTCGATCAGCCGTCAGGTGCCCACCGGTCGCGGCGGCACCAAGGACTGCCAGGCCAGCGGGACCACGACCAATGACGGCTACCCGGAGCACACCTTCACCTGGGACACCACCTTGCGTATCCGCGCTGAACTCAACGCGCTGGGGGCACGGACGGCGATGTCACGCGGCAACGACGATGCGCTGGGCCCGTGCGTCGACCAGCGCGCCGAGATGGCCAATGCCCTACACCCCAACGCGGTCGTCAGCATCCACGCCGACGGCGGTCCGCCGAACGGGCGGGGTTTTCACGTGAACTACTCGGCGCCGCCGCTCAACCAGGCGCAGGCGGGCCCGTCGGTGCAGTTCGCCCGGATCATGCGCGACCAGATGCAGGCCTCGGGTATTCCGCCGGCCAACTACATCGGGCAGGACGGTCTATACGGGCGTGCGGATCTGGCCGGGCTGAACCTGGCGCAATATCCATCGGTCCTGGTCGAGTGCGGCAACATGAAGAATCCGGTCGATTCGGGGCTGATGGAGTCCCCCGAAGGCAGGCAGAAGTACGCCGACGCCGTGGTCAAGGGCATCGCCGCCTACCTGGGTAGCCAAGGTCAGGCCGGCTAGCCCTCCAGCTCCTTTTTCAGGTTGGCCAGCACCTCGCCCTGAATCTTTTTCAGCCCCAGCGGCGCGAACGTCTTCTCGAAGAAGCCCTTCACCCCACTTGCTCCGGTCCACGTGGTCGTGACAGTGACGCTCGAACCCGGTCCGGCGGGAGCCACCGTCCAGTTGGTGATCATCGACGAGTTGGCGTCCTTCTCGATGACCGCATGGCCGGCGACATCGACGTTCGCCCGGACATCGCGGACCCGGGATTTGGTGGCCTGCAGCTTCCAGCTGGCCACCGTTCCCTGCCCCTGCCCGCCTTCGAGCACCTGGTAGTCGCGGTAGTGCGACGACAGGATTTTGGGACGGACTCCTCTGTAATCCCCTACGGCAGACAACACGGTCGTGGGCTCAGCGTTGATCAAGATGGTGCTGGCTGCACTGACGTGTCCCATTAGGCGAAACTCCTCTGCACGCGGGCTTTGCGGGCGCCACGCCTGGGTGCGGTGTCCCTGCGCTGGCTGCTATCGGGGACTAGCGTATATGTGGTGCCTGTCCCTGCATCCGCACCGGCGGTTCATGCGGCGGGCGTCGAGCGGTTGTTGGCGAGTTATCGTTCCATTCCCGCGACGGCGGCTGTCCGACTCGCCAAGCCGACCTCCAACTTGTTTCGCGCTCGCACGAAACGCGATGCACCCGGACTGGACACATCGGGACTGACGAACGTCATTTCCGTCGACCCCGAATCACGCACCGCGGACGTCGCCGGCATGTGCACATATGAGGATCTGGTGGCGGCGACCTTACCCTATGGCCTGTCGCCTTTCGTTGTCCCGCAGCTGAAGACCATCACGCTGGGCGGGGCGGTCACCGGGTTGGGCATCGAGTCGGCCTCGTTCCGCAACGGCCTGCCGCACGAGTCGGTGTTGGAGATGGACATCCTCACCGGCACAGGCGAATTACTCACCGTCTCACCCCAGCAGCACCCCGACCTCTTCCGCGCATTCCCGAATTCCTATGGCACCCTGGGCTATTCGACGCGGCTTCGCATCGAACTGGAGCCCATCAAGCCGTTCGTGGCGCTGCGGCACGTGCGGTTCGACTCGCTGACCGAATTGTTGGCGGCGATGGACCGCATCATTGAAACCGGTGGCTTCGACGGAGTGCCGGTCGACTACCTCGACGGGGTGGTGTTCGGTGCCGCGGAGAGCTACCTGTGCGTCGGTGTGCGCACCAGCACCCCCGGTCCGGTCAGCGACTACACCGGACAACACATCTACTACCGGTCCATCCAGCACGCCGCCGGCGTCAAAGAAGACCGGTTGACGATGCACGACTACTTCTGGCGATGGGACACCGACTGGTTCTGGTGCTCACGCTCTTTCGGTGCGCAAAACCCCCGGGTACGGCGCTGGTGGCCCCGACGCTATCGGCGCAGCAACACGTACTGGAAGTTGGTGGCACTCGACCAGCGTTTTGGTATCGCCGACCGGATCGAGAAGCACAACGGTCGTCCGCCGCGCGAACGGGTGGTGCAAGACATCGAGGTGCCGATCGAGCGCACAGCCGAATTCCTGACGTGGTTCCTGGCTCATGTGCCGATCACGCCGGTTTGGTTGTGCCCGTTGCGGCTACGCGACCGGGACGGCTGGCCGCTTTATCCGATCCGACCCGGATCCAGCTACGTCAATGTCGGGTTCTGGTCCTCGGTTCCGGTCGGCGCGACCGAGGGCGCGACGAATCGGTTGATCGAAGCCAAGGTCGGCTCGCTCGAAGGTCACAAGTCGTTGTATTCCGACTCGTATTACAGCCGCGAGGAGTTCGATGAGCTCTATGGCGGCGAGACTTACAAAACCGTGAAGAAGATCTACGACCCGGATTCGCGTCTCCTTGACCTCTACGCAAAGGCGGTGCAACGACGATGACGACCATCAAGGAATCCGCTGTAACCACGGCCGGCAAGTTGAGCCTGGCCGAGATCCTGGCGATCGTCACCGGCGGCGCCAAACGGTCGCTGCGGTTCACGGCCTACGACGGGAGCAGCGCGGGGCCGCAAAATGCCACGCTGGGAATGGATCTGCTGACACCCCGCGGCACCACCTACCTAGCCACCGCGCCCGGCGAACTCGGGCTGGCCCGCGCCTACATTTCAGGAGACATCGAGTTGCGCGGGGTGCCTGCGGGCGATCCGTACGAGTTGCTCAAACTAATGACCGACAAGGTCGAGTTCAGTAGGCCTTCGGCACGGCTGCTGGCCAGCATCATCCGCTCGGTCGGCATCCAGCATCTGCTACCCGCACCGCCGCCGCCGCAGGAGGTGCTGCCGCGCTGGCGGCGCATCGCCGAAGGCATGCGACACAGCAAGACTCGTGACGCCGAGGCCATTCATCACCACTACGACGTCTCCAACACCTTTTACGAATGGGTGCTGGGTCCGTCGATGACGTACACCTGCGCGGTCTATCCGTATCCCGAAGCGACGCTGGAAGAAGCGCAGGACAACAAGTACCGGCTGATCTTCGAGAAGTTGCGCCTGCAGCCCGGCGATCGGCTGCTCGACGTCGGCTGCGGTTGGGGCGGGATGGTCCGCTATGCCGCGCGCCGCGGCGTGCGGGCGATCGGTGCCACCCTGTCAGCCGAACAGGCCGCCTGGGCGCAACGGGCGATCGAAGCCGAAGGGCTGACAAACTTGGCCGAGGTGCGTCACTCCGACTATCGCGACGTCCGTGAGACCGGGTTCGACGCGGTCTCATCGATCGGATTGACCGAGCACATCGGCGTCAAGAACTACCCGGCGTACTTCGCGTTCCTCAAGTCCAAGTTGCGCACCGGGGGCTTGCTGCTCAATCACTGCATCACCCGCAACAACAACAAGTCGAACTTCCGCGCCAGTGATTTCACCGACCGTTACGTCTTCCCGGACGGGGAACTGACCGGCTCGGGACGAATCACATCAGAGATCCAGAACGCGGGTTTCGAGGTGCTGCATGCGGAGAATTTCCGGACGCACTACGCGATGACGCTGCGGGACTGGTGCCGCAATCTGGTCGCGCATTGGGACGAGGCAGTCGCCGAGGTCGGCCTGGCCAAGGCCAAAGTGTGGGGCTTGTACATGGCCGCGTCCCGAGTAGCTTTCGAGCACAACAACATTCAGCTACACCACGTGTTGGCGGCCAATCTCGACACGTACGGAACCGATGGGCTCCCACTGCGCCCGTGGTGGCAGCCCTAAACCGCCGGCGGTTAAGTTAGCAGGGGTAACACGCCCAGCCGTGGCCGCCATTGCGCCAGTGGAAACCCGGACCGCAGCCATGTGAGCCGGTGGTGCCGTCGCAGTCGAGCGGCTGCACGATTGCGGGTGGCCCGGGATTCGTGGGAACCGTTGGCGTGTGCGGGATTTGGCCGGCTTGGGCACTTGCAGCCAGCGCCAACGATCCCATCTGAGTGCCGCGGCGACGGTCGCAATTCGTGTTCGCATTGGAAACCGCCCCGATTTCGTCTGATTAAGGACATGATGACGTTACGCCTGTCGTGTCAGTCATGTTGGGCTCTTTGGATTTCACAGGGCTAACCCGCAGGCGTTGCGCGCTCGACGCAACCGCCTCAGCCGTTGTCGATGCGGCGCGCGCCCAGTTCGTTCTGCAGCAGCTCCAAGGCGGCCTCTTCGGGGTCGCGCCGCGGCGCCGACGCGTCGTCCTGACTCGCCTCGGCCAACATGCTCTCCTCTTCGGCCCGCTGCGCGGAATCGTCGTCGGCGAGTGCTTCGGCCGGCGCGGGTGCATCCGAACCCGCGCGGGTGGGTGGACCACCGCCACGTTCAGCCCGACGCGGCGGCACGGCCGGCTCTTCAGTTGCGGTCGAGGTCGGCGCGCCGGCTTCACATCGCACCCGCCAGTCGACGCCCAGGGCATCTTTGAGCGCCTCGGCGATGACGTCGGCGTTGCGCTGTTCGCACAGCCGCTTGGCCAACGGCGCCGATTCGTGCGTCAACACCAACGTGTTGCCCTCGACGGCGCGAACGGTCGCCCCGGCCAGCATCACCTCGGTGGTTCGGCTGCGTTGGCGCACCTTGTCACGCACCGTCGGCCACAAGGTGCGCACCGCGGCTGCGCCGGGTTCGCCCGGGCCAGCAGCAGGCGGGCTCGGCTCGGGCGCGGGCGAGGTCGGCTCGGGCGGGCTCGGCTCGGCCGCGGGCTGCTTCGGAGCCGGTGTGCGCTGCGGTTCAGCTGCGGCAGCAGGCGGCGTCGACGGCGGGGCCTCCGACACCTGAGTAGGCGCGGCCTGCGGCCGCTGGTCACCGAGCGGAATGGACATGTCCAGCCTGGTCTCGATCCGCTCGACTCGTTGCAACAGAGCCGATTCGGTGTCACTGGCCGACGGCAGCAACAGCCGCGCGCAGATCACCTCGAGAAGGAGGCGGGGTGCCGTCGCGCCACGCATTTCTGTCAGGCCGGCATGGACGACTTCGGCGTACCGGGTGAGCGTCGCCGGGCCGATCCGGGCCGCTTGATCACGCATCCGGTCCAGCACATCTTCAGGTGCGTCGACCACACCTCGGGCGGCGGCATCGGGAACAGCCTGCAGCACAAGCAAATCGCGGAACCGCTCCAGCAGGTCGGTGGCGAATCGCCGAGGGTCGTGACCGGCGTCGATCACCGATTCGACCGCCCCGAACAAGGCCGCGGTGTCGGCGGCGGCGAGCGCGTCGACGGCCTCATCGATCAGCGCGACGTCGGTGGCGCCGAGCAGCCCCAGTGCCCGCTGGTAATTGATCCGGTTCCCCTCGGCGCCGGCCAGTAACTGGTCGAGCACCGACAACGTGTCGCGGGGAGAGCCACCGCCGGCCCGGATCACCAGCGGGTAGACGGCTTCGTCGACGTCGACACCCTCCTGCTCGCAGATCCGTTCGATCAGCGCTCGCATGGTCCGCGGCGGCAGCAGCCGGAACGGATAGTGGTGGGTGCGCGACCGGATTGTCGGCAACACCTTCTCCGGCTCGGTGGTGGCGAACACGAAGATCAGATGCTCGGGCGGTTCCTCGACGATCTTGAGCAGCGCGTTGAATCCTGCCGTGGTGACCATGTGCGCTTCGTCGATGATGAAGACCCGGTAGCGCGATTGGGCCGGCGCATAGAACGCGCGGTCGCGCAGTTCACGGGTGTCGTCCACGCCGCCGTGGCTGGCCGCATCGAGCTCGACGACGTCGATGCTGCCGGGTCCGTTAGGCGCCAGCGCGACACACGACGCGCACACACCGCACGGCGTAGCCGTCGGCCCCTGCGCACAGTTCAACGACCGGGCCAGGATGCGCGCCGACGATGTCTTACCGCAGCCGCGCGGGCCGGAGAACAGGTATGCGTGGTTGATTCGGCCCGCCGCCAAGGCGGTGCACAGCGGCTCGGTGACGTGTTCCTGCCCCACCACTTCCGCGAATGTCGCCGGTCGGTACTTGCGGTAGAGAGCCACGGTCAGCAAGGCTACCCAGCCCGGCCGACGACGCGAACCTATGCCTGGTTCAGCAGCGACTCGGAGGCGGCCAGCAATGCACAGGTGGCCAGCCCGTCGATCGCATTACGCAGGTCGGATACCGGCGGAATCGTCGGCGCGATCCGGATGTTCTTGTCGTCCGGGTCTTTCCGGTACGGAAACGACGCGCCCGCCTCGGTGACGGCGATCCCGGCATCCTTGGCCAACGCGACCGTGCGTCGGGCCGTGCCCGGCAACACGTCGAGGCTGATGAAGTAACCACCTTGCGGCTCGTTCCATGAGGCGATCTTCGACTCGCTGAGCCGCTTGTCCAGGATCTCCAGCGCCAACGCGAATTTGGGCGCCAGCAGCTGCTGGTGGCGCAGCATTTGCAGCCGAACGCCGTCGGCGTCGCCGAAGAAGCGCAGATGTCGCAGCTGATTGACCTTGTCCGGGCCGATCAACTTCTTGCCGGAGTACTGCAAATACCAGGCGATGTTGCCCAGTGATCCACCGAAGAAGCTGACGCCGGCGCCGGCGAAAGTGATCTTGGACGTCGACGCGAAGACGTAGGGGCGGTTGGGGTTGCCAGCGGCGGCGGCCAGGCCCAGCACGTCGACCTGCCGGACGAAGTCCAGCGTCAAGGTGTGCACCGCGTAGGCGTTGTCCCAGAACAGCCGGAAATCCTCGGCGGCTGTGCGCATCTGGACCAACCGTCGAACCGTCTCCCACGAGTAGGTGATGCCGGTGGGGTTGGCGAACACCGGGACCGCCCACATGCCCTTTGATGGCCGGGTCGACGGCGACCAGTTCTTCGATCAGGTCGACGTCCGGCCCGTCCTCGCGCATCGGGATCGGGATCATCTCGATGCCCATGGTCTCGGTGATGGCGAAGTGCCGGTCGTAGCCGGGAACCGGGCACAAGAACTTGACCTGCGGCTCGTCTGATCCAGGGCCGCGGCGAGTCCACGCCGCCGTGCAGCATCGAGAACACGACGACGTCGTGCATCAACTCCAGGCTGGAGTTGTTGCCCGCGATCAGGTTGGGCACCGGGATGCCGAGCAGTTCGCCGAAGATGGCCCGCAGCCCAG
The DNA here is from genome assembly GCA_963850645.1 of uncultured Actinomycetota bacterium. Taxonomy (GTDB): domain Bacteria; phylum Actinomycetota; class Actinomycetes; order Mycobacteriales; family Mycobacteriaceae; genus Mycobacterium. Next base: position 45,164 of record CAWKME010000071.1, on the reverse strand, counting down.
GCAGGCCGTGCTGGCCGCCGTAGTTGCGGGTGTCGGTGCCCTCGCCGTCGCGGTAGTCCATCCCCGGGCAGACTCAGCAGGGCGTTGGACAGGTCGAGTTGCTCGCTGCACGGCTTGCCGCGGGTCAGGTCCAGGGCCAGCTTCTTGGCCTGCAGTTCGGCGTAGTCCTGCTGATTGCGGGTCATGCTAACGCCTCGAGGTCCGTCACGGCCCAGGGAGCTGAACGAGCCTACGACACCATCCGCCTTTCACCGTCTACATCGTGGCCAGTTACGGTAGGGGACCCCGCGCACCCGCCAGAGCCCATTGACCCTTGCTGCCTTCCGGCCCTGGGGGAGTTCACAGGATAGACGCCGCGCGGGGTCCACCGAGAGTCTAGTACCCGGCCTGGAATCAATCGGCGACAGCCAGCAAGACGCCCAGCTCTGCTCGGCTACCATGGCCGACGGAGGATTCGCCTAGTGGCCTATGGCGCTCGCCTGGAACGCGGGTTGGGTTAACAGCCCTCGCGGGTTCAAATCCCGCATCCTCCGCGCTCAGTCCGGGGTGCGACCAGGCCTGATCGGCATCGACTAAGGTCTGGTCGCTACCGGGCACCGGCTCAAGGAGGGGCATGGGACGCAAGGCTGCCGTGTTTTGGCACGCGACGTTCTCGATTGTCGCTGGCGTCCTCTATTTCGGCTTTGTGCTGCCGCGCTGGTGGGAGCTGATGGGCGACACCACCCACACCCTCGGCACCGTGCTGCGGATTGTCGCCGGGGTGCTGATAGCCCTGGCCGCATTGCCGGTGGTGTTCACCTGGCAGCGGGCGCGCAAGCCGGAGTACGGCACCCCGCAGCTCGCACTGACCCTGCAAGTTTCGTCGATCGTGGCCCACGTGCTGGCCGGCGTACTGATTGTGGGCACCGCGATCAGCGAGATCTGGCTGAACCTCGACTCGGTCGGCCAGTGGCTTTTCGGCGTTTATGGCGCGGCAGCCGCAATCGCGCTCCTCGGCATCTTCGGGTTCTATCTGTCGTTCATTGCCGAGCTGCCGCCGCCACCGCCGAAACCGATCAAGCCCACGAAAGAGAAGGGACGGCGTCGGGGTCGCAGTCGCAAGAAGGACGACAAAGCCGACGAGGCCGAAGAAGCCGCCGAGGACGAAGCCGAGGATGCTGACGCTGACGGCGATGAAGCCGAGACGGCAGAAACGCCCGACGGGGACGAGCAGCCCGCCGAGGTCACCGCGGAAACCGCAGAAACCGCGAGGTCAACCGCAGAAACCGAAGTGGAGTCGACGGCGGAGGAATCGGAGTCGACCGCCGACGAGGCGCCTGCGGTGGACGACGACGCAGAGGACGAGGCCCTGGAAGACGCTGCCGCGCGCGGTTTGCGCAACCGGCGCCCGACCGGCAAACCGTCAGGAGCGCATCGGCGCCGGCGTACGCGCCGCGGTGTCGCAGTCGAGGACTGAACCGGCTCCCTGCGGCGGTGACGCCGTCAGGTCCAGCCACGCGGTCATCAGGCGCGCGGCCGCGCCGATATTGCCCAGCTGACAGTGGTTGCTGGCCTGCTCGGCGGCGGTGAAGGTCCGGGTGGTCACCGATCGCGCGTTGGACAGCGTGCCCGCCTGACGACCCAACTGCTTGAGTGGCACATAGTGGTCGTCGGAACCTGCGAGGAGCAGCACGTCGGCGCGCACCAGCTTGGAAATTTTTCTGGTGTTCATCGCTACGGTCGACCGCAAGAAGTCGTAAGGCGTGTCGGTGCCGGTGACGTGCATCCCCTGCTGCAATCCCCACTGCGAAACCGGCTTGCGCGCAGCAGCGCGGTCCGCAATCGCATTGACCAACCCGCGAGCATGGGCAGTGAGCAACGCGCGCAACGGAATCCGAACGCCCCGGCCGATTTGCCGCGCGATCGTCTCGAAAAAGTCGTCCAGGATGTCGAAAGCCACCACACGGCTGATCCGCGGCTCGAAGGCGGCTGCGCGGATCACCAGACCACCGCCCAGCGAGATCCCAACGGCGGCAACATCGTCGAGTCCGTAGTGATCGAGGACCGCGCCCACCGGTTGCTCCCACTCGGGGATCATCGTGAGGCCGAAGTCCTCGAGTGCACTGCCCTGGCCCGGACCGTCGAACACGATGATGCGACGACCCGCGTCGACCATGCCCGCGATCATCGGCAGGAACTCTTCGACGTAGCTGTCGAATCCGCCGAACATGACGATCGGGGCGCCGATCTGACGGTCCGGTCTCAGGTCGTAGGCGGGCAGTGAGCCGGACCGGAATGGGACGAACTCGGGCGCTACGTCGTAGATGGTGCGCATCGCGTGCAGGAACCTGGCGCGGGTGGCCGGGCGACGCGGATCGGTCGCCACCATGAAGAAGTCGGCTGCCCGGTCGTAGTACGCGCCGGCGAGCGCACGATCGGCCGCGCGGGCCTGCTCGGCCAGGGCCAGGAATGCCTCGATCAACTCCGGGTAGGTGTTCGCCCGCGCTGCCAGTTCGGTCACCTCGTCGATGGCCGACGGGCCGATCCACTGCACCCAGCGGTTGCACTGGAAGTTGATGCTGACGTCGGGGTGAAAGCGGCGGAAGCCGATCGGCGGGGTGGCGCCGGTGCAGTCGATCCGCGGTGCTGATGCGTCCATTGCGGTCTCCTATTGCAAGTTGCCTTGCAATATCATGCGCCTCGCCTGGCCGTATTGCAAGAAAAGTTGCGATAGAATTCAGGCCATGACTACAGGCGTATCGCATCGCCGCGGCGAGCATGTCCGCCAGACCGTCCTGGCCGCGGCGTTCGAGGAGCTGGCCGCCAACGGGTTCGACGGCGCCACCGTCGCCGGAGTTGCCAAGCGCTCGGGTGTGCACGAGACCACCGTCTACCGACGATGGGCGACGCGGGAGAACCTGTTCGTGGCTGCCTTACTCGATCGCAGCGCAGATGCCATCCCCACCCCCGATACGGGTTCGACCCGCCGCGATCTGCTGGCGATCGTCCGTGAAGTGATTGCCTATGTGTGCTCGCCGGCCGGCAGGGCGGTACTGCGCGCGGCGACGCTGCCGCCCGACGACGTCTATACCGATGCGCGCCAAGCCTTCTGGGCACGCCGCCTGGACGCGTTGTCTCCGGTTGTGGCGCGCGGTGTCGAGCGTGGCGATCTGCGTGCTGACTGCGACGCCCGGCTGCTGCTCGAGATGTTGATCGCACCAATTCACGGCCGGCTGTTGCTCACCGGTGAACCCGTCTACGACGGCCTCGCCGACCGGCTGGTCGACATGGCGCTCAACGGCGCCGCCGCCAGCCGCGCTTCCCTATGCTGAGCGAGTGCCAAACACTTATCGAGTAGTTCAGTGGAACACCGGAAACGTCGGCAAAAGCTCTCTCAAATCGATCGCCGCCAATCCCCTGTTGGAACTGGTGGGGTGTTACGCCTGGTCACCGGAGAAGGTCGGCCGCGACGCCGGCGAGCTGGTCGGGATCGCGCCGTTGGGGGTGACCGCCACCAACGACGTCGACGCGCTGCTCGCGGGCAAGCCGGACTGCGTGGTCTACAACCCGATGTGGATCGACGTCGACGAGCTGGTCCGGATCCTGTCGGCGGGCGTCAACGTCGTGACCACCGCCTCCTTCATCACCGGGCACAACCTCGGCGGCGGCCGCGACCGGATCGTCGAGGCCTGCGAGAAGGGCGGCTCCACGATCTTCGGCTCCGGCGTCAGCCCGGGCTTCGCCGAGTTGCTGGCCATCGTCTCGGCGATGGTGTGCAACCGCGTCGACAAGGTCACCGTCAACGAGGCCGCCGACACCACGTTCTACGACTCGCCGGAAACCGAGAAGCCGGTCGGCTTCGGCCAGCCGATCGACCACCCCGACCTACAGGCGATGGCCGCGAAGGGCACCGCCATCTTCGGTGAGGCTGTCCGCCTGGTGGGCGACGCGCTGGGCATCGAACTCGACGACGTGCGGTGCGAGGCCGAATTCGCGCAAACCACAGCGGATCTCGAGATGGCCTCGTGGACCATCCCCGCGGGATGCGTGGCGGGCGTCTACATCAGCTGGCAGGGCATCCTGGCCGGCAAGACCGTCGTCGACCTCAATGTGCGGTGGCGCAAAGGACAGACGCTCGAACCGGACTGGAAGATCGACGGGGACGGCTGGGTCATCCAGGTCGACGGGCAGCCCACGGTGACCACTAAGGTCGGCTTCCTGCCGCCGCCCTATTTCGAGGCCACGACGCTCGAGGAGTTCATGGATCTCGGGCACATCATGACGGCGATGCCCGCCATCAACGCGATCCCTGCTGTCGTCGCCGCGGCGCCGGGCATCGCGACCTACGCCGATCTGCCACTGACGCTGCCGCGCGGCAACGTCCCGACCGGCTAGCGGGCCGGGATGTTCTGCAGCTTGGGCGCCTGGTCGGGGCAGTAGATGCTGATGGCGCTGCCGAGGAACTGATACGACTGCACCTGGGTGGTGCCCCGGGGGAGGTTATTGCGAGAGGAAATGAGCGGCCGCCGCGGCATCGGGATCGACGCCCTGACTCAACCGTCGGCAGACGATCTTGGCTATGTACGGGTTGTAGTCGTGCGGCCCGTAGATGCCGTAGCCCGCGATCTGGTTGTCGAAATCGGTGTCCGGGTCGGCGTATGCCGGCGCGGACAGGCCGATCGCCGCGGCGATGGCAGCGACCGCGAAACCCGCGGACCTCAATGCCTTCATGCGCCGAATCGTACCGCTGCTGATTCTGTGTCCGCTCACCGTCACCGATCCTTCTTGCCCGTCCAAGCCGTCCATCGTGAAACCCGTTACGGTCGGCACAACGCCGGCCCATCCCGGTTTCATTCTGGTCGCCTATTCCGATTAGAGTAGCTAAGGTTACACACAGGCTAATTAGTTGAGCGCCCTTCGCCCCTGGTTAAGGAAGTACCTATGACGACCACCGAGCCGAGGACCGAGCCGCTGGCGACCCAGGCTGCCGGCGCCGGTGAAGCGAAGGTCGCCACCCGGAGGCCGGCCAAGCGGTCGGGGCTCTCTGGCTTCCTTACCCGTTTCTGGGTGGTGCTGGTCATCGCCGCCGTGGTCGCGGTCTCAGGGTTTTGCGTGTACCGACTGCGCGGCATCTTCGGTGTGCACGGCAACACCTTCGGTGGCGGCGCGGTCGCCGAGGAGATAAAGCCGTTCAACCCCAAAGTCTTGACACTCGAGGTCTGGGGCTCACCGGGCAGCGTGGCGACGATCAACTATCTGGATAAAGATTCCAAGCCGCAGCAGGCCCTCAACGTACCCCTGCCCTGGTCGACAGAGCTGACAACAACGCAGCCTTCCCTCCCCGCCAATCTCGTGGCGCAGGGAAGCGGCGATTGGATCGCCTGCAAGATCACCCTGGACGATAACGACGGGCGCGGGCCGGTCGTCAAGGCCACAAATCAATCCCCCGCCAACGAAACAGTGCATGCCTTCACCTTCTGCCTGAACAAGTCCGCATGAGTGAGACCACCGAGGTTGCACAGCCCGTCTCGCAGCCGTTGATCCCGCCCTTCCTGCCCCGGATGATCCATCGGCTTGCGCTGCCGATCGTGCTGCTGTGGCTGGGACTCACCGTGTTTGTCAACGTCACGGTGCCGCAACTAGAGGTCGTCACCAAAAATCACGCGGTGTCACAGAGTCCGAAAGACGCGCCGGGGATGATCGCGATGAAGAAGGTCGGATCGACCTTCCACGAATTCAACTCCGACACCTCGGCGATGATCGTCCTGGAGGGCGATAAACCACTCGACGCTGCCGCCCATCGGTATTACGGCGAGATCGTCAAGCGACTCGAACAGGACACCAAGCACGTTCAGCACATCCAGGATTTCTGGAATGACCCGCTGACTGCTGCGGGCTCGCAAAGCCCGGATGGAAAAGCGGCCTATGTTCAGGCCTACCTCGCCGGCAACATGGGTGAGACTTTATCCACCGAGTCCGTCGAAGCGGTCCGCAAGATCGTCAACTCAGTGCCCGCGCCGCCGGGGGTCAAGGCCTATGTCACCGGCGCCGGTCCGCTGATCGCCGATCAGTCTCATGCGGGCGAGAAAGGCGTCAAGACGGTCACGCTCATCACCTTTCTGGTGATCATTGTGATGCTGCTTTTCGTCTATCGCTCGGTGAGCACTGTTTTCATCGTGCTGTTCATCGTGATGGTCGAAGTGGCCGCGGCCCGGGGTGTCGTCGCGTTCCTGGGAAATTACGGGATCATCGGGCTGTCCACCTTCGCCAACAACTTGCTGGTGTTATTGGCGATCGCCGCCGGAACGGACTACGCGATATTCGTGATGGGCCGATATCACGAGGCCCGTGGCCTCGGCGAGGACCGAGAACAGGCCTTCTACACCATGTTTCACGGCACCGCACATGTCGTGCTGGGCTCGGGGCTGACCGTCGCCGGCGCGATGTATTGCCTCAGCCTCACCCGCTTGCCGTGGTTCCAGACTATGGGTGTGCCTTGCGCAGTCGGCTTGCTGGTCGCGGTGTTCGCAGCGTTGACCCTGGGCCCGGCGGTGCTCGCGGTGGCCAGCTTCTTCAAGCTCCTCGATCCGAAGCGGATATTGCAAACGCGGAATTGGCGACGGATCGGTACCGCGATCGTCCGTTGGCCCGCACCGATTCTCGCGGTGACCATCGCGATCGCCCTTGTCGGTCTGCTCGCCCTGCCCGGATATACAACCGACTACGACAATCGCCACTACCTGCCGGCCGACACCCCGGCCAACATCGGCTATGCGGCCGCCGACCGGCATTTCAACCAGGCCCGGCTGAATCCCGAGCTGTTGATGATCGAGACGGATCACGACATGCGCAATCCGGCCGATTTCCTGGTGTTGGACAAGGTGGCAAAGGCTGTCTTCCACATCCCCGGTATCGGCCGTGTGCAGACCATCACCCGGCCCCTGGGCACTCCGCTCGACCACAGCACCCTGGCTTTTCTGCTGAGCGCGCAAAGCGCGGGCCGGATCCAGACCCAGCATTACCAGGAGGAACAGGCGAAAAACCTGTTGAAGCAAGCGGACGAGCTCCGGAAAACGATGGCAACTCTGCACCAGCAGATGCAAGTCACGCAGGATCTGAGCAACACCACGCACGAAACCATCATGCTCACAAAAGAAACCGTGCAGATCACCGAGGCGTTGCGCGACGACATCGCCAACTTCGATGATTTCTTCCGGCCGATTCGTAGCTACTTCTACTGGGAGAAGCACTGTTTCGACATCCCGGCCTGTTGGACGCTGCGGTCCATCTTCAACGCACTCGACGGCATCGATCAAGTGAGCGAGAACATCGAGAAGCTCAGCGCGAATCTCGACAAATTAGACCAGATTCAGCCGCAGCTGGTGGCGCTGATACCGCCGCAGATTGCCAGCCAGGAGCGAAATCTCGAGACGATCATGTCGAACTACGCGACGACGAAAGGTCTCAACGACCAACAGGAAGCGTTGTCCGACAACGCCACGGCCATGGGAGAGGCCTTCGACAAAGCGAAGAACGACGACACGTTCTATCTGCCGCCAGAGGCTTTCCAAAGCCCGGATTTCAAGCGCGGCCTGAAACAGTTCATGTCACCCGACGGCCACGCTGTTCGTTTGATCATCTCGCACGAAGGCGATCCGGCGACCCCTCAGGGCATCGCTCACATCGACCCGATCAAGCAGGCGGTGCACGAGGCCATCAAAGGCACGCCCTGGGAGGGCGCCAAGGTCTACCTCGGTGGCACCGCGGCGCTGTACAAGGACATGCGCGACGCCTCCAATATCGACCTGGTGATCGCCGGAATAGCCGCGGCCACTTTGATTTTCATCATCATGTTGGTCATCACCCGAAGCGTGGTCGCGGCCCTGGTTATTGTCGGAACCGTGCTGCTTTCGCTGGGCGCGTCCTTCGGCCTTTCCGTGCTCGTGTGGCAGTACCTGCTCGGCATCAGACTGCACTGGATGGTGCTGGCGATGGCGATCATCCTGCTGTTGGCGGTCGGGTCGGACTACAACTTGTTGCTGATATCCCGGTTCAAGGAAGAGATTCACGCCGGGCTCAAGACGGGCACCATCCGCGCCATGGCCGGCTCTGGTTCGGTGGTGACCGCTGCGGGTCTGGTGTTCGCCGCCACCATGGCCTCGTTCGTGTTCGGCCCGTTGCGGGTTATGGCCCAGGTGGGCACCACGATCGCTCTGGGTCTGTTGTTCGACACCCTGATCGTGCGGTCGTTCATGACACCGTCGGTGGCCACCCTGCTCGGACGCTGGTTCTGGTGGCCGCAACACGTCCGTCCGCGGCCGGCCAGCACGATGCTTCAGCCATACGGAACCCGCCCGGCGGTCCGCGAACTGCTGAATGAGGTTGACGAGCATCCGCCAAACGGAGAGGTGCAACCGCGGCAAGGGCCGCATGGACCGATGGTGGGTTCAACCGTCCACTGACCAGTCGTCGGCGGCGCGCCGTCAGACCGGCCTACTCCGAACGCACCTTCGGTAGCGCGACCGTCCTGGCCTCCTCGCCGTCGTCCTCGCCCAGCAGCAGGGCACGAACCGCGGGGCGGGGGCCGTACGGCCGCAGCATCGTGCTGGCCGGTCGGGGCCGGACCTTGATCGGCCACCAGAACCAGCGTCCGAGCAGCGCGGCGATGGACGGCATCATGAACGAGCGGACCACTAGCGTGTCGAACAACAGACCCAGGCCGATAGTGGTGCCGACTTGGCCGATGATCCGCAGATCGCTGACCATCATGGAGCCCATGGTGAACGCGAACACCAGACCGGCGGACGTCACCACCTTGCCGGTGCCGCCCATGGCGCGGATGATGCCCGTCTTCAGCCCGGCGTGAATTTCTTCTTTGAACCGGGATACCAGCAGCAGGTTGTAGTCCGACCCCACCGCCAGCAGGACGATCACCGACATCGCCAGCACCATCCAGTGCAGTTTCATGCCAAGGATGTATTGCCAGACCAGCACCGACAGCCCGAATGACGCGCCCAACGAAACCGCAACTGTCCCAACGATGACCAGGGCTGCGATGAGGCTTCGGGTGATGATCAGCATGATGATGAAAATGAGGCACAGCGAACCGATCCCGGCGATCCAAAGATCGTATTTCGAGCCGTCCTTCCAGTCCTTGAAGGTGGCGGCCGTGCCGGCGAGGTAGATCTTGGCGTCCTCCAGCGGAGTGGCCTTGAGCGACTCCTCGGCGGCCTGCCTGATCAAGTCGACCCGCGCGATGCCCTCCGGCGTCGCGGGATCTCCCCGATGCGAGATGATGAAACGCACCGCCTTGCCGTCCGGCGAGAAGAAGTTGTTCAGCGCGCGCTTGAAGTCCGGGTTCTTGAAAACTTCCGGCGGCAGGTAGAACGAGTCGTCGTTCTTGGCGGTGTCGAAAGCCTTGCCCATGGCCGTCGCGTTATCGCTCAGCTCATCCATCTGCCCGAAGATGCCGGACATCGTGCTGTGCATCGTGAGCATCATCGTCCGCATCGACTCCATGCTCGCGATCATCGGCGGGAACTCCGCAATCATCTGCGGCATCAGCGCATCGAGTTGATCGAAGTCTTTGGTGAGGACTTGGAACTTGTCGTCGATCTCGTCGACGCCGTCGACGGCCTCGAAGACGGATCGCAGCGAAAAACATACCGGGATGTCGTAGCAGTGTTTTTCCCAGTAGAAGTAGCTGCGGATAGGCCGCCAGGTGTCCTCGAAGTTTGCGATGTCATCCCGCAATTCCTCGGTGATCGCCTGCATTTCCTTCGTCTCACCGACCATCTTGTGGGTGGTGTTGGTGAGTTGCACCATGAGGGCGTACATGCGCCTCATTCGATTCATGGTGTCCTCGAGCTCATCCGCCTGCTTGAGCATGTCGTCCATGCGGGCTTTCTGAAACTTCATCGTCTGTACCTGCCCGGCATTTTGCATGCTGAGCTGGAACGGAATCGACGTATGCTCCATCGCCGTGCCCTCGGGGCGTGTGATGGCTTGAACCCGGGAGACTCCCGGGACACGCAAGATGCCCTTGGCCAGTTTGTCGAGGACCAGGAAGTCGGCCGGATCCCGCAAATCGTGGTCTGCCTCGATCATCATGACTTCGGGCATCAATCGGGCCTGGGAAAAATGGCGTTCGGCGGCGTCGTATCCCTTATTGGCGGCGATGTCATGGGGTATGTAGAGCCGGTCGTTGTAGCTGGTCCGATATCCCGGCAGTGTCACCAGGCCGACGAGCGCGACCGCGAACGCTCCGGCGAGAATCGGCAACGGCCAGCGCACGATAGCGGTGCCTATCCGCCGCCAGCCACGAACTTGCATCTTTCGTCGGGGGTCGAACAAGCCGAACCGACCGCCGACGACGATGACGGCCGGGACCAGTGTCAGGGCGACCGCGACCGCGACGAGCATGCCCACTGCGCACGGCACGCCCAGGGTTTGGAAATACGGCATCCGGCAGAAGCTGAGGCAAAACGTCGCGCCGGCGATCGTCAACCCGGACGCCAAGACAACGTGAGCGACGCTGCGGTAAGTCGTGTAGAAGGCGGTCTCCCGGTCCTCACCAACCTGGCGCGCCTCTTGATACCGGCCGAAAAAGAAGATGCCGTAGTCCGTGCCGGCCGCGATTCCCAGAGATACCAGCAGATTTACGGCGAAGGTGGAGAGCCCGATGAGGCCGTGATACCCGAGAAACGCGACGATTCCTCGGGCCGCCGTCAATTCCAGGCCAACCATCACCAGCAGCAAAACCACCGTGATGACGGAGCGGTAGACCAGCAACAGCATGGTGAAGATCACCAAAAGGGTCACCACGGTGATCTTGATGAGGGTGCGGTCACCGCTGTGGTGCATGTCCGCCACCAGCGCCGCCGGACCGGTCACATAGGTCGTCACGCCTGGCGGCGGGGGTATCCCGTTCACGATCTTCCGGACAGCCGCGATCGATTCGTCGCCCAAGGTGGTGCCTTGGTTACCGGCAAGGTTGATTTGCACGTACACGCATTTGCCGTCCGGGCTTTGCGCGCCCGGTGCGGTGAGCGGATCCCCCCAAAAATCCTGAACGTGCTGGACATGCGCCGGATCGGCTCTCAGCTGACGAATCAGGCTGTTGTAGTAACGGTGGGCGTCGTCCCCGAGCTTGGTGTCGCTTTCCAAGACGATCATCGCGAAACTGTCGGAATCAGATTCCTTGAATTTCTGGCCCATAACCGTCATCGCTTGCACCGACGGTGCGTCCTTGGGGCTCAGTGACACCGAACGCTGCGTCGCGACCTGCTCCAGCGATGGAATGCTGGTGGTTACCAGGAAAACAATCGCCAACCACCCCAGAATGATGGGCACCGCCAGCCGATGGATCATCCGCGGCACCAATGGCGGTTTGGTGTATTCGCTGCTCTTCTGTGCGCTGATCATGCGCCCTTGAGCACGCAATAGGTAAAGGCGTTCACTTCATGCGTGACTTTCTCGGCCTTGACCACACCGTCCACCACGATGCGGCACCGAATGCTGTTGCTATTGCCTTGCGCCACAATGTTTCCCATGACCGCCGGCGACGTCGTGGTGAAGTTCAGCGACCAGGGCAACTGCGCGCCATCGACCCGCTTCGGATCGGCGTTGACGTCGAAATAGCTGATGTCCGCCACGGTACCGGGAGGACCGAAGACCTCGTAGGTCAGTCGCTTGGGATTGAAAGGCTTACTGTTGTCGGTCGCGCTGTCCGAATACGAAGGACGCTTGTCAGAGCCGAAAATGCCGTGAATCCGCCACACTGTGAACCCCCCGAGGACGACGACCATCACTATCACGAGCGGAATCCACGTCCGCTGCAGAAGCCTGAAAATCGAAGTCCCCTTCACCTGTTGCCGTCTTTCTGGTCGGCGACAACCCACCAGCCGCGCCGCCCGTCGGCACATCGAACGCGGCGGGGCGTCTCAGGGTGCCTGCTTGACAGTCACCTCGACCGAGCGACGGCGGCGACGAGGCACCACCGAACCTTGACGAGTAAACCATGCCATCCGCCCGAGATGGTTGACTCCTTCCCGACGGCTCTTGACTGCACGATCAAGGTGTGCCGTTGTAACGCATGGCACGTGCGTAAACGGACGCTACCGGGTTCGACGACCACCCGCAATCAGCCAACCTGCGTTATTCTCGCGCGGTGCCGCAGCTCACGTTCCAGCGCGCCCGCAGTGAGGACAAGAAGCGTCAACGTGCAGCAGCGCTGGTCGAGGCCGCACGCTCGCTGGCGCTGGAGTCCGGTGTCGCCTCGGTGACCTTGACCGACGTCGCGAGCCGCGCCGGCGTGCACTATTCGGCGGTGCGCCGCTACTTCACCTCCCACAAAGAGGTGCTGCTGCATTTGGCCGCCGAAGGATGGGTGCGGTGGTCGGACACCGTGTGCGCGAAGTTGCGGGAGCCCGGCCCGATGTCGCCGGCGCGGGTCGCCCAGGAGCTGGCCGTCGGCCTGGCGGCCGACCCGCTGTTCTGCGATCTCCTGGCCAACCTGCATCTTCACCTCGAGCACGAGGTGGAAATCGACCGCGTTCTCGAGGTCAAGCAGATCAGCACCGACGCGGTGACGTCGCTTGCCGACGCGATCGAGCAGGCGTTGCCCCGGCTAGGGCGCCCGGGTGCATACGACGTCATTCTGGCCGCTTACTCGCTGGCCGCGCCGTTGTGGCAGGTCGCCAACCCGCCGAAAAAGCTCGCCGACGCCTACGCGGAGGCCAAGGCGACGGACCTGCCGCCGGATTGGAACATTGATTTCACGTCCGCGCTGACCCGCTTGATCACCGCGACCTGCGTCGGCCTGATGACCGAGCCCCGGGAGTCGAACCCCGGCTGATTCGCCTCGGGATCGCCAGCTACCAGTTCCACACCGACATGTCGCCGGCCGGGTAGTTGGCGCAGTTCTCGGTTTCCTTGGCCACAACGCCCTTGTTGTTGAAGAAGAGCTTCATGTGGTTGGGCCAGGCCAAGTTCAGCGGATCGATCTGGGGTGCATAAAAGTTAGCGGAATAGGCCCGGCGATCCGCCGGCGACAACGAGTAGAACCAGTGCACCTTGTCCTGGGTGGCCTGCTGAACGTTCGGGTGATTGTCGTAGTCAGTCATGTACCGCTGGTAGTACACCGGCTCGAAATCGCGTGCCGCAGCCATGATTTGCTCGGCGGTGCAGGTCGTCGCGATCATTCGCCGAGGTATCGGAAAGTCCTCGGTGGAATCGTTGGATGAGCAACCGGCGCACGGTGCGAACCCAGGATCGGCCACCGCGACCCGGGGGAATGCGGTCGCGGCGGCACCAAGGGCGAGCACTGCGAAGCCGACGCGGACGGCAGAGCTCAGACGAGAAAGACGCATGCGGCTACTATAACGCTTCTGTAAAGGCTGTGCTTAGCCTCCCTAGACACTTGGATCGAGGCTAGCCGGCGGGTGTGATTTCGAGTCCGACGTGCACCTTGTCGATGCCGCCCCGGACGATCGAGTGCGCGTAGAACCACGGGGCGTGGTACCAGTACCGCTTGAGCACGGCGTTGTAGACCCGCCGAGTCTCCGACTTCGGCAGCACCCGGGCGATGCCCTCGACCTCGTCGCTCTTGGGCTTACCCAACGATCCGCTCTTGGCGATCGTCACCCGGGGCGTGTTGTTGATCCGCTTGGTTTTCCACGAGCCGTCGTCGGTGATCACCAGCAGCTTGTCGCCGTCGGGTACGCCCCAGATCGCCGTCGGCTTGGGGCGGCCGTCCTTGGTGAAGGTCGTCAACAGCAGGTACTTGGACGTGATGACGTCCTGAAACGTGAGAGCCACGCCCTTCTTTATATCCGCCCACCGCTTGCCGCGCTCGGTGCGTCGCGCCCCGCGGCCCTAACCCGAGAGGTTGAAGTTGCCGGTGGAGCCGTAGATGGCCAGCGAGATCAGCAAGGTCACCGACACGACCACCACGAGCGAAGTTCGCACCGCGCTGCCGGTCGCAACGCCGACACCGGCCGGTCCCCCCGAGGCGAAATAGCCGAAGTACGTGTGAATCAACAGGATGGCCAGAGCCATGAAGATGGCTTGAACGAAGGACCACAACAAGTCGACGGGGTTCAAGAATGTCGAGAAGTAATGGTCGTACAGCCCTGATGACTGCCCCAGCAGGGAGACTGTCGTGAAGCGGCTCGCGCTGAACGAAAGGATGACGGCGATGGCGTACAACGGCGTGATCGCGATCATCCCGGCGACGATGCGCGTACTGACCAGGAAGGAAATCGGGCGGATGGCCATGGCTTCCAGGGCATCGATTTCTTCGTTGATTCGCATGGCGCCCAACTGCGCGGTCACACCGGCGCCGAAGGTGGCCGCCAAGCCGATTCCGGCGACCACGGGAGCAGAGATTCGAACGTTGATGAAGGCCGCGAGGAACCCGGTCAACGCCTCGATGCCGATGTTGCCCAACGAGCTGTAACCTTGCACCGCCAGTGTGCCACCGGTTGCCAGGGTCAAGAACCCGACGATCACCACTGTTCCGCCGATCATCGCCAAAGTGCCTGCGCCCATGCTGATCTCGGCGATGAGGCGGAGGATGTCGCGCCCGTAGTTGCGCACAGCGTAGGGCACCCCCGCAAACGCTTGCCCGAAAAAGCTTGTCTGGTCACCGAGTCGGGCCAGGGCGGTGACCGGCCTTTCGAGTTCACGCGTTATCCGCGGCCTGGTTGCTCTCAGTCGTCATGACTGTCCCATCCTCACTTGGCAGTCATCTGGATGCCGATGGCGGTGACCACGACGTTGATGACAAACAGTGCCATGAAAGCGAACACGACGGTCTCGTTGACCGCGTTGCCCACCGCTTGCGCACCACGGCCGACAATCGTCAGCCCCCGATAACACGCAACCAGGCCGGCGATCAGGCCGAACAACGCCGCCTTGACCCCGGAAATGATCAGCTCGGGGATTCCGGTCAAAACCGTGACGCCAGCGGCGAACGCACCGGGGTTGACGTGCTGGACGAACACCGAAAAGACGTAGCCGCCCAGGATGCCGATGATGCAAACCAGGCTATTCAACAGCAGAGCCACCAAGCCCGACGCGAGCATGCGTGGTGTAACGAGCCGCTGAACCGGATTGATCCCCAATACTTCTAAGGCGTCGATCTCGTCGCGAATCGTGCGCGACCCCAAGTCCGCGCACATCGCGGTGGCCCCGGCCCCGGCCACGATCAGCACGGTGACCAACGGACCGACCTGGGTGACTGCGCCGAATGCCGCACCGGCACCGCTCAAGTCGGCCGCACCGAGTTCGCGTAACAGGATGTTGAGGGTGAAGCTCACCAGGACGGTGAACGGGATCGCCACCAGCAATGTCGGGACGACTGCTACCCGCGCGACAAACCACGACTGCTCGACAAACTCTCTCCCTTGAAAAGGCCTGCGAAAGAGAAACTTCACCGCGTCGGCCGACATCATGAACAGCCCGCCGACCCCCTCAAGCGCTGTCGCGTTCCGACTGAGGGCGGGTATTCGGAAAGACCGATGATCCTTTCGTGTTTTCAACATCGATCCAAGGTCCCTCCGGAATCGTGGACCGACACCGCTTCAGTCCTGGGCGAAGGGCTCTCGATTGAGACCTTCTGCCTTCAGATTCCGCCCGCCCGGCACACCCCAATAGGGTCATTCGACCCGGGGACCCGCGCTGTAGTGCCCCATTCGCCGGGCCTGGGCGCCAAGACCGCCAACGAACCTGGCGGCTGCTGATCAGCGTCTTTTCAATCAGTCGCCGGCAAGCTCGCGACGCTCGATCAGGTCGCCAATACCCGCCACACCGAGCCGCTCACGCAACGCCTGCGCCGTGTAGCCGACGGCCGTCGCGTCGGTTCTCGCCCGCACGGTCGCCGAGCGCGGCAGATTGAACAACACGCCGATTTCGCCGAAGTAATCGCCGGGTCCGGCTACCTTCACCAATTCCTCGCCGCCGTCGGCTAATTCGCGCACGATGTCGAACTCTCCCGCGGAGACGACGTAGATCAGTTCGCCCATCGTGCACTGCTCGAAGAGCACCTCACCGGCATTCAGGTGGACAGTCTCGGGTGGCCGGTTCGTCGACGAGAGCGTGGGTATCATCTCGACGACATGATCTGCCAGCGGCAGCATCCGGCTGTCGTGAGTCGCGACCACCACCACGCGCTCACCCTGGGCCAGCGAGCGGATCAGCCGCAACACCTCCTCCACCTGGATGAAGTCGAGGTGGGCGGTCGGTTCGTCGGCGAGGATCAAGGCCGGGTCCAGCGCGATCGCACGGGCGACTGCGACGCGTTGCTGCTGCCCGCCGCTCAGGTCACCCGGCCGATGTTTCAGACGGTCTGCGAGACCGACCTGTGTCAGCAGCTCCTCGGCACGCTGACGCGCCGACGAACGCGGCTTACCGGCCGCACGCAGCGGAAGCATCACGTTCTCAAGGGCGGTGAGGCTCGGCACCAGGTTGAACGCCTGGAAAACTATGCCAACCTCGTCGCGTCGATACTTGGCCAGCGCGCCACTATGGAGCGCTGCGATGTCGACGCCATTGAACTTGATGGACCCCGACTTGGGCCGCAGAATGCCGCCGATGCAAGACAACAACGTCGTCTTCCCACACCCGCTGGGCCCGAGCAGAATTACCAGCGAGCCTGCCGGAACGTCGAGGTTCAATCCGTTGATCGGCCGGACCGCGTAGCCGCCGCTGGAATACTCGACGACGAGGTTCGCAATGCTGAGATCGCCCACCGCTCAAGGACCTCCGAATGCGAGCGCGGGATCGACCGCAGCCGCGCGCCTCAGCCCGGCGAGACTGGCCAGCAGACCGACCGTAACCGCGATCGCCGGCAACACCAGGTAGGCATGTATCGGCACCACCACGGTCATCGGGAACAGCGGTGCCAATAGTTGCGCAAAGATGACGCCCACCACCGCGGCGAGCAGCGCGACGACGACCGCCTGTAGCGCAAGGCCCGCCAGAACCGATCGCGTCGGCACGCCGATCGCCTTGAACACCGCGAAGTCGCGCATGCGCTCAAGCGCCGAAAGGTACACCACCGACCCGACGATCAGCACTGCGATGATCCACAGCAAGATCGCCACCATCGTGATCGCACTGCCCGCGACCTTCATTGGGCGTAACAGGTCATTGACGCCGGCCGCACGATCAAGAGTCTGGTAGCCGTCGGGAAGATGTTGTGGTGTGCCGACGATCCCGATCGATGTGACCATTGGCTGCCCGTTGTACGCCAGCTGCTGCAGCCCCTCGGTCGTCAGGAAGATGTTGGGCGTCTTCGCCAGTGCGGTGGAATTGCGCACAATGCCCACAATCCGCAATGTGTGCGCACCGACCTGCAGACCATCACCGAGGTGGCGGCCCAGCGTGCTCGACACCGCGGCCTCGTCCGGCGTCGACGGCGCTTCTCCCTGCGAGATAACCGGCATGCCCGGTCCGTGCTCCGGTGCGCCGAAAGCCGTGGTGCTGCGCGTCGCCGAGCCCTCCACGATCGCCAGCGGTGCGGTGGCAAGTGGGGCCGCGGCGGCGACGCCCGGCTCAGCGGCCACCCGGGCCAGGTCAATTTGCGGGAATGGCGTTGCACCCAGAAACGGTCCGGCCGCGCCAGTTTTGACCACGAACCTGTCGACGCCCAGGGAGTCGACGGCCCGCTGCGCCTCCACCCGAAAGCCGTTGGCAAGGCCGGTCAGAACGAGCGTCATCGCAAAGACCAGTCCGGTGCTGACGATCGCGATGACGAGGCGCCGGCTTCGCCATTGCATGTCGCGCAGGGCCGCCGACAGCATGTCGAGAGATTACCGATGACCAGGCATTTCCGGGCCGGGTTTGACCAGGTTTGCCATCCCGTCGGTTGTCACGGCATCGCTTCGGCCCAAGCCAGATGCCCCTCGAGGCCCAGCGATGCCGCCATGCCCCGGTAGCGGTTGACGAAGTCCAGGTAGTTCACGCCTTCACCGCGCGCCCGCGCCAGCAGGGCGCGTAACCGCAGCAGCCAGATGTCGCGCAGAGCCGACTCGTCGGTCGGTGCCGCCGCCAACCGCTCGATGGTGGCCTCGGCTTCGGCGAGGTCGCTCTCGGTGCCGGTTTCCAGCAGCGTCTCGACCAGCACACCCGTCGCCGGAATGCCCGGCCCCCGCAACCGTTGTTCGCCGAACAGTCGGTCGACGCCGGCGCGGATCAACGGGATAGCGCCGTCGCGATCGCCCCGTCGAGCCCTATCACGCGCCGAGTAGACATCGGCGAACATCACGTCCACCTGCGGGTACTCAGCGGGAGTCTCGGTCACGGCTATCGCTGAGCCGCATCTGTGACAGAACCGCACGTGGTCCAGGAGCTCAGTCCCGCACGTACGGCACCCAGCTACGGCCGTCATCCGCCCCCTCCGCCGCTGGCCCCCGAATTCTCTGGTTTCCCACAATAGGTCGCCAGAGGGCTCACGGCGGGGTTGTTCGCAGAGTTAGATTGAGTCAATAGCCGGCTAGGGACGAGTACATGAACGCGGATGAGCGCGGATGAGCACTGACGACGAGTCCGTCACAACGCTGGAAGACCTCAGGGGCGATCTGGCGCTTCGGCACAAGTGGACGCCCACCAGCGGGGCATCGGTGGACCCGGCGATCGTCGAGGCCGACATGGCGGCTCTCGACCGCTACGGCTACATCATTTGGGAGAACCTGCTCAGCGCCGAGGACTGCCGGCACATCCGTGACGTTGTGCTCCCCTGGCTGGGACACACCGGCCGCAACTCGTTCGAAGGGCGAAGCACCCAGCGCATCTACAGCGTGCTGAGCAGGACGCGGGTGTGCGACCACCTTGCCGATCATCCACGGGTGCTGGCGGTGCTGGATCGGTTGCTGATGCCCAACTACCTACTTTCGGCGTTGCAGGCCATCAACATTCAGCCCGGAGAGGCCGCGCAGCTGGCTCACCACGACGACGGGTTCTACCCGGTTCCGCGGCCGCGGGCGCCGTTGGCAGCCGCGACGATCTGGGCGATTGACGACTTCACCGCCGACAATGGCGCCACGATGCTTTTTCCCGGTAGCCATCGATGGGGTAAACGGCGACCGGGTCCAGATGATCCGTCGATGCCTGTCGTGATGCCCGCGGGCTCCTGCGTCTTCTTCGTCGGCACGCTGTGGCACGGCGGCGGCGCCAACACGACAAGCCGCGACCGTCTCGCCGTCACCGCTCAATACTGTCAACCGTGGCTGCGGCCGATGGAGGCCTATCACCCTGTCGATCTCGCGCGAGATCGCTCGAACGGTCTCCGACGACATTCGCCGGATGATCGGCTACAGCATTCACCCGCCGTTCGTCGGCGCGGTCGACGGCCTGCACCCGTTGCGGCTGTTGGACGAGCCTTAGAACAGCCCTAGCGTCTCCCCGCTACCGCCCGCTTGCGCTGTCGGGGTTCGCCGTAGGTTGCGCCGAACTGCGGCACCTCCAGCGGGCCGGCGTGGCGGGCGGCGGTGATGGCACTGCGCAGCGGACGGGCCAGGCCCGCGAACGACGCCATGTCGAACAGCATCGGTGTCAGCAGCCGATTGTGGACGTAACCGAAAGCGCTCGCGGTCTCGGGATCGGCCCAGCCCAGGGTTCCGCCCAGGCCGACATGGCCGAACCCTTTGAGCATGCCGGGAATCGGCGATTCGTGGTAGCCGAGGTGAAACGGCATCGGCACCATCATGTTCAGATCAGGTCGCACCCGCGGCTTGCCGACCAGGCCATCGACCAACTCCGACGACAGGAACTGTGTCCCGTCGATGCGGCCGCCGTTGGCCAGCGCGGCGTACATCTTCGCCAATCCGCGGCCGGTGACAACACCGTTGGCGGCGGGAACCTCGCCGTCGAGGAACGGGATATCGCCCTGCACAAGCGATTTGATGCCGGGGAAATACATCGCGCCCAAGGCGCCCGAGAACGGCAGACCGGCCACCTTCGGTGCGACGAAGTTGAACACCGGATTGGGCCGGTTGCTCTGCGGCGCCAGAATCTGGGCAACCTTGGTCGGGGCGCCGGCCGGAGGTCGGCCCAGATGCAGGCCATCGGTGTTGAGCGGCTGCGCCAGCTCACTGCGAACCAGCTCGCGCATACCGACACCGGTGACCGCCCGGGCCAGACCCGAGAGCAGCCAACCGTAGGTCAGCGCGTGATACGCCGGGGCCCCCCGCAGGTGGTCGACCGGTGCCGCGGCCAGCCGCTCCTCCATCAGGCGATGATCCATCAATTCCGTCTTGCTGACGCCCTTCAGATGCGACAGCCCGGATCGATGCCGCAAGACGTCGCGTACCGTGATGTCGGCTTTGCCGTTGGCGCCGAACTCCGGCCAGTAGTCGGCGACAGGCGAGTCGTAGTTCAGCAGGCCCCGGTCGGCCAACCGGTGAATCACCGTGGACGCGACACCCTTCGTCGCCGAGAACACCATCGCGCCGGTGTCGGCCGTCCATGGCACCTCCCCGGCCCGGTCTGACCATCCCGTCCAGACGTCGACGACCGGCTTGCCTTCGATGAATACGGACAGGGTCCCGCCGCCGAACCGGCGCCCGGGAAACAGCCCGGCGAACAACCGGATCACGTTGGCGAAACGCGGGTCGGCGGCCCCGCGGACGCCGCGCGGCAGACCGCTGTCTGCTTCGAGAAGAGCGAATGCCGCGCCGCGATCCGATCATGGCTGGATGCTATTACTCGTACTCCGACGAGATGGCAGCATTGCAAAGATGAGTAGACGACGCATTGCTCTCATCGTTGGCACCGCGATGGCGATGATGTGGGCCCTGTCGAACGCACCCGTGATTATTCGGGTCGCCGTTGCCGATCAGTGTCCCGACGCCGAGGTCGTGTTCGCTCGCGGCACCGGTGAGCCCGTCGGCCCAGGCGGGCCGGGCCAGGCCTTCACCGACTCGCTGACCGCGCAGCTTCCCGGAAAGTCGGTGAATCTCTACCCGGTCAACTACCCGGCGACCAACGACTACGTCAACAGCGCCCATGTCGGTGCAGGCGACGCGGTCGCCCACGTCCAGGGCACAGCCGCGAACTGCCCGAACACCAAAATCGTGTTGGGCGGATATTCGCAGGGCGCGGGCGTGATGGACATGACCAGCCACCAGCTGTCCCCACAGGTCGCCAATCACGTTGCCGCCGTTGCCTTGTTCGGAAATCCCCAGAGCAGCTACGCAAAGCAGTTGTCGGACAACCAAATTCCGGCGATCAACCCGCGCTACAGCCCGAGGACCATCGACATCTGCCTACCCGACGACGAGATCTGTGCCGAGGGCGGAAACATCATCGCGCACCTCGGCTATGTTCCCGGGGCGACCGACCAGGCCGCGACGTTCGTGGCGCACAAGCTCTAGCGCTACTTCTTCCGATCCGTATCCCGGCTCGGCTGCACCCGTTTGGGCTCGCCCGGCATCTTCGGGTAGTTCGGCGGATACGGCATATCGCCCAGTCCGCGCTCTTCGTCGGCCTCGACCATCTCCAGCAGCGGGGCAATCGACTGCCTCACCGAATCCATGTCGGCCCACGGGTCCTCGCGGCGGGCCACCAGCTCGGGCACGGTAGCCATCGTGTAGTCGTCGGGGTCCGCGCTGGCCAGCTCGTCCCATGTCAGCGGCGTCGACACCGTCGCGATCGCGGTGCGGCGCACCGAGTACGCCGACGCGAACGTGCGGTCGCGGGCATTCTGGTTGAAGTCGATGAAGATGCGCTCGCCTCTCTTTTCCTTCCACCACTCAGTCGTCACCGCATCGGGAGCACGGCGTTCCACCTCGCGCGCCAGCGCGATGCCGGCCCGGCGCACGGCGATGAAATCCCAGTCGGTGTTGATCCGCAGGAACACGTGAATACCGCGGCCCCCTGAGGTCTTCGGGTAGCCGACCAGTCCGAGTTCGTCGAGCAGCGGCCGGAGTACGTCGACAGCGACGGTCCGGGCCTCCGCGAAGCCGGTGCCGGGCTGCGGATCCAGGTCGACGCGCAACTCGTCGGGATGCTCGGTGTCCGGGCAGCGGACCTGCCACGGATGCAGGGTGACCGTGCCCATCTGCGCCGCCCACACGATCGACGCGGGATGGGTCACCTTCAGCGCGTCGGCGGTCCGCCCGGACGGAAACGTGACGCGGCAGGTCTCCAGGTAGTCGGGGTGGTGCTGGGGAATCCGCTTCTGGTAGATCTCCTCGCCGTCGATGCCGTCGGGGAAGCGCTGCAGATGGGTTGGGCGGTCCCGCAACGCGGCGAGCATCGGGCCGCACGCGACCGCGAGGTAGTACTCGACGAGGGTGCGTTTGGTTCCGTTGGCCCCCAGCTTCGGGAAGTACACCTTGTCCGGATTGGTGAACCGAACCGCGATCCCGTCGACGTCGAGTTCTTCTGCTGCCGCGGCCATATGCCGATTCCAGCACAGGCTTACAGCACAATGTGCAAATGGACTTGCCTGTCATGCCGCCGGTCTCGCCGATGCTGGCCAAGTCGGTTCGGTCGATCCCCCCCGATTCGTCCTACGAACCGAAGTGGGACGGGTTCAGGTCCATCTGCTTCCGCGACGGCGATCAGGTCGAGCTGGGCAGCCGCAACGAGCGGCCGATGACCCGGTACTTTCCCGAACTGGTCGCCGCGGCCACCGCGGAATTGCCGACGCGGTGCGTGATCGACGGCGAGATCGTCATCGCCACCGACCACGGTTTGGACTTCGAGGCGCTGCAACAGCGCATCCACCCGGCCGACTCTCGAGTGCGGATGCTCGCCGAACGACGCCTGCGTCCTTCGTCGCGTTCGACCTGCTCGCCCTCGGCGACGACGACTACACCGCGCGACCATTCTCCGAGCGCCGCGCCGCCCTGGTCGACGCAGCTGGCCGGATCGGGTCCGTCGTTCCATGTCACGCCCGCCACGACTGACCTGGCAACCGCGCAGCGCTGGTTCGACGAGTTCGAGGGAGCGGGGCTCGACGGCGTCATCGCCAAGCCGCTGGCAATCACCTACCAGCCCGACAAGCGGGTGATGTTCAAGATCAAACACGAGCGCACCGCCGACTGCGTGGTCGCCGGCTACCGCGTGCACAAGTCGGGCGGCGAGGCGATCGGCTCGCTGCTGCTCGGGCTCTATAAGGACGACGGGACTCTCGCGTCGGTCGGCGTCATCGGCGCCTTTCCGATGGCAGAGCGGCGGCGACTCTTCACCGAACTGCAGCCGCTCGTCGTCGGCTTCGATGACCACCCGTGGAATTGGGCTGCCCACGAAGCCGGCGAACGCACACCGCGTAAAAACGAATTCTCCCGCTGGAACGCCGGCAAAGACCTTTCGTTCGTGCCGCTGCGGCCCGAACGGGTGGTGGAAGTCCGCTACGACCACATGGAAGGTGAAAGGTTCCGGCACACAGCCCAGTTCAACCGGTGGCGCCCCGACCGCGATCCGCGGTCATGTACCTATGCGCAACTCGAGACCCCGGTCACGTTTCGCCTTGGCGACATCGTTCCCGGGCTGGGCCCAGCCCAGACGGCCTAGACGGCCACCGTCAACGAAGACAGCCCGCGCAGCGTGACATTGCGCTTGTAGACCGGCTCGCTGTCCAGCCGCGCGTCGGGGAAGCGTGCCGTCACCGCAGAGAGCGCGACCGCGGCCTCCAGCCGAGCCAGCGGAGCACCCAGGCAGTAGTGCAGCCCCCGTCCGAACGCCAAGTGCCGGAAGGCACTTCGATCTGGATCGAAGGTCTCTGGCCGTTCGAACTCTCCCACGTCACGATGAGCCGCGGCCAGCAGTAGCATCATCGCGTCGCCCTTGACCATCGTGGTATCCCCAATTGTCATGTCGTCAGCGCGATTCGGACCACCAATTGCACGGGCGGGTCGTAGCGCAGGGTTTCCTCGATGACCGCTGGCGCACGGTCTGCGTCGGCGGCCAGCGCGGCCCACTGAGCGGGATGGCGCAGCAGCGCCAAGACGGCGTTGCCGATCAGGTTCACGGTGGTCTCGTGCCCGGCGATGAGCAGCAGGTTGCACGTCGCCACGATCTCGTCTTCGGTCAACTGATCGCCGGACTCCTCGACCGCGATCAACCGCGACATCAGATCGTCACCGGGCTGTGAGCGGCGCCGGGCGATCAGATCGTGCAGATATTGCCGCAGCCACTGACCGGCGCGAATGCGGTCATCCAGGCCCTCCAACGGCTCGCCGGTGACCACGAAGAACGGGTCCAGCGCCTGCGCCAGCAGCGCCGACGCCCGGCCGAACTCCGGCTCGTCCTCCAGCGGAACCCCAAGCAACCGGCAGATGACCGCCACCGGCAGCGGGTAGGCCAGATCGCCGATGACGTCGAACCGGCCCTGTTCGGCGATGCGGTCGAGCAATCCGTCGACCAATGCGGCGATCTCCGGTTGCAGCTCGTTGACCACCTTCGGCACGAACGCCTTGCTGACCAGTTTGCGCAGCCGGGTGTGATCGGGCGGATCGAGAAACAGGAAACCACCAGGCCCCATCGGGCGAGGGATCGCACCGTCGGCAAGCATGCGTTGCGCGAACGTCGACTTGAACCGGTCGTTCGACGACGACGGGTGCCGGAGTACTTCGTCGCAGTCCCGATAGGCCGAGAACGCAGTGAGATTGGATCCGGCAGCTGCACGGGGCCGCGGTCGCGGAACTGGCTGTATACCCGATACGGGTCGGCGCGGTTGGCCGGGTCCAGCAGCTGCATCAGCAGTGCCTGCGGCTCGGCAACACTCGACACACTCGTCATGCACACATTGTGCAGGAGTTCGGCGGATGGATGGTTTGCACGTCGCGATCGCGCAACCCTGGTGCAAAGCCGATCCGCGCCGCTAGATTCCCGTTATGAACGGGAGATCGCTTGTCGTCGCGGTGGCTGTCGTGATGATCGGCGGCACCGGTTGCTCATCGCACGCAGCGATCAAGCCCGCGCCGGGCACCTTGCCCGCCGGGACTGCCGAACTCAGCGTCAACGGCGCTACCGCGCAAGTCACTGACGCGGTGCAATGTGAGTCCATCGAATGGTTGCAAACCATCAAGACCGGCGACGAGAACTCGGGTGTGACCGTGATGCTCTCCAACGCGAAGAAGCTGGTCGCCGAATTCGTCCGGTTCCACAACTACGACGGCTTCACCGGCAGCTACGACCGCCAGTTACAGGGCGAAGCCGCGGTCACCATGACCGGTCCCAGCTATCGAATCGCCGGCACCGCGGTCGGTTTCGCCGGTGCCAAGGCAACCCAACGGACGACGGCACCGTTCGAGCTGCGAGTGTCCTGCTGACGTCGGTCAGCTACTGAGGAAGTCGACGATGTAGCCAGCGAGTTCTTCCCCGGCGTCTTCTTGCAGGAAGTGTCCGGCGTTGTGCACGACCGGGTGCTCGATTCCTTGTGCGCCAAGCATTTCGCGCTGAAGGATCGGCCCCATCCCCCCGGTAATCGGATCCCCGTCGCTGAAAGCGACCAGCATCGGCGTCGAACTCGCGCACAGCGTGGCCCATGCCGAGCGGTTCGCCGGTGCCGCGGGGTCGTCCGGTGACGTCGGCACCAGGCCCGGCATGGCACGCGGTGCAGCGCAGTAGGTGTCGTCGGGGAACGGCGCGTCGTAGGCTGCGCGCACCTCGTCGCTCATCGGCCGGCGACAGCCGCCCTGGACGAACCGGCCGACATCGATCGACGGCGCCGTCTGGATGGCCTCGCGGAACCGCCACCAGATCTCCGGCATCGGGATGTCTCCGGTCGGCAGCCCGGTGTTGGCGACGACGATCCTGCTGAAGCGTTCGGGATGCTCGGCTGCCAAACGCAATCCGATCAACCCGCCCCAGTCCTGCCCGACCAGCGTGACCCGGCGCAGGTCCAACACGTCGAAGGCCAGTGCCCGCACCCACTCGACATGGCGCGCGTAGCTGTGGTCCTCGATGCGAGTTGGCTTGTCGGAGCGGCCGAAACCGACCAGGTCCGGGCAGACGACGCGGTGACCGGCCGCGGTCAGCACCGGAATCATCTTGCGGTACAGAAACGACCATGACGGCTCGCCGTGCAGCATGAGCACCGGGTCGGCGTCGTCCGGGCCTTCTTGCACCCAGGCCATCCGCAACGTCCCGCCGTCGCCGTCTGAGACTTCGGAATAGCTTGGGGCATAGGGAAATTCGGGCAAGCCGGTGAACCGTTCGTCAGGTGTTCGCAGCCTCTGCATGAGTGTCAACCTACGCCAGACTCATTCGCCTTCCAACAAATCGGCCAGGGTCGGGTGTGCCATCAGTCGATCCAGAAAAGGACGCTGGCCCTTAAGCAGCTTGATCCTGGCCTGCGCCACCGGGAACCAGTCGACCCGGTCGACCTCGGGGAAGGCCTGCATCCGCCCGGATCCCTTGGGCCACTCGAGTTCGAAGGTGTTGCTGTGCGCGTCGGCGAGGTCAAGATCACCCCGAACCGCGAACGCCGTGACAATCTTGCCGCTGGGCTGCTTCAACGGCGGAAGCTCGATCCGCGGGCCGCTCGGCGGCGGCAGTCCGATCTCCTCTTCGAATTCACGCTGCCCGGCTGCCCACGGGTCTTCGCCGTCGTCGTACTCGCCCTTGGGGATCGACCAGACGCCGTCATCCTTACGGGCCCAAAACGGCCCGCCCGGGTGCCCGATGAGCACCTCGACGACGTCGTCGCGCACCCGATACAGCAGCAGCCCTGCGCTGAGCTTGGGCATCGGCGATCAGACTCCGGCCGCGCGTTCCAAATCTTTCAGCGAGGTCTCCAGGTGACCCAGCAGCCGCTGTAGGTGCGGCACACTTCGCCGGCATCCGACCAAACCGAAGTCGATGTTGCCGGCGTTGTTGACCAGCGTAATGTTCAACGCCTGCCCGTCCAGCGCAATCGACAACGGATAGTTGCCGTCAAGACGAGCACCTCCCCAGTACATCGGCTCGGTCGGTCCGGGCACGTTGGAGATGACGATGTTGAACGGAGGCGGCGCCGACGACACGAAGCCCGGCACCGCAGCGAGTCCGAGCGGGGAGATGAGAAAGGCGGACAACGCAAACGCTTGCAGCCGAGGCAGTTCGGAGAACACCTTCTTGTTGCCCCGCATCGATTCGCTGATCGTCTCGAGCCGCTTCGCCGGATCCTCCACGTCGGTGGCCAGGTTGCACAAGAGGGCACCGACCTGGTTACCGCCGCTGTCGGCATCGTCGGCCGAACGGAGGCTCACCGGAACCATTGCGATCAGCGGTGTGTCGGGCAGCGCTTGCTCATCGAGCAGGTAGTAGCGCAGCGCACCGGCGCACATCGCGAGGACGACGTCGTTGACTGTCACCCCGGCGGCCCGCTTGATGCTTTTGATGCGGTCCAACGAATAGGACTGAGCAGCGACACGGCGCGCGCCGCCGATCCGGACGTTGAGCATGGTGCGGGGGGCGGCGAACGGGAGCGTCAGTTGTTGTTCCAGCAGCGCGGCGCGGGCCAGCGACCAGGTTGAAGGACCAAATGCCGCAACAGATCCCGCCACGTCCCTCAGCGTCTGCAACCGGGACCGATCCGGGGAATGGCTTTCTTTTCTGCGTCGGGGCAGGCTCCAAATCGCGCGCAGCTCCGGATCATCGGGATTTGTCGACAATGTTCGCTGCATGAGCCGCAACGCGGAAACACCGTCGATCAACGAGTGGTGGAACTTGCTGTAGAGGGCGAAGCGGCCGTCGCTCAACCCCTCGACGAAGTGCGCTTCCCACAGCGGGCGGTGCCGGTCGAGCAGGCCGCTGTGCCACCGCGAAGTCAGCTCGAGCAGCTCGCGGACCCGCCCCGGCGACGGCACTGCCGACCGACGCATGTGGTAGTCGATGTCGACGTCCTCCGAGTCGTCGTAGGCCCACGCGACATTGGCGAGTCCGCCGACAACCCAGGCAGGGCGCTTACGAAAGGTGGGCTGGAAATCGCGGTTGGCGATCAGAGCGTCGTAGGCCTCCCGGGCGAATTCCGGTCCGGCGCCCTCGGGCGGCTCGAATAGCTGCAAGCCACCGACATGCATGGGGTGCTCGCGCGTTTCGGTCAGCAGGAAAATCGAGTCGGTGGGCGACATCAGCTCCATGGGCCCATTAAAGCCCCGGCATGCAGCGGATTCGGCAGAATGCGCGCAGACCGCATCACAGATGAAATCCTCCGAGACCGGGCAGGCCCCGGGAGGCCCGGGCCGTGCGGGATACCCGGGAGGCCGGGGCCAGGGCCGTGCGGAATGGGACCCGGCCCCGGCGGTCCCGGAGCAAATGGCGCGGGCCCGTGGAATGGGGACGGCCCCGGAGCCAGCGGGCCCGGCCCGGGTATCGGGAGGGCCGGCAGCGCAGGCGCCGGTATCGGTGCAACCGGCACCGGTATGACGGGCGGGGCGGCCGGCGCGGGCGCCGGAGCGGCCGGGGCGGGCGCCGGAGCGGCTGGCGCTGGAGCTGCCGGGGCGCCCACCGGTGCGGCCGGGGCCTGCGCCGGTGGTGGCGCCGGCTTGGCCGGAACCACAACGCTTTTCCCGAGGCTGGGCCGGTTGCTGACCGATGGACGGATGTCGAGTGCCAGCGAGATCGCCAGCGCCGCGACACCGAAGACGAAGACCATCAGTACCCCGAGCGCAACCAGGAACGGCCGGCGGCTCGGCGCGGTGTCGCCGGCCAAAAAATCCGCGTCTCCGGCAGCGGTATAGAAATCGGCTTCGTCCGGTGCGGCGCTGTAAGCCCGTTGTTGGCTGCCCACGTCGGCAGGCTCGTCCGTCAGCGCCGTCATAGACCGGCACGACCGGGCCCGCTGCTCCGGTGCCGGGATCTTGGGCATACGCCAGAGCGGAGGTTGACCAGTCGAACAGCGGTGCATGCGCGGAAGCCAGCGCCGCACCGCGAGCAAGCGCCGAGTCGGGCTCAGTGGGCGCGCTGACGGTAAGCGGGGTGGCGGCTTCGAGTTCTGCCCTGATCATCTCGACGTCAACACCGTCGGCGCCCACCACGAACAGACCCTGGGGACAGGGTTGCAGCACGCCCGCGTTGGCGGCCATCGCGGTGAGCTCAGCCACGGCATCCGCGTCGTCAGCCGGCAGGGACGCCTTGCGCACATCGGTCACCGAGCCGTCCCTGGAGTCGACGACAGCCAGCGTCGCAGTGTCCGGCTCGATGAAAAGCAAGCCGGTGTGGGTGTAGCCGATGCTGGTGCCGTAGGACTGGGCCAACGCGGCCGCTGCCAGAAAGGCCGAGACCAGCATGACGTTTTCCACCCGGTGAGCAGCCAAGGCATCGCGCAGCGCACCGGCTTCGACGGGATCCGCGCACGTCACGCCGGTGGTTGCCAGGCGATAGCCGCCCTCGGTGGCGCCTTCTCTGGTGCCCAGGATCGCCGCCATCACCTGATCGGCCGCACTCAGCGTCGCGGCGTTACCGGTGTTCGCTGCCGTGGCGACCGGGAAACCGTCCTGGTCGACGGTGGCGCCGTCACCGTTTTCACCGTCGACCAGCACCATGTTGACTGTCGACGGTGCCATCGACATCCCGAGTACGAGGTCCACTAGTCCTCCCTGGTCCTCCCTAGCCTCCCCCAGCGAGTCGGATGCTTCTGAGGTTACTCGGCGCGGCAAACGGTGGTCGGAACCTGTATCTGCGCTGCTCAGCCCGATGCACGGTGTAGCGACAACGCCTCGTCAGCTGGTGATCAGTCCTCCGAGAGGTCCGATCAGCCCGAAGATGGGGTCGAGGATGTCCTGTTGGATGCCGGTCGCCAGCAACAGGTTTTCGATGTCTTGGCCCAGCGGTGCTTCCAGTTCGGCGAATGCGGTGAACGGGTTGAAGTCGTTGTTGAGTTCGGTGACGACTTGGTCGTAGGGCACGCCGATGTCTTGCTCAGACCACGCTTCTGCTGAACTGAAAAAGCTTTCCAGCTCGGTGAAGTCGGGCAGTTGGGCACCGAACAACTCGAAAGCGTTGTCGGCGCCCTGGACAACGCCGTTGGCGAACTCCAGGGTGAAGGTGACCGGGTCGATGGAGGGAATCAACTCGGCCGGTGTGGGATCGCCGAACGGAATGGATCTGTCGTAGCCGGCTTCGACGATCACCTGGAGTGCAGGCTGGAAGATGTTGAGCACCGATTCGGGCACACCCAGGCTGCGCAGCGGATCCAGCAGCGGCAACTCGGTGGTCGGGATGAAGTAGAACGTGGTGTCGCCGTCGACCTGCTTGACGATCTCGGTGGACCCGAGCACATATTCGCTGGCGTAAGGACCTGTCAGCGGCTCCGAGGGTGGCCAGATCGCCGGAACCTCTTCGGGCAGTGGGCCATCCCCGTACGCGGCGTGCGCGTAGATGAAGCCCAAGAAGGAGTTCAGGTCGGCCACCATGTTGATCGGATATTGCGGGAAATCCGCGACGAAGTCGTACTGGTTGGCGATGTCGATGGTGGGGATACCGGCATCGGTCGGCTCGGCGCCGTTGAAGGCGAGCCCCGCTGCCCGGGGATACAGGCCGGCGAATCGCTCGTCCAGACCTCCGTTGGGTCGTTGAGGTCTCCGAGCAGCAGAAAAGTGACGTCTGGGTCGGCTGCCCGGTGTCCATGAGCTGAATTTCTCGTCGACCGAGATCGCCGCGCTTTGCGAATAACCCTCGACGAGGTAGGGCTGGCCAGGATCGGCCGCTGCTGGGCGGCCATCGCGGCCTGCAGGTCCGCCAGACCGGTCGGCATCGAGGTGCTGGAGAACGATTCGGGTGTGGGGACCAGGACCGGGGTGTAGTTGCCGCCGGTGGCGGGGTCGATGTAGTCGGTGATGATGGTGTTCTGCCAGACTCGCTGGGAGTCGGCATGAACGAGCCGCCCATCATCAACGCGTTCAACGGGTCGTCCGCGTTGTCTGCCAACGAGATCGGGGCCGAGAGCATCGACGTGAGCCCCAGTAGCGCCGTCGCAGCGCCGGAGATCAGCACCCCTTTCGTGGAGCGACCGATCCGCCGTCCAGAACACACAGCAACCTCCGCCAATGAGTAGTCGCTCCACTTTGCCGGAATTTTCTTCCGGAAAGCAAGACGATCAACTCGGGCGGCACGGTATCCGGCGGTCGAGCATCGTTAGCCGGTGAACAAGCCCCCGAGCGGCCCGACCAGCGCGAGAAGGGGATACCAGAATTGCCTGTTGAATGCCAGTGTCGTCCAGGACGATCTGGATGTCTTGGCCTACCTGTCCATCCAGCTGCGCAGCGACATTCGCTGGACATCGCCAGTCGGATTTGGCGCGTTTGGCCTCGCCGAAGTCGTGGCAGGACATGTTCTTCGCCGGCTGACCGGAACTTGTCGGTGCCGTCCATATGATCAACTCATGCGCAGGGCGTTCTCGCTTACGTCCCTGATCTTCCTGCCGTTTTACTTCGGTCTCATTGTCGGCGGCATCGGGCGCAGCCTCTGGTTGGGCTTGGCGGGCGCCTCCTTCGGCATGTTCCTGGCACTGTTGCTGCGGCGGGAGCGGCGGGACACCGGGATGACGGCAATCGATGCCATGAGCGGGGTGGAGTTCGAGGGCTACATCGCCGCCCGGCTGCGGCGCGCTGGCTGGCAGGTCGGGTTCACCCCGGTGGCCGGTGACTACGGTGTCGATCTGATCGCCGAAAAGGATGGCCAGTCGGTAGCGGTCCAATGCAAGCGCCACGGCAAATCGGTCGGTGTCGCAGCCGTCCAGCAGGTGGTCTCGGGTGCATTACACCACGGCTGCACCAGGAGCATTGTCGTCAGCAACCAGGAGTTCACCGCTGCTGCTAGGCAATTGGCCTATACCCACCGCTGCCAGCTAATTGGGCGCAGAGCGCTGCAGGCTTGGGTGCCACCGCCGTCAAGGCGAGCGGTTTAGCCAGACATCGGCAAGACCGGTCCGGGTAGTTCTAAGCTCATCACATGCGCGATCGCGAGACGATCGACTCCGAGTTACGGCTGCTGGCCGCGCAGCGCCGTGCCGTCCGCGCGCACGGCGGCGAGCTGTCCAGCCATCAGCTCGACAGACTTCTCGACGAGCGGCTGGGGCACCCCGTGGAGGAGCCCGAAGCCACGGTCTTTAACGAGGCCACCAAAACCGGTGCAACCCGGGTTGTCGCCAAGACCTGGTCTCCGCGCAGACAGGCCCACGATGTCACGCCTTATCGGCGTAAGCCGGTACTGCGCCGCTTCGGCCTGCTCGCGGCGCTGCCCCTGTCTTTGGTCGGCATCGCCGCCGCGGTGGTGATGATGTTCGCGGTCCGCGACCGCCACCCGGCGGCCGACCCGCCGGTGGACCCACCATCAGCTGAGCAACCCAGCCCGGCTGCGCAGAAACCACCGGGTCCGTCGCTCAACCACGCTCCGCCGCCGGGCATCGTCGACAAGGCGTTCATCGAGGCGCTGCAGCACGAAGGCGTGCCCGTTCCCAGCCACGATTATGCGACGGCTCAAGGGCACGCAGTCTGCGACTTTTTAGCGCAGCAACCCGACTTCACCGAGGCCGTGCACTTTGTCCAGCGATCTTCGATATGGGACGCGGACCAAAGCGCCGATGTCGCCGCTGGTGCCGTCGTCTCCTACTGTCCTCAGTACCAAGCTGCAACCTCTGACCAGATGCAGCAGACCTTCCAGAATTCTCTTTCCAAGCTACAAACCATCGAAGGTGATCTGAAAGGCATCCACGACGATTTGCAAGGCATCCACGATGGCCTGCCGCCCGGAAGCTGATGGTGCCGGTTAGTGGACGAAACCGCTCTGACAAACCGGAGTGTGTTTTCTTCGCACACCGCTTCGACGGCTTCGGACGCTAATGATGGGGGAGAATGAGGGGCAGGCACTTAGGCGGCATGGCCATGATCAATTCCGTGAACTCCGGACACCGGAAGGAATGCCGCTCCATTCCATCCACGCAGAGGTAGAAGGCATTCGAATCGTTGGCATCCCGCACATAGTTAATCCCCGCGATGTCAGGGCAGATGACTTCAATTTCCTGGGGAGTGCGCGGCGGCTTGGCGTGTGCCACACCCGGACTTACGACGGTGACCCACCCGAGAACAAGGCCGCCAACGGCGGCCACCCGTTTGCTTTTGGCGGACACGAACGTTTCCTCATCCTTTGGTGACGGATACATTCCACGCCCGAACGGTGTCTGGACAAGGGCCTTTCGACCCGCGGTAATCATCGAACGTCACCCGTGCGGGACCGAGGGACGGACGAAACCCGAGAGGCTTGATCCGGGGTCGATGACGTGGCAGCCGAGGGGGTGACGGTCCCCTTATAGCGACGGCAGGATGTCGGTCAGGAAGTTGCCGATAGCGGACGCGTGGAGCATGTCGCCGAAAACGGCGGCGAGGTCGAAACTGCCAGGGGTCTCGGGTATGCACTCGATGACGAACGTCACGATGCACCCACCCCCTGTGCCTCCGGCGTCGGCAACGCTATTGGTGCCGTCGGCGATTGCGACGTCAAGGTTGCCGGTTTCGGCGTTGGCAGTGCTATTGGCGCCGTCGGCGATGGCGGAGTCAAAACTGCCGTTTGCGGAGACGGCGGTGCTGTCGGCGCCGTCGGCGACTGCGACGTCAAAGGTGCCCGAGTCTCCAGCTAATGCGAAGGCGCCGGGGCCGATGGCAATCGCGATGTCGCCCAGGCCCGCATCGGCGGTCGGGGAGTCGGCCGTAATGGGGAACAAATTGATTCCGCTGATTGAGATCTGGATATCCGAGGTTGCCGTCTGGGCGGGGACGGACAGACCACCTAGCAGTTGATCGGTCCACGAATAGGCGTCTGCAGACGGGTCAGCCGAAGCAACCCCCGGCGCGGCCAGCGCCGCCCCAATGCTCAGCCCGACTGCCAGCAGAGCAAGGGTTACCGGGACGGATCGGCTCCGATGGCTATTCATTTCGGCCCTCAATGTCTTTGAGTCAGTTGGGACTTGCCTGAGGGCGTGGTACCTGGACTGTAATCTGAGAGTTTCTTAGACACAAGCTAAGTTACTTAAACGATGGCCTGGTGCTGGGCCTGATGCCCTCGTGTTCGGCGATGGGGTGAGTTACCTACCCGGCCGAAGTCGAACGGTGGATGGTTCGCAGGGGCGGCGAAACGCGCTCAAGTACAACGGATTACCCCGCGCGATTTGCGGCTGCCAGTCTGGCGATCAGTGCCGGTGCCAACGTGCTGGCGGTTAGTCGGATGCTCGGCCATGAAAACGCGCAGGTGACGCTGCGGAACTACACGGACCTGTTCGACGCCGATTTAGACAAGGACACCGCCCATCGGAGAACTGTGTCCAAGCGGGGTCCAAAAGGGGTTTCCAGGAGCTCGGAAGGTGACTGGATAATGTCATCTACCAGCGCGAACACGCTACGAGCTTTGGCGGTGGCGGAGGGATTTGAACCCTCGGACGGGGGTTACCCGTCACACGCTTTCGAGGCGTGCTCCTTAGGCCGCTCGGACACGCCACCGCCGGGAATCTTACGCCGACACCGACTGGCCCTGCTCACCCCAATCGCTGGCGGGCGAAGAAATCCTCCAGCAGAGCAGCGCATTCGTCGGCCAGCACCCCGCCGCGCACCTGCGGGCGGTGGGTCGAGCCGCCGATCGCGCACCACGTCCCACAGCGAGCCGACCGCCCCGGTCTTGGGCTCCCAGGCCCCGAACACCAGTCGGTCGACCCGCGCCATCACCAGGGCGCCCGCGCACATCGTGCAGGGCTCGACGGTGACCGCGAGCGTCGCTCCGGTCAGCCGCCACCCGTCGCCGAGGGCGCCGGCGGCGGCCCGCGATGGCCAGCATCTCGGCGTGCGCGGTCGGATCACCCAGGGCCTCGCGGGCATTGACCGCGCGGGCCAGCTCGGTTCCGTCGGCGCCGACCACCACCGCACCCGACCGGGACGTCGACGCGGGCCGGCGGTCGCGGCGACCGCCAGCGCGGCACGGATCAGGTCTTCGTCGGACGCTCACCGTCCGAGGCGGTCGAGCACGGCGGACAGCTCCTCGGCGAAGCCCATCTCCCGCGCGATGCGGCCCAGCTGCTCGTCGGCGTAGAGATCGGTCTCGTCGAGGATGACGCCCAGCACCGCCTCGGGCAGCCCGACATCGGAGAGCAACCCGAGATCGCCCTCCTCGAACGGGTCGGCGTCCTCCAGATCCTCGGGATCGATGTCGGCGTCCAGGTTGCTCCAGCACCTCGGCGGCGATGTCGTAGTCCAGTGCCGCGGTGGCGTCCGACAGCAGCAGCCGGGTTCCCGACGGGGCCGGCCGCACGATGACGAAGAACTCGTCGTCGATGTCGAGTAGTCCGAACACCGCTCCGGCGCTGCGCAGTTCGCGCAGCTCGGTCTCGGCAGCGGCCAGGCTGGTCAGGGCTTTCGCTGCGCATGGCAGAGCAGCGCCATTTGCCGTCCTCGCGCACCACGGCCACACCGAATCCGTCCGGCGTGTCCGCCTGCGCGGAAGGCCGCTGTGCTCCCATGGGCGCCTACGCTAGTCCCACTCCAGCCCATTGACCAGCACATGACCAGCGGATCGGCGCCAGACCGACTCTCGCGTCGGCTGCCGATCCGGCATCGGATTCCCAGGTGATATGCCAACCTTGGGGGGTGGCGTGACTGTATCCAAGACACCGGTGTGCGTGCTGGGCCTGGGACTGATCGGGGGCTCGATGATGCGCGCGGCAACGGCGGCCGGCCGCGAGGCATTCGGCTACAACCGTTCGGTCGAAGGAGCCCAGGCGGCACGGTTCGACGGCTTCGACGCCACCACCGACCTCACCGAGGCGCTGACCCGCGCCGCCGATGTCGACGCGCTGATCGTGCTTGCCGTGCCGATGCCGGCGTTGCCGATGCTGCTTACCCACATCAGCGAATCGGCGCCCGACTGTCCGCTCACCGATGTCACCAGCGTCAAGAGCGCGGTGCTCGACGAGGTGATCGCTGCCGGTCTGCAGCCGCGCTTCGTCGGCGGGCATCCGATGACCGGCACGGCGCACTCGGGTTGGGCCGCCGGCCACGCCCGGCTGTTCACCGGTGCCCCGTGGGTGATCAGCGTGGACGACCACGTCGACCCTGCGGTCTGGTTGATGGTGCTGGAGCTGGCGCTGGACTGCGGGTCGGTGGTGGTGCCGGCCAGATCCGACGAACACGACGCCGCCGCGGCCGCCATCTCGCATCTTCCGCATCTGCTCGCCGAAGCGCTGGCGGTCACCGCGTCGGAGGTTCCGCTGGCGTTCGCGCTGGCCGCCGGGTCCTTCCGGGACGGCACGCGGGTGGCGGGCAGCGCGCCGGATCTGGTGCGGGCCATGTGCGAAGCCAACTGCGGGCCAACTGCTGCCGACGGTGGACCGGGCCATCGCATTGCTCACCGAAGCCCGGGAGTCGCTGGCGCACAACAACTCCGTTGCCGAGCTCGTCGAGGCCGGGCATGCCGCACGCACCCGCTACGATAGTTTCTCGCGGCCCGAGATCGTCACCGTGT
The DNA here is from genome assembly GCA_963850645.1 of uncultured Actinomycetota bacterium. Classification (GTDB taxonomy): domain Bacteria; phylum Actinomycetota; class Actinomycetes; order Mycobacteriales; family Mycobacteriaceae; genus Mycobacterium. The sequence goes on along the minus strand of CAWKME010000071.1, from coordinate 8,750 downwards.
TCGTCGGCGCCGAGAACTGGCGCCAGGAGCTGGCCGCCGCGGGCCGCGCCGGCGGGGTGATCAGATCCGCTCTGCCAAGCCTGGATAGTCCACGATGAACCCGTCGGCGTCGACGGTCAGCGTCACCTCGGACACCGGCGAGTGCACCTTGATCCCGTCGGCACTTCCCGGGGCCGGACTGCTGTAGCTGACCAGCGCCGAGCTCACCGACATCTCCGGCAGTCGCACGTAAATCGTCGGCACGGTGATCGACTCGGCGTGCTCCGTCAAGCCGCACCGGCGGATCGGCAGCGCGTTGAAGAACGGGCTGAACACCACGTCGACGTCAAGCGCGCCGTCGTAGGCCGCCCGGGACTCGCCCTGATGGTCGGTGACCATCCACATGTTTTCCTCGTCGCGGGCGACGACCAGCTGCCGTTCCCGCTCGGCCGAGGTCACCGTCATCCCGAGCCGCTTGGTCGCGCCGGTATCGTCGGTGTGCAGGTCGTAATAGGCGGCGAACGCCGGGTTGGTGTCGGTGGCGGCGGCAACGATGCGGCCGTTGGCCTTGATTCGCTTGCCGGACACCTGTACTCGTACCGATTCCATCCGCCTGGCGTCGTATGCGCGCCAGGTCAACATTGCCGACCAGGAGTTCGACGTGCATCCGAGGGGGCTGAGCTCACGGGTCTACGTTAGGCGACGGCCCCGATGATTTCGAGGCGTATTCCGTCACGTTGGGGCGGTCCGGCGGCTTTCGCCGCAGCCGACCGGTACCGGGCACCGAGGCCCAGACCGCGAATGCCAGCGTGGCATCGAGGATCAAGGCCAGCGCGGCCACCATCAGCGCACCGACCAGCGCGATATGGAATTGGCGCACTTTGATGCCATCGATCAGATACCGGCCCAGCCCGCCCAAGCTGGCGTAGGCAGCGACCGTCGCGGTGGCGACCACCTGCAACGTCGCGGTGCGCAGCCCGCCCAGAATCAGCGGCAGCGCGTTGGGCACCTCGACACGCAGGAGCACGCGCATCTCGCCCATCCCCATCGAGCGGGCGGCGTCGACGACGGTGCGGTCCACGGCGGAAATGCCGGCGTAGGTGCCGGCCAGCAGCGGTGGGATGCCGAGCAGCATCAGCGCGACGATCGGGGGCACCAGGCCCAGTCCCCACAGCAGCACGGCCAACAGCAGCACACCCAGCGTCGGCAGCGCGCGCAGCGCGTTGACCAGGCTCACCACCACCAGCGTGCCGCGGCCGGTATGGCCGACGATCAGGCCGACCGGGATGGCAATCAGCGCCGAAACCGCAACCGCCAACGCGGTGTACTCCAGGTGTTCCACAGTGCGGGCCGCCAGCCCGACCGGGCCGGTCCAGTTGGCGGCGGTGAACAAATACGACAGCGCCTGTTCGATGAAGTTCACCGCGAGCCCCCCACCACCGGAGCGGTCAGCAGTCGGCGGCCGGGCCGCGATGCACGCTCCCAGGGCGTCGCCAGCCGCCCGGCCAGCATCAGCAGCATGTCGATGACGAACGCAAGCATCAGGATGGCGATGATCCCCGCGACGATCTGGTCACTCTTGTTCGCCTGGTAGCCCTCGGTGAACCAGGTGCCCAGGCCGCCGATGCCGATCACCGCACCCACCGAGACCATCGAGATGTTGGTCACCACGACCACCCGCAGCCCGGCAACTAGCACCGGAATCGACAGTGGCAGTTCAACTTTAAGCAGGCGCACGATTGGCCGGTAACCCAGCGCGCTGGCGGCGTCACGCACCTGCGACGGCACCGCGTCCAGCGCCTCGAACACCCCCCGCACCAGCAGCGCCGTGGTGTACAGCGTCAGCGCGACGATCACGTTGGCCTCGTCCAGGATCCGGGTCGGAATGATCAGCGGCAACACCACGAACAGCGCCAGCGACGGGATGGTGAACACCACGCTGGCGGTCAGGGTGGTCAGGCGTCGCAGCGCGGCTCTGCGCCACACCAGCACCCCCCACGGCAGCGCGATCGCCAGCCCCGCCAGCACCGGCAGCAGCGACATCCGTAGATGGATCACGGTGAGCATCCACGCCGCCGGGAGGTGAGTGAGCAGGTAGTGCACGCCTACTCCTGCGGTTGGGATTCAAGCACGGCCAGCACATCGGCGGCTCGCACGCCCCCGATGACCTTGCCTGCCTTGTCGACGGCCACACCCATCGCTGCCGGCGACGACAGCGCGGCGTCCAGGGCCTGGCTCAGGTTGGCGCCCGGGCGGAACAGCGACCCGACCGAGGTCACGCTGTCGCGCAACGACGCGCCGCCGCGGTGCTTGCGCACACCGCTGGAATCGATCCACCCCAACGGCGCGCCATCGGCTCTGACAACCAAGGCCCAGCCGTCGCGAAGCGGGGCATCGCCGATCGCGGATTCGGCGATCTGATCGATGTCGTGCACCGGCAACCCCGTCGCATCCAAGAACTGCAGCCACCGGTAGCCACGACCGGCACCGATCATCCTCGACACGAAGTCATTGGCCGGACGCGACAGCAGCCGCGCCGGCTCCTCGTACTGCTGCAGCGAACCACCCGGGCCGAACACCGCGACCCGGTCGGCGAGCCGGACGGCCTCATCGATGTCGTGCGTGACGAACACGATGGTTTTGCGCAATTCGGCTTGCAGCCGCAGGATTTCGCGCTGCAGCTCGTGGCGAACTATCGGGTCGACGGCCGAAAAGGGTTCGTCCATCAACAGAATCGGCGGATCGGCGGCCAGCGCCCGGGCTACGCCGACACGCTGCTGCTCGCCGCCGGAGAGCTGGGCCGGATAGCGGTTGGCCAGCTTGGCGTCCAAACCGACCCGCTCCAACACGTCGTAGGCGGCCTTTCGGGCCGATCGGCGCGATTGGCCTTTGAGCACCGGCACCGTCGCGACGTTGTCGATCACCCGTTGGTGCGGCATCAGGCCCGCGCCCTGGATGACGTAGCCGATACCGAGACGCAGTCGCACCGGGTCGACAGCTGCGACGTCGGCGCCGTCGACCATGACGGTGCCCGATGTCGGCTCGACCATCCGATTGATCATCCGCATCGACGTGGTTTTGCCGCAGCCGGAGGGACCGACGAACACGGTCAGCGTGCCCTCGGGGACATCCAGGTTCAGGTTGTCGACGGCGACGGTGCCGTCGGCGTAGACCTTGCATACGTCCTCGAAGCTGATCAATCCTCAGCTCCCGATCGGATGGTCGAAGCCGTTGTCTCGCAACCAGTTTCGAGCTGCCTGGTCGGGGTCGATACCGGAGTTGCCGGACACCGAGGCGTTGAGATCGGCCAGACCGCGGGTAGTCATCTTGGCCGACACCGCGTCCAGTACGTCTTTGAGCCGATCGGATTTCTTCTGTGAATTCACCAGCGGCACAATATTGCCGGCCAGAAAATTGTGCTCCGGGTCGTCGAGCACCACCAGATGGTTCTGCATGATCGCCGGTGACGTGCTGAAGATGTTGGCGGCGTTGACCGTACCGTCCAGCAGCGCACGAACGGTGACCGCGCCGCCGTCGTCGCTGATCGCGATGAAGTTGGCGGGCGCGATGTCCAGGCCGTACCGTGCGCGAAGCCCGACCAAACCCGACGACCGGGCTTGAAAGTCCGATGGCGCGGCGAACTTCACCTCTGCTGAATGCGCCGCAAGGTCGGCGATCGTCTTCAGGTTCCACTTGGCGGCGGTCTCGGCACTGACGGTGACCGTGTCGGTGTCCGCTGCGGGTGACGGCGTCAGAATCGAGAGGTCACCCGGCAGCCGTTTGTACAGCTCCAATTCGACGGCGTCGAGCATGGTCACCGTCTCATTCGGCTCGAAGTACTGCAGCAGGTTGCCGATGTACTCGGGCACCAGGTCGATCGAATGGTCTTTCAGCGCAGGGACATACGTCTCGCGGCTGCCGATCCCCATCCGTCGTCCCACGTTGAAACCATTGGTCTGTAACGCTTGTGCATAGATTTCGGCGATGATTTTCGACTCCGGGAAGCCGGCGGATCCGACCACGATCGAGTTGACATTGCCCGACGCCCCGCCGAGCGGATTCGAGCTGCCGCAGGCCGCCACAACGACACACAAGCCCGCAAGCCACGCCGCGGTGCGGTATCCGCGTCGTCGCAGCGTGCCCATAGCAATCGACACTATCTTGCAACGCAGCGTCGACTTGGGAGTGCGGCAAGGTTTCCGGCCCGATTTCGTTTCATTCCGTGCGACAAAGGGCAAGATGGCTACATGAGTAGCGATTCGTCTGTATCGCCTGACCAGCCACCTGAAACCACTATGCCGGTCCAGGACACCGCGCGCGCCGCCGGAATCGGCGGTGAAGTTCACCCGCGCGGCCAGCTTATGGTCGTCCCTGACAGCGGGGTTCCTGATCCTCATTGTGCTGTTGATCTTCATTACCCAGAACACCGCGCCGGCCAAGATCGCCTTCCTTGGCTGGCGCTGGGAGCCTGCCACTGGGGGTGGCGATTCTGCTGGCGGCGGTGTGTGGCGGGCTAATCACCGTGCTGGCCGGTACAGCTCGGATATATCAGTTGCGGCGCGCAGCGAAAAAGAACCTCGCCGCCGGTCTTAAGGGGCCGTAACAACCCCACCGTTGCTGACTTAGGGTACCCTAACTTCATTGACTGAGGAGGCCCTATGACATCAACCTGGGTGGGCGCGCTACTGCACAAGTCGCGTCAACAAGGAGAGTCGCCGTTTCCGCACCAGGCGGCGTTTCTGATCGACAATCCGATCCGTCGAGCACTGCTCAAGCCGGCGCGCATCGTCGACAAGCTCGGTCTTGCCGGCGCTGAGCATGTTCTGGAGCTGGGACCCGGCCCGGGTTTCTTCAGCGTGGAGATTGCCCGTCGGCTCACCGGTGGCCGACTGGAATTGTTCGACATCCAACCGGAGATGCTCGCCAAAGCCCAGCGTCAACTCGAGCGGGCCGGACTGTCCGACGTCGGCTTCACCGTGGGAGAGGCAAGCGACGGTCTTCCCTTTCCACACAACAGCTTTGACGTCGCCTTTCTGGCTGCGGTGATCGGCGAGGTCCCCGACAAGCAGGCCTGCCTGCGTTCGCTTGGCCAAGCGCTGAAACCCGGCGGTCGGCTCGTATTCGTCGAGATGTTTCCCGATCCCGACCGGCTCAGCGTGGAGGAGTTGCGTGACCTCGTTGAACCGGAGAACTTCGAATTCGTTGAAGCAAGCGGAAACCGATGGGAAACCATCGCCCGGTTCCGCAGAGTCGACGACTAGCGATCGTCAGCTCTGCAACTGAGCCAGCCCACGGGCGATCAACGGCGCCACGGTCTGCCCGACCCGATCGGATGAGTCAACGTCGTCCGCACCACCCGACATACGCCTGCGGAAATCGATGCCGGCGGCGATGATGGCCAACTTGAAGTAGGCCAGCGCCATGTAGAAGTCCCAGTGCGCCAACGGCTGTCCGGAGACCAACCGAGTAGCGCTGTGCGAGCTCGTCGGCGACTCGGCAGCTGCGGCGACGTCCAGGCGGCGTGCGCGTTGATGATCAGGTCCAGCGATGGATCGCGGTAGACGCACATCAACGCCGCGTCGCTGAGCGGATCGCCCAGCGTGGAGAGCTCCCAGTCCACGACGGCGCGCACCTGGCTCGGGTCGTTCGCATCCAGGATGGTGTTGTCGATGCGGTAGTCGCCGTGCACGATCGACGTGCGGCTCTGCTGCGGAATCGACTGCTGCAACGCCGAATGCAGCCGCTGCACGTCGGCGTCGCGGTCGTCATCGGGAAGGCGGACGAGCTCCCACTGCGAACCCCATCGGCGGACCTGACGCTCCAGATATCCGCTTGGTTTGCCGAAGTCGGCGAGTCCGACGGCGGCCGGGTCGACCGCATGCAGGTCTGCCAGCACCCGGATCAGTGCGTCGACGCAGCCCTCGATGACATGCTCATCGCCTAACGCCTCGAGTTCGGCGCGGCTGCGAACCACTTGCCCGGCAACGTATTCGACCATTTGGAATGGCGCGCCGAGCACCGACTCGTCGTCGCACAGCGCGACCGCGCGGGCCACCGGGACCGCGGTATCGGCGAGCGCCGCGACCACCTTGTACTCGCGCGCCATGTCGTGTGCCGACGGCGTCAGCCCATGCAGCGGCGGGCGTCGCAGCACCCACTTCGACGATTCGTCGGCGACCAGGAAGGTCAAGTTGGAGCGGCCGCCGGAGATCAGCTGCGCGCGCAGCTCCCCGTCACGGCTGATGCCGGACCGAACGCAGATACCCGTCCAGCGCGGCCAGGTCGAGCCCGTCAAGCGTCGAGGAATCACCGGACCTGTCTATCACCTGGGCCGTGCGCGCTGGTTGCGCGGCAGCAGGTCCCACACGTGTTCGGTGCCGTTCACCGTCACCACGCTGGCTTGACCGGACCGGGAGAACAGCAGCCGGGTCACCGACGCGTAGTCGATGGGAACGACAACACCCGCTTGGTTCCCAGAATCTCGTGCAGCACCACGTTGATCACCCCGCCGTGGCTGAACACCACGACGGTGTCCTCGTGCTCCGCGCCGGCGGCGACGTCGTCGACGGCCGCACGCACCCGCGCCCGGAATGCGTCTTCGTCGACCGAGCTGGGCAGGTGTCCCGCCGCCATGCGGGCCCACTCCTGCGGGTTCTCGTCACGGATGTGCTCGATCGGGACATACACCGGCAGATCACGGTCGTATTCGGCGAAGCGGTCGTCGATCTCGACTGTCAGCCCGCGCGCGGCGGCGACCGGTTCCGCTGTCTGGATCGCGCGACGCTGCGGGCTGCTCACCACCCGGGTGATGGGAAACCTGGCCAGCGCGTCGGGTAGCCGCGCCACCTGCGCCCGCCCCTCGTCGGAGAGGTCGGGGTCGGCCCCCTGGCCGGGTTCGCTGCGGAGCGGCAAAGCATGCCGCACCAGAAGCAACTGCATGTCTCGTTCCCTTCCCTCGTCGAGAGCATCTGACCGCGCACTCTGGCCCACATTCAACAAGTCGATTTCAGGTAGTGCACTACGCATGTGCGGTGTCCGGGATCGGTGCGACGGTGGGTCACCCAACCACACCTGCGGCGTAGGCGTCGGCAGGCCGACAAAGGAGAAGCGAAGTCATGACAACGAGCACCAAGAAGACACCCAGCGTGCCGGCTGACCAGAAACAAGAGTGGACCGCCGAGATAGCAGCAAAACGATTGGCGGGCCATCAACTTCCCCCGGCGGGGTTCGATTTCGCCGCGGCGTCCGAGGGCGACCGGGCAAAGTACGGATTTCCCGCTGAGCCGGATCGCAAGACCCAGCCGAAATTGTGGGCCAAGTGGGAGCGCAACCTTCACCGTCCATGGCGCCGTGTCGCGCCTACCTACGACCTGCAGCCAGCGCGCACTGTCCGCAGCGGGTCGCCCACGGGCAACACCACCTTCTCGAACTGGTCCGGCGCGGCCGCAACGCCGCCCTCCGGTAAGGGGTTCGCGACCGTCTCAGCCACCTGGACGGTGCCCGATGCCTACCCGCCGTCCTCGGCGTGGAACGGCACCGGCTACAACGCCGGCTTCTGGAACGCGCTGCACTGGATCGGCATCGGCGGAGACATCGGCGCGGGACACAACAATTTGCTGCAGGCTGGCACCGGAACGGATGTGAACGTGGCGACAAAGAATGGCGCCGTCACGGTGACGCCGTATGTGTGGTTCGAGTGGTTTAACGGCACCGACGACAACGGCTACTCAAAGCTCGGTGGTTTCAAGGTCAGCACGGGCGACCTTGTCGAGGTGACCGTTTGCACCGCCACCGACACCAACGGCTCTTTCACCATCGGTAACGTGACGACGAATCAATATGTGACCCAAGCGATTAACCCGCCATCGTCGGGCCTTACGCTCATCGGCAACACGGCCGAGTGGATCGTGGAGCGGGAGGGCTTTACAAGCGGCGGCTTGTCCACGCTCGCGAATTATGGGGCGATGTTCTTTTCCGACTGCGTGGCGGGTGGATCCGGTTTCGAAGCCAACTTGAGTGGCGCCGGGCTGATCAACATGACCGATGGTTCCGCCACCGTGTCGACTGCCCTCGAAGTGAGTCCCACAGTCCTGGAGTGCTACTCCGGCACGAAGCAGCCGTAACCTGCATGCCGCTCCGCGGCCCCTCGTACTCGAAGCGTGGAGAATGCTATTCTCCCCATAGAGATTGGGGTGTGCAGATGGTGGATGCGGGCGTGCTGGGGCGCTGGTTGGACGCGAACGGCGCCCCCGGCGCCGGTGAAGAGCCGGTCATCGACCAGCTGTCCGGCGGTTCACAGAACACGCTGTACCTGATCCGGCGCGGTGACGAGCGGATGGTGCTGCGGATGCCCGGCGCGCGCGCCGACGCGGCCCGCATCGACGGGCTGCTGCGCGAGATCCGGCTGGTCCGCGCGCTGCGCGGCACCGACGTGCCGCATGCCGAGCTGATCGCCGCCAACGACGCCGGCGATCTGCTCGGCATGCCCTTCTACGTGATGCGGGCCATCGACGGGTGGAGCCCGATGGACGGCGGCTGGGAAGCACCGTTCGACACCGACCTGACCGCGCGACGGGGCTTGGCGTTCGAACTCGTCGACGGCGCAGCCAAGCTGGGCCGGGTGGACTGGCGCGCCCACGGGTTGGAGGGCTTCGGCCGTCCGGACGGATTCCACGAGCGGCAAGTCGACCGCTGGCTGGCCTTCCTGGACAGCTATCGGGTGCGCGAGCTACCCGGCCTGGACGCCGCCGCGGACTGGCTGCGCCGCAACC
>CAWKME010000070.1:0-14134 GCA_963850645.1 uncultured Actinomycetota bacterium | reverse complement strand
CGAGCACGTGGCCAGCGCCGGTGCGCGGGGGCGGCTACAGCGGCTCGCCGATGCGACGGTGTGGCCGCGATTGTTCGGTAACTGCCACACCCATCGCGACACCGAACGCTTCATCATCGACGCGGGATTCGAGGTGGACACGTCGCGGCGGGAGTCCACCGTGCCGACTTGGGCGCCGTTGCCGGTGTCCGAGATGGCGCTGGGCGGGCCCGCAGGCCCTTAATCTCTCTCGCCGAGACTGCGCTCCGCGCGTGCGTCGGCGGATGAAACATGACTTGTGCTCAGGCTCGTCGCCGCTAGCGCAGGCTCGATGCCCGGAATTGCAGGGCATCCCGAACGCGCCGAACGATGTCGGGCGGCCGTTCCGATGCTGTCACTCGGATGACGATCCAGCCGTGCCGGCCCAGCGCCTCCGATCGGCGAATATCCGCGCGTACTGCCAGCGGTCGAGACGATGGTGCTCGCCGTCGTACTCGACGGCGACCATCGGTTCTTCCCATCCCATGTCGAGGTAGTACACCTGGGCCCCGTCCGGGGTTGTCACCGGGATCTGGGTGGCCGGGCGCGGCAAGCCGGCATCGATCAGCAAGAGCCGAAGCCACGTCTCTCTCGGTGACTGCGCACCGGGATCGACGCGCTCCAGCGCTGCCTCCAGCTGCCGCAGTCCCCGGGCGCCGCGATGCTGATCCGCTACTGCCAGAACCTGATCGGTTTTGGTGCCGGTCGCCCGCATCAGCGAACCTAAACGCGCTATCGCCATACCAACCGGCCTACGGCGGCCGATATCGAATGCCGTGCGCTGCGGCGTCGTGACCGGAATGCCCGCCACGACTTGGATTTCGCCGGGCAGAAGCGTGACGGCGTAGGTATCAACCCCGCGTGGGGGCCGGGCATTGGACCAGACCAACTCGACCGGCAGACATTCGTCCACCCATCTCGATCCGTGCCACGCGGCCGCCGTCAACCCCGCAAGGATTCCCCGCCGGTGTGACCAAAGATAGGCCGCAACCGCGCGGTCGCGCAGGGTCAGCTGTTGCTCACGCCGGACGTAGACGTTGGGAAGTACGGCGCGGAATCGCGATCTCAACTGGTGCGGCCGTAATACGCCGGCGGCCACCGCCTCGCTGCCAAGAAAAGGGGATGAAGGTTCGTCACTCGCCATGAGGGCAGATTCGTCAACCGCGCCGACGCCGTCGTGCCGAGACTGCGCTGAGCGTGCGAACTTGTGGACGAACCGCGGTCTGTGCGCAGGCTCGGCGCCGCTACCGCAGGCTCGGCGGAGGGGCTTCGAATCCTCTGCTAATTCAGCAGCGCGGGCAGCCGCTGCAGCAACCCGGGCAACGCTTCACTCGCCGTCTCCCGAATGCTGAGCGTGGCGCTTCTGGACAGCGGTGTGACCTCGGGGTTGACCTCGATGACGGCTGTGCCGCGCGACAGTGCCAACTCGGCCAGGCCGGCCGCCGGATAGACGATCGCCGAGGTGCCCACCACGACCATCAGGTCGGCGGCTTCGGTGGCCTCGACGGCGCGCTGCCACGGCTCCTCGGGCAGCGGCTCACCGAACCAGACGATGTCGGGCCTGATCAGGCCACCGCAGTGGCACACCGGAGGCTCCACCTCCAGCATCGGTTCGGGCATTTCCGGCAACGCCCCGGTATAGGCCAAATCGCAACGCTCGCAACGGAATTCGAAGAGGCTGCCGTGCAGGTGATGCACCGGCACGCTCCCGGCCCGCTCGTGCAAGTCGTCGACATTCTGGGTGATGACGCTGACCTCGACGTGGTCTTGCCAGGCGGCGATGGCGCGGTGCCCCGCGTTGGGTTGGACGTTGCCGACGAGATAGTGACGCCACAGGTACCAGCCCCAGACCCGCTCGGGGTTGTCGCGCCACCCCTGCGTGCTGGACAGCTCATAAGGGTCGAAGCGGGCCCACAATCCGTTCTTGTCGTCGCGGAATGTCGGCACGCCGCTTTCCGCGGAGATGCCCGCGCCGCTGAGCACCGTTACTCGCATCCCACCAAGATAGTCGCGAGTGGGGGATACTGAGTATGTGGAGCTGGGGATTGGCTACGGGTCGACATGAAGGCGGGCAGGCCGTTGTTCGACCAGCTCAGGACGCCAGGTCATCGACGGAGTCCGCGCTGGCGCGCTGCCGCCGGGCACCCGCCTGCCGACGGTGCGCGACCTGGCCGGTCAGCTCGGGGTGGCCGTCAATACGGTGGCCCGCGCCTACCGTGAGCTGGAATCCGCGGCGATCGTCGAAACCCGCGGCCGCTTCGGCACTTTCGTCTCCCGCTTCGACCCGACCGACGCGGCGATGGCGGCCGCGGCGCGCGGAGTACGTTGAGGTGGCCCGGGCGCTGGGGCTGACCAAAGCCGACGCGATGCGCTACCTCGAGACGTTGCCGACGACCGCGACGGACGGTAAGCGCCAGACCGACCGGCCGTCAACGGTTTCGGCCTAGCGCAGCACTTTAGCCAACGTGCGCAGGTTGCGGGTGGTGGTCGACGACTTGTAGCGCGGCTTGCCCATCGTCTTGCCGATCGTGCTGTCCAGCGTGCTGCCCTTGGGCACCTGCCAATAGATGACGCCGTCCCCGGGGCTGATCTTTTCGTCGGAGCCGGCCTGATCGGCCAGTGCGGCTAGTTCGTCGAGCACCGCGGCGTCGGTGACGAACGTGACGTAGGACTGGTACCCGTCGACCTCGCGCTCGAACGGGTAGGCCTCGGAGATGGCGCGCACCGTCTCGATGTCATAGGCCAGCACCCACGCTTCGTAGCCGAACCTCTCGCGCAACGCGGCTTCGGCCTTCTTGCGCACCGCGGCCGACGCCGGACTGTGGACTCCAGCAGCACGTTGCCGGTGGCCAGGATGGTGCGCACGTTGGTGAATCCGGCGTCGGACAACGCGGTGGCCACCTCGGCCATCTTGAGGTTGACGCCCCCGACGTTGACGCCGCGCAGGAACGCCGCGAACTGGGTCATGATCGATTTCAGGCCAAGTGGCACGTGGCGACGTAGGCTTTCGGCATGGGACGCCAAGTCTTCGACGACAAGCTGCTGGCCGTGATCAGTGGGAACTCCCTCGGGGTGCTGGCCACCATCAAACAGGACGGGCGTCCCGCAACTGTCGAACGTGTGGTATCACTTCGACGCCGCGCGAGGTGGTGCGTGCGGGTGTCGATCACCGAGCCGCGGGCCAAGACCCGCAACCTGCGCCGCGACCCGCGGGCTTCGCATCCTGGTCGACGCCGACGACGGGTGGTCGTATGCCGTCGCCGAGGGCACCGCCGAACTGACGCCGCCGGCGGCGGCCCCCGACGACGACACCGTCGAGGCGCTGATTGCCTTGTACCGCAACATCGCCGGTGAACATCCGGACTGGGACGACTACCGCGCAGGCGATGGTCACCGATCGGCGGGTGCTGCTGACGCTGCCGATCTCGCACGTGTACGGCATGCCGCCGGGAATGCGGTAGCGGCCTAATCACCGGCGCCGACTGCGCGCTAGGCTGCCGCTATGGCCGAATCGAAGTCTTCCGAGTCACCCGAACGGAGGACGAGACCAAGCGCAAGTTCCGCGAAGCCCTCGACCGCAAGATGGCCAAGTCGTCGGGCGGGTCCGACCACAAGGACGCCGGCGGCAAGCAGTCGCGGGCGCACGGTCCGCAGGAAAGCCGCCGGGAATTCCGCCGCAAGAGCGGATAGCCGCGTCCGACAACCCGTTCGGCCCTGCTGGTGGGCATGCTGCTCGACGCAGGCACGTCGGGATGTGCGAACAGGCCCCGGCTGAAGCGGGCGGCTGGACCTGCGTTTGGGCAACGGGGAGGGGTGTTCGCGCTTTGCGAGTGCCAGTTCACTCGCGATGGGTACGTCCCTGGTATGCCCAGTCCGCCACGATGGTGCGTTGACGTGAACTTCCAGCGGCCGTCGTGTTTGGTGTGGACTTGTCCAGGTACCGCCGCCGATGATGACGTCGTATGTCGTGTTCGGGACCGGCGAAGGTGTGAAACACCAGGCAGTAGATCTCACCGACGGGCCGTGTCGCCCTCGATCACGAAGTTCGTTGTGGTGATGTTGTGTTGGGAGACACGCACATACGGTTCCGCAGCCTGTAGTTGTGCGATGAACTGTTCGACGCCAGCCCGTCGAGAACGAGCCGTGCGAGTCGGTCGAGTCGGGGTGGTACAGGTTCGCGGCCAAGCGCTGTCATATTCAGTGCGTCGCGGCGGCACGTAGGCTCATTCATGAGCTGATGCAGTTCTGCCTGGCCAGCATGCAGTGCCAATTTGCTCGATCGACCGCTGCCACGATAACTCGTGTCGTGCTGTTGGTCGAGGCTGCGTTCTGGTGGACCAGCAAGAGTCATCGGTCTACGGTCAGGAAGGAGGCCTTGCCAGTGGACCGAAGAAGATCCAGACCGCATGGCTGGCTGAGATCCGTTGGCCCTACTCATCGGGATGGTTCTCGATCAGCAGGTACCGATGGAGACCGCCTTCGCGGGACCGAAGAAGATCGCCGACCGGATGGGCGGCTTCGACGCCGCCGAAATCGCCGACTACGACCCGGACAAGTTCGCCGCTTTGTGCTCGGAAAAACCTGCGATACACCGCTTTCCGGGGTCGATGGCCAAGCGCATCCAGGCGCTGGCGCAGATCATCGTGGACCGCTACGACGGCGATGCGGCCGCGTTGTGGACGGCCGGCGACCCCGACGGCAAGGAGCTGCTGCGGCGGCTCAAGGGATTACCCGGTTTCGGCGAGCAGAAGGCGCAGATCTTTCTGGCGCTGCTGGGCAAGCAGTACGGGGTGACGCCGAAGGGCTGGCGGGCGGCCGCCGGGGAGTTCGGCCAGGCCGGCACGCACATTCTGTCGCCGATATCGTCGACGCCCGTTCGCTGGGGCAGGTGCGGTCGTACAAGAAGCAGATGAAGGCAGCAGCCAAGGCGGCGAAGTAGTAGGTGAACAGAAGGGAAGGGCGGCAACGTGAAGACACACATCACGTGTCCGTGCGGCGAAGCCATCGTCGGCAAGGATGAGGACGAGCTGGTCGAACTGACCCAGGCTCATCTCGCCAGCGTTCATCCGGGCCTCGAGTACGACCGCGACGCGATCTTGTTCATGGCGTACTAGCGAGGCGTTGACGCGAGCGCGCGTGCCCCCAGTGGGGGACACGCGCGCCCAGGGCAGGGACAGTGCTGGCCTAGGGCACCACCGTGGAGCCGATCGTGGGCATGAACTGGCACTGCTTTTCCTTGGTGGTGACCTGCCCGAAGATCGTCGACATGATGCTGCCCGAACCGGTGTCGGCGATCGCGGTCAACGTCGTCGGCCCGTCGGGTTGATGTCGGTGCGCGGCTTGAGCGTCGACGCGTGCCCGACTTGCCGGTGGTCAGGTTCACCCAGGTGACGTTCAACGGCAGCTTCTGCACCTCGGCCGGCCCGGGGGTGCCGACCGCGGTGAACACGTAGGCGGTCTGCCCGGGGCCCGGCCCGGGAGTCGGGATCTTCGCCGGCCCCGCCACCGACAGCGCGGTCGCGATCGACGTTGCTGCCGTCCGCAAGGCAATTGGTGCCGATCGAGGGATACATGAAGTCCTGCGTGGGCGGAGCGTCAGGGCCGAACCCGGAGCCGCCGCCGGGCGCGCCGGGCGCAGGAGCCGGTGCCGGCGCGGCGCCGCGGCGCCGGGAGCGGGCAGCGGGCGGCGCTGCGGCCGGCGCGGCGCGGCGCCGGGGCGGGCTGCCGCGAACCGCGGCGCGGCAGCGGCTCGACCGGCCCCGGCCGCGGTGCCGGACAGCCGAGGCAGGTGCGGCCGCCGGCGCGAGTCAGCGACCGGGCAGCCGGACCGGCCGCGTGCGGCCGGGTCGATGCCGGTCGGCAGGTGCGCCTGCGCGCCGGGTTCGACGCCCGCCGGGGCACGTGCGGCACCGGCGAGCCTCAGGCAGGGCCACGCCGTTCGGCGCGGGCGCGCACCGGGACCGGCGAGCCCGGCTCCTGGACGAACTGATTCACCGACGCGGCCACGTTCTTGGACTCGGTGGGCGCGGTCGGGTTGTGGCTGAAAGCCTGCGCCGCGGCCATCAGCAGCTGTGTCGCCTGCCCGGGATTGCTGGCCGCCTGCTGGATGATCGGGCTCAGCTGCGACAACGCCGGCAGGCCCGGTAGCTGTTGGTGGAGTTCGGTTGCGGTGTCGCCGGGTCGGCTGCCGCGCTCGGGCAGAGCCCGAACGCGGCAGCCGATGCCGTGACGACAGCGGCCAAACCTTTGGACAGGTTCCAAGTGGTTGCCACGGTGTCCTCCGGTCATTACGTAGTTGGCTTTGCTGTCTAGCTGAATATCAGGGCAGGGCGGCGAGCAGCGGCGCCACCGGTCCAGCGGGGCTGGCCGCCGGGCGCCGGTGCGGCCGGTGCCGCCGGAGCCGGCCGGTGCCGAGGCCAGCGCCGGCAGGTCCTGCGGAAGCGTCATCTGCGGGGGCACGTTGACCGGCAGGCCGGGCAGGAACGCCGGCATGTCGACCTTCGCCTGCGGGATCTGCGGGGCCGGCGGTGTGGCGGGGGCGGCCGGCGTCGAGAGCCCCGGGATGGCCGGCAGCCCCGGGATCGACGGAGCGGCCGGAGCGGCCGGTGCGGCGGGCGCCGCGGGTGCCGGTCAGGCTGCGTCAAGCCCGGGATCGGCCGCTGCAGGCCCGGAATGCCGAGCTGGTCGCCGGGGCGGAGGGTGCCGCCGGGCGGCGGGTGCCGCCGGCTGCGTCAGCCCGGGAATCGACGGGAGGGCCGCCGGAGCCGCACGGTGACGTTGCGGCGGCCGAGGGCACTCCCGGGAAGCTGATGCCGGGAGCGGCCGGCGCCGCCGGCGGGGTCGCGCCGAGGGCGGTGGCGAGGTTCTGCAGGATCTGCGGCGCGTTGGCCGCCGAAGCGATCAGCTGCTGCGGGATGTTCGGCATGGGCGGAGCCGGCACGGGGTCGGCGTGGGCGATACCGCCCGTCAGTAGTGCTGCGGACGAACCGACTACGACGGCGGTTGCACGCATGTAAGTCCAGATGGTTGGCATGACTCTCCCTGGTTGTCGACGACAGGTCCCGCGCCGAAGTTACTTTGATACTGATGGGACTCAAGTGACACGTGTGGCATTTATTCGATCGTTACTGATACGAGTGACGGCGGTGACCGGACGCCCGTCGCCACGGCGGACCGGGAAGGTCGCCCGCGGACAAAGCCACCGATCGCACCATGCGCCGGGTGACGACCGACAATGCCGCGGCGCCGGCCTCGATCGCTAAAGTCGGGCTGATAGACACCACCTCGGCCGCCCCGGCGGCACCCACCACGCCGGCGGTTCGCGAGTCTGCTTCAGGCGGCCGCGCCGCTGCTGTTGGTCGCGAGCGTCGCCGCGCGGCTCGCCTGGACCTACCTGGCGCCCAACGGCGCAAACTTCGTCGACCTGCACGTCTACCTCGGCGGCGCCGCCGCGATCGACCATCCCGGCACGCTGTACAGCTACGTCTACGCCGACCAGACGCCGGACTTCCCGCTGCCGTTCACCTATCCGCCGTTCGCGGCGGTCGTCTTCTACCCGCTGCACCTTGCTGCCGTTCGGCCTGGTCGCCTTCGTGTGGCAGGTCGCGACGATCGCCGCGCTGTACGGCGCGGTTCGGATCAGCCAGCGCCTGCTGGGCGTGCGCCGTCCGGCGGTCACCGCCTCGCGATGTTGTGGACGGCGGTCGCCATCTGGATCGAGCCGCTGCGCAGCACCTTCGACTACGGGCAGGTCAATGTGCTGCTGATGCTGGCGGTGCTGTGGGCGGTCTACACGCACGCGGTGGTGGCTGTCGGGGCTGCTGGTCGGCGTGGCGGCCGGGATCAAGTTGACGCCGGCGATCGCCGGTGTCTATCTCGTCGGCGTCCGGCGATGGGCGCGCGGCGGTATTCTCGGCCGTCGTCTTCCTTGCCACCATCGGGGTGTCGGCCCTGGTCGTCGGCGATCAGACCCGCTACTACTTCACCGACCTGCTGGGCGACGCGCACCGGGTCGGGCCCATCGCCACGTCGTTCAATCAGTCCTGGCGCGGCGGGATCTCCCGGATCCTGGGCCACGACGCCGGCTTCGGCCCGCCGGTGCTGGCCGCCATCGCCGTCACCGCGGTACTGGCCGTCCTGGCCTGGCGGGCGCTGGACCCGTCCGATCGGCTCGGCAAGTTGCTGGTGGTCGAGTTGTTCGGGCTGCTGCTGTCACCGATTTCCTGGACCCACCACTGGGTGTGGCTGGTGCCGCTGATGATCTGGGCGATTCACGGGCCGCTGCGCGAGCGCCGCGGCGCGCGGATTGTGGGCTGGGGCTGGCTGGCGCTCACCATCATCGGCGTGCCGTGGCTGCTGAGCTTCGCTCAGCCGACCATCTGGCAGATCAGCCGGCCCTGGTATCTGGCCTGGGCCGGCCTGGTCTACATCGTGGCGCGGTGGCGACCTTGATCTGGATTGCGGCACCGGCAGACGCGCCGCCGAGCCGACGGACTAACTCCCGACGATCTCGTTGATGTCGCGCGCCATCGCCACGTCATTCTGCGGTGATGCCACCCTCGGAATGCGTGACCAGAGCGAAAGTCACTGTCCGCCAACGAATATCGATATCCGGGTGATGGTCCTTGCTCTCGGCGTGCTCGGCCACCCGGCGCACCGCGTCGATGCCGGCGAGAAACGACGGGAAACTTGATCGACCGGCGCAGCGCGCCGTCGGCACGCTCCCATCCGTCCAGGTCGGGCAGTGCGGCGTCCACTTGCTCATCCGTTAACACAGCCATGGCTCGACGGTATACCGTCACTGGCCATGCCGACCCAGATCGTCGTTGCCGGCGCCCTGATCTGTCGGCTCCGCGCTTTTGGTCGCGCAACGCGCCCGACCGCCGGAACTGGCCGGCCGCTGGGAACTCCCCGGCGGCAAGGTCGCGCCCGGCGAGACCGAACCCGACGCGCTGGCCCGCGAACTGGCCGAGGAGCTGGGCTTCGCGGTCGGTGACGTCGCGGTGGGCGACCGGCTCGGGCGACGACATCCCGCTCAGCGAGACGACGACGCTGCGCGCCTATCGCGTGCGCCTGACCCGCGGCGAACCGCACCCGCATGACCACCGGGCGCTGCGCTGGGTGACGGCCGCGCGAGCTGCACGACGTCGACTGGGTGCCCGCGGATCGGGCGTGGCTGGCGGACCTCACTCGAGCCCTTGGCTAGACCTCTCGTTGCAGTCCACAGTGAGTAAGCAGCTTCCGCGCAGCCGCGTTGAAGCGCCAAGACTCGTCGTAATGACTTCACCGAATCAGCTGGATCTGTATGTCCGGCGGTGCTCCCCGGAGGTGATTCGGGCGGCCCGGTCACGGCTGCCCATGCCGTCCGGGGCGCCGTCCGCTGCAGAAGCCGGGCTGACGGCCACCTGCCAGTTCGCTATCCGCCGATCGCGCTGCCACAATCACCGACGTGCCATTCCGCAATGTCGCCATCGTCGCGCACGTCGACCACGGCAAGACCACGCTGGTCGACGCCATGCTGCGGCAGTCCGGCGCGCTGCACCACCGCGGTGACGACAGCCAGGAACGCCTGATGGACTCGCGGTGACCTGGAGAAGGAAAAGGGCATCACCATCCTGGCCAAGAACACCGCCGTGCACCGCCATCACCCGGACGGGACCGTGACGGTGATCAACGTCATCGACACCCCCGGCCACGCCGACTTCGGCGGCGAGGTGGAGCGCGGGCTGTCCATGGTGGACGGGGTGCTGCTGCTGGTCGACGCGTCCGAGGGGCCGCTGCCGCAGACCCGGTTCGTGCTGCGCAAGGCGCTGGCCGCGCACCTGCCGGTGATCCTGGTCGTCAACAAGACCGACCGGCCCGACGCCCGCATCGCCGAGGTGGTCTCCGAGAAGCCACGACCTGCTGCTCGACGTCGCCTCCGACCTCGACGACGAAGCCGCAGAAGGCCGCCGAGCACGCGCTGGGCCTGCCGACGCTGTACGCGTCCGGCCGCGCCGGCATCGCCAGCACCACCGCAGCCGGCCAACGGCGAGAACCCCGACGGGCGACAACCTCGACCCGCTGTTCGACGTGCTGCTGGAGCACATCCCGCCGCCGCAGGGCGACCCGGAGGCGCCGCTGCAGGCGCTGGTGACCAACCTCGACGCGTCGGCCTTCCTGGCCGGCTCGCGCTGATCCGCATCTACAACGGCAAGCATCCGCAAGGGCCAGCAGGTGGCCTGGATGCGCGAGGTCGACGGGCTGCCCGTGATCACCAACGCCAAGATCACCGAGTTGCTCGCCACCGAGGGCGTCGAGCGCAGCGCCACCGACGAGGCCGATCGCCGGCGACATCGTGGCCGTGGCCGGGCTGCCCGAGATCATGATCGGCGACACGCTGGCCGATCCCGATCATGCGCATGCGCTGCCGCGCATCACCGTCGACGAGCCGGCCATCTCGGTGACCATCGGCACCAACACCTCGCCGCTGGCGGGCAAGGTGTCCGGGCACAAGCTGACCGCGCGCATGGTCAGCAACCGGCTGGACGCCGAGCTGGTCGGCAACGTCTCGATCCGGGTCGTCGACATCGGCCGGCCCGACGCCTGGGAGGTGCAGGGCCGTGGCGAGCTGGCGCTGGCCGTGCTGGTCGAGCAGATGCGCCGGGAGGGCTTCGAGCTCACGGTCGGCAAGCCGCAGGTGGTCACCAGGACGATCGACGGCAAGCTGCACGAGCCGTTCGAGGCGATGACGATCGACTGCCCCGAGGAGTTCGTCGGCGCGATCACCCAGTTGATGGCCGCCCGCAAGGGCCGCATGGAGGAGATGACCAACCACGCGGCCGGCTGGGTCCGGATGGACTTCATCGTGCCCAGCCGCGGCCTGATCGGCTTCCGCACCGACTTCCTCACCCTCACCCGCGGCACCGGCATCGCCAACGCCGTGTTCGACGGCTACCGGCCGTGGGCCGGGCGAGATCCGGGCCCGGCACACCGGGTCGCTGGTCTCCGACCGGGCCGGCACCATCACGCCGTTCGCGCTGATCCAGCTCGCCGACCGCGGCCAGTTCTTCGTCGAACCCGGCCAGGACACCTACGAGGGCATGGTCGTCGGAATCAACCCGCGCGCCGGAGGATCTCGACATCAACGTCACCCGGGAGAAGAAGCTGACCAACATGCGGTCGTCGACCGCGGACGTCATCGAGACGCTGGCCAAGCCGCTCGAACTCGACCTGGAACAGGCCATGGAGTTCTGCGCGCACGACGAATGCGTCGAGGTGACCCCGGAGATCGTGCGGGTCCGCAAGGTCGAGCTGGACGCCACCACCCGGGCCCGCAGCCGGGCGCGGGCCAAGGCCCGGGGTTAATCGCACGTGGCTTGGGCGGGTCTGCTGGGCAGCTGCCCGATACCCTGATGCGGCGTGCCGACCGAGCCCGCCGTCTCTCTCGTGACGGTCGGCGTCGGTGCGTCTCGCTGGCCGGGTTGGCGCTCGGCGGCGTGCACGGTCAACCCGCCGCCGGCGCCGCAGAGCACCGAGACGCCGCACAACTCACCGCCGCCGCCGCCGCAGGCCGACGCAGATCATCATGGGGATCGACTCGATCGGCGCCGGCTTCAACCCGCACCTGCTGTCCGACCTGTCGCCGGTGAACGCGGCGATCAGCGCGCTGGTGCTGCCCAGCGCGTTCCGGCCGGTGCCCGACCCCGGCACGCCGACGGGTTCGCGCTGGGAGATGGACCCCACGCTGCTGGTGTCCGCCGAAGTCACCAACCAGAACCCGTTCACGGTGACCTACAAGATCCGGCCCGAGGCGCAGTGGACCGACAACGCCCCGATCGCCGCCGACGACTTCTGGTACCTGTGGCGCCAGATGGTCAGCCAGCCCGGCGTGGTCGACCCCGCCGGCTACGACCTCATCACCGGCGTGCAGTCGCTCGAGGGCGGCAAGACAGGCGGTGGTCACGTTCGCCCAGCCGTATCCGGCGTGGAAGGAACTGTTCAACAACATCCTGCCGGCGCACATCGTCAAGGACGTGCCGGGCGGTTTCGCGGCCGGGCTGGCCCGGGCGCTGCCGGTCACCGGCGGGCAGTTCCGGGTGGAGAACATCGACCCGCAGCGCGACGAAATCCTGCTGGCCCGCAACGACCGCTACTGGGGACCGCCGGCCAAGCCCGCGACCAGATCCTCTTCCGGCGTGCCGGAGCGCCGGCCGCGCTGGCCGATTCGGTGCGCAACGGCGACACCCAGGTGGCCCAGGTGCACGGCGGCTCGGCGGCCTTCGCGCAGCTGTCCGCCATCCCCGACGTGCGCACCGCCCGGATCGTGACGCCCCGGGTCATGCAGCTCACGCTGCGCGCCAACGAGCCCAAGCTGTCCGACGCGCAGGTCCGCAAGGCGATCCTCGGGCTGCTCGACGTCGACCTGCTGGCCGCGGTCGGCGCCGGCAGCGACAACACCGTCACGCTGGACCAGGCCCAGATCCGGTCGCCCAGCGACCCGGGCTACGAGCCGACCGCGCCGCCCGCGATGACGACGCCTGCGGCGCTGGCGTTGTTGGCGGGCGCCGGCTACAAGGTCGAAGGCAACTCGTCGGC
Source organism: uncultured Actinomycetota bacterium (assembly GCA_963850645.1). Taxonomy (GTDB): domain Bacteria; phylum Actinomycetota; class Actinomycetes; order Mycobacteriales; family Mycobacteriaceae; genus Mycobacterium. Next base: position 1,540 of record CAWKME010000070.1, on the reverse strand, counting down.
GTCGCCGGCGCCGGCGCCGCCGAGCACCGGGCCGCCCGAAGTCATCCGCGGCCGGATCAGCAAGGACGGCCAACAGCTGTCGCTGGTCATCGGCGTGGCGGCCAACGACCCGACCTCGGTGGCGGTGGCCAACACCGCGGCCGACCAGTTGCGCAACGTCGGCATCGCCGCGACGCGTGCTGGCGCTGGACCCGGTGATGCTGTATCGCGACGCGTTGAACAACAACCGGGTCGACGCGATCGTCGGCTGGCACCAGGCCGGCGGCAACCTGGCGACGCTGCTCGCGTCGCGCTACGGCTGCCCGGCGCTGCAGTCGACGCCGGTATCGACGTCCACGCGGCGGCCGACCACACCGTCGCCGGTCGCGTGCCGTCGACCGGGCCGGCACCACCCGCCGCCGCGCCGACGTCGCCCCGCCCAGCCGCCGGCGCCCGACCCCGGCGCGCTGGTGCAGGCGCCGTCGCAACCTCACCGGGATCTGCGATCGCAGCATTCAGTCGAACATCGATGCCGCGCTCAATGGCACCAAGAACATCAACGACGTGATCACCGCGGTCGAGCCGCGATTGTGGAACATGTCGACCGTTCTGCCGATCCTGCAGGACACCACCATCGTCGCCGCGGGCCCGAGCGTGCAGAACGTCAGCCTGTCGGGCGCCGTGCCGGTCGGCATCGTCGGCGACGCCGGCCATGGATCAAGACCGGGCCGTGACCGCGTCGCGAGTGGGCTCGGTCGACGACGACGGGTTCACAACGCGTTCACCGTTAGCCTGACGCCGCGCACATCCGCTGGTCACCGAGCCGTTACCGCGCCTACTTCGTTTGCGCAAACACCCGTTTTCACGACGCCTATTCGATAGGCTTTCGCCATCGCGACACCCAGGTGATCGGGTAATCGGGGAACGCGATCATGTCGTGCTGAGCCGGGAGGTAACTGTGTCGTTTGATCGCAGCGCCGCAATATATCGCGGACGCGGCAGCGAACCTGACGAATATCGGTTCGATGATCGGGTCCGCCAACTTTTCGGCCGCGGCGACGACGGGCGTTCTGCCCGCGGCTGCCGACGAGGTTGCCCAGATCGCTGCGTTGTTCTCCGCGCACGCGGCGGGCTACCAGCAGCTCAGCGCGCAGGCGGCAGCCTTCCACCAGCAGTTCGTCGAGGCGATGTCGGCCGGCGCCAACACGTATGCGGCCGCCGAGGCCAACGTCGTGCAGACTCTGGCCAGCGCCACCCCCGCGCTCGGGATTAACTTGGGCGGCGGGCTGGCGGGGGTCGAGGCCAGCCTCAGCGCCGACGCCTCCGGCCTTGGTGCCTCGCTCAACACCGCGTTGTCGGGCGGCTTCGGCGGCAGCCTGTCGGGCTTGGCCCCGCTGGGTGCTTCGTTGACCACCAACTTCGGTAACGGCGTGGCGGCCCTGGAGCAGACCGGTGGCGCGCTGGCGGGCAACATCGGCACGGGGCTCAACGGCCTCGGTGCCACCTTGAGCGCCGGGCTTCCCGGCAGTGCAGGCCAGTCTGAGCGGCGGGCTTAACGGGT
>CAWKME010000069.1:0-9740 GCA_963850645.1 uncultured Actinomycetota bacterium | reverse complement strand
CACTCGACCAGTTGCGGTAGCACAGCGAATCGAGCGCGACGATCACGCCGGATTGCGCGGTGCCCGGGAGGCCAGCGGGGCCGGGGTTCGGGCCGTACGCCTGGAGGCCGCTCGGTGACATCGAGCGCACGAAGAATACGTTGACCCCAACCGGGTGCGTGCCGAGCTTCAGCAGCTCGCCGGCATTCGAGACGTCGAGCCCGTCGAGATCGGGAGGGTTTCCTGCAATCCTCGTAGGTCAACGTACCGAGCGCGACGCCGCCCGATGAGAAGATCGACCGCATCGTCGCGAGAAACTCGTTTTGGAAGAAGGAGCCGGTCGCGGCGGTGGTCGCGTTGAGCGTGCCGGTGTTGCCGAACTGCGCCGCGCACGGGTGGTCGTCGAAGTTGAGAAAGTAAAAGTGCAGATCGAGGATCACGCTGGCGTCGAGCTTCGCGACCGCGGTGACGACCGGCGTCGCCGTGCCGATGCTGTCCGGATCGAACGGCGGCTTCAACGAGCGGATCGTCATCATGTACGCGCCGGGGGTCAGCGTATCGAGCGGCGTGACCAGCGAATCCGGGGACGACGGCAGCGGATCCGGGGACGACGGCAGCGCGAGGACCGACTGGCCGAACTCGCGTTCGTGGCGCACCGGATCGGTGTAGAGGTCGTCGGCGGCGTCGAGCAGGACGGTGCCATTGGGCGCGGTGAGGTGGGTGACGCCGACCATCTGATTCGGATCGTCGACCTGCATCGTTACCGCAACCGAGCGTGCCGAGGCAGGCACCGGCAACGCCACGACGTCCGAGGAGCCATGCACCGGGATGTTCCACGCGAGCGAGCCGGCCGATTGCAGACAGCCCTGGAACATCGCACCGCCGGATTCGATCCGCGGGATCTGCGTGCAGCCCATCCCGACGCCGCAATCGCGCGTGACGCTACACAAATCGATACAGCGGCCGAGCGCGCAGGTGTGGTTGCGACAATCGGAGTCGTCGGCACAGGCGGCGCCGGCGGGATGACCGTTGCCCTCGGCGACACAGCTCGCGGCGAGCAGGTTGTTGTCGCCGGGGTCGCCCGACAGCTCGCACGAGAACCCGGTCGAGCAATCGACTTCACTGGTACAGCCATCGCCGGCGCTGCCGGTCGCGGCATGGCAGGTGCCGTCGTCGCTGCACGAAAAGCCGTCGCCGCAGTCCGGGGCGCGGTTGCAGCGCGGACGGCAGACGTTAGAAACACACTGCAACGTGGTGCCGCAGTCATCCGTCGTCGTGCAACGGTCTCCCAAGCCGGCGCCATTGCACGCAGCAGCCATCAGACGGAGTGGTGCCCCTGCCGCCCTTCAACTTCAGGTTCCGTATTGCCTCTTTCGCGTGGAAGTCGCAGAGCGGGTCGCCGTCGACCGTCTTCGTCGCGGCCTGGTGTTGCTGCTGTTGCGCGCACTCGATACACCACCTGGTCATAGGATCTCCACGTTGACGGCGCGTTCCAGCTTCTCTTTGTCGAGGGGCGGTGCGATGAAGAAGGAGACTCGCGTTCCCTGCGGTGGAATCGGCCGGCGCTCCCTCATGGCCGACTGGTGGAGAAAGTACCGCTTGCCGGTCCCGTCATGGATGAACCCATAGTGGGCCTGCTTGATGACGTTGGCGATCTGACCTGTAACCTGCTGCTCCATTGCTGCCCTCGATCTTTTCGGCTGTGGTCTAGGAGGGGTGTGCCTTTCACCCCGCGCGTATTGAGCCGTGCTTATTTCGCGCGCGACCACTGTGTTGGTTAAGTTGCATCTGTTGCGGGTGCGGGCGCTTCTGTCGTCTCGGCTAACAGTAGTTTCACGTCGCCAAAGCAGACGGTTCCGTCCACGCGCTGCGCGGTGATGGTCGTCTCTTTGGGGTGCGGAAGGCGCCAGATGCAAAGACCAGCAAAGATGCGCAGCTTGGCGGTGATGGATTTTTGGGCAGGTAATTTGCAAGCCCGCCTCGATGCCCGAGCCCGCCTCGATGCCCAAGCCCGCCTCGATGCCCTCGCCCGCCTTGATGCCCAAGCCCGCCTCGATGCCCTCGCCCGCCTCGATGCCCCAGCCCGCCTCGATGCCCTCGCCCGCCTTGATGCCCAAGCCCGCCTTGATGCCCGAGCCCGCCTTGATGCCCAAGCCCGCCTTGATGCCCCAGCCCGCCTCGATGCCCGAGACCGCCTTGATGCCCAAGCCCGCCTCGATGCCCCAGCCCGCCTTGATGCCCCAGCCCGCCTCGATGCCCAAGCCCGCCTTGATGCCCGAGCCCGCCTTGATGCCCCAGCCCGCCTCGATGCCCAAGCCCGCCTTGATGCCCGAGCCCGCCTCGATGTCCCAGCCCGCCTTGATGCCCCAGCCCGCCTTGATGCCCGAGCCCGCCGCCGCGGCGATGCCCGCCGCGGCTCTCAAAAAGCCGCGAAACCGCACCCATCCCAGGCTGCCTTCAATCTCAATCGCGCCATCGAAATCGACGTTCTCAGACGCCGCGTAAAATCCCCGCTCGTCTAGGTCCGCTTTGGTGATCTTCAGTACGTTCATGCTTGCCTCCGCCACCCTCCGTGGCCGGTTGCGCACTGCGTTGCTGCGATGTTTAGCCACGCCGGCTGGCGGCGACCACCTGTTTGGAATAGAACTCGACGCCTGCGATCCGGGCCTTTCCCTTGGTCGTCTTCCCCAGAGCGCGGATGGCCGACTCGTTCACGAGCAGGTACTCGCGCGGGATGGCCATCTCGTCGATGATGCGGAAGTCCCAGTCCTCGCGGGTCGAGACGCCGGCCACCTGGGCCACCTGCGGAGCGATAGGGGCCGGGGCCACATAGCGCACCGGCATGGGCGCCGGGTTATCGAGCACCGCTTGCGCTCCCACCGTGTCGCCAATGGATTCCAGAGCAACCGCGTCTTCGATGGCCCGCTGCTGCGAGAGCTCCAGGGCCTCGCGCTCGGCGCGCTCATGCTCGGCCTTCCGGGCGGCTTCCTCAGCCTCACAGGCAAGCCGGTTCTGCTCGGCGACGAAGTTCCCGATCTGAGCCTTGACCGCGCGCTCGGCGTCGGCCAGGGGCTGATCGTACTTCTTCTCCTGCTCGCAGACGGTGCGGTGGGCTTTGAAGGCCGCTTCTTTCATGGGCCGGAAGGTGTCGGCGACCTCTTTGCGCAGCGCGGCGATTGCAAGGAGTACTTGCGATGCCTGGTGCTGCGTGGTTGGGTCCGTGACCTTCAGGGTGACGGCGTTCTGGACGAGGAGGCTTGCTTTCTGGGCCACCTGCTCAACCTCCTGGTTCTCGATCTCCGGCGCGGGCTCGTCGCGCATCTTGCGCTCTTCCTCGACCGCATCCAGGTCGGCTGCGCTCGGCAGGCCGTGCTTGGGCGCTTCGACGATGGTCGGCACCGCGGCGCTGAACTCCGAACCTTCGACTTTCTTGAAGGGCTTGACCTTGATGAACTGCGCGAAGTGGCGGCCGATGGAGTCAGCCGAGCGGAAGGCCTCGAACTCAGGCCCGGTGACGGTGGGGTACTCGTAGAGACCGCCGCGCCGAAACAGCACGCGGCACGTAGATTGGCCGTCATGGCCGATCTGTGCGATTTGCGAAGACTGAACAGAGATCATTTCCATTGGAGAGTCCTCAGGCCAACTTGGCCAGGTTGTGCTTCAGCTTCCAGGCGGCGAGCCGGAAAGCATCGGCGAAGGTCTCGGAGTCGCCCTGGTCCTCGTAAAAGAAGGGGCGATACTTGCCAGTGCGAAGAAGTTGAACGGCCATCCGCTGCCGAATCTGCAAGCCGGCGGCGCGAAGCCCCAGCTCGTAACCGGCTGTCTGAATGGCCCAGGACGGATGCGCGGCGGAGGTTGCCTTGCGCTCCAGGACGGTGGGTACGCCGTCGATGGTCCCGACCGCGTCCGGTGTCATGCCCACCCGGTGCCCGAACATCTCGACGATCATCGGGTGCTCGATCCACTCCGGGTCGGGTATGAAGCTCATCTCGCGGCAGAACCGCGCGTAAGCCTTGATGTACGGTTCACACTCGGGCGGGATCTCGTAGTAGCTGAGGTCATAGCCCTTGTCGAGGATGGCCGCGCCCTGGTGCACCAGACGGCCGCGCGCCGCGGCATTCATCAGCACGTCGGGTGGGACCATGCTGTAGTCGATCAGCCCTGCGATCTTGATAGCCTGGGTGACCGACATGCGCTGCGTGTGGCCGTCCGCGTCGATGTACGCATGGGCGTCGTGCTCAAAGAAGACATCCTCACCAGTGAGAACCGAAGGAAAGGTAGACATCAGTCCTCCTTCCCTTCCGCCCAGGCAATCGCTTCGTCGTAGCGGCTGACCGGGATGTCGTCTTTCTTCTGCTACCCCGAGCACGTTGTGCAGGTAGCCCGTGATCTTGGTGTGGTCCTTGTGGTACTGCATGGCGATGGCCCAGAACCGGCTTGCCTGCGGGCCGCTGATGAGCCGCACTCCGCTTTGCGGCGCTGGTGCCTGCCGCTGCTGGGTTGGCTGCTGTACCGGGCGCTGTGCGGGCGGTGGGGCCTGCTGGCGCTGTGCCTGGGGTTGGGCTTGGGGTTGCGGCTGCTGAGTCTGTGCCGGCGGTGCGTCGGCCTTGCGCTGCAGCTCTTGAGGCAACGGCGCTGGCGCTCCCGTCGGAAACTCGGTGGCGTCGGGCGGCAGGTCGAGGCCCGCGGCGACCAGGTCTTCCACGTCCTGGGCGAACACGTCGCTGGCTGCGGTGGCTGTGAGAACCGCGTCGATCTGGGCGCGCTTCTTGGCCATCTTGAGGACCGTGTTGGCCACGTCCTCCATCTCGGCGCGAATCTGCTGAATGCAGCTCGCGGGCGAGCCCTGGTAACCCTTCTTCCATTTCAGGCGCCGCCGATCCTCTGGCGTGTCCTGCCACTCTTCTTCGCAGACCACCGCGCGCCACTGGTACTTCGACTCGGCAGAGCTGGCCTCGCCGACGCCGTAACCGACCACGGCCTGCGTGGGCGCGTGGATCACAGTGATGGTCACCCGGTAGCGGATGCAATCGGGAGTGCTGAGGTCTTCGACGCTGGGCTGGGCCGCGAGATTGAACAGCGCCAGCAGCTTCTCCGAGCCCGGCTTGTAGAGCGAGGGCTTGCCGGTGCCGGGGATCACGCCGTAGTCGTGATCGCGCCGCATGACCGAGGACATGCACTCGACGATGGAGGCGCGCTGGGCAATCATCTGCTGCGTGGAGCGCCGGGTCTCGGTGATCGAGAGCGGGGCGTTGGGGCTGATCGTGAGAGCTGTACTCATGCTGCACCGCCTGTCTTCGTGGCCAACTCGGCCTGTTTCTCGTAGCGGGTGAGTTTGTGCTCGGCGAGGTCGCGCTGCTGTTCGAGGAGTTCGCGCTGGAGAGCCGGGATCTCTTTCTTGAGTTCGGCAATGCGCTGCTCGCAGCAGGTGATGTCCTCGTCCAGGCCTGCGATTTCTTCGCGCATCCATTCGGGCTGGCGCTGGTAGGCTGGGCGGCTCAGGGCCGCGAAGAAGCCGTCTACCATCCGCACGGCGTTCCGGGTGGAAGGATCGTTGGCAAAGAGGGGATCGAGTTGGGCCATCACAGCGCCGCCTTCCGTACCGCTTCGACTGAGCGGATGTGACGGGCCACGGGGCAGAAATTGTGGTGGTTATCGGGGTTGTCTGAGGTTCCGGCCAGGGTGCCGCATACGCACTGCTGAGTGTCGTCCGCCGACCAGGTGAGGTACTTGGTCAGCGCGTGGCCTGGCAAAGATCATCTCGACGATGGCGCTTTGCATTTCCTGCTTGAGGTCCGGCGCAGGAGCCGGTTGGGCTTTAAGGCTGAAGAGAGACATTGTGCACCTCGCACAGCGGCGGTGAGGCCGCAGAAAAGAGCCGGGAGGCTCAGGAGCCAGGTGAACCGATGGGATTAAATACGTCGGTCCAACCCAGCAGTTGTGCTGAGGTTGTCAGGGAATCGCTACGGGTGGTGCTTTTTGAAGACTTGGTGGCGGGAGGCAGGATCGAACTGCCGACCTACGGGTTATGAATCCGTAGGTTCGCTCAAGTCTTCCCGTAGTTCGATACGCTGGCGCGCTCAACAGGAAGTACGAATGTCACGACAATAGCACAACCCTTTCAGATTTTCAATGTGATGGCGGATACATATCTTTTCCACAGGGGAGCCTGACCCGGCCTCCCCTGAGAACTTTCTATCGTGACCGCCTACCACCGACAGCGCAACGCTCGGAATAGAAGGGCGCCGACTCGCCACAGAGATAGCGGCGAAGCGCAAGCGCACATAATTCCTGATCTTTCCCTAAAAAAGTGAAGGCCCCAAGCCGAAGCCTGGGGCCACTTCCTATTTTGCGACTTGATTTGAGGGACGCTCAGAAGAGCGGCGGCTCGAACTGGTGCACGTACTTTGCCCCGAGCCACACGCTGCCCCAGAAACCCAGCTTTAACTTATCGGGGTGCAGAAGCTGATGCTCTTTCCATTGCGCATCGGCCAGCATCTTGTTCCCGCTGTCAGTCATGCCGGCGACGTTGGCGAGCGTCGCGTGGATGGCCTGATCTTTCAGGAGCGCGTCCAGGTCGACCGCGTCCTGGGTGAACGCATTGATCGGGGCCTTCGCCGCATCGATTGTGCTCGTCGCTGTATTTAACGTGCCCGTCAGTGCATACGCAGAGCCGTCCAACGCATGAAACGAGCCGGTCGCCGCCTGAGACGTAGCCGTGAGCGCATCGGCAGACCCCTTGAGCGCATCCACCGCGGCGACGGTGTGCGGCGCTATCGCGCGTTCTTCGAGTTGCGTGGTTACGATGGCGTCGCCGACCTTGGTGATGGTCTTGTCGGCCACTGCCAGCGTTCCACACGGCCCCGGCGCGCAGGGCCGGTTCACGGTGGCGAGAGCCTGAGTCGCTCCCTGCACAAGTGCGGAGGTCGGCCCCGGCGCCGACAAGCCCCACCGCCAAGCCGCCCACCCGGTAAGGCAGGCGGCGGCAATGAGGGAGACGCCAAGCGTATTGGCTATCCAGCGGTTCATGGTTAGAGCGCCTTCGCCAGCGTCACCAGGTTGGGGAATAGCTTTAGCGCGTTCTCGACGGCCTGGATCGCTCCGACGTCAAGGCCGGCGTCTGCCAACTTCGCACTCGCGGCGCTTCCCCCAGCCGTCATGGCTGCTGCCACGGCACCCAGGGCCGCATAGGCCGCATCTTCCAGCGGGACAGCCGCCGCGCCGCCAGGGATCGCTGCGGTAACCGCCTCGACGGTTGTCTTCGTTGCTTCGATTGCCGGGATTTCCTTGGCGATGGCCTGGAACGCTTTGGCAAAGAAGTGCCCAATACTTTTGAACGCAATCATCGAATCGCTCGGTTCTGACGCGGGTGCGCCGGTTGTTACTGCTGTTTCGGGTTGGCCGGGCTCGCACCGGCAGGATAGGGCGCAAATTGGCGAACTGATGCACCGCGTTGTAAATCCAGCGGTAGAGCTCCTGTCCGTCAAACCTTGTTCCCGGCTCAGGCATGGTCACGAATGCCGCCGTGGCAACCATGTACGCCCAGGGAAGGATCACCCCCCAGTGCGCGACCAGGAATGCGAGAATGTCGTGCATACTTCACCTCCAGATGCGAGAGTCGCGCGGCGCCTAAGCGTCCGCCCGGTTGAGAAAGCCGTGGTAGCACGGCATGAGCTCGGGACGCACCGTGACCAGGTGCGTGTAGAACTGCCTCTCGAAAGAGCGCAGAGCGGCAATGAGTCTGTCGGGCTCGGCCGCGTTGACTGCCGCAAGGGTTGCGGGGCCGAACTTTCCATCTTCTGGAATTTGGGAATTCAGCGAGTTTAGGGCCTTTTGCAGGATGGCCGTCGCCTCGCCGGGGCCTTCGTTGATGGCGAAGCTGAGAACCCGGTTGGCCACGTCCTGGTCGTCGATCTCTTCGAGCTGCACCTTGGCCCCGTACTGCTCGGCGTAGGTCTTCTCCGCGATGGCCAGTGCTTCGTCGTGCGGGATCTTCGGCTCGCCGTTCTCGACCTCGAAGTAACCGTCGGCCACCAGGTCGGGGTGGGATGTGGAGGCGAGGCCGAAGCGGGTTGGACCGCCGCGGTCGCCGGGGAGTGTGGTGACGTCGCCCTTCAGGCGCGCGTCTTCGAGGCCCAGCACGAACTGGACCGCCTTATCTACATCAGCCATGAGGGCTCCTATGTGCCGCTGCAAGCGGTGGCGCTGCTGTGGACTTCACCGGACGTGTCGATGCAGAGGTATCGGGTGCCGGTGGTCGATTTGAGTTGAGGGAAGTAAGGGTTTCCGCTGCTCAGGTACGAAATCACACGGTCAGACACCTAGTACAGCATGAAGTTCGGCATAGTGACCGTCGTGCCCGCCGCCGACAAGCTGCTGATGCTGCTGGACAGGACGCCGCCCGATGTTGTCCCCGTTCCACTGGTACTCCCATAGACTGTCGGGCCGGCTGCCGCGCCTTCTCCTCGCAATGCCGCACAAGATGAGGCGCAGTTCGTAGTCTCGGCGAAGAGATAAGTGCCCGGCGTCAGCAGCACCGACCCTCCCGTCCACGCCAGGTAGATGGGGCCGCCGGTGCTCGGCGCAAACGTCGTCCCCGCCGTGGCCCCTATGTGAGTTACAAGTGTGGCCGTGCTTCCACTTATCGAGTAGATACCGATGTCGTAGTCATTTGCGGTGTTATCGAGGGTGTAAGGCTGATAGCTGACGTGCCCCGTATAGACTGCAATCGGCAGAGTGAAGGCAAAGTACGTAATCTTGTTTTGCGCAAATGCCATCGAAGTTATGGAATAGAACTGGGGCGATGGCGACCACATCAGCGCGGTTTCGTTGGCAAACCCCGGAGCCGCCGCGCTTCCGTTCGGATTCTCCGCCAGCACTTGAAACGTATTCGCGGTCGTCGGCGCCGTAGCGCAGGCGGTGGTTCCAGCCGCGCTTTGATAGAGCGAACAGTCCGTCGTCATTCCAGCTACGCTTGTAGAGGTCGCGGCGTTCCCCGTGGTGGAGTTGGCCAGCGTGGCCGAGCTGGCGTCCACAATCTGTCCGCTGGAGTTAGTGCCGACAATGGTTTTCGCTGTCGGAATGCTGCCGCCATTCACCCCCGCCACCGTCGGCCCGGGATAACTGCCCGTCAGGTCGCCGCCGGCCGCGCCGTTCGGGGGAAGAGACGACGGCGCTCCGGAAAGCTGCGAGTACTGGACCGCGCCGCAATTGGCGGTGCCAGCTGCAGCGATGCCCGTGGCGTAGTTGCCGCTGGAACACTGGCCGGGGGTCGCGGCGAGCGCCGTGGCGGTTGCCGCGTTGCCGGTGGTGGTGGTGGCCGTCGCCGCGTTGCCGGTAAAGCTCGTACCATGGACCGTCCCAGCCAGGTAGGTATCCGTGACGCTCGTGTTGCCCAGCGTCGTTGTGTTGCTGCCGTGGCCGATTGCGGTGTTTCCGATCACATTTTCGTTCGTATCGCCAGAGGCAAGCGGATAGGCTTGAAAGCCCTCATACACTGAGTTGCTGCTGGTTTGATTGGCGGTTACGCCATCCGCGATGTATTGTCCCGCCTGCATACCCATTCGCGGTGTTGTTGGAGCCGGTGGTGTTGGAGTAGAGCGCATCATCCCATTCGCGGTGTTGTTGTAGCCGGTGGTGTTGGCGTAGAGCGCCTACATACCCATTCGCGGTGTTGTTGGAGCCGGTGGTGTTGGCGTAGAGCGCCTGAACCCATTCGCGGTGTTGTCGGAGCCGGTGGTGTTGGCGTAGAGCGCATGAAA
>CAWKME010000068.1:0-29466 GCA_963850645.1 uncultured Actinomycetota bacterium | reverse complement strand
GTACCAAAACTTCATACGGTCTACTTAAGTTCGGCTGTAACGGCGCACAGCCTCCATCAGCGATCATCCGTACATATGGCGCCGCTGCGGTGCTCTCCTCCGCTCAGACCGCGGGCGCTAGCGGAGGCTTTGGAGGAGCGATGGACATCGTACTCGGAATGTCGATGGCACCCACAGCCGTCCGTATGGTGCTGGTGGAAGGCGAAAACGCCGACGGCGTCACGGTCGACGACGACAATTTCGTGTCGTCGGCGACGACGACGCCGCAACTGTCAGCGCGCCGATCAGGTGATCTCGACGATCCTGGACACCCGGGAAAACGCCACACAGGCCGGCCATGCGCTGGCATCGACCGGAGTTACCTGGACCGACCCGGTGGAGGCTGCCGCCCTGCGCGAGGCTTTGGCCACCCGCAAGGTCGAAAACGTCATGCTGGTTTCGGCTTTCATGGCTGCGGCCGCGCTGGCGCAGATGGTCGGTAGCGCTACCGGCAACGCGCACACCGCCCTGCTGTTCGTCGAACCCGACACCGCGACGCTGGCCGTCGTCGACTCCGCCGACGGCTCCATCACCGATGTCCACAAGGAACTGATTTCCGGCGACGACACTGTTGCCGAACTGGCCGGGATGGTGGCGGGCCTGGATCGGCTGGAGCCGCACCCGCAGCACCTTTTCCTCGTCGGCTCCGGCGTGGACGTCGCGACGCTCAAGCCGCAGTTGGAAGCGGTCACGTTGTTACCCGTCAGCGCACCGGAAGAACCGGAGACGGCGTTGGCCTGGGGTGCCGCGCTGGCGTCCGCCAGCGCGCCGCTGTTTGCGTCGTCGACCGCTGCCCTGGCTTATGCGCAAGACCCCGCCACCGGCGAGGTCGATCCCTACGCGGTGTCTCCGGGATACCTTGCGGTGCCTGATGTTCCGCCCGGCACCGAGCTCGGTGAGGACGACCTTGCCTACAGCGCCGACCCGGACGAGGAAGCTCAAGCCGAAACCACCGTCCTGGATCTGGACGACGCCGAGCATCGCGAACGGCGGCCGCTGCTGCTCGTCGGCAGCGTGCTGGCGGTCGTCGTAGTTGCCGCAGTACTGGCGCTGGAGGTTTCGCTGGCACTCGGCATCCGGCCGAGTGCTGTTGCGCTGCTGCCGAGACCGCTGCAAAACCTCCTTGTGCCAACCCAACAGGCGCCCGCGCCCGCCCCGGCTCCGGCAAGCGCCCCGGCCCCACAGGTCAATCATCTGCAGGCCCCGGTGGCAGCACCGCAACCGATGCACGCACCGATTCCGGCTCCAGCGCCCGCGGCGCACCCGCCAGTGCCTGCAGCCCCGGTGATTGCGCCGGCTCCCGGCCGCGCCGCCGGCGCCAGTCGCGGCGCCCCGTGCGCCCGTGCTGGTCCCGCTGCCGTTGCCGATTCACGTCGGCCCGCCGGCGCCGGTCAACCCTCTTCCTTTGAACCAGCCGGGGTCGACTCCGGGGCACTTCCCTTGGTCGCCGCCGGGGCATGTGTCGGCACCGCCTCCGGTCAGCGTTCCGTCGCAGCCGGCGCCGGTTCACCTGCCCGCACCGGAGCCACCGGTGGTGCACCGAGCCGTCTCCTCAATACCCGGTCCACCAGCCGTCTCATCAATACCCGGTGCACGTGCCGTCGCCGCAAAGCCCGGTACAGGCTGGGAGCCCCCAGCTTCCGATACAGGTGCCGGCCCCCGAGCCTCCGATGCACATGCAATCCCCGCAGGCCCCGGGGGGTCCGGGAGGCATGCCAGCTCCTGAATCCCCCGCGGGTCCGGGAGGCATGCCAGGTCTTGGAGCGCCCGGAGGTCCGGGTATGCCGGGTCCGGAGGCGCCGGGGATTCCTGGCATGCCGGCTCCCGGAGCTCCACCGGCAGGCCCTCAAGCCCCGGAAGCCGATGCGCCGACCGTCCACGGGCCGTCGGACAACTCCTTTAACGACGACAACCCGGGCGACCGCGGCTTCGGCGGCTTCGGCGGCAGCCACGAAGGTGGCGGAGACCCCGGCAGCTTCGGCGGCTTTGGCGGCGGCCACAGCTTTGGCGGTTTCGGTGGCTTTGGTGGCGGCTTCGGTGGTGGCGGTGGCTTCGGCGGAGGTGGCGGACATGGCGGAGGCGGCGGGCACCGGTGAGGTCGTCCGCTCGGCGAATCGCGGGTAGTGTCGCGAGATGAAGGGTCAGCCGGGGGAGATCGCTTCTCTGACCAGAACTTCATATAGCCCAGCTAACTTCGTTGGCAGTAACGCCGCACGCCGGTGCGGCGATCAAACTTGTGGTGGGGAGCCCGGTTGTTGCGCTTGCCCGCTATCGTCCACGGACAGCTAGCAAACGACTGGAGGAGTGGTGGACACCGTACTTGGGGTGTCGATGGCACCCACGACGGTCCGCATGGTGCTGGTTGAAGGGGAAAACGCCGACGGCGTAACCGTCGATGAGGAAAACTTCGGCGTCGCCGATGGCGAAGACCCGGCAACCTTTAGCGCACCTGATCGCGTGGTTGCGGCGATTCTGGGCACTCGGGAAGGCGCCAACGAGGCCGGCTATCAGCTGTTGTCGACTGGCGTGACCTGGAGTGACCAGCAGGAAGCCGCCGAATTACGTGATGTCTTGACGGCCCGTAAGGTCGAGAACGTCATGCTGGTCTCGGCGTTCCTGGCTGCGGCGGCGTTGGCTCAGTCGATGGGCAGCATGACCGGGTATGCCCGCACTGCGCTGCTGTTCATCGAGCCCGATTCTGCGACGTTGGCTGTGGTGGAGACCACCGACGGCTCGATCGCCGATGTCCACCGCGAGTTGCTGCCCGACGACGACGATCAGGCGGTAGCCAAGCTGGTCGGGCTGGTTTCTTCAGCTGAGGCGCTGGAAGAGCATCCCGAGGGCTTGCTGGTGGTGGGCTCTGGGGTCGACATTCCGCTGATCAAGCCGGCGTTGGAAGAGGCGACGTCGCTTCCGCTGAGCGTGCCCGAGCAGCCCGACACGGCGCTGGCCAAGGGGCGGCGCTGGCGTCGGCGAACGCGCCACTATTCGCCTCATCGACCGCCGCGCTGGCCTACGCGCTGGACCCGGGCACCGGTTCGGTGAGCCAGCATGCGCTCGCGCCGGGGTATTTGGCCGTCGCCGAGGCAGCCGCCGGACGTCGAGCCGGGTGCCGATGCGTTGGCCTATAGCGCCGTTGCGGACGACTCAGCCGCGGTTTACACGCAAGGCGGTCCCGACGCTTACGCCGACGTCGACGAGGAAGAAGACTTCACGACCGGCATGTACCCCGACTTCACCATGGCAGGGCTTGAGCAGTCGACTCGTACGCCGTTCCTGGCGGCGATGAGCGTCTGATCATTTTCGTCGTCGGCGTTATGGCATTGGTGATTTCGCTGGCGTTCAGTATCCGGCCGTCGGTCAGTTCGCGACCCAGCCTCAGCCAAAATGTGGTGGCCCCGGCCAGGCATGTCCCGGCCCCGCTGCCCAGGGCAGCCGTACCGGTGCAAGCCGGCTCCGGCTCCGGCTCCGGTGGCCGCTCCGGCGCCGGTCCACGCGGCTGCTCCGGTGCCCGTCCCCGTGCGGGCGCCGGCTCCTGCTGCGATACCCGCGCCATTGCCAATTCTGGCTCCTGCGCCGGCGCCACCGCCGCTCATTCCGCGAATCTTGGGCCCTCCGATACTGGGCCCGCCGGAAGGCCCATGGGCCGGCGACCACGACGGTGGCGGCTGGGGACACGGTGGCGGCCACGGTGGCGGCGGCTGGGGACCCGGTTTCGGCGGCGGCCACCGCGGCGGCGGCTTTGGGGGCTTTGGCGGTCACGGCCGTTGGTGAGCCCGGTCGAGCCGTGGCCGGCGGGTCCCGCCACAGGTAATGTCGAGGTGGCTTCGACATGAAAAAGACCGGGGGAACGATCCGTGTCGCTCCTGCCAGAACTCGCGGAAGCTCGGCGATTCCGCAGTGCACTGGCTCGGCACGGTGATCAGTTCCCAATGGGGCCGGTCAGCAAGCGAACAGCTTTGGAGGGGTAGTGGACACCGTACTTGGTGTGTCGATGGCACCCACCGCGGTCCGCATGGTGCTCGTTGAGGGCGAAAACGCCGACGGCGTCACGGTCGATGAAGAGGGCTTCGACGTCAACTCGGCCGACGCGCCAACTGTGAGCGCGGCCGACCAGGTGGTTTCAGCGATTCTGGGCACCCAAGAAGGTGCCGCCGAGAGTGGCTATCAATTGCGGTCGACGGGTGTGACCTGGACGGATCCGGTTGAGGCCGCGGCGCTGCGTGACGCGCTGGCCGCGCGCAAGGTAGAGAACGTCATGCTCGTGTCGGCGTTCCTGGCCGCCGCGGCGCTGGCGCAAGTCGTCGGCAACTCCGTCGGCTATGCGCAGACCGGCCTGTTGTTCGTCGAGCCTGACACCGCGACGCTGGCCGTGGTCAACACCGCCGACGGCTCGATCACCGAAGTGCACCGCCAGCCACTGTCTCCGGGCCGCGATCCCGTGGCCGAGCTCTCCGCGATGGCCTCCGGCGCCGAGGCGCTGGGCACGCGTCCGGATGGTTTATTCGTCGTCGGCTCCGGCGTCGACATCGCTCCGATCAAGGCGCGATTGGAGGCCGCAACCGCGTTGACGGTCAACGCGCCCGAGGAGCCGGAGACAGCGCTGGCCCGCGGTGCGGCACTGGCCTCGGCCAATGCGCCGTTGTTCTCCTCGTCGACCGCCGCGCTGGCCTATGCCCAAGATCCCGGCACCGGCGCGATAGATCCCTACGCAGTCGCTCCCGGGTACTTCGACGTCGCGGTCGACGGCGCTTCGGGCGAGCAGGCTCTGGCCTACAGCGCGGTGGCGGATGACGACGCCGACGCCTATACCGCGCTGGCGGACGAGTCGGATCTTCCAACCGGCACGTACACCGGGATGACCAGTGCGATTCCACGGGACCGCGGTCGTAGGCCGCTGTTCCTGGTGGCCAGCGCGGTCGCAGCGATCTTCGTGGTAGGCGCAGCGGCGCTGGTGGTCGCTCTGGCGGTCAGCATGCGGCCGACCGCCGCCGTCCGGCCAGAACCCGGCCACAATGCGGTCGCCCCGGCGAAGCCGGCGCCCGCGGCGCCCCCGGCTCCAGCTCCCGCCGCTGCTCCTGCGGCACCGGCTCCCGCTCCGGCGGCTCCGGCCCCGGCGCCGGAAGCTCCTGCTCCTGAACCTGCAGCCCCGGCGCCACAAGCGCCGGCGCCCGAACCTGCCGCACCGGCGCCCGCCCCGGTTCCAGAACCGGCTGCGCCGGCTCCGGCTCCTGCACCTGTTGCACCGGCACCTGTTGCGCCGGCTCCCGTCCCGATTCCAATTCCGATTCCCATCGGCCCGGGGCTTGGGCCCTGGGGTGGCGGTGGCTGGGGTCACGGTGGTGGTGCCCCCGGTGGCGGCGGTTGGGGCCCCGGCGGCGGCTTCGGTGGCGCCCCGGCGGCGGCTTCGGCGGCGGTCACGGCGGTTTCGGCGGTGGCCACGGCGGTTTCGGCGGCCGCGGCTTCTAAGCCTCGGCAGCAAGCAAACTGTCACCTGACGTTTGCCCATCGCTCAGAAGAGCGATGCAATTAGCTCATTGCGGCGACTTACACAAGGGTGTATGAGATGCTCCGTCTTTGGCACGGGCTATCTTGGTGCTACCCACGCCGCCGGGATGGCCGAACTGGGGCACGAGGTCGTCGGCGTCGACATTGATCCGGGTAAGGTCGCCAAGCTAGCTGCCGGTGATGTTCCGTTCTACGAACCAGGGCTGCGAAAGATGTTGGGCGACAACATCGCAGCGGGCCGACTTCGGTTCACCACCGACTATGATCTGGCTGCCGAGTTCGCCGACGTGCACTTCCTCGGGGTCGGCACCCCGCAGAAGAGAGGCGAATACGGCGCCGACATAAGCCACGTCAACGCCGTAATCGACTCGCTGGTACCGCGCTTGACGCGCGCCTCGGTGATCGTCGGCAAGTCCACGGTGCCGGTCGGGACCGCTGCCGAGCTGGTTCAGCGGGCCCGCGCGGCCGCGCGGCCCGGTGTCGACGTGGAAGTGGCGTGGAACCCGGAATTCCTGCGGGAAGGTTTCGCGGTGCAAGACACCTTGCGGCCAGACCGCATTGTGCTTGGTATACAAGACGGTTCGACGCGGGCTGAGGCGGCGATCCGTGAGCTGTACGCACCGATGCTCGACGCCGGGGTGCCTTTCTTGGTGACCGATCTGCAGACCGCAGAATTGGTGAAGGTCTCCGCGAATGCCTTTCTGGCGACCAAGATCTCGTTCATCAACGCGATCTCCGAGGTATGCGAAGCCGCCGGTGCCGACGTCGCCTTGTTGGCCGACGCGCTCGGCCATGACCCGCGTATCGGGCGCCGATTCCTCAACGCCGGCTTGGGTTTCGGCGGTGGCTGCCTGCCCAAAGACATCCGCGCGTTCATGGCCCGCGCCGGTGAGCTGGGCGCCGACCAGGCGCTGACGTTCTTGCGGGAAGTCGACAACATCAACATGCGCCGGCGCACCCGCATGGTCGAACTTGCCACCAAAGCCTGCGGCGGCTCGCTGCTGGGTGCCAACATCGCTGTGCTCGGCGCCGCGTTCAAGCCCGAATCCGACGACGTGCGGGACTCACCGGCGCTCAACGTCGCCGGCCAGCTACAGCTCAACGGCGCGGCGGTCAACGTCTACGACCCCAAAGCACTGGAGAACGCCCAGCGGCTGTTTCCCACGCTGAATTACGCGGTGTCGGTCGAGGAAGCCTGCGACCGCGCCGACGCGGTGTTGGTGCTCACCGAATGGAAAGAGTTCGTCGACCTCGACCCCGACCTGCTCGCCGACCGGGTGCGGGCACGCGTCGTTGTGGATGGCCGCAACTGCCTTGACGTGCAACGGTGGCGGCAAGCCGGTTGGCGCATGCACTGCTTGGGACGGCGCGTAGCCTGACCGCGTGGACTACGCCGCAGCACTTCTGGAACAGAATCGCGCCTTCGGCGAGGTGATCCGCAGCGCCGACCCGTCCACCCCGGTGCCGACCTGTCCCGGCTGGACCCTTTCCCAGTTGTTGCGTCATGTCGGTCGCGGTGACCGTTGGGCGGCGCAGATCGTCGCCGACCGGGTCGATTACTACCTCGACCCGCGGTCGGTCGAGGGTGGCAAGCCGCCGGCCGATCCCGACGAGGCGATCTCTTGGCTGCACGGCGGGGCGGAGCGGCTGATCGACGCCGTCGAAAAGGTTGGCGTGGAGACCCCGGTGTGGACGTTTCTGGGCTCGCGGCCGGCCTACTGGTGGGTGCGGCGCCGGCTGCACGAGGCGACGGTACATCGCGCCGACGCCGCGCTGGCGCTGGCGCTCGACTACGCGCTCACGCCCGAGCTGGCAGCCGACGGCATCGGCGAATGGCTCGAGCGGGTCGCCGCCCAGGCCGGACACGACGACGCGCCGCTCCCGCTGGAAAACGGCCAAACCGTCCATCTACACGCCACTGACCCCGGTCTGGGGGCTGCCGGTGAATGGACCATCCGGGCCGAGGGCGACCGCATCACCTGGTCACACGGTCACGACAAGGGTGCGGTGGCCCTGCGCGGCGGCGCGGTCGACCTGCTGCTGGCAGTCGTGCGGCGAGTTCCGGTCGCCGACACCGATATCGCTGTGTTCGGCGACACCGCGATATGGCAGAACTGGCTCGACCACACGCCTTTCTAGTCGCGGCCCACACGGTACGTTTCTAGACCATGACCACATCGGAGATCGCCACCGTACTGGCTTGGCATGACGCGTTGAATGCGTCCGACATCGACACTTTGGTGGCCCTGTCCAGCGATGACATCGAAGTCGGTGACGCGCACGGTGCCGCGCAGGGCCACGCCGCGTTACGCGATTGGGCGGCTGCTCGCCCGCGTAACGCTGAAGTGGGCAGAATTTACGTACACGACGGCGTCGTGGTTGTCGAGCAAAAGATCGGCGGCGCAGGCGACTCCGGTGCTATCGTCACTGCCGCGTCGGCGTTTCGTGTAGTCCACGATCACGTCACCTCGGTATTTCGCCACCACGACCTGGCGTCCGCGTTAGCCGCGACCGAATTGACCGACGCTGACCTTGTGGACTGAGGAGTAGGACATGCGGGCGATCATCCTGGCCGGCGGCTCGGGGACCCGCCTGTATCCGATCACCATGGGGGTCAGC
Organism: uncultured Actinomycetota bacterium; assembly: GCA_963850645.1. Lineage (GTDB taxonomy): Bacteria > Actinomycetota > Actinomycetes > Mycobacteriales > Mycobacteriaceae > Mycobacterium. Next base: position 21,300 of record CAWKME010000068.1, on the reverse strand, counting down.
AAGCAATTGCTACCCGTGTACGACAAACCGATGATCTACTACCCGCTGTCCACGCTGATGATGGCCGGCATCCGCGACATCCAGGTGATCACCACCGCCCACGACGCGCCGGCATTCCATCGAGTTCTCGGCGACGGGTCGGCATTCGGCATCAACATCAGCTACGCGGTGCAGGACCGTCCCGAGGGTCTGGCCCAGGCCTTCATCATCTGCGCCGAGCACATCGGCAACGGACCGATAGCTTTGGCGTTGGGCGACAACATCTTTCATGGACCAGGCCTGGGTACCAATCTCCAGCGCTTCCAATCGATAAACGGCGGGGCGATTTTCGCCTACTGGGTGGCCAACCCTTCGGCGTATGGTGTCGTCGAATTCAGCGCGGACGGCATCGCGCTGTCGCTGGAGGAGAAGCCGGCAACGCCGAAATCGCACTACGCGGTGCCCGGACTGTACTTCTATGACAACGACGTCGTCGAAATCGCGAGGGGCCTGAAACCGTCGGCGCGTGGCGAATACGAGATCACCGACATCAACCAGACCTACCTCAATCAGGGCCGGCTGAGCGTAGAAGTGCTCGCGCGCGGCACGGCCTGGCTGGACACCGGAACATTCGACTCACTGCTGGACGCCGGCGACTACGTCCGCACCCTGGAACGTCGGCAGGGTCTGAAGGTCAGCGTCCCCGAGGAAGTGGCCTGGCGGATGGGCTTCATCGACGACGAGCAGCTAGTCCGCACGCGGCCAGGAGCTGATCAAATCGGGCTACGGGAACTATCTGCTGGAGTTGCTGGAACGCCGCTGACACCGGCGTCGCCCGTCGTCTCGTCCTTGCTGGAAGCTCCCAGCGAACTCGCTGCATACCTTCAGTAATCCCTGGCCTCTGAACGCCCTGGGACGGGCAGTTCCTGTGGCGCATTTCTGTTCAAGGGCTGCAGCTACGGCGATCCAACTTTGCCGCGATCAACGACGCGCGTCGCGTCTGTAGGCGCTACGCGGGCGGCGAGAGTGAACAGGAGATCATCCAGGACATCCTGACGGGGTCGCCGGGTATGTCGCTCAACACCGCATCCACTTTCACCGACACCGCGATCAGCGTGTACTGCCCGGACGGCGCTCTGAACAGCTCGTGACAGCGTGGTTACCTGTGAGTGCCGTTGCGATGTAACAGGTTAACGATGCTGGCGCGAATGCCGCGGAGCGCGTAGCCGGCGGTGATGACCGACGCGACGAGCAAGACGATGAACATTGGGAGCCAGCTTTTCCTGTCGTGGTCGACGTCCCACCACACCACCGCGAACAAGACTGTGCACAAAAACAACACGACGTCTCGCCAGCTGCCCTGGTAGACGATCGCGGTCGCGCGTAGTTGGCGGCGTTTTTCGTTGGCGACGACGAGATCGTCGATGCGGTTTGCAATACTGCGCCGTAGCGCGGCGCGGCGGTCGGTCTCGTCCTCCGGCAGTCGCTCAAGTAGTTCCATGTCCTCTTTGATTCCGGCGCGAAAATCGGTGCTCACGAATTTGCCTGCGGCGGCAGCAAGAAGCGCTCCACCGAAGACCGGAGCCGATCCCAACACGATTGCGGCCAGACCAGGCATGGTCATGTCTCCCTTCTTCCAACCGGCTCAATTCATGGTGGCCGAGTTCTGCCGGAAGTTGGTGAGGCTCTCCGTGTCACCCAACAGTGTGGTCAAGTCGACGGCACATCAGCGGCGCGATTACTGGCGGTAGCTCGCCAGGAAGTTACCCAGCCGCTCGATAGCGTGGGCAAGGTCGCGTGACCACGGCAGCGTCACGATCCGCAGGTGATCCGGTGCCGGCCAATTGAATCCGGTGCCCTGCGTGACCAGGATCTTCTCCGACAGCAGCAGATCCAGGACAAGTTGCTCGTCGTCCTCGATCTCGTGCACCTCGGGATCCAGCCGAGGGAATGTGTAAAGCGCGCCAGCGGGTTTGACGCACGACACCCCGGGTATCTCGTTCAGCTTCGACCACGCCACATCCCGTTGCTCGAGCAGTCGCCCGCCCGGCAACACCAGATCATCGATACTTTGGTAGCCCCCGAGAGCGACCTGGATCGCATGCTGTGCAGGCACATTCGGGCACAACCGCATATTCGCCAATAGGTGAATGCCCTCGATGAAACTGCTCGCGTGATCCTTGGGCCCGGTGATCGCCAGCCAGCCGGCGCGGTATCCGGCAACGCGGTAAGCCTTGGACAGACCATTGAACGTCAGACACAACGCATCAGGCGCCACCGTGGCCATGCTGATGTGCTTGGCGTCGTCGTAGAGGATCTTGTCGTAGATCTCGTCGGCGAGCAGCAGCAGCTGATGCTTGCGTGCCAAATCAGCGATCTGCGAGAGTATTTCGCGACTGTAGACCGCGCCGGTCGGGTTGTTCGGGTTGATCACGACCAGCGCCTTGGTGCGTTCGGTGATCTTCGACTCCAGGTCGGCGATATCCGGCTGCCAGCCTTGTGTTTCGTCGCACAGGTAGTGCACAGGTGTGCCGCCGGCAAGCGAGGTCGACGCCGTCCACAGTGGATAGTCGGGCGCCGGGATCAGCACCTGATCGCCGTTGTCCAGCAGCGCCTGCAGCGTCATTGTGATCAGCTCCGAGACCCCGTTACCCAGATACACGTCGTCGACGTCGAATCGTGGGAAGCCGTCGACGAGTTCGTAGCGGGTGACCACCGCGCGCCGCGCCGACAGGATGCCCTTGGAGTCGGAGTAGCCCTGCGCGTACGGCAGCGCCTGAATCATGTCCCGCATGATCACGTCGGGAGCTTCGAAGCCGAAAGGCGCCGGGTTGCCGATGTTCAGCTTGAGGATGCGGTGCCCCTCGGACTCCAGCCGCGCGGCGTGATCGTGCACCGGGCCGCGGATCTCGTAGAGCACATCCTGCAGCTTCGAGGACTGCGCGAAGGTGCGCTGCCGCGGCTGATGACCCGTCGGGTGCCAGGGCAGTTGATGCGTAGTCACGTCACCTATGGTGCCATGGCTGTCTAATTATTAACGCTTAAAACGGTCTGATCAGCGCTTTCCCGGCGGACGTGCACCTCGGGCGATGCCCAATCCCTTAACCGGTGCCGCCGGTGTTTTGGTATCGCCGTCCTGATCGGAAGATGCCGGTTCGTCCTGTGCTTGTGGCGCGGGCTTCGACTCGGGCTCCGGCTGTGCGGCCGCGGGTTGTGCGGCGGGAGCGGCCTTTTTGGCGCCGGGCCGTTTGGCCCCGGCCGCGATGCCGAGTCCCTTAACTGGCGCGGCCGGTGCGGCCGGCGCCTTGGCTTCCGGGGCTGCAGCGGGCTCGGATTTCGCTTCGGGCTCCGTGGCGGGCGCGGATTGCGCTGTGGCAGCGGCCTTTTTGGCACCGGGTCGCTTGGCGCCGCCGGCGATACCCAAACCCTTGACCGGCGCAGCGGGAGCCTTGGCTTCCTCGGCGACCGGTGCCGATGCGGATTGGGTTGGCGCCGCAGCTTTCTTGGCCCCCGGCCGCTTGGCGCCGCCGGAGATTCCGAGCCCGGTGACGGCTTTGGCGGCCTTCTCCTCGGTAGGCGCGGCGGCTTCTGGTTCCGTGGTCTCCTTCGCCGGAGCCGTCGCGGTCGCCGCAGCGGCCTTGGGAGCGGCCTTTTCGGCGTGCTCGGCGGCCTTCTTGGCGGCGGTGCCCTTCTCCGGCAGCTTGACCGCGCCGCGGTCGAGCGACTCGAGCAGCAGCTGCGCCACGTCGCGCACGTCGACGCCTTCGCGGCCGGCGGCCTCCTGGCGGTCGTTGACGCCGTCGGTGACCATCACCCGGCAGAACGGGCATGCGGTGGCCACGGTGGTGGCGCCGGTGGCCAGCGCCTCGTCGACGCGCTCGTGGTTGATCCGCTTGCCGATGTGCTCTTCCATCCACATCCGCGCGCCGCCGGCGCCGCAGCAGAAGCTGCGGTCGGCGTGACGCGGCATCTCGGCCAGCTTCGCGCCCGAGGCGCTGATTAGCTCGCGCGGCGCCTCGTACACCTTGTTGTGGCGGCCCAGGAAGCACGGGTCGTGATAGGTGATGTCCTCCGATACCGGGCTGACCGGGACCAGCTTCTTGTCGCGCACCAGCCGGTTGAGCAGCTGGGTGTGATGCAGCACGGTGTAATTGCTGCCCAGCTGCCGGTATTCGCGGCCGATCGTGTTGAAGCAGTGCGGGCAGGTGACCACGATCTTGCGGTCGACGGTCTCGACGCCCTCGAACAGCCCGTCCAGCGTTTCGACGGCCTGCTGGGCGAGCTGCTGGAACAGGAACTCGTTACCCGAGCGGCGGGCCGAGTCGCCGTTGCAGGTTTCGCCGGTGCCGAGCACCAGATACTTCACCCCGGCGATGGCCAACAGTTCGGCGACCGCCTTGGTGGTCTTCTTGGCCTTGTCGTCGTAGGCGCCGGCGCAGCCCACCCAGAACAGGTATTCGTAACCGTCGAAGCTGTCGACGTCTTCGCCGTAGACCGGGACGTCGAAGTCGACCTCGCTGATCCAGTTGGTGCGGTCGGCGGCGTTCTGGCCCCACGGGTTGCCTTTGGTCTCAAGGTTTTTGAACAGCACCGACAGCTCGGACGGGAACTCCGACTCCATCATGACCTGGTAGCGGCGCATGTCGACGATGTGGTCGATGTGCTCGATGTCCACCGGGCACTGCTCGACGCAGGCGCCGCAGTTCACACATGACCACAGCACGTCGGGGTCGATCACGCCGCCCTGCTCGGCGGTGCCGACCAGCGGCCGGGCCGCCTGCTCGGGCCCGTGTCCGGGCACCCGGCCGAATCCGGACTCCGGGACGTGGTGGCCCTCTTCCTTGGTCGTCTCGAGGTCGAGGCCCTCGAGCGGTTCGGCGGTCTTCTCACCAAGTAGGTAGGGCGCCTTGGCCATCCAGTGGTCGCGCAGGTCCATGATGACGAGCTTGGGCGAAAGCGGCTTGCCCGTGTTCCACGCCGGGCATTGCGACTGGCAGCGGCCACATTCGGTACAGGTGGCGAAGTCGAGCATCCCCTTCCAGGTGAAGTCCTCGATCTTGCCGCGGCCGAAAGCGGCGTCGTCAGGCGGGTTTTCGAAGTCGATCGGCTTGCCGTCGGCCTCGACCGGCAGCAGCGGGCCCAGCCCGTCGGGCAGCCGCTTGAACACGACGTTGATCGGCGCCAGGAAGATGTGTAAGTGCTTGGAGTGCAGCACGATGATCAGGAAGCGCCAGCATGACCGCGATGTGCAGCAACAGAGCCGATTGTCTCGATGATCTCGTTGGCCGGCTGCGACCCAGCGGGTGCAGGAGCGTGCCCATAGCTGCGAGAAGAATGCGCCCCTTGCCGTAGGGGAAGTTGCCGGTGTTGACCGCGCCCCGCGGAAGACCGCGTAGCGTCCAGATGACGTTGAAGATCATGAACAGGACCAGCCAGGCCCCGCCGGTGTGCGAGCCGTAGAACCGCGACGCTCGGCCGTATCTCGCTTGGGCTCGGCGCGCAGCCGGATGATCGGCGAACGTGGTGATGCCGGCGAAGACGGCGAGCGCGAAGAAGTCTTGCAGGAAGCCCAGCGCCTCCCACCGGCCGATGATCGGGATGTGGAAGTTCGGCTGGAACAGGAAACCGTAGGCCTCGATGTAGACCGTGAGCAGGATGAAGAAGCCCCACATGGTGAAGAAGTGCGCCAGGCCGGGGATGGACCATTTCAGCAGCCGGCGCTGCCCGAACACCTCGACGAGCTGCAGTCCAGATCCGCGTGCCGAGGTCGTTGGTGCGACCGCTGGCGGGCTGGCCGGAAAGCGTGAGTTTGGCCAGCCAACCGACCCGGCGGAGCGGCGAGCAAACCGACGATCGCCGTCATGCCGAGGCCCACTACCAGTCTGATCAGCATCTGCGTCTGCACGGAGCGTCTCCCCAATTCGAGGTTACCGAGCGGTAACTTATCATCATGTTACTAGTCAGTAACTTAATCACTCAGGCCAGCTCATAGTTACATCTCGCCGGCGCCGACCGCAGCAAAGGCTGCCCTAACCTTGCTGCGGCAAGGCCGACCAGCGGGGGATACCCGGCCGATTAAGGGTTGACGCCTGGCACGTGAATCGGCGGTAATCCGGGTATCTGCGGCACGTTGCCGTTCCACCAGTGATGACGCGGACGTTGCTGGGTCCAGGTTGGACTGATTACCGGCGGCAAAGTTTCGGTCGTCGTCTCGGGCGGAGGGAGCGTCGTGGTCGGCAGCGTTGACGACGGTGTAGTCGTCCGGGACGGTGCTGTCGTCCGCGACGGGGTGGTTGTCGACGATCGCGTGGTGGCCGGTGCGCTGCCGCCGTGGTCGGAGGCCAGGATGACCAGGCCGTAGACGATTATCGCGATCAGCAGCAGCACCGCCAGACCCCACAGGGCCAGCACCCACGGTTTGAGGAACCAGGGTGGTGTCTCGGCGGCACCGAACGGCTCGTCATCGTTCGCGCCGAGGTTCGCGTCGCGCGTTGAATAACCGTCGACGCCATATGGTGGTCTGCTGCCCCCCACGAAGACAGATCTTACCGACGGTGCCGGCTAGGGGATACCGCCGTCGTGGTGGTGGTGATGATGGTGACCGTCGTCAATGCTGGTGCTCGTCGGCAGTGTGGTCGTCGGCACCTCGGTCGGGGTGGTCGTCGGGGCGGGAACGACCGGCTCGGTGGTCGTTGCGCTGGTGGGGGAAGACGTGCTGGTCGTGACTGCGGTTGGTGTGGTCGACGACGTCGAGGGAGACGTGGAGCCGCCGCCGTGGGTCAGCTCGACGATTCCATAGATCCCCAGCGCGACCAGGACGGCGACCAGCACTCCCAGACCGATCAGAGCGGCGCGCTTGCGATACCACGGCGTCGGCCCGCCTTCGGGTGGCTGCTGCCCGTAATCGCCGTAGTCGTATTGGCCGGTCGGCGCTTCACTGGGGTCGTCTGGAGGTCCGTAACCCGTCACGGGCGCCGATCCTAGCGGTGCCATCAGGGTCGCTTCGCTACCGAGCCGCGCGCGGCCCGGCGTCAGAAACCGTGCGGCAGCGTAATCACGGTGTGCGGCAACGTGATCGTCGACGGAATGTGCGGCAGGTGGTGGTGATGTTCCGGTGGCTCGGCCGGCGGCTGGGCAGGTGCCGGGGACTCGGCAGGAGGTGGCGCCTCCTCTTCGGGAGTCGAGGAGAGCGAAGGCGCCGGAGTGGTCGTCGACGGCGGAGTTGTTGTCGACGGGGTAGTGGTCGACGACCTGGTCGGTGTGGTGGATGGAGTGGTCGTCGACGTTCCGCCGCCGCCACCGTGGGAGATCTGGATGAGGCCGTAGATGATCAGCACGACCAGGATCGCGACCATGGTGGCCCACACGGCCAGCAGCGACCGGTTCCGGTACCAGGGTGCCGGCGGCGATTCCGGTTCAGCAGGCTCGGAGTGATCCGGGTAGTCGTCGGAACCCGGCAGCTGCGCGTCGATCGCACCGTAATCGGCCATCCGAGTCGGCCGATTGCTCGGGTCGTCCAAAGAATCGGATGGACCCTGAGAATCAAAGCCTGTCACCGAGCCGATGGTACTGACGTCCGGCGGACGCGTCGGCTAGCGACGCGGGCGTCAGAGCTGCCGATTTACCTCGTCGGCGAAAAGTCGCAGGTGCTCGAGGTCGGACAGGTCCAGCAGCTGCAGATATACCCGCTGAACGCCGATGTCCGCGAACGCTCCGAGCGCATCGACAATCTCGTTCGGCGTGCCGACCAGCGGGGAATTGGACCGCAGCTCGTCGAGCTCGCGTCCGATGGCGGTAGCTCGGCGGCTGATCTCCGCGTCGTCGCGTCCGGCGCACACCACAAACGCCGCGGAATACGTCATCGAATCGACGGGGCGGCCCACCGCATCGACTGCCTCGCGGACCCGCTCGAATTGGGTTTTGATGGCGTCCAACGAGGCGAACGGCACATTGAACTCGTCGGCGAACGTCGCGGCCAGCGCCGGCGTCCGGCTTGCGCCCAGCCCGCCGATGATGACCGGCGGATGCGGTCGTTGCACCGGCTTCGGCAGCGCGGGCGAGTCGTTGACCGCGTAGTGAGCGCCGGCGTAGTCGAACGTTTCACCGACCGGTGCGGTCCACAATCCGGTGATCAGTTCGAGCTGTTCGGTGAGCCGGGCGAATCGCTCGCGCAGCGGTGGGAACGGGATCGCGTAGGCCGCGTGCTCTCGTTCGAACCAGCCGGTACCGATGCCGAATTCGACTCGCCCGTTGCTCATTTCGTCGACCTGGGCGACCGAGATGGCCAGCGGGCCGGGATGGCGGAAGGTTGCCGACGTGACCAGCGTGCCCAACCGGATCGATGACGTCTCGCGGGCGATGCCGCCCAACGTCACCCAGGAGTCGGTCGGGCCGGGCAGCCCATCGCCGCTCATCGCCAGATAGTGGTCGGACCGGAAGAACGCGGAATAGCCCAACTGTTCGGCGGTTTGCGCGACGGCTAGCTGGTCGGAGTAACTGGCGCCTTGCTGAGGTTCGACGAATACCCGAAAGTCCACGATCGTCAGCCTAGGCCGAACTGTCCGGCACCTGCCTCGCCGTCCCTAACTAGTGGGATCGCAGGATCGTGATTGCGTTGTCGATCTTCTTGAGGGAGCTGAACGTTTCCGCGGGAACCCCGAAGACGGCGGCCAACACCGGGGGCGGAAGCTGACTCAAGGACTCGCCGATGCCGATATTGTCTTTGTCCTCAGGTGCACTGGTGTTCTGGATGATCAGCACGTCCAGGTCTTCTTTGCCGTGGTTCTCGAAGTAGTGAAAGGAACCCTGGGGTGCGAACACGAGGTCGTCGACGTGGGCGTCGAAACTTTCGTGGTTGCCGTTCCCGTCGATGAGGACCCAGCTGGCGACTCCTTTGGTGACCAGGTTGAGCTCCCACGCGCTGGGATGCCAGTGCGGTTCGCGAATACCCCCGGGCTGCAACGTGATCAGCTGGATGCTGGCCTCTTGACCTTTGAGTATCGGGAAATTGTCTTCGTGCGCCTGCTGCTGTTTACCCCCGTCATACGTGATCGGGGGCACGGCGGTGAGATGGAACAGGTGCGATTGCGAGGTGATCGTTTCCGAGGGGATGCGGGGATCACCGAAGCGAGCCGCGTCATCGGTCATTGGCTCTTCCTTAGTGGGAACGCAGGATGACGATTGCGTTGTCGAACTTTTTGAACGGCTTGAATGTCTCTGCGGGAACGCCGAAGACGGCGGACAACACCCGCGGTGGAAGCATGCTGAGGGACTCGCCGATGCCGATGTTGTCTTTGGATTCGGGCGTACTGGTGTTCTGGATGATCAGTATCTTCATGTCGTCCGGGCCGCGGTTCTCGAAGTAGTGGAAGGAACCCTGGGGTGCGAACACGACGTCGCCGACATGTTGGTCGAAGCTCTCGTGGTTGCCGTTCCCGTCGACGACGACCCAAGCCGCGACTCCGCTGGTGACGATGTTGATCTCCCACGCGCTGGGATGCCAGTGCGGCTCGCGGATACCTCTGGGCTGCAACGTGAGCTTCACGATGCTGGCCGCTTGCCCCTTGAGTATCGGAAAATTCGTCCTCGTCCGCTTGCTGGAACGACCCCCCGTCATACGTGTTGAGGGGCTGAGCGCCGAGATGGAACAGGTGCGATTGCGAGGTGATTGTTTCCGAGGGTATGCGGGGATCACCGAAGCGTGTCGCATCCGCGGTTATCGCCTCTTCCTTTTCAGTGCGATAGCCGGAGACGAAACGGTCAACGCCCACACCGGTGGCGGCTGCGCCGGCGGCCAGGCCCGCTCCACCCAAGACCTTCCGACGATTGATCGGCACCTGCTGAAATTACCGCAGCGGTCAGGGCCGGTCTACGGGATCATTTTCGATGTGCTGGCGCGCACTCGGCTTGCCGGGGTGTTCGGGCCATAGCGCGCTACCGGCGTGCCGGATCGCAGCGGCGATATTGCGCATGCTGGCTGGCTAAGTGGTGACACGATGTTGGCGTGAGCGATGCTCATGACGGCCGCAGGGCCATATTCACGGTGACGGCATGACCGCAACAGGGTTCCGGTGCGGGTCGTGTGGCACCGAGGAGTGCAAGCAGCTGACGGTGCCATCTGTGCGAAAAGCAATTGCTGTTGGAATTGTGTTGCTTACCCTCGCGGCGGCTTCCTCGTGTGGCTATGCAGGGCACACAGCATCAAGGCACAGCGCGCAGGCAACACCGGCGGCAGTTGCGGTTCCCGCGCCTACGCCGTCGCGACATTCGGCTCCCGCGCCTGCCTCGCCGGCGCCCGATGCGGCTCCAGCACCGGACTTCGCAACGGTCTCCAAGCTGATGAACGATGCGATTGCGGCACGTACGGTGCCCGGTGGCGTGGTGACGATCGGGCATGGCGGCAAGGTTGTCTTCCATCAGGCTTATGGCTCGCGCAAGCTTGCCGGCGAACCGGGGCTGGATGGATCGCCTGCACCCGCAGAGCCGATGACCGAAGACACGATCTTCGACATAGCGTCGTTAACGAAGTGCCTCGCCACGGCGACTGCCGTGATGCAGCTTTACGAACACGGCAAGGTTCAGTTCGACGATCCCGTGCAGAAGTATCTGCCTGACTTCAACACGGGGAACGATCCACAGCGTGCGAAGGTGACGGTTCGCATGTTGCTGACGCACACTTCAGGCGAACCGGAAGACGTACGCCTCGACGATCCGTGGGGACTGGACAGAGCCGACAAGCCAGAAGGCATTCGCCGTGCCCTCACGACGCCGCTGGAGTCGCCTCCCGGTGAGTTTTTCAACTACGCCGACATCAACTTCATTCTGCTTGGCGCGCTGATCGAGAAACTCACCGGCGAGCCAGAAGACGTTTACGTTCACCAGAACGTATTTGGGCCACTTGGCATGGAAGAAACCCGCTATCTTCCCCCGGCCAAAGCATGTGGTCCACACGTGATGCGCGGATCTGCGATTGCTTGGGCGCCTGCGCCAATAGGGGGCATGCCGGGCGCTTGTCCTGCCGGTACGTGGAGCACGAGTCTGCTGTCGCGCATCGCACCGACGACGCATGACGACGAAAGCAGGAACGATCCGGGCAAGAATCCCGATTTCGATTCCCTGCTCCGGGGCGTTGTGTTTGACCCGACGACGCGGCGCATGGGGGGAGTGGCCGGGCATGCCGGCGTGTTCTCGACGGCGCACGACGTCAGCATCTTTGCGCAGGCGCTGCTCGATGGGCTCGCCGGCCGCCCGAGCAAGTTCCCGCTGACGCGAGCGACGCTGGAGTTGATGACGACTCCACAGCAGCCCGGACATACCGCCCAACAAGTCGAGGCAGCCAACAACGCCTCCCAAGAAGCTATCGCGAAGACACCAAACACATACGATCCGCTGCTCGCTCCGCGCTATCCGGCGATCAGGGGACAAAACCTGCGTGGCTTCGGCTGGGATATCGATACCGCCTATTCCGGCACGCGCGGCATGATCTTTCCCATCGGCAGCTTCGGCCACACCGGCTTTACCGGAACCTCGCTGTGGATGGACCCAAGCTCGGATACCTACGTCATTCTGTTCACGAGCGCGATCGATCCGCGAGACGATCCACCGATCGCGTATCTGCGAGGTGATGTGGCTACCGCGACAGCCCGGGCCCTGCGCTGAGCAGTGCGTCCCGGAAATCGCGCCGCACGCGACATAGGATATGCCGCGTGGTCGGTGGTCGGTCGCCGATATCGCCGCAGGGGCAACGGCGCCAGCGGGCTCAACCGGGTTGCAGCCTCGGTGGGCATCGTCGCCGGTGTCGTGTTTGTCGCGGCGGTTATCTCCTTTTCTGGCTCCGCTCTGGGCATCCTGTCGGGCGGCGAAGACCACGCCGGCCCCGCGATGATGGGGCCCCGCCGCATGATGGGCCCGGCTGGGATGACGGGATCCGATCAGACGCCACCCAGCGCCTTTGTCGCCGTTTCGGTGGCCACGGTGTGGACCACGCCGCAGAGCCCGCGTCCGGTCGACCATCCCGCCCTGACAAATCCTGTCGATATTCGCGGGTGGCTGTCGGATATGACGCCGGCCCAGCAGCAAGCGCTCACCTCGGACAATCTCACCCAGACGCAGGCCCTCTTCGGCGACCGTGTCTTCGTGGTGGGGGAGCAGGGCGACTGGGACGAGGTACTGGTCCCCGGCCAGCCCACACCGAAGGACTCCCTGGGCTATCCCGGCTGGATTCCCAAGGCCCAGTTGACGATTGACGCAGGCTACGGCGCGCTGAAGGACTACGCTCCCTTCGCGTTGGCTGATCGCGGCATCACCACCTGGTTGTACCGCGATTCCGGACTCTCCGATCAGGACCTCGAGATCAGCACCAACACCGGGCTTCCCGTGCTGAGCCGCACCGACAAGGCCGTTCAGGTGGCCACCCCCGATCGCGGCGCGAGGTGGCTGGATGCTCGAACGGTGGCGGTCTACGAAAAGCCCACGGACATATCGCATCCCACTGGAGCCGATCTGGTCCGGTACGCCGCCGTGTTCGTGAACGTCCCCTACCTATGGGGCGGCCGTGCCGGGTTCGGGTTCGACTGCTCCGGTTTCACCTCCACCATCTACCAGGTGTACGGCATCACCCTGCCGCGCGATGCCGGCCCGCAAGCCGCCGACAGCCGGGGCCGCCCCGTCGACAAATCCGCGCTACAGCCCGGCGATCTGCTCTTCTACTCGCACGGCAGCAGGGACCCCGACAATCCCGACGCGATCTACCACGTGGCCATGTATTCCGGAAACGGTGAGATGATCGAGGCATTCGACTCGACGGCACCAGTGCGCATCACCCCGGTTCGACTGGACACAGACTACTGGGGCGCGCGCCGCTACCTCGACCACTCGCGCTGATAGACCTAACCGTTAGAAAGTGTCTACCTTTTCGACGCTGACGAACATGCCGTGTCCGGTCTTGTCGTTGCTGAACCGGGTGCCGCTTTCGCTGGCCGCGATCGTCCAGCCTTCCGCCTCGTAGGTGCGGTAGTCGATGGTCACGGTGGGGATGTCGCCGAGGTTGCCCACGACCCACTGCACGGAACCGCTCGCGGTGACGTTGATGCCGTTGGCGCGCTCGCCCTCCTCCACCGGGGAGTTGGTGAACTGGGCCTCGCAACCGACGGCGTCGGCGTCGATCTGGCAGCGCGTCTGACCGGATTTGGTCTCGATGAACACGTAACCGTTCTGGTCGGGTGGCAGCGGGATGGCGCCGGCCGGCGGGTTAGCACTCGGCGGCGCGGGCTGCGACGAGGTCGGTGGGTGGATGGACGGTTTGGCCTTCGGCAACGACGGTTCGGTTGCTCCGGCGCCCGGGTTGGCCACCGGCTTGCCGTGGATCAGCGAGCTGCATCCGCCCACCAGGGCGGCGCTCGTCAGCAACGCTGCCAGCAGCAGTCGACCGCCAACGTTTGCCGTCTGTGTTCTCGCCGAAAACATCTCAGAGGACAGCCTACGCATGAAGTGACGCAAGTGATTGCAGTGACGCGCCCGCGATGCGCTGTTCACCGGCAGCCATGGCGGCCAATCTATAGCGGACCGGTTTTACATCTGCGCCCAGACGATCTTCGTCTGCAGGTAGGTGTCGATGCCCGCCTTGCCGGATTCGTGGCCCCAGCCGGACTGCTTGTAGCCGCCGAACGGCATGGAGTGGTCGTACGGAAAAGCGCAGTTGAGCCCCACAGTTCCGGCCTTGAGCCGCTTGGCCAATCGGTGCGAGCGGCCGAGGTCCTTGGTCCATACCGTCGCGGCCAGCCCGTAGGTGCTGTTGTTGGCCAGCGCGACGGCTTCGTCCTCGTCGTCGAACGGCAGGATCGTGACGACGGGCCCGAAGATCTCCTCTTGGAACAGCCGGCTCGTGTCAGGGTCGAGGTTGGTGACGACCGTGGGGTGCACGAAATAGCCCTTGCGGTCCAGCCGGTGCCCGCCGGTGACGATCTCCGCGCCGTCGGACTTGCCCTGCTCGAGGTAGCCCAACACCCGGTTGAGTTGCTTCTGGCTGATCAGCGGACCGCTCATGGTGCCCTCTTCTTTGGGGCCGCCCATCTTCATGGCATTCGCAACCATCGCCATGCCCTCGACGACCTGGTCGTAGACGCCGCGCTGGACCAGAATGCGGGAACCGCACACGCAAGCCTGCCCGGAGTGGACGAACGTGCCGAACGCCGACATCGGGATGGCCTTTTTCAGTTTCGCGTCGTCGAAGATCAGCACCGGGGACTTGCCGCCGAGTTCCAGGGTGACCTTGTTGAGGTTGCTGTCGGCCGAGGCGTGCACGATCGCCCGGCCGACCTCGGTCGAGCCGGTGAAGGCGACCTTCTCGACGTCGGGGTGCGCGGTGATCGCGGCGCCGACGGTGTGGCCGTAGCCGTTGACGAGGTTGGCCACCCCGTCGGGCACGCCCGCCTCGGCCAGGATCTGCATCAGCACATGCGCCGAAAGTGGTGTCTCCTCAGCGGGTTTCACGACGCTGTTGCAGCCGGCCGCCAGTGACGGCGCGAGCTTGGCGCAGAAATTGAACACCGGGCCGTTCCACGGGAAGATCAGCCCGACCACGTCATACGGCTCGCGCAGGGTGTAGGTGTGCATGTGTGAATCGACGCCGGTGAGGCCGCCGGTGTTCACGTCGCGCGCGATGCCGTCGATCTTGGTGCACCAGCCCGCGTAGTAGCGGAACCACTCGGCGCCGATCTTCACCTGCATCTCCGCCTGCGCGGGATACATACCGCCGTTGAGCATTTCGAGTTCGGCGAGCAGCGTCGCGTTCTTGTCGATCAGTTCGCCGACGCGCCAAAGCACCTTGGCTCGCTCGTAATCGGGCAGGCCGGACCAGACACCCGACTCGGCGGACGCTTTCGCGCGGGCGACCGCTTGGTTGACGGCGTCGGGGCCGCCGTCGGTGAACTCGGCGATCTGTTCTTCGGTCGAGGGATCAAAGACGCCGATCACGTCACCGCTACCGGGACGTTGCCGGACCTCGTCCAACACAGCCTGCACCGTTGTCATAGGTCGTCCCTTCCCGCTTCGTTGCGAGCTCGTGCTGCGGCGCGGATCTATGAAAGTAGAGTGCTGTACGAGGCGTACGTTATGCGCTCAGTTACTGGCGGTCAACGCATCCGCCGCGGGCCCGAACATGGTTTGTTTGATCGCGCCCAGCGTGCCGGGGTCCTTGCCATTGAGCGGACGAACAATGTCGACGGCAGCGGTCGTCACCGCGTCTTCGGCCGCGACGGCGTCGACAATGCCAAGGCTTGCCGCGTCGTCACCGCCGAAGCGGCGACCGGTCGTCATCGAGGCGACCGCCGCCTGCGGGGTCAGTTTGGCTTGGATCAGTGCGGCCATGCCGGTTGTGAAGGGGATGCGGATGTCCACTTCGGGGAAGCAGAAGTAGCCGCGGTCGGCGCGCATCACCCGAAAGTCGTGCGCCAAGGCCAGCATTGCCCCGGCGCCGAAGGCGTGGCCGACCACCGCGGCTGCGGTGGGGATGGGCAGGGTAAGCACCCGGGCCAACATGCCCTGGACGCGCCCGACGTACCACTGGGTCTGCTCCCCGTTGGCCATCAGCCAGTCCAGGTCCAGACCATTGGTGTAGAACTTGCCGCTGCCTGTCGTTACCAAGCCCTGGGCACCGGCGCCGACGACGTCATCGAGGTGCGCGTCGATCTCATCGAGAAAGCCTGGTGAGAAACGGTTTTCGTCAGCGCCCAGGTCGAGTATCGCGATCTTTTCCGCGTAGGTCAGGCTAATTGCCACGGTTCCTCCCTTTCACCAGAGGCTCTATTACTCCGGCGCCAGGTCCGGGACCTCCCCGGTGTGGTCGGCAACGTGTTCGGCGGCGGCCGCGGCCGTCACGCGGTTGCGTACCAGAAACCAGCCGCCGATCAGGGCGGGGACGCCGAGCACCAGCGTCGTGATGATCCAGGGACCTTCCTCGGCGTCGAACGTCATCAGCAGCACCACGCCGGCGAGGAAAGCCAGCGTGACATAGCCGCTGTAGGGGGCCAGCGGCATCTGGAAGTGCGGCCGCTCCATGGTTCCGGCCCTGCTGATCCGATAGAGCCGCAGCTGACAGAAGACGATTGTCGCCCAGGCCGCTATGACGCCCAGGGCGGCGATGTTGAGCACGATTTCGAAGGCCTGGCTCGGCTTGACGGCGTTGAGCACAACGCCGAACAAGCCGATTACGGCGGTCAGCAGGATCCCGCCATATGGCACACCGTTTCTCGACATCCGTGCGGTGAACTTCGGGCCGCTGCCGTTGACTGACATCGACCGCAGGATCCGGCCGGTGGAATACAGTCCGGCGTTCAGGCTGGAGAACGCGGCGGTCAGCACCACCACGTTCATCACGCTGCCGGCGCCGGTGAAACCGATTTTCGAGAAGAACGTGACGAACGGGCTCTCGTGCGCTTTGTAATCGGTGTAGGGCAGCAGCAGCGCCAGCAGGAGGACCGATCCGACGTAGAAGACCGCGATCCGGAAAATCACCGAGTTGATCGCGCGCGGCATGACCTTCTCCGGTTCCGCGGTTTCGCCGGCGGCGGTGCCGACCAGTTCGACCGCGGCGTAGGCGAATATCACCCCCGAGGTGACGAGCACCAGCGGCAGCAGGCCGGTCGGCAAGAACCCGCCGTGGTCGGACCACAGGCTGGAGCCCGGTGGTCTGGCCGTCGATCTTGAAGCGGCCGGCCAGAAAGACGGTTCCGACGACCAGAAACGTCGTCAGCGCCAGCACCTTGATCAAGCGCGGCCCAGAACTCGAACTCGCCGAAGGCCTTCACCGAGATCAGGTTCACCGACACCACCGCCACCAGCGCGATCAGCGCGAGCGTCCACTGCGGGACCGACTGGAACGCCGTCCAGTAGTGGAAGTAGCTTCGCGATCGCGGTGGAGTCCACGATGGCGGCCATCGCCCAGTTCAGGAAGTACATCCAGCCCGCGACGAAAGCCGCCTTCTCCCCGAAGAACTCGCGAGCGTAGGACACGAACGAGCCCGATGACGGGCGGTGCAGCACCAGTTCGCCGAGCGCGCGCAGGATCAGGAACACGAAGACGCCGCAGAACCCGTAGACCAGGAACAACCCGGGACCCGCCGACGCCAGCCGTGCCGCCGGCGCCCAGGAACAGCCCGGTCCCGATGGCGCCGCCGATGGCGATCATCTGCATCTGGCGCGGCTTCAGGTCGTGGTGATAACCCTGCGTCTTCACGAGCGAGCGACGCACTTCTCACCCGCAGCCGGGTCGGGCGTGCTGGGCAGCGGTGGCATCGAGTTCCTATCCTTATGGCGTGGTGCAACGCTGCGGCGCCGGGCACGCCCGCAGAACGGACTGGTTGCGAGACTATCCCACGCTGTGACCTCGCTCTCAACCGTCTGGGAACAAACTCCCGAGCAACGTCGTTGACCCTGCAACAAACTTGAGTGAGTACAGACTCAACATTGGCTTGACAGCGGCACACCGCGAAGGGCAGTCTTGAGCGGGGTTCACTCAGCAGCGTAGTGCATACAAAGTTCGACTATCAGGAAGGATTCACCATGGCTCGTGCGGTCGGTATCGACCTCGGGACCACCAACTCCGTCGTCCAGTTCTCGAGGGTGGCGACCCCGTCGTCGTCGCCAACTCCGAGGGCTCGCGGACCACTCCGTCCGTCGTCGCGTTTGCGCGCAACGGCGAGGTGCTGGTCGGCCAGCCCGCCAAGAACCAGGCGGTGACCAACGTCGACCGCACCATCCGGTCGGTCAAACGGCACATGGGCACCGACTGGTCCGTCGAGATCGACGACAAGAAGTACACCGCGCAGGAGATCAGCGCTCGCATTCTGATGAAGCTGAAGCGCGACGCCGAGGGCTACCTCGGTGAGGACATCACCGACGCGGTGATCACCGTGCCTGCCTACTTCAACGACGCCCAGCGCCAGGCCACCAAGGAGGCCGGCCAGATCGCCGGCCTGAACGTGCTGCGCATCGTCAACGAGCCGACCGCGGCCGCGCTGGCCTACGGCTTGGACAAGGGCGAGAAGGAGCAGCGCATCCTGGTCTTCGACCTCGGTGGCGGCACCTTCGACGTGTCGTTGCTGGAGATCGGCGACGGCGTCGTCGAGGTCCGCGCCACCTCGGGTGACAACCACCTCGGCGGCGACGACTGGGACGACCGGATCGTCGACTGGCTGGTCGACAAGTTCAAGGCCACCAGCGGGCATCGACCTGACCAAGGACAAGATGGCCATGCAGCGGCTGCGGGAAGCGGCCGAGAAGGCCAAGATCGAGTTGAGCTCGGTCAGCAGCACCTCGATCAACCTGCCCTACATCACCGTGGACGCGGACAAGAACCCGCTGTTCCTCGACGAGCAGCTGACCCGTGCGGAGTTCCAGAAGATCACCCAGGATCTGCTGGACCGCACCCGTAAGCCGTTCCAGCAGGTGATCAAGGACGCCGGCATCTCGGTGTCCGAGATCGACCACGTGGTGCTGGTGGGTGGTTCCACCCGCATGCCCGCGGTGTCGGATCTGGTCAAGGAGATGACCGGCGGCAAGGAGCCCAACAAGGGCGTCAACCCCGACGAGGTTGTTGCCGTCGGTGCCGCCCTGCAGGCCGGTGTGCTCAAGGGTGAGGTGAAAGACGTTCTGCTGCTTGACGTTACGCCGCTGAGCTTGGGTATCGAGACCAAGGGTGGCGTGATGACCAAGCTGATCGAGCGCAACACCACCATCCCGACCAAGCGGTCGGAGACCTTCACCACGGCCGACGACAACCAGCCGTCGGTGCAGATCCAGGTCTACCAGGGTGAGCGCGAAATCGCTTCGCACAACAAGCTGCTCGGCTCCTTCGAGCTGACCGGTATCCCGCCGGCTCCGCGCGGCGTCCCGCAGATCGAGGTCACCTTCGACATCGACGCCAACGGCATCGTGCACGTCACGGCCAAGGACAAGGGCACCGGCAAGGAGAACACGATCAAGATCCAGGAAGGCTCCGGCCTGTCCAAGGAGGAGATCGACCGGATGATCAAGGACGCCGAGGCGCACGCCGACGAGGACCGCAAGCGTCGCGAAGAGGCCGACGTCCGCAACCAGGCCGAGACGCTGGTCTACCAGACGGAGAAGTTCGTCAAGGAGCAGCGCGAGGCTGAGGGCGGTTCGAAGGTCCCCGAGGACACGCTGAACAAGGTCGACGCCGCGGTGGCGGAAGCCAAGACGGCGTTGGACGGCACCGACATCGGCGCGATCAAGTCCGCGATGGAGAAGCTGGGCCAGGAGTCGCAGGCCCTCGGCCAGGCGATCTACGAGGCCACTCAGGCCGAGCAAGCCGCGCCGGCGGCGGTGAGCCCGGTCCGGGCGGTGCCGACGACGTCGTCGACGCGGAGGTGGTCGAGGATGACCGGGAGGCCCAGTGAGCGAATCCAATCCGCAGGAACAGGTAACTGTCACCGACAAGCGGCGGATTGATCCCGAGACCGGCGAAGTACGTCACGTGGCTTCCGGAGCCGCCCCCGGGGGGCGGCGCCGGGCGCCGCGGCGATTCCGGCGTCGGCAGGCGCCGCAGCCGACAAGGTCGTCGAGCTGACCGCCGATCTGCAGCGGGTGCAAGCCGACTTCGCCAACTACCGCAAGCGGGCGTTGCGCGATCAGGAGGCGACCGCCGAGCGGGCCAAGGCTACCGTGGTCAGCCAATTGCTGGGCGTGCTCGACGATCTCGACCGCGCACGCAGTCACGGCGACCTGGAGTCCGGCCCGCTGAAGTTGGTCGCCGACAAGTTGCTGAGCGCGCTGACCGGCCTCGGGCTGGCGGCGTTCGGGGCTGAGGGCGACGACTTCGACCCGGTGCTGCACGAGGCCGTGCAACACGAGGGTGATGGTGCGGAGGGCTCCAAGCCGGTGATCGGCAACGTGATGCGGCAGGGCTACAAACTCGGCGACCAGGTGCTGCGGCACGCGTTGGTCGGGGTGGTGGACACCGTCGCGGATGATTCCGTTGCTGTCGCCACCGTCGACCCGGCCGATAACGACAGTCGATAACGACGGCTGAGCAGGACGCAGAACGCAGAACCGTCGGACTAATAGGGCTCGGTTCAGACGACAAGAAGGAAAGGTGGAGGAGGTGACGCGATATGGCTCAACGCGAATGGGTCGAAAAGGACTTCTATAAGGAGCTGGGCGTCTCCTCCGACGCCAGCCAAGACGAGATCAAGCGGGTGGCCGCAAGCTGCTCGCCGAGAACATCCTGACCGCAACCCCGACAACCGGCCGCCGAAGATCGATACAAGGCCGTCTCCGAGGCGCAAAGAAGTACTGACGGATCCCGCCAAGCGCAAGGAGTACGACGAAACCCGTCGGCTGTTCGCCGGCGGCGGCTTCGGCCGCCGATTCAACGGTGGCGACTTCGGTGGCGGCTTCGACGTGGGCGGCTGACGGCGCCGAGTTCAACCTCAACGATCTGTTCGACGCCGCCGGCCGCACCGGTGGCACCAACATCGGCGACCTGTTCGGCGGCTTGTTCGGACGCGGCGCCAACCACGTCCCAGCCGGCCGCGCCGCGGCAACGACCTGGAGACCGAAACCGAGCTGGGTTTCATGGAGGCCACCAAGGGCGTGGCGATGCCGCTGCGGCTGACCAGCCCGGCGCCGTGCACCAACTGTCACGGCAGCGGAGCCAGGCCGGGCACCAGCCCGAAGGTGTGCCCGAACTGTAACGGCTCGGGTGTAATCAACCGCAACCAAGGCGCGTTCGGCTTCTCCGAGCCGTGCACCGAGTGCCGCGGCAGCGGGTCGATCATCGAGCACCCCTGCGACGAGTGCAAGGGCACCGGTGTTACCACCCGCACCCGCACCATCAACGTGCGGATCCCCCCGGGTGTCGAGGACGGACAACGGATCCGGCTGGCCGGTCAGGGCGAAGCCGGATTGCGCGGTGCCCCGTCGGGTGACCTGTACGTCACCGTGCACGTGCGGCCGGACAAGGTGTTCGGCCGTGACGGCGACGACCTCACCGTCACCGTCCCGGTCAGCTTCACCGAATTGGCCTTGGGTACAACGCTTTCGGTGCCGACGCTGGACGGCAAAGTCGGTGTCCGGGTGCCCAAGGGCACCGCCGACGGCCGGATCCTGCGGGTCCGTGGCCGCGGTGTGCCCAAGCGATCCGGCGGTCAGGGCGACCTGCTGGTCACCGTCAAAGTCGCGGTCCCGCCCAACCTGGAGGGCGCCGCCAAGGAGGCGCTGGAGGCCTACGCGGTCGCCGAGCGGGCCAGTGGTTTCGACCCGCGGGCCGGATGGGCGGGTAATCGCTAGATGGGCAAGAACCCT
>CAWKME010000067.1:0-14476 GCA_963850645.1 uncultured Actinomycetota bacterium | reverse complement strand
TCGACCTCGGTGGCGGCACCTTCGACGTGTCGCTGCTGGAGATCGGCGAAGGCGTCGTCGAGGTCCGCGCCACCTCCGGCGACAACCACCTCGGCGGCGACGACTGGGACGACCGCATTGTCAACTGGCTGGTCGACAAGTTCAAGGGCACCAGCGGTATTGACCTGACCAAGGACAAGATGGCCATGCAGCGGCTGCGTGAGGCCGCCGAGAAGGCCAAGATCGAACTGAGCTCGAGCCAGAGCACGTCGATCAACCTGCCCTACATCACCGTCGACGCGGACAAGAACCCGCTGTTCCTCGACGAGCAGCTGACCCGCGCCGAGTTCCAGAAGATTACTCAGGATCTGCTGGACCGCACCCGTCAGCCGTTCAAGTCGGTGATCTCCGACGCCGGCATCTCGGTCTCCGACATCGACCACGTGGTGCTGGTGGGCGGTTCGACCCGTATGCCCGCAGTGACCGAGCTGGTCAAGGAGCTCACCGGCGGCAAGGAGCCCAACAAGGGCGTCAACCCCGACGAGGTAGTGGCCGTGGGTGCCGCGCTTCAGGCGGGTGTGCTCAAGGGTGAGGTAAAAGACGTTCTGCTGCTTGACGTTACGCCGCTGAGCTTGGGTATCGAGACCAAGGGCGGCGTGATGACCAAGCTCATCGAGCGCAACACCACGATCCCGACCAAGCGGTCGGAGACCTTCACCACTGCCGACGACAACCAGCCGTCGGTGCAGATTCAGGTCTACCAGGGTGAGCGCGAAATCGCCTCGCACAACAAGCTG
This sequence comes from uncultured Actinomycetota bacterium, assembly GCA_963850645.1. Classification (GTDB taxonomy): domain Bacteria; phylum Actinomycetota; class Actinomycetes; order Mycobacteriales; family Mycobacteriaceae; genus Mycobacterium. The sequence goes on along the minus strand of CAWKME010000067.1, from coordinate 13,700 downwards.
CTCGGCTCCTTCGAGCTGACCGGCATCCCGCCGGCTCCACGCGGCGTCCCGCAGATCGAGGTCACCTTCGACATCGACGCCAACGGCATCGTGCACGTCACCGCCAAGGACAAGGGCACCGGCAAGGAGAACACGATCCGAATCCAGGAGGGCTCCGGCCTGTCCAAGGAGGAGATCGACCGGATGATCAAGGACGCCGAGGCGCACGCCGAGGAGGACCGCCAGCGTCGCGAGGAGGCCGACGTCCGCAACCAGGCCGAGACGCTGGTCTACCAGACGGAGAAGTTCGTCAAGGAACAGCGGGAGGCCGAAGGTGGTTCGAAGGTTCCCGAGGACACGCTGACCAAGGTGGATGCCGCAGTGGCTGAAGCCAAGACAGCACTGGGCGGCGCCGACATCTCCGCGATCAAGTCGGCGATGGAGAAGCTGGGCCAGGAGTCTCAGGCGCTCGGACAGGCGATCTATGAGGCCACCCAGGCCGAGGCCGCGCAGGCCGGCGGCGCCGAGTCCGGCGGCTCGTCCGGCTCAGCTGATGATGTCGTGGACGCGGAGGTGGTCGACGACGACCGGGAGTCCAAGTGACCGAAGGCAATCAGGAACAGGTGACGGTCACCGACAAGCGGCGGATCGATCCCGAGACCGGCGAAGTACGGCATGTCCCTCCCGGCGCAACGCCGGGAGGGACGGCGCCGGGGGGCTCAACGGCGGAGAAGACTGCCGACAAAGTCGCTGAGCTGACCGCTGATCTGCAACGGGTGCAGGCCGACTTCGCCAATTACCGCAAGCGGGCGCTGCGTGACCAGCAGGCCGCGGCGGATCGGGCCAAGGCCGCCGTCGTCAACCAATTGCTGGGCGTGCTGGACGATCTCGATCGAGCGCGCAAGCACGGCGATCTGGAGTCGGGCCCGCTGAAATCGGTGGCCGACAAGCTGATGAGCGCGCTGACCGGACTCGGCCTGACAGCGTTCGGCGCGGAAGGCGAAGACTTCGACCCGGTGCTGCACGAAGCCGTGCAGCACGAGGGCGATGGTGCGGACGGCTCCAAACCGGTGATCGGCACCGTCATGCGGCAGGGCTACAAACTGGGCGAGAACGTATTGCGCCACGCTCTGGTCGGCGTCGTCGACACGGTCGCGGGCGACAGCGAAGAAACGGTCGCCACGGTCGAGCCGGCCGAAAGCGCTGCCGAAACCGACCAGGCTGACACGGACGATAACGCCGACACCTCGGGTGAATAGGGCACAGAATCAAGACGACAAGAAGGTAGCGAAAGGTGAGAGGGGGTGACGCGACATGGCCCAGCGTGAATGGGTCGAAAAAGACTTCTACAAGGAGCTGGGCGTCTCCTCTGACGCCAGTCCCGAAGAGATCAAACGCGCCTACCGCAAGCTAGCCCGCGACCTGCATCCGGACGCGAATCCCGACAATCCCGCCGCCGGCGAACGATTCAAAGCGGTGTCGGAGGCGCACAACGTGTTGTCGGATCCGGCCAAGCGCAAGGAGTACGACGAAACCCGTCGGCTGTTCGCCGGCGGTGGCTTCGGCGGACGCCGGTTCGACACCGGTGGCTTCGGCGGGTTCGGTGTCGGTGGTGACGGCGTCGAGTTCAACCTCAACGATTTGTTCGATGCCGCCGGCCGAAGCGGTGGCACCAATATCGGTGACCTGTTCGGCGGCCTGTTCGGGCGCGGTGCCAGTGCCCGTCCCAGCCGGCCGCGACGCGGCAACGACCTGGAGACCGAGACCGAGCTGGATTTCATCGAGGCCGCCAAAGGTGTGGCGATGCCGCTGCGGCTGACCAGCCCGGCGCCGTGCACCAACTGTCATGGCAGCGGCGCGCGGCCGGGCACCAGCCCGAAGGTTTGTCCCAGCTGCAACGGTTCCGGCGTGATCAACCGCAACCAGGGCGCGTTCGGCTTTTCCGAACCCTGCACCGAGTGCCGGGGCAGCGGCTCGATCATCGAGCACCCCTGCGAGGAGTGCAAAGGCACCGGCGTCACCACCCGCACCCGCACCATTAACGTGCGGATTCCACCCGGTGTCGAGGACGGACAGCGGATCCGGCTGCCCGGGCAGGGCGAGGCCGGGTTGCGCGGTGCACCGTCGGGTGACCTGTATGTGACGGTGCATGTGCGGCCGGACAAGGTCTTCGGCCGTGACGGCGACGACCTCACCGTGACCGTTCCGGTCAGCTTCACCGAATTGGCTTTGGGATCAACGCTTTCGGTGCCCACGCTGGACGGCAAGGTCGGTGTCCGGGTGCCCAAAGGTACGGCCGACGGCCGTATCCTGCGGGTGCGCGGACGCGGTGTGCCCAAGCGCAGCGGCGGTAACGGGGACTTGCTCGTCACCGTGAAAGTGGCCGTGCCGCCGAACTTGGACGGCGTCGCCCAGGAGGCGCTGGAGGCCTATGCGGCCGCCGAGCGATCAAGTGGTTTCGACCCACGGGCCGGATGGGCAGGTAATCGCTGATGGCCAAGAACCCTAAGGAAAGGGAATCCCGGACCTTTTTGATCTCGGTGGCCGCTGAACTGGCCGGCATGCACGCGCAGACCCTGCGTACCTACGATCGCCTCGGGCTGGTCAGCCCACGCCGTACTTCCGGTGGAGGACGGCGCTATTCGCAGAATGACGTCGAACTGCTGCGCGAGGTTCAGCGGCTATCGCAGGACGAGGGGGTCAACCTCGCCGGCATCAAGCGCGTCATCGAGCTGACCAATCAGGTTGAGGCGCTGCAGTCGCGGCTGAAGGAGTTGACCGACGAGTTGGTCGCGTTGCGTGCCAACCAGCGCCGCGATGTCGCGGTGGTGCCCAAGAGCACTGCACTGGTGGTTTGGCAGCCCCGCAAGTCTCGCTAGGCGAGTGAGAGTTGTATAGCGCCCGTTGCTGGGGGGCAGGACGCGATGGTCGTAGATTGGACCGAACTCCCGGGCCGGATAATCCCAGAAGCGGCCCAAGAATAGCAGCTGAATTCGCGCCGCTAATTCGATAAAACAGGTTATAGTCGGCCGGTGATTAGCGGCGATCCGCTGACAGGGCGTGAGAGCGAATTAGCCGCTATCCGCCGTGTGCTCAGCGGAGTTGGCAATTTCTCCGGCGTCGTCATCGCTGGAGCTCGGGAGTGGGCAAGACCCGGCTCGCGCGTGAAGTGCTCGCCCGTGCCCAAGCGTCGGGTGAGCGGACGTATTGGATTGTGGGCACCCAGTCCGCGCGACAGCTCCCATTAGGTGCGTTCACCGCATCGATATGCGACACCATGTCCGATCCGATATCTAATGTGCGACGTGTCGTCAATTCCTTTGTCACGCAACAACGTCAGGGCCGTGTGCTGATCGGGGTCGATGACGCGCACCTTCTCGACGGATTATCGGCACACGTCGTACACCAGCTGGCCCAGGCTCGTGGGACACGGCTGGTGGTCACGGTGCGTACGGGCGGGGACGAGCCCGATGCGATCACGGCGCTGTGGAAAGATGACTTGCTCGCCCGCCTAGACCTCGAACCGCTGTCGGCTCCGGACACCCACCGCATGATCGAGACCACGCTTGGCGGCGCGGTAGATAGTCGCAGCGCCAAGCGGTTCTGGAAACTGACCGGAGGCAACGCGCTGTTTCTGCGGCAACTGCTCAAGGACCAGATCGCCGCCGGCGCGATACGGCAGGTCGCCGGCGTGTGGATGTGGGACGAGCGCGTCGCGGTGTCGGACAGCATCGGCGACATGGTCGGTCGGCAATTGAGCCGGCTCGCCCCCGATGTGGCGCTGGTCGTCGATACGTTGTCGCAGTACGAGCCGCTGGCGGTCGACGTGCTCTGCGACCTGGTGCACCGCCGCGATCTCGAGGCGGCCGAGCAGATGAGCCTGGTCACCGTGGAACGCAGCGGCTCCAAGCTGATGGCCCGGCTGGCCCATCCGCTGTTCGGTGAGCTTCGGCGGGCCGCGGCCAGCCAGATGTATCTGTCGCGAATCCGCGGCAAGCTGGCACAACGGCTGGCCAAGGATACCGACGCCGACATGCACGCGACGGTGCGTCGGGCGCTGCTCGCCCTCGAATCGGACCTTCCCCCCGACCCGCACCTATACCTGCAGGCGGCGCGGTTCGCGATGACGCTGCTCGACCTGGACCTGTCCGACCGATTCGCCACCGCCGCAGCCGATGCGGGGGCCAGCGAGGCCGTCGGCCTGCGCGCGATAAGCCTGACCGGGCGCGGGCACGGCGACCAGGCCGAGGCGATCCTGGCCGGGATCGGCGTGGATGACCCCGACGGACATCACTGGGCAACCGTGCGGGCAGCGAACCTGATCTGGAATCTCGGCCGACCCCGCGAGGCGTCGGCCATTCTCGAAGGCCTGGCATCGACGCGGGAATCCGCGGCGGAGCGGGCCGAGCGCGCCGCGATCGAATCATGCGTGGATGCGGTGATGGCCCGCTGCGAAACCGCGGCGGAAAAGGCACAGGCGGCGCTGCGTTCACCGACACTGCCTGACTATCACGCCATGTTGGCCTCCATCGCATTGACCACCGCGCAGGGCGCGCTCGGCAGAATCGACGATGTCTCCGACCTTGTGGTGGAGGCTATCGACCGGGGGATCACGTCGTTTCAGGCGTCGCCCATGAGATTCTGGTATGGCGGCGTCTATGCGCGCGCCTGCCGGTTGAACGGGCGCATCGATGAATGCGTGCGCTCGGCCAAGCAGCTATCCGAGTCGGTACGCGACATTCCCGGTCTTGCCTATGCGAACCTTGCATTCTTGCTGGGCCACGCCGAGTTGGTTCGCGGAGAGATCCCTGCCGCGGTGAAACTTCTGCACGAGGCGCTGGCCGGGGCGGAGAAGCACAGCGTCACCACCGGTTTGCGGGCAGCGAGCTGCTTCGCGTTGGCTGAAGCCCACGCCAAGCTGGGTCAGCCGGATGCCGCCAACGCCGCGATCACCGAAGCGCGGCAATGTGTGCCAGCCGACTATCTGTTCATGCAGACCGCGCTGGCGGTGGCCAGCGGCTGGGCGCTGGCGGCCGGCGGGTATCTGACCGACGCGATCTCGGTCGTCCGTGCTGCCGGTGAGGATGCGCGTAAGCGCAATCAGCCAACGTATGAACTGGCCTGCGTGCAAGTGGCGGCTCAATGGGGCGACACGTCGGGGGCGACACGCGCGCGTGAACTGGCCAATGAATTGTCGTTTCCCCTTGCTGATGCCGTTGCGCGGCATACGGAATCGTTGCTGGCAGACGATGGGGAGGGTCTGCTCGCGGCATCGGCCGACTACCGGGCGCTCGGCGATCGGGCGGCTGCCGCCGACGTCGCTGCCCAGGCGGCCGTGGCGTTCAGCCGCAACAAGCAGCGCAAGCGCAGTCTGTATGCCGCGGCGTTGGCGCAGCAGCTGGCCACTGACTGCGGCGGGCTGTGCACGCCGGCGCTGCGAAACCCTGTAGACCAACCGTTGACCGGCCGTCAACGCGAGATCATCGAGCTGGTCGCCGCAGGGCTATCCAACAAGGAGATCGCCGAGCGGCTCGTCACATCGGTGCGCACCGTTGAGGGGCATGTGTATCGCGCGTACCAGCGCCTGGGAGCGGGGTCGCGCGAGGAGCTGGTCGAGCTACTGCGAGCCGGCCACGGTGGCTCATAATCTGTCCATTTCTCGTGACATGCGGGCGCCCTCGAGGTACCAGGCGGAACGAGAGTAGCGGGGCCGAGCGGGAGACGAGCGCCAGCCGGCTGCGACGGCACGAAGCGCGTCGATCATTCGGCGGGTCATCGGGGTGGACCGCGGCCGCACGGCTGCTGCGGTGCCGAACATCACCTCTTGTTCGGTGACTAGAACCGGCGGCTGTGGCTCGGTGACCAGCGTCGACGGCTGCGTTGCCTCGATGGGCAGTCTTAAATCCGACATTTCTGACCGCCTCCACACTGTGTGGGTTGTGATGATGCATGGAAAGTACGGCTGGCGACGATAAGGAAGCGCGCGTAGCCGACTACCCGTGTTACGGCCGATATCTACTTAATCGACACGTAAGCCCTAGCGAAGAGCGCAAACTCTGACAAGCTGCGAACATGGCGGGCGCAAACAGAAGCTCCAGATGGACCGACGCGCTGCTCGATCGCATGCGAGAGCTGGGCGATCCGGTGGCTGACAGGCCGGTCGCGGCCGTGTTCGAGCGTGGCGGCGTCGATGCGGTCAGTGCGATCATGCGGACGCTGGTCCGCGTCGACCAGCCGGTGCCGGAGGAGTTGCCCGACGAGATCCGGGACTACCTAGTCGAGACCCTGCCCCTGCCCGAGTGGGCTGACATGCGCAAGATCAAGCGCGGGCAGCAGCTATTCGAGACATATGGCCTCCAGATCGCATGCTGCCTGTTCTGCGCATCGCTCCCGTCGTCGTACGCGGCAGCCAAGGGCGTGAAGGTGCTGTACCTGACCGCCCGGCTCGATACCGACGCGCGCCGGCGGGTGATGGAGACCGGCCGGTTCCTGATCGACGTGGCGACCGTCGGCGGGCTCGACGAACACGGCAAGGGCCGGCGCGCCATCCAGCACGTCCGATTGATGCACGCCGCTGTTCGGCACTTAATCAAGGCCCGCAACGAGCAGACGCCCGGCATGTGGCACCCGGACTGGGGAACACCGATCAACCAGGAGGACCTGGCCGGGACACTCATGGCTTTCTCGTATGTCTTTTCGGATCCAATGCGTCGCCTCGGCGTGCGCCTGCCTGCCCAGGACGTCGACGCTTACATCCATCTATGGAACGTCATCGGGCACCTGCTCGGTGTGCGTGAGGAGCTGCTCGTGCGCGACGTCGCCGATGCCACCGCGCTGGTCGACGCCATCCGGCGCAGGCAGTTCAAGGCGTCGCCTGAAGGGCAGGAACTTACCCGTGCGCTGATGGATCTGATGGACGAGCTTACACCCGTGCGCCGGTTCGACGACACGATCCCGCCGTTGATTCGCCACCTGATCGGCGACGAGACCGCCGACCTGTTGCGCGTTCCGAAGTCGGATCTTGCCGACCACCCCGGGCCGCTCGCGCGCATCGCCAACTGGTTCTTTGTGCACGTCTTGGGCCAGATCGAGCGCGACCTGCCGCGCTACCAGCTGATGTCGCGATTGGCCGCTCCATTCGGGCGTGACCTGTTGGACGCAGGGTTCAAGTTGGAGCGGGGTGGCGAGCGGGCGCCCTTCGACATGCCCGATCACCTCGCCCGCAACTGGGACCTTCTGGCGTGAGGCTCTCGAACGCTTGGCATGTCGCTTAAGTACCGTCGCGGACAGGATGCAGTAGTCGGCTACGCGTGACCGCGCCACCTCAGTCGGCCCACGCTGGCGGACATGACGGCCACGATCACACGCCCAGACGTCGACGCAGTGCCGCTGGTGCCAAAGAACCCCATGCCGTACTGGCGGCGGCTGACGGCGACCAGACGATTCGATACCGGCCTGGAGCTGATGCGGGAGTCGGGCGGATCGGTGACCCGAAATGTGCTGGGGCCGCGGTGGATGATTCCGCCGCTAGTGTTTGTCTCCTCCCCGCAGGGTGCCCACGACGTTTTGGCGCGCACGGACGCATTCGCCGAGCGCGCGGCGGCGCCTGTCTCATTAGAGATCCGTCGGCTCGTGGGCGACAACCTGCTGGTGGTGCCGCATCACGAGTGGCTGCCGCGCCGCCGCGCGCTGCAGCCGATCTTCACCAAACACCACGTTCCCCGGTTCGCCGGGCACATGGCTGAGGTCGCCGAACAGCTTGCCGACCGCTGGGCCCTCGGGGCGGCGGTCGACCTGGACGCCGAATGCCGTGCACTGACGTTGCGGGCACTAGGCCATTCGATACTCGGAATCGATCTGGGCGACCAAACGCAGGTGGTGGGAGCCGCGCTTCGTACCGGCGGCAAGTGGGCGGCCGACCGGGCATTGCGCCCGGTCAACCCGCCACGCTGGTGGCCCACGCGTGGGCAGCGGAGGGCCCGCGCGGCCAGCGCCGCTCTGCACGCGTTGGCGGCCGAGATCCTGCGCGCGTGCCGAGCTGACCCGACACGTGATGCGCCGCTGGTGCGTACCCTGATGCAGACCACCGACCCGCAGACCGGCCACCCGCTGTCTGATCGCGCGATCTGCGACGAGTTGGTGTTGTTTCTGCTCGCCGGCCATGACACCACCTCCACCACGCTGACCTATGCGCTGTGGGCATTGGGTCACCGGCCCGACCTGCAGCAGCGGGTAGCCGCCGAAGCCGGCGCGCTCGGTGATCGCCGGCTCACCCTCGAGGACGTGCCGCGGCTGCGTTACACCGTGCAGGTCCTGCACGAGGCGCTGCGTCTGTGCCCGCCGGCGCCGGCAGTGGGGCGGATGGTGATGGCCGACATCGAGGTCGACGGCTACCGCCTGCCCGCAGGCACCTTCGCCGTGGTCGCGATCTACGCCCTGCATCGCGACCCTGCCTTGTGGGAAGATCCGCTGCGCTTCGACCCCGACCGGTTCAGCTCCGAGCGCTCCAAGGGCCGTGACCGCTGGCAATACCTACCGTTCGGTGGCGGCCCGCGAGCATGCATCGGCGATCATTTCGCGATGCTCGAGGCGACCCTCGCCCTGGCGACGATTGTTCGGCGGGCCAAAATCGATTCACTGAGCGGCGATTTTCCTACCATTACCCCATTGACGATGATTGCCGCCGCCCCCATCCGAGCCAAGGTTGGACTGCGCACGGATCGATCGGAACGGAGGGTCTCCTGAGATGTCTGCTGCTGTGCCTTCTCACCCGCCGCTGCAAATGGCACGCCTCGCAGAGCCCAGAACCCTCGACGATGCTGTGCGCGGTATAGATCAGGTCGTCGACTGGGCCATCAAAGCAGAAAGCCACATCGGCTATTTCGCTGCCCTATACAAGCGGATCACCCTGGCCATTCAGGACGCCATCAGAGAGGGTGTGTTCGACGACGGGGACCGTATAGATCAGCTCGGCGTCGTCTTTTCCCAACGCTACTTCAATTCGTTGAATGCGTACTTCTACCCGGATGAGTACCAGGGTCTGACACTTCCCTGGGAGGTCTCGTTCGTCGGCGACCGAAACCATAAGGCGATCATGTTGCAGCACATGATGGCCGGACTGAATGCACACATCACGTTCGATCTAGGCCTAGCCACGTTGGCGATTGCTGGTAATTCGCTCGACACACTGGCCGACGATTTCAACCGTGTCAACGCCCTGCTCTGCTCCCAGATCCCCGGCATTCTCGACGTCGTCGAGCAGCTTTCCCCAGAACTCCGCTGGACCCGCCGGCTGATACCGGATGAAGTCGGCGTCCTCAAGCGGATGCTGACGAAATTACGCAGATCGGCATGGTTATTCGCCATCAACATGGCTCTGCGCCCGGACAATGCGAGTCAGAGCCGAGTGAATCAGGCTGCCTGGACGGCAGCGCTGGGTGCCTGGTACCTGCAACCGCCCAGGCGGTTGACGGCGTTACCTGTCCTTGTTCGCCTTATCGCCAAGCGTGAGAGCCGCGACGTTGCTGGCAACATCCGGGCGCTCGAAGGGATAACGAATACCCCGGAGAAGCTGAACAAGGCTTACCTCTGACCTGTTCGCGACGGCGGGTCACGAGAGAATCCTTTGCGCCCGTGCGAATTCCGGCCAACGACCGTCGCCTTGAAAGCGGCGGACAGCGTCGGCCAGCTCGGAGCGATCACCGTCACCGAGCAGGTCGAAAGAATCCAGCAGGCAGCGCAGTTCGAACAGGGTTGCGCCTTGGTGCCGCGCGAACTCGAGCGCCGTGGCCAGGGCGTTGCGACGTTCCTGCGGGTCGGTGAACGTGTGAGCGAGCAAGCGCATCAGCTCGGCGTCGTGGAAGTGCATTCCCGTCTCTTCCGCGTGCCGCAGCGCCCACTCCAATCGTTCGCGCGCCCTCTCCGGCTGGCCCGCGGCAATCAGGAGGCGGCCGACGATCGCGTCGTGAAACGTCAGATAACTGTTGAGGTGTAGGAGGCGCGACCCGTCCACGAGTCGCGCTACCTTCTCGGCCCGGGCAGTCAGCGTGGCAGCGTCGGCACCAGCGCCCAGCGCGGCCAGCCCTTTGGCGGTGGCGTGTTCGGTGGCACCGACCAATCGCCACAAGTCGAGCCCCGACTGCTCGCTTTGCCTGCGAAGCTCGGCGGCCAGGGTGGCGGCCTCCGAGATTTGGCCGCTCTCCAGCCGGACCCAGATTTCCATGAAGTACGTATGTGCCCTGTTGTGGGCATTCTGTGGAAACCCCAAGTCGTCGCAGCGCCGGAATGAGTCGGCAAACTCGGCGTTGGCGCGGTCGAGGTCCCCGCAGACCATATACGTGAGTGCCAGGAAGATGTGTGCCGACGAAATCGGGTCGACGGCCACCCACCAGGCGGTTTCCAGCACCCGCGGGTCGGCGGCGGAACGATCGGCCAGCGCTCGCAGCAGATGTCCGCGGGCGGCGGTGAAGTCGCCTTCCAGCCAGGTGACGGAACCCAACGATGACGCTATGGCCGGATAACTCCAGGGACGATCTTTGGTTATCCGGGCGGACAGCGAGTCGAGCAGTTCATGGGCCCGGCGCAGTTCGGCCCGCGGCAGGAAGTAGCTGATCAGCGCGGTGAGCGTGCTGAACAACTCGTCTTGGTAGTTGCCGGTGCTCGCCAATGCCAGGCACCGTTGGAAGTCGGCGGGTCCCTCACCGCTTTGGCTGCCTTGCGTGGTGCCCGCCAAGAAACCGCGCTCCAGCCGGATGGCGATTTCCCTGCGGTCCCGCGCGGATCCCGCGGCGCAGCGGGTTAGCTGATTGAGTGCGTTCGTGAGGCAAGCCAGCGCTTCGTGTATTGCGCCGCGCCGCCGGGCGTTTACGGAGGCCTGCTGGTAGGCCTCGACGGCTTGGTCGTATTGCTGTGCCTGCTCGAAGTGGCCTGCGACCACACGCCAGTCCGGCTCGACAGCGGTCGCCGCGTCAACCAGCGCGCGGGCAGCGCGCGCATGCAGGTCACGGCGTAGGGATGGCGGGGCCAGCTCGGCCGCCACCTCCCAGAGCAGCTCGTGACGAAATCGCCAGCCGTCGGTTCCGCTTCGTTCGAGCACCCGGGCCCGCACGAGTTCGGTGACGATGTCGTCGACGTCCGCGCCGTCGCGCCCGACCACGGAGTGAAGCAAGGCGAGGTCACCGCCACGCCCGATGACTGCGGCCGCCTCCACTACCGGCACAACGTCGGTGCGGGTGTGCAGTCGGGCGAACAGCGGCTCGTACAGCGCCTCCGGCACCTGTCGCTCATGCCCGGCTGCGTCCAACCCGGCCACGACATGCTCGATGTAGAAGGGCACCCCATCACACCGGCTGCGCACCGCGACCCGCTGCTCGTCGGTCACAGTCGGGTCCAATGCTTCGATCAGTGCGTCGGACTGCTCGTCGGTCAACGGCGTAAGCTCGAAAAGCGTTACCGACCAATCGGTTCGCAGCCAACCATCCTCGCGCCCGGTTGCCACCACCATCAGTCGCCCGTCCGCGGCAGTGAGTATCGAATTGAGCAGTTCCATGGTCGACGGGTCGAACCAGTGCACGTCTGCGGCGATGACAAGGCCCGGCTGGTTGTCCAGGCACGCCAACACGTAGTGGTGTACCGTTGCGCCGATCAACTCGTACAGGGTGCGGCCTTCGACGGCGGCCGGGTGGTAGCCGTACTCGGGCCCCACACCAAGTACGGGCGCCAGTAGCGACATCGTCGTCGCCGGGTCCAGGGCACGCGCGCATAGTTCAGCTTCCAGCAACCGCAACCTCTCGGCGCCGTCGGTGAGGCGGGTGATGCCGCATCGGCGCTCCAAGAGCCTGCGCACCGGATGCAGGCCGGTGTCGGTATGCAGCGGCGAGCCCCTGAGCTCGACCACGGTCCCGCCTGAGTCCTCGACCAGTTTGGCCGCCTCAGTAGCGAGCCGGGTCTTACCGATTCCGGGCTCACCGCGGAATACCACGCCCGGGGTGGTCAACACACCGTCGCGCGCTTGCTGCCAGCTCTGTTGCAGCCAGCCGCGCTCACGGTCACGCCCGATCAGGGGTGGCGGCCGCAGCGGCGGCACCGTCGGCCGCTCGCCGAGCACCTGGTGATGGCTGATCAAGCCCTCGACGCCCTTCACCGGGACCGGCGGACGTGTGCTGAGTTCGAACGAGTCACGCACCAGGGGTGCGACCGCATCTGACACCGCCACCGTGCCCGGCTCAGCCAAACCAGAAAGACGGGCGGCCAGGTTGGCGGCGAAGCCGTAGACGTCGTCTTGGTCGGTGTCGAGATAGACCAGGCCGCGGTGAATGCCGACCCGCACGTTGATGGCCACGCCGAACTTGCGTTCGGCCTGCTCGCTGAGCTGCGCTACGGCGCGGGTGATATCCAGCCCCGCTGCGACGGCACGTCGCACGTCGTTCTCATGCGCCTTGGGGTGCCCGAATACGGCTAACAATCCGTCGCCCTTGATCGAGCTGATATGGCCCTCATATCGATCGACAACCCGGCGTACCTCATCCCGGTAGCGGCCCACCAAGGTGTGATACGTCTCCGGTTCTAAACGGGTAGACAGCGCCGTCGAGCCGACGAGATCGGCGAACATGATGGTCAGCCGGCGGATCTCACCGCAGCGAGCCGGCGGGTTCAGCAGGTCCTCGGCTTCTGGGTCGCCGCGGTCGACCGCAAAACCTGCCCGGCCACGTGGCCGCGGTCGCCGGTCGCCTTCGTCGACGGCCCGCACCGCATGCTCCAGCAATCGATCCATCGATCCACCGCTCGCGCCAGAGCTCAACTGCTCCTCCTGCCGAGGATCTGATAAGAATATCCGTCAGCCGCGCCATTTCAGCGCATGTCAAATAGCTCCAGACGCAGGACCTGCGCCGGTCGGACAATCCCAGCCGGCCGGGGACGTGGTGCAGAGGGCGCAGGCTGCGAAACGCGCCGGCAACATCCGGGCGCTCGAAGGAATATTGAATCCCCCCGACAAGCTGGACAAGGCTTGCCTCTGACCTGTTCGTGACGGCAGGTCAGGAGAGGATCTCTTGCGGCCGTGCGAATTCCGGCCAACGAGCGTCACCGGGGAAGCGGCGGACAGCATCGGCGGCTTGGACCGATCCCGTCACCGAGCAGGTCGAAAAATCGAGCAGGCAGCGCAGTTCGAACAGGGTCGCACCCTGATGCCGTGCGAACTCAGCGCGGCGGTCAAGGCGTTGCGACGTTCCTGCGCTCCGCAAGCGTGTGGGCGCGCACGCGCATCAGCTCGGCGTCGTGGAAGCGCATTCCTGTCTCTGCGAATGGCGAGCGCGATCTCCAATCGCTCCGCGCGCCTTCTCCGGCTCGCCGGTGGTAATCAGGAGACGATCGGGCCCGATGATTGAATCTCGAATGTGTAGATAGATGTTGAGGCGGCTCAGCCGCGAGCCGTCCACGTGCAGCCCTGATCTTCTTAGTCCTAGCCATCAGCGTAGCTGCGTCGGCGCCGGTGTTCAGCGCGGTCAGGCGCCTCGACGGTGTCGTGTTCGGTTCTGCTCGCACCGATTGCCATACAAGTCGAGCTCAGACTCCGGCTCGAGCCTGGCGAGGCGGGCACCAGGGTGGCTGCCTCCTGCTCCGGCCGGCCTTCAGGCAAACCGAGATCTCGACGACAGATGTTGCGGGCCCTGTTTCAGATCGTGTGGAAGCTAGGCCATCGGTAGCGCCGCACTGATTCGGCC
>CAWKME010000066.1:0-30132 GCA_963850645.1 uncultured Actinomycetota bacterium | reverse complement strand
CTCTCCAGCTTGTAACCCAGGCCGCGCACCGTCACCAGATGGATCGGGTTGGCCGGGTCGGCCTCGATCTTGGACCGCAGCCGCTTGACGTGCACGTCGAGCGTCTTGGTGTCGCCGACGTAGTCAGCCCCCCACACCCGGTCGATCAGCTGGCCACGGGTCAGCACCCGGCCGCTGTTGCGCATCAGGTACTCCAAGCAGGTCGAATTCCTTGAGCGGCAACGTGATCGGCTCACCGTTGACCGATGACGACGTGGCGCTCGACGTCCATTCGCACCGGACCGGATTCCAACACGCCGTCGGCGATCTCGGAGTCGTCGTCGCCGCCGCGGCGCAGCACCGCCCGGATCCGGGCGATCAGCTCACGCGCCGAATACGGCTTGGTGACATAGTCGTCGGCGCCCAGTTCCAGGCCGACGACCTTGTCGATCTCGCTGTCACGCGCGGTCACCATGATCACCGGCACGCTGGACCGCGACCGCAGTTGCTTGCACACATCGGTGCCGGACATCCCCGGCAGCATCAGGTCGAGCAGCACGATGTCGGCGCCGGCCCGGTCGAACTCGGCCAGCGCCGACGGGCCGTCGGTCACCACGGTGGCCTCGAAGCCCTCCTTGCGGAGCAGAAACGCCAGCGGATCAGCCAGCGATTCTTCGTCCTCCACGATCAGGACACTCGGTCATCGGCGTCAGTTCTTCCTCTCGTTGGGGCTCTCGTTGGGGCATCTGGGGCGGATTTCGCGCTCGGTCGATCGGTCGGTCTGCTCGCACTCGACCTCGTAGGCCGGGATGGACAGGGTGAACGTCGACCCCGTGCCCAGCTGGCTCCACAACCCGATCGCTGCCGTTGTGGTTGGCCGCGACGTGCTTGACGATGGCCAGGCCGAGCCCGGTGCCGCCGGTGGCCCGCGAACGCGCCTTGTCGGCGCGGAAGAACCGCTCGAAGACCCGCTCCTGGTCTTTGCGGTGCGATCCCGATACCCCGGTCGGTGACAGCGATCTCGATGTTGTCGCCGCGGCGGCGCCGGCTGATCGACACCAGCGAACCGCGCGGCGAGTAGGCGATCGCGTTGGACACCAGGTTGGCCAGCGCGGTGACCAGCAGCGCCTGTTCGCCCAGCATCCGCAGGCCGCTCGGCATCGTCGGTGCGAACCGTGATATCGGCGTTGTCGGCAGGCACTTTGTGGCGTGAAATCGCCTCGGAGACAACGGAATCCACGTCGACGGCGCCCATGTCCGGCAACCGCTCGGCACCCTGCAGCCGGGACAGCTCGATCAGCTCGCTGACCATGTCGCCCAGCCGGTTGGCCTCGACGAGCACCTTCTCGCCGAACCGCCGCACCGTCTCGGGGTCGTCCGCGGAGGCCAGCAGCGCCTCGGCGAGCACGGCCATCGCGCCGACCGGCGTCTTGAGCTCGTGGCTGACGTTGGCCACGAAGTCGCGCCTGGTGGCCTCCATCCGCGCGTATTCGGAGTGGTCGTAGACGAAGACCACGGCGAAGCGGCGATCCTCCTCGCTGAGCAGTCGGGCCTGTCCGTGCACCGACAGGCCCGACCGTCCCGGGACCAGCCGCTTGCCGGGCAGCAGATCGAACTCGACGTCGGCGCCGTCGCCCAGGGTCTTGCGCGCCGCCTTCCAGGCCTCGTCGTCAAGCTGGCGCTCGCGCACCAGGCCGAGCTCTTTGGCCCGGCCGTTGTGATAGACGACGTCGCGGTGACGGTCCACGACGGCGGCGCCCAGCGGCATCAGCGCAACGATGCGCTCCAACATTTGTGCGACGGTGATGCCGGCCGCTTCGACGGCCACCCGCTGGCGTCGCTCCAGGGACCGCGGCGCCAGCCGCGCGCCCACGGCGACGCCGACGGCCAATGCCCCGAGGAACAAAACCCCGGCCAGTGACAGGGCCGAGAACACGGTCACATAAAAATCCTACAAATCCGGTGAACGCCAACCCAGCAGCGCAAGGCCAAAATCGGACATGTCACACGCGACAAGACAGGTGTTCTACGGCTGTTCACGTCACGTTTGCCCTTTTGCCAGGATAAACAGGTTACCGGGCGCCTTGGCTGGCCACTGCGGCCGCGCCTGCGGCAGCGGCTTCCGGATCGAGATAGCTGCCGCCGGCGAGCATAGGACGCATGTCGGCGTCTAAGTCGTAGCGCAGCGGAATGCCGGTGGGGATGTTCAGCTCCGCGACATCCTCGTCGGACATGCCGTCCAGATACTTCACCAGGGCGCGCAGCGAGTTGCCGTGCGCGGCGACCAGGACCGTCTTGCCGACCCGCAGATCCGGCACGATGACGTCGGTGAAGTACGGCAAGAACCGGGCCACCACGTCGGCCAGGCACTCGGTCAGCGGCCCGCCGCCGATGTCGGCGTAGCGGGGGTCGGCGTCCTGACTGAACTGGCTGCCCTTCTCGATCGGCGGCGGCGGGGTGTCGTAGCTGCGACGCCAGATCATGAACTGCTCGTCGCCGTAGCGTTCTCTGATCTCGGCCTTGTTCAGCCCCTGCAGCGCGCCGTAGTGGCGTTCGTTCAGCCGCCAGCTGCGCCGTACCGGAATCCACAGCCGGTCAGCGGTATCCAGCGCCAAATGCGCGGTGGTGATCGCGCGTCGCAGCAGCGAGGTGTACAGCACGTCCGGCAGCAGGTTGTGCTCGGCGATCAGTTCGCCGCCGCGCACCGCCTCGGCGCGGCCCTTGTCGGTCAGGTCGACGTCCACCCAGCCGGTGAACTGATTGCTCGCGTTCCATTCGCTCTCGCCGTGGCGGAGCAGCACCAGCGTGGCGACCGCATTCCCCATGGTGGCCAGTCTCTCACCCTCGCCGGCGGCCCTTCACAGGATGGGTACGCGGTGAGGTGCGTCACACCATTCCCCACGGTATTGATACAGGTATAAAGTTATCCGGTAATCGAGTATCAAAGCGCCGGATGAGGAGAAATCGTCGGTGTCGCCAATTTCGGTGTCGAGGGCCATCACCTCCTCGGCCAAACGGGCGACCACGCCCGCAGCAAGCTGTTGTCCGGGCACGATGGTGTATTGAGCGTTGGCCGCCTCGATGGCTGCGGTCGCGACCGCATCTAGCGTTGCGGGCCTTGCGTTTACGCAAAAAGGCTGCCACTCGTGCTGCACCGGCCCGGCGCAGCCCATCAGGGGTTTGATACCCGCTGAGCAGGATCAGTGCGGCCTTGCTTTTGCTGTAGTCAAATCCACGTTCCAACGCCGGGAAGTACTCCAGCAGCTGGGCACGCAGCCGGTTGATCGCCCGGGTGCGATCAGCCACCAGATCGGAGCGCCGACTAGTCAGGATGCGCAGTTCGACGGCGATATCGTCGCCAGGACGCAGTGGTTGCAGATCGCGGCGCATCCGGGCCTGATCGGCAATCACCGCAGCGTCTTTGGCGTCGGTCTTGCCATCACCGCGGTAGCCACCCGCAGCATGGTGAACGGGATGAGCGAGAAGACGACGTGCCTGGTCGTCGGCGGCGGTCCCGCCGGGATGGTGGCCGCTTTACTGCTGGCGCGTGGCGGCGTGGAGGTCACTGTCCTGGAGAAGCACGCGGACTTCCTTCGAGACTTCCGCGGCGACACCGTGCATCCCTCGACGCTGCAGCTGCTCGATGAGCTCGGCCTGTACGAACAGTTCAACGCGCTGCCGCACACCCGGCTCGAGGGCTGGGGGCTAGACCTGCCCGATGGTCGTAAGGCACCCGTCATCGACTTCACCCGGCTCCGCCTACCGCACCGCTACATCGCCATGGTGCCGCAATGGGACCTGCTCGATCTGCTGGCCGAGGCCGGTCGAAAGGAGCCGACGTACACCCTGCGCATGAGCCACGACGTCACCGGGCTGCTCTACGAGTCGGGTCGTGTGGTCGGTGTCCGGTATGACAGCCCAGACGGACCCGGAGAACTGCGCGCCGACCTGACGATCGCCTGCGACGGGCGCTGGTCGCTGTGCCGCCGCGAGGCCGGCCTCGTCCCGCGCGAGTACCCGGTCAACGCCGACATCTGGTGGTTCCGGCTTCCGAAGGCCGACGGTATCGGTGAGACGTTGTTGCCGCGGTTCAAGAACGGTCAGTTCATCGGCGTCATCCCGCGCCAGGGGTATCTGCAGACCGGTTACTTCATCCGCAAGGGCGCCGACGCCCAGTTGCGGGCACGCGGACTCGAAGCGCTGCGCCACGACATCGTCAGTGCCATTCCCGAATTGTCCGGCGCCGTCGAGGGTCTCGAGTCGATGGACGACGTCAAGCTGTTAGACATCCGAATCAACCGGCTGCGCCGCTGGTACACCGACGGGCTGCTGTGCATCGGCGACGCGGCCCACGCGATGTCCCCGGCCGGTGGCGTCGGCATCAACCTAGCTGTCCAGGACGCCGTCGCCGCGGCGACGCTGCTCGCCAAACCGCTTCGCGAGCATCGGGTCACCGACAAGGATCTGGCCGCCGTGCAGCGTCGCCGAGCGTTCCCCACGGTGGTCATCCAGACGGGGCAACGCTTCCTGCACGCGGTGATGGAGCGTGCGATGGGCGGCGGTTTGCCGGCGCCCACCAAGCTGCTGCCGTTGCTCGCCCGCTTTCCGCAGCTGTCCGCGGTCCCCGCCTACCTGATGGGGGTCGGCGTCAGGCCTGAACATGCTCCGGAGTTCGCCCGCCGGGCAGCGCAACCCGTCTCAACAATCCGCGACGAAAAGGATTGATGCTCATGGGCATCGACGAATTCCTACAGTTCGACGCCACCCCGCTAGCGGATGGAAATTAGCGACCATGCCGGTGTCGACGGTCAACGAACTCCCCACCGACATAGGCGAGCTAGTCGAGGCCGCGCTGCGCGCCGCGGATAGTCTCGGCCGGGACGTCGCTGATGTACCGCTGATCGCGATCGCCCGCGAGGCCGGCATTTCGCGTAGCACGCTGATCCGGCGGTTGAACGGCTCCCGAAAGCCGTTGGACGACGCCGTGCGCGCCGCCGGAGTCGAGCCCGGTGGACGGCCACCGGTGCGCGAACGCGCGGTCCAAGCGGCGGCGACGCTGATTAGCGACCGCGGCCTCGCGGCGGTGACGTTGGAAGCGGTTGCCGCCCAAGCAGATTGCTCGGTGCACAGCCTCTACGCGGTGTTCGGCGGTCGCGATGAATTGCTGCGCGCGGTCTTCGATCGTTACGGCCCGATCCTGGACCTCGATGAAGCGATCTCCGACCCGGACGCCGACCTCGCCGAGACGGTGCATCGGGTGTACCGGGTACTGGCCGAGGCGTTCAGCTGCGAACCGCGGGTGGCGCCGGCGATGCTCGCCGAAGGGCTGGCCCGTCCGACCTCACCCGCGGTGCAGGCGCTCATGCGATACCACGTGCCACGCATGCTCGCCGGCGTGGGCCAGTGGCTGGCGGGCGAAATTACCGCTGGGCGTATCCGAGATCTGCCGCTGCCGTTGCTCATTCAGCAGATGCTTGCGCCGATTGCCGTTCACACCATGCTTCGGCCGGCTGCCGACAACATCCCCGAAGTCGAGCTGCCTGAGTTAGATGAGGCCTTCTCGGTGTTCGCCGATGCATTCCTGCGTGCCGCCGCAACGTAATACGCGGCTAATCGTCGTCGTCGATCAGGTGGGCGAACGCCTGCAGGTTCTTCAGCGATTCACCGCGGGATACCCGCCACTCCCATTCTTTTTGAATCGACGACCGAAAACCTAGCTCCAGCAACGTGTTGAAGTCGGTATCCACCGCTTCGAGCACCTGCCCGAGGATGCGATCGATCTCGGCGGCGTCCACCGACGGCAACGACATCCGGCCCACCAGATAGATGTCGCCCACGTTGTCCAAGGTGTAGGCCACCCCGTACAGCCGACGGTTGCGTTTGAGCAGAAACCGGTACACGCCCTCGTGGTTCTCGTCGGGCTTGCGGCAGACAAACGCTTCGACGCGCACCGAGTGCTCGCCGATGCTCAGGATGGTGTTGGTCTTGAGCTTGCGTTCGCCGGGTAGCTCCACGATCAGCCCCGGCAAGCCGCCGTGCGCACCCGGATGCCGGGAATACGTCAGATTGTTGGCGTCCAGCGTGTCCTCGATCACCTGCTGGACGTGCGGCACCGGCACGGCTCCACGGTCTTCATCAGTGCGGGTCATGCCCACGCCTTCCTTCGTGAAGCCCAACGACCGCTCTTACTGCCCTGGCGCGCCGAGGCGAGATCACGCACCGAGCGGCGGGCGGCGGTGAACTCGCTGATCGCACGCCGGTAACTGGCCAGCAGCGCATCGACGGTGCTGTCCCAGGAAAACGTCGCCGCGTGCTCGACCGCGGCGCGGCGCATCGCCCAGGCCCGCGGCGCGCTGCCGTGCCGCAACGTCTCATCGATGGCCTGCGCCCACCGCTCGACATCGTGACCGGATACCAGCGTCCCGCTGACCCCGTCGCGGACCGCCACCGGCAGCCCGCCGACGTCGGCCGCCACCACCGGCGTCCCGCACGCCTGCGCCTCCAGTGCGACCAGACCGAACGACTCCGAATAGCTCGGGACCGCAACCAGGTCGACGGCCCGGAACAATCGGGCCAGGTCTTCGCGCGACTGCGGCGGCAGGAATGTCACCCGGGCAGAGATACCCAATTCGTCGGCGAGCCGAACCAGGCTGTCCGGGGCGGCCCGCCCGCTGCCCGACGGTCCGCCGGCGACCACGACGTGCACTCGCGGCAGCTTGGCCGCGGCGCGCAGCAGCACGTCAGGCCCCTTCAGCGGTTGAATCCGCCCGACGAACGCCACCACGTCCGCGTCCGGCGGCAGCCCCAGCTCGGCCCGGGCCGCGCCGCGGTCACCGGGCCGGAACACCTGCAGGTCGACGCCAGGGTGGGCGACGTCGATCCGGGCGGTGTCGGCGCGGTGCAGCGAAACCAGTTGGCTGGCTTCGTCTTCGGTGTTGACGATCAACCGGTCGGCTTCGTCGACGACCTGCTGCTCGCCGACGGTGCGCAGCGGCGGCTCGGGTGTGTCACCTTCGGCCAACGCGGCATTCTTCACCGCGGCAAGCGTGTGCGCGGTATGCACCAACGGCACCGACCAGCGGTCGCGGGCCAGCCAGCCGACCTGACCGGACAGCCAGTAATGCGAGTGCACGATGTCGTAGTAGCCGGGTTCGTGCGCGGCTTCGGCGCGCAGCACCCCGGCGGCAAACGCACACAGCTGCGTCGGCAGATCGTATTTGTCCAGGCCTTCGAACGGCCCGGCCACCACGTTGCGCACCAGCACGCCGGGCGCCACCCGCACGACAGGCGGATCGGTGGACGCGGTGGCCCGGGTGAAGATCTCCACCTCCACGCCCCGGCGGGCCAGATGAAGCGCGCTCTGCAGCACGTAAACGTTCATCCCGCCGGCATCCCCGATGCCCGGCTGGGCCAGCGGCGACGTGTGCACCGCCAGCACCGCGACGCGGCGCGGATCGGTCAGCTCGGAGGCGTCCAGCCGGGACAGATCAGTGTGGCCCACACGTCATCTTTGCAGGACCGCTCCACGTGCCCGAAGACGCAGGTCAGGCGGGTGTCTCGGTGGCAACTGGCAGCGCGACCACCGGCGGTTGGGCGCGGCGCATGGCGCCGAGCGGATCGGCGTACAGCCCGGCCAGCGACACGATGCCGGCACCGGCCTCCTGCACCCGGTTGCCGAAGGCGGTGACCCGGATGTCGCGCGGCGGCAGCACCGAGCGTGCGGCGAACGCCGCCTCCACGTGCTCCATGCCCTCCGGATATTCGGTGAACGCCTGCCCGCCGACCACCAGGTCGTCGGGATTGAGCAGATCGCGCAGCAACGCGACCGCTTCACCGAGCACCCGGGCCCGCTCGGCGAGCAGGTCGTTGGCCTGCTGGTTGCCGCCGCGCGCCGCGCGCAGCAGCTCGGTCACCGTGGCGCCGGAGCCGCCGTTGCGGGCCGGCAGGATGCGCAGCCGGCGCGCCGCGGCGAGCACGGCCTCGTCGCTGACGGTGGACTCCAGCAGCCCGGAGCCGCCGAGCAACTCGGATTGCGCGGGCAGGTTGGCGATGGTGCCCGGTCCGCTGGCCGGGCTGTGCACCCGGCCGCCGATCGACAGCGCGTAGCCCACGGTCTCGCGGGCGTAGACGTACAGGCTGGTCGTCGAGTTGGGCGCGAACCGCCGCATGCCGAGCAGCAGTTCGGCGGCGGCCATCGCGTCGACGTGGGAGGCCACCGACACCGGCAAACCCAGCGCCTCGGCGAACACCGGCCCGACCGGTGCGTCCCGCCAGCCCAGCCGGGCGTGGTCGACGTGCCCGCTGGCGGCGTCGACGATGCCGCCGATTGCCACCCCGACCCACAGCGCCCGCCGCCGGTGCCACCGCCTCAGGTAGCGGCGGGCGCCGTCGGCCAACGAGGCCAGCGCCGGCCCCTGGGCACTGCGCGGTGTCGGGGTCTCGACGGCGTCCAGGGTGCGGCCGAACAGGTCGGTGGCCACGATGCTGGTGGTTCGCGCCCCGATGTGGATGCCCAGCGTCAGGAACGGCTCGTGGTTGACCTCGACCGGCACCCGGGGACGCCCGATGGCGCCGGAGACCGCCAGGTCGGCGCGTTCCCGCAGGATGCCGGCCTCCAGCAGGGCGGTGACCTGGCGGTTTACCGTCGCAATCGACAGCGACGTGACCTGGGCGATGACGTCGCGGCCGATCGGGCCGCGTAGCCGCACCGCCCGAAAGACCGATGACGCGGCGGCGTCGGAGAGCTGCAGTGAGGGCGCGACGACGCGGTGACGCCCGGGCGATCGTCGCCGCGGCCGCGGATGGCTATGAGAGTGGGAGGTGAAAGTGGTTGAGCGCACGTGGGGTGTCCTTGTCCGAGTTCCGATGGCGGTCTTGGCCGCGCACCGTCGCGAGCGCTTGGCGATTCGCTCAGGCGCGGCTGGCTGCGCGACAACAACACGCGCAGTCCGCGAACAACACGCGGACAGCAGCCGAACAAGGCGCTGGAGTACACACGAGGAATTTAGCATGGTTACTAGAGTTGTTCAGATGAATGCCGCTGACCGCACGCAGCGGGTCGCAGTAGTCACCGGCGCCAGCGCCGGGATCGGTGAGGCAACCGCGAGAACCCTTGCCGCGCAGGGCTTTCACGTGGTGGCGGTGGCACGCCGCGCGGAGCGGATCAACGCGCTGGCCGACGAAATCGGCGGAACCGCGATTGTGGCCGACGTCACTGATGGTGCGGCGGTGGACGCGCTGGCCGGCTCGGCTGAACCGGGTCGACGTGCTGGTCAACAATGCCGGCGGGGCCAAGGGCCTGGAGCCGGTGGCCGACGCCGACCTGGAGCACTGGCGGTGGATGTGGGAGACCAACGTGCTGGGCACGCTGCGGGTCACCCGTGCGCTGCTGCCGAAACTGATCGACTCCGGCGACGGCCTGATCGTCACCGTCACCTCGATCGCGGCGATGGAGATCTACGACGGCGGGTCCGGCTACACCGCGGCCAAACACGCGCAGGGTGCGCTGCACCGCACGCTGCGCGGTGAACTGCTGGGAAAACCGGTGCGGCTCACCGAGATTGCGCCCGGTGCGGTCGAAACCGAGTTCTCACTGGTGCGTTTCGGCGGCGACCAGCAGCGTGCCGACGCCGTCTACACCGGGATCACGCCGTTGACGGCCAGCCGACGTCGCCGAGGTGATCGGCTTCGTGGCGTCGCGGCCACCGCACGTCAACCTCGACCAGATCATCATCCGGCCGCGCGATCAGGCGTCAGCAGGCCGGTTTAACCGCCGGGCCCAGGGCTAGACGTCGTCGGGGTGCCCGACAACGTCGGCGCATCGTGCGGAGTGGCCGGGCGCGCTGCGGGGTATCGACACGGGCGACGGCTTGGCTCCGTTGGGCGGCGGCAGCGCCGACATGCCCACCCAGGTGTCCCAGTCGACCGCCCAGTCCCAGATGTCGCCGTCGGCGTAGGACAGCTCGATCGAGCTGCCGGTGACCTCGACCGGGTCGCCGTAGATCGCGCTGCCGAAGTACTGCTCGGCATCGCCTGTCGACAGGTTGATGCAGCCGTTGGTGACGTTGGTGTTGCCCTGCGCACCGGCGCTGGCCGGGTTGGCGTGGATGAACTCGCCGTTGTTGGAAATCCGCACCGCCCAACGTTCGTGGATGTGGTTGTAGCCGGCGGCCGGATTGGACATGTAGAAGTCGGAGTATTTCTCGCTGACGACGTGGATGCCGTTGCGGGTGACGTTGCGCGGCTTGTCGGCTTCGCCGTAGCTGCAGGGGAAGTCCATGATGACGCCCTCGTCGCGGACCACCTGGATGCGGTGCGACGAGACCTCGGCCTTGACCACCTGGCGGCGACCGATGTCGAAGCTCAGGCTCATGTCCTGCTTGCCGTAGGCGCCGTCGCCGAACGCCAGCCCGTACAGCTTGGCGTCGACGTTGACCTTGGTGCCGGCCGGGTAGTACTCGCGGCTGCGCCAGTGCACGCGGGCGCCCTGCGGCCTCGTCGGGCAGCCACGCCCAGCTGCCCTCGACGGGCGGCTCGGTGGTGACCTTCAGCGCCCGCTCGACGGCGGCCTTGTCGGTGATCGGCGCGTCGAACTGGATGATGATCGGCGCCGCGACACCGACGGTCTGGCCGTCGGCGAGCTGAAACCCGCCGTCGATCACTTTGGTGGGCGCGACGGTGGTGAGCTTGCCCTTCACCGGGACAGCCTTGCCGTCGTGCCCGACGGCCGATCCGTTCCAGGTGTAGGTCGCGTCGTAGCCGAGCGGCTCGGTGATGGTGTAGACCGTGCGGTCCCGGTTGAGTGAGCCTGCGACCACTTTGCCGGCGGAGTTGGTCAACGCGACGTGCTGGAACCAGCCGTCGCGCACCTCGGCACTGACCGGCGCGGTCGGCAGCACCTTGGTGGCCTTGTCGGCCGGCCGGAAGGTCACGCTGACCTCCGCCGGCGGCTTGGCCTTCTCGGCTTGCTTACTCGGCCCGCCGACACAGGCGGCCAGCACGTTCGGCGCGAAGATGCCGACCGCGAGGGTCGTCAAAGCCCGGCGCCGAGTGACCGGCGAGAGGCCGCGCGCAGCATCCACGACTCAAAAGATACCGGCGACGACGACCCTCTCGAGCCACCCGACTTGCCCACGCGCGCTACAACGCGCAGCCGACCAGCACCGGCTCGGGTGTCAGTGTGACGCCAAACACATCACGGACGCCGTCTCGCACGGTGCGCGCCAGCGACATCACGTCGTCGGCGCTGGCCCCGCCCCGATTCGTCAAAGCAAGCGCATGTTTGGTGGACAGTCGGCAACGCGCAGTCAGGGCGTCCGGATAACCCTTGCCGAAACCCGCTTGCTCGACCAGCCAGCCAGCGGCCAGTTTGACGCCGTCAGGGGCCGGATAGTGCGGCACCGCGCGCTCGACGCTGTTCGCCAGCTCTTGGTAAAACTCCGGCGCGACAACCGGGTTGGTGAAGAACGAGCCCACGCTCCAGGTGTCGTGATCGGCCGGGTCGAGCACCATGCCCTTCCGGGCGCGCAATGCCAGCACCGCATCGCGGACGGTCGCGGGATCCGCGCGCTCGCCCGCCGTCGCGTCCAGCGCGGTAACCAGTTCGCCGTAGCGCAGCGGCGCACTGCGGCCCGACGGGTCCAGCGCGAACTCCACCTCCAAAACGATGGCCGCATCGGAGTGTTTGAGCACGCTGGTGCGGTATCCGAAACCCAGTTCGTCTGGCCGGCGCCCAGTGCACCGCGCCGCTGCGCCGGTCCAGCAGCCGGACCCGGGTGATGGTGTCGGCCACCTCGACTCCGTAGGCGCCGACGTTCTGCACCGGGGTGGCGCCGGCCGAGCCGGGGATGCCCGACAGGCACTCCAGCCCGCCCAGGCCCGCGGCGATGGCCGCGACGACCACGTCGTCCCACACCGCCCCGGCCTCGGCCCGCACGACGTTGCCGTCGACGCTGATGTTGTCGCTGGCCAACCGCACCACGGTCAGATCGGTCAGCGTCTCGGCGATCACCACGTTCGAGCCGCCGGCCAACACCAGCAGCGGCCGGCAACCCTCGCCGTCGAGCTGCCGCAGCGTGGTGACCACCTGCTCGGTGCTGGTGCAGGTGATGACCCGCCGCGCGACCGGACCGACCCGCAATGTGGTCAGCGGCGCCGAGCGGCACCCCCTCGTCGACGCGCGCACCGGCGAAAAGCGTTCCCACATCACCCTCACCCGGCTCGTCTCAGCGCCATTTTCGAACGGTAGCCTGACCTGCTATGCCGCGTTCGTTCGACATGTCCACCGACTACGGGGTCACCGTCGAAGAGGTTCTCCGGGCCTTCAGCGAGGAGCAGTACTGGCTGGCCCGGCTCGCCGATTCCGGCGCCGACGACACCACGCTGGATTCGATGCAAATCGGTGGCCCATCCGGCGATGACGGCAGTATCGACGTGGTCACCACCCAGGTGCTGCGCACCGATCGGCTCCCGGGCGTGGTCACCCAATTCCACCGCGGCGACCTGCGGATCCGCCGCGAGGAGAGATGGGAGCCGGTCACCGACGGCTCCGCGACGGCGACCGTCACCGGCTCGATCCTGGATGCGCCGGCGTCGCTTGACCGGCACGGCGGTGCTGGAGCCGGTGGCGGAGTCGGGTGGCGCCCGGCTGAAGCTCCGGGCCACCGTCGAGGTGCGCATCCCGCTGGTCGGCGGCAAGTTGGAGAACTTCATCGGCAACCAACTCGTCGAGTTGCTGATCGCCGAGCAGCGTTTCACCACCATGTGGATCGGCGAAACCGCCTAGCATGATCGCGCTCAGGCGCGGCCTTCGGCGGCGGTGATGGCGCCCTTGAGCAGTTCGCCGATGACCCTCTTCAGCACCGGCGACAACAGCCAATCAAGACCGCGGATCTTGGGTGTCGACCGTAGGTGCCAGCTGACCGCGGTTCCGGTTCCTGCTTCGCGCAGCTCGACCGTGCCGACGTGATCCCGGGTCGGCGCGCCGGAGAGCAACTTGTACGCGTAGCGGGTGGGTCGCTGATAGTCGATGATCTCTTCGACGAATGGGGGCCCGACCGCCTCGATGCGTCTGACCGCGCCGACGCCGTTCGGTGCGGGGACCCCCTCCCGATCCAGCGTGCTGCGACGAACGGCCCACACGTAGTCCGCGATCGCGCGGTGGTTGGTCAGGGCGTCGAACACCGTCTCGATCGGCGCCGTCGTGGTCCGCGTGAGCGTGAACTCCACCTCATGGTTCCTCGCTTTCGCTGGCTCGATGAATTCTGGCATGCGGGCGACGCGCCTGATCCGCCGAGCTGGGGGCACCTCGCGCTTGCGGGGGACACGCTGGAGTGGCAGTCATCGCCGAACGTCACGCTGGAGTGACGCCGGACGACCGGCCTACGCCCTAGGCACATCCGGGCCGACCCGCCGCGCCCTAGGCTGGCGGTCATGCGGATAGCGGTGGCGCAGATCCTGTCTGGCACCGACCCGGCCGACAACCTGCAGCTGGTGCGGGACTACGCCGGGCGGGCCGCCGACGCCGGCGCGCGGCTGGTGGTGTTCCCGGAAGCGACGATGTGCCGATTCGGGGTTCCGCTAGCACCGATCGCCGAGCCGGTCGACGGCCCCTGGGCCGAAGGTGTACGCCGGATCGCGGCCGACGCGAACATCACCGTCGTCGTCGGCATGTTCAGCCCGGCCGACGACGGGCGGGTCTACAACACGCTGTTGGCAGTGGGTCCAGGGGGACGGGCACCCCCAACCAGCCCGACACCCACTACGACAAGATTCATCTCTACGACGCCTTCGGCTTCACCGAGTCGCGCACCGTCGCACCCGGCCGGGAGCCGGTGGTGATCGACGTCGACGGCGTCGGGGTGGGCTTGACCACCTGCTACGACATCCGCTTCCCCGAGCTCTTCACCACGCTGGCGCGCCGTGGCGCCCAGCTGATCGCCGTCAGCGCATCGTGGGCTTCCGGCCCCGGGAAGCTGGAGCAGTGGACGCTGCTGGCCCGGGCCCGGGCGCTGGACTCCACCAGCTACATCGTCGCGGCCGGCCAGGCCGACCCCGGCGAGCCGCTGGCCTCTACAGCGCCCGACCGGGGTGGGCGGCAGCCTGGTGGTTTCCCCCTTCGGCGACGTGGTGGCGTCGGCCGGAGCCGACCCGCAGTTGCTGGTCGCCGATCTTGCCCTCGATCGGGTGGCGCAGGCCCGCGAAACTATCGCTGTGCTGCGCAACCACTCAGCGTTCGCTCATGGCGATAAGGCAGAATCGCCCAGGTGACGAATCCGCAGGGGCCCTCACAACAGGACCCGTCGATATGGGCTCGTCCGGGCGAGCAGAGTCCGCCTACCCAGCCGGTACCGCAGGGCGAGTCGCCAACCACCCAGCTGGCCTCCGGTCACGGTGGCGCCCAATACGAGCACGCGCATCAAGCACCGGCCCAGTCGCCGTACCAGACCACTCCGCCGCCCACCCTGGAATTCCCGGCTGCGTCGCCGTACGGCCAGCCGCCGTCGCAGGACCCGCCAACTGCCGTGAAATCCAAACGCCGCCGCTTCTTCGGCGACCCAGTGTCGATCATCCTGGTTCTGGTCATCGTGGCGGCGTTAGGCGTCGCCGGCCTGATCGGAGGCGAGCTGTATGCCCGCAACCGCGCCGACAATGTGGTGGCCGCGGCCACCGAATGCGTGGTGCAGGACCAGGCCAAAGTTTCCTTCGGTCCAAGCCCGTTCCTGTTGCAACACATCACCGGCCACTACCGCGACATCTCCATCCACACGGCGGGACACCAGATCCGCAGCGCCAAGGGCATGACGGCTGACATCAACATCAACAACGTCGACCTGCACGGCAACGGCGACTCGAAGGGCACCATCGGCGAGCTGGACGCCACCATCACCTGGACGTCGGACGGCATCAAGGAAACCGTGCAGGACGCTGTCCCGTTCGTCGGCGGCCTGGTCAACAGCGTCAGCACCAACACCAGTGCCGGCACCATCGAACTCAACGGCGCGCTGGGCCTGGGCAGTGTCACCGTCAAGCCGCAGGTCGCCGGCAGCGGGCTGTCGCTGCAGGTCGTCAAGGTCACCGCGATGGGCGCCACGCTGCCGCACGAGACCGCGCAATCGGCGCTCGACACCTTCACCTCGTCGCTGACCAAGGACTATCCGCTGGGCATTCACGCCGACAGTGTGCAGGTCACCAATGACGGTGTAGTGGCGCACTTTTCGACGCGCGACGCCTCGATCCCCGCCGCCCAGACCGACCCCTGCTTCGCCCATGTTTAGGACTGGTCGTCGCGGGTACAGATCTAGCGCCACGATAAGGCGGCTTCGACGTCGCCCTGACGATGCGGAACAATCGCGCTGATGACGAACTCGCGAGGGACATCGAGCGGCGACCCGTCGGAATGGGCTCGTCCGACCAGGCCGGCCGGGCCACCCAACCGGGGTGCGCCGCCACGCCGCCAGCCTCCTGCGCCGCCGTCGGAATCACCGACTCGCCACATCCGCCAGCCCGGCCGCCCGCCGGAGCCGGCCATCCGCGATGCCCCGCGGCCGCAGCAGCCCGGGCCGCCGAATCGCCCACCGCAACACCCGGGACCGCCGCCGAACCATCCCGGTCCCCCGCAGAACCGGCCGCCGCAACAACCGGGTCTGCCGCCTAACCCGCAGCCGCATCAGCCCGGTCCGCCGCCCCCGCACGAACACACCACCACCACGCGGATTTCCGACACCGCCACCGCTGCCGGATACACCAGCGACCGGCAAGCGCGGCTTTTCCGCCAACCGGACGGCGATCCTGTTGATCCTGGCGATCGTGGTGCTGCTGGTCCTCGCGGTACCGATCGGTGCCGAGCTGTACACCCGCCACCTCGCAAGCAGCAAGGTGGCCAAGCGCGGTGCAGTGCGAGGTGCAAGACAGCGCCAGCGTGTCCTTCGCCGCGACCCCGCCGGTGCTGTGGCAGTACCTCACCAACCACTACACCGACATCTCCGTGCAGACCGCGGGCAATCAGGTGCGGTCGGCCAAAGGCATGAAGGTGAGCCTGGACATCCGCGACATCAAGCTGAACAACACCAACAACTCTCAGGGCACGATCGGGTCGCTGAACGGCACCATCACCTGGTCGGCTGATGGCATCAAGCAGTCGATCCAGGACGCCATCCCGGTGCTGGGCAAGTTCGTCACCGGCGACGTCACCACCAACCCCAGTGACGGCACCGTCTCGCTGAAGGGCACGTTCGACAGCGCCACCGTCAAGCCGCAGATCGTCAACAACGGGCTGTCGCTGCAGGTGGTCAGCTTGACTGCGCTGGGCTCCAAGATGTCGACGGACTACAGTCCAGAAGGACCTGGACAGACCTCACGTCGAAAGCGACCCAGAACTATCCGCTGGGCATCCACGCCGACAGCGTGAAGGTCACCAGCAGCGGGGTTGAGGGCACCTTCTCGACCAGCAACGCCACCATCCCGGCCGGCGGCGAGCCAGGACCCCTGCTTCGCCAATCTCTGACGGCCCTAGCCCGGCTCCAGACCGTCGAGCACCGCGCGGGTGCCCGACAGCCCCAGCCGGGTGGCGCCCGCGTCGAGCATCGCCAGCGGCGTCGGCGGCGGTGCGGATGCCACCGCTGGCTTTGACCCCCAGCCGTCCGCCGACGGCGTCGGCCATCAGCGCGACGGCGGCCACCGACGCGCCGCCGGCGGGATGAAAACCCGTGGAGGTCTTCACGAAATCCGCGCCGGCGTCTTCGGCGGCGCGGCAGACGTCGGCCAGCAGTTGCTCGTCGGCCAGCGTCAACAGCGCCGCCGACTCGACGATCACCTTGAGCACGGCGCCGGGTACTGCGGCGCGCACCGCCGCGATCTCTGACCGCACGGCGTCGACGTCACCGGCAACCGCCGGCGCCGACGTCGATGACCATGTCGATCTCGCCGGCGCCGGAAGCCACGGCCAGCGCCGCTTCGCGAGCCTTCACCTCGGGAAGGTGTTTGCCCGACGGGAAACCCGCCACCGCGGCCACCCGCACGCCCGCGCTGTTCGCATTCGGGCACCATCGACGGCGAGACGCAGACCGCGCAGACGCCCAGCGCCGCGGCTTCGGCCGCGACCGCGGCCACCTCAGCGGCGGTGGCCTCGGGCTTGAGCAGGGTGTGGTCGACGAGCGCCGCCACCTGAGCGCGGGTCGGTCGGCCGGGCATCAGAACGCTCTTCGGACGCCGCCGGGGTTGCATCCGGAGCCGACCATCGTGGTGTCGTCGACGACCGGCCGCCACGGCTCCAGGTTCCAGCTGGCCTTGCCGGGTTGCAGAACCTCGGCCAACTCCCAATGGCAGCAGAAACTGCTCACGCATGCCCGGGGTGCCGGCATCCGGCGCCAGCGCGAGCACCTCCGACCACGCCTCGTCGGCGTCGGGCCCTGCCGATCCGAGGGCTTTGGCGGCCGCACGCCCGGACGGCGTCGGATAGACCCGCAGGCTGGGCAGCTGATTCCACTGGGACCACTAGCAACGTGATCGACGAACGGCGGCGGGTACCGCGGATCCAGCGCCGCGCCCGCCCCTGCCGCCCCCGGATCGGCGGACGCGGGCGCAGCACCCGACAGCGCGACGATTGCACGTCGCCGCGAGGATCGAAGCTCGCATGCCGCTATCGCGACTTGCCCTGAATCTCAAGGAGTTTCGGCCGAACATCGACCAGGTAGACACCCGCCGCGCATGCCGCCGATCGACATCCCTAGCGCGCTGAGCAACATGCCAACGGCACCGAGGCGCCCAAGATCACCAACCACACCGGCTTGGTCATCTTGCCGGTGGCCGTGTAGGCGTCCGGCCGCTGCATCGCCGCGTGCACGAACGCGTAGAGCGTCGTGATCATCACGGCGATCGTCAGAACGGCCAGGACGCTATTTACGAGATTCACCCAGTAAGCGTAAGCGGCGGTGCCGGAAACGTCGACTCCGAGCCACCCCCCGGGCGACTCGGAGTCGAGGTGTGAGCAGGTCCGCGCTGCCCGTGCCCGGGCAACGCGGACCGCGTCTTTACTTCTGGGTGACCTTCTTGGCCGGAGCCTTCTTGGCCGGAGCCTTCTTGGCCGGAGCCTTCTTGGCCGGAGCCTTCTTGGCAGCCGCCTTCACGGCCTTCTGCGCCTTCTTCGCGGCCGCGTCAGCCTTCTTGGGCAGCTCGATGCCGACCAGCTTGGCGGCACGCTCGCCGACCGCGCGGGTCTGCGAGGCCACCGTGCCCAGGGCCTCCTGGGTCAGCTCGACCGCCTGGTCGACGTAGCCCTCGGCACGCGCCGACGCGTCCTCGAAGCCGGCCTGGCTGCGCAGCCGCTCGAGAGCAGCCTCGCCACGCTCGACCAGCTCGTTGTACCGAGAGGTCGCGGCCTCGACATAGCCTTCCGCGGCGCTGCGCAGCTCGTCGGCGGTGAACCGCTCGCGCAGCTCGCGCAGCTGGCTCGGGCAGCTCCTCCTGCAGCTTGGTCAGGCGAGCACGGCTCTCCTCGACCCGGCTGCGGGTGTCGGTGCGGGTCTCCTCGGCACGCTCACGCAGCTCGGTGAGCAGGTCGTTGACCGTGGCCAGGGCCAGGTCGGCGGCGCCCAATGCGGCGAGCAGCGGGGCCTTCAGGTCGTCAATGGTCGGGTTCTCGGCCATCGGTGTTTCCTTTCGTGGTTTTGCTTGTAGTGTCAATCGGTTGGCAGGGTTAGTCCGGGATCTAAGCAGGCGCAGTCTCCTCCCCGGCAGCTTCGTTCTGCTGGACGAACGACGTGTAGATGTCCAGCAGGACCTGCTTCTGCCGCTCGGTGATCGCCGTGTCGGTGATGATGGCGTCGCAGACTTCGCTGGGCTCGCTCGGCTCGAGAATCCCGGCCTGCACGTAGAGAACCTCTGCTGAGACCCGCAGCGCCTTGGCGATCTGTTTGAGCACATCGGCGGATGGTTTGCGCAATCCGCGCTCGATCTGGCTGAGGTAGGGATTGCTGACACCGGCCTTTTCCGCCAGCTGCCGCACCGATACTTGCGGCCGCCTCACGCTGCGCCTTGATGAAGCTGCCGATGTCGGACGCAGCGGTCGACACCACAGCGGCAAGCTTTTCCTCCTGCGGCATGGCGACTCCTTGCGGCGATTCGTCAATGGTCGATGCGAACGCGCCCCACAGTAAAAGCTAGTGCTAGCTTTTGCAAGCACTGTTAGCAGTGCTCAGAACAACAACTGCGCGATCGCGTAGATGACCAGCCCGGCCAGCGAGCCCACCACGGTGCCGTTGATCCGGATGAACTGCAGGTCACGGCCGACGTGCAGTTCGATGCGCCGACTGGCTTCCTCGGCGTCCCAGCGCTCGATGGTGTCGGTAATAATCGCTGTGATCTCGACCCCATACTGGGCGACCAAATGCTCGGCGCCCCGCACGATCCAGTTGTCGACCTTGTCCCGCAGATCGGCGTCGTCGCGCAGTGATTCGCCGATGCTGCACCACCGCGTCGGCGATGCGGGTGCGCAGTGCGCTGGACGGGTCGTCGACACCCTCGAGCACCAGGCGCTTCAGCGTCTTCCACGCCGTCGCCGCGGCGTTGGTGACCTCCTCGCGGGCCATCAACTGCTCTTTGACCGCCTCGGCCCGCGCGATGGTCGCGCTCGTCGTGCTGCAGGTCGTCGGCGAACTCGAACAGAAAGCGGGTCGCCGACCGGCGCAGTTCGTGATCCGGGTTGCGGCGCACCTTGTCGGTGAAGTCCATCAGCTCGCGGTGGATGCGGTCGCCGACGAGATGGTCGATGAATCGCGGCGACCAGCTCGGCGAATCGCGCTCGACCACCCGCTGGATGACCTCGCCGGCATTCAGTGACCACTGGAATGCCCGGTCGGCCAGCAACTGGATCAGGGCCTCCTGCCGGTTCTCGGCCAGCAAGGTGGCCAACACCCGGCCCACCGGCGGACCCCACTGCGGCTCGGCGAGGCGCCGCACGATCATCCGGTCGATGACGTGCTGGACGTCGTCGTCGCGCAGCAGTTCCACCATGACCCGCAGCACGGTGGCGCTCTCGGCGGCCACCCGCTGGGCGTGCGACGTCTCCGACAGCCACTTGCCCAGCCGGCTCGGGATCTGTGCGTCGCGGAGCTTGGTCTCCACCACCGGCGGCGACAGGAAGTTCTCCCGCACGAAGGTGCCCAGGCCCTCACCGAGCTGGTCCTTCTTGCGCTTGATGATCGCGGTGTGCGGTATCGGGATCCCGAGCGGGTGCTTGAACAGCGCGGTCACCGCGAACCAGTCCGCCAACGCGCCGACCATGCCGGCCTCCGCGGCGGCCCCCACATAGCCCACCCAGGTTGCGGTGATGCCGGCGGACTGCGCCCACCGGCAGCCCAGGAACACCCCGGTGGCGCCGACCAGAAAACTCAGCGCCACCACTTTCATGCGTCGCAGTGCCCGAACGCCGCTCGGCATCGGCCTGCGGGATCGGCGCCCGCGAACGATTCGGCCAAGGAGGCGGGTTTGCGCGGCTCCGGCGTCGGCAGAGTTGCGCGATCGCTTCGGCGCCGCCCGCACGCCTCGCGAATCCGCTCGGTGCTTGGGTCCCGAATTGGGTCTGCCGTTCAGTCCCACTGCCACCACACCATCATCCGCTATCCGCGTTGCCGTTCGGCGACAATGCGCGCCCGGCGGGCACTGTCCGCTCGTGCAGAAAGCCGGCCGATCGGGCGCGGTAACTGTTACCGGCTTGACGACGAAGCTCCGTCATAGGAGGTACAGGCCGAGAAAGCCGCGTCGATTAGCCGTACTATCAAGAGCATCTAGTGAATGGGAATCGGCGATGGTGGCAAAGCAGGTCCTGGCCGGCACGGTAAAAACCGATGGCCGGAAACGGCGTTGGCACCAGCACAAGGTCGAACGCCGCAATGAGCTGATCGACGGGACGATCGACGCGATCCGACGGCGGGGCCGCTTCGTGAGCATGGACGAGATCGCCAGTGAAATCGGCGTCTCCAAGACCGTGCTCTACCGCTACTTCGTCGACAAGAACGACCTGACGACCGCGGTGATGATGCGGTTCGCGCAGATCACCCTGATCCCCAACATGGTCGGCGGCGCTGTCGTCGAACCTGGACGGCTTCGAGCTGACCCGCGAGATCATTCGGGTCTACGTGAAACCGTGGCGAACGAACCCGAGCCGTACCGGTTCGTGATGGCCAACAGCTCGGCCAGCAAGAGCAAGGTGATCGCCGACTCCGAGCGGATCATCGCCCGCATGCTCGCGGTGATGCTGCGCCGCCGCATGAAAGCAGCCGGGATGGACATCGGCGGAGTCGAGCCGTGGGCGTACCACATCGTCGGCGGCGTCCAATTGGCCACCCACTCGTGGTTGCTCGACCCGCGGATGAGCGCCGACGAGCTGATCGACTACCTGACCATGCTGAGCTGGAGCGCGCTGTGCGGGATCGTCGAGGTCGCCGGCTCGCTGGAGAAATTCCGCGGCCAACCCCATCCGTCGCCGATCGTGCCGCCACTAGAGGTTCCTGATCATGACTCACGTGACGGTCCGCTCCCGGCTCAGCTCCTGGGGCTATGCCCTGCGCACCACCAACCCGCCACCGGACGGGCCGGTTGACTTCGTCACCCGCTGGATCGTCGTCACCCGCGCCGCGGTGTTGCCGATGACCCTGTTCGCCGGCCTGGTCGCGGCGCTGCTGGCGGTCGGCCAGCCCGGATTCGATTGGCGCTGGCTGGTTCTCGCAATCGCCGGAATCCTGTTGGCGCACACCGCCAACAACTTGATGAACGACCTTTTCGACACCCAGACCGGTCTCGACAGCGCCAGTTACCCGCGCGCCCTCTACGCCCCGCATCCGGTCCTCTCGGGGCTGGTCAGCCGCCGCACCCTGCTGATCGCGATCGCCGTGGTGAACCTGGCCGACCTGGCAATCCTGATCGTGCTGACCTGGGCACGCGGCTGGCCGGTGCTGGCGTTCGCGTTGTCGGGTTTCGTGCTCAGCGTCGCCTACACGGCGCCGCCGGTGCGGCTGAAGAAGCGTGGCCTCGGCGAGCCGGATGTGCTGGTGGTCTGGGGTCCGCTGATGGTGTGCGGAACGTACTACTCGGCGGTCGGCAGCGTCGGCTGGGACGTCCTGCTGGCGTCGCTGCCCTATGGGCTGCTGTGCACGACGGTGCTGATGGGCAAGCACATCGACAAGATCCCGTACGACGAGCCACTTGGCATCCGCACGTTGCCGGTGATCTTCGGCGAGGCGCGGGCCCGCGCGGTGACGCTCGGGATGATGGTCGGGTTCTACCTGCTGGTCGTGGCGGCGGTGCTGGCCAAGGCGATGCCGTGGCCGGCATTGCTTGTCGTCGCTGGCGCTGCCCCGGCTGGTCAAGGTGTGGCCGTATTTCCGCCGCCCGCCGCCCGACGAGCCGCCGGCCAAGTTCCCGGTGTGGCCGCTGTGGTACGCGGCGCTGGCCTGGGTGCACGTGCGCCAAGCGGGTGCATTGCTGGTGGTGGGCCTGGCGATCGGCGCGCTGCTAGAGGCTGTTTGACTCGGCCGCTATCGCTTCACCAGGGTGAACTGTCCGACCTCGGAGATGTTGCGCCGGAAGAAGTCTGAGCATCCGGTCAGGTAGCGCATGTAGCGGTCGTAGACCTCAGTGGAGGTCACCGCGATGGCCTCGTCGCGGGCGGCTTCGAGCTTCGTTCGCCCAGGTGTCGAGTGTGCGGACGTAATGGGCGTCAGCTTTTGCAGTTCTTCGACCGAAAACCCTGCGTCATTGAGTATTCGATGACGTCTTCGTCGCACGGCACCGCGCCGCCGGGAAAGATCTCCGCGGCGATGAACCTCATGAACCGCAGGTCGGTCATGGTGATCGGGATGCCCATTTCCGGCCAGCGCTTGAGCGGGTGCCCCATGATCGTCTGCAGAACCATCCGGCCGTCGCTCGGCATGATGCGGTAGCACAGTATCGAAGAAGGCCTTATAGCGCGATTTGGGGAATGCCTCGAATGCTTCGATGCTGACGATGCGGTCGACGGGCTCGTCGAACTCCTCCCAGCCGCGCAGCAGCACGCGCCGGGAGCGGCCGGTGTCGATCTGATCGAGAATCTGCTGGCCTAAAGCGTGTTGGTTCTTGCTCAAGGTCAGCCCGACGACGTTGACGTCGTACTGTTCGACGGCGCGCTTCATCACCGAGGCCCAGCCGCAGCCGACGTCGAGCAGCGTCATGCCGGGCTGCAGGCCCAGCTTGCCGAGCGCGAGGTCGATCTTGGCGATCTGGGCCTCTTCCAGCGTCATGTCGTCGCGTTCGTAGTACGCGGAGCTGTACGTGCGCGTCGGGTCCTGGAACAGCCCGAAGAATTCGTTGGAGATGTCGTAGTGGGCTTGAACATCCTCGTACGCCGGCCGCAATTTCGGCGAG
The DNA here is from genome assembly GCA_963850645.1 of uncultured Actinomycetota bacterium. Taxonomy (GTDB): domain Bacteria; phylum Actinomycetota; class Actinomycetes; order Mycobacteriales; family Mycobacteriaceae; genus Mycobacterium. The sequence continues at coordinate 6,756 of CAWKME010000066.1, read as the reverse complement.
CCACCGACCCGCTGTCCGTCATGAGAAATCGACCTTTCAAGTGATTACTGTTCAAGGCCGCCAGATTGCGCTGTTGCACACGAACTTTATAACGCATTGGCTCGAATCCGGCTAAGCGGGAGCCTTTTCGCAGGTGAATTGACAGACGTCGGTGTAGCCCCCGCGGAACAGGTCGGCGCAGCCGGTCAGGTATCTCAGGAAGCGCTCGTAGATCTCTTCGGACGTGATCGCGATGGCCTCGTCCTTCTTCGACTCGAGATTGGCTGCCCAGGTGTCCAGGGTGCGGGCGTAATGCGGGCGCAGCGGCTGTTTGCGGGTCACCGTGTACCCAGCCTTGCCGCGTGCTCTTCGACTTGTGCGGCCAACGGCAGACGACCACCGGGATAGATCTCGTCCATGATGAACTTGATGAACCGCACCGTCGACATCTTGAGGGGAAGCTGACGCTCTTTGATCTCTTCGTCGCTCGGGATGATGATGGTGTGCAGCATCATCACGCCGTCGTCGGGCATCAAGTTGAACGTCTTCTTGAAGTAGTCGTCGTACTTGTTGAAGCCGAAGTGCTCGAAAGCGCCGATTGACACCACCCGGTCGACCGGCTCGTCGAAGTCCTCCCAGGGCTGCAGGCGCACTTCCATCTTGCGATTGCTGGTCGAATTCGCGAACCAGTGGTCCTCGATGTGCTGCTTCTGGTTTTCCGACAGCGTCAGTCCGATGACGTTGACGTCGTACTTCTCCACCGCGCGCATGATCGTGGAGCCCCAGCCGCAGCCGATGTCGAGCAGCGTCATCCCGGGCTGCAGACCCAACTTGCCGAGGGATAGGTCGACCTTGGCCCGTTGCGCCTCTTCGAGCGTCATGTCGTCGCGCTCGAAATACGCGCAGCTGTATGTCTGGCTCGGGTCCTGCCAGAGCTTGAAGAAGTCGTTGGAGATGTCGTAGTGGAACTGCACTTCCTTGGCGTTCGACCCGCGGGTCTGCGCCGCGGACTTCGATAACCACGTGGACTGAGCACTGGGCGTTGCGTTTGAGGTATCTGCCACCGTTTGTCCTAAAGAAATTCGGAATTATGAATAGGGACCCGTGCAGTTCGCTCGACACGCGCGCCCTGAGATTACGCCCTCCCCGGCAAAGTACGTGCAGCGGTTGGCACCAGGCCCGGTCAACGTCAATATCTTCCGAAGGCCAGGGCGACGTTGTGGCCGCCGAAGCCGAACGAATCGTTGATCGCGTATCGGTAGTCACCAGTCCGGGGCTCGTCGGTCACCACGTCCAAGTCGACCTCCGGATCCAGGTTGCTGAGGTTCAACGTAGGCGGGATGACGCCGTCCCGCAGCGCGAGCACGGTCAGAATCGACTCCACGGCGCCGACTGCGCCGATCGAATAGCCCAACGCCGCCTTCGGCGCATAGACCGCCGGTCGGTGCGCGCCCAACGCGCTATTGATCGCTTTCGCTTCAGCCAGGTCGCCGACGGCAGTTCCGGTCGCGTGCGCGTTGACGTGATCGATGTCGCCCGGTGACAGCCCGGCAAGCTCTATCGCCCGGGTGATCGCGTGGCCGGCCCGTTCGCCATTGGGATCCGGCGCCACGATGTGGTGGGCGTCTGAGGTGATGCCGGCGCCCATCAGTCGACCAATGATGTTGGCCCTGCGGGCTTTTGCGTGGTCCTCCGTCTCGACTACCATCAGCGCGCCCGCTTCGCCGAACACGAGGCCGTCGCGATCTTTATCGAATGGGCGGCACGCGCCGGCCGGATCGTCGTTGTTCGTCGACAGCAGATTCTGCTTAGCGAACGCCGCGATGGGAACCGCCTCGATCTTGGTTTCGACACCGCCGCAGATCGCGATGTCGGCCTCGCCGAACACGATGTTGCGCCACGCCAGGGCGATGGCCTCGGCCCCGGAGGCACAGGCAGACACCGGCATGACGATCCCGGCTTTGGCGCCGCGTTCCAACCCGACCGCCGCGGCCGCCGCGTTGGGCATGGCCTTCTGCACGCCAAACGGGGAAATGGCTCTGATGCCCCGTTCGCGGATCTCGTCGTAGACCCACAAACTCTTCGGTCGAGCCCATCCCGGTACCGATGGAAACCATCAACCGGTTGGTGTCGACCTCGGGCGAGCCGGCGTTGGCCCACACTCGCCGGCCGACCACTGTCGACATCTTCTGCAGATGCAGAAACCGGCGTAGTTCCACCCGTGTCAGTTCATCGTCGAAATCCTCGACCAGATGTCCCCCGATGCGAACGGGTAGGTCGAACTCCTCGACAAATGGATCATCGAGCTTGCGGATCCCGCTCTGTTTGTCCAGCACCTTCTTCCAGGTGCTGTCGGCATCCGTAGCCAACGCAGTCGTCATCGCGATGCCGGTGACAACCACATCGGGCAAACCATTTCCGGTTGAGAGCCCCGCCATAGCGTTGCCCCGCTCTCTCCTTCCCGGCCTCGAAGCTCCTTTCCCGGCCTCGAAGGCCCTTCCCACCAATCCAATACCCGTGCGACTCCGAATAAAGCTTAGATCCGGTCCCGACAGGTCGCTGGATTCTGAACACAGCTTACGGGCTGGACGTTGGCATTGATTGCCGCGTTCTGACGAGGGGTATAGGTACGACATGATGACGCGCGGAGCGAATCCACAGGTGAGACGGGTCTGAAACCGAACGTCGACAACATCCAGTCGCACGACGACCGGTTCAACGAGTTCTTCAAGCTATGGCTCGACCCGTCGATGACATACAGCTGCGCCTACTTCGAGCGCGACGACATGACGCTGGAAGTAGGCGCAGCTCGCCAAGATCGATCTGTCGCTGGGCAAGCTGGGGCTGCAGCCCGGAATGACGCTGCTGGACATTGCATGTGGCTGGGGTTCCACGATGCGGCGGGCGATCGAGAAGTATGACGTCAATGTGATCGGGTTGACGCTGAGCGAAAACCAGCTAGTTCACAACAAGCAGAAGTTCCGCCTGAAATAGACTCTCCGTGTACCAAAGACGTTCGGCTGCATGGCTGGGAGGAGTTCGACGAACCGGTCGACCGCATCGTCTCGCTGGGCGCGTTCGAGCACTTCGCTGACGGCGTAGGCACTTACGAGCGATACGCCGACTTCTTCAAGATGTGTTACAACGTGCTGCCCGACGACGGCGTCATGCTGTTGCACTCGATCGTGGTGCCCACGGCAGAAGAAGGCGAGCAATTGGGGTTGAAGCGGACGATGTCGCTGATGCGCTTCATCAGCTTCATCCGGAAAGAGATTTACCCAGGCGGCCGGTTGCCGATGATTTCCGTCGTCGACGATTACGCGACCGCGGCCGGTTTCAACATCACCCGTCATCACATGATCGGGCACAATTACGTGCGCACCTTGGATACCTGGGCCACGGCGCTGGAAGCGCATAAGGATCAGGCGATCGAGCTGAAAGGCGAAGACGTCTACAACACCTTCGTGAAGTACCTGACCGGTTGCCGGGAGCTGTTCCGCGACGGCTACACCAACGTGTGCCAGTTCACCATGGAGAAGCCAGCCGCCTAGCCGCTGGTTACTTCGTCAGGGTGAACGAACTCACCCGGCGATGCCCCGGCGGAAGAAATCGGCGCAGCCCAACAGGTAGCGCAGATAGCGCTCATACACTTCCTCGGACTGCACGGCAATGGCGCGATCACGGGTGGCCGCGAGATTCTCCGCCCACATGTCCAGGGTGCGCCGTAGTGCGGGCCCAGCAGATGAACCTGTTCAAAGGTGAATCCGGACGCCTCGGCGAGTTCCTCGATGTCCTCCACCGCCGGCAGCCGGCCGCCCGGGAAGATCTCGTGCCGGATGAACTTCATGAATTTCAGGTCGCTCAGCGTGAGCTTGATGCCGTTGTCGTGCCGGAAGAACTTCTGGGATGTGCGCCAGATGGTGTGCAACAGCATCCGGCCGTCGGCGGGCGGTATCTGGTAGGCCCGCTCGAAGAACAGCGGATAGCGCTCCTTCTTGAACGCATCGAAAGCCTCCATGCTGACGATCCGGTCGACCGGCTCGTCGAACTCCTCCCAGCCCTGCAGTCGAACCTCGGATACAGCGGTTGGTGTCCAGGCTTGGCCAGCTGCGCCGGGCCGAAGTCCGACTGAGTCCGCTGCTCAGCGTGATGCCGATGACATTGACGTCGTTACGTTTTGCACCGCGCGTTCCAACGCCCCGCCCCAACCGCAGCCGACGTCAAGCAGTGTCATTCCTGGGCTCGAGATCGAGCTTGCCCAATGCAAGATCGAACTTGGCGAGTTGGGATTCCTCCAGGGTCATATCGTCGTCGCTCGTAATACCCGCAGGTGTAACCCATCGTGGGCCCCAGCCACAACGCGAAGAAATCATTCGATACGTCGTAGATGGACTGCGACTCCTCGTAATACGGGTTGAAACCACTCATCGCAGCAGTTCCGAATCGATTTTACATTACACGGTTCACTGCACTATACCGTAGCTTGAGCCTAAAAAAAAAAAAAAAAAAAAAAAAAAAAAAAAAAAAAAAATTGATGGGCAAGAAAGGCGGAAAAAAAATAAATCTCAGTAGCGTGTAGAAGCCCTGGCCGGACTTCTTGCCGAGCAGGCCGGCCTCCACCATGCGCAGCAGCAGCGGCGGCGGCGCATACAGCGGCTCCTTGAACTCGTCGATACATCTTGTCGGCGATGAGTTTGAGGGTGTCCAGGCCGACCAGATCCGACAGCCGCAGCGGCCCCATCGGGTGGGAAAGCCCCGCGACGACGGCCTTGTCGACGTCCTCGATGGTGGCGAAGCCCGCCTCCACCATCCGGATCGCCGACAGCAGGTAGGGCACCAGCAGGGAGTTCACCACGAAGCCGGACCGGTCCGAGCACCGCACCACCTGCTTGCCGCAGCACCGCGCCGGCGAACTCTTCGGTGCGGGCGGCGGCCGATTCGCCGGTGACCAGGGTGTGACCAGCTCGACCAGCGGCAGCACCGGCACCGGGTTGAAGAGTGCAAACCGAGCACCCGGCTCCGGGTTGTTGGTGGCCGCCGCGATCTTCATGATCGGGATGCTCGAGGTGTTCGACGCCAGCACCGCGTTCGGGTCGGTGATGATCTGGTCCAGCTCGGCGAAGATGGAGGCCTTGACGTTCTCGTCCTCCATCACCGCCTCGATGACCAGCTGCCGGTCGGCCAGGTCGGCCATTCGGTGGTGAACCGCAGCTTTCGATGCGCGCGTCACGTTCGCGCTCGGTGATCTTGCCCGAGCTGACGCCGCGTTCCAGCGACTTGACGATGCGGGTGCGGCCAGCCGTGGTCAGCGCCTCGGTCGGTCTCGAACACCACGCACGTCGACACCTGCCCGGGCCGATACCTCGGCGATGCCCGCGCCCATCTGGCCGGCGCCGATAACGCCGACGCGTTCGATGTATTTGCTCCTTCAGTCTCGGTCCTCCTCATAGCAACAGGCCCCGCCCAGGTTCGCCGGGCGGGGCCTGCGCTGTCAACTTCGGCCTGGATCTAACCGCTTCGGTTTCGGCTCAGCTAGTTATGTGCTACTCAGGTCCACTTGCGTCTGGCGGCACTATCAGTGGCCCCAGCTAACGGTTCCACTTCCTCGGCGCGGGCACGCCCGCTCCTGTCAGTGGAACTGACCCTCTTCGGTCGAGCCCGCCAGCGCGGTGGTCGACGAGTTCGGGTCCACGGTGGTGGCGATCCGGTCGAAGTAGCCGGCGCCGACCTCGCGCTGGTGCTTGGTCGCGGTGTAACCGCGCTCCTCGGCGGCGAACTCGCGCTCCTGCAGCTCGACGTAGGCGCTCATCTGGTTGCGGGCGTAGCCGTAGGCCAGATCGAACATCGAGTAGTTCAGGGCGTGGAAGCCGGCCAGCGTGATGAACTGGAACTTGTAGCCCATCGCGCCGAGTTCCTTCTGGAACTTCGCGATGGTGCGCGTCGTCGAGGTTCTTCTTCCAGTTGAACGACGGCGAGCAGTTGTAGGCCAGCATCTTGCCGGGGAACTCGGCCTTGACGCCCTCGGCGAACTTGGCGCGCGAGCTCCAGGTCCGGCGTGCCGGTCTCCACCAGATCAGGTCGGCGTACGGCGCGTAGGCCAGGCCCGGGCGATGCACGGCTCCAGGCCGTTCTTGACGCGGTAGAAGCCCTCGGAGGTGCGCTCGCCGGTGAGGAACGGCTGGTCGCGCTCGTCGACGTCGGAGGTGATGAGCGTGGCGGCCTCGGCGTCGGTGCGGGCGATGACCACGGTCGGCACGTCGGCCACGTCGGCGGCCAGACGGGCCGAGGTCAGCGTGCGGATGTGCTGCTGGGTCGGGATCAGCACCTTGCCACCGATGTGGCCGCACTTCTTCTCCGAGGCCAGCTGGTCCTCCAAGTGCGAACCTGCGGCGCCGGCCTCGATCATCGCCTTCTTCAGCTCGTAGACGTTCAGCGCGCCGCCGAAGCCGGCCTCGGCGTCGGCGACGATCGGCGCCAGCCAGTTCTCGATCGAGGTGTCGCCCTCGACCTTGGCGATCTCGTCGGCGCGCAGCAGCGCGTTGTTGATCCGGCGCACCACCGCGGCACCGAGTTCGCCGGGTAGAGGCTCTGGTCGGGGTAGGTCTGGCCGGACAGGTTGGCGTCGCCCGCGACCTGCCAGCCGGACAGGTAGATGGCCTTGAGGCCGGCGCGACCTGCTGCACGGCCATGTTGCCGGTCAGCGCGCCCAGCGCGTTGACGAACTCCATGTCGTGCACCTGGTTCCACAGCACCTCGGCGCCGCGGCGGGCCAGGGTG
>CAWKME010000065.1:0-7285 GCA_963850645.1 uncultured Actinomycetota bacterium | reverse complement strand
CAACCATTGCAGGCAATTCCGCGGCGAGCGCCGCGCGCAATCCACGGCCCGAGCCCCCGATGGCGAGCGCGCCGCGAGGCGTTATCCCCAACTCCCACAAGGCCAGCCGGTAGAGCTCGGCGTCGCACTCGGGACCGGCATCGATGTCGGGTAGGTCATCGACGGTAACGATCGTCTCGACGAGGCCGTCACCGATCAACTGCCGCACCAGCGTCTCGACCCACGGCCGGCGCCGAGTGCTCACCACGCCCACCCAGATGCCCGCGACGAACAAGCTCATCACCAAGTCGATCAGACCGGCCCTGGGCGCCACGTCGCCGTCGAGCACGCAGTCACCGAACACCGCGGTCTTGGTCCGATAGATCCGGCCCGCAAGCGCGTCGGCGGACGTGCCGAAGCCTCGCGCCCGCAAATCTGCGGCGACACGTCGCGGTCCGTCCGGAATCCGCAACAGCCGGCCGTACTCTTCGACGCTCCAGCTGACGTCGACACCGTGTTCGGCGAACGCCGCATTGAACGCCACCCGGGACCGTCGTGTTCGATATCGGGCAGCGCGGAGTCGGCGTCGAAAATCACCGCACGCAGAACATCGGCTTCGGCCGGTGGTTCCCGGTCCCACCAAAAGGAGCGGGCTTGACGAGTCTGACCCTTGGCTCGCACGCCCACAGGTTGCCCGAAACCAGGCTCCCCAGCCTCCCCCATTAGGGGGATAGGCGTGACCAACTGCTCCGGTGACGGTGCCGAGTTTTAGGGTGTTGCCATGGCGGCTTCGCACACCGGGTCCGTCAGCTCGCCGGTGCGTCTTGTCCTCGTCGATGACCACGAGATGGTCATCGAAGGCCTCAAGGCGATGCTGGCGCCGTTCAAGGACCGGCTGCAGGTGGTCGGTCAGGCGGTCGGCGCCGACCGGGCGGTCGGTGGTCAACGAACTGCAACCCGACATCGTGCTGTGCGACGTGCGGATGCAGGGCGTCAGCGGACTGACCTGTGCCAGGAGATCCGCGAGCGCGACCCGAGCCGCAAGGTCATCATGCTGTCGGTCTACGACGACGAGCAGTATCTGTTCCAGGCCATGCGGGTGGGCGCGAGCGGCTATCTGCTGAAGGGCATCAGCAGCGACGAACTGGTGCGCCAGCTGGAAGGGGTGCAGGCCGGGGAGACGGCGATCGACCCGGGGATGGCGGCGCGCGCGGCCGACACCGCGGCCCGGATGCAGAGCGACCAGTTCTGGCCCGGCGCCCGGCAGGGCCTGACGCAGCGGGAGAGCGAGATCCTGTCGCTGCTGGTCAACGGTCTGTCCAACCGCGGGATCGCCAGCAAGCTGGTGATCGGCGAGGAGACCGTCAAGAGTCACCTGAGCTCCATCTATCGCAAGCTGGGTGTGAGCGATCGCACCAGTGCGGCCGCAATGGCGTTGCGGGAAGGCATCTTTCGATGACCGCACCGGAAGCGGCGCCCGCGGCCCGAACGCGGTGCGCGGCCTTGTCGACGCCGACCGGGAAGTGGCGCTGCTGCTCGACATCATCGCTGCCGCCTCCAGCGGTCCCGAGGTGGAGCCGATGGCCGCGGCGGTGGCGCGGATGATCACCGCGGCGACCGCCACCGACGTCTGCTTCGTGCACGTGCTCGACGACACCGACCGCTCGCTGACGCTGGCCGGCGCCACCCCGCCGTTCGACGAGCAGGTCGGCAAGATCCGGCTGCCGTTGGGCTCCGGGGTGTCCGGCTGGGTGGCCAGCCACCGCGAGCCGGTGGTGATCGTCAACGACAAGGAGGCCGACCCGCGCTACGTGCCGATCGCGGCGCTGCGCGGAAGCGACTTCACCTCGATGGCCTCGGTGCCGATGGAGACCGAGCCGGGCGGGCTGGTCGGCGTGCTCAACGTGCACACCATCGCCCGCCGCGAATTCACCGCCCGTGACGTCGAACTGCTGCGGGTCATCGGCCGGCTGATCGCCGGCGCCCTGCACCAGGCCCGGCTGCACCGGCAGCTGGTGGCCCGCGAGCGGGCGCACGAGAACTTCGCCGAGCAGGTGATCGCCGCCCAGGAAAGCGAACGCCGCCGGCTCGCCGGCGACATCCACGACGGCATCTCCCAGCGGCTGGTCGGCTTGACCTACCGGCTCGATGCCGCGGCACGAGCCGTCGGGACGATCCGGCGAAGCCTCGCAGCAACTCGAGAAGGCCCGAGACCTGGTCGGATTGACGCTGCGGGAGGCGCGCTCGGCGATCAGCGGGCTGCGCCCGCCGGTGCTCGACGATCTCGGCCTGGCCGGCGGGCTGGCCAGCCTGGCCCGGTCCATCCCGCAGGTGGACTGGAACTCGAACTGGCCGATGTCCGGCTGCCCGAGCACATCGAGATCGCGCTGTACCGGATCGCCCAGGAAGGCCTGCAGAACGTCGTCAAACATGCCAACGCATCGGTCGCCCAGCTGCGCTTCACCGTCGACGACGACACCGCACGACTCGAAATCGTCGACAACGGAATCGGTTTCGATACCTTCGAGAATCCGCTCGGTGGCGACGAGATGGGCGGCTACGGTGTGCTGTCGATGGCCGAACGCGCCGAGCTGGTCGGCGGCACACTGAACATCAGGTCGCGGCCCGGCTCCGGGACGGCGGTCACCGCGACGATTCCGCTGCCCTCGACGATCGACTAGAAGTCCCCGGCGTCATGCCGCAGTGTTTCGATCGACGACACCAGTGCTTGCGATTCGCCCTCGGATATCCCGATATCGCAGAACACCTGCTCGTTGAGCGTGACGGTGGCGTCCTCGACGGTCGAGCGGCCCAGGTCGGTGATCTGCACCAGCGTGGTTCGCCCGTCAGTGGGGTGCGGTACACGCTGCACCAGGCCGTTGGCTTCCAGCCGGCGGATGGCATGAGTGACGCTGGTGACGTGCACCTGCAGCCTGTCGGACGCCTTGGTGATCGGCAACGCCCCGCTGCGGCTGAACGCCAGCAGCCGCAGCAGTTCGAATCGGGAAAAGCTCAGATCGTAAGGACGCAAAGCGGTTTCGACGCGGGCCAGCAGGATCTGGTGGGCCCGCATCACCGACGTCACCGCGACCATGCCCTGCGCGACTTCACCCCACCCGGCGCGTTCCCAGTTTGCCCGCGCGACAGCGATCGGATCGCGATTGTCGGAAGTCGATGCGGCCACGCCCTTTTCTTACCGCACTTTCGGTCCAGATCGGGGCAGCTCGACGACGTTGACGGGCCGTGGCGGGTTTAGGTCAGCGACTTTTCGACTGCGGACAGCACGGCCAGGGTTGACGGCAGGTCGCCGACGGTAATCCGCGCGCCGCCATCGGGATAGTGGCGGACCTGCACTCCGCTCTCAGCGAACACGTTGCGCCATGGCACGCGTCCCGGCGGCAGGTATACGAAGTTGGCGTGTGAGTCGGTGCTGTAGATACCCATCGCCATCAACCGCAGCCGCAGATGGTTGCGCTCAGAGGAGATCCGGCGAATGCGGTGCACAAGCTGCGCTTCGGCGTCGTAGGAGGCCGCTACCGCCGCGGCACTGATGATTGCTCATCCCAAACGGCAGCTGCATGGTCCACAGCCTGCCCGCCAGCTCAGGCGACGCGAAGCCGTAGCCGATCCGCAAGCCGGCGAGCCCGTAGGCTTTGGAGAAGGTCCGCAGCACAACGACATTCGGGAAGCGCCGGATCAGGTCTGGTCCGTCGATGCGGTACCGGGAGGCCACGAACTCGATATATGCCTCGTCGAGCAACACGATCGCGTCGCTCGGGATCTGCGTGCAGGAACCACTCGACAGCCGAGATCGGACTCCAACGTGCCGGTCGGATTGTGCGGTCGGCACAGCACCACCACGCGCGCGTCGGCGGCGGCGTCGGCCATCGCCGCCAGGTCGTGACGGCCGTGCTGGTCGAGCGGGACGGTGACCAGCAGTCAGCCGGGCCATCTCCGCGAAGATCGGGTAACCGTCGAAAGTCGGCTGGCTCATCACAATCCGGTCACCGGGCCGGGTGACCGCATGCAGAACCTGCATCACCACGCCCGATCGCCCCCGCTCCGAGCACGACCTGCTCTTCGTCAACTCCGACTCGGTCCGCGATCAACCGCGCAGCTGCTCGGGCAGAAATTCCGGATAGCGGTTGGCCGCATCGATGCCGCTGGATCAGCGCCGACCGCACCGCCGGCAGCGGCGGGAATGGGTTCTCGTTGAGCGACAACGCGAACGGATCGACTGCCTGCGGCAGGGTACGAGGATCTCGGCGGTACCGAACTCGCGTGCGCCGGCTGGGCCATCAGTCACGCCCGCCCCAGCGGATCGCCGCCGCGCCGGCGAAGTCGCCTGCGTGCGCGAATGCCGCCATCATGACACGTCACCGGCCTTGACCTGACCGTCGGATATCGCGCGATCCAGGTTGATCGGGATGCCGGCGCCGAACAGGTTGCCGCACTCGTCAAAGGTGTCGCGGTGACGTTCGCTCGGGCACCTCGAGCGCTTCGCGCCAGTTGCGCAGGAACACCCGGTTGGGCTGATTGGTGACGAGCAGATCGATGTCCTTGGAGGACAGCCCGATTCGGTCACAGACCGCGAGCGCCACTTCGGGAACCTGCCGATTGCCGCGAGCCAGCACCTTGGTGATCTTGGTTTCGGTGAACCCGATGGAGGCCTCACCGGGGCCGGCCTGCCACCACTTGCGGGGCGGGTCGATGGCGAGCGTCATGTCGCCGGCGTATTCGCCGTAGGTGCGGCACTCGATGTCGAGTATCGGTGACTCGTCCGACAGCGTGACCAGTCCGACCGCGGCGCCGTCACCGGGAACCGACGCCTGCGCCTTGCGGCGCACCCCGGGCTGGTCGAAAACCTGGCCGGCGGCGTTCTGCGCGATCGCGATCAGCGCGGTGTGCCCCTCGCCGGACGCCAACAGTTGACGGGCCACTTTCAGGCCCAGCACGAACGCCGCGCACCCGCCGTTGTGCAGATCCAGCACCCAGTTCGGACGCATGCCCAAGCGGTGCGCGATGCCGCCGCCCGCGCCGTAGAACGGCATGTCCGGCACCTGGGTGTGGGTGATCAGCACGTCGACGTCGGCGACGACGTCCTGGCCGTGCCGTTCGATCAGTCCCTGCGGCGGCCGCTCGACCATGTCGGTCGCGGTCTCGTCCGGCCCGACGTGATGGCGGAACTTGGGCGCGCGGAACATCAGGTTGTCCGCCAGGTCGTCGGAGCCGGCGAACTGCGCGTAGTAGTCGGCGCCGATCGGCTCGCCGGGCAGATAGCTCGAGACGTCGATCAGGCTGACGGTGGGTTGACTCACGGCGTTCTCATCTCATCCAGGCCGGCGTGACCGGCAGGCCGTTGCGGTGGCGGTATTCGGCGATCGTCTTGAGGTTGTTCAGCTCCAGCCCGTGACCGGCACCGAAGATGTCCCAGAAGTCGCCGACCCAGCCGGTGCGCTCCGGCGGAGCGGCCTCGGGGTACGGGTTGTCGTCGTAGAACGGGTGGCGGCAATTGGTCCACAGCACAACAGAACCGGGCTTGTTCAGCACCACCTGCGCGTCGAGCACCCGCATCAGGTAGATCATCCACAGGTGCTTGCCCTGGTCCCAGGCGCAGTGGTAGTCGACGGTACGCGCCTCGGCGTTGGCCACCGTGCGGGTGTAGATCTTGGTGTCCGGCAGCAACCGGTCGTAGGCCAGCCAGAGCCCGGGCTCCTCGGTGGGCGCGAAGTCACGCAGGGTGTAGGTCCACTCCTCGAGGCTGCGGGTGTCCGACAGGTACTCGAACAGTTCGTCGGGCGGGCAGTCGACGTAGTCGTTGACCGTGCAGTACTGGCCGAAGACCTCTTCGTGCGGATACACCGACCGCATCTGCGCCATGAACATCGGGGCGGTCTTCTCCAGCGGCGCGGTCTCGATGCGGACCACCCCCTCGATCGGATCGGTGGTGCCGGTGTGGGCGACGATATCGTCAAGCGCTGGCAGCGACATGGGATGTGGTTCTCCTTTGTGCGTCGTGATCTGTTGTTCGACAACCTGGTTGGTGAGCGGTTCGCTCGAGAAATGGTGCGAACGGCGGGATTTCGTCGGCCGCGCATTCGACGCTGACCACCGACGGGCCATCGACGTCCAGCGACCCGCGCAGCGCTGCGGCCAATCCGTCGACGTCGGTGACGTCGACCGATGACAGCCCGGGAACATCGCCGCCAGGCCGGCCCCGAGCCGGCTGGGAGCGAATCGGTTGTAGCTGTACAGGTCGTCGTAGTAGCAGCTGCTCGCGGGTCACGCACATGGCGTGGGCGTTGTTGTTGAACAGCACGAAGGTCATCGGAAGCCGGTACTGCACCGCGGTGTGCACCTCCATGCCGTGCATGAAGAACGCGCCGTCGCCGGCGATCACCACGATGCGCCGGCCCGGCGCTCGGCTTTCGCGCGGCCGAACGCCATCCCGATGCCGGCACCGAAGCTGTAGCCCATGCCGCCCATGCCGAGCGCGACCGCGAACCGGCCCCCGCGCCGCACCGGCAGGTGGTGGATCGCCGCCGCGCCGGTGTTGCCGGCGTCGACGACGATGTCGACCTCGTCGGGCAGGACCGGTCGAGCTCGGCCATGGCGTCGCGGTACCGCACACCCTCGCCGTCGAAGGCCGGCGGGGTCAGCTCGGTGTGCGCCACCGTGTCGGGCACCCGAAGCCCGGTCGGCCGCCCGGCCCGGAAAGAGCGCGGGTCAGCATCCGCAGCGACGCCCGCAGATCGTCGGTGTGGACGTGGGTGCAGGCGAGATACGGCGGCGCCGAACCGATGGACACCGTCGGCACCGCCGCCAGCGCCTCGTCGAGGCCGGCGCGCGCGGTCACCGACAGCCGGGTGCCCACCACCAGGCACAGCCCGCTGCCAGCCACCGCATCGGACACGCCGGGTGACCATGACACCGTCACCCGAGGCCGACGACGAACCGAACCCCGGTGTTCCCGCACATCTTGGCATCGGGCACACATGCCACCCGGCGCGCAGCACCGCACGCAGCGCCGAAGCTCGGCTCGCGCGTCGTCGCGGGCCACCTGCTCACCGGCGATGATGGTCACCGGCCGGTCGCCCGGCGCAATGCGCGCACGATGGATCCGGATCACCGATGGATCGCGGTTGCTCGACGTCCGCGCCGTCCACCTTAGCTGTTGACAGCCACCGCCGACTTTGAATGTCTTCGGCACAACAATACCGCCGGACCACCGGTTCGCGCCGCCGCTATAGCGCTCGGCAACGCCGAAACGATGTCGGCGGGCGTCAGCACCCGCCGGCAGAAGACC
>CAWKME010000064.1:0-79208 GCA_963850645.1 uncultured Actinomycetota bacterium | reverse complement strand
CCGGACAACTGCCGTGGTGCTGGCCACCGGCAAGTACCGCACGCCTGTCGTCCCGCCCTGGCCCGGCCTCGACCAGTTCGCCGGCGAGCTGGTGCACTCCGGCGACTTCCGCAACGCGTGGCCCTACCGGGGTCGCGATGTCCTTGTTGTCGGCGCAGGCAATTCGGCCGCTGACATCGCGGTGCAGCTGGCCGACGACGTTAATGGCGCCCGCAAGGTCTGGCTGGCGGTGCGCACACCACCCCATCTGGTGCGGCGGGCCATCGGGCCGATTCCGTCGGACGTCTTCCTCGAGCTGTTCGCGCGGGTGCCCGCGCGCATGGTCGATCCGCTGATCGCGCGGCTCAATCGTTGCTGCTCGGCGACCTTTCGGTCTACGGATTCCACCGGCCGCCGCTCGGGCTGAAGGCGACGGTGGAACAGCGCGGCCGCATCCCGACGCTGGCCGATGAGCTTGTCGACGCCGTGCGGGCCGGCCGCGTCGAGGTGGTGGCCGCGGTCGCGGCGGTCGAGTCCGGTCGGGTGATCCTCGGCGACGGCACAGCCGTCGCGCCTGAGGTGATCATCGCCGCAACCGGATTCAGCACCGATCTCGACGGCCTGGTCGGCCACCTCGGCGTCCTTGACGAGCACGGCGACCCGCGCGGCGGTTTCGCCTCGCATCTCGGCGACGGGATGTTCGCGATCGGTTACGGTATTCCGCCCAATGGCCCGCTGCGGGCGATCCGGCTTAGCGCAACGCCTTTGGCCGGTCAGATCGCGGCGTACCTGGCAGCCAGTCGTCGCATCACAACCGGTCAGCATTCAGCGCGTATAAGGGGACTGACAATGATTTTACTCCGCGAAAAACATTTCTTCTACCGAGGCACGGACGGATATGAAGCGGCCCGTCGCGAAACGGTGTGGAATAGCCTTCTGCCGGAACGCTTTCCAGATGTGATCGTGCAGGCCCGCGACACCGACGACGTGGTCGCGGCGATCCGCTACGCCCGGACCCACGGCTATCACGTCGGCGTCCGTTCGGGCGGGCACAGCTGGAACGCCAGCCATCTGCGCGACGGCGGCATGCTGCTCGACGTCAGCCGCCTCGATCACTGCAGTGTCGACACCGATCGGATGATCGCACACGTCGGGCCGGGCAAGGTCGCCAGTGTCTTCGCGACCGAACTGGACGCGCAAGGCCTGTTCTTCCCTGCCGGCCACTGCGAAGGCATTCGCCTCGGCGGCTATCTGCTGCAGGGCGGATACGGCTGGAACAGCAAGGTCGTCGGACCGGCGTGTGAGAGCGTGCTCGGGCTGGAAGTCGTCACCGCCGACGGCGAAAAGATCTACTGCGACCCCGAGAATCACCCCGACCTGTATTGGGCCGCTCGCGGCTGCGGGACCGGGTTTCTTCGGTGTGGTCACCTCGTTCACACTGCGGATTCACCCACGCCCGGCCGGTCTTGGGCACCTGTCTGTACATGTACCCGATCGACGTCGCCGACGAGGTGTTCACCTGGGGACGCTCGATCGCTGCGAGATCGACGACCGGGTCGAACTGCAGATCCTGACCTCGCGCAGCGCTCCGGAAACCGGGTCCGACCAGCCCGGCATCACCATCGCCTCGCCGGTATTCGCCGATAGTGAAGAACGAGGCCACGAAAGCGCTTGCGGCCCTGGGCACCTGCCCGGTCGATCGACCGCGCGACCGTCAGCCTTCCGTATCATGCCGACAACTCTGGCCAATTGGTATACGGCGGTGATGACCAAATACCCCGAAGGCCACCGCTACATCGTCGACAACATGTTCACGTCGGCCTCGGCCGAAGAGCTACTGCCGGGAATCCGCAAGATCATCGAGACGATGCCACCGCACCCGTCGCACTTCATTTTCACCGGCTGGAAAACGTCCGCGGACCGCACGGACATGGTGTACGGCGTGGAAGACGAGATCTACTGGCGCTCTACACCGCCTGGCACGATCCGGCCGACGATGAACGCTATCTGCGATTGGGCCCCAGTCGAATATGGCGGCGATGTCGCATCTGGCAACCGGCATCTCGCTCGCCGACGAGAATCTGGCCCGGCGTCCGGCGAAGTTCATCACCGACGCCAACATGGCCCGCCTCGATCAGGTGCGCGCCGCCTACGACCCGGATGGCCGTGTTCCATAGCTGGATGGCTCAGCGGATAACCGCGCGGTCAATCTGTTTACAGCGAGCGCTCGAGCAGTACCTGGCCGTTGTCGGCGGAAACCACTTGCACCGCGGCGATCTGATCGACCGGCGTCGAGATGCTGCCGGCGGGCGTCGCGGTATGACCCGGGTCCGCCGACCCAGGTCGCCAGCTGGGTGTGGGTGCCGTCGCGGTTCACCACGACCATCGCCAGCCTGTCGTGGTGGGCGTACACCGGGGCCAGGCAGACGCAGCGGAGGTCGATGAAAGTGCCCCAGTTCTGGCTGCTGAGCGACACCGTCGAGGCCAGCGCCTTGGTGCCGACCTGGGCCATCGGCAGCGCGGACACGCTCGCCTGCGGCGGGCGCAGCGCCGTCGGGGACTGGCGCTGGGTCGCAACGCCGACGAACACACCGATCGCCAGCAGCACGGCGGCGGCGGCCGCAGATGACCAAGTCACCAGGCGCGAGCGGCGCCGCCGCCGGCGCACTGCGGACAGCAACGACGGCAGCAGGTTCGGCGCCATCGGGGGCTCGCGGTGTGGTCGTCGATCGAGGCCACCGTGTCGCTGTCGAGCTTCGACAGCAGGGCCGGCATGCCGCTGAGCTCGGCGACGGCCTGCGTGCACGACGGGCACACGCTCAGGTGCGCCTCGAACTCCCGTCGATCGGCCGGCGACAGCGATCCGAGCACGTAGGCTGCGTCCCACGTCGCGTACTCGTGGCTGTCGCCCGCGGGCACGTCGCTGTCGCCCGGCGGGCCGAAACCCCGGATCACCCTCATCGCGTGCCCCCATATGCCGTCATCATCAAGTATTCGGAGCCGATGGCAGCTCGGATGGGGAAATCCGCGGCCGTCCAGATGGCCCGCCGCGTCGTCATCGGGTCACCCCCATCTCTTGCAGAGTGAGGCGCAATGCCCGCACGGCATAGTGTAGCCGCGACTTCACCGTCCCTTCGGCGATATCAAGATCAGCCGCGATCTGGGCGGTGCTCCAGCCCCGGTAATAGGACCGCTCGACAACGGCTCGATGTTCGGGCGACATCTGCGCCATCGCATCGGCGATCAGCAGTCGGTCCAGCGCCGAGTCCACTTCGTCGGGAGCCGACTGCTCGGGTGCGCCTGATTCGTCCAGCGAGCCAACGATATTGCGGAACTTTGGGCTGCGTCGTTCGTCGATGATCATGTTGCGGGCGACGGTGAACAGCCACGCGCGCGCCGAACGTTCGGTGTCGCCGATGACCTCGGGATGCTGCCATGCCCGCAACAGCGTCTCCTGGACCACGTCTTCGGCACGGCTGGCGTCGCCGGTCAGCCGCAGCGCATAACGCCACAAAGCCCCGGCGTGCTCGTCGTAGAGCGCCTTCATCAGACGCCTCTTCGGCGTTTGCCGCGCTGGTGACGTCGACTCACTCGATCACCTCCTGAACAGTGATACGAGTTGGCCGCCCCTCCAGTTCATCGCGGCCGCAGTCCCGCAGGTCGGACATTCAGTCGGGAATCCAGTTTCCGTGGAATCCGTGCGGTACCCGGCGCGGCAGCCGGACGCGGGCCACCGGGTCACCCTCGAAGTCCGAAGCGTCGATGACGACCAGATCGCTGCCGTCGGTCACCGGGTCGTAGACGTACGTCAGATACCAGCCGGCCGAGCTCGTCGGACTCCCCGACGGCCGGCGCGAACACCGCCTCGCCCGGCGCACTCGGGGCTCCGCGGCCACCGCCGAACCGGTGCTCGGATGCGGTATCACGCTGCAGGTCGTAGCGGACCAGCGCGCCGCTGCCGACGGCCACCGAGTAGCGGGCGGCCGCGCCGGCCAGCCGGTCGTCGACGCGCGGGAACTCCACACCGCGGTCGTCGAGTTGACTCTCGCTCGACCACCCCGGTGTCCAGGTTGATCTTCCAGCGCCACAACGCCGCATCGGCGCCGAACTCGCTGCTGTCACGCCACATTTCAGGGTAGCGGACGACTTCCAGCACGATGGAATTCCCGTTGGCCGATCTCACGTCATAGGCGTTGGCGATGTGGAAGACGAAGCACGGGTCGATGTCGAACCAGCGCAGCTGGCCATAGGGGTCGTCGCGGCGCAGCACACCCAGACGGGCACGGTACTGATCGTCCCACCGGTACGGCAAGTCCCGTTCGGACGTCTTGCTGCGTCAACGCAACGCGGAGGTTGAACAACAGCGGCAGATCCATGAAAACGACATGGTTCGGCGGTCAGCGCGAAGTCGTGCATCAACGTCAGCGCGGGGACGTCGATGGGGCGATTGATCGTCAGCCGGCCGTCGGCGTCCGCACGGTGATAGACTGACATGTGGTTCAAAGATGTTGCCGCAACCGAAGAAATGCATTTCGCCGGTGGTCGGGCAGATCTTCGGATGCGCGGTCATCGAATCGGTCAGCTTGCCGCCGAAGTCGTAGGCGCCCAGCGTTTTCAAGTCGTTGCTGATTTCATAGGGCAGCGAAAATTCCATCAGCGCAAGAGTTTTGCCGGCATGGCGGATGACGTGGGTATTGGCGATGCTGGAGTGCAGGTTTCGGCTGCCGTCGTCGTTGTAGAGCCGGGAACGGATGCTCGAAGCTCTCGGTACGCACCCAGCGGTTGCGGTACCACGCGGCGCGGCCGTTCTCCAGCCGCATCCCGTGGACCATTCCGTCACCGACGCACCAGTGCCCCGCGCCGGCGCGCGGGTTCGGGCCGTTGCGCAGATACCAGCCGTTCAGTTCGGCCGGGATGCTGCCCTGCGACCGGCAGATCGAAGGCGGTCAGCTCGTCGTGCACGGGGGCATAGTTGCCGGTGCGAAAGATCGGGAACACGGTCTGCGCATCGACCACCGCCGCCGGCCGTGCAGCGACCGGCCGTTCGAGTCGGCCGTGGCTTCGCCGCAGCGACGTCAGCAGGTCAGGGCATGGCGGCGCGGCGGCCGGTTCATCGGCACCGTCAGGCGCCACCACCTCGTCGTAGTCGAGCACCGACAGCAACGGCGAGACGGCGGTCAGTTCGGTCGACGGCCGTGCTGCACGAGGTGCAGCCGGCCAGGTGCGCCTCGAATTCGCGCCGGTCGGCATCCGACAGCGCGCCCAACACGTACGCCGCGTCCCACATCGCGTAGTCGTGCGGCCGTCCTGCGCCGGCGGTTCCCGTCGCGAGGCCTTGCCGTCCCGAGATTCCGTCATTGCGTCACCCCCATCTCCAACAGTGCCTGGCGCAGTCCGCGCAGCGCGTAATGCAGCCGCGACTTCACCGTGCCCTCGGCGATCCCGAGGTCGGCGGCGATCTGCGCCGTGGTCCAGCCCAGGTAGTACGACCGGCCCACCACCGCACGGTGTTCGGCGGACAGCTGCGCCATCGCGTCGCCGATCAACGCCCGGTTCAACGCCCCGCCCAGCTCGTCGGGACCCGCCCGTTCCGGCGGACCTGCCCCGTCCGACGACATCACCTCGTTGCGGAACCGGGCGCTGCGCCGGTCGTCGATGACCATGTTCCTGGCAACGGTGAAAAGCCACGCGCGTGGAGACTGCCCGTTGTTGAGGACGTGCGGATGCTGCCATGCCCGCAGCAAGGTCTCCTGCACCACGTCCTCGGCATGGGCGGATCACCGGTCAACCGCCACGCATAGCGCCACAAAGCCGCGGCATGTTGGTCCCACAGCCGCTGAATAGCGTTCGCATCCGCGCCGGTGCCCGGAATGTCCATCACCAGCCTTCTCGGTGATGACACGGTTCAGCTGTCCGTTTGGTTCACGCCCGAGGGTCAGAATGCGGGGCCCGTCGTCGGTGGCCGCGACGGTGTGCTCCCAGTGTGCGGCACGCGAACCGTCGGCGGTAGTGACCGTCCACTCGGTCGTCGAGCACCACGGTTTTGCCGGTGCCCAGCGTCAGCATCGGCTCGATGGCCAGCACCGATCCGTGGGCCAGCAGCGGGCCGCGCCCGGGAGCTCCCTCGTTGGGCAGGAACGGATCCATGTGCATCTGCCTGCCGATGCCGTGCCCGCCGTAGCCCTCGACGATGCCGAACGCCCGCCCGTAGCGGGCCTCGGCCGCGTGGGTGGCGGTTTCGATGGCGTGCGACACGTCGGTCAACCGGTTGCCGGGCACCATCGCGGCGATCCCGGCCTCCATCGACTCCTTGGTCGCCTGCGACAGCATTTCGTCGGCGGGGATGAGCGGCCCGACACCGAACGTGATCGCGGCGTCACCGTGCCAGCCGTCCAGGATCGCGCCGCAGTCGACGGACACCAGGTCGCCGGAGGCGAGTATCTCGCCGGCGGACGGGATGCCGTGGACGACGCGGTCGTTGACCGATGAGCAGATCGACGCCGGGTAGCCGTGGTAGCCGAGGAACGACGGCGTCGCGCCGGCGTCGCGGATCACCGATTCGGCGATCTCGTCGAGGTCCTGCGTCGACACCCCGGGGACTGCGGCGGCGCGCACCGCGCGCAAGCGCGGCGGCGACCACCGCGCCGGCGGCGGCCATCGCGTCGAGTTCGCCGGCGCTGCGCTGCGGCACCACCTTGCGACTGCGCAGCCCCGCCAGGGCGATCACGGTTACTTCCCCAGCGCGCGCAACGCGCGCGCGAACACCTCGTCGACGCTCGCCGACGGCGTCGACGGTTTTCAGCTCGTGCTGCTGTAGTACTCGATCAGCGGCGCGGTCTCGTCGCGGTAGACCTTCATCCGGTTGTGGATGACTTCCTCGGTGTCGTCGGCGCGGCCACGGCGCCTTGAGCCGCTCGAACGAGCATCTCCTCGGGCACCCGGAACTCCAGCACCGCGTCGAGCTTGAGCCCCCGGCGCTCGAGCATGTCGTGCAGCGCCTCGGCCTGCTCCACCGAGCGGGGGAAGCCGTCGAGGATGAACCCGCCGGCGGTGTCTGGGTCGTCGAGCCGGTCGTCGACGAGCTCGTTGGTCAGGCTGGCCGGCACCAGATCGCCGGCGTCCAGGTAGCTGCTTGGCCTCCAGACCGAGCTTGGTTCCCGTGCTGATGTTGTGCCGGAACAGGTCGCCGGTGGACACCTGCGGGATACGCCAGCTTCTCGGCCAGCTTCATCGGCCTGCGTGCCCTTACCCGCTCCGGGCGGTCCCAACAACACAACTCTCACTTGAGGAACCCTTCGTAGTTGCGCTGCATCAGCTGGCTTTCGATCTGCTTCACCGTATCCAGGCCGACACCGATGGCGATCAGGACCGCGGTGCCACCGAACGGCAGGTTCTGCACCGCCCCGCTGTTGCCGATCTGGAGGAACAGGTTGGGCAGCACCGCGATGACACCGAGGTAGATCGAGCCAGGCAGCGTGATGCGGCTCAACACGTAGCGCAGATAATCGGCGGTCGGCTTGCCCGGCCGGATGCCGGGGATGAAGCCACCGAACTTCTTCATCTCGTCGGCACGCTCGACCGGGTTGAACGTGACCGAGACGTAGAAGTAGGTGAAGAAGATGATCAGGCCGAAGTAGATGCCGACGTAGACGGGGTCGGCCGGGTTGGTCAGGTGATTGGCGACGAACGTGTCCCACCAGCCGTTGCCCGGGCCGCCCTTGCCGCTCGGATCAACTGGGTGATCAGGTGCGGGATGTAGATCAGCGACGAGGCGAAGATCACCGGGATGACGCCGGCCTGGTTGACCTTCAGCGGCAGATAGGTCGAGGTGCCGCCGTACATCTTGCGGCCCACCATGCGCTTGGCGTACTGCACCGGGATACGGCGCTGGCCCTGCTCGACGAACACCACGCCGACGACGATGGCCAGCGCCGCGACGCAGACCGCGGCGAACACCGGCCCGCCGCGGCTGTCCAGGATCGACTTGCCCTCGGCCGGGATGCGGGCGGCGATACCGGCGAAGATCAGCAGCGACATGCCGTTGCCGATGCCACGCTCGGTGATCAGCTCGCCCATCCACATCACCAGCGAGGCGCCGGCGGTCATCACCAGCACGATGACGATCAGCGAGAAGATGCTCTGGTCGGCGATGATGTCCTAGGAGCAGCCCTGCAGCAGCCCGCCGTTGGCGGCCAGCGCCACGATGCTGGTGGCCTGCAGGATGGCCAGCGCGACCGCCAGATAGCGGGTGTACTGGGTCATCTTGGCCTGACCGGACTGGCCCTCTTTCCGCAGCTCCTCGAAGCGCGGGATGACCACGGTGAGCAGCTGCACGATGATGCTCGCGGTGATGTAGGGCATCACCCCGACCGCGAACACCGGCAGCTGCAGCAGCGCACCGCCGGAGAACAGGTTGATCAGCGAGTAGATCTGGGCCGCGGCCCCGCCACTGATCTGCTCGATGCACTTCTGCACGTTCGGGTAGTTCACACCGGGCGACGGCAACGACGCGCCGAACCGGTAGAGCATGACGATGCCCAGGGTGAACAGGATCTTCCGTCTCAGGTCGACTGTTCGCAGCGACGAGATGAAAGCCGAAAGCACTCTTCCTCCTGGGCAGCCGGACTCTGGTCGCGGCGTGCCGATGCGGCTGGCGTGGCCAGCGTTGAACGGTTGTGATCCTGCGTCAGCGCCAAGCACTCGCAGGCCAGGAGGTGTCCAGCGCGCGTCAGACAGTCTACGAGACTAACAGTTGGCCCGAGGCAGGCCGGCGCAGTACGCGTCCGGGTGCGCCCAGTCGAGGCGTAGGTTTCAATAGCTCTACCTTGGCTAAGTATGAAGTCGGCAGCCCGCCGCCGCAGGTAGGGAGGCAGCCGATGGCACGCGCCGACAACGACACGTGGGACCTGGCCTCCAGCGTCGGCGCCACCGCGACGATGGTGGCCGCGGCCCGCGCGCTGGCCACCGAGCAAGCCGACCCGATCATCAACGACCCGTTCGCCGCTGCCGCTGGTGCGCGCGGTGGGCATCGATTTCTTCACCCGCGTCGTCGACGGGGACATCACCCCTACCGACACCGGCGAGACAGGCCAGGCAGAACTGCAGACGAAACCGACTCGATGGCGGTGCGCACCCGGTTCTTCGACGACTTCTTCACTCAACGCGGCCGCGGCGGGTATCCGTCAGGCCGTGATCCTGGCCGCCGGTCTGGACGCCCGGGCCTACCGGCTGGCCTGGCCGCCCGGCACGCGTCGTCTACGAAATCGACCAGCCCGAGGTGATCGAGTTCAAGTCCGACACCATGGCACAGCTTGGCGCCGAACCGACCGCCGAGCGCCGCACGGTCAGCATCGACCTGCGCGACGACTGGCCGGCGGCGCTGCGCGACAGCGGTTTCGACGACACCAAGCCGTCAGCCTGGAGCGCCGAGGGGCTGTTGATGTACCTGCCGCCGGAAGCGCAGGATCGGCTGTTCGACCACATCACCGCGCTCAGCGCCCCCGGCAGCCAACTGGCCACCGAATACCACCCCGACAGCGGTCCGACGATGGCCGAACGCGGCCGGGCGATGAACGATCGGTGGGCCAATCTGGGTTGTGACGTCGATTTGTCGGGGCTCTTCTGGGAGGGCGAGCGCAACGATGTCGCGGAGTATCTGGGCGATCGGGGTTGGCAGGTGGCCGCCCGCGCACGACGGGAGCTGTTCGCGGACTACGGTCGTCCCTTCCCCACCGACCAGGAGCTGGCCGCGTTCCGCAACATCGTCTCCGTCATCGCAACCCGCAGCTGAATCGAACCGCAGCTGAATCGAAAAGTGGGAGGGGTAACCATGGCCGCAACCGAGGCCAAACGACACGAGGGCGACAGTTGGGATCTGGCGTCCAGCGTGGGTGCCACCGCTACCGCGGTGGCCGCCCGCCGCGCGATGGCGTCCAAGGGACCGGATCCCTTGATCGACGACCCCTTCGCCGAACCACTGGTCAACGCCGTCGGAGTCGACGCCTTCATCAAGCTGATGAACGGTGAAGTCGAGCTGGCAGGAAACGCAGAAGAGGATCCCGCCTTCACCCCGCGACGGCTGGCCGAGGGGATGGCGGTGCGCACCCGGTTCTTCGACAAGTTCTTCACCGACGCCGCGGCGGCGGGAATACGGCAGGCCGTCATCCTGGCCGCGGGTCTCGACACGCGCGCCTACCGGCTGCCGTGGCCGTCAGACACCGTCGTCTACGAAATCGACCAGCCCCAGGTCATCGAGTTCAAGACCCGCACGCTCGCAGGTCTGGGTGCGGCTCCGTCCGCCGACCGCAGGGCGGTGGCTGTCGACCTGCGCGACGACTGGCTACAAGCCCTGCGGGACAACGGGTTTGATTCGCAACGCCCGACAGCCTGGATCGCCGAGGGGCTGCTGGGCTATTTGCCGCCGGACGCCCAAGATCGGTTGTTCGACAACATCACCACGCTCAGTTTCTGCGGAAGCCGACTGGGTACCGGCTACGTCCCGGATATCCCCGGCCGCATCGCCAAACGGGGTAAAGAGATCAGTGAGCGTTGGCGCCGGCTCGGATTGGACCTCAACTGGGCCGATTTGGTCTACGACGGTGAGCGCAACGACGCCGTCGAGTACCTGACCGAGCGTGGCTGGCAGACAACGGTCCATACTACACCAGAGTTGTACGCCGACAACGGTTTTGACTTTCCCGAAGGCCCGACGATGGTCGCGTTCGGCGACATCAGATACGTATCCGCAGGGCTACCGTAGCGCCCGCGAGGGCCGCGAACCGAGCTCCAGAAACCGGCGGTAACGGCCTTCCATCGGGCCGGTCCAGGCGGGATCGGGTTCCACGACGCGCTCGACGGCGGCCCACCGGGCGGCGTCGGTGAGCGACGATTCCCGGCCAACTGCCATCCGGCCGAGGAACGCCGCACCCAGCGCCGCACCCTCGGACACTCCCGACACTTCCACCGGCCGGCCGGTGGCGTCGGCGATGGCCCGCAACCACGACTCGACTCGGGTACCGCCGCCTGCGGCCACGATTCGCGATGGGTCCGCACCGCTCAGCTCGATGAGCTGGCGGACGACGAAACCCGATGCCTCGTAGGCGGCCCGGCGCAGCGTGGCCGCATCGTGGGTGAGATCCAGGCCGTCGAGCATCCCGCGACGGTCCGGATCGTGGAAAGGTGTGCGTTCGCCGCGCAGGTACGGCGACCACACCGGCACCCGCCGCGGATCCGCCGTCGCCGGGTCACCCGGTGCCAGCACCCGGTCGACCCAGCCGAGAAACAGCCCGCCGGCATTACTCGCTCCGCCGATCTGACTCTTGCCGGTCATGGTCGGGAGGGTCCACAGGCCCGGCACCTGCCGCGGCTGCGGGATGGTCACCCAGACGATCAAGGTGGTGCCGCACAGCACCAGCACGTCGCCGTCGGCGTCGGCACCGGCGACCATCTGCTCGCACAGGGCGTCGATGGCGCCGACGGCCAGCACGGCATCGCCGCCGCGCAGCCGCCCGGCAGCAACACCCGGTGCGTCGACCCGGGGCATCTGGTCGACCGTCGCTCCGCGGTCCGCACACGCTTGCGCGTTCCAACCGCCGCCGTCGAACAGCGGGACAGCGGTGTAGGCGGTGGGAAAGTCGATGACCGCATCGCCCGCCAACGCGTAGTTGGCCACCGCCGGTGCCGGCCAGTACCCGGCCGCATCGGGTGCTTGGGCGGCCGTCCAGCGCAGGAATTCGGCGGCCTCGCCCACCGGGAACGGGTCCCCGGTGCCGGCGCTGTCCGCACCGGCCACCCGGCCGCGACTGTCGCCGTAGAGCAGCCCCGGCGTGATCGGATGGCCGCCGGAGTCGACCGCGGTCAGCGACGGCACCATCGCGGAAACGGCCACCGCCAGCGCATCGGGCCGGGCCAATTCCTCCAGCGCCGCCAGCGGACCCAGCCGCCACGCCTCGTCGGCGTTGTGCTCCAACCGGTCCGGCGTCGGCACCCGCAGCTGGTGCGGGATTCGTGCCCGCGCGACCACCCGGCCATCCTCGTCGGCGGCCACCGCTTTGACGGCGGTGCTGCCGATGTCGATGCCGATTGTGACCTCTTCGCGTGACACGGGCGTCACCGTACGCCAGCATTGGCAGTCGTGACGCGTGCTTTGGTGACGGCCCCGCTGCGCGGCGAGGGGTTCGCGAAGTTGCGGCGGCTGGCCGACGTCGTCTACGACCCGTGGATCGAACAGACCCCGCTGCGCATTTTCACCGCCGAGCAGCTGGCCGACCGGATCGCCTCCGAAGACGCCGATATCGTTGTCGTGGAAAGCGATTCGGTCAGCGGCCCGGTGTTCGAAGTGGGATTGCGGGCCATCGCCTCCACTCGCGGAGACCCCAACAACGTCGACATCGCCGGCGCGACCGCGGCCGGGATTCCGGTGCTGAACACCCCGGGCCGCAACGCCGACGCGGTCGCCGAGATGACGCTCGCGCTGCTTTTCGCCGCGACCCGCCAGGTGCTAGGCGCCGACGCCGACGTGCGCGCCGGAGAGGTGTTCCGCGACGGCAGCATTCCCTATCAGCGCTTCCGCGCGTGGGAACTCGCCGGCCAAACCGTCGGGCTGATCGGCCTCGGCGCCGTTGGGCGGGCAGTGCAGTGGCGGATGGCCGGCCTGGGCATGCGCGTCATCGCCTATGACCCGTACAACGACGAGGCACGGCACAGCCTCGACGAACTGCTCGCCGAGGCCGACATCGTCTCGCTGCACGCGCCGGTCACCGCTGACACCACCGGGCTGATCGGCGCCGAGCAGTTCGCGGCCATGCGCGACGGCGTGGTCTTCCTCAACACCGCCAGGGCCCAGCTGCACGACACCGACGCGCTCGTCGAGGCGCTGCGCAGCGGCAAGGTGTCCGCCGCGGGTCTGGACCACTTCGTCGGGGAATGGCTGCCCACGGATCACCCGTTGGTCGCGATGCCCAATGTGGTGCTGACGCCCCACATCGGCGGAGCCACGTGGAACACTGAAGCGCGGCAGGCACAGATGGTGGCCGACGATCTGGAGGCGCTGCTGACCGGCCGCCGGCCCGCCCATATCGTCAACCCGGAGGTGTTGGCCGTCATGAGATTCGTTGACAACGCGGAGACCGCGGTGCTGGCCGCGGCCAAGGACATGCTGCGGCGCGGCCTGGTCGAGGGGACAGCGGGCAACATCTCGGCCCGCCGCGAAGACGGCAACCTCGTCATCACCCCGTCGTCGGTCGATTACTCCGACATGACGCTCGACGACCTGGTGGTGGTCGACCCGGACGGCGGCGTGCTGCACGCCGCCGAGGGCCGATCGCCGTCGACGGAGATGAAGTTGCACCTGGCCTGCTACCAGGCGTTCGACGACATCGGCAGCGTCATCCACAGTCATCCGGTGTGGGCCACCATGTTCGCGATCGCCCACCAGCCGATTCCGGCGTGCATCGACGAGTTCGCCATCTACTGCGGCGGCGAGATCCGCTGCGCCGACTACGCCGCGTCGGCCACACCCGAAGTGGGCAGCAACGCGGTGAAGGCGTTGGAAGGACGGGCCGCCGCGCTGATCGCCAACCACGGCCTGGTGGCGGTGGGCCCGCGGCCGGACAAGGTGCTGCACGTCACCGCCCTGGTCGAGCGCACCGCTCAAATCGTCTGGGGTGCAAGGGCTCTCGGTGGGCCCGTTCCAATTCCCGACGAGGTCAATGCCGGCTTCGCCGGAATCTATACCTATCTGCGCGCCAACCCGATGTAGCGGTTCCGCCACCCTCTTCGGGCTCGAGGCTCACACTGTTCTCGTCGCACCACATCAGGATAAGAGGATGGGCGCCGGTGACCACTATCCGAGCTGCGGCGGTTCAACTCAGCCCCGTTCTCTACAGCCGTGAAGGTACCGTCGAGCGGGTCGTCGCCAAGATCGACGAACTAGCGACGCAGGGAGTGCAATTCGCGACTTTTCCGGAGACCGTTGTTCCCTATTACCCGTACTTTTCGTTTGTGCAACCCCCTTACCAGATGCTCGCCGAGCAAGTCCGGCTGCTGGGGCAATCAGTCACCGTGCCATCGTCGGCCACCCAGGCGATCGGCGACGCAGCGAGCCGCGCTGAAATGGTGGTCTCCATCGGCGTGAACGAACGCGACGGCGGCTCGGTATTCAACACCCAACTGCTTTTCGATGCCGACGGAACGTTGATCCAGCGTCGGCGCAAGATCACCCCCACGTATCACGAACGCATCATTTGGGGCCAGGGCGATGGCAGCGGACTTCGAGCCGTGGACAGCGCCGTGGGGCGCATCGGTCAGTTGGCCTGTTGGGAGCATTACAACCCGCTCGCCCGATACGCGATGATCGCCGATGGCGAACAGATCCATTCGGCGATGTTTCCGGGATCGATCTTCGGCGACTTGTTCGCTCAACAGACCGAGACCCAGGTACGCAATCACGCGCTCGAGTCGGGCGTTTTCGTGGTCGCTGCAACCGCCTGGCTGGATCCCGATCAGCAAGAGCAGATCATGGCCGACACCGGCTGTCCGGTGGGACCGATCTCGGGCGGCTGCTTCACCGCGATCATCAACCCGCAAGGCGAACTGCTCGGTGAGCCCCTGCGCACCGGGAAAGGCGAGGTGATCGCGGACCTGGACTTCGCGCTGATTGACAAACGCAAGGCGTTCATGGACTCCAGCGGACACTACAGTCGGCCCGAATTGCTCAGCCTGCTCATCGATCACACGCCCAGCGCCCATGTCCATAAGCGGCTTCCGGACTCCCCTGTCGTCCCGGACGTCGCAGGAAACCAACCATGCAATCCACTGATCCGCAATATTCATGGGAGGCGCCGTATGACGTACATGGGAAAGCCCTACTACCCGTTGTGGTTAGACAACCTGGCCGACGACGTCACCCTGGAGGCGGCGGCGATGGACGGCACCGCGCGCGGCGCCGAAGATGTCCGCTTCATCTTGGTCAAAGCCCGCGAACAATATGAGCACCAAGGGTTCAACTACGCCGGGCCCTGCGGCGAGAACGGTTTCATCGAGGACTACTCCAGCTCGGTTCGCGGCATGCCCACCCACGTTGTTGTGCTGGTCACCTTCAACGCCGACGGGCAGACCCAGCACGTCGTGGTGAATCACCGGCCGCGCAGCGCGATGCTGCAGTTTTCCCGCTTGATGCTTGAGACATTCGCCGGGACCCCGTATGCGAAGCACTGGGAAGGCACCCCGTAAGGGGGCCACAGGAGGCGCGACATGGCATCGACATGCATGGGAAAGCCCTATTACCCGGCGTGGCTGGACAACCTCGCCGATGACGTAACTGGGGAGGGTCCGGCGTGGGACGGCGCTATCCAAGGTGCCGCGGCCGTCCATGAAGTCGTGGTCGCCGCAAAAGAGATATACGAGTTTCAAGAGTTCCACTACGCCGGCCCTTGCGGGGAAAGCAGTTTCCTCGAGGACTACACCTCGTCGGTCCGCGGCGTGCCGCTCTACGTCATCGTTCTGGTCGTCTTCAATGCCGCCGGGAAGGCCCAGCGGCTAGTCGTGAATCACCGACCTCGCAGCTCTGTGCTGGTGCTGTCCCGCGCCATGCTGGAGAGGTTCGCCGGTACGCCCCTTGCCAAGCACTGGGAAGGCACACCTTAAGGAGCCATCATGACTGCGTCCTTGTACCTAATCACCGGCGCGGGTGGCGGCACTGGTGGTGTCAGCAGACAGGTGATCGAGCAATTGCGCGCGGCCGGGCACCGCGTGCGCGCATTTGTACATCACGACGACGCGCGCGCCGCCCCGTTACGCGAACTCGGCGCTGAACTCGTAGTCGGAGACTTGACCAACCCTCAAGACGTTGTCGATGCGATAGCCGGCACCGATCGCATGTTCTTTTCGATGGGTGTTTCGCCCGACTACCTGACGGCCACGGCCGTAATCTGCGCCGCCGCATTGGAATACGGCCAGCTTGAGGTGGTCGTGAACATGTCCCAGATGACCGTTTCCCAGATGACGCTGACCAGCGAGGGCGAGTCTCATCAACATCGGCTGCACTATCTGGCCGAGCACGTCTTGAACTGGTCGGGAGTACCGGTCGTGCACATCAGACCCACGGCCTTTCTGGATAATCCGCTTTTCACGTGGTTTGCGGCGCCGTCGCTGCGAGAACGAGACCTGTTGGCCCTGCCCTTCGGAACCGAGCGAACTTCGCCAATCGCTACCAGCGACGTGGCCCGCACAGTTGCAGCAGTACTCGTAGACCCCGCCCACTGTATCGGTGAAATCTACGAATTGACCGGCCCCGCGAGCCTGGACATCGATGGACTGGCAGACGAGTACGCACTCGGACTGGGCCGGCCGATACGCGGCGCTGACATTCCGCATGAAACCTGGGTCCGGGAGGTCCTCAAGCCGCTGGGCCTGCCCTCTCACTTGGAGCAGCACCTGGCCACAATGGCGCTGTTGCATAGAGCTGGACGCTACGACCGAGCCACCGATGACGTCGAAAAGATCACTGGGCAGCGGGCTTCGACGGTTGGCCAATACATCGCCCACCATCCCGACCTGTTCTCTTGAACGCGGACCGGTGGAACAGCGTCACATCGATCGATGTCGCCGCGTCGATCACCGGGGCGACCTGGTTCGGCAAAGGCAACGGTGATGCACTCACGAACTGATCACCATGCACTGACACGCCACACGTGACGTTTGAGAGGAGCAGGCGATGGCCGATATTGAACCTAACCAGCAGCAGCAGTCCGCAGGTGCCGTGGCCGACACGGTAGGTGCATCGGGGAGCTACAGCAACAGCGCGATTACCAGCTTGCATGCCGGACAACCCCTTCCGGCCTCCAGGGATGAACTCATGCTAGCCGCAAAAATATCGCGCGCGATGTCCTCGGGGCCTTTCCACATCACTCGAGACGCCACCGTTGCGGAGATGGATGCGCAAGGCGATACGGTGGTGCTTCGTCAGGGAACCAACCAGTGGGTGTGTTTCCCAGGTGATGAGAACGAAATCGGCAACGTGCCCATGTGCGCCGATCCCATGGGGTTGCAGTGGATGATGGATATCATGGCCGGCAAGCCAGCGCCAACAAACACCGCCCCCGGGATCATCTATATGCTTTGCGGCGCAACGCAACACAGCAACAGCGATCCGTTCGATAAATTAAGTCCTGCTATCCCGATCGGCCCGCACTGGATGATCATCTGGCCATACGACGCGGCCCGCGACGGCCTCCCACGCACCGTACGAGATGCCGGCGCATGGGTGATGTTCGACGGGACGCCCTACGCGTATTTGCATATCTGCGGTACGCCCTGGGCGGGAAATGAGTACGCACCCGGCCAGATGCCTATTTGGACAATGCAATATGGCGCGCCCACCGGACCGTCGACGGGGGCGGCGTCCAACTCACCCGGCTAGCGCTGGTCGAAGGCAACCTTCACGGCGCCGCCGGTTCAATGCGTACTGTCATTGTCGCCTCGCCCAGGGACGGCTCGAAGACCTCGAAACAGTCTCATGCGATGGATGTTGATCCGATAAAACAGGCCCGGAAACCGGCGATAGAGCTGCCAGATGGCCTGAACCGCAGTGGGAAACACGATCAGCGGCCGATTGCGGTCCACGCCGCGCAGGATTGCACACGCAGCGGCGTGCGCGCTCATCTGCGGCATCAGATAGTGGGTGCGTCGACTCAACGCCGCCACCTGTTCGCGCGGCATGTTGGCCACGACCATGTTGTCGTAGATTGCGGTCTTCATGTCCCCCGGACACACCGCGCTTACTTTCACCCCGAGCTCTGCTCCCTCAGCCCGCAGAGAAAGCGAAAGTCCCACGATCCCATGCTTGCTCGTGCAGTACGGAGCATTGCCCGGCTGGGGAATAAGCCCGCTGAGCGAGGAAATGTTGACGATGTGCCCGTGGCCTTGGCGCGCCATTACTTGATAGGCATACACCGTCCCGTACAAGACGCCCAGCAAGTCGACGTCGAGCACCCGGCGCCACTGCTGCATCGACAGGTCGCGGGCATCTCCGCCGATCGCAATGCCCGCGTTGTTGATCATGTAGTCGACGCGTCCGTATTCGGCGACGGTGCTTTCGATCAGCTGCGCCACGTCCGTTTCGTTGGCCACGTCGACTTGCACCGCACCTGCGGTCGCGCCGCTTTCCGCCAGACGCGCCGCTACCTGACGTGCGGCGTCGTCGTCGATATCGGCAACCACGACCGTCGCGCCTCGACGCGCCAACTCCTCACACAGCGCCTCGCCCAGGCCCATTCCGCCACCGGTGACGATGGCCACCGCGCCCTCGAACCGCTGCATCAGTGATCCTCTGCCGACGAGATTCTTTACACTCGATATAATCTTATACCAACTGTAAACTTTAGGGGAGCGATGACGGCTAGCGCGATAGGCCTGCGAGAGCGCAAGCGCCGGCAGACCAGGCAGGAGCTGATCAAGGCGGCCATGCGGTTGTTCGAGGAGAAGGGCTACGACCAGACCACGGTCGCCGAGATCGCCTTCGCTGCAGGGGTTTCCACCAAAACCTTCTTCAACTACTTCGCGAGTAAGGATGAGGTCCTTTTCCCTCACCTATCCGGGCGGATCGACGCGGCTGTGGCTTTGATCGAGCACCGCGGCGCCGACGAACAGATGCCCGACGTTGTCGTGGCGGCGATGCAACACATGCTGGCCGATGCCCTGACCGACGAAATCGACGGGGGTCTGGCGGCGGTGCGGCTCCCGATGATTCTGTCCGTGCCCGCGGTCCAAGCGGCGACCTTGCATCGCTACTTTCTGGCCGAAAACCGACTTGCGGAAGCTCTGCACCGCGCCTACCAGGATGCGCTCGAACCGGCAGCCGCTGCGGCTGTCATCGGTGCAGTAATGGGCGCTGCGATTGCCGCTGCACTGGTTTGCCTGCAAGAAGGCACTACCACCGAACGGTTACGAGTCGCAGTAGAGCACGGCGTGGGTATCGCGATCCATGGAGTCGGCAGCGTCTCGACTAGCGGTTAGCGCGCTGGTCGAAGGCCACCTTCACCGCGCCGCTCTCGCCCTGGTTGGCGATGGCCAGGAAGGCGTCCCGCCACTGCTCGAGCCGGAAGGTGTGAGTCAGCATGGGGCGCAGATCAATTCGGCCGTCGACAACCAGATCGAGGTAGTGTGCGATCGCGTGCTGGCGCCGCCCGTCGACCTCCTCGACCCCGAACGCGTTGCTGCCGACCCAGCTGATCTCCTTGAAGTACAACGGGCTCCACTCCCAGCGGCCGGGCGCGTGCACACCGGCCTTCACCAGCGTCCCCCGGGAAACCAGCACCCGCACCCCGACCTCGAACGTCTCCGGTTTTCCGACGGTGTCGTAGACGACGTCGACGGCACCGGGGTGTGCCATCGGCAGACCCTGCAGTGGCTGCCACAACCGGCCACCACCCCAGCTCACCAGCTCTTCGATGACGGCCAGTCGGGGCTCGTGCGCCAGCACGACGGCCGCGCCGAACCGGCGAGCCAACTGCGCCTGAGCCTCGAAACGGGCCACCACCGCGACCGCCACGTCCGGGTAGAGGGCCCGCAGGATCGCGAGCGCACACAAGCCCAGCGAGCCGGCGCCGTAGACCAGAACACGACCCGATCGCGGCGGCGGATGGCGGGTGATTGCGTGCAGCGACACCGAGAACGGGTCGGCGAAGACGGCCAACTCGTCGGGCACCGATTCGGGCACCGCGAACAGCATGCTGTCGTGGGCCGGCATCAACTCGGCGTAGCCGCCGGTGACATCGGCCGACACACCGGTGTGAATCCCGGGTTTGATGTCGCCGTCGCAGAAGCTCCAGCACAGGCTGTAGTCGCCGCTCTGGCAGGCCGGGCAGGGCGGCTCGATACCCCGCGGCCCGCACGACAGCCACGGGTTCAGCACGACGCGCTGGCCCACCTCCAGCCCGCGGGCCTTCGGTCCCACGGTCACCACGTCGGCGACCACCTCGTGGCCCATCACTTGAGGAAACGAGCAGAATGCCGCCATCGCGTTGTCGGCGTCACCCTCGCCGAAGTCCAGCAAGATCTGCTTGGAGTCCGATCCACAGATACCGGTCAACCGGGGTCGGGTGATCACCCAATCATCATGCAGCAGTTGGGGATCCGCTACCTGCTGCAGCGCAACCGGACTGTGAGTCAGTGCGTCGTCGGGTCCATCCGACGGCTGCGGCGGCACACCGAACACCAGCGCCTTCATCGCGCAGCCATGGCAGCCGCGCCGGCGATATAGGCGTCGATGTCGGCGTTTTTGGCGTCGACGACAGCCTTCATGTCCGGTAGATAGTGCTCGAAACGGTCGCTGTCCAGCGCCGCGACGATGCCGTCGGCCACTTCGTCGGCCGGCACCTTGGGCCCCTGATAGAGCGGTTCCTCGCTGCCCGGCTGATCCCAGATCTCGGTGTCGACGGGCCCCGGCTGATCAGCTTCACGCGGACACCGGTGCCGTGCAGGTCGACGGCCATCGACTCACTCCAGCCGCAGAGCGCGAACTTGCTGGCGCAGTAGGCGGCCTCGTGGACGATGCCCAGCCGACCACCCACGCTGGACACGTTGACGATGACGCCGTGCCCGCGTTCCAGCATCCGCGGCAAGACGGCCAGCGTCAGCCGCATCGGGGCCAGAAAGTTGACCCGCATGACGTCGTCGACTTCGGCCGGATCGAGCGCATCGACGGCCCGGCGCTTCGGCATCGCGGCGTTGTTGACCAGCACGTCAATGCCGCCCAGGTCGTCCCATGCCCGCAACCCCAACTCGCCCACCGTCGCGGTCTGGGCCAGGTCAGCCACCCACATCGTCGAGTCCGCCGAGGTTCTGCGGCAGTCGGCCAGCACCTCGGCAAGACGCCCCGAACGACGGGCGATCAGTCCCACCACCGCGCCGTGGCCGGCCAGCCGCCGGGCCAGGGCGGCACCTATCCCCGATGAGGCGCCGGTGATCACCACCCGCTTTCCTGCTGCCGAGTACGCCATCGCCACAGCGTGGCGCGAATGGCCAGCTGTGACATGGGTTTCGGCAATATGGGTGGATAACTGGGAATTCAGCGGCGTGCTAAGCTCGTTATATTGGCTAAGTAACAACCCGGCTTCTTGCAGAGGGGTAGCGATGGCACGCACCGATGACGACACCTGGGATCTGGCCTCGAGCGTCGGCGCGACCGCCACGATGGTCGCGGCGGCCCGCGCGATGGCGAGCAAGGCCGAGCACCCACTGATCAACGACCCGTTCGCCGAGCCGCTGGTTCGGGCCGTCGGCCTGGACCTGTTCACCCGGTTGGCCACCGGCGAGCTGACCCCCGCCGACCTCCAGGACGACAGCGACGACTCCCCGCCGGGCCAACAGCGGATGACCGACAACATGGCGGTCCGCACCAAATTCTTCGACGAGTTCTTCATCGACGCGACCAACGCGGGGATCAAGCAGGCGGTGATCCTGGCGTCCGGACTGGATGCCCGCGCCTACCGGCTGCCCTGGCCCGCCGGAACCATGGTGTACGAGATCGACCAGCCGCAGGTCATCGAATTCAAATCCCGCACCCTCGCCGAGTTGGGCGCCCAGCCCACCGCCTTCCGGCGCGCGGTCGCCATCGATCTACGCGACGACTGGCCGGCCGCGCTGCGTGCGGCGGGCTTCGACCCGGATCAGCCCAGCGCGTGGAGCGCCGAAGGCCTGCTCGGCTACCTGCCGCCCGACGCGCAGGACCGCCTGCTCGACACCATCACCGCGCTCAGCGCGCCGGGCAGCCGGATCGCCACCGAAAGCGGGCCCACCCGCGATCCCGCACACGAGGAGCGGGTCAAGGAACGCTTCCGGACCGTGTCCGAGCGCTGGCGTAAACACGGACTCGATCTCGACATGACCGAGCTGGTCTACTTCGGCGACCGCAACGAGGCAGCGCGCCTACCTGTCCGACCACGGCTGGCAGATGACCGGCGACACCATCCGGGAACTGTTCGCGGCCAACGGACTTCCGCCCATCGAGGGGGACGACTTGCCGTTCGCCGACCGTCTCTACGTCAGCGGCACGCTGACCGACAAGAACTAGGAGCGCTCACCATGACACACGCCCAATCGGGAAGATTCGACGGCGACAGCTGGGACCCGGCCTCCAGCGTGGGGGCGACCGCGACGATGGTCGCCACCTCGCGCGCACTGGCCTCACAAGGCCCCGACCCGCTGCTCGACGATCCATTGGCCGATCCGCTGGTCCGTGCGGTCGGCTTGCCGCCGTTCATCCGCCTGCTCGACGGAGAGACCAGCCTGGATGACGACCCGGCGCTGACCCGCAGAACGCGGGTTGAGCAAATGACGGTGCGCACACGGTTTTTCGATGACTTCTTCATCGCCGCCACCGAGGCCGGCATTCGGCAGGTGGTCATCCTGGCTTCTGGCCTGGACACCAGGGCCTACCGCCTACCGTGGCCCGCGGGGACGGTGGTCTACGAGATCGACCAGCCACAGGTGATCGACTTCAAGACCAACACCTTGGCCGATCTCGGTGCCGACCCGACCGCCGAGCGCCGCACGGTCAGCATCGATCTGCGTGATGACTGGCCAACAGCGTTGCGGCAGCACGGTTTCGACGTCAACCAGCCGACGGCATGGAGTGCCGAGGGATTATTGCCCTACCTGCCGCCGGAGGCGCAGGACCGATTGTTCGACAACATCACCGCGCTCAGCGCGCCGGGCAGCCAACTCGCCACCGAGCACATCTCCAACCCAGACGCCTTCTCCGCGGAAAGCGTGCAGCGCATCAGCGAACGGTGGCAGCGCGCCGGTTTCGATCTCAACGCGGCCGATCTCTTCTATCAAGGCGAACGCAGTATCGTGATCGACTACCTCAACGGCCATAACTGGCAGGTGGCCGCCCATCCGGCCCCGGAGCTCTTCCAGCGCAACGGATTTACCTTCCCCGACGACGAGTCGATGGCCTGGTTGCGGGAAATGAGCTACGTCACCGCCACCCTCGGATAGGACTGCCGTGACGCGCACCGATGACGACAGCTGGGATCTGGCCTCCAGTGTGGGCGCGACCGCGACGATGATCGCGGCCGGCCGCGCGATGGCGACGAAGGATCCCCGCGGGCTGATCAACGACCCGTTCGCCGAACCCGCTGGTCCGCGCCGTCGGGCTGGACTTCTTCGTGAAGATGATCGACGGCAACGCTCGACTTGTCGGCGATCGAAAACGCATCGCCGGGGCGCACGGAAGCAATGATCAACGGAATATCCGTGCGCACCAAGTACTTTGATTCTGCCTTGCTGGCGGCCGTGGGCGCGGGTGTGCGTCAAGTGGTGATCCTGGCGTCCGGCCTGGACTCCCGGGCCTATCGATTGCAGTGGCCGGCCGACACCGTGGTGTATGAGGTCGATCAACCGCAGGTGATCGAGTTCAAGACGACCACGCTGGCCGGCATCGGCGCGCAGCCCACCGCCGAGCGCCGCACGGTCGGCGTCGATCTGCGCTATGACTGGCCGACGGCACTGCGTGCGGCCGGTCTGGACACCGCAGCACCGACGGCGTGGCTGGCCGAAGGTCTGCTGATCTACCTGCCGCCCGAAGCCCAGGACCGGTTGTTCGACAACATCACCGCACTGAGCGCGGCGGGCAGCACGGTCGCCACCGAATACGTTCCCGGCCTTAAAGATTTGGACCCCGACCGGGTTCGAGAGCGGACTGCGGCGTTTCGCGAGCACATCGACATCGATATGCCGTCACTGGTGTACACCGGCGAGCGCAGCCACGTCGTCGACTACCTGCGCGCCAAGGGATGGGATGCTGTCGGGACCCCGCGCGCGGAGTTGTACAACCGCGACGGGCTCGAGCTTCCCGCCCCCGACAGATGACGAGCCGCTCGGCGAAATCATCTACGTCAGCGGCACACTCGCGAGCTAGAAACGAGACTCCCCCAGCCACAGCACGCTGGCACCGCTCAACGTCCGCTCGGCCTGCTCGATGATTCCGACCACCGACTGGCTGATCAACGCGCCCAACGCATCCGGCAACGACGCCGCCGCCGGCTGCGAGGACGCACGTGGCCGCAGGAAGTCCCAGAGCGACGAGCCCGGATAGCCGATGAGGCGAACCTTGGCGTCTTCGTCCAAGCCCGCCAACACCTTAGCCCGGCGCACCGCGGTTCGTAAGCCCGCCGAGTTCGTCGACCAAGCCGTGCTCGAGGGCATCCGCACCTGTCCAGATGCGACCCCGGGCGACCGCCTCAACGGCATCGGTGCTCAGGTTGCGGCCGTCGGCGACCCGCTGCACGAAGTCGGTGTAGCACAGGTCCGCCTCGGCCTCGACCTGGGCGTGCTGCTCGGGGGTGAACGGCGCGTTGATCGACCAGGCGTCGGCATTGGCGTTGGTACGCACCGCATCCGAGCCGACACCCAGCCGGTCCTTCAGATCCCGGGCGACCAGCTTGCCGGTGATCACACCGATCGAACCGGTGATCGTGCCGGGGTTGGCCACGATCGCGTCGGCGCCCATCGAGACGTAATAGCCGCCGGAGGCGGCGACCGCGCCCATCGACGCGACCACCGGCTTGCCGTGGTCGCGTGCCTTTTTCACCTCCCGCCAGATGGTTTCCGACGCGCTGACCGAGCCGCCCGGCGAGTCGACCCGCAGCACGATCGCCGACACCGAATCGTCGGCGGCCGCCTCCCGCAGACCCGCCGCGATGGTGTCGCCGCCGGCGCTGGAATTGCCGAACGGCAACAGCCCTCGACCGCCGCGGCCGCTGACGATCGGACCGGCAACGGTGACGACGGCGATTGTCGGCTTGGGCCTGCGCCCCGGGCACCGACGGCCGCGGCGGTCCGCCCGGACCGGTCGCACGCGCATAACGGCTCAGATACAGCCGCGGCGGTGCGTCGTCGCCGTCGGCGTCGCCGGTCTCAGGCGAAATGCCTTCGGCACCAACGAGTTCTGCGATACGCGCATACGCCTCGTCGCGGAAGCCGACACGGTCGAGCAGGCCCGCGGTCGACCGCGTCGTCGCGCAGCAGCGGCGCGCGGTCGGCCAGCGCATCGAGGGACTGACGCTCGATCCTGCGGGAGTCGGCGACTGCCTGCCACACCTGGGTGCGCAGGCTCTCCAGCAGCCGGGTATCGGCTTCCCGGTGTGCGTCGGTGTAGTGGTCCTCGGTGAAAAGGTTTGCCGCCGACTTGTATTCACCGCGCGCAATGAACTGTGCCTCGATGCCGGCCTTCTCCAGCGCGTCACGCAGGAACAGGGCGTTGGTGGCGAAGCCGATCAGCCCGACGGTTCCCGACGGCTGCATCCATACTTCGCCGAACGCCGACGCCAGATAGTAGGACAGCGTTCCCGGATACGTCTCGGCCCACGCCAGCGACGGCTTGACCGCGGTGAACGCGGTGACGGCGTCGCGCAGTTCCTGAACCGGCCCGGCCGCGGCCGCATGCAGCTGCACCCGCGCGATCAGGCCGGCGACTCGGGGATCCTCGGCGGCCCGGTGCAGCGCCGACACGGCTTCGCGCAGCACCAGCGGACGGCCGCCGCCGCTGATGATCGTCAGTGGATCCAAGCCACCGGCTTCCGGCGGCGCTGCACGCAAGTCGAGTTCGAGCACACAGCCTTTGGGTACGCCGTGGTGGCGGGCGGTGTCGACCCGGCGGGCAAATGCACGCACGTCGTCGATACCGGGCGGGTCGGGCAGGAAAGCAAACATGTGTCGAGCCTACCGATCAGCGGCGGCGCCGCCCCGGCGACGGACTGCAGACCGTACGGTGGTGGGGTGCGCTTCTCCATCTCCATTCACCAACTCGACCCGGCCGGCGGCGGAGGGCTAGCCGCGGCCGGGCTCCGCGATTACCTGACTCGGGCCGAGGAACTCGGGTTCGAGGGCGGCTGGGTGCTCGAACAGATCGTCGGCGAGGCGCCGCTGTTGGCACCGCTGGAACTGCTGGCGTACGCGGCGGCCTGCACCGAGCGGCTGCGCCTCGGCGTCGCCGTATTGGTCTCGTCGCTGCACGATCCGCTCCAGCTGGCCTCGGCGGTGACCGCCGTCGATCGGCTCAGCCACGGCAGGCTGGACGTCGGCGTGGCACCCGGCGGCGGCTTCCGCCAGTTCGCCGCGTTCGGGGTGGACAAAGCCACCTACATCAGCAGCTTCACCGAGGGCCTGGAGTTGATGAAGGCGGCCTGGTCTGACGAGCCGCGGGTGACGTTCCATGGCCGGTTCCGCCAGGTCGACGACCTGCCGATCCAGCCCAAACCGGTGCAGCGGCCGCATCCGCCGATCTGGTTCGGCGGCCAGGCCCGCAAGGCGCTGGCCAGGGCGGTGCGCCACGGCGACGCGTTCCTGGGTGCCGGATCGTCGAGCACCGCGAAGTTCGTCGAGGCGGTGAAAACGGTACGTCACGAGCTGGCCGAGCAGGGCAAGGATCCGGCCGAGTTTCCGCATCGGCAAGCGCGTCTACCTGATGATCGATGACGACCCGGCCAGGGCGCGCGAACGCGTCCTCGCCGGGTTGCACCGCATCTACGGCGCGATGCCCGGTATCGAGGCGGTCCCGGTGTCCGGCACGCGCCGACGACGTCGTAGCCGGATTGCGTGAGGTCATCGACGCCGGCGCCGAGATGATCCTGCTCAACCCGGTCGGCGGCGACCTCGCAGAGGATCGCGAGCAGATGGAACGCCTTGCCGCAGAAGTGATTCCGCAGCTTCGCTGAATGCCGGATGCTATGCCACAGACGCCACGGGAGTATCCGCGCCGGGCGAGGGCACAATTTGCCCGCCTCTGAGCGAATTGACGAAGGGCCAGGCACAGCAGTGACCGAATTCGCTCGGAGGCGGGCAGGTGTGACTACCCCGTGTCGAGGGACCGCTGCATGGGTATCGCCGAAAACGATGGCGTTGTCTCGACCGGTCGCGATATAACCACTCAATGGTTCTCAAAGTGACCGTGTCGCCGGACCTTATCGGCGGAGACGTCGACGAGGGTTATGGCAAGGTCGCCGATGCATTTCGCGCCAACTTCGCGACCGGTCGCGAGGTCGGCGCCGCCGTCGCGGTCTATCGCAACGCAACCAAGTAGTCGACTTGTGGGGCGGATTCCGCAATGGCATAACCAAGGCGCCGTGGCAGCACGACACCATGGTCAATATGTACTCGACGACCAAAGGCGTTGCGTCCCTGGCTGTCGCTGTCGCAGCCTCGCGCGGACTCATCTCCTACGGCGCCAGGGTGGCCGACTATTGGCCGGAGTTCGCGAAAGCGGGCAAGGCGGAGGTGACGGTGCGCCAGTTGCTGGGCCACCAAGCCGGGTTGTGCAGCGCTGGATACACCGCTGCGACCGTGCCGACCTGGCCGATCCGGCGAAACTTTCGGCGATGCTGGCGGCGCAGACCCCGGCCTGGCCACCCGGAACCCGGCACGGCTACCACGCCATCACCCTGGGCTGGTATGAATCCGAGCTCATCCGCCGTGCCGATCCGGCGGCCCGGACACTGGGTCGGTTCTTCGCCGACGAGATCGCCGGTCCGCTCGAGCTGGATCTCTATATCGGTCTACCGGACTCGGTAGACCGCGACCGCATCGCACACCTGCACGGCTGGCCGCGCGCGGAATCGCTGTTACATCTCAACACCATGCCGGCGGGATTCGCGCTGTCGCTGCTGAATCCGTTCAGTATGGCCAGTAAATCAGTCAACATTCCCAATGACGTCGACCGTGATGAACGATTTCAACGGCGACGAGGTGCGCACTGTCGAGATGCCTGCCGCCAATGGGATTGGCACTGCTCGTGCGGTAGCGAAGGCCTATGGTTGCGCCGCAACAGGTGGTCACGAACTCGGTTTGACGCCAGACACTCTCGACGCGCTGACTCGGCAAGCCGTGATGCCCACCGGCGGCCTCCGCGACAGAGTGCTGCACGTCGATACGGCATTTTCGCTGGGCTACTGTAAACCGGTCCCACACTTCCGGTTCGGGTCTACCGATAAAGCTTTCGGCACACCAGGTTTCGGCGGCTCGTTCGGCTTCGCCGACCCCGACACCGGAGTCGGTTTCGCGTATGTGATGAACCGGCTGGGTTTCCACCTGTGGAGCGACCCGCGTGAACTGGCGCTGCGCCAAGCACTGTTCCACGACGTGCTGGGCGCGAGGCCGCAGAAGTAGCTCGACTCTAGGTCAGAGCTCGGTGGCCGACCCTCCGGCAGCGGTGATCTTCTCCCGGGCGCTGCCGCTGAACTTGTGTGCGGTCACGTTGACCTTGACGGTCAGCTTGCCGTCGCCGAGAACCTTGACGAGCGAGTTCTTGCGGACCGCACCCTTGGCCACCAGTTCCTCGATGCCGACCGCGCCGCCTTGCGGGGAACAGCCGGTTGATGTCCCCGACGTTGACCACCTCGTACTCGGTGCGGAACCGGTTGCGGAAGCCCTTGAGCTTGGGCAGCCGCATGTGGATCGGCATCTGCCCACCCTCGAAGCCCACCGGCACGTTCTTGCGCGCCTTGGTGCCCTTGGTGCCACGGCCGGCGGTCTTACCCTTGGAGCCCTCACCACGACCGACGCGGGTCTTGGCCTTCTTCGCCCCGGGCGCGGGCGCGCAGGTCGTGCAGTTTGATCGTCATTGGTGCTACCTCCCGCCGCCCTTCCGGCTCCACCTCGACGAGGTGATGCACGACCGCGATCAGCCCGCGGGTCTGCGGGTTGTCCTCGCGGACCACCGACTGGCGAATCTTCTTCAGGCCCAACGTGCGCAGGCTCTCCCGCTGCTTCCAGCGGGCGCCCACGGTGCCACGCACCTGGGTGATCTTCAGCTGTGTGTGTGCTCGGGCCATGGTTATGCGCGTTCCTTCATGCGCGGCGGCCGCGGCGGCGTGCCGCGCCTGCCGCTCGCTCTCGCGGCGGGCGCTTGCAGCATGCCGGCCGGAGCGACGTCTTCGATCGGCAGTCCGCGACGGGCCGCCACCTCTTCGGGACGCTGCAGCAGCTTGAGCGCGGCAACGGTGGCGTGCACCACGTTGATCGCGTTGTCGCTGCCCAGCGACTTGGCCAGGACGTCGTGCACGCCGGCGCATTCCAGCACCGCGCGGACAGCGCCACCGGCGATGACGCCGGTACCGGGGCTGGCCGGACGCAGCATGACGACGCCGGCGGCGGCCTCACCCTGCACGGGGTGAATGATGGTGCTGCCGATCAGCGGGACGCGGAAGAAGCTCTTGCGAGCCTCCTCCACACCCTTGGCGATCGCGGCGGGACCTCCTTGGCCTTGCCGTAACCGACACCGACCATGCCGTGGCCGTCGCCGACGATGACCAGGGCGGTGAAGCTGAACCGCCGACCACCCTTGACCACCTTGGACACGCGGTTGATCGTGACGACCCGCTCCAGGTAATTGCTCTTCTCGCCGCCGTCGCGATCGCGGCCGCCACGGCCACCGCGGTCGTCACGACGGCCCCGGTCGTCGCCGCGGCCACCGCGGTCGCCGCCGCGCTGCTCGTCGCTACGCGTGTCACCGCGCCGCACGCGGGGCGCCGCCGCGTCAGGCGCAGCTCCGGCCGAGTCTGCTCCGCCATTATGCGGTCCTTCCTGTTAAAGTCCATGGTCGTCATCAGAACTTCAATCCGCTCTCGCGGGCGGCGTCGGCCAGCGCCGCGATGCGCCCGCCGTAGGTGTTGCCGCCGCGGTCGAACACCACCGCTCTCGATGCCGGCGGCCTTGGCGCGCTCGGCGATCAGCTGACCGACCCGCACGCTGTGGGCCTTCTTGTCGCCGTCGACGGCGCGCACGTCGGCCTCGATCGACGAGGCCGCGGCCACCGTGGTGCCGTTGAGCGTCGTTGACCAGCTGCACGTGGATGTGCCGCGACGAGCGGTGCACCACCAGGCGCGGACGCTGCTGCGGTGCCCGACGACCTTCTTGCGCAGCCGGTGCGTGCCGGCGCAGCCGCGCGACTTCCGCCGGGCGGCGGAACGCTCTGGTCCCGACCGGCTTTGTGCGGTCGTATCGGTTTTTGATTGCGCCATGGCTACTTACCTGTCTTTCCGACCTTGCGGCGGATCTGCTCACCCTCGTAGCGCACGCCCTTGCCCTTGTACGGGTCGGGGCGGCGCAGGCGACGGATGTTCGCCGAGATCTGGCCGACCTTCTGCTTGTCGATCCCGGAGACCGAGA
This sequence comes from uncultured Actinomycetota bacterium, assembly GCA_963850645.1. Classification (GTDB taxonomy): domain Bacteria; phylum Actinomycetota; class Actinomycetes; order Mycobacteriales; family Mycobacteriaceae; genus Mycobacterium. Next base: position 49,061 of record CAWKME010000064.1, on the reverse strand, counting down.
ACTTCGTCGGCGCTCTCCACCGCGAAGGTGATGCCGTCCGGGCCTCGATCACCACCGGGATGGCTGTACCCGAGCGCGAACTCGAGGTTGCTGCCCTTGAGCTGCACGCGGTAGCCGACGCCGAAGATCTCCATCTTCGTGGTGTAACCCTGGTCACACCGGTGACCAGGTTGGACACCAGGGTGCGGGACAGACCCGTGCAGCGAACGGTTGAGCCGCTCGTCGTCCGGACGGGTCGACCACGATGGCGCCGTCGTCGTTGCGCGCCACCGTGATCGGCTCGGCGACCGCCAACTCCAGGGCGCCCTTGGGCCCCTTGACCGAGACGTTCTGGCCGTCGATCGTCACCTCGACCCCGGTGGGAACCGGAACCGGCTGCTTACCAATACGCGACATGGTCTACTCCTCCCTCACCACACGTACGCGAGGACTTCGCCGCCCACGCCCTGTCGGGCTGCCTGACGGTCGGTCGACAGGCCCGAGGAGGTCGAGATGATCGCCACGCCCAGGCCGCCGAGCACCCGCGGCAGGTTGGTGGACTTCGCGTACACCCGCAGACCGGGCTTGGACACCCGCCGCAGACCGGCGATGCTGCGCTCCCGGTTGGGGCCGTACTTCAGCTGGACGACCAGCGACTTACCGACCCGAGCATCCTCGGTGCGGAAGTCGGTGATGTAACCCTCCCGCTTGAGGATCTCGGCGATGTTGGCCTTGATCTTCGAGTGCGGCAGGGTCACCTCGTCGTGATACGCCGAATTGGCGTTGCGCAGACGTGTCAAGAAGTCTGCGATCGGGTCCGTCATCGTCATGACAGCGCTGTCTACCTTCCTCGCGGTGGTTCCCCTGCCGGGCCTGCCGCGCACCTGTTCTGGGTTGGTCTGTGGGTCTTCGCTGTTACCAGCTGCTCTTCTGCACGCCGGGCAACTCGCCCGCGTGCGCCATCTCGCGCAGGCAGATCCGGCACAGCCCGAACTTGCGGTACACCGCGTGCGGGCGGCCGCACCTGTTGCAGCGGGTGTAGCCCGCGCACCGCGAACTTCGGCTTCTGCGCTGGCCTTGTTGACCAGTGCCTTCTTCGCCATCTGCTCAGTTCTCCTTGAACGGAAAGCCGAGGGCCCGCAACAGCGCTCGGCCTTCGTCGTCGGTCGTCGCCGAGGTGACGACGGTGATGTCCATGCCACGGGGCCGGTCGATCTTGTCCACGTCGATCTCGTGGAACACCGACTGCTCGGCCAGCCCGAAGGTGTAGTTGCCGGAGCCGTCGAACTGCTTGGGCGACAGCCCGCGGAAGTCGCGGATACGCGGCAGCGCGATCGATATGAGCCGGTCGAGGAACTCCCACATCCGGTCGCCGCGCAGGGTGACCCGCGCGCCGATCGGCATGCCCTCGCGCAACTTGAACTGCGCGATGGACTTGCGCGCCTTGCGGATCTCCGGCCGCTGGCCGGTGATCAGCGCCAGGTCGTTGACCGCGCCGTTGATCAGCTTGGCGTCCCGGGCGGCGTCGCCGACGCCCATGTTCACCACGACCTTCACCACGCCCGGGATCTGCATGACGTTGGCGTACTTGAACTCCTGGTTGAGCGCGTCCCGGATCTCGGCGCGGTAGCGCGCCTTGAGCCGGGGCTGAACCTTCTCTGTCGTGGTCATGCCTTCAGATGTCCTTGCCGTTGCGCTTGGAGATGCGGACCCGCTTGCCGGTCTCCTCGTCGACTCGGTAGCCGATCCGGGTGGGCTTGCCGTCGGAGTCGACGACCATCACGTTGGAGACGTGGATCGGGGCTTCCTGCGTGACGATCCCGCCCGACGGCGCGCCGCGCTGGTTGGTGCGAGATCGCGGTGTGCTTCTTGATCCGGTTGACGCCCTCGACGAGCACCCTGTTGCGCGTCGGGTAGGCCTGGATGACCTTGCCCTTGGCGCCCTTGTCCTTGCCCGAGATGACCAGGACGGTGTCACCCTTGTGGACCTTCATCTACAACACCTCCGGGGCCAGCGAGACGATCTTCATGAAGCGCTTCTCCCGCAGTTCGCGGCCGACCGGCCCGAAGATGCGGGTTCCACGCGGGTCGTTGTCGGGCTTGATGATGACCGCGGCGTTCTCGTCGAACTTGATGTAGCTGCCGTCGGCGCGGCGACGCTCCTTGACGGTGCGCACGACGACGGCCTTGACCACCTCACCGCGCTTGACGTTGCCGCCGGGAATGGCGTCCTTGACCGTCGCCACGATGACGTCGCCGATGCCGGCGTAGCGCCGCGACGAGCCGCCGAGCACGCGGATGCACAAGATCTCCTTGGCGCCGGTGTTGTCGGCGACCTTCAGCCGCGATTCCTGCTGAATCACTAGATCTCCTGACCTGGTTCACGTATGCACGCCCACGCGCTGCGATCCTGGTAGGCCGCCGTTTTCCAACGTTTACCGACGACGTTCCACCAGTGACCTGTCGTGCATGGTCTTCGTCACCGAAGGGCACGCGGGGCCGACTAGGCTGCACTGGCTAGTGCTTGCTTGCGCCGGCCGAGGTCTGCCCACGGCAACCCCTAAAGTCTAGGTGAAGACCTGCTCAGAGCCAAATTCCTGACCGGCGTCGGTTACCGTTGCTGCTGGCGGGCCAGGGAAAGGCGCTTCGGTTGCTCATGTTGGCGCGGTTTTCGGTCGTTGCCCTGCGTGCCTGGGTAGTGCTTGCTGTGGGTGTATGCGACCGTCGTCCAGACCGCCAACTGGGCCCCCGACAACAGCTACTTCTACGGCGACGTCGAGACCAACCTGCTGAATTCCGACAGCGTGATCGCCCGGGTTGCGCTCACCTGCCACAGCCGTTGAGGCGCGGCTTCAATCCCCTTGCCGGACCCAGGCGAAGATATACAAGGCCATCGCTGTGGCCAGCGCCAGCAGCACCCACTGAACCAATGCTTGGTCGATCATGGAACCTGGCGGCGGGGCGCCGGGGAGAATGTTGCGCAGCGGAACGATGGCGAACAGGTTGGCGGCATACCAGGTGGCGAACGGCGGCACGAACTTTCTTCGGCCCATCGCCATCGGAATGGCCACCAATAGCGCCAAGGTGGGCAGGCTGACCAGGACCACGATGATGCCCAGGTCGAAGATCAGTGGGCCCTTGGCCCGCTGCAGGGTGAGCACCACGCTGCTGTTGTTGTGGCCGCCGGTTTCGCTTTTGTCAGTATTGCGCTTGACTTCGGCGTCCCAGCCGTCCATCGATCCGGTCACCTGGACAACGGCGGGTATTCGTTTGCGGTTGGCGCCAGTCCCGACGAACACATCGGCCGACTGTGGCTCGGTGCGGTAGGAGTCGAACGGCCAGCTGCCGGGATTGCCGTGCGCCTCGATCGTGGTGTTGACCTGTGCCGGCGCTTTACCTTTCGGGAATTGCAGGTCTCCCAAGTCATTCGCTGGATACAGCCGCACGGCGATGTCGGTGTTCAACTCGTCGAAACGCTTGTCGTACAGCGACTCACCCGGATAGATGAGCACGTTCACCGCGAGGCGATTCGTTGTGGGCTTCAGCTCTTGAAGGCGTATCTGCACCACGGTGTCGTCCGGCCCGGCCTGGCTGAGGTCCAGTGGCGGGAGCGGACCCTCCGATTTCTGTAGTGCGCGGACGCCGAGCAACGACAGCCCGTAGGCGGCAAAGAAAGCCAGCAGAATCGCCCCACCGATCACGATGCCCCGCCGCGACCACTTGTCCGCCGGCGGCGACGGCGGCGCTGTGGGCGGAGCTTGAGTGGTCATTTGTCGTCACCGGAAAGTCGCGACAGTCGGCGCAGCACGGGGTCAGGTTAGCGAATACCGGCGCCTGCCGCGCGGCGAAATAACTTTGCCCGGTCATACTCTGAAATCCCGTCACCCGTTGGCCATCCATCGGTAACTCACAGTTCAAGATCGCTGCGGCGATCGACAATTCGACGTCGCAACCACGCCGCAAGCCGGGCGCTGACCAGTTAGTCTGATGTTTGGTTGCATGCGGGTTCCGGTAGCTGCAATGGTCAACACGTATCGAGTTCCGGGGTGAGGCAATCAACATGACGCACAAGCGATTAATCGCCGCCGCGAGTTTGCTGGCTGCGGGCAGCATCGTGCTGTCGGGATGCGAGGTCCCGCACACCAGCATGGCTTACGCCAGCGAGGTGGTGACCTGTGGCGGCAAGGCAACGATCAACGCCAGCGGCTCAACTGCGCAAGCCAACGCGATGAAAGGGTTCATCAGCGCATACGGCAAGGCCTGCCCAGGACACACACTCGACTACACGCCGAACGGGTCGGGCAACGGAATCAGCGACTTCCTCGCCGGCAAGACCGATTTCGCCGGATCGGACACTCCGCTGTCCGCCGACCAATCCGCCAGCGCCAAGCAGCGATGCGGCGGCTCCGATACCTGGAACCTGCCGGTGGTATTCGGCCCGCTGGCCATTACCTACAACCTGTACAACGTCGACTTTCTGGTGCTCGACGCGCAGGCGCTAGCCGGAATCTTCAACGGCAGTATCACCCGCTGGGACGACCCAGCCATCACCGCGCTCAACGCGTCCATGCCGTCGGAGGACATCAAAGTCATCTACCGCAGCGATAAATCCGGCAGCACGGCCAACTTTCAGGCCTACCTGCAGGCCGCATCGGGTGGAGCCTGGACACAGGGCACCGGTAAGGAGTTCAAAGGCGGGGTCGGCACCGGCGAGGAAGGCAACGAAGGCACCTCGGCGATGGTGAAGAACACCGAGGGTGCGATCACCTACAACGAGTTGTCTTTCGCGATGGATGAGGGGCTTTACGCCGCAGAGATCAAAACTCCGGCAAGCCGCAAGTCGCGACGCCCGGTACGCATCGGCACCGACTCGGTCGGCAAGACTATCGCGGGGCCAAAATCGTGGGCAAAGGCAACGACCTCGTGCTCGACCTGTCGTCGTTCTACAACCCCAGCCAAGAAGACGTCTACCCGATCGTGATGGCCACCTACGAGATCGTCTGCTCCAAATACCCCGACACCGCGGTCGGGCAGGCGGTCAAAGCGGCGCTGCAGGCGACGCTTGGCCCCGGGCAGATCGACCTCGACAAGCACGGCTACATCCCGCTGCCGCCGGACTTCCAGTCGACGCGTCTCCACCGCGGTCGACGCCATCAGCTGACCGGTCAGGCCAGATCACGCACACATCGGAATCCGATGTGGGTGGTCGCGGTGTCCTGCGATTGCGGTGACCGCGCCGCCGGCCGATACCGGTGGCAGTACTCGGGCGCGCACAGGTGCGAGCCACCCTTGAGCGTCTGCGCGATCGTCGGGTCAGCGGGCCTCGTCGGTGCACAACAAGCCTTCGGCGGCTCATTGAGCCGGTGATGGGCCGAGAATTCGGTCGTCGTCCATTCCCAGACATTGCCGATCATGTCGAAAAGCCCGAACGCATTTGGCGGGAACGCACCCACCGGCGACGTTCCGACCCAACCCTGCGCGCCATCGTTGCGGTAGGGAAAACTGCCCTGCCAGGTGTTGGCCATCAGCTTTCCGCCCGGCTTCTGCTCCTCGCCCCAGGCATACGTCGTGGTGGCTCCGCCGCGGGCCGCGTACTCCCACTCAGCCTCGGTCGGCAGCCGTCGCCCGGCCCACCGCGCATAGGCCGCGGCGTCGGGATAAGCCACCTGCACGACCGGATGATCGGCGTGAGCGGCAATATCGCTGTCCGGCCCGAACGGATGCCGCCAGCTCGCGCCCGGCACCCAGACCCACCACTGCCGCCAGTCGCGCAGGTCGACCGGACCTGGCGTCGGGCGAAACACCATCGCACCCGCCCGCAGGTCGGCCGGGTCGGCTCCGGGATAGAGCGCGGGGTCGATCGGTTGCTCAGCGACGGTCACATACCCTGTCGCGGAGACGAATTCGGCGAATTGGGCATTCGTCACGGGATACCGTTCCACAGCGAAGGCGGACACGGTCACCGTGTGGATCGGCGCTTCCTCGGGGTAGAAGCTCGTCGAGCCCATCCGGAAGCACCCGGACGGCAGTTCGATCAGCTCGGTGAGCATGCGTTCAGGGTAATTGGGCACCGGCCCGCACGGCGCCGCCTCCGGTGGCCCACACGCACCCGGAAAGCAGAGCGACCGCCACCAGGCACGCTGCCCCAGTTGACCTTGATAGGTTCTCAGTCACGCGAAAAGGCCAGCGCCAGTTCCTTTTCCAAGTCTTGGTATGGCCGCCCGGAAAGGTCGACGGTGACCTTGGCTATGGTGCCGCCGGTGAACGCGAACGGCGCCTTGAAGCGACTGGACACCGCCGAACCACCGTTGCGCCCGACGGTGATCCCCGCCCCCGCCAGCCCGAACGTTCCAGGATGCGATTGCACATCGGCCAGCGTGCCTACCACGTCGTCGTCGATGAACAACGTGACGTCACCAAGCGGCGTGTGGCTGTTGGCGACGGTCCCGGTGCGTGAATAGCTAACGCCGAGCAGATGTCTGCCCAACGGCACCGCAGCCGTGGATGAGACCAGCTGCTGGCGCTCGCCGAGGAAGTTGTAGACGTAATGCAGCCGTCCGTCCTGGATGAACAGCACGTGCCCGCCGTGCGCGCCGCCCTGTTTGAACAGCACCCCCTCCGCGCCGGTGGTATCCACCGTCACATCGGCGAGCACCGCGAACGAGCGGCCGCGGATTTCGGCGGCCGCACCGATGCCGACGTCCGCGCAGTCGGGATAGTAGGTGTAGCCGGACCGTTCGCCGACCAGATAGGGCCGGGACCTGGTCAGCGTCTCCATCAGGTTCAAATCCGCCAGCGGCAGGCCGTTGTACTTGTCGGCCTCGGAAAACCACAGCGCCTTCAGCTCGTCGAGCTTGTCGGGGTGTTCGGTGGCCAGATCGTGGCACTGGCTGCGGTCCGCCTCGATGTGAAACAGCTCCCAGCGATCGGCGTCGAAATGCGACCAACCGGCGGGTGTGGCGGCATGGACGGTGTTGGCGAACCAGCCCTGATGCCAGATCCCGCGGGTGCCGAGCATAGTGTAGAACTGGGTGTGTTTGCCGGTCTCGGCAGCCGAATCCGCCAGCGCCGCTTTGAAACTCACGCCATCCAATGGTTTCTGGGTGATGCCTTTGACATTATCCGGCGGTGTCATGCCCAGCAGGTCGTAGACGGTCGGGGTGATGTCGCAGACGTTGACGTAGTTGTCGCGGACTTCGCCGTGCGCCGCAATGCCGTTGGGCCACGAGATGATCGCCGTGTCTGCGATACCGCCCTCATGGGAGGCGTAGCGCTTGTACAGCTTGTAGGGCGTGTTGAACGCCATCGCCCAGCCGATCGGGTAGTGGTTGTAGGTCTCCGGTCCACCGAGGTGGTCGAATACCTTCATGCTCTCTTCGACGGTGTCGATGTAGCCGTTGAAGAACTTGCCCTCGTTGACCGATCCGTTCGGACCGCCCTCGCCGCTGGCACCGTTGTCGGAGATGACCACGATGATGGTGTTGTCCAGTTGGCCGGATTCCTCGAGGTAGTCCAGGATGCGGCCGATCTGGGCGTCGGTATAGCTCAGGAAGCCGGCGAAAACCTCGGCCATCCGGCTGAACAGCTTCTTCTCCTCGTCGGTCAGCGAGTCCCATGGCCGCACCGTATCCTGCAACGGCCACGGCTCACCATTGGGGCCCTTGACGTCGAGATACGGGTTGACCGGCGACAATTCGGTGTCCGTGGGAACGATCCCCATCGCCTTCTGCTTTTCCAGCACCACCTCGCGGTAGCGCTCGTAGCCCATGTCGAACTTGCCGGCGTACTTGTCGGCCCATTCTTTGAAGACATGGTGCGGGGCGTGCCCGGCGCCGGGGCACACGTAGCTGAACCACGGCTTGTCCGGAGCGATCACCTTGGCGTCGCGGATGAACTCGATCGTCTTGTCGGCGAGATCTTTCGACAGGTGGTAGCCGTCCTCAGGTGTGCCGGGCGGATTGACCGGGTGATTGTCGTAAACCAGGTCGGGATACCACTGATCGGTCTCGCCGCCCAGAAATCCGTAGAACCGTTCGAAGCCGCGGGACGTCGGCCAGTGCCGCTTGGTCGACGCCATGTTCGCCTCTTCCAACGGCACCAGGTGCCACTTGCCGACACAGTAGGTGTTGTAGCCGCGCTCGTTGAGCGCCTCGGAGAGCAAGGCGGTGTCGGCCGGTATCCGACCGTTGCAGTTGGGGAAACCATCAGTGAACTCTTCGATGGTGGCCATCCCGACGGTGGTCGCATTGCGACCGGTCAACAACGACGCCCTGGTTGGTGAACACAGTGCCGTAGTGTGAAATTGCGACAGCCGCACACCGCGCTCGGCGATGCGGGTCATCGCCGGCATCTCGACCAGGCCACCGAAGCAGTCCCAGGTCGCGATGCCGGTGTCATCCCACACCAGATAGAGGATGTTCGGGGCGTTCTCCGGCGCGGTCGGCGCTGCGAACGGACCCCAATCCGGCTCCGAATCACGGATATCCAGTGCGATCTTGCCGCTGAATTCTTTCGACTCGGTCGTCATTCGCCGGCCTCACTCTCGTGGTGGACCCCCGGGATACCGGATGAAGCCTATACCGCAGACCTGATGACGGACGAGGGAATCCGAAAGCCCCCAAAACAATCCGCAGTTTTGGGGGCTTTCGAGAGGGTTCGCCAGAAGCGCTTACTTCGCCTTTTCGAGGATGTCGACGAGCCGCCAGCGCTTGGTCGCCGAGAGCGGACGAGTCTCCATCAGCGAGACGCGGTCGCCGATGCCGGCGATGCTGTTCTCGTCGTGCGCCTTGACCTTCTTGGTGGTCCGGATGATCTTGCCGTACAGCGGGTGCCGCACGCGGTCTTCCAGCTCGACGACGATGGTCTTCTGCATCTTGTCGCTCACCACGTAACCGATACGGGTCTTACGCTGACCACGCGGCTTCGGGGTGCGCGGTGTGTGCTTGGAGCCCTTGGCGTTGCCCGCCGTCTCCTTCGTGGCGGCGGCTTTGCCAGCGGCCTTGGCCGGGGCCTTGGCTGGGGCCTTGGCGCTCTTCGCGGGGGTTTTCGCGTCTGCCATTACGAGTCCTCACTCCCTGCACCATCGGGCCCGGAAGCCAGACCCAACTCACGTTCACGTAGCACGGTGTAGACGCGTGCGATCTCCTGGCGCACCGTGCGGAGTCGACGATTGTTGCTCAGCTGACCGGTCGCCATCTGGAACCGCAGATTGAACAGCTCTTCCTTGGATTCGCGCAGCCGGGCGATCAGCTCTTCATCGGTGAGCTCGCGCAGTTCGCCAGGGGAAATTCCCACTGCCATCAGAACTGCTCCTCTCGGGTAACGATGCGTGCCTTGATCGGCAGCTTGTGAATTGCTCGGGTCAACGCGTCCCGCGCGATCGTTTCGTTCGGGTAGCTGAGCTCGAAGAGAATCCGGCCCGGCTTGACGTTGGCGATCCACCACTCAGGCGAGCCCTTACCGGAACCCATCCGGGTTTCCGCCGGCTTCTTGGTCAGCGGGCGGTCCGGGAAGATGTTGATCCACACCTTGCCGCCACGCTTGATGTGCCGGTTGATGGCGATACGCGCTGCCTCGATCTGCCGGTTGGTGATGTAGGCATGCTCCAAGGCCTGGATGCCGTAGTCGCCGAAGCTCACCTGGGTGCCGCCGCTGGCGATCCCGCGTTGCCGCGGATGGTGCTGCTTACGGTGCTTGACCTTGCGGGGAATCAACATGATTCAGCTCTCCGTACTCTGCGTCTCGAGAGCCGGCTCGTCAGCCGACGGTGCGGCCGGTGCGGCTGAAGCCGCAGCGTCTTCAGCGGCACCCAGTGCGCTGCGTCCGGCCTCGGTGCTGGTCGCCGTCGTGCCCGCGGCGCCGCTCCGGCGCGGACGGGTGCCCGACGGCCGCTCGCGGCGGGGACGTTCGGCGCCGGCGGCAGAAGGAGCCACCAGTTCGCGCTTGCCGCCAACGATGTCGCCCTTGTAGATCCACACTTTCACGCCGATACGGCCGAAGGTGGTCTTGGCTTCGTACAGGCCGTAGTCGATGTCGGCGCGCAACGTGTGCAGCGGGACCCGGCCTTCGCGGTAGAACTCCGAGCGGCTCATCTCCGCGCCGCCGAGGCGGCCCGAGCACTGCACCCGGATGCCCTTGACGTTGGGCTGGCGCATGGCCGACTGAATGGCCTTGCGCATCGCGCGCCGAAACGCCACACGGTTGCTCAACTGCTCTGCGACGCCCTGTGCCACCAACTGGGCTTGCGACTCAGGGTTTTTCACTTCGAGGATGTTGAGCTGGACCTGCTTGCCGGTCAACTTCTCCAGATCCGCACGGATGCGGTCGGCCTCGGTGCCACGGCGGCCGATGACGATACCCGGCCGGGCGGTGTGGATGTCGACCCGAACCCGGTCCCGGGTGCGCTCGATCTCCACGTCGGCAATCCCGGCGCGTTCCAAACCGCTGGACAGCAGCCGACGGATCGCCACGTCCTCTTTGATGTACTCCGCGTACTGCTTGTCCGCATACCACCGGGACTTCCAGTCGGTCGTGATACCGAGCCGGAATCCGTGCGGATTGATCTTCTGGCCCACTACTGCGAGCCTCCCTTCGCTTCCGAAGTCGTTTCAGTCCCAGTGGACTTCGCGGCGGATGTCTTCTTGGCGGGCGCCTTCTTGGCCGGCGCCTTCTCAGCAGCGGCCTTCTTGGCCGGCGCTTTCTCGGCGGTCGCCTTCTTGGCCGGCGCCTTCTCAGCAGCTGTCTTCTTGGCGGGGGCTTTCGCCGCGGCGGCCTTGCTGGCCTGCGCGCGGCGTGCGCGGGCCGCGCTCGCGGACTGCGAGCCCCGGGCATCCTTGGTCGGCCGGCTCTCCACCACCACGGTGATGTGGCTGGTGCGCCTGCGAATCCGGAAAGCGCGGCCCTGCGCGCGCGGACGGATCCGCTTTGCGGTCGGACCGTCGTCGGCGTGGACGGAGGCCACCACCAGCGTCGCCGGGTCCAAGCCGTCGTTGTTCTGGGCGTTGGCGGCCGCGCTCGCGATGACCTTGGCAACCGGCAGGCTGGCCGCCTGGGGTGCCCAGCGCAGGATGTCCAGCGCCTCGGACACCGACTTGCCGCGCACCAGGTCGATCACCCGGCGCGCCTTGGTCGGCGATACCCGCACGAACCGTGCTTTGGCTACCGCAGAAGGAAATTCAGTCGGGGCGCTCATCGCCGCTTGGCCTTCCGATCGTCCTTGATGTGTCCCTTGAAGGTGCGGCTCGGGGCGAACTCACCCAGCTTGTGGCCCACCATCGCCTCGGTGATGAACACCGGCACGTGCTTGCGGCCGTCGTGGACAGCGAACGTGTGACCGATGAAGTCGGGGATGATGGTCGACCGGCGCGACCAGGTCTTGATGACCTGCTTGGTGTTCTTCTCGTTCTGCGCGTCGACCTTCTTCAACAGATGGTCGTCGACGAACGGGCCCTTCTTCAGGCTGCGTGGCATTTTCTAACTCCTCGCCTTCCTAGCGCCCGTGCTTCTTGCCGGTGCGCCGGCGTCGGACGATGAGCTTGTCGCTTGTCTTGTGGCTCCGACGGGTACGCCCCTCCGGCTTGCCCCACGGGCTGACCGGGTGACGACCACCGGAGGTCTTGCCCTCACCACCGCCGTGCGGGTGGTCGACGGGGTTCATCACCACGCCGCGCACCGACGGGCGCTTGCCCTTCCAGCGCATCCGGCCGGCTTTACCCCAGTTGATGTTGGCCTGCTCGGCGTTGCCGACCTCGCCAACGGTGGCGCGGCAGCGCACGTCGACGCGACGGATCTCACCGCTGGGCATCCGCAACGAGGCGTAAGTCCCCTCCTTGCCGAGCAACTGGATGCTCGAACCGGCCGAGCGCGCGAGCTTGGCTCCGCCACCGGGCCGCAGCTCCACAGCGTGGACCAAGGTACCGGCCGGAATGTTGCGCAGCGGCAGGTTATTGCCCGGCTTGATGTCGGCGTTGGCACCGGACTCCACTACGTCGCCCTGCGAAAGTCCCTGCGGCGCGATGATGTAACGCTTCTCGCCGTCCAGGAAGTGCAGCAGCGCGATGTTCGCGGTGCGGTTGGGGTCGTACTCGATGTGCGCGACCTTCGCGTTGACGCCGTCTTTGTCGTTGCGGCGAAAGTCGATCACCCGGTAGGCACGCTTGTGCCCGCCACCCTTGTGCCGCGTGGTGATCCGGCCGTGCGCGTTGCGTCCACCACGCCCGTGCAGCGGTCGGACCAACGACTTCTCCGGAGTGGAGCGAGTGATCTCGGCGAAATCGGAGACGCTGGCACCGCGGCGACCCGGAGTCGTCGGCTTGTACTTGCGAATTCCCATGTCTGTTAAGTCTCTCTATCCTCGGCTACGCCGGTGCCCCGAACAGGTCGATCGGCTTACTGCCTGGCGCCAGTGTCACGATGGCGCGCTTGGTGTTCTTCCGTTTGCCGTACCCGGTCCTGGTGCGCTTGCGCTTGCCCTGACGGTTGGCGGTGTTCACCGCCGCCACCTTGACCGCGAAGATCTTCTCGATCGCGATCTTGATCTGCGTCTTGTTCGAGTCGGGGTGCACCAGGAACGTGTACACGTTGTCGTCGATCAGGCCGTAGGACTTCTCCGAGATGACCGGGGCCAGGATGATGTCGCGGGGATCAGTGACGGTCGCCATCAGGCCGAAACCTCCTCGGCTGTTTTGCTGTTGGCCGCGATGTAAGCGTTGAGCGCCTCGACCGAGAACACCACGTCGTCTGCGCGCAAAACGTCGTACGTGTTGAGCTGGTCCGGCGTCAGAATGTGCACACCGGGCAGGTTGCGCACGCTTTTGGCGCCGGTCTCGTCGCTACGTCCGATGACCACCAGCACCTGCTTGCGATCGGTCAACGTGGCCAGAAAAGCCTTGGCGCTCTTGGTCGACGGAGTCTGTCCCGACGACCAGTTCGGTGACCGCGTGGATGCGGCCATTGCGCGCCCGATCCGACAACGCGCCGCGCAGCGCAGCGGCGATCATCTTCTTCGGGGTCCGTTGGCTGTAGTCGCGAGGCGTAGGACCGTGCACGACGCCACCGCCGGTGAACTGCGGAGCGCGCGTCGAGCCCTGTCGAGCGCGACCAGTGCCCTTCTGGCGGTACGGCTTTCGGCCACCGCCGCGGACCTCACCGCGAGTCTTGGTCGAGTGCGTGCCCTGCCGGGCCGCGGCCCGTTGCGCAGTCACCACCTGGTGCATCAACGCGATATTCGCGGGCGCGTCGAACAGCTCGGCCGGCAGCTCAACCGAGCCCTCGGTCTTGCCGGCCGGTGTCTTGACGTCGATCTTGAGCGCTTTCGCGGCCTTGTCGGCAGCCATTACTTCTCACCTCGTTTGATCGCGCTGCGGACCATGACGAGTCCACCCGTGCGGCCGGGTACGGCACCCTTGATCAACAGCACGCCGTTCTCGGCATCGACCTTGTGCACCAACAGGTTCTGCGTGGTCACCCGGTCGTTACCCATCCGGCCGGCCATCCGAGTGCCCTTGAACACCCGCGCCGGGGTGGCGCAACCTCCGATAGAACCGGGACGACGGTGAACCGCCTGAGCGCCGTGGCTGGCGCCCTGCCCGCGGAAACCGTGTCGCTTCATGGTGCCGGCGAAGCCCTTGCCCTTGGAGGTGCCGGTCACGTCGACATAGCTTCCGGCAGCGAAGATTTCGGCCGTCAGCTCCTGGCCCACCTGGTAATCGCCTGCCGCCTCGGCGTCGTCGAGACGCAACTCGGCCAAATGCCGGCGTGGGTTGACACCGGCGGCGGCGTACTGACCGCCCAGCGGCTTGTTGACCTTGCGAGGACTGATCTCCCCGTAGGCCAGCTGCACCGCGCTGTAGCCGTCAGTTTCGGGTGTGCGGATTCGGGTCACCACGTTCGGCCCGGCTTTGACCACCGTCACCGGCACAACGCGGTTGTTCTCGTCGAACACCTGCGTCATACCCAGCTTGGTGCCCAGAATGCCCTTTCTCGCCATTGCTCGCAGATCTCCTACTGGATGTTGACGTCGACGCTGGCAGGCAGATCGATGCGCATCAGCGCGTCAACGGTCTTCGGTGTCGGGTCGAGGATGTCGATCAGCCGCTTGTGAGTGCGCATTTCGAAGTGCTCCCGCGAATCCTTGTACTTGTGCGGAGAGCGAATCACGCAATACACGTTCTTCTCAGTGGGCAGCGGCACCGGGCCCACCACGCTGGCGCCGGTCCGGACAACGGTCTCGACGATTTTGCGCGCCGAGGCGTCAATGGCCTCGTGGTCGTAGGCCTTGAGCCTGATGCGGATCTTCTGTCCCGCCACGCTTCTCCTACCTCACTCTCCAGGTCCGGACCCGGTGTTCCGTCGGGCGCCGATCGCCGGAATCGGTCTGGCCGACCCGGCTGTGCGCCCGCATGTTGCGCCGCTGTTTACCTGTCTTGGTCCACCGGCCCCCGCGGTCGGGTGTGTCGCCCGCACGCGAGCCTCGGCGCGCTCATTTCACGGTCGAAATTCGTCGCGTTCCAAGGATGGGACCGGACGCGCCCGTTTGGGCGCCGGTCGTATGCCCGACCAGGCGCAAACCCGGCGCAAGGCAACCCGAACAGTATGCCCTAGATCCTGGTATCGGCCAAATCCCGCCGACGCGGCGACCGGTCCGGCTGATCGGCGACGTCACCGCAACCGGCCCCAGGGCGCGCCAGGCGCGGCCGACATTTTCTTACTCCAGAGTAAGATATGCCAGCATGACAAGCCCGACCAGCACATATGCGGCATGGCGGCGGCTCGCCGGCCGGCCCGGCGGCACTCTGCTCTTCTCGGCCGCCGCGATGGCCCGGGTTCCGTACTTCGCCTCGGTGCTGCCACACGTGGTGCGGATGGAGCCGGGCCTGGCTGAGGTTCGGGTGCCCAAGTGGTTCATGGTCTATAACCATCTGCACACCGTGCATGCGATCGCCTCCTGCAACGCCGCCGAAATGGCGATGGGAATGCTGATGGAGGCCACGGTGCCGCGCAGCCATCGCTGGATACCGAAAGCGATGACCGTGCAGTACCTGGAGAAGGCGACCACGTCGCTGCGGGCGCGGGCTGCGCTCAACCCGCCGGATTTCACCCAAATCACCGAAGGTGTCGAGCTCGTCGTGCCGGTCACGGTGACCGACCGCAACGGGACCGAGGTCGTGCACGCCGACATCACCACCTGGGTCACGCCGACATGCCCCTTTCCTAAAAGACGTGGAAGCCGTGTACTTGGACGACGATGCAACCGCTAAGGATCGCAGTCGCGTTGACGGCATCCGCCGTAGTGCTGATCGGTGCGCCTACGGCACACGCTGATGCCCAAGACGACGCTTACCTGAACGCGCTTGGTGCGCACGGCCTCACCACCCAATATCCGTCGGAAAAACTGATCGCGGCAGGCCATTTGGTGTGCGCATACCAATCCGCCGGCGCCGCGCCGTGGCAGACACAGAATGGCCTGATGGGAGAAGGCATCGCGCCGCCAGACATTGATGCGGGGGGCGTGCCGCGATGAGCGCCTACTGCCACTGAGGCTAGGTGGGTAGCAGGTAAGGACCGTGCCCGCGGCGCACCAGCCCGCCATCGAACTCCAGCACCTCGTTCACCAGGCCGCCGCTCTGGTTGCGGTAGTTGATCACCAAGACCGACTCGCCCTGATACACACCGACGATTTCGAAGTGCAGGTCGGGCATGGTCTTCAGTGCGGCGGTCCAGTATTCGCGCAGCGCGGCTTTACCGCGCACCACTCCGCGCGAGTCCGGCATCACCCGAGCCGCGACCGGTGAGGTGAACACGACATCGTCGTGAAAATGAGTGAGCACCGCGTCGACGTCATGGCGGTTCCAGGCCGTCACCCAATCCTTCGGCGAAGCTGCCCGGTTCTGGTGTGCTCACGACCTGCCCTTCAGCGACGCCCAGAACGGGCACTGGTGTGCTTCCTCGAAGTTGGTGATGACCCTGCTGCCGCCGGGACGCAACGACATCCAGAGATTCTGGTCGGGATCGGCGTTTTTAGCCGGCCAGCCGGGCTGGCCGGTGGCCTTCGGTGCGCCGTTGGTGACGAAATGGCTCCAGTAGCTGATCATCTGGTCGGACAGCATCCGCTGGCCGGGATCCAGCGGCGGCGCGCCGCCGACGTTGAACAGGTACCTCAGCTCCAATGAGTGGCTGGCGCCAACGGGAAACGGGGCGTGTCGCAACGGGTTCGGTGCCGGTGCATGAGGGTCGTCGAACTCGTAGGTGTACACCGGCGCACTCGGACCCCGCTGACTCAGCGAGTCGGCCAATCGGTCGGCGGCGCAGGAGAATATGCCGTCGGTAACCGCAGCCGAGTAGGCCAGCGAGGCGTCCCCGCCGTAGTGGTCGGGCGGGTAGTGCGCGACCACCGGGGCGCCGTCGGCACCGAAGATATCCGCAAGCAAGCGAGGATACTCGGCGGACCTGACGCCCCGGCCCAACTTCATGTACCGCAGCGCCGCGAACATGGTGAACTCGTCGTGGTTGACCCCCATCAGCACCGGAACCCGGGCGACTCGACCGGCGGCCGATGCCGCGACCGGCCCGTCCGGCAACAGCGGTGTCCCGGTGACCGGACCAGAAAGCGCGTCGGAGTCCCCGATGAAGACGTACCAGGGTGGACGGTCCAGCGCAGTCGCCGGCAGCGCGCGCAGGCACGCCGCGGTGCTGGCGGGCTTGCCACAGCCCACCGACGCCGCGTAATCCACACTGTGGTGCTCGCCGGTCGCCAAGTCGGCTTGCGCCTGACACGGCGCGCTTTGGATGATCGCCGCGCGGAACAGCCCCGTCGACCCGGGTGCCACCAGGTGATCGCACACCGACATGCCACCCGCGGACTCGCCGGCGATCGTCACTTTGCGCGGATCGCCGCCGAAATCGGCGATGTGGTCGCGGACCCAGCGCAGCGCGGCCTGTTGGTCGGCAAGCCCGTAGTTTCCGACGTCGCCCGGCGCGCCGAGCGACGGATGGGCCAAGAATCCCAGCGCGCCCAACCGGTAGTTGATCGTGACGACGACGATGTGGCCCTTGGCGGCCAGCCACCGCGAGTAATAGATGTCACTGCTGCCGTTGACGAAACCCCCGCCATGGATCCACACCATGACCGGGCGCTTCCCGGTGCCTCGTCCGCGCGCCGGGGTCCAGACGTTGAGGGTGAGACAGTTTTCGCTGGTCGGCTTGCCGACATGCGGGTCGGGTCCGGTGTCCTGCATACACTGCGGCCCCGGTTTGCTGGCGTCCAGCGTCCCCGACCACTTGGCCGCCGGCTGCGGTGGCCGCCAACGCAGCGGCCCCTCTGGCGGTGCCGCATACGGAATGCCTTGGAACAGGCGGTAATCCGCGGCGACCATGCCGCGCATCAGGCCCATCGAGGTGCGCACAACGCCGGCATCCAGCGGGCCGGCATAAGCCGGCTCGGACTTCCTCGATGTGATGCCACCCCGGCCGCATGCCGCCACGGCAACGGCCGTCACCACGAAGGCGGCCCAAGCTCGTCGCGTGCGAGTCGATCGGATCAGCACAAAACCCCAGCGTACGGATCGACGAAAACCGCTGCCCGGTAATCGGCGATCGCGATCTCAAGCACCTGCCGACTCGTTGCGAGGTTCGTTGAGCAACGGGTTCTGCGTGCGCTGCACATGCAGGAAGCCGTCCACGGCCGCGCGGGCGCATTCGCGGTAGTCGAAGTCGGGAAGTGTTGACAGCCGGCCCAACACCACTGGGCCGATCAGCAGTGCGATCGCCCGGGAACGGTCGATCTCGCCCAGCTCGGCGGCCTCCGGGCTGTCGAAGATGGCATCGAACGGCGCGGCGTACTGCTCGGCGATCCGTTCGCGCAGTGTACTGATGGCCGGGCTGTCGGCGGTGCGGCTGTGACGAGATTCCGGCAGCTGTTCCAAGTCCCGCCCCAGCGCCAGCCAACTCATCGCGGTCAGCATGCCCGCGGCCTCGGCGATCGATTGCCCGAACGCCACGACCACCGAGATGAGCCGGTCGCGCAGCGGGCCGGTCTCGGCCGGCATCGGCGCGGGCGGCATCAGGCTGTTGAAAGCCGCTGCCAGTAAATCGTTTCCGCTCGGGAAGTGGCGATACAGGGTGGCACGGGCTACATTGGCACCACGGGTGACCGCATCGACGGTCACTGCGCTTGGACCACCGGAGCGAAGCAGCGCGGTGGCGGCTTCCAGCAACCGAGCCCGAGAACGTGCTGGCCGTGGATCGGTCTTGTCGGTGATGTAGACCACCTCCGTGTTTAAGAACAAGACTGTCCGTCTATCTACGAGACTGTTAGTCTCAAAAATAGTCCGTCGCCGAAGGGAGATGCATCGCTATGGTCGATACCCTCCTCCGACCCGACCAGCGTACTGAAGCGCCCGCAGCGCCCGGTTCGAACCGGGCACGAATCTGGACGATGGCCGTCGCGTGCATGGGCGTGACGCTGGTGATCGCGTCGATGGTCGCGCTGAACACCGCGCTCGGCGACATCGCCGTGGCCACCTCGGCGACGCAGTCGCAGCTGACCTGGATAGTGGACTGCTACTCGGTGGCCCTGGCTTGCCTGTTGTTGCCCGCCGGGGCCATCGGAGACCGCTACGGCCGCCGCGGCGCTTTCCTGGTCGGCCTGGCCACCTTCGCGATCGCGTCCCTGGCGTCGACGGTGTTCACCGAGCCTCTCCAGCTCATTGCGGCCCGCGGCGTGGCCGGCGTCGGGGCGGCGTTCATCATGCCAGCCACCCTGTCGTTGTTGACGGCCACCTACCGCGAGGACGAGCGCGCGAAGGCCACCGGCATCTGGGCGGGCGTCGCGGGGTGCGGCGCCGTCATCGGCATGCTCGGATCCGGAACGCTGCTGCACTTCTGGTCGTGGCGATCCATCTTCTGGGCTTCGCCGCTTTTGCAGCAGTGATCTTCATATTGGCGTGCACGGTGAAGTCCTCACGCGACGATGAAGCCACCCCGCTGGACTGGGCCGGTGCGGGGTTGATCGCCGGCGCGGTAGCGGTTTTCGTGTTCGGCGTGCTCGAAGCACCGGCGCGTGGATGGAGTCACCCGCTGGTCTACGGATCGATGATCGCCGGAGTGGCACTGGCGGTCGCATTCGGATTCGTCGAAATGCGACGCCGCCATCCCCTGCTCGACGTTCGGTTGTTCCGTCGACCGGACTTTGCCACCGGATCGGCAACGATCACAGTGTTTTTCATGGCGATGTTCGGCTTCTTTTTCGTCATCATGCAATACATCCAGCTGGTCATGGGTTACAGCCCGATCCAGACCGCGTTCGCGTTGAGCCCGCTGATGGCACCCATGCTGACGCTGTCCGTGCTGTCCCCGTGGTATCTGCCGCGGATGGGTCTGCGGCTGGTGGTGTTCATCGGACTGCTGCTCATCTCGGCGGGATTCTTGTGGATGCGGGTCCTGCAGATCGACTCACCGTACTGGGACATGATGTGGCCGCTGCTCGTGATGAGTACCGGCATCGGATTCTGCACGGCACCAAGCACATTAGCGATCATGACGGCCGTTCCCGACGAGAAGCAGGGAGTCGCCTCGGCCGTCAACGACACCACCCGCGAGGTCGGTGCCGCCCTCGGCATCGCTCTGGCGGGGTCTATCCTCGCGGCGCGGTATGCCCACGTCCTCACACCCCATCTGGACGACTTCCCCGGCCCGGTCCGCGGCCCGGCCTCGCATTCGCTGGCCCAGGCCTTGGAGATCTCCAAAACCCTTGGCCCGCGGGGGGGCCGACTCGGCCAACTCAGCCAAACCGCATTCCTGCAGGCGATGGACTCGTCGCTGCTGGTGCTGGGACTGATCATCGCGGTAGCCGCACTGGTCATCGGCGCCTGGGCGCCGGGCCGCGACGGCCGGCAGCTGCGCCCGGTCCGACGAATCACCTCGCTGCGCACCGACGCCGCCGGCCGGCAGCGGGCCTGACGTCAACTCAGCCGACGAACTCCGCCGCACGGTGGCCGAGCATCACGATGCTGGCGTGCGGGCCGCGGCTGGTGATCGCCGGCAGCACCGATCCGTCGATCACCCATAGGCCGTCGATACCGTGCACCCGGCACCGCTGATCGACGACGGCCGCCGGGATCCCCCGCGGCGCCCATCGGTGCGCTGCCGCACAGATGCTGCGATGTCGACCATGCAGGTTCGCCGACTTCGGTTGTTGAGCTGGCTAATTCGCGAGCCAGTTCGCAGCCCTGCTGTAACGCGGCCAGGTCGCCGGGTTCGCTGTCGTAGCGATGCTCGATTCGCGGCGGCACCAGCGGATCAGCGGAGACCAGCGAAATGCGACCCCGGGCCCGCGGCCGCATCAGCGCCACACCGATGTGCGGCCAGTCCGGATGACCCGCCGTTCCGTCGCCGACCATCGCGACGAAACCTCCAGTATAGGGCCGTATCTCGATGTTTTCGGAAGTGCTGAGCACCACTTCGAGCACTGGCCGACCGGGAGCGACCGCCCAGTTGGTCGGCAACACCCATTCAGGATGGTCACTACAGGCCATTCCTACCGGCAAGCCGGCCACCACCTGCACCCCGGCGGCGCGCAGCATCGCCGCGTCGCCTATACCGGAAAGCATGAGCAGGTGCGCTGATTCAATCGCTCCGGCGGACAACACAATTCGATCCGCTGTAGCGGCGATCGGGCCTGCCCGGCCCGATGGCGTCGACGCCGACGGCGCGACCGCCCGAGAAGCGCAGCCGCACTACGCGTGTCTGGGTCAGAAGGGAGAGATTCGCTCGTCCCAACGCGGGCAACAGATATGCCGCACCCGAGCCGAGGCGCACACCGTCGACGATGTTGAGTGGGACGGCGCCGATACCCGCGGGCAGCGCCGGCGGCACCTCCCACGTCATTGAGATCGGATATCCAGGCGAACCCGGCCTGTTGCGCGGCAGCTACGAAAGCTGCCGTACTGCCGATGATTTCGTGTGTCCGGCGAACTGTGATCGGACCGGTGTCACCGTGGGCGGGCCCGGCGAAATCCAGGTCGGTCTCAATGGCACGGAAGTGACCGATGACGTCTGACCACGCCCACCCGGGTACTCGCGTAGCCGTCGAAGTCTCGTGGCAAGCCGCGGCAGAAGTATCCGCCGTTGACGGCGCCGGAACCGCCGATTGTTGCGCCGCGCATGATCGTGATCTGGCGGGCCGGCGCTCGGTGAGTTGGGCCTGATACCGCTGGACGAGCGGGCTGGCGGCGCCGATCGGCAGCCGCAACCCGTTGGTCGTTTCGGCCCGCAGTGCCGGATCGGCGAGCCCGAGCCCGGCCTCCAGCACGGTTACCACACAGCTTGGATCAGCCGAAAGACGATTCGCAACAACAGATCCCGCGCTCCCCGCACCGATGATCAGCACATCGCTGTGCAGCGCAGCTGCGGTCAGGAGTCAGACTCGAATCTGCGGTTTGAGCGGACCGATATTGCGCTCCCGCACCACGCCGTACCACAGCCCGAGGCCATAGGCCAGGTCATCGAGACGCTTGAGCAGCAGATAGGTCAGCAGCCCGATCGGTTTGGCATCTTCGTCGGCGGATTGCCGGCGGCTGGCCCAGTCCACCACCCCGTCGAGGACAGCCGCGATCAGCACGATGCGGCGCGCGGGCCGGAACACGATGGCCGCCAGCAACGCGACAGGCCAGTAATGCCGGCAAATCGCCGACGCCAGTTGCAGCGCCGCCGACCAAAGGCCGCGGGCAGCTACCGCCAACACATCCCAGATCTGGGTGTCGGCACCCTGCAGGGTCTTGGCGATGCGACGACCTGTCAGCCCGGCCACGAGCAGCGACGCCAGATAACCGAAGCTCGAGCCGATCGCCATCAGGATCCACGCCGCCAGAGCCCAGCCGGATATCATCAGCGGCGCGATCTTGTCCGGGTGTCGCACCGACAACGGAGCAGCCGAACCACCGTAAAACGCTTTGCGCGCAACCCAATCCCGCAACTCGCGTTCGATGATCGTGGCGCCACCTGGGCGATCGGCTCGTAGCGCAGCCGGGCACCGGCTTCGACAAGTCGCCAGCACAGATCGACATCCTCACCGGACCGCAGGGTTTCGTCGAAGCCGCCGATTTCACGCAGTTTGGACGTGCGGCAGATGATCGCGGCGCTGGGCACGTACGAGACGCTGGTGTACGGGATGACCGGGGCTTCCCGCTGGCCCAGGTCCAGCGACGAGCGCACCGCCTCGTAGCGAGCTACCAGATGGTCGGTCTGGGCCAGGCCGACGATTCGCGGGGCGACCAGTGCCACGGTGGGGTCGCAGAAGTGGCCGAGCAGAGCCTCCAGCCAGCCGCGTCGCGGCACGACGTCGGAGTCCAAGAAGGCGACGAAGCCCGTCTTGCACGGCGCAAGGCCGGTATTGCGCGCTGCGGCAGGCCCCCGGCTCTGCGCATGGCGCAGCACCTCGATGTCGGAGTGCGCCCCCGCGAAGTCGTCTCGCTCGATCGGTGTCGACGAGCCGTCGTCGACGACGATGATGCGCAGGCCACGCAACGCGGCGACCAACCGCCGCAAGCCATAAGCGTTGTCCCGCACCGGAATTACGACGGTTACGTCGCGATGCGATGGGCCACCCGCGGGCCGCGGGTGAGCCACCGTCGCGTCCAGCAGGGTTCGGGCCAGCTCGGCGCTGACGGCGTCGTGGACTTTGAGGCGGCCGTCGGCGAGCATGTCCTGAGCGGCCGGCGCCAACCGCAACAACCGGGTGGGCGAGCCGCCCAGCAAAGCGGAGCCCTGGCCGAGCACTCTCACCCGCCGGTCGACTTGCACAGCAAACCCGTCCGGCAACCGCGCCTGAGTCATATGCGCCGCTCCTCAGTGCCGGCTGCGCCGGCACCGTCGTCGTCGACGCGGGTCATGTGAGGATCCCGTCGCCGCGGGCGCCCAACGTCCGATCCGGCTCAGGCAATCGTCGACCATCTCCGCGAGCATCCGCTCCCCCTCTGCAGCGGTCGCCGTGGTCGGGTCACCCAGTACGCCGAGCTCGCTGACCGCCGCGACTCCCCCGCGTCGCATCGACGGTAGCAGGTCGGACAGCGGCGCGCCGTTGCCCGCGCGCCACCGGTCGGTGCAGCACCTGGGCCGGCGAAATGTGCAGCAATACTGAAGTTTCAGCGTGGCCGGCGTGGGCGTCGCCACCTGCCACCGCGCAGGGGCACCACCCGGCGTCTCGTCCTTCGGACCGCAGTCGGCCGACCGCCCGGCGCAGCGCCGCTGACATTGCCGCCATGGCCGTTGACGAAGACCAGCCGCTGCGCCCAGCAGGTAGCCGACCTGCCGAACTCCAGCAGCAGCGTGCTCAGCGCGTCGGTTCCGATCGAGATGGTTCCGGGGAAGCTTTGGTGCTCGCCGCTGTCGCCGTAAGCGACGGCCGGCGCGACCACCCAGTGCAGCTGGGCGGTCGCCGGACCCACCGGAAAGGGCGGTGGTAACTCCGTCGGCGACGGCGGTCGCGATCCGGGTGTCGGTGTCAAGTGGCAGGTGAGGGCCGTGCTGCTCGGTCGATCCAACCGGAATGACCACTCCCACCGACATGCTTTGGAGCTGGCTCGACGTCGAGCCCCCGAGTTCGGCGAGGAGAGCCACTCGGTGATGGTAAGACGAATTCACCTGCCGTGCATTGATTGTTGGCGCTCTCGAAAAATTTCTTGCCGCCGACCGTTCACCAAACCCGGTCATCGTCGCCACGTCCGCCCCGTGAGTATCAGCATGCTCGCTGGTCTCGCGTGCGTGTTGGCTACGCTCCTCCCGATGCGGGCGGGGGCACGCCGAGCGCACGAGCAAATCCAGCCGGCACCAGAATGTCGTCGGAATTGAGGTCGTGCACGGACGCCCGCCCGAGCCCCATCAACGCAGAGTCGATGCCGCCGCGCAGAATGTCGAGGACGTTCTCGACACCCCCTTGTCCGGCGGCCGCCAGGCCCCACAGGTAGGCGCGGCCGATCATGACCGCGCGTGCTCCCAGTGCCAGCGCCTTGACGACGTCGCTGCCGCGGCGGACACCGCCGTCCAGCAAAACCTCGATCTGGTCGCCGACCGCTGTCCACCACCGCAGGCAGCGCGCGGATCGACGCCGGCGTGCCGTCGAGGTTATTGCCGCCGTGGTTCGACACCGAGATCGCTGAAACACCGGCATCCACAGCTCTTTTGGCGTCGTCGACCCGCATCACGCCTTTGAGCATGAACGGGCCGCCCCATAGCTCGCGCAACCAGGCGATGTCCTCCCAGGTCGGCGGCGGCGTCGCCATCCACTCGCCGTAGGCGGCGAAGAACGGCGGCCCGGGCTCGCCGCGGCGGCGCCTGGTTGGGCACCCGCAGGTCCGGTGGGCGCAGCGTCTTGCCCCAGCGCCACAACCAGCCGGGGCGGGTGATCGCCTCCGGAAACATCCGCACCGTGGTGCGCAGATCCATCCGCTCGGGGATCGCGGGGCTACCCCAGTCCCGCCCGTGCGAGAACGACCAATCGGTGGTGGCGATCAGACCAACCGCGCCGGCCGCCCGGGCGCGCTCTACCCGCTGCGCGATCGCCTCGCGACCGCCCAGCCAATAGATCTGGAAGAAGATCTTGGGGTTGGCGGCGACGACCTCCTCGATCGGCTTGCTGGCGAACGACGACAACCCCATCGCCGTGCCGCGCGCCGCAGCGGCGCGCGCGACGGCCACCTCGCCGTCCGGATCGACCGCTTGCACCCCGGTGGGTGAGATGACGACCGGCAGCGAAATCTCCTGCCCCATAACAGTTGTCGAGAGGTCACGCTTTTCGATGGCGCCGACCACGTGCGGCGCGAAGCCCAGCTCGCCGAACGCTTCGACGTTGTCGGAGACGGTCAGCCCCTTCTCGCTGGCGGCGACCAGGGCGGCATAGGCCGACTTCGGCAACCGCCGCTTCGCCCGCTGCTGGGCGATGGCGACCGTCTCGAACCAGGCGTCACGGGCCACGGCTAGACCGGGCTTTCGTTGCAGAGCCGCCTGGGTGGGGCCATCGACAGTGTCAGCGGCACCGGCTCGCTGCGCCGCCGGCCGTGCGAGTGGTCTCCCGCGGAGCGAGGCTTGTCGCGCTCTTGGGCCAGGGCCGGCGTGCCATAGCCCTGAACGCATTCCGGATCGGGGCCGTCGATCGGCAGACCGGTGAAGAACTTCGCCGCCATGCATCCGCCCCGGCAGCTGTCGTAATGTCCGCAGCTTCCGCAGGCACCGGCCGACTGCGGCTCGCGCAGCTCCCGGAACAGCGGTGCGTTCTTCCACACGTTGTCGAAGCCGGTCCCAAAGCCTGTCGGACAGACATGTTTCCGGCAAGGAAGCGGTCATGGATGGCGAACGGGCAGGCGTAGACATCGCCGACCGGGTCGATCAGGCACACCACCCGCCCGGCCCCGCACATGTTCAGACCGGACAGCGCACCGGGTTCGCCGAGTCCTGACAGGTGGAAGAAGGAATCGCCGGTCAGCACCCGCTCACCCTTGGCGACCAGCCACCGGTAAAGCTGGACCTGCTGGTCGGCGGTCGGGTGCAGTTCATCCCAGACGTCGGCGCCACGACCTGACGGGCGCAGCCGGGTGATACGCAGCGTGGCGCCGTAACGGTCTGCCAGCGCGGCGAATTCGTCGAGCTGGCCGACGTTGTGGCGGGTGACGACGACGGAGATCTTGGCGTCGGAGAATCCGGCGGCGGCAAGGTTTTCCAGGGCGCGGATGGCCATCGCGTAGGACCCGGCACCCCGGACGGCGTCGTTGACCTCGGCGGTCGCGCCGTCCAGCGAGATCTGCACGTCGACGTAGTCGCTGGCGGCCAACCGGGCCGCTACCTCGGGCGTGATCCGAACCCCGTTGGTGGAGAACTTCACGCCGACGTGGTGAGCGGTGGCGTAGTCCACCAGCTCCCAAAAGTCCGGCCGCACAGTCGGTTCCCCGCCGCCGATGTTGACGTAGAACACCTGCATGCGTTCCAGCTCGTCGATGATGTCTTTGCAGGACTGCGTGGACAGTTCGCGCGGATCGCGTTTGCCCGACGACGACAGGCAGTGCACGCACGCCAGATTGCACGCGTAGGTCAGCTCCCAGGTCAGGCAGATCGGTGCGTCCAACCCGCGCTCGAACTGCTCGACCAGCCGTGGCACAACCGCCGTCATGTTGCCTCCTTGCCGGGACCAGCATGTGGGAATCGGCCAGCACGCTCGAGCGCGTGCAGGTACGGGCCCTGCGCGGCGTTGTCGACTCCGGCGGCACGACAGGCGGATCGGACGTCGGCATGGTCGGCCAACGACTTCACCACCGTGAGGATGGTGCGGTTCTTCAGGAATGACAGTTTGCGGGTGCCGAAGTGATACAGCAGCGCACCGAACGGCTCGGGTCGCACGGCCACCTGCGGATGCAGCCGCCACGCGCGTTCGGGGTCGAACCCGCCCACTGCCACGCCCGCCTGCGCGGGGGCGCTCACGATCAGTAGACCCCGCACATCCCGTCGATGGACACCTCTTCCACCAGGGACTCGGTGACGAGCTCGGTGTCGGTATCGGTCTGCTGGTTCGGCTCCATGACGTTGCCTTTCGTTATCGGGGTCTCGACAAGTCGCGTCGATCCGGTGAGAATCCTCGCAAGGATATGGCATCGAGTGCCAGAATGGGAAGAGGCTTTCCAAAAAGGAGTCGTCGGATGCTGGAGCAGGCGCGAGTCGGCCGGCGCCGTTCCACGACCCCACAGCACATCACCGATGTCGCTCTGCAGCTGTTCGCCGACAGCGGCTTCGCCGAGGTGAGCGTCGACGACGTCGCGCAGGCCGCGGGCATCGCCCGTCGTACCGTGTTTCGTTATTACGCCTCCAAGAACGCAATCCCCTGGGGAGACTTCGACGCTCACCTGCAGCACCTGCGCGAGCTGCTGGACCGCGTGGATCCGGGCATCCCGCTCGGCGAGGCGCTGCGCGCTGCGCTGTTGTCGTTCAACACCTTTGATAAATCGGAGACCATCCGACATCGGCAGCGAATGCGGGTGATCCTGCAAACTGCTGAACTGCAAGCCTATTCGATGACGATGTATGCCGGGTGGCGCGAGGTGATCGCCGAGTTCGTGGCACGCCGGTCCGGCGTTCGAACCACCGACCTGCTGCCTCAGACCGTTGCATGGATGCTGCTCGGCGTCGCGCTGAGCGCCTACGAGTACTGGCTGGACGACGAAAACGTGTCGTTGCCGCAGGCCCTCGGGGATGCGTTCGACGTGGTGCGCGCCGGACTGGACGCGCTGGACCGATGAGTCAGCGACAGCCGCCTGCTGCGGTCTCTGCAACTGCAGGGCCAGATCTGCGCCGGGCTGGGCTCACCGATGTACCGGGACGTGTTGGATCGGGTGGCCGCCGACGTGCAAGCCGGCGGCGTCTTCGCCGCCATCCTCTCCGGACACGAAAACGATTCTGGCCGGCTGGCGCTGCCGCTGCGACTGCTCGGTGGGCTGCACCGGCTGGCGCTCGACGGCCGCGCCTCGCGATTGCGGCGCTGGTATCCGAGCACCGGCGGGCAGTGGGATGCCGAGGCGGCGTGGCCCGATGTCGGGCTCGCCGCCTCCGAGCACGCCGACCCGCTGCGCGCCGCCCTCGATCAACCGCCGCAAACCAACGAAGTGGGTCGAGCCGCCGCGCTGATCGGCGGGCTGCTCAACCTCGCTCACCGATACGCCTTACCGATAAGGCTTTTCGAGGTCGGATGCAGCGCCGGACTGAACCTGCGCGCCGACCACTACTGCTATCGCTATCCGGGCGGCCAGTGGGGTCCGACCGACTCGCCGGTGACCATCGACGACGCGTGGCGCGGCCAGCTGCCTCGCGCCGCAGCGCTGCGCATCGTCGAGCGTCAGGGCTACGACATCGCGCCGCTCGATGCCACCGGTCGGGACGGCGAACTAACGCTGCTGAGCTACGTCTGGCCCGATCAGCCGGAACGGCTGGATCGGCTGCGCGGCGCGATCAGCATCGCTCGCCGCGTCCCGGCCTCGTTGCAGCGCCGCAACGCCGTCGACGCGGTCGCCGGCCTTCGTGTTGCCGACGGCGCGCTCACCGTGCTGTGGCATTCCATCATGTGGCAATACCTCTCCGCCGACGAGCAGGCCGCTGTGCGAGCCGGCATCGAAGCGCTGGGCGCCCGAGCCCGAGCCGACGCACCGTTCGCCCATCTGATGCTGGAGCCGCAGCGCCGAACTCCCGATGCCCCGGTCGAGTTCACGGTGCGCGCCCGGTGCTGGCCCGGCGGTGACGACGCGCTGCTTGCCGTGTGTTCGCCGCACGGCCCGCCGGTGAACTGGGAATAGCCCGGGATCATTGCATGCTGCCGCGCGCGGCGGCCAAGTATGGCGCGCGGTTCTTGATTTAGCCCAGCACCTCGGAAATCGGTGCCGCAGCAGCGATCTTGCCTCGCGCCTTCATGACCTTGCCGGGCATACCGCCGCCGACAACGCCGGCCACCACGCCGTCCCGCTCGTAGTATGCGAGGAACTTGCGCCCGTCGTCCTCGACGAGGTGCACGGTGTCGGTGGCGATCGGCTCACCCAGGCATTGGATCTTGACGTCGTACTGATCGCTCCAGAAGTACGGGACGACGACGCTCGACGGCGCGTCCTGCCCGAGCATCGCAGGCACCACGACTCGGGCCTGTTCGGCGACATTGCTCCAATGTTCCACTCGCACTTGATGTCCCATCGGGTCGCGCCAGGAAGCCACGTCACCGAGCGCCCACACGTTCGGCGCGCTGGTCCGCCCGGCCGCGTCGCAGATCACGCCGTTGTCGACCTCGATGCCGCTGCCGCCGAGCCAGTCGGTCGCCGGCCGCGAGCCGATGCCGACCACGACCAAGTCGGCCGCCAGCTCGGTGCCGTCGGTCAGCAGCACGCTCTCGACATGATCGTGGCCGCGGACCTCGGCCACCCCGACGTCGGTGCGCACATCGACACCTTCGGCGCGGTGCAGCCGTGCCACCAGCTCGCCGATCTGGGTACCGAGGACTGCTGCCAGCGGCGTGGGCTGAGGCTCCACCAGCACGACGTCGACTCCCAGACCGCGCAGACTGGCGGCCACCTCGCAGCCGATGAAACCCGCGCCGACCACAACCGCGTGCTGCGCGGAAGACGCGTGTTTGCGCAACGCGAGGCTTTCATCGAACGAACGCAACACCCGGATGCCGTCCAGGTCGGGAAACGCCGGAATGCGCCGCGGCACCAAGCCGGTCGCGATGACGAGCTCGTCATAGCCGAGCGTCGTTCCGTCGTCGAGAGTCACCGTCTGCGCCGCGGTGTCCAGTCCGGTAGCCGCCGATCCCAACCGCAACGTGATGTTGTTCTCGTCGTAGAACTCACGCGGTTTCAGCGTCACGTCGTCGACTTCGCTGCGCAGCACTTCCTTCGACAACGGCGGGCGGTCATAGGGCAGATGGACTTCATCGCTGACGATGGCCAGCGCGCCGGTGTAGCCGGACCGACGCAATTGCTCAGCGGTCCGGGTCGCAGCGAGCCCGCCGCCGACAATCACTATTCCGTTGCCGCCTGAGCTAGTGGTCATTTGGAGTTCATACACGACTGCGGGGGCGTGCGGTGCGCTCACCCCTGCGCCCGGGACCGGTCGATGAGGTTGGACAGCACGACGATGCTTTCCGTCCGTTCGATGTCGGCGCTGGTCCGGATGCGCTCCAAAGCGTCTTCCAGATGCCTCATGTCGTGCGCCAGCACATGCAGGATGGCGTCGGCGGTTCCGGTCGCGGTCGCGGCGCTGACCACCTCGGGAATGTCTATCCAGGCTCGACGCAACTCGTCGGGCGAAATCCTGCCGTGACAGTAGACCTGTACGTAGGCCTCGGTGTTCCAACCCACGGCACTGCGATCGATGACCGTGGTGAATCCCCGGATCACACCGCCGTCGAGCATCCGGTCGACGCGCCGCTTGACCGCCGGTGCAGACAAATTCACCCGCTCACCGATCTCGGCGAATGTCGCTCGGGCATGTTGGGCCAGCTCGGCGAGAATCTGCTCGTCGATGCCATCCAACCGATCCATCGCTCCTCCTGCACAACAGACTGCCGCAATACAGCGTTTGACGCAATAAATAAAGCATATATAAGCAATGATCGGTGTTTGATTGCGTCAGGGCCTTCCCATACCGTCGATTTATGACGATCTTCGCGGAGACGGCGGCTGCCGGCGCGGCGCATAAGACCGCCACAGCGAACGAACGCGCAGCGCGGATTCGGCACTACGTCATGACGCCCCCGAGGTTTTTCGCCGTCGACTATGCGATCAATCCGTGGATGGACACCGGCAATCCGGTCGACACCACCGTTGCGGTTGCGCAGTGGGAACACCTGCGCGACACCTACCGTCGGCTGGGACACGTCGTCGACCTCGTCGCCCCCGTCCCGGGCCTGCCGGACATGGTGTACGCCGCCAACGGCGGGCTGATCCTCAACGGTGTGGCGGTGGTTGCGCGATTCAAATACCCTCAGCGCCAACAGGAATCCATCGCCTACGCCGAGTGGATGTCCTCGCAGGGATACACGCCGATCCAGACCGAGCACGTCAACGAGGGTCAGGGTGACCTGCTGCCGGTGGGTGAAATGATTCTGGCCGGAACCGGTTTTCGCACCGATCCGCGGGCGCACGCCGAGATCGCGGACATCTTCGGTCGGCCGGTCGTCAGCCTGCAGCTGGTCGATCCGCGCTTCTACCACCTCGACACCGCGCTCAGCGTGCTCGACGACACCACGATCGCGTACTACCCGCCGGCGTTCACCAAACGTTCACGCGCGCAGCTCGAATCGTTGTTTCCCGACGCCATCGTGGTGGAAAGTGCCGACGCCTATGTGTTCGGCCTCAACGTCGTGTCCGATGGCCGCCACGTGGTGTACCCGGCCGCCGCGGCGGGGTTCGCCGAGCAGTTGTCCCGGGCCGGTTTCGAGCCGGTCGGTGTCGAGATGTCCGAACTGCTCAAGGGCGGCGGATCCGTCAAATGCTGCACACTGGAGGTGTATTCGTGACCGTGCTGGACACCGTGACGACCAGTCCCGGCGCACTCACCGCGGCGGCGATCGCACTCGACGAGCGCCACGCGGCACACAACTATTCGCCGCTGCCGGTGGTGGCTGCCAGCGCTGAGGGGGCGTGGATCACCGACGTCGAGGGTCGCCGCTATCTGGATTGCCTGGCCGCGTATTCCGCGGTGAACTTCGGGCACCGCAACCCCGAGATCACCGCGACCGCACACGCCCAGCTCGATCTCGTCACCTTGGTCAGCCGGGCATTCCACGCCGAGGCGCTCGGCCGGTTCTGCGCGGGGTTGGCGACGCTGTGCAATAAGGACATGGTGTTGCCGATGAACAGCGGTGCCGAAGCGGTCGAGAGTGCTCTCAAGGTCGCACGCAAATGGGGTACAGACGTCAAGGGAGTTCCGGCCGATCGAGCGAACATCGTGGTGGCCGACAACAACTTTCATGGTCGGACCATCAGCATCGTCAGCTTTTCGTCGGACCAGACGGCGCGTTGTGGCTTCGGGCCGTTCACGCCCGGCTTCCGTTCGGTGCCGTTCGGCGACGCCGACGCGCTGGCCAAAGCGATCGACGAGCACACCGTCGCGGTGCTGCTGGAGCCGATTCAAGGTGAGGCCGGCGTCATCGTGCCGCCGGACGACTATTTGCCTGAGGTACGGCAAATCTGCTGTGCCTACAACGTTTTGATGATCGCCGACGAGATCCAGTCAGGCCTGGCCCGGACCGGACGCACCTTCGCCTGCGACCACTGGGGTGTGGTGCCCGATATCTACTTGCTCGGCAAAGCGCTGGGCGGCGGCGTGGTGCCGTTGTCGGCGGTGGTCGCCGATCGCGACGTGCTGGGGGTGCTGCATCCCGGTGAGCACGGTTCGACATTCGGCGGGAACCCCTTCGCGGCGGCGATAGGCAGCACGGTGGTGTCGATGCTGGCCCGCGGTGAATTCCAAGACCGCGCAGCCCACCTCGGTCGACGCCTGCACTGGCGGCTGGGAACGCTGATCGGTCACGGCGTGCTGGCGGTCCGCGGTCGCGGCTTGTGGGCCGGCGTCGACATCGATCCGGCGCTCGGCACCGCAAAACAACTCAGCCTGCGACTGGCTGAGCGCGGCGTGCTGGTCAAGGACACACACGGCTCGACGTTACGGTTCGCTCCGCCGCTGGTGATTACCGCAGCGGAAATCGATTGGGCCGTCGACCGATTCGCCGATACGCTGACGGAGATGGCGGGCTAGTACTTCAGCACGCCCTTGTCGACCGGGATCTGCGCTCCGGTCAAGGTGCCGGAGCCGTCGCCGGCCAGGAAGGCGACGACGTCGGAGACCTCGTCGGGTCCCATAAATCCATTGGGCTGCAGCAGCATCGGCCCGAAGCTGTGTACATAGTGCTGATGCTCGCCGAAGATCTGCATCATCAGATCCGGCTCGATCATCGGCGTGTCAACCGAGTAGGGATGGATGGAGTTGACCCGGATACCGAACTCGCTGAGCTCGATGGCGAGCGAATTGGTCAGCGCGACGAGGCCGTGCTTGGATGCGGAGTAGTGGCCGTTGCCGGGGGTGGCCTTCAGCCCGGCAGACGAGCTGACAACGACAATGGAACCGCCGTTGCCGGCTTCGATCATCGCAGGGATCGCCGCGCGCAGGGTGCGGAAAGTCCCCGACAGGTTGACGTCGATGACGGTGTCCCACTGCTCGTCGGAGAGCTCCCAGATCCGTCCCCAGCTGAGCACGCCCGCGTTGGCGACCAGGATGTCCAGACGGCCGAACTGCTCGATGCTGTCGCTGACCAGCTGCCGCAGGGCGGCATCGTCGCGAATGTCGACGGCACGCGCCAACACCTTGCGCCCTTCGGCTTCCACCGCCCGCACGGTGTCGGCGAGATCTTCCGGGGTGGCTGCCGGGTAGCTGATGCTGTCGGACACCGGCGCGCAGATGTCCGAGGCGATGATGTCCGCACCCTCCCGCGCCAGCCGGATCGCATGTGCCCGCCCCTGGCCACGCGCGGCGCCGGTGATGAACGCCACCCGTCCTTGCAGTGTTTCTGACGGACCGGACACAACAGCCCCTTTCGCCGACTGCCGATCAGGCTAGCAGCGAAACTGAAACGTGTTCTAATCGCCTACCGTGCTAAATGTCGGCGATGATCTGCGCCCGTTTGCCGGCGTATTCCTCGTCGTTCAACGCGCCGGCTTTGTGCAGCGCCTCCAGTTCTTGCAGCCGCTGCGCAACCGACGCCTGTGGTGGCGCACCGCCGGCCGGCGCGGCCCCCACCCCGGCGGCCGCGGGCTGCTGCTGAGCGGCGGCTCGACGGACCACGGCCAAGACCTGTTGGCGCACTGCCGGATAGTTGCGGATGTCGACCGAGCCGCCGAATGGCAGGTTGTTGGCTTTGTAGATTTGCATGATCTCCATCAGCGGCCCGGCCTGCCCGCTGAGGTCGTAGGTCCGATTGTCCTCTGCGATCTGGAATTGCGCCGGAACCACACCCGCGATCAATCCGCTTGCCTGCCAGTCGATCTCATAGTCACGGGTGGTCGGGTCCACCAACACGACGACCTTGCGCGCCGTGACGATGGCCTGCTTGGTGATATCGACGGTGACCCGTTTCCGGCTGTCGAATTCGAAGCCGGGCCCGCTGATGTGCAGGTCCAAGTTGACCACAGGTCGCTCGTTGATGCGCATTCCGGTCTCACCCAGACCGGTGATCTGAGCCAACGTCAGCACCCCGCTCTGGTGCAGGGCAGCGCTTCTGGCCGAGGACTGGGCGCCGCGGTTGGCCAGCCACACGGCGACCAGCACGTCGGCGATCGTGATCAGCAGCCCGACCCACAGCAGCCACGAGGTGCTCTGCTGGATCATCGAGCTGGTATCGCTGCCGAAAGAACCCAGCATGTTGGGCAGCACGAAGTACGTGATGAGAAAGATCGGGCCGACCAAACCTCCGCACACCAGGACGATGATCTGGGCTCTGATATAGCGCGCTAGCATGGCATGCTCCTACGTCGGCCGAACCCGGACGATGACGCAGGTCAGCGTATCGCTGTACACAAAACGGCGCCCACCTTTCGGTGGGCGCCGCTTTGTTGTCGAACTACTTGATGATCTTGGTGACCCGGCCGGCGCCGACGGTACGGCCACCCTCGCGGATGGCGAACCGCAGACCCTCGTCCATGGCGACAGGCTGGATCAGCTTCACCGAGATGTCGGTGTTGTCACCGGGCATCACCATCTCGGTGCCCTCCGGCAGCGTCACCACACCGGTCACGTCGGTGGTGCGGAAGTAGAACTGCGGACGGTAGTTGTTGAAGAACGGCGTGTGCCGGCCGCCCTCGTCCTTGGACAGGATGTAGACGCTGGCCCTCGAACTCGGTGTGCGGCGTGGTGGTGCCGGGCTTCGTCGACGACCTGGCCGCGCTCGACGTCCTCACGCTTGATACCACGCAGCAGCAGACCGACGTTGTCGCCGGCCTGACCCTGGTCGAGCAGCTTGCGGAACATCTCCACACCGGTGACCGTGGTCTTGGTGCTGGTCGGCTTGATGCCGACGATCTCGACTTCCTCGTTCACGTTGATCACGCCGCGCTCGACACGACCGGTGACCACGGTGCCACGGCCGGTGATGGTGAAGACGTCCTCGACGGGCATCAGGAACGGCTTGTCGGTCTCGCGGACCGGGTCCGGGATCGACTCGTCGACCGCGTCCATCAGCTCCTCGACGGACTCGACCCACTTCGGCGTCGCCCTCGAGCGCCTTGAGCGCGGATACCTTGATCACCGGGGCGTCCTCGTCGAACTCCTGGGCGGCCAGCAGTTCGCGGACCTCCAGCTCGACGAGCTCGAGCAGCTCCTCGTCGTCGACCATGTCGGCCTTGTTCAGCGCGACCAGGATGTAGGGCACGCCGACCTGACGGGCCAGCAGCACGTGCTCGCGAGTCTGCGGCATCGGGCCGTCGGTGGCGGCGACCACCAGGATCGCGCCGTCCATCTGGGCGGCGCCGGTGATCATGTTCTTGATGTAGTCGGCGTGGCCCGGGGCGTCGACGTGCGCGTAGTGACGCTTCTCGGTCTGGTACTCCACGTGGGAGATGTTGATCGTGATACCGCGCTGACGCTCCTCGGGCGCATTGTCGATCTGGTCGAATGCGCGCGACTCGTTCAACGTCGGGTACTTGTCGTGCAGAACCTTGGTGATAGCCGCGGTCAGTGTGGTCTTGCCGTGGTCAACGTGACCGATGGTCCCGATGTTGACGTGCGGCTTCGTCCGCTCGAACTTCGCCTTCGCCACTTCTGTGTCCTCCTGGACTTGTTGGTGCTTGTAAAAGCAGTGTTGATGTTTTCAGTTATGCCGCGGTTAGTGACCGGGCAAGGTTACTCCCCGTCGCGATTCACTCGCCCGTCGCCTTAGCGATGATCTCCTTCGACACGTTCGCCGGCACTTCGGCGTAGGAGTCGAAGACCATGGAGTAGTTCGCCCGGCCCTGAGTCTTCGACCGCAGGTCGCCGACGTAGCCGAACATCTCCGACAGCGGCACATGCGCCTTGACGACGCGCGCACCGCCCGCTCATCCATGGCCTGGATTTGGCCACGGCGGGAGTTCAGGTCGCCGATCACGTCGCCCATGTAGTCCTCGGGCGTGGTGACCTCGACGGCCATGATCGGTTCCAGGATGACCGGTTGCGCTTGCTGCGCAGCCTTTTTCAGCACCATCGAGCCGGCGATCTTGAACGCCATCTCGGACGAGTCGACCTCGTGGAAGGCCCCGTCGAGCAAGGTGACCTTCAGGTTCACCAGCGGGTAGCCGGCCAGCACGCCGTACTGCATGGCATCCTGCGCCCCGGCGTCCACCGACGGGATGTACTCGCGCGGGATGCGTCCCCCGGTGACTTTGCTCTCGAACTCGTAGGTCGCGCCGTCTTCGCCCGTGAACGGCTCGAGGGAGATGAGCACCTTCGCGAACTGGCCCGAGCCGCCCGTCTGCTTCTTATGGGTGTACTCGACCTTGTCGACGGTCCGCTTGATGGTCTCCTTGTAGGCCACCTGCGGCTTGCCGACGTTGGCCTCGACCTTGAACTCGCGGCGCATGCGGTCCACCAGGATGTCCAGGTGCAGCTCGCCCATGCCGCCGATCACAGTCTGGCCGGTCTCGACGTCCTGGTGCACCTTGAAGGTCGGATCCTCCTCGGCGAGCTTCTGGATCGACAGGCTCAGCTTCTCCTGGTCGCTCTTGGTCTTGGGCTCGATGGCCACCTCGATCACCGGGTCGGGGAAGGTCATCGATTCGAGCACGATCTGATCGTTCGGGTCGCTCAAAGTGTCGCCGGTGGTGGTGTCCTTCAGCCCGATCACCGCGTAGATGTGGCCCGCCGAGGCGGTCTCCACCGGGTTCTCCTTGTTGGAGTGCATCTGGAACAGCTTGCCCAGCCGCTCCTTCTTGCCCTTGGTCGCGTTGATGACCTGGCTGCCGGAGTCGACCTTGCCGGAGTACACCCGCACGTAGGTCAGCTTGCCGAAGAACGGGTGGGTGGCGACCTTGAACGCCAGCGCCGAGAACGGCTCGTCGGCCGACGGGTTGCGGGTGATCAACTCGTCTTCCTTGCCGGGCACGTGGCCCTCGGCAGGCGGCACGTCCAGCGGCGAGGGCAGGTAGTCGATGACGGCGTCCAGCATCGGCTGCACGCCCTTGTTCTTGAAGGCGCTGCCGCACAGCACCGGGTAGGCCTCCGAGTTGATGGTCAGCTTGCGGATCGCGCCTTTGATCTCGGCGACGGTCAGTTCCTCGCCACCGAGATACTTCTCCAGCAGCGCCTCGTCGGTCTCGGCGACGGCCTCGAGCAGCTTGGTGCGGTACTCCTCGGCCTTCTCCTGCAGGTCGGCCGGGATGTCGATGGTGTCGTAGGTCTCGCCCAGCTTCGTCTCGCCGCGCCACACCTTCGCGTTCATCTCGACCAGGTCGACGACGCCTTCGAAGTCGCCTTCGGAGCCGACCGGCAGCTGGATCGGGATGACGTTGGCGCCCAGGCGCTCCTCCATGGTCTTCACGGAGAAGTAGAAGTCGGCGCCGATCTTGTCCATCTTGTTGACGAAGCAGATCCGCGGGACGTCGTATTTGTCGGCCTGCCGCCAGACCTGCTCGGACTGCGGCTCGACACCTTCCTTGCCGTCGAAAACCGCGACGGCACCGTCGAGCACGCGCAGGCTGCGCTCCACCTCGACGGTGAAGTCGACGTGCCCGGGGGTGTCGATGATGTTGATCTGGTTGTCTTTCCAGAAGCAGGTGGTAGCCGCGGAGGTGATGGTGATTCCGCGTTCCTGCTCCTGCTCCATCCAGTCCATCGTGGCGGCGCCGTCGTGCACCTCACCGATCTTGTAGCTGATACCGGTGTAGTAGAGGATGCGCTCGGTCGTCGTCGTCTTTCCGGCGTCGATATGCGCCATGATGCCGATGTTGCGGACCTTGGTCAGGTCGGTCAGCACGTCCTTCTGTGCCACAGAAGTCTTCCCACTCTTTCGATTGCTTGATTGCTGTTCATCTCGCCTCCGGCGTCATCGCCGGGCGGCTCTCACCAGCGATAATGCGCGAAGGCGCGGTTTGCCTCGGCCATCTTGTGGGTGTCCTCGCGTCGCTTGACGGCGGCCCCCAGGCCATTGCTGGCATCCAGGATCTCGTTTGCCAGGCGCTCGATCATGGTCTTCTCCCGACGCTGGCGGGAGAAGCTCACCAGCCAGCGCAGCGCCAGCGTGGTCGACCGATCCGGACGCACCTCGACGGGCACCTGATAGGTGGCACCACCGACGCGGCGGCTGCGCACCTCCAGGGCCGGCTTGACGTTGTCCAGAGCCCGCTTGAGCGTGATCACCGGATCGGTGCCGGTCTTGTCGCGGGCTTGTTCGAGCGCACCATAAACAATGCGCTCGGCCAGCGATTTCTTCCCCTCCAGCAGAACTTTGTTGACCAGCTGGGTGACCAGCTGCGACCCGTAGACCGGGTCGTTGACCAGCGGACGCTTCGGCGCGGGCCCCTTGCGCGGCATCAGCTCTTCTCCTTCTTGGCGCCGTAGCGGCTGCGAGCCTGCTTGCGGTTCTTGACACCCTGGGTGTCCAGCGAGCCGCGGATGATCTTGTACCGCACACCCGGCAGGTCCTTCACCCGGCCGCCACGCACCAGCACCATCGAGTGCTCCTGCAGGTTGTGCCCCTCGCCGGGGATGTACGCCGTCACCTCAACCTGGCTGGTCAGCTTGACACGCGCCACCTTCCGAAGCGCCGAGTTCGGCTTCTTCGGGGTCGTGGTGTACACGCGAGTGCACACGCCACGGCGCTGCGGGCTGCCCTTGAGGGCCGCGGTCTTGACCTTGGCGACCTTGTCGCGGCGTCCCTTGCGGACCAGCTGCTGAATGGTTGGCATCTACCGGCTTCCTATGTTTCTCGTTCGATTCTCGGTGGTTCAAGTCTCTGTACTGCAGTTTTGCCCTGCCGCAGTCCCC
Source organism: uncultured Actinomycetota bacterium (assembly GCA_963850645.1). GTDB lineage: Bacteria > Actinomycetota > Actinomycetes > Mycobacteriales > Mycobacteriaceae > Mycobacterium. The sequence continues at coordinate 10,556 of CAWKME010000064.1, read as the reverse complement.
CGCGGCCGGGTGTGTCGCATGCGCCCGCCGCTAGAACTTCGTTCGTTGCGTCGTGGACATGCGAATTGGCCCGGCGCGCGCGTCTTAGGTGAAGCGCCTTAAGCCGCCAGGCACGAGCCTCCACAATACCCGCCGCCGGTCGGGCAGGTCAAAGCCGACGGCATCGGGCGTCCGCGCGCCGCGATTACCGGGGCTTATTGCGCGCTGGCTTCGCTGCGCCGTTCCATGCCGGCCGCCAGCCGCAGCACCATGTCGGAGAACACCGTGTCGGTGTCGACGATGTCGTCCATCACGCCGGTCATCTCCAGCAGCACGAACCCGTGCATCGCCGACCAGAATTCCAGCGCCGCGTAGAAGGCCTGCTCGATGCTGAGCCCGTAGGACGACAACACGGCGATCACCGGTCCGGCCGCGCCCCTGGTGGCGGCGGTGTACTCGGGATCGTCGCCGCCCAGCGGCATCCGGGTGAACGCCGAGTACCGGCCGGGGTGGTGATGGGCGTAGCTGCGGTAGGCGCTGGCCATCACCAGCACGGCGTCGTCGCCGACCCGGCCCTCGGCGACGCGGTTCAGCATCGTGATGATGTCGTCGATCACCCGCATCCGCACCGTGCGGCGCAGGTCCTCCAGGCTGTCGACGTGGTTGTACAGCGACGGCCCTTTGGTGCCCGAGCTGTGTCGCCAACGCGTTGATCGTCAGCGCGTCCCAGCCCTCCCGGTCCAGGAAGGTGAGCGCGGCGTTGACGATGATCTCGCGGCTCAGTCTGGCCGGGCGGGCCGCAGACTTTGCCCCGGCGCCCGACCGGCCGGCCGATGACTCCGGCTCAGCTGGCATGGCGATCGCCCTTCGGGTTTGCATTGACCGGGTTGGTCACCATCGCTTTCTCGATGGCTGATAAGCCAACGACTCTAGTCCGCCGACAACGCACGTGGTGAGAACGACCCGAGGTGCGGCAATCGCGTGCGATGGGGGCGGTCGGCAAATGGGGGAAGCCGGCCATGGCACGCAGCAATCCACGTACGCTCTGTTCGAGCAGATCGCGCGCCATGGCGAGAGGAGCCCACCGTGAAATGGACACTCCCGTGCCGGGTCTTGGCGGCCTGCGCGATCGCGATCCCGTTCACCCTGGCCGCCGGTGCGCCGACCGGGCACGCCAAAAACGGCGACACTCACGTGACCGGCGAGGGTATCGAGCAGACGATCGACTGCAACGGCGCCACGCTGCTGGTCGACGGGACGCGAACATCGTCAACGCGCTGGGCACCTGCTGGGCGGTGACGGTGATGGGCTCGGGTCACACCGTCGTCGCCGACAACGTCGTCCACGACATCACCGTCTACGGCTCGAACGAGTCGGTTTTCTACAAGAGCGGCCAGCCGATTGTCTGGGACCGCGGCCGCGAACTCGGCATGACCAACCGCATCAGCCAGGTTGGCTCATGAGGCGCGACGGCTCGTCGCGGCCGATGGCCGGAGCGCTGGTCGTGACCCTTTCCGCGGTCGCGCTGGTGTTCGGGATGGCCGGCTGCGGCAAGAACAACAACGCCACCCCCTCGACATCCTCTCCCGCCTCGACCACCGCTCCGGCGTCGGCGAGCTCGACGCCGTCGACGACAAGCACGGGTGCGCAGTTCGACATCGGCAACACGATCAACTACGGATCCCTCGGTACCACAACCACTCTCGATTGCGGCGACGGGAAGTCGCTGAACGTCGGTGGCTCCAACAACACGCTGACCGTCAACGGCACGTGCGGGACGGTGAGCATCGGCGGTGCGGACAACAAGATCACCATCGACAAGATCGATAAACATCTCAATGTCGTCGGCTTCAACAACACGATCACCTACAAAGACGGCGACCCCAAGGTCGAGAACCTCGGCACCGGCAACACCATCAACAAAGCCAGCTAGTCCCCCGCTGGCGCGAGTCTTCGCGTTGAGCAAGTAGTCGGCTGGCATCATGGCTGCTTGCATGCCAAAAAAGAAGGGTTGCAATGCTTTTGAAGCCTCTGAAGTCTTTGGAGCCGTTGGAGCCGTTGGACATCCTCATCAATGGCGGTGGCATCGCCGGGCCGTGTTTGGCGTTCTGGCCCACCAGGCAGGGTCATGCCCTACTGAGCTCGTCACCCGGCGGCTGCGCCGTGCCGGCCGGCGCCGGCCGCGAAACGTCCGGCACCTTCCATCGCCTCGGCGGCCACCCGGGCGATGCTGGCGAATTCGTAGTCGAGAGCGTCTGATTCGCTACTCCCCCACTGGTGCAGCGCCGACAGTCGATCCGATCGCATGCACTGCTGCGGCAACGCGGCCAGCTCGGCAGCCAGCTCCTCGGCGGCTTTACGGGCCTGGCCTTTGGCCACAACACGATTGGCCAGTCCGATCGCTAACGCTTCGGCGGCGTCGACCGCACGGCCGGTGAGAATCATGTCCATTGCCCGGCTCTGCCCGATCAGCCGGGGCAGCCGGATGGTGCCGCCGTCGATCAGCGGCACCCCCCAGCGGCGGCAGAACACCCCGAACACCGCAGTCTCCTCGGCCACCCGCAGGTCGCACCACAACGCGAGCTCCAGGCCGCCGGCGACGGCGTAGCCGCTGACCGCGGCGATCACCGGTTTGGACAGCACCATTCGCGTCGGCCCCATCGGGCCGGGACCCGTCCGGTGCACCGCGTTGGCTTCCGGTGTGCCGAACGCCTTCAAATCGGCTCCGGCACAGAAGGTTCCGTGATCGCCCCACAGCACCGCCACCGATGCGGTGTCGTCACGATCGAACTCCTCGAACGCCGCGAACAACGCGGCAGCCGTCGGGCCGTTGACGGCGTTGCGGGCCTCCGGCCGGTTCAGGATCACCGTGGTCACCGGGCCATTGCGTTCTACGCGTACCGGATCGCTCATGTCGCCTCCACTAGTCGGATACCGTCGCGCCGCTCGGTCAGTTCGGCGGCGAAGTCGTTGTAGGCAGCGCGCAGCCGCGCGCCCGGCCAGTCCGCGGGCAGCAGTTCGGCCGGCAGCACCGGGTCGGTCAACAGATGGCGCACGATCGCAGCAGCGACCACGAACCGAGCGGGAATATCCGTCGCGTCCGACATCTCGGCAAGCAACCGGTGGCCGGTGCGGTTCCACGACGGCAGGTCCCACAGCTGGCCGGCCAGCTCGGCGGGCTCGTCGTCGCGGGCCTGCACGACCCGCATCCGGGCGCGCAGCCTCAGCGTCCAGGTCGAGCTCGAGGTTGTCCGGCCGCATCCACACCCCTTCGCGCAGCTCGCCGAAACGCTTGTCGTGCAGCGTCGTTCGCAACGCGGCACGGGTCCGGGCATCGGTACCGACGCTGGTGACAATCAAGGTGGTCCAGTATCCGCGCCAGGGCCGCAGCTGTGGTCGCATCGCGTCGTCCTGCCTGCGCTGGCGAGCCAGCAGCCGCTCGGAGAGCCGGTAGCCGTCGGCGGACCGGATCAAGTCGCCGGCGCTGACCATCCGGGTCAACGCGACCCGCAACGTGGTCTCCTTGATGCCGAAATCACCGGTGAGCCTGATCAATTCAGCCGCGCTGGCCCACGCCGGATGGGCGCCGAGCAACACGCTGAGCACCACCGACCGGGCGGTCATGCGGGCCAGCGATTTGGGCATGGCGTTACACCTGAGACGCGCGGCGTCCGTGGTCCCCGAACGGCTCGTCGCGGTGACGCACCGCCTCGCGGAAGCCATGCTCGACGGCGTCGGCGACGAACGCGTGCCCCTCGGGCGTGTGCCGGGCGATACCGTCGAAGACGGTGCTGACCATCCTGCTGGTGGCCACGCCCTGTTGCAGCAGTGCCGAATTGAGCGCGAGTTTGACCATGATCAGCTGGTTGACCGGCACCGCGGCGATCCGCTCGACCAGGCGCTCGGTGCGCTCGTCGAGGTCTTCGGGGTCGGGCGCCTCGATCGCCAGTCCCCACTCGGCGGCCTGTGCCCCGGTGATGCAATCCCCGGTCAGCAGAAGGCGTTTGGCGCGCTGGTCGCCCAGCCGGTGCGCCCACAGCCCGGCGGCCGGCACTCCCCAGACCCGGGTCGGCGGGTAGCCGATCTTCGCGTCGGACGCGGCGATCACCTGGTCGGCGTGCAGGGCGATGTCGGTGCCGCCGGCCACGCAGTAGCCGTGGATCTTGACCACCGTCGGCTTGTCCGCGTGCATCAGGCTGGAGAAGCCGCGCACGAAGCGGCTCATCATCTGGTAGTCGATCATCGGATCCCACGGCTGATCCGGTAAGTGGTTGACCGCCTGGGTCTTACCGTCCAGCACGGTCCCGCTGTAGGCGCCGGTGCCGCCGGCCGAGCCGGTGCGATCGGCGTATGCGCTCAGGTCGAAACCCGCGCAGAAGCCCTCACCCCGGCCGGAGACCAGGATGACGTGCACATGGGGGTCCAGGTCGGCTCGCTCGACCAGAGCCGACAGTTCCAGTGGCGTGTCGGCGATGATCGCGTTGCCCTTCTCGGGCCGGTTGAAGGTGATCCGCGCAACCCGGTCGGTGACCTCATAGGTCATCGTCTTCAGATTGTCGAAGTCGACCGGTCTGATCGCGTGCGTCATCCCTTGATCATGGCCCGCTCGAGGATCGGCGCGAGATCCAGCCCGGTGGGCATGGTTCCGAACGCGCCGCCCCACTGCCCGCCGAGGCGGGTGGCCAGGAACGCCTCGGCGACCGCCGGATGTCCGTGGCGCACCAGCAGCGAGCCCTGCAGCGCCAGGCAGATGTCCTCGGCGACCTTGCGGGCCCGGTAGGCGATCGTCGAAACGTCGCTGTAATCGCTGAGCTGCGAACGCAACCGCTCGATGTGGCCGTCCAAACGTGGATCCTGGCCGGCACTCTTGGCCAGCTCGTCGAACAACACCTCGACGCACTCCGGACGAGTTGCCATGGCGCGCAGCGTGTCCAGCGCGCTGACATTGCCGGAGCCTTCCCAGATTCCCATCAGCGGCGCCTCACGGTACAGCCGCGGCATGCCGGAATCCTCGACATAGCCGTTGCCGCCCAGGCACTCCAGCGCCTCGGCGGCGTGCGGCGTAGCGCGCTTGCACACCCAGTACTTGCTGGCCGCCAATCCGATCCGGCGCAGCAGCGCCTCGGTCTGGTCTCCGCGAATGGCGTTGTCGGTGGCGCCGGCCATCCGCATCGCCACCATGGTGGCTGCCTCGGCTTCAACGGCTAAGTCCGCCAACACATTACGCATCAACGGCTGGTCGACCAGATAATCGCCAAAGGCCTTGCGGTGCTGCGCGTGGTGGACGGCGTGGGTCAGCCCGGTGCGCATACTGGTGGCGCTGCCCAGCGTGCAGTCCAGCCGGGTCAGGTTGACCATCTCGATGATGGTCGGGACGCCGCGGCCCTCCTCACCGACCAGCCACGCGGTGGCGCCGTCGTACTCGACCTCGCTGGACGCGTTGGCGTGGTTGCCGAGTTTGTCCTTGAGCCGCTGCAGCAGCATCCGGTTGCGGGTGCCGTCGGGCAGCACCCGAGGCAAAAAGAAGCAGGACAGCCCCGCGGGCGCCTGCGCGAGCACCAGGAACATGTCGCACATCGGCGCCGAGGTGAACCACTTGTGGCCGGTCAGGCTGTAGGTGCCATCGGCGTTGCGGGTGGCCTCGGTGGTGCCGGCGCGCACGTCGGAGCCGCCCTGCTTTTCGGTCATCGACATGCCCGCGGTGATCCCGGGCTTCGTCGTCGGCACCTTCAGCTCCGGGTCGTAGTGCCGGCTGGTCAGCAGCGGCTCGTAGCTGGCAGCGAGCTCGGGGTTGCAGCGCAGTGCCGGAACGACGGCGTAGGTCATCGAAATCGGGCACATGTGACCGGGTTCGGCGGTCCAGACACCGGTCTTGGCCGCACGGACCACGTGTGCGCCTGGCCGGTCGTCGGCCCACGGCGCAGCGTGCAAGCCGTGCTCGATCGCGGTGCGCATCAGCTCGTGATAGGCGGGGTCGTAGTCGATCTCGTCGACGCGGTGACCGTAGCGGTCGTGGGTGCGCAGGATGGGCCGGTTGCGGTCGGCAAGTTCGCCCCAGCGTTGCGCCTGCCGAGAGCCGGAGATCGCACCGACTGCGGACACCTCGTCGAGGCCCCACTGCCCGCCTTCGCGGATCAGCGCCTCGATGAGCACCGGGGAGGACGCCGGGTTGTGCTCCTCGAGCGGCGGAACCTGGTTGGTGACGACATGCGTGTCTGACATGCCGACAATGTTACATTTTTTCTACAACCGCACAAGACGTGTAATGCTTAGCGTTCTGTCAGCTCAGGTGCTCACGCAGGAACGCGATGTCGTCCTTGCGGCCCTCGTCGGCCGTCTCGCAGATCACCGGCGCGTCCGCGGCTTTGACCACCGCCACCAGCAGTTCGGGATCGATCTGCCCGGTGCCGAAGTTGGCGTGCCGGTCACGCCCCGAGCCGGCCGAGTCCTTGGAGTCGTTGCAGTGCACCAGGTCGATGCGGCCGGTGATGCCCTTGATGCGGTCGACGGCGTCGACCAATGCCTCGCCCGCCGCCCAGGCGTGGCAGGTGTCCAGGCAGAAGCCGATCCCTTTGTCGCCGATGTGGTCCCAGAGCCGGCCGATGGTGTCGAAGTGGCGGGCCATCGCGTGATCGCCGCCGGCGGTGTTCTCCAGGTAGACGGGAACTTTGGTCTTCAGTTGGTCGAGCGCCTTGCGCCAGCGCTGGAAACCTTCGTCGAGGTCGTTGTCCTCGGCGACGTGGCCACCGTGCACGATCACCGCGGCAGCGCCGATCTCGGCCGCCGCGTCGCAGGTGTCCTGCAAAATCTTGCGCGACGGGATCCGCACTCGGTTGTTCGCCGACACGACGTTGATCAGATAGGGCGCGTGCACGTAGATCGGCAAGGCCGCGGCCTTGAGCTGCGCGGCGTCCTCGCGCGGTTTGGGCGCCTTCCAGCTTTGCGGGTTGCCGAGGAAAATCTGGACCACGTCAGCGTTCTCGGCCGCGGCCGCGGCGAGTGGATCTTGCGGACTGACATGTGAACCGATAAGCACGTCGGCCAGTCTAGTAAGGACTGCCGACGGGCGGTTCGTGGCAGACTGATCCTCCCCCTCGGAGCGACAACGCGACCAAGCTGAGGACAACCGGTGCCGGTTGTCGCTATGAGGCGGGCACAAAGCCGGATCCCCTGCTCCAGTGATGCGAGTGGCGAAAGTGGTTTCGGGGCCGGCGTTTACGGCTACGAAAAAGCCCCGGGGCGAACCCGGGGCTTTTTCTTTGACTTACCGGTAGTCGCTGTATCCGTAGTCGTCCAGCGGCACCGCGGCACCGGTGGCCTGGCCGAAGTCCGGGCTGTAGTACTGATCCTCGTAGGACGGGATCGTGTACGCCGCGGCGCGGGCCTCCTCGGTCGGCTGAACCTGGATGTTGCGGTACCGGTTGATACCGGTACCGGCCGGGATCAGCTTTCCGATGATCACGTTCTCCTTCAGACCCTGCAGCTTGTCGCTGCGGCAGTTGATCGCCGCATCGGTCAGCACGCGCGTGGTCTCCTGGAACGACGCCGCGCTCAGCCACGAGTCGGTGGCCAGCGACGCCTTGGTGATGCCCATCAGCACGGGGCGGCCGGCGGCGGGCTCGCCGCTTTCGGCCACCACCCGACGGTTCTCCGCCTCGAAATCCGCACGGTCGATCAGCGAGCCGGGCAGGAACTCCGTCGAACCCGAGTCGATGATGGTCACCCGGCGCAGCATCTGCCGGACGATCACCTCGATGTGCTTGTCGTGGATCGACACACCCTGCGCCCGGTAGACCTCCTGGACCTCCTTGGTCAGGTGGATCTGCACCTCGCGGGGGCCCTGCACGCGCAGCACCTCGTGCGGGTCGGCGGAGCCTTCCATCAGCTGCTGGCCCACCTCGACGTGGTCGCCGTCGGTGAGCAGCCGCTCGGAACCGTCCTCGTGCTTGAACACCCGCAGGCGTTGCCGCTTGGAGAGCTTCGGGTAGACCACTTCCTCGCTACCGTCGTCGGGGACGATGGTGATCGTGTAGAAGCGCTCGCCCTCCTCCAGACGCACCCGTCCGGTGAGGTCGGCGATCGGCGCCTTGCCGCGCGGCACCCGGGCCTCGAACAGCTCCTGCACGCGGGGCAGACCACCGGTGATGTCCTCACCGACACCACCCTGGTGGAAGGTGCGCATGGTCAGCTGCGTGCCGGGCTCACCGATGGACTGGGCGGCCACGATACCGACGGCCTCACCGATGTCGACCAGTTTGCCGGTGGCCATCGAGCGCCCGTAGCAGGTCGCGCACACGCCGGTGCCGGTGGTGCAGGTCAGCACCGAACGCACCTTCACCTGCGTGATACCGGCCGCCAGCAGCGCGTCGATCTCCGGGTCGCCGAGGTCATGCCCGCGCGCGACGACGACGTTGCCCTTCTCGTCCACCGCATCGGTACCCAACGTGCGTGCGTAGGCCGAGGTTTCGATGAACGGGTCGCGGATCAGCGTGCCATCCGGCTGACGCTCGGCCAGCTCGACGACGATGCCACGCTCGGTGCCGCAGTCGCGCTCGCGGACGATGACGTCCTGCGACACGTCCACCAGACGACGGGTCAGGTAACCCGAGTCGGCGGTACGCAACGCGGTGTCCGCCAACCCCTTCCGCGCGCCGTGGGTGTTGATGAAGTACTCCAACACCGTCAGGCCTTCACGGAACGACGACTTGATCGGCCGCGGGATGAACTCACCCTTCGGGTTGGTCACCAGACCCTTCATGCCGGCCAGCGTCCGGGTCTGGGTGAAGTTACCGGTGGCACCGGAGTCGACGATCGTGATGATCGGGTTGTCGCTCGGGTAGTGCTCGCGCAGCGCCTCACCCACCTCGTCGGTGGCTTCCTTCCAGATCTCCACCAGCGCCTCGTTGCGCTCGTCGTGGTTCAAAGCACCACGCTGGAACTGCTTCTCGACCTTGTCGGCCCGCTCCTCGTAGGCGTCGAGAATCTCCTGCTTGCCTGGTGGAACCAACACGTCGGCCATGGAGACCGTGACACCGCTGCGGGTGGCCCAGTGGAAACCGGCGTCCTTGAGCTTGTCGACGGTCTGGGCGACCACGATCATCGGGTAGCGCTCGGCGAGGTCGTTGATGATCGCCGCCTGCACCTTCTTGTGCATCTGCTTGTTCACGAACGGATACCCCATCGGCAGCAGCTCGTTGAACAACACCCGACCCAGCGTGGTCTCGGCAATCCAGGAATCGCCGGGCTGCCAGCCGTTTTGGCCGAACAGCTCGGTCTCCACCTCGGTCGGCGGCCGCAGCTGGGACAGCCGCACCTTGACCTTGGCGCGCACGCTCAACGCACCGCGGTCCATCGCCATGATCGCTTCGGCCGGCGAGGCGTAAACCCCCGACTCCGGACGGTCCTTGGCGGCCGGCCGGTATTCGCCGGTGTCGCCGTCGATCTCGGTGGTCAGGTAGTACAACCCGGTCACCATGTCCAGCCGCGGCATGGCCAGCGGACGACCCGATGCCGGCGACAGGATGTTGTTGCTCGACAGCATCAGGATGCGGGCCTCGGCCTGTGCCTCGGCGCTCAACGGCAGGTGCACGGCCATCTGGTCACCGTCGAAGTCGGCGTTGAACGCCTCACACACCAACGGGTGCAGCTGAATAGCCTTGCCTTCCACCAGCATCGGCTCGAAGGCCTGGATGCCCAGCCGGTGCAGGGTCGGTGCACGGTTCAGCAGCACCGGGTGCTCGGCGATGACCTCTTCGAGCACATCCCACACCTGCGGACGCTGACGCTCCACCATCCGCTTGGCGCTCTTGATGTTCTGCGCGTGGTTGAGGTCCACCAGCCGCTTCATCACGAACGGCTTGAACAGCTCGAGTGCCATCAGCTTGGGCAAACCGCACTGGTGCAGCTTGAGCTGCGGGCCGACCACGATGACCGAACGGCCCGAGTAGTCGACGCGCTTACCGAGCAGGTTCTGCCGGAACCGGCCCTGCTTACCCTTGAGCAGATCGCTCAGCGACTTCAGCGGACGGTTGCCCGGTCCGGTGACCGGACGGCCGCGACGGCCGTTGTCGAACAGCGCGTCGACCGACTCCTGCAGCATCCGCTTCTCGTTGTTGACGATGATCTCGGGCGCGCCGAGGTCGATCAGCCTCTTGAGCCGGTTGTTGCGGTTGATCACCCGGCGGTACAGGTCGTTGAGGTCGCTGGTGGCGAACCGGCCACCGTCGAGCTGCACCATAGGCCGCAGCTCCGGCGGGATCACCGGCACCGCGTCGAGCACCATGCCCATCGGCGAGTTCCGCGACTGCTGGAACGCCGCGACCACCTTGAGCCGCTTCAGGGCGCGAAGCTTCTTTTGCCCCTTGCCGTTTCGGATGACGTCACGCAGCGTCTCGGCCTCGGCCTCGATGTCGAAGTTCTCGATCAGCTTCTGAATCGACTCCGCGCCCATGGCACCGGTGAAGTATTCGCCGTAGCGGTCGACGAGTTCGCGGTAGAGGTTCTCGTCGACGATCAGCTGCTTGGGAGCCAGCTTGGTGAAGGTGTTCCAGATGTCCTCGAGCCGGTCCAGCTCACGC
>CAWKME010000063.1:0-64407 GCA_963850645.1 uncultured Actinomycetota bacterium | reverse complement strand
GCAGCCCCGGCAGTATCGATATCATTAGGCTGATATGATCAGGCCTATGGTTTGTGAAGCAGTTGATGAGCCCACCCCAAGTCGTCGAACCATCTACCGCCGATTTGCGGCGGTTAACCTGGAAAGCCTGATTCATAACGCGTTATAGAAAAATCGCGTCATTTCGTCGAGGGGATTCGGTCGCCCATCCCTTCCAGGTAACCTGGTCCGAACCCTGCGGTCAGTAATAAAGTCCGCGTGATATGCACCGTGCGGATGAATTGAACGCGTCTTCGCTCCTGGCGCTATTGTCCTTAACCCATGACCTCGGCAACAAGGAAGCATCGGCCTTCATCTGCATTAATACGCGGACAGCACGGAATCGACCGCGACGAGCCGACTTGAACAATGACCACCACACGAGGAATTCGGGCAGACATTCAAGCATCCCGGTCAGCACGAAATCTTGGAATCGAAAAACGCAGATAACCCCAAAGGCGCACATTTTCAACAGTTAAAATCAGCTCATTCCTTTTAATTGTTCATAGTCGGTTTTATCCGTAGAGGTCTTGGGCAGGCCCTCATGGAACATGAAAACATCGGTGAACTATGTAGAGCGGCAGACGCTGAGAACAGAAGGTCTTCAGTTCGATTAGGGACGGGGGCTTTCCCCCGTTAATGCATAGATGAGCCCTAACTTTGATGCCCGTTTCCGGATCGGCCATCGCGACGACGGCTGCCTCGCTGACCGCCGGGTGCCGATAGAGGCATGCCTCTATTTCGCCCAGTTCGATCCTATAGCCGCGCTTTTTCACCATCCGGTCTCGACGCCCAAGATAGCGGTAGTTTCCATCCTGATCGGCAACCACAATATCTCCGGTTTTGTACCAGCGCCCGGTGATGCGGTCAGGAAGGAATGAACCAGCAGTCTGCTCCGGCATAGCCCAATAACCTTGCATTACGTTGGAACCAGAAATGACAGGTTCACCACTTTCCACCCCGAATTCAACAGGTTTGCCGTCAGAGCCAACTACAACGCTCTTCAGATTCGAACAGGTCTTCCTATTGGATAAGGGTCCATGCGATCATCGGGGATAATCGGAGGTATTTCGAACCATGTGCAGACATTGGTTTCGGTCGGCCCATAAAGATTGAAGAGCCTGGGATGGGCAACCTGGCGATTGAAAGATCTAAGATGAACCACTGGGAAAACCTCACCGGCGAAAAGAACCATACGAAGCCAGAAGTCGTGTTCGGGGATTTTACCAAACTGGGCGAGCATGCTCAGAGTCGACGGCGCCGAATACCAAAAGCTGATGCGGTATCTCTCGATTAGCTTCGCCAAACCACCGGGGCTGCCCTTGCCGGTTTCCTCCGGAATCAACACAAGACTGGCTCCATGTTTGAGCGGTAAATAGATGTCGAGGATGGATAGATCGAAATGGAACGGGGCATGCGATGAGAAGATGTCCGAGGAATGCGGATGGAAAGTCTCCGAGCACCACTCGACAAACGACTCTGCGTTACGGTGTGAAAAAGCATACTCCTCTTAGGTTTGCCGGTAGAGCCCGAGGTATAAAGGATATAGGCCAGATCGTCGGGCGCTGAATCGGCGGTCGGCACGGCTGGGGCTGGGGATTGCTCATAGAGCGTCTCAAGGGCCTTTTCAAGGTATACCCCACCACCGACTCCGTCCAAGACGATTAACTGGGGGATTGGGCCCAATCCGGCCATCGCATCGCAGAACCCGGCCTCGAATCTTTTTTCCGTTATGACGACTTTCGCACCGCAATTATGGTGGCTATATGCGATACGCAAGGGTGGTGACCCAGGATCGGCGGGTACATAGGCAGCACCCGCCTTAAGAATGCCAAAGATCGCCGCGACGCTTTCAATGCTCTTTCGCAGTAGATTCCCACCCTGCCCCCCCGCCTCACGCCCATGGCGAAGAGCCTGTCACGGACCCGGTCGGAAAGTTGGTCGAGACTTTTGTAGTCTATTTGCCCTGTGCCATTTCCTTCGATAAGGGCAAGATCAGAAGGGCTATTTCTAACCGATGAATCCAGCAAATGATGTAAAGACATTATAATCCCCTCAGCCTCGTAAAATTCAGCGTTTGGAATTAACCAGTTCGACGATTTTCTCAATGCTTCCAATATAGTCGGCATCTACCTCATGAGGATTTATCGAAACAAGGAACTGCTGTTCGAGAAATAATACCAGTTTGAGCACGGCCATAGAGTCAAGAACGCCTGAGGTTATCAAGGAGTCGAAGCCGTAAGGTTGGCAGGGTCTTCACCGGGAAGAAATTCACTCAAGATGAATGCTTTTATGACTTGTTCAGTCGAATCATACATGATGACATACCTCATTTTTCTGATTTTGAAACCGGTTTGCACATTTACGGTTGTTAGGTTATCAGTCTGTCCCTCGCATTATTAGGTCGCAAGGAGGGTCGCCGCCCAATGAGATTTTTTTACAGCAAAACGGTAAGTTCAATCTTTTTCAGCGTCCAACAGGGCCCGAACCCCTTCGAGGTTTGCGCTTCCAACCAAATCAGACCGGCGCAATTTCGACCTCGTGCGACAACGATAACAGGCGAGGAGCCCCCGATAGAGAGCGTCTAATTACTTTTCTTCCCAACGCCCGCTTTGCGAATTCCAGCGACGCCCCTCTCCAATTTCGAATACATATTGTGTTGGTCTCGTCCGACAGCAATTTCGATTGTATTTAACAGTTGATCCATAACTTGGGCATCGTCGCGGGCTTCAGCACCTGCCACACAAATCGGGACACCCCATTCGAGCACTATGGTTCCATCGCTTTCAAGCGTATGAACGCAACTTATAATCGGGCAGTGAGCCAAACGTGCTAACTGAGCAGCACCGGTTGAAAATACGCGGCTCTTATGACGGCTACTGGTGCCCAGGTCGCGAACGAATGACGTGTCGATCTTCAGCGTGTCGACCGGCAGCGACTTCAGGTGCGACAGAACGGCATAGCCGGTGCCGAAGTCGTCGATGGCGATCTGGACGCCGACTTCTTTCAGCTCCTCGAGCGTTCTTGCGGGTCGTGTCGATGTCGCGAACGACGGCTCGCTCGGTGATCTCCAGGCACACCGAGCCGCCGTCGATGCCGAACTCGTCGATGGTTTCGGCCACGCTGCTGACAAAGCCGCGGCTGACCAGTTGGGCGGGCGACACGTTGAGGCGCAGTGTGGCGTTCTGCCCGACGCCATGCGAACGCCACCGGCTGAATTCCGCACATCGCGCTTCGCATCACCCATCGGCCCAATTCCCCGCCCAGGTTGGCGGATTCGGCCACGCCGATGAACGACTCCGGCAGCAGCAGTCCCCAGGTCGGATGCCGCCACCGAACGAGCGCCTCGGCCGCCACGATCGCGCCGGTCCACAGGTCGACCTCGGGCAGATAGTGCAGCAGCAGCGCTTCGTTGTCGATTTCGCCGCGCAGGTGAAGTTCGATGTCGTTGCGGAAGAGACGCTGCAGGGACATGTCGTCGCTGGACACCGCGACGTGGTTGCCGCCGCGCGCGCTTGGCGGTCAGCACGGCCTCGTCGGCGCGATGGAGAAGATCGCTGGTGTTGTCGCGTCCCGGCATGCCCACCGCCACGCCGACGCTGACGGTGCGGGTGATCATGTGACCGCCCAGCGCCATCCGATCGCGCAGCGCCGCACACAGCTCGTCGGCAGTCTTCTCCGCAGTCTCGATCGACATCGGCTGATCAGGCACGACGACGAATTCGTCTCCGCCCAGCCGAGCGGTCATGCTTGCCGGCGCCGGCTTTTATGCGCAGCTGCTCGGCGAATGTCCGGATGAACCAGTCGCCGGCGCTGTGTCCGAGGTAGTCGTTGATCGACTTCAGCCGGTCGAGGTCCAGATACAACACCGGGACCGGACCTGGCCGCCCCACGGCGAGTCGGTCGGCAAGGTGGGCGATCAGCGCGCGGCGGTTGTGCAGACCGGTCAGATCGTCGTGCTCCGCGAGGTCGCGAAGCTTCTCCTCGGCGGTGATCCGTGCCTGCAGCTGAGCAAGCAGCGACGCGATCGTCTGGATCGTGTTGAGCTCGTCGGTTCGCCACCTTTTGCGACGAAATTTCATGCAGGTGAGCTGACCGGTGGTCACTCCGCCCGAGATCAGCGGTGCTGCAGCAGCCGAAGGCGACGTGATCTTGGAGGCGTCCAGGCCCCAGCGGTCGTAGGCGCCGGCAACCCAGCGTGCATAAGCGGGCTCGGTCGGTTCCGGCCGGATCACCACCAGGTTCTTTCCGTGCTCGCACAGCGCCAGGATCGGGTCGGCGCTGCTGAAGTGTGCGACCGTCTGCGGGTCCGGGCCTGCGTCCTCACGCCGCGGTGGCCACGCCGCGACCAACCGGGAAACCCTGATTTTGTGGTCGTTGTGCCGCAAGAAGGCAGCGTCGATGTCGAGATGCTGGACCAACTCGGCGAGCACTTGTTCGTTCACATCGGCCACGGTCGAGGCCGTCGTCTCCATCAACTGGGTGGCGACGATGGTGACCAGGTTGCGCGCCAAGGTCTCCTCCGATGTGGTACGTGGCTCGGGGTGGGTGCCGGGCTGGTTTGCGGATCCGAAGTACTGAGCGTTTGTCTAAACCGGTATCGAGGTCAGGCAGCACCCGTCGAGAAGCGAAAGTATATACAGATTCATGCAGCGCCGGCGGGGTTAGCGATATGACGGGCCCGCTAACCGCCAATTGATCCGCGGGGACAGTAATTGGGTATTGACGCCAGTCCAATTCTCTGGACGTTCAACCCGATGTGTGCACCGGGCGACCATCTCGACGACGGCTCGTTCGCTTCGGGTCGAACGCGGAGTCCGCGGGCCGGTGAATCGCGCCGTCGGAATTGATGTAGGCAAATCTTCTTTCCGGTATTTGGGAGAGGATTCCATTAATGGAAATTGTTTCTGTGTGCGGCGATTTTATGCGTTCGCGAGTACGCCCGGGCCTCGGCGGCCCGGCACCGGGCCCGGCCGGGGGAGCGTCCGCCGCGCGTCGAGCACATTAAATAAATTGCTTGATTTAACCCGGGCGCGGGTGTTCACTTAGGCGGTGACCGCAGCCAGAGTCCTGCGCAACGACCGGTCGACGGGCACCCGAGAAGCGATCCTGTCCGCAGCTGAGCGGCTGTTCGCCGAGCGCGGCATGTACGCGGTGTCCAACCGGCAGATCAGCGAAGCGGCAGGGCAAGGCAACAATGCGGCGGCCTGTTACCACTTCGGCACCAGGACCGATTTACTGCGCGCCATCGAAAGCAAACACCGCGTGCCCATCGAGGAGTTGCGGGGTCAGATGCTGGCCGGCATCGGCGACTCGACCGAGCTGCGGGACTGGGTCGGCACACTCGTGCACCCACTCACCAACCACTTGGCCGCGCTTGGTAACCCGAGCTGGTACGCCCGCTTCGCCGCGCAAGCGATGGCCGATCCCACCTATCGGCAGGTGGTCACCAAGGATGCGCTCGGGTCACCCATGCTCGTGCGGGCGATCGACGGCATCAACCGCTGCTTGCCCGATCTGCCGAAGCGGGTCCGCTTCGAACGGATGGTGATGGCTCGCAACCTGCTGATGCACACGTGTGCCGAGCATGAAGGCGAGCTCGCCGAACATGGGCCGCGGTCACGGTCCAGTTGGCCGATCGCCGCCGAAGGGCTGGTCGACGCGATCGTCGGCTTGTGGCGGGCACCTGTTCACCGTGCGCAGGTCCTGCCGTCTCATTGATCTCTGAGTTCGCCTTGCCCGAAGGAGCGCTATGGCTGACATCTTGACCGAAACGATGAGCGCGGTCGCAGCGGAGGTGCCGCACTATCCGATGGCCCGGGCGGCGGGTTGCCCGTTGGCGCCCGCCGCCGGAAGTGTTGGCCCTCAATGCGGTCAAACCGCTCAGTAGAGTTCGGATTTGGGACGGCAGCACACCATGGTTGATCACCGGCTACGACGCCATCCGCGCGCTGTTCACCGACTCGCGCGCCAGTGTCGATGACCGCAAGCCGGGATATCCGCACTGGAACGAAGGCATGCTGGCGACAGTAGACAAGCGACCGCGCTCGGTGTTCACCTCAGATGCCGAGGAGCACACGCGGTTTCGCCGCATGTTGTCCAAGCCGTTCACTTTCAAGCGGGTCGAAGGCCTGCGCCCGGCCGTCCAGAAAATCGCCGACGACCACATCGACGCGATTCTGGCCGGTCCCCAGCCGGCCGATCTGGTCGAGACACTGTCGCTGCCGGTCCCATCGTTGGTGATCAGTCAATTGTTGGGCGTGCCGTATTCGGATGCCGAGTTCTTTCAAGAGCAGGCCCATAAAGGCATGGGCCGGTACGCCACCGCCGAGGAGTCGGCCGAAGGCGCTACTGCGCTGGCCAGATACATCGCCAAACTCGTTCGCGCCAAAATGGAAAACCCGAGCGAAGATCTGGTGGGCGATCTGGCCGAGCGGGTCAACGCCGAAGAGCTCAGTGTGCGGGAAGCCGCCCAGCTGGCCACCGGGGTGCTGATCGCCGGGCACGAGACCACCGCCAACATGATCAGCCTGGCGATCGTCGCGCTGCTGGAGCACCCCGACCAGCTGGCACTGTTGCGCGACACCGACGACCACAAGGTGATCGCCACCGCTGTCGAAGAATTGATGCGCTATCTCAGCATCATTCAGACCGGGCAGCGTCGGGTCGCCGTCGAGGACATCGAAGTCGCCGGCGAGGTGATCCGGGCCGGGGAGGGCATCATCCTCGACGTCCCGCCGGCGAACTGGGACGCTCGTCGCTACCCCAACCCGGATCAGCTGGACCTGCAACGTGAGGACAACCCCCACGTCGGCTTCGGCTACGGACGGCACCAGTGCGTTGGGCAGCAGCTGGCCCGGATGGAGTTGCAGATCGTGCTGCACACCTTGCTGCGCCGTATCCCGACGCTGCGCTGGCGGTCCCGATCGAGCAGCTGCCGTTCAAACACGATGCCTTGGCCTACGGGCTGTACGAACTACCCGTGACATGGTGAGCGGCAGCGATCTCACGCTGACAGTGCCCGTGCCGAGCGAGCATTTCGCGGCCGCAGTCGAGAAATCCGGACTGACGATACCGCGGCTGTCCAAGGAGCTAATCTCCAAGTATCTGACGGATCTGAAACTGATTGGTGCACTGGAACAGTGACTTACCCGAGTGTGCTCTACCCACCCGGCGGCTTCGGCGCGCCGAAGAATCGGCACGGCCAGGCGCACGGGAACGTCGGCCTTCCCGCCGGCACCGAGGTGTTTTCCGCCGACACCCACATCTCGTTGGCGGCTGACATCTTCTACGAGCGCTTTCCGGACGACCTCAGGGACAGCGCGCCGCGCATCTGGTACGAAGACGGCGCCTACCAGGTGGGCCAACAGGGACAGTCCTTTCTGCCTGATGTCTTCACCGCCGTCTTGATGCAGTATGACGATCTGGCCGGTGCCGCCACCAACAACATCGAGGCGCGGATACGCGAGTTGCACGAGGACGGCGTGGACCGGGAACTGGCGTTCCCGAACGCGGTGCTGGCCCTGTTCCACTTTCCGGACAAGCAACTGCGGGAACGTATTTTCCGCATTTACAACGAGTACATCGCCGATCTGCAGGAACGCTCCGACGGTCACTTCCTCGGTGTCGGTCTGATCAACTGGTGGGATCCACCAGGCGCGCAGCGGACGCTGGCGGAGTTGAAGTCGTTGGGCCTCAAGACGTTCTTGTTACCGCTGAACCCGGGCAACGATGACGACGGCAACATGCTCGACTACGCGTGCACCCCGATGCGCCCGGTCTGGGAGGCGATCGAGGAGTCCGGGCTGCCGGTGTCCCATCACATCGGCGAGACCCCGCCGAAGGCCCCGTGCGAGGTCAACAATGTCGCCGTCGCGATGATGGTCAACATCGATGGGTTCCGGGAAATGTTCTCCAAATACATCTTTGGCGGCATCCTCGATCGTCATCCGCGGTTGCGGATCGGGTGGTTCGAAGGTGGCATCGCCTGGGTGCCGCCGGCGCTGCAGGATGCCGAGCACGTGCTGGCTTCCTATCAGCACATGCTGGACCACCCGCTGGAGCACGACATTCGCTACTACTGGGACACTCACATGTGTGCCTCGTTCATGGTCGACCCGCTGGGCCTGAACCTGATCGAGCAGATCGGCGTCGACAAGGTGATGTGGGCATCGGACTACCCGCACAACGAGAGTACGTTCGGTTATTCCGAGAAATCGCTGGCCGCGGTCGTCGACGCAGTCGGCCCGGAGAACGCCGCGCGCATCGTGAGCGGCAATATCAAGAAATTCCTGGGTGTGTAGATGACGATTTCTCCCAGCGCGCCAACATTCGTTCATCCCGGACGAGCCGGACTGGCAGCGGATGCGTCGTGAGACCGGCGCGCGGCTTCGATCGGCGATGGCCGACAACGGCGTCGATGCGCTGATCCTGCTGATGAACGACAACGTGGTGTACGCCACGCGGCGCCAGCTGGCCGGTGCTGGACGCCGGCTTGTCGCATGTTGAGCGGCCGGTGGCGATCGTGCTGGCCACCGACGAGCACCCCCATCTGTTCCTACCGTTCCGTGAAGGGACTGCATCGGAATCGCAGCTGCCGGCCGATCATCGGCACGGTCCGCTCTATCTCGAATTAGAGGAAGGTGTAGAGCATTTCGCGCGGGTGATCGGTGATCTGATACCGCCGGGCGCGAACGTCGCGGTCGATGAGATGACCGGAGCGATGCGCCAAGCCGCCGATCGGCTCTTCCCCGGCGGGCCGCCCTCGGATGCGGCGGTGGTGGTGGCAGCGGCCAATCTGGTCAAGACATCGGACCAGCTTTCGTGCCTGCGCAAGGCCACTCGTATCACCGAGCAGGCCATGGTCGATGTGCAAAAGCAGTTGGCGCCCGGTGTGCGGCAAACCGATCTGTCGGCCAAGCTGGTGCGCCGGGCTTTCGAGTTGGGCGCGACGGCCAACATGCTCGATGCGATCTGGCAGGTGATGCCGCCGTCGCGCGCCGAGGGGGTGTGGACGACGCACGGTGACCTCGCATTGCCGCTGTTGACCGGGGAGCGCGAACTGGCCAAAGGTGACGTGCTGTGGACCGATGTCAGCATCAGTTACGCAGGATACTGTTCGGATTTCGGTCGTACCTGGCTGGTCGGCGACAACCCGTCAGCGCGCCAGCAAGCGCAGTTCGACCAGTGGCGGCATATCCTCGACGCGGTGCTGAAAGTGACCAAAGCCGGTGCGACGTCAGGCGATCTGGCACGCGCTGCGATCGCCGCCAACGGCGGCAGCAAGCCCTGGCTGCCGCACTTCTATCTCGGGCACGGTATCGGCACCTACCCCGCCGAGCCGCCGATGATCGGAACAGATCTGGGTGAGGAGTACGACGATAACTTCGTCTTTCCGGTCGGCATGGTGTTGGTGCTGGAGCCGGTGGTGTGGGAGGACGGCACCGGCGGCTACCGCAGTGAGGAGATCGTGGTGATCACCGAAGACGGCTACCTGCCGATTACCGACTACCCCTATACGCCTTATGGTCACTGAGATTTCGCCGGACGGCCGGGCCTTGCGGACGGGCCGTCGCCAGCGGGCGATGGCGCAGATGGAAGCCCACGACATCGACATCCTGGTGCTCGGGCGGCAGGCCAATGTTCGTTACGTCACCGGCGCGCCGCAATTGTGGATCGCCGGGACGCGGCCGTTCGGCCCGGTCTGTGTGGTCGTTCGCGCCACCGGCGAGATCTATCTCATGAGCACCGCTGACGAAGGGATCCCCGAGGAGATCGGCCGCGAGCGGCTCTACGGGCTGGCCTGGAATCCACTGACGCTCATCGAGGTGTTGAAGAACATCGACGGGGCATCGGCCGCGCGACGGGTTGGAACCGATGCGATCACCCCGACTTTCGCCGCGCTGCTACCGACGGCGTTCCCGAACGCCGACCTCGTCGACGGCGAGGTGGTGATGCGGACAGCGCGCCGGATCAAGACGCCCGACGAAGTTGCGGCGATGAGCACGGCGCTGCGGGTCGCCGAAGCGGGTGTCGCCGCCGCCGTCGCCGAGCTGCGGCCCGGGCTCTCGGAGCAGACGTTGGCCGGTGTCGTGCTGGAGGCGATGGCCGCGGGCGGTGTGAGCACGCCGGCCACCCAGGACGCCGCCTGGGTGACGTCGGCCGAACACCCGTGGCGGCGCGCAACCGGCGATGGCGGGGTGACCTCCGGTGACCTGGTCGTCTTGGCTGCCGGGGCCCTGGCCGACGGATACGTCGGCGAGGTGGGCCGGACCTGGCCGGTCGGCGACGTCGAGAACGGGTCGACGCACAAGCTTTATCAGCGCTCGAACGAGCTGTGGGACAGGCTGATTGCGGCCTGCCGTCCCGGTGCGCCGGCCAGCGACCTGCTGGCGGCTTACGACCTGGCCGGCGAGCCGCTGCCGCCGATGGCGGTCGCGCACGGGCTGGGCCTGGGCTTCGATCCGCCGGTGATCTCGCGGCAGCTGCCGGCCACCGCCGAACGCGAACATCTGGATCCGGGCATGGTGTTGGCGCTGACCGGCTACGTGTGGCAGGAAGGCGTCGGCGCGGTACTTCACCGCGACACGGTCGTCATCACCGACAGCGGGCCCGAGGTGCTGACCGCGAGCCCGTCGTGGCAGTAGTCGGCAAGCTCAGCCGAGTGCGGCATCGAGAAGATCGCCGAAGTCGCTGTGTCTCCCAGAGGTTCAACGCATTGGTGAGCATCTGCAACGGCGCACGGACGCTCTCGTCGTCTTTGATGAGGGGATCGTCGCGGCTCAGCGAGTGAGCGGAATCGCCGAAACGCGAACCGATCAAGGCGGGCACGTCGAGCAGCCAGGCGATCGCCATGATCCCGACATAAAGCATCAGCTGATGGTGTAATTCGCCCACGCTGAGTTCCGGTCCGCCGCAAGCATGTATCTCCGAGACGAAGAGGCGGAGTAACTCGTCGAGATGGCGATCCCATATGTCGGTTTCAGCGCCCGACATCGCTCCCCAAAGCGCCATGGCTACGTTCATCTGGCCGACGCAGCCCCAGTCCAGCAGGCCGCAGTGCAGGACATGGCCGGCGTCGCGCCAGAACCAGGCGTTGTCGACGTTGGCGTTCCAGTGGCACAGCGCGATGTAGTCGGTCTGGGCGGCCAGATAACTCCCAGACGGCAGGCTCGTGCCGCAGGAATCGAGGCGCATCGTCGCGCAGGCGCGCAATGAATTGCGGCGAGCGAACGTTGGCGGGCAGCAGTCCGGGGCTGGTGTGCGCGAACTCGGCGAGTCGGCTCAGTCGCCGATCCAGCTTGTCGGCGCTGATCGGTAGTCCGTTCACCGACCTGTCGCCGCCTGCAGGTCGACCGGGAACTGACCGGCCAGGTCGGCAGGAAGGTGCCCGGATCGGTGATAGCCGACCAGCCGGGCCAGCGCGGTCAGCAACGCGCGGTAGTGTTCCAGCGGTTCGGGCATCTCGTAGTCGAGGCACTTGTGGTACTGGCGCTCGATGCCGTTGACGCCGAAATGGATTCGCTCGGTGATCAGTATCCCGGTACCCGTGTCGCGGTGATAGTCGGCGAACTGGGTAACGGGCACCGTGATCGGGAACCCGGGTGCACGGGACAGCGTCGCGAAGAGTACCTCGGACTCCATCTGCGTCTTTCCGCGGTCCCGGATCGGGTTGTCCAAGTCTCGGGAGAACTTCACGAACAAGTCGGTGTGGGCCTGCGACGTCGGGCTTGTCGTACTCGACGCGCAGCAGAAGTTTCCGGCCGGTGCTGCCGCCGGGAACTTCGTCGAAACTCGGCTGATGCGGGTGACGGCGTTGTCGGCGCTCAGCGCACCCGAGACGCGGAACGCCCGGGTGAGAAACGCTGTGCCACCGGCACGCAACGCGGCGGGGTCCGCCGGAATGGGAAGTCCGAAGTGATCGCCGGTGACCCAACGATCGTCTGCGTCGATCACCAGGTCTGTTCGGCGGCGCGGACCAACATGTGGTTGACGGCCACTCTGCGGTCGCGGGTGACGATGTACAGCACTGCGTCGGCGATGTCTTCGGGTGCCAGCTTGACCATGTCCGCGGTCTGACGATCGAATGCCTTGCGCGACTCGGGGGACAGGTGGTCGCTGATTTCGGTGTCGACCGTGCCCGGCCCCACCACGCCGACCCGTACCCGCTTGCCCAGCAACTCCTGGCGGATGCCCTCGCTGAACGCATTCACGCCGAATTTCGTCAGCGAGTAGACGGCGGTGCCGGGACGGGCGACCCAGCCGGCGGTCGAACTGATGGTGACCAGATCGGCGACACCGCGTGGTGAGTCCGCGGCCGCGTCGATCAGGTGGGGGACCGCGGCCCGGGTCACGTACAACACACCTTGCACGTTGACCCGCACCAGGTCGTCCCAATCCTGCAGCGACGCTTCGGCAGCCGGCGCCATCCGCATCAGCCCGGCATTGTTGACCACGGTGTCGAGCCGTCCCAGCTCGTCGACGGTCCGCTGCACCGCCGCGGCGACTTCTTCGGCGTCGGTGACGTCGGCGGCGACCGGCAGCGCGGTGCCGCCGGCCGATTCGATGTCGGCTTTGACTTCGTCCAGCCGATCGGCGCGGCGGGCGAGGAGGGCGACCGCGGCGCCGTGCGCCGCCAGTGCCCGTGCCGTCGCGGCGCCGATGCCGCTGCTGGCGCCGGTTACCAACGCCGCGGTGCCGGCCAAGGTCTTAGTCACGTGCGCCGCTCCTCCGCATCGCTGCGCTCTGCATCGTCGCCGTCGCGTCATGTTCTCTCCGTCGCAGGGGCGCCCAAGATTTCGTGCAGAACATAGTCGTTGTGCTCGCCGAGGTCGGGAGCACCGCGCGCGATCTGTGCCGGGGCAACCGACATTCGCCACGGCGCTGCCACTATCGGCCGCTGCCCTTCGCGATGATCGCTGACGAAGCGATAAAGTTCACGGTCCCAGAGCAGTTGATCGCTGATCACGTCGAGTGATGTCGCGCTTTTGCTGGACGGCACACCGGCCGACCTGAGCCGCTGCGCCAGCTGCCCGGCGTCGTGGCTGCGGGTGAAATGGGCGAGGTCGCGATCGAGCGCATCGGTGTGTTCGAGTCGGTCCGACCATGGCGGCATAGCGCGCGTCGTCGGCGAGCGCGGTCGCACCCAGGACGTCGCACAGCTGTGCGCCATTGCGTGTCGTCGGCCACGGCAATGCTGATCCAGTCGCCGCCCGAACAGGGATAGCAGTTGTGCGGGGCACATATCCGGATGACGGTTGCCTACGGGGACGAGCTGCTTGCCGGTCAGATCCTGCTCGAGCAGACAATCGCCGATCATCGACGAAAGGGTCTCCACCGCAGAAACGTCGACGAACTGGCCTTCTCCGCTCAGGTCGCGATGAAGCAATGCGGCGACGGCGGCGAACGCGGCGGCCGCGCCGACGGTGGAATCCCCGTAACGCATGCTGGTGCCCGAGCGGCGGCCCGCCCGGATAGCCCACCAGAGAAGCGATCCCGGCCAATGCGGCGAAGCACGGCGCGTAGCCGGTCTGATAGCCCAGCGGTCCGTCGTTGCCCCACATCTTGATCGACACCGAGATGATGTCCGGCTTGATCGACTTGAGCTGCTGGTAGCCGAGTCCCAGGCGCTCCATCGCGCCCGGGCCGCAGGTTGTTGATGACGATGTCGCTGTGGGCGATCAGCTCGCGCAGCCGGTCGGTGCCCGCTGCGGACTTGAGGTCCAGCTCCACGCTGAGCACTTCGGGGTTGATGCTGAGAAAGTATGGCGCGTGGTTGATGTCGGTGCCGCCGTAGGCACGCATCTCGTCGGGGTTGCCGGAGCTTTCGACCTTGATCACTTCGGCGCCCAGGAACGCCAGTAGCTTGCCGGCGTAAGGGCCGGCCCACACCTTGGTGAGCTCGACGACCCGCACTCCTTCTAGCGGGCCGCCTCGTGACACCTTCGGCGGCTTGAGTTGTGCCGACTTCACCGTCGGCGCCGGCGCGTGGCAGTCTATGACGTTGTCCGCGACCTCGGCGGTGTGCTGGCCCAGGGTGGGCGCGGCGCTGGTGATCCGCGCCGGTGACGCGCTCATCAAGTAGGGGACGCCCGGGTAGCCGCGGCGCCCAGCACCGGATGGGTGACCTGCTGGAAAAAGCCGCGATGACGGTACTGCGGCGAGTTCTGCAGATCGGCAGCGCTTTCGACGGGCACCAGCGGCACTCCCAGCCGCTGCGCATCGTCGGCTGCCGCATCTTTGGTCAGGCCGGCGACCCACGCGGCGAACCCCTTCTGAAATGCCGCGACCTTTTCCGGGGTGACCGAGAACTCCAGCCAGTCGTCGTCGAACACGTCCAGCCATTCCGGTTGGCCCATCAGCTTTTTGAGGCCCATCCAGTGGTTGCGGCTGGTCATGTACAGGTAGACGAACCCGTCTGCGCACGCGAAGAACGAGGCCGGGCCCTGCTGATCGTAATCGCTCGCGGGTGTTTTCCGGCGCGATCTCCCCGGTGATGAACCTGCCCAGCACGCAGTCGGCGCGCGAGGCCAGCACCGCGTGCTGCGACACGTCGATGAATTCGCCGCTGACCAGTGTGCAGATGCGCGGAACAGCGACGCGGCGACGCACAGCGCCGCGTCGAGCCCGGCCTCGTAGTCGGCGAGGAAGCGGCCCGGTCCCTTCAACGGCGGCTTGGCGGGATCGGCGTGGCTGGGCGTGTGGTAACCCCATCCGCTGCTGTGGAAGACGTTGATGCTCTTAGCGTTCTGGAACTCCGGCGGCGCGCCGCCGCCGTACGGCGTGATCGAGCAGAACACCACGCCGGGATGGCGACGCGCAGCTTCAGCCGCTGCCAGGCCAATCGCATCGGCCCACGACGGCGCGTGATCGTCGACGACCGCGTCGGCCGTGCGCGATGATCTTGTGCAGCTTGTCGATCGTCGGCCGCCGAGCCGACGATCGAGCACGACCGAACGCTTGTTGGTGTTCAGGTACGCGAACAGCGCGCTGCGCTCGGGCCCACCGCGCATCAGCCGATGATCGGGGCCATCGCCCGAGTCGGGCTGCCGCGACTCCGGGCGTTCGATCTTGATCACCTCGGCGCCGAAGTCGGCGAGCAATTTCCCGCAGTATTCTCCGGCAACCGATTCGGCCAGCTCGACGATCCTGATACCAGTCAGTGCCGACATGCACTCCCTCGAAGACGTCAGGGCTTGTCGCGTCCCGAGCGGCTCAGCCGCCACTCCGGCGGGAAGTTCAGGTCGTTGTCCTTGACGACGTTGTTGAGGCCCTTTTCGAAGGTGCCCTCGGTGAGGTCGACCTCTTCGCGCGTCGTTTTGGATCAGCGGCAGCATGCCCTCGACCATGCCGGTGAGCAGGCTGCCGAAGTATTCGCCCTTGTGCTGCTTGTAGAGCTCCAGGAAGGTCTTCTGCACCGCGACGGTGTCGGTCGGGCGCGACCGCGAGCACGCCATCGCGTACTTCAGCGTCTCGTCCTCCAGCTTGTCGCGGGGCACCACGCTGTTGACGAAGCCGCACTCGTACATCTCCTTGGCGCTGAACGGCCTTCCGGTGAACAGCATTTCGGAGAACTTGCGCAGACCCATCGTCTCGGCCCACCACCACAGCCGCGGGCCCCAGCCGACGTAACGGAACGCCGGGTGCCCGAACAGTGCGTCGTCGGAGGAGATCACCAGGTCGGCGTCGCCGGCCTGGTAGAAGTGCCACCCGTAGCAGTAGCCCTTGGCCTCGATGATGCTGATCTTGCGAAGCTCCTGAAGCGGGCGGTTTCCGGCGCGGGCCTTGGCGTAGAAGTCGGTGACGGTGGACAGGTAGCGGTACGAGCCGCCCGGCGGGTACTTGACGTCGTCGTCGTTGATCGCGAGCTCATGCAGCAGCGGCATGCCCGGGTTCTCCAGCATCGGACGCTGCTCGGGCAGGTCTCCGCCGCTGCCGAAATCTTGCGCCCTCGCCACGGATCACGACGACCTTGACGTCGTCGTCCACGTTGCACTTGTGGATCAGGTCGGCGTAGTTCTGCCGCATGCCCAACGTGGTGGCGTTCTGCTCCTCGGGACGGTCGAAGGTGATGTAGGCGATCCGGTTCTTTCTTGTCCTTCTCGAACTTGATGTACTGCTCGGCTTCCTTCTTCATCTTCTTCGTAGTCGTACTCAGGCATATGTCATTCTCCACTTCCTTGTTGATCTATTTGAGCAATGCACCCGCATCGACGGGAAGCGAAACGCCGGTGACATAACGAGATTCGTCAGAGGCGAGGAACAGGACGGCGTTGCTGATGTCGGCGGCCTCCACCCAGGGCACCGGCAACGTGTGCGTCTGTTGTGAGAAAGGGCGCGAAATCCTCCGGCCCTGGATTCTCCAGATCCGGCCGAAACAGCCGGTACGTTATGTCGTTCATCACTCATCGGCGTGTTGACCTGGCTGGGTGAACCGAGTTCACCCGAATCCCGTACTGGCCCAGCTCGACGGCGAAACTGCGCATCAGGCCCAGCACGCCGTGTTTGGCTGCGATGTAGTGGCCGGTGTAGGCCATGGCCTTGTGCGACCCGACCGAGCCGGTCAGCACGATCGAGCCACCTCGCTCGCCCGCGAGGATATGCGGCACACCGGCTTTTACGGTTTTCCAGACGCCGGAGAGGTTGATGTCGATCATGTCCTGCCAGATCTGCTCCGGGATCTTGTGCAGTTTGTTGCCGAAGGTGCCGATGCCCGCGTTCGCGACGATGATGTCGAGCCGGCCGAGTTGTTCCACACCGCTGTCCACCAAGGCTTTGAGCGCGTCGTAGTCACGCACGTCGACCTCCGCGGCCACGATGCGGCGGTTCTGCGCCTTGACCAACTCGACGGTCTCGGCGAGATCCTCCGGGGTCGAATGCGGGTAGGCCATGTTGTCGATCGGCCCGCAAATGTCGACCGCGATGATGTCGGCGCCCTCTTGCGGCCAATCGCACGGCGTGGCTGCGGCCTTGGCCACGCGCCGCGCCGCTGATGAACGCGACCTTGCCCTCAACGCGGCCAGTCATCGCCGCCTCACGCCGTCCGCGCCGGCATCGACTCCCAGCCGCGCACTGTCGACGTCGGGCTGAGCCGGGCATTCGCCAGGTCGACTTCCCATTCCGGGAAGCGTTTGAGGATCTCTTCCAAAGCGATTCGACCTTCCAGGCGGGCCAGTGCCGAGCCCAGGCAGAAGTGGGTGCCGACGCTGAAAGCCAGGTGCTGACGAGCCGGCCGGTGGATATTGAACTCCTCGCTGTCCGAACCGAATTGGCGATCGTCGTGGCAGGCAGCCCCGAGGAGCATCATCATCACGCTGCCTTCGGGGACGGTTTGGCCGTGGAAGCTGATGTCGCGGGTCACGTATCTGGCCGCGTGCGGGGCCGGTGGTTCGAAGCGCAGGAGTTCCTCGATGGCCTGCGGTATCAGGCGCGGGGTTGTCGACCAGTTCGCGGCGCTGATCGGGGTGTTCGGCGAGAACCTTTCCGGCCCAACCGATCAGCCGGGTGGTGGTCTCGTTGCCTGCTCCGGCGACGACGTTGAGGTAGATCAGCAGTTCGTCGCGGGTCAGTCGGCGGGTGGTGCCGGTCTCGTCGACGAACTCGACGTTGAGCAATTCGGTCATGATGTCGTCAGACGGATGTGTGGCGCGCCAATCGATGTAGGCGGCGAACTTTTCGCCGGTGGCCAGGCCGTGTTCGTGGTTCATGGGCTTGCCGGCCTCGGTGCGTAGCTGCGCGTTGGTGCGGTCGCGAATGAATTCCTGATCGTCTTCCGGGATGCCGAGCAGCATGCTGATGACCTTCATCGGCATCTGGGCGCCCAGGTCGGCGACGAAGTCGATGCGGCCCGTCCCGACCAGCGGGTCCAGCGACTGGGCGCAGAATTCGCGGATCTGCGGCTCGAGCGCAGCGATTTTGCGTGGGGTGAACATCCGGGCCAGCAGCTTGCGGTGGATGTCATGGATCGGCGGATCTTCCATGATGAGCAGGCCGGGCGGGATGTCGAGGTTAGCCTTGATCAGCTCCAGGATGATGCCCCGCGCTGAACTGAACGTGCCGTGGTCCACCAGGCCCTTGTCGACATCGGCTGAACCGGCTCAAGGCGTAGAAATCGTGCTGCGCGTTGTAGTACAGCGGCGCTTCTTCGCGGAGCCGGCGGAACATCGGATAGGGGTCGGCGTTGAGGACGACGTCGTACGGGTCGTAGTAGACGTCACGACGTCGTGGAGGTCGCTGGGATCTGAGCCGGTGCTGATCGTCACGAAATCTTGCCTTTCGCTACAACTCTCACGTCCGGATGCGCCGCATGCCGGAGTGATGCCGCCAGTGTGTCAGCGTCTGAGACGGTTCGGGCGGTTTGTACCTTTTGCTTAAAAGAACTGCGCGCGCCGGCTCAGACGTCGCCGGTTAACTCTATTGCCGTAGAGAACCATATGTGCCCGCATTTGAGCAAGAGCCGGCCGCCCTAGCGGTTCGGCGATGACTGCCGGCGGCGTGGTTGCGGCGAGGGCTGCAACGAGGTGTGGTCGTGGGTGAGTCGTCCCTGCTGCTCGCTGTGCAAGATGCCCGCGACGATGGCCGACAGCACGCCGTCGAGCTGTTCTGGGGTTTCGATGATCCGGTCGCCGTGGGCGAACCGCAGCAGCAGTCCGTTGATGAAAGTCAGCGTGACGTTGCTCAGATCGTCGACGACGGCGGGATCCAGTTCGGCGCCGTGCGGCAGCAGTTGGACAAAGATGTCGTGATGCAGCTTGGTGAAAGCCGTCGGTGGCGCGCTCCAGGGTCGCGGCCATCGCCGGATCACGGGTCGCCTGCATGGTCAGCTCGTAGCGCGCCTTGGTTCGGCTGAGCTGCGGCTCTTCTCCGGACTGGATGACCACCTTGGACAGCGTGGACGCCGAAGACGCGTCGTCGAGCCCGGTGCTGTCGGCAACGGCCTGCAATGTGGCCAGGTCGAGCTCGACCATTCGCTCGGCAACTGCGCGCAGCAGCGCTGAGCGGGTACGGAAGTAGAACGAGGTGGTGCCGTCGGGCACGCCGGCGTGCGCGTCGACTTTCAGATGGCTCAGGCCCTTGGCGCCGTCCTCGGGCCAACAGCTCGATCGCCGCGTCACACAGGTCACGGCGGCGCTGATCGGGATTGGGCTTGCGGCGTTTCTGTATTCCGGCAGTGTAGCGGCCCGTTACCCGCGGTTTTGATGTCAAAGCGGCTCTCGGCGGTGTGCTGGGTTTTCGTTCCACACCAGGCTACTCTATATTCGTAGTGTCAATCACAGTCCTCTAGCCAGCCGAACGGACAGCTTGTGGCCGCTCCTGCCAGCCCCCGCACGCAACTGAACAGCCCGGCGCCCGAAGACTCCGGCCGCTACCGGCTGCACGTGGTCGCGACCAACGTCGCCGACGTGGTCACGTCAATCGGCGGGTTGCTCTTCGATCGGGCGATGGCGGGCTGGGATGTCACCGTAGAGGTCAAGAGAGACATCGGAAGAGAGGCCGACCGCGCGATACGCATCTTGGGCGGCAAAGTCGCAACGGGACCGGACAGCGCGCCCCGCCCGCACGTGCTTGCCGTCGCCACCGATGTGTTCGTGACCAACGAGCCGATTCGCCGGATGGTGCTGGCCGCCCGCAGGGGCCGTGCTACCGACGTCCTGCTCTGGGGTCGGCGCCGGCCGCCGAACGTGAATTGCAGATTCGTCCCGCTTCGACACCGGCCGAGCGCCGCAGCGCAGGTGTTCAAGTCGCACGCCCTGGCGGCACGGGGAGCCTTTGGCTCTTCAGCCGCCGAGCCGCCCGACGAGGGCTTCTATTCGATGGCCTGAGCCGGGGTGATCAGGGCTTGCGGGCGGTCACAAACTGCAACGAGCGTTGGGTTTGCTGCTCGACGTCGACCAGCCCGGCGGATGTGAACAGGTCGACGAACGCATGCCGATCGAACATGCGCAGCCCGATGACGCGGGTGCCCGCGGTGATCGCGTGCCGAACCGGCGCCGGTTGCCCGGCGTAGCTGGTGAGTATCGCCACCCGGCCGCCCGGGGTGAGCACCCGCACCATCTCGCGGGCGACCCGAAACGGCTCGGGCATCAGGTAGAGGGCGCCGAAACAGCAGACGGCGTCGAACGTTTCGTCGCCGAATGGCAGCGTGCCGGCATCGCCGCGGACGTAACAAGTGCGGGGTCCGCTGTTGTCCAGCACGGCGCGGGTCAGCATCGGCTCGGAGATGTCCAACCCGACCGCCAGGCCGCCGTCGGGCAATCGTTTTGCCAGTTGACTGGTGAAATTGCCTGGGCCGCAGGCGATGTCGAGCAGCCTGTGCGCACCGGACAGCTGTAGGGCCTCGGCGGCACGGCGTTGCTCGGCGCCGGTGGTGACACCGCTGGCCACGTAGAACGCAACCGGTCGCCACAGTCGTTCGTACACACCCGCGACGAACCGGCTGTTCATCGCGCGCTGGGCGAAGGTGGGGACCGGCGCCGTCGTCGATTCACCCAGCACGTCGAGGAAACCGTGCCGCAGGGCAGCCGTGCGATCGAGCAAATTGCGGGTTGCCTGCAGCGGATCGTCGGTGATGTCCATCCCGTGAGTCTTCTACATCCTTGCTGCAACCCGATCCCAGCCCATAACCTGGGCAGCATTGGACCGCGACCCGGGGTCGCCGACCTGGCGCGTACGAGACGGCAACGGGGGCGGATGAGGCATCGTGACCGAACTGACCGCGCTGCGCGCCGACGAACTCGCCGCGTTGGACATCTTCAAGGGATGTCCGCCCGAGGACTTGATGCCGCTGGCAGCGAGCCTGCAGCCGCTGCAGGCCGCCGCGCGGCCAGGTGCTCATGCAGCAAGGCGAGCAGGCGGTGTCCTTTCTGCTCATCTCGTCGGGGACGGCCGAGATCAGGCATGTCGGCCGACGACGACGTCGTGACCGTCGAGCAGGTGTCGGCCGGCACGATCATCGGCGAGATCGCGCTGCTGCGGGACATCCCGCGGACGGCGACCGTGACCACCACCGAACCGTTGACCGGCTGGATCGGCGACAACGACGCGTTCGCACGGATGGTGCACATCCCCGGGATCATGGGCCGGTTGGTGCGCACCGTCCGCCAGCGACTCGCCGCCTTCCTCACGCCGATCCCGGTCCGGGTCCGCGACGGAACAGAACTGCTGCTTCGTCCGGTGCTGCCGGGCGACAGCGCGCGCACCCTGGAGGGGCACGTTCTGTTCTCCAGCGACACGATCTATCGCCGGTTCATGTCACCGCGCGTGCCCAGCCCGGCGCTGATGGACTACCTGGCTGAGGTCGACTACGTCGACCACTTCGTGTGGGTGATGACCGATGACGGACGGCAACCCGGTTGCCGACGCCCGCTTCGTTCGAGACGACCACGACCCCGCCGTCGCCGAGATCGCGTTCACCGTCGCCGACGCCTACCAGGGCCGCGGGATTGGCTCCTTTTTGATCGCCGCGCTGTCCGTCGCCGCCCGGGTCGACGGAGTCGAGAAGTTCTCCGGCCGGATGCTCGCCGACAACGTGGCGATGCGGACCATCATGGACCACTACGGCGCTTTCTGGGAGCGCGACGACGTCGGCGTGGTCACCACCGTCATCGACGTGCCCGATCCGCGGGACCTCCCGTTAAGCCGTGACATGGCGAGCGAACATCAAACGCGTTGCACGCCAAGTTATTCGGGCTGTCGGCTAGGATGCGACTCCGAGTCGCTGCGGTGGTTTGGACCGTGCTGCTGCTCGCCGCCTGCGGTCATGCACGCCCACCGGCGCCGACACCTTCGCAAACCACCCCGGCTCGCCACGTCAACCCGGCCGACATCAAGCGGGTGGGACGTGAGCTGCCGACCGGCTATGAGGTGACCGGGGTTTCGGGCGTGGTCGCGCCGCCGACGACCTGGGGTCTTGGCGGGGACGGCGTAGCGACCCCTGCGCGCTGCGCGGCGTTGGCCGATCCGGCCGGTGGACACGGTCAATCCGCCCAAGGCATTTCGGGATCCGGTGTCGGCGGAATCGTCTATGCGGTGGTCGTGGCTGCGCCAGCGGGCCCGGTTGCGCTGGACCAGTCGCTGGTGACCCGGTGCCGCGAGTGGACCATGGCCAACGGGCGTGCCGCGGCGCGTGTTCATCTGGTCGATCCGCCGCGCATCGACGGCGCCGAAACCCTGGGCATGGCTGCCGATATCACCACGTCGGTCGAAGGCGGCAATGAAATCGGTTCCCGCGCAAACACCTTCACCGCCTACCTCGGCAACTACTATGCGTTCACCACGGTGGTCAGTGACCCCGGCTCATCGGATTCGGCGCTGACGCCGCAGTTCGCTGCCGACCTGCTGGTGAAAGCCGTGTCGGCGTTACGCGCCTGAGAACGGTGCATTAGATTGACGCGGATGATGAGGATAGCGGTCGCGATCGGAAGTGCCTGCTTGCTGGCGGCCTGTTCATCTCACGGATCGTCGGAGACCGCTCCCACTGCCGATATCACCAAGATTTCGCAGGTGAAGTCGGACTTCGGGCCGGAATTCAAGGTCAAAGACGTCCCGAAGACCGGCATCGATCCCAAGGTGCTGTCGACGCACAAGCTTCCGCCGGGGATGACGTTCGACCCAGCTGATTGTTCGAAATTCGTGGTCGGTGAGGACATGCCACCCGGCCTGAAGGGAAACATGGCCGCCGTCGCCGCCGAGGGTGACGGCAACCGGTTCATCGCCATGGCCGTACAGACGTCGGCGCCGGTGCCATACGACGACCCCGGGCGCAACTGCCAGAAGGTGGCATTCCGGGGTGGGCGGGTGCAAGGCCTGATCGAGGTCGTCGATGCGCCGCAGATCGAAGGGGCGCACACGATGGGAGTGCACAGAGTCCTGCAGACATCGGTGCAGGGGAAGACCCGTAGCGGCGAGTTGTACAACTACTCCGCGCACTTCGGTGACTACCAGGTGATCATCACCGCCAACCCGCTGTTGAAGCCCGGCGCGCCGGTGACCCCCGTCGACACCAAACGCGCGCGCGACTTGCTGGTCAAATCAGTCGCGGCAGTCCGGGGCTGATTTCTCAGCGCACGTCTCGGGGCCGGAACTGGATACTGACCCGCGCGCCGCTAGGCGCCGATGTTTTGGGCACCGAGTGCTCCCAGGTCCGTTGGCACGAACCACCCATCACCAGCAGATCGCCATGAGCCTGCGCCAGCCGCAACGACGGCCCGCCGCCGCGTGGTCGCATCGCGAAAGTCCGGGTGGCGCCGAGGCTGACGATCGCCACCATGGTGTCCTGCGTGCTGCTGCGGCCGATGGTGTCGCCATGCCAGGCCACACTGTCCGAGCCGTCGCGGTACCAACACAGACCTACCGTGGTGAACGGCTCGCCCAACTCGCCGGCGTAGATGTCGTTGAGGCGGCGGCGTAGCCGGCTCAGCCGCGGGTGCGGCGGATCCTCGACGGTGAGGTCGTGAAAGCTCACCAGGCGGGGCACATCGAGGACGCGGTCGTACATCTGACGGCGCTCAGCACGCCACGGCACCGTCGTCAGCAGCTCGCTCAACAAGTCGTCGGCGCCGGTGAGCCACCCGGAGCGGATGTCGATCCAGGCTCCGCTACCCAGCGGCCTCCGTTCGTTGCACTCGAACAACGATTCTTGTACCGGAATCGCCACGGCGCCGAGTCTATCGCACACCCGTTCGAATTTCGCGTGGCGACGGTGCGGGGGAGAGCCGGGCAATCGAACTACAGCCGTACCGGTCCGGGGCCCTGCTTGGCGAGCACATCGCCGGGATTGGTCAACGCGCAACTGCGCAGGCTCAGGCAACCGCAGCCGATGCAGTCGGCCAGGTTATCGCGCAGCCGCTGAAGATGCAGGATCCGATCGTCGAGGTCGACTCGCCAGCCGGCGGACAGCCGCGCCCAGTCCCGGCTGGTCGGCACCCGGTCGGCGGGCAGCGTGGCCAGCGCCTCGCGGACGCGAGCCAGCGGAATGCCCAGTCGGTGCGACATCCTGATAAAGGCGACCCGCCTGAGCGTGTCGCGGCTGTAGCGGCGCTGGTTGCCCGACGTGCGCCTGCTGGTGATCAGCCCCTGCCGTTCGTAGAAGTGCAAAGCCGAGACCGCCACGCCAGCCCGAGCGGCCAATTCGCCGGGCAGCATTTCCTCGGTGTCCATAACCTAAACCATACTTGAGGTGGCGGTTCGGGTTACCGTGCTAAGTGTGAGTAGCAGCGAGTTGGGGTCCAACTCCGAAGTGGGCGCATTACGGGTTGCCATCCTGCACCGGCCGGGCGCCGAACTGCGCCGACTCACGCCGCGCAACAACGATGATCTGCTGTTCGACGGATTGCCCTGGGTCGCAAGGGCGCAGGAAGAACACGACGCGTTCGCCGAGCTGCTCAGATCCCGCGGCGTCGAGGTACTGCTGCTGTCCGAGCTGTTGACGCAAGCACTCGACAGCGGTGCCGCCAGGATGCAGGGGATCGCTGCCGCCGTCGATGCTCCACGGCTCGGATTGCCTTTGGCGCAGGAACTTTCGGCTTATCTGCGCGGCCTTGACCCAACCACGTTGGCGCATGTGCTGATGGCCGGCATGACGTTCGCCGAACTGCCCTCAGACGCCCGCGCAGCCGACTCGCTGGTGCGCCGGATGCACCACGGCACCGACTATGTCATCGAGCCGTTGCCGAACCTGGTATTCACCCGCGACTCGTCGATCTGGGTCGGGCCGCGGATCGTCATCCCATCGCTGGCGCTGCCGGCGAGGGTGCGCGAGGCGTCGTTGACCGACCTGATCTATGCCCACCATCCGCGATTCACCGGTGTGCGGCGCGCTTACGAATCGCGCACCGCGCCCGTCGAAGGTGGTGACGTGTTGCTGCTGGCGCCCGGCGTCGTCGCGGTCGGGGTAGGCGAACGTACCACCCCGGCGGGCGCGGAAGCACTGGCGCGCAGCCTGTTCGACGACGATCTGGCCAACACCGTGCTGGCCGTGCCGCTGGCGCAAGAGCGTGCGCAGATGCACCTCGACACCGTGTGCACGATGGTCGACACGGACGCCGTGGTGATGTACGCCAATGTCGTCGACACGTTGTCGGCATTCACGATCGCGCGCACGCCCGATGGCGTAAAGATCTCGGACGAGGCGCCGTTCGTCGAGGCCGCAGCGGCCGCGATGGGTATCGACAAGTTGCGCGTCATCGACACCGGGCTGGATCCCGTTGTCGCCGAACGCGAACAGTGGGACGACGGCAACAACACGTTGGCGCTGGAGCCGGGCGTCGTCGTCGCTTACGAGCGCAATACGCACACCAACGCACGTCTGCAGGAGGCCGGGGTCGAGGTGCTGACGATCGCCGTCTCCGAACTGGGCACCGGTCGGGGCGGTCCTCGGTGCATGTCCTGCCCGGCCGCCCGCGATCCGGTGTAGTCGCGCGTTAGGTCAACGACACGCCCACGGCAGGACACCAAACAATAACGATCCGGCAACCGGTTTGCCGTTGCGACGCGGACCCTGCCAGTGTGGTGGTTGTGACTATTGATGTTGACGACGACCTCGTCCGCTTTCTCGAGCGAACGCACATGGACCGGCGGCCGCACCGGTGCACGCGCGGCCACTGGCTGCTGCCGGGGCACATGATCGTCGGAAGCATGCCGTGTTCCTGCGGCCGGCACACCACATGGGAATGCGAATGCAGTGACGTCATCTATGAGCCGGCACTGACTGAGGCATGCACCTTGCTCAACGGTCGAGGCGGCGGACTCTAAACGCGGACGCCAAGTCTCAACGCCAGCTGGGCAACCAGATCTCCATGTTCCAGGTGGACTGTGAAATCGGCTGACCGGTCAGCACCGGGAACAGCCACGCAAAGTTCGTCAATACGAGTGCCACATAACACGACACCGCGATCAGCCCGAGGGTGCGGCGTTCGGCACCCTGGCCCGGTTTGTAGAGGATGTCGCCGCAGATCAACGCGATCGTCATCACCAGGAACGGCGCCATGGTGGCCGCATAGAAGAAGTACATTTGCCGGTCGATGTCGGCGAACCACGGCAGCCAGCCCGCGCAATAGCCAACCAGCACTGCGGCATAACGCCAGTCGCGGCGCACGATCATCCGCCAACAGGCGTAGCCGAGGACGGGCACCGCAAGCCACCACATCGCGGGGGTGCCGACCAGCATCACCGCCTTGACGCACGACTGCGCCCCGCAACCCGGGACGTTCTGCTGATCGATGGCGTAGAGCACTGGCCGCAGCGACATCGGCCACGCCCACGGTTTGGATTCCCACGGATGGTAGTTGCCCGCTGAATTCGTCAGCCCGGCATGGAACTGGTAGGCCTTGGCGGTGTAGTGCCACAACGATCGGATGGCATCAGGCAGTGGGAAATTCGACTGCGGCCCGATCGACTGGCCGACCTCGTGTCGGTCGATTGCGGTCTCCGAGGCGAACCACGGCGCGTAACTGGCCAGGTAGACAGCGAACGGGATGAGCAGCAGCGCGTAGGCGGTGGGAGCGAGGTCGCGCCGGACGACACCCAGCCACGGTCGCAGCACCCGATATTGGCGACGTGCCGCGACGTCGAACGCCAACGACATCAACCCGAAGAACACCACGAAGTACAGCCCGGACCACTTTGTCCCACAAGCTAAACCGAGCAGCACCCCGGCGCCGAACCGCCACCAACGCACACCCAGCCGTGGTCCCCACAGCGTCTCGTTGCTACGGCCCTCGGTCAGCGCGACGTGCATGCGCTCGCGCACCTGGTCCCGGTCGACGATCAGCGCACCGAACGCGGCGACCACGAAGAAGGCCAGGAAGCCGTCGAGCAGTGCCGTGCGCGCCACCACGAAGCTGACCCCGTCGCCGATGAGCAGCAGTCCGGCGACCGCGCCGACCAGAGTCGACCGGCTGATCCGTCGCACGATTCGCACCACCAGTGCCACCAGGACAGTGCCGAGTATCGCGCCGGTGAAGCGCCAGCCCAACCCGTTGTAGCCGAAGAGGGCCTCGCCGATCGCGATCAGTTGCTTGCCCACCGGCGGGTGAACGACCAGCCCGTACCCGGGGTTGTCCTCCACGCCATGGTTGTGCAGCATCTGCCATGCCTGTGGCGCGTAATGCTTCTCGTCGAAAATCGGTGTGCCGGCATCGGTCGGTGAACCCAGGTTCACCGTCCGGGTCAGCGCCGCAAGAGCGGTGATCACGGCGGTCACGACCCAGCCCTGCAGCCGGTCGACCGGCCCGAAATCGGGCACCGGCATGATCGGCCCGGGGCTGATAACGGGGACCGCCCGCTGGGTGGCGACGAGTTCGTCGGACAGGGTGGTCATCAGGACCGATCGTAGGCTGTGCCTCATGACCGGTGGTCGACTGTTGCTGGGTGCGACGCCGTTGGGCCAGCCGTCCGATGCGTCACCGCGGCTGATCGCCGCCCTGTCGTCGGCTGATGTGGTGGCCGCCGAAGACACCCGCCGGGTGCGCACACTGGCCAAGGCGCTCGATATCCGGATCGGCGGCCATATTGTCAGCTTTTTCGATCACGTCGAGGCGTCGCGGGTGCCTGAGCTGGTCGAGGCGATCAGCGCAGGCGCCACGGTGCTGGTGGTCAGCGACGCCGGGATGCCGCTGATCAACGACCCCGGCCACCGGCTGGTACAGGCTTGCGTGGACGCAGGTCTGGCGGTGCAGTGTCTGCCCGGTCCGTCGGCGGTGACCACTGCGCTGGCGGTGTCGGGGCTGCCGTCGGACAAGTTCTGCTTCGAGGGATTCGCACCACGCAAGCAGGCGGCGCGCCGCGACTGGCTGGCATCGCTCGCCTCCGAACGGCGCACGGTGGTGTTCTTCGAATCGCCGCGCCGGCTGTCGGCATGTCTGCGTGATGCGGTCGAACAGCTCGGCGGGGATCGCCGTGCGGCGGTGTGTCGAGAGCTGACCAAGGTGCATGAGGAAGTGGTGCGGGGATCGCTGGCCGAACTGGCGAGTTGGGCGGCCGACGGGGTGCTGGGCGAGATCACCGTCGTGTTGGCCGGTGCCACTCCGCGCGCTGACCTGCCGACGCTGGTCGCGGAAGTCGAGGCCCTGACCGGTGCCGGGATGGGCGTCAAAGATGCCTGTGCGCAGGTGATTTCCGCTACGCCCGGCGCGCCGTCACGGCGTGAGCTCTACGACGCGGTGCTGCGATCGCGCAGCTGAGCCGGTGCCCGCCCCGATGGTCGGCGCGGCCTTGTGCAGGCATTCGGCCCATTCGGCGTCGGGATCGGAGTCGGCGGTGATACCGCCGCCGGACCCCAGTACCGCATGGCCCGCCGTGTCGAATTCCACGGTGCGGATCGCGACATTGAGCTCACAACCGGCTACCGGCGACGCCAAACCGACTGTGCCGCAATACACGCCACGCCTGAACTGTTCCCATTGTGAAATCAGTTGCCGCGCACGTAGTTTAGGCGTACCGGTGACCGACGCCGGTGGGAAGGCGGCATCGAGCAACGCCGACGTCGGCAGCTCGACCGGCATTTCCGCGGACACCGTCGACACCAGATGCCAGACACCCGGCGCGGGCCGCACCACCAGCAGCTCGGGCACGGTGACCGATCCGGTGACCGCGACCCGGCCCAGGTCGTTGCGGACCAGGTCGACGATCATGATGTTCTCGGCGACGTCCTTGACCGAGGCTCGCAGCGCCGACGGGGGAGCGTCCAGCGGCAGCGTGCCCTTGATCGGGCTCGACGTGACGACGTCACCACGACGACGCAAGAAGAGTTCCGGCGACAGCGATGCCACCGCGCCCCACGGCCCGGCGACATACGCCGCCCGCGCCGGCGCGGTGCGCGC
Organism: uncultured Actinomycetota bacterium; assembly: GCA_963850645.1. Taxonomy (GTDB): domain Bacteria; phylum Actinomycetota; class Actinomycetes; order Mycobacteriales; family Mycobacteriaceae; genus Mycobacterium. The sequence goes on along the minus strand of CAWKME010000063.1, from coordinate 35,572 downwards.
GACCCCGTCGATGAAGAAGTCCAGCGGTTCCCCGGCGATCGTGCCGGCAAATTGTGTGCATACGCAGGCTTGGTAGACCTCGCCGGCGCGGATGGCCTCCAAACAGGCCAGCACCCCGTCGCGATGCGCGCGCCGGTCGGCCGCGTCCCAGTCGATCCGGTACGGCCGGGCCGGCACTGGCGCAGTCAGGGCTTCCGCGAGCCAGGCGGGCATCGGGGCGCCGGACAGGCTCTCGTACCACCACTGCCGGTCACGGTCGCAGCGCAGCACGCAGTCCGTCCACCCGCCGGCGGCTTCGGGTACTCGGGCGGGCCGCCCGTCGGCGCCCGGATCCGGGTACGACAGGTAGCCGATCCAGCCGCCGCCGACCGCCGTGCTGTGCGCGCCCGGTCGCACCGCGAACGCTTCGCCGGCGTCGACGGGTCGCATCGACACACTCGGCGCGATCACCGCCAGCGCGCCGAACCAGTCACCGGTCAGCGCGGCCGGCGGCGGCAGATCCAGCCGGTTGGCGGCGTCGCCGATGGCGCGCAGCACCTCGGGTGCGCCGCCAAGATCGCCGAGCCGGTCGATTCTCACCTCTCCAGCTTGGCAGATGTCAGCCGCGGCTGATGTGGCGCACGGTTGTGGCGGCCGCCAGCTTGTCGGGGTTGCGCATTGCGTAGAAGTTGGTGATCTTGCCGCCGACGATCTCAACGGTGAACACACCCTCCAAACGGTTGGCGGCGTAGATCAGCACGGCCGGTGCGGCGTTGCAGATCACCATTTCCGCTCGGACGTCGGGCAGTTGCAGGCCCCGGCCGATCAGCCCGACGACAGCTCGGGCGACCTTGTCGGCCCCGACTACCGGTCGACGTGCCGCGCTGGCCTTCCCGCCACTGTCGGCGGTCCACACCACATCGGGGGCCAGCATCGACATCACCTTCTGCACGTCGCCGCAGGCCGCTGCCGCCATGAATTCCGCGGCGATTCGTGCGTTCTGCTCCGGGTCGACCGGGGCGAAGCGCCTGCGTCGGGCTTGCACGTGCTCGCGGGCGCGATGCGCGACCTGCCGCGCTGCCGCCACCGATTTGCCTACCGCGGCTGCGATTTCGTCGTAATCGAACCCGAACACCTCCCGCAGCACGAACACCGCACGCTCGTCGGGGCTGAGGGTTTCCAAAAGCACCAGCATCGCCATGGAAACCGATTCGGCCAGTACGACATCGGCCGACGGATCCTGTTCGTCCAGCAGCAGTGGCTCCGGCAGCCACGGCCCTACATAATCCTCCCGACGTCGGGCGCCGGCGCGCAGCGCGTTGAGCGCCTGACGGGTGACCAGGCGGGCCAGGTAGGACTTGGTGTCGTGCACGCCTGCCAGGTCGACCTGGGCCCAGCGCAGATAGCTGTCCTGCAGTACGTCATCGGATTCCGTTGCCGAGCCTAGGATTTCGTAGGCGATGGTGAACAACAACGGCCGCAGCAGCACGAACCGGTCGGCGTGTTCGTCGGAGGTGGTCACGGCGCGGTGACCGCATCGGCCGCGAGTTGCTCGGGACGGTTGCCGCCCTTGAGCCAGCGATACCACCCGGGCTTGGCCGCCTCGCGGCGGATGCCCCACACGGTGCCTTTGCAGACCAATTCTTTGATCGACGCGGCGAACCGGCCGCCGATGAACAGGTTCAGCGGGGTGTCGTCGGGACGCGCGAGTTGCAAGGTGGCGTACGAGCGGCCCAGGCTAACGCATTGCCCGATGAACGCCTGACTGATTGCCGCCGGTTTGGTGCCGGCGATGCGGCTCAGCACGGTGTTGGCGGCCTGCGCGCCCAACGGCCCGGCCGCCTGGCAGCTCATCCGCAACGGCTGGCCGGACGGCGCGGCGGCGTCGCCGGCCGCCACGATGCGCGGATCGTCCACACTGGTCAGTGTTTCATCGGTCAGCAGCCGGCCCAGTGCGTCGGTGTGAAGTCCGCTGCGGGCGGCCAACTCCGGCACACCGAAGCCCGCCGTCCATACCGTCACTGCGCTGGGCAGGATCGCGCCGTCGGTGAGCACGACCGCGTCGGAGTGGACCTCGCGGACCACGGCCGCTTCCAGCACGTCGACACCGAGGCGGCGCAGCCACTTGGCCACCGAACGCCGTCCGGGCCCGCTGAGCGAAGGCCCTAGCAGCCCGCCGCAGACCAGCGTCACCCGCCGGCCCTGCCCGGCCAGCTCGGATGCCGTCTCGATGCCGGTCAACCCGGCGCCGACGACGGTGACCGGCGCGTCGGGATGCAGCTCGTCCAGTGCGTTACGCAGCCGTGCTGCATGCTCGAATTCTGCGATCGGATAAGCGAATTCGACCGCACCGGGCACCGTTGCGGGCACCGCGCCGGTGCTGCCGACGGCGTAGATCAGGTAGTCGTAATCGAACACCGTACCGGAGGCCAGTTCGATCGTGCGGTCGGCGCTGTTGATCCGCTCGGCGCTGTCGACGACGAGCCGGATGCCCTCGCCGAGCAGCGTGCCGTAGTCGACGGCGGCGGTGCCGCTGCCGGCGGCCAACTGATGCAACCGGATTCGTTCGACGAAGACCGGACGTGGGTTGACCATGGTGATCTCGACGTCGGCGCGCAGCCGCAGGTGGTTGGCGGCCAGCGTGCCGGCGTATCCGCCACCGATCACGACGATGTGAGTGCGCTGGTCGGTCATTGCTGTCTCCTGTTCTCGCGGGGTGTTCTGCCCTTGAGACACCGCCCGGGTCGCGGATGTGACAACGTTTCGGCGGCTGTGACCAGGCTCACGTCGGTCGTGAGACTGCAGAGACCAGCAGGTCGACGCGCGCGTCGCGATACTCCGGACGTAACCGGCCGCCGCGATCGAGGGTGACCAACCCGTGCAACGCCGCCCAGACCACCTCGGCGAGTGTGTCGGGGTCCCGCGTACCTGCGACCAGGTCGACCGCCGCGCGTAGTTCGGCGAACGCCGTGTTCAACTCGCGTCGGGGTGTCGTCGGCCGCGAAGTGCAGCGTGGTGGCGCGGATGAACATCGCGTCGAACAGAGCGGGATTGTCATCGGCAAACCCGATGAACGCGTGGGCGACTCGCGCCAGGGCGTCCCGGCCGTCGGTAGCACCGCTGCGCGCCGACGACAGCGCGCGCGCGAGCTCGCCGAATCCCTGCAGGGCGACGGCGGCCACGACGGCCTCCATGCTCGGGAAGTGTTTGTAGAACACCGGCTGGCTGTACTCGATCTCGGTGGAAAGCCGGCGGGTGGTGACGGCGTCCCAGCCCTCGGCTTCGGCCAGCTTGCGCGCGGTGGTCGTGATCAGTTGGCGTCGCGCGGCCCGCTCCCGGGCCCGACGATCCTCGATGGCCATGCCGCTATGTTAGCGCCGATATAAAAACTAGCGCTGCTATTGACTACGAGCAGCTGACGGGGTTAGCGTTGCTAACACCTACCTGAAAGGGGAGCGCGATGACGCAACCTGCCAGCTGGTTCGCCTTGATCGCGGTGTTGGGTACCGGGGTGGTCTACGGCACCGACGTGTTCTGCGCGATGGTGCAACGGCCCGCGCTGGCCCACGTCGACGACCGGGCTCTGCTCGCGGTGATGGGCAACATCCATCGCTACGGCGACCGGCGAATGCCGGTGCCCGGGGTACTCGGCCTGGTGGCTGCGGTGATCAGCGCGGCATTCGCCGCGGCGTCCGGTCGCTGGATGCAAGCTGGCGCGGCCGGTGTCGCCGTGGGCTTGCTGCTGGTTTGGCTGGTGCTCTACTTGACAGTGAGCAAGCCGATCAACCAACAACTCACCGCCGCCGCCGACAGTCCCGATCCACAGACGGATGCCCGTGCGCTGCAACGTAACTGGGACAAAGTGATCACGATCAGGGCCACGCTGCAGGGTCTGGCGGTTACGGCATTGTGCTTGACGCTGCTGATCTGAACTGCGGCACCAACCAACCGAAGGGGTAAAAGAAAAATGGTCAACTACAAGCGATTAATCATGCGCGCGGCGCCGGTATTCAACGCTCCGGTAGCGGCGATAGCGAACTCGCCCCGCCTCGGGGCGAGACTTCGGCGCAGTGTCACGATGGTCACCTACACCGGGCGACGTTCGGGACGGACGTTCAGTATTCCGGTGGCATACCGCCGCCGCGGTGACGAGATCGAGATCGCGGCAAACTTGCCTGACGCCAAGACGTGGTGGCGCAACTTCGTCGGCGACGGTGCGCCAATGTCGCTGACGCTGGACGGAGTCGAGCGCGCCGGACATGCCGTGGCTCACCGAGACGACAAGGGGCGCGTGACCGTTCATGTTCGCCTGTCCGGCGCGTGAACTCAGTCGACCTGGTAGCGCGGGAACACTGCCGGTGGGCGGCGGCAGCGTCGTCCCGGGTGTCAAGCGGGTGCCGACCGCGGCAAATGTCCGCTGATCTTGCGACTGCCCGAGCAGGTCCAGCAGCTTGCCGGCCGACTCGGGTATCACCGGCTGGATCAGTAGCGCCGCGATTCGCACCACCTCGCACGTGGTGTAAAGCACGGTGGCGAAACGGATCTGGTCTGCCTCCGCTTCGCTCTTACGCAGCACCCAAGGCTGCTGCGCCGAGAAGTACCTGTTCGCCGCGCCGAGCATCAGCCAGATCGCTTCCAGCGCCAAATGCATCGCTTGAGCGTCGAACTCGGCACGCACCCGGTCGAGAAGCCCGTCGGCGGCGGCCAGCAGTTCGGTGTCGTCGGCGGTGAAATCACCTGGCGTCGGGACGATTCCGTCGAGATTCTTGGCCACCATCGACAGCGATCGCTGCGCCAGGTTGCCCAACTCATTGGCCAGGTCGGCGTTGATCCGGGCGATGATCGCCTCTTCGCTGTAGCTGCCGTCCTGGCCGAAGGGCACTTCGCGCAGGAAGAAGTAGCGCACCTGGTCCACGCCGAACTCGTCGACCAGAGCGACGGGATCGATCGACGTTGCCGACCGACTTGCTCATCTTCTCGCCGCTGTTGAGCACGAAGCCGTGCGCGAAAACCCTTCTCGGCAAGGTCGATTCCGGCAGACATCAGAAACGCCGGCCAGTAGACGGCGTGGAATCGGATGATGTCCTTGCCGATCATGTGCAGTCGGCCGGCCAGTAGCGGCGGAACAACTCGGAGTCGGTGTCCGGGTAGCCGACTCCGGTCAGGTAGTTGGTCAGCGCGTCGACCCAGACGTACATCACGTGGTCGGGATGGTCGGGAACCGGCACGCCCCAGTCGAACGACGTGCGCGAGATCGACAGGTCGTCGCAGCCCGCCGGAGACGAAGCTGACCACCTCGTTGCGCCGCACCTCGGGGTCCGATGAAGTCCGGATTGGCCTCGTAGTGGGCCAGCAGCTTGTCGGCGTACGCCGACAGCCGGAAGAAGTAGGTCTGCTCCTCGGTCCAGGTGACCGGGGTGCCGGTTTCGACGGCGATCCGGGTACCGTGGCGTCGAGAGTCGTTTCGTCCTCGGTGAAGAACCGCTCGTCGCGCACCGAATACCAGCCGGAGTAGCTGTCCAGATAGATGTCGCCGGCATCGTCCATCCGCTGCCAGATCGCCTTCGAGGCCTCGTGGTGGTCGGCGTCGGTGGTGCGGATGAACCGGTCGAAGGAGATGTTGAGCTGCTCCTGCAGTCGCTGGAACACGTCGGAGTTGCGCTTGGCCAGCTCGGCGGTGCGACATGCCCTTCGGCGGCAGCGGCCTGCGCCATTTTCAGGCCGTGCTCGTCGGTGCCGGTCAGGAAGCGCACGTCGAAACCGTCGAGCCGCTTGAAGCGCGCGATCGCATCGGTGGCGATGTACTCGTAGGCGTGCCCGATGTGCGGCTCGCCGTTCGGGTAGGTGATCGCCGTGGTGATGTAGTAGGGCTGCGTCTTCATCATCGACTGCCACCCTATTGTGTGCGCGTGGGTTCCCAACGCCAGCCGCCGCCGCCCCCGCAGCCGCTGAGCCCGCTGATCGACGCGCACACCCATCTCGACGCGTGCGGCGCCGCAGAGCGGAGACGACGTGCGCGCCATCGTCGACCGCGCCGCGGCGGTCGGCGTGGTCGCGGTGGTCACCATCGCCGACGACCTGGCCTCGGCGCGCTGGGTGACCCGGGCCGCCGAGTGGGATCCGCGGGTCTACGCCGCGGTGGCGCTGCACCCGACCCGCGCCGACGCGCTCACCGATGCGGCCCGAGCCGAGATCGAGCGGCTGGCTGCCCACCCGCGGGTGGTGGCGATCGGCGAGACCGGCATGGATCTGTACTGGCCGGGCCGGCTGGACGGCTGCGCGGAGCCGGATGTGCAGCGGGAGGCCTTCGCGTGGCATATCGACCTGGCCAAGCGGACCGGAAAACCGCTGATGATTCACAACCGCGAGGCCGACGCCGAGGTGCTCGACGTGCTGCGTGCCGAGGGCGCACCGGACACGGTGATCTTTCACTGCTTCTCCTCGGGTCCCGAGATGGCACGCGCCTGCGTCGACGCCGGATGGCTGGTCAGCCTGTCCGGGACGGTGAGTTTCCGGAATGCGCGCGAGCTGCGGGAAGCCGTCCCGCTGATCCCTGCGGCGCAGCTGCTGGTGGAGACCGACGCACCGTTTTTGACGCCCCATCCGCACCGGGGAGCGCCGAACGAGCCTTACTGCCTGCCCTACACTGTGCGGGCGCTGGCCGAGCTCGTCGATCGGCCGGCCGACGAGCTGGCGGAGGTCACGACTGGCAATGCCCGCCGGGCCTATGGATTAGCCGCTAAAGAGTTAAGAGCCCGTTAATGCGGTGGTCCCGGAGTTGCTCTATCTAGGCCGGTTCGTTACCGTCTTGTGATCGAACGGTGAGGCCCCAGGTGGGCCTTTTGCTTTGTTGAAGAACAGTTACTTAAGTGGTTGTTGAGGTCGGGGATAGACGCGCGTTGAACATAGTTACGAAACTCCATCAGGCTCCCTCACCGGCTTTGCGGCTTCTTGTCGCGGGCCTGCTCGTGGTCTTGGCCTTCGCCGGCGCCTACGCGGTCGCCGACTACAAGACGGTGACGCTGAGCGTCGATGGCACCGCCATGACCGTGACGACCATGAAGTCGCGGGTGATCGACATCATCAGGGAAAACGGGTTCACACGTCAGCGAGCGTGACGACCTGTATCCCGCCGCCGGCGAGCGGGTCCGCGAACGCCGACGAACATCGTGCTGCGGCGCAGCCGGCCGTTGGAGATCTCGCTGGACGGCCAGAATGCCAAGCAGGTGTGGACGACCGCGTCCACCGTCGACGAGGCGCTGGCCCAGCTGGCGATGACCGACACGGCTCCGGCGGCGGCCTCGCGCGGCAGCCGCGTCCCGCTGGCCGGCATGGCCCTGCCGGTCGTCAGCGCCAAGACCGTCGAGCTCGACGACGGCGGTGCGGTGCGCAACGTGCACCTGGCCGCGGCCAGGGTCGGCGACCTGCTGGCCGGCATCGGGGCGCCGCTGCTGCAAAGCGACCAGGTCACTCCCGGCGCGGCGGCACCGGTGATCGACGGCATGCACATCCAGGTGACCCGCAACCGCATCGAGAAGATCACCGAGCGGGTGCCGCTGGTTCCGCCGCGGAAGCGCATCGAGGACCCGGACATGAACATGGACCGCGAGGTCGTCCAGGACCCGGGCACCCCGGGCACCCAGGACGTGACCTTCGCGGTGTCCAAGGTCAACGGCGTGGAAACCGGCCGGCTGCCGGTGGCCAGCCACGTGATCACGCCCGCCCGCGAGGCGGTGGTGCGGGTCGGCACCAAGCCGGGCACCGAGGTTCCCGACGTCGGCAACGGAGAGATCTGGGACGCCATCTCGCGCTGCGAGGCCGGCGGCAACTGGGCGATCAACACCGGCAACGGCTACTACGGCGGCGTGCAGTTCGACCAGAGCACCTGGGAGCGCAACGGTGGTCTGCGGTTCGCCCCGCGCGCCGACCTGGCGAGCCGGGAAGAGCAGATCGCCATCGCCGAGGTGACGCGGGCCCGCCAGGGCTGGGGAGCCTGGCCGGTGTGCAGCGGAAGAGCGGGTGCGCGCTGACCATCCGGTTGCTTGGGCGTACCGAGATCCGACGGCTGGCCAAAGAACTCGAATTCCGGCCGCGTAAATCGTTGGGACAGAACTTCGTTCACGACGCCAACACGGTGCGCCGGATCGTGTCGGCCTCCGGAGTCAACCGGCAACGATCACGTCCTGGAGGTCGGCCCCGGTCTGGGCTCGCTGACCCTGGCGCTGCTGGACCGCGGAGCCACGGTGAGCGCCGTCGAGATCGACCCGGTGCTGGCCGGCCGGCTGCCGAAGACCGTTGCCGAGCATTCGCACAGTGAAATCCACCGGCTGACCGTGCTGAACCGCGACGTGCTGTCCATCGGGCCCGCCGATCTGGCAACCGAGCCGACGGCGGTGGTGGCGAACCTGCCCTACAACGTCGCCGTTCCGGCGCTGCTGCACCTGCTCGCCGAATTCCCGTCGCTGCGCACCCTGATGGTGATGGTGCAGGCCGAGGTCGCCGAGCGGCTCGCCGCCGAACCGGGCGGCAAGGAGTACGGCGTCCCCAGCGTCAAGGTCCGCTTCTACGGACAGGTCCGCCGGCACGGCATGGTGTCGCCGACCGTCTTCTGGCCGATTCCGCGCGTCTACTCCGGGCTGGTGCGCATCGACCGGCACGCCAACCCGCCGTGGCCCACCGACAAGGCCTTCCGCCAGAACGTGTTCAAACTTATCGACATCGCATTTGCTCAGCGGCGCAAGACATCTCGCAATGCGTTCGTCGAGTGGGCGGGTTCGGGCAACGAATCGGCGAGTCGGTTGCTGGCCGCCAGTATCGACCCGGCGCGCCGGGGCGAGACGCTGACCGTCGACGAATTCGTTCGGCTCTACCAGCGCTCGGGTGAAGCCGGCGGCGACAGGCCGACAATGCCGGCGGCGTCTCGCAACGGCACGCCTCGGCCAGCTGACCGACCACGAGTAGGGTTTGCCGGTCGCGGGCGATAAAGTCGCGTGCGATGCCGACGGACCCGAACACCGCTGCTCAGTGGGTGCCCACTGGGTCGGTTACCGTTCGGGCGCCCGGCAAGATCAACCTCTATCTGGCTGTCGGCGACCGGCGGGATAACGGCTATCACGACCTGACGACGGTGTTTCACGCGGTTTCGCTGGTCGACGAGATCACCGTCCGCAACGCCGATGTGCTCTCGCTCGAGATCGGCGGCGAGGGCGCCGACCAGTTACCGCTCGACGAGCGCAATCTGGCGTGGCAGGCCGCCGAACTGATGGCCGATCACGTCGGCCGGGCACCCGACGTGTCGATCGCCATCGACAAATCCATCCCGGTGGCCGGCGGGATGGGCGGCGGCAGTGCAGACGCGGCGGCCGTGCTGGTCGCGATCAACTCGCTGTGGGAACTCGGGGTGCCGCGCCGCGACCTGCACATGCTGGCCGCGAAGCTGGGCAGCGATGTGCCGTTCGCGCTGCACGGGGGCACCGCATTGGGCACCGGTCGCGGCGAGGAGCTGGCGACGGTGCTGGCCCGCAACACCTTCCATTGGGTGCTGGCGTTCGCCGAGCGCGGATTGTCCACCCCGGCGGTGTTCGCTGAGCTGGACCGGCTCAGAGAAGTCGGGAACACCGCCGCGGCTGGACGAACCCGGCCCGGTGCTGGCCGCGCTCGCGGCCGGCGACCCGGAGCAGCTGGCGCCGCTGCTGGGCAACGAACTGCAGGCCGCCGCGCTGAGCCAGTATCCGGCCTTGCGCCGGGTCTTGCGTGCCGGCGTCGAGGCGGGCGCGCTGGCGGGCATCGTGTCGGGTTCCGGGCCGACGTGTACGTTCCTGTGCCGCTCGGCGCCCTCCGCGGTGGACGTCGGCACCGAGCTCTCCGGGGCCGGTGTCTGCCGCACCGTGCGGGTTGCCAGCGGGCCCGGTGCACGGCGCCCGGGTGGTGCCGGCACCCGTCCACGGCGTGTGACGGCGTGTGACACACACCGCATTTCACCCGTGGAGTTTGGCAGTTACTTAAGAGGAGTTTAAGATGTTCGGCGGTGACGAATACCGGTCAAGAAGTGCGCCTGGTTCTGCCGCCCGCCGATCACACCGGCGGGCGCTGTACGAACCCAACCGGCCGCCGTGTCTTCTCCGCAACCGCAATGTTGCCTGAGGTGACCGTTTCATCACCGATTCGAGACGAAATCGCTCCCCAATTGTGGGCGTGCGGCTGCACCAAAGTGTGCTTGAGCCGGAGCAGCATTAGACGCTGGGCGTTGGCGCCGGAAGCGAGGAGGCCACCGTGAGCAGGTTTACCGAGAACATGTTCCGCAACGCTCACGAGAGCACAAAGGGCATGGTCACCGGCGAGCCGCACGAGCCGGTTCGGCACACCTGGCTCGAGGTCCACGAGCGTGCCCGCCGAGTGGCCGGCGGCTTGGCGGCGGCCGGTATCGGCCACGGTGACGCGAGTCGGCGTGCTGGCCGGCGCGCCGGTGGAAATCGCGCCGACCGCGCAGGGGCTGTGGATGCGCGGCGCCAGCATCACCATGCTGCACCAGCCCACGCCGCGCACCGACCTCGGTGTTATGGGCGAAGGACACCACCACCGTCATCGACATGATCGAGGCGAAGGCGGTCATCGTCTCCGACCCGTTCATGGCGGCCGCGCCGGTGCTCGAGGAACGCGGTATCAAGGTGCTGACCGTCGAGCAGCTGCTGGCATCCGACCCGATCGACCCCATCGAGACCGATGAGGACGACTTGGCGCTGATGCAGCTGACGTCCGGCTCCACCGGTTCCCCCAAGGCGGTGCACATCACCCACCGCAACATCTACTCCAACGCCGAGGCGATGTTCATCGGCGCCAAATACGACCCCAGCGACAACGACGTGATGGTCAGCTGGCTGCCGTGCTTCCACGACATGGGCATGGTCGGCTTCTTGACCGTCCCGATGTACTTCGGCGTCGAGCTGGTCAAGGTCACCCCGATGGACTTCCTGCGCGACACGCTGCTGTGGGCCAAGCTGATCGACAAGTACGGCGGCACCATGACCGCCGCCCCCAACTTCGCCTACGCGCTGTTCGCCAAGCGGCTGCGCAAACAGGCCACCCCTGGTCAGTTCGACCTGTCGACGCTGCGCTTCGCGCTGTCGGGCGCCGAGCCGGTGGACCCCGCCGACGTCGAGGATCTGATCGACGCCGGCAAGCCGTTCGGGCTGCGGCCTGAGGCCGTCATGCCCGCTTACGGGATGGCCGAGACGACCCTGGCGGTGTCGTTCTCCGAACTCGGCGACGGGCTGGTGGTCGACGAGGTGGACGCCGATCTGCTGGCTGCGCTGCGCCGCGCGGTGCCCGCCACCAAGGGCAACACTCGGCGGCTGGCATCGCTGGGGCCGCTACTGCAAGGCATCGAGGCGCGCATCGTCGACGACGACGGCGCCGTGCTGCCGACCCGCGGCGTCGGAGTGATCGAGTTGCGCGGTGAGCCGGTGACCCCGGGTTACACCACGATGGGCGGCTTCATCTCGGCGCAGGACGAGCAAGGCTGGTACGACACCGGCGACCTCGGCTACCTGATGGAGAACGGCCACATCGTGGTGTGCGGCCGGGTCAAGGACGTCATCATCATGGCCGGCCGCAACATCTACCCGACCGACATCGAGCGCGCCGCAGGCCGGGTGCAGGGCGTCCGCCCGGGCTGCGCGGTGGCGGTGCGGCTGGACGCCGGGCATTCCCGGGAGACCTTCGCCGTCGCGGTCGAGTCCAACGCTTAGCAGGACCCCGCCGAAGTGCGTCGCATCGAGCACCAGGTGGCACACGAGGTGGTCAGCGAGGTCGACGTGCGGCCGCGCAATGTCGTGGTGCTCGGTCCCGGGACCATCCCGAAGACGCCGTCGGGCAAGCTGCGGCGGGCCAACTCCGTCACCCTGGTCACCTAGCCCGAGCGATGCCGGTAGCGCTCTGCCGGCTCCGCCGAGCGCCGGCTTCGAGTCAGCTCTTTGAGAGTTGTTGGGGGCAGTAGTATTTCGCTGCAATCATGGCGAAGTTGGATGCATCCTTGATGCGAACTTCTACGTTTGCAGCGCGTGCACGACGTCATCGTCGACGAATTACCAGGCGTGGACTCGGTTTTGGGCCGGCTCCAGCCCCAATTCGATGAGCAGCTCGGTCGCGTCGGCCGCCTGCTCGCACATCGTCGGCACCTCGGGGCGTTCGGCCGCAGTGAAGTTCTCCAGCACGAACGCCGCCGGATCCTTGCGCCCCGGCGGCCGGCCGATCCCGATCCGCACCCGCTGAAAGTCCTTGGTGCCCAACGCGGCCGCGACCGAGCGCAGCCCGTTGTGACCACCCTCGCCGCCACCGAGCTTCAGCCGGATCTGGCCGAAGTCGATGTCCAGGTCGTCGTGGATGACCAGCACGTCAGCCGCCGGCACCGAATAGAACTTGGCCAGCGGGCCCACTTGGCGGCCGGACTCGTTCATGTAGCAGCGCGGCTTGGCCAGCACCACCGGACGCCCGCCGAGCCGGCCGGTGACGATCTCGGCGCCGGAACGCTTGTGCGCCTTGAACGTTCGAGCCCAGCCGGGCGGCGAGCCGGTCGGCGACCATGAACCCGACGTTGTGCCGGGTCTGGGCGTAGTTCGGCCCCGGGTTGCCCAGGCCGACCACCAACAGCGGGTCGGCCATGGATTATTCGGATTCGGACTCGGACTCGGACGCCTCGGCCTCGGCCGGCCTCCGCTCGCCGGCTCCGCTGCCTCCGGCGCCTCGCCGGCACCCTCGCTTTCGAGTTCCTCGGCGGTCGGCGCGTTCACCACGTTGACCACCAGCATGTCGGGGTCGGCGATCAGGGTGACCCCCGGCGGCAGCGTGATCTGCCCGGCGGTGAACTGGGTGCCCGCCTCGGCGCCTTCGACCGACACGATCAACTCCTCCGGGAATCGACAACGCCTCGGCTTCGATCTCGATGGTGTTGGCCTCCTGGGTGACCAGGGTGCCGGATGCGGCGTCGCCCTCGACGTCGACGCCGACCTCGACGACCACCTTCTCGCCGCGGCGCACGACCAGCAGGTCGGCGTGCTGGATGGTGCGGCGGATCGGGTGGATCGCGAGCGCCTTGGTCAGCGCCAGCTGCTCTTTGCCCTCGATGTCGAGGGTCAGCACCGCGTTGGTGCCGGAGTGCCGCAGCACCGCGGCGAAGTCGTGGCCGGGCAGCTCCAGGTGCTGGGGGTCAGCGCCGTGACCGTAGAGCACGGCGGGAATCTTGCCGTCACGCCGGGCCCGCCGGGACGCGCCTTTGCCGGTCTGGGTGCGTACCGAGACGGTCAGCTGGTTGACTGCGGATCTAGCCATGGTGTCGCTCCTGTGTCAGTGTTCCGTGGCACGGCCAGGATCGCGACAATCTGTCGGTCCCCGTCGATAACGGTGGACTGCGATTCATCGCAGCCACCCTCGCCGTGACGCCCGGTCAGGTTAGCGCATCAGCACCTCAGAGCGGAAATTTGGTGTCGGTGAGCCGTTCGGACAGCTCCCACAGCGCGCCGGCGGTGGCGGCGCGTTTGGCCAGCGGGCTGCGCCCGACCGGCCGGCTGCGTCCGGCCATCGCCGAAGCGCGGGCCGATGAAGCTGTTGCCCGGCAGGTCCTGCGAGGCGGCGTACAGCGTTTGCCGGGCGCCGAAGTCGGCGTCGGTGGCCAGCCGGTTGCCGAGCGGCCATCAACGCGTCGCCGATCTTGCGGCCGGAGTTGCCCTTGCAGGTTGGTGTGCGAGTAGCCGGGGTGGGCGGCCAGCGCGCGCAGCGGCGAGCCGGCCGTCGTCGAGCCGCCGCTGCAGCTCGCTGGTGAACAGCAGGTTGGCGAGCTTGGACTGGCCGTAGGCCAGCCACGCCGAGTACGGCCGCGACGTCCAGTTCAGGTCGCGAAGGCTGATGTAGCCCATCCAGTGCATCAGCGACGACACCGTCGACCACCCGGTCGGTGAGCTTGGGCAGCAGCAGGTTGGTCAGCGCGAAATGACCGAGATGGTTGGTGCCGATCTGGCTCTCGAAGCCGTCGGCGGTCACCGCGTGCGGGACGGCCATGATGCCGGCGTTGTTGACCAGGACGTCGACGGCGTCCACCCCGTCGGCGAACTGCCGCACCGAGGCCAGGTCCTGCAGGTCGAGTCGGCGCACCTCGACGTCCCCGGTCATCTCCCGGGCGGCGGCTTCGCCCTTTCCGGTGTTGCGCACGGCCAGGATGACCTGGGCACCGACGCGGGCCAGCTCGCGGGCCGTCACCTCGCCGAGGCCGCTGTTGGCGCCGGTGACGATGACGGTGCGTCCGGCGAACGAGGGCAGGTCTGCGGCGGTCCACGACGTCATGGGAAACACATTAGTGCGGCGGCGTACGGATCGGCGCGGCTGGGGACTACTTCGCCGCGACGGTGAATCCGTGGATGATCGCCTGGATGTCGGCCGCGTCGGGAGCGGCCTGGTCGGCCAGGCTGGTGACCGCGAGCTGGACCAGGTAGCGCTGTGGCCGGGCGCGGATCCGGTGGGGATGACGATCCGGTTGATAGGTGTGCAACCGCTGGCCGCCGAGGTCGTAGCTGCCCTCGATCATCGACGATGGAAAGCCGTGAAAGTTGGCGCCGGACTCGTCGAGCTGTTTGAAGTTCTCCGCGAGCGTGGCATCGGCGTTGCCGTGCTTGACCAATTCGGCGGCGTCGAAATCGCCGTTGAGTTTGAACACCATCAGCATGGCCGTGGGAAAGTTGCCATCCTTGGCGATCGCCTCGGTGGTGGGCGGGATGTTCGGCTTGTCGACCTGCTGCCAGCCCGGCGGCGTCGGAATCGACACGGTCAGGTCGGTCAGCTTGTCGGGCGCCACCGGCTCCCCGGTCACCCCGCTGCTTTCCAGATACTGCGCGAACGGTACCGGCGCTTCGTCGACGTCGTCGTCGTCGTTGTCGTGTCCAAATCGACTGGTAATCAGGGCTTTTCGGTCCGCACGCCGACCGGTAACACACTCAGAGCCAGGGCCGCGACCACGGCTCTGCACGCATCCGGGCCTCACAGGATCTCGCGAACCCTGTCCACCGGACGAGCCAGCCGCGTGCCTTTCGGTGTGACGACAAACGGCCGTTCGATGAGGATGGGATGTTCGGCCATGGCGTCGAGCAATTGGTCGTCGCCCGCGTCGGCCAGGTCCAGTTCGGCATACAGCGACTCGCGTTTGCGGACCGCGCTGCGCACGTCGATCCCGGCATCGCGGATCATGCCCACCAGCTCGTCACGCGACGGCGGTGTCTTGAGATACTGCACGATCCTGGGCTCGATACCGCTGTCGCGCAGCAACTCCAGGGTCTTACGCGAGGTAGTGCACTTGGGGTTGTGGTAGATGATGGCCTGCCTGCGCTGAGCCATCTACGCGTCCCCGTCGAATAGCCCTGTGACCGAACCGTTTTCGAATACCGCGCGGATCGTGCTGGCCAGCAGCGGCGCGATCGACAACACCGTGAGCTGCGGGAACCGCTTTTCCTCGCCGATCGGCAGCGTGTTGGTGACGATCACTTCGCGGGCGCCGCACGCCGCGAGCCGTTCGGACGCCGGGTCGGACAGCACGCCGTGGGTGGCCGCGATGATCACGTCCTTGGCGCCGTCGTCGCGCAGCAGCTTGACCGCGCCGGCGATGGTGCCACCGGTGTCGATCATGTCGTCGATCAGCACGCAGGTGCGGCCCTCCACCTCACCGACCACGCGGTTGGAGACCACCTGGTTGGGCACCCGCGGATCGCGGGTCTTGTGGATGAACGCCAGCGGAACGCCGCCCAGCGCGTCGGCCCACTTCTCGGCGATGCGCACCCGGCCCGAGTCGGGGGAGACCACCACCATGTTGCCGTCGGGCGTAGTTGTCCCCGATGTAGCCGGTCAGCAGGTTCTGCCCGCGCATGTGGTCGACGGGCCCGTCGAAGAAGCCCTGGATCTGGTCGGTGTGCAGGTCGACGGTCACGATCCGGTCGGCGCCGGCGGTCTTGAGCAGGTCGGCGACCAGCCGCGCCGAGATCGGTTCGCGGCCGCGGTGCTTCTTGTCCTGGCGGGCGTAGGGATAGAACGGCATGACGGCGGTGATCCGCTTGGCGCTGCCCCGCTTGAGCGCGTCGATCATGATCAGCTGTTCCATCAGCCAGTTGTTCACCGGCGCCGGGTGCTGATTGCAGGACGAACGCGTCGCAGCCACGCACCGACTCGTGGAAGCGCACGAAGATCTCGCCGTTGGCGAACTCGCGCGCGGTCTGCGCGGTGACGTGGACGTCGAGTTCTTTGGCTACCTGCTCGGCCAGCTCCGGATGCGCGCGGCCGGAGAAGAGCATCAGGTTCTTGCGGTTATCGGTCCAGTCGTGGCTCACCGTGCTGCCCTCGCCGTATCGGGATCGGATTAGGGAATCGAACGACCCATCGTAAGCGAAGTGCTCCGATGGGTTGCCGAGTTGCTGCTTGCGATCTGCGCAAGTCGTGGGGTCACGCGCGTCGTGGTCGGCCTCGTGGTGCGTCGGTTGGCCTTTTCGGCGGCTGCTGCGGCTTCGGCGGCCGCGCGTGCCCGGCCGCTTGCGCTCGACCCAGCCTTCGATGTTGCGTTGCCGGCCGCCGGAAACCGCCAGCGCACCCGGCGGAACGTCCTCCCGCACCACCGTGCCGGCGCCAGTGTAGGCGCCGTCGCCGACGGTGACCGGGGCGACGAACATGGTGTCCGAGCCGGTGCGAACATGCGAGCCGACCGTGGTGCGTTGCTTGGACGTGCCGTCGTAGTTGACGAAGACGCTGGAGGCGCCGATATTGCTGTGCTCGCCGATGTCGGCGTCGCCGACGTAGGTCAGGTGCGGCACCTTGGTGCCGGTGCCGATCGTGGAGTTCTTGGTCTCGACGAACGCGCCCAGCTTGCCGTCGGCACCCAGCACGGTGCCGGGCCGCAGGTAGGTGAACGGGCCGACCGTGGCGCCGTCACCGATCGACGCCGAGGTGCCGTGGGTGCGGACCACCGACGCGCCGTCGCCGACGGCGACGTCGGTCAGCGTGGTGTCCGGGCCGATGGTGCAACGGCCGCCGATGCGGGTGCCGCCCAGCAGCTGGGTGTCCGGGCTGGATGACGGTGTCGCGGCCGATCGTCACGTCGACGTCGATCCAGGTGGTGGCCGGATCGACGATGGTCACCCCGGCCAGCTGGTGGGCGGCGACGATGCGGCGGTTGAGTTCAGCGGCCAAATCGGCCAGCTGGACCCGGTTGTTGACGCCGGCCACCAGCGCGCTGTCGTCGACGTGCCGGGCCTGCACCACCTGCCCGTCCTGCCGGACGATCGCGATGACGTCGGTGAGGTACAGCTCTTGTTGGGCGTTGTCGGCCGACAGCCGGCTCAGCGCCGAGCGCAGCGCCGCGATGTCGAAGGCGTACACGCCCGCGTTGACCTCGCGGATTTCCTGCTGGGAGGGTGTCGCATCGGCCTGCTCGACGATCGCGATCACCTCATGGTCCTGCGTACGCAGCGTGCGGCCGTAGCCGGTCGGATCGGCTCAGCGTCGTGGTCAACACGGTGACCGCCGCGCCGCCGCGAGTTGTGCGCTGCGACCAAGTCGGCCAGCGTGTCGGCGTCGAGCAGGGGTATGTCGCCGGAGGTGACGACGACGACGCCGGCGAAATCGTCGGGCAGCGCCGACAGGCCGCACAGCACCGCGTGGCCGGTGCCGAGCTGCTGATCTTGCATTGCCACGTCGATGGAACGCCCCAGCGTGCCGGCCAATTCACCGACGACCTGTTCGATGCTGGTCGTGGTCCTGGCCCAGCACCACGACCAGGTGCTGCGGCGCCAGCTTGGCGATCGCGTGCAGCGAATGCGCCAGCATGCTGCGGCCGGCAAGCGGGTGCAGCACCTTCGGGGTGTCCGAGCGCATCCGGGTGCCGGCCCCCGCCGCCAGGACGAGGACCGCCGATTCGCCTTGCGTTGTCATCGAACCTCCTCGGCTTCTGGCTGTTTCCTGCCGCGAGCGTGCATGTCCGAACGCCGCCGTGATGTCCAGCGTGTCATTATCCGCACGCCTGCGGCAAAGAAGGTGCAGCGCCCCCGAGCGATCGTCGGTCTATGATTGCGGCTCGGTTAGGCGGTGAACGCCGCTATGGACAATAATCAAGCGATGGAGCGGCGCCGAACCGCACAGGCCAGCCAGTCGCCGATGGAGGCTCTCGAGCAGTTGCCCGCCCTGGTATTGCTGGAGCGGATCCCGATTCCGACCTTGGCTGTGCTGCGGGACGGCACGATCGTATTTGCTAATGGTGCGTTTGCCGAGATGGTGGGCCGCGACGCCGACGAGGTCGTTTCGCTGAAGTTCCACGATGTCTTCCACGGCGCATCGACAACGGAATCGGCGCTCTCGGTTGTGGACGGGCTGGCGAACATGGTCGTCGAATTAGCCCACAAGGACGGCTCGACCGTGCGTGCGCTGATGAGCAGGTCGGCGCTGAGGCGCAGCGACGACGAGATTGCGCTCGCGACCTTCCAGGACCTCACCGAACATCTCTGGATCAACGGCATAATTCCGCCGGCTTCGCGCCTCAGGTCGCCGGGGTCGTGCTGGACGTGCCGCATGGCCTCGCGGGCAAGGTACTCGCGGTAGTAGTCCAGCGATGTATCGGTCACGATGGCGGGAAACAACAGCTCCCACATGTGCGTCAATCGCTCGACGAGGTCGCTCGCCGCCCGGCGCCGACTCGGCGAGCAGTCCGGGTGCCAAACGTTGCGCCGATGATCGACTCGCTGACCATTTTCGGGTCGAGGCCCTCTCGGAGGTCGCCTTCCGTAATTGCTCGGCTCACCTCTGCGGCCATCCCTTCCACCCAGTTGGTGTAGACGCGGGCGCCAGTGTCGTTGAACTTCCCGAGGGCAAGGGTCAAATGCTCGGCCGTACGAGCAACCTTGTTGGAAGCGAACAGGTCAGCGGCCACGAACGACCCGTGCACCATGTTCTCCAGTGCCGGAGAGAATGAGTCAGACATGGCGCCCAAGACGTCGGTGACCAGCTGGGCGCCTTCGTCGATGATCGCGGATGCGAGTGACTCCATCGAATCGAAGTGGTGATAAAAAGCGCCCTTGGTCATCCCGGTGCGCTCGATGATCGCGCCGCGATCGGCGGCCCCATACCCAACCTCGGTGAACACGTCGACCGCGGCGTCGATAATCTTTCGCCGGGTGGCTTCCGATCGAACTTGGCGGGCCATCGCACCTCCGGACTTTCGCCTATGTGCTTAGACTCCGGACCCTCGGTGTCTCACAAATCCTCACTCGGCGGGAAAGCCTAACAGGCGGCGGTCGCTTCCCTGTCGATCACGGGATGCGTGATCTGCGTTGCGATCAACCTGAACCAGCCAGCGCGGATGTGCTGCCGATCGCGATTGCGGTACGCCGCCTGATGAATTGCCTGAAGTAGTCGATCCGCTCCGGACGCACGAAGCCGGGGAGCACCAACGTCCACGACTTCTCGAGGTCCGAGAAGAACCGTTCGGGCTCGTCGAGGTTGCTGGTCTGGCGCAACCCCATGTACAGCGAAACCAACAGCCGTCCCACATCCTGCGGGTCACACTCGTCGAAGATGTCACCCTCACCGATGGCGCGACCGACGATGGTGGCCAGGGTCTGGATCCATGCCCCCAGCAGATTTGCCTGCAGCCCCTCCACCCGACCGATCGACTCCAGCAGATGCAAACTTGCCCGGGCGATGTCCTCGCTGATGTCCTGAACCGCCAACTGATAGGAGAAGTCGATGAGAGTCTCCAGGCCGGAGAACTTTCTGGTCATCAGGTCCGCGAGCGCATCCCTGGATTGGGTGGTCTGGTCTTCGATGATGGCCAGCGCCAACGCGTGCTTTGAGCGGAAATGGAAATACATTGCGCCCTTGGTCAATTCAGCTTCCGCGAGGACGTCGTCGAGGCCGACCTGGTGGTAAGGCAGTCGGGCGAACTGGTGCGCGGCGGCACGCAGAATCTGCTGGCGGGTGGTATCCGCCCTGGTGTCGGTCGTCTCGGTCATGATTTGGGCCACCTAGTGATCGTGTGCGCCGATTGTCTGATCACTATCGCGGCGGCATGCCGAACCTGCTCCGCCGCGACGGAACCACATCGGGACCCTTTGGTCTCAAGGCATCGTGTGACGAGCTTAGTCCAATAGCAATCCGCAGAGGGCGATCGACGCGGCCTGATAGCCAAGCTGCGCGTGCCGCATCCGTCGGTTTGGAACGCATCCATGCCTCGGCGCATTGCTATTAGTCAAGTCTCTTAAAATACTCAAAGTAGTATAGATCCTCGCATATCAATCTAAAAGTATGTAAGCTGCCGGTTACCAGGATGGCTGGTCTACCACCGGGTACCGCGCGATCGCGCGTTCGGCCGGGCGGAACCGGTCGTGGCGGCTGTCCGAGAGCGATCCGTAAGGAGACGCATGTGTCGTCTGTGACCACGCTGGTTCGGGCGTCAGTGTCGCCGCCGGAGATGCTGACGCCCGCCGGCGTGCCGACGACGTCGCCGAGTGTCGGCATCTGCGGTCGACCGGCTCGGCCGCTCGTCTTCGACGGGCTACCGCTGGCCGCAGCGGCGGGCGCCTCGGTGGGCGCGGGCAATGTTGCTGCTGTCAGATACGGCAGTTCATAGATGCTGGACTTCGGGGCCTTTCCGCCAGAGATCAATTCCGGGCTGATGTATTTCGGCCCCGGGTCAGGGCCGATGCTGGCGGCCTCCTTCGGCTTGGGACGCCTTGGCGGACAACCTGTACGGGACGGCGACTGCCTATGGGTCGGCGATCTCAGACCTCACGTCGTCGTGGCTCGGGCCATCGTCGGCATCGATGGAGGCCGCGGCCGTCCCCTACGTGTCGTGGATAAGCGCTACCGCCGCGCAGGCGGAACAGACCGCCAGTCAGGCCAAGGCTGCTGTGGCCGCCTACGAGGCCGCGTTCGCCATGACGGTGCCGCCAGCGGTGATTGCTGCCAACCGCGCTTTGCTGCTGATGCTGGTCGCGACGAACTTTTTCGGTCAGAACACGCCGGCGATTATGGCCACCGAGGCGCAATACGTCGAGATGTGGGCGCAGGATGCGGCGGCGATGTACGGCTATGCCGGTGCGGCTGCGGCCGCGTCGACGTTGGCGCCGTTCACGACTCCGCTGGAGACCACCAACTCAGCCGGGTTGGCGGGGCTGGCCGGGGCGGTCACGCAAGCTGCCAGCACATCGGCCGGCACAGGCTTGCAGGTCGTGTCACCGCTCACCTCTGCGGTGTCGACGCCGCTGGGTTCTGTGTTGTCCACACCGCTGACCTCTGCCGCGGTACCCAGTGCATTGCAGGGACTCGCATCGTCCGCGGCGACCTCCGTTTCGTCGTCATCGCCGCTGTCGTCCTTATCGACCGTGACGTCGTCGACGGCGGTGACTTCGGGGACGAGCCTGGTGTCGGGCGCGGCCTCGTCTGCATCGATGTCTACGTCGGTCGCCTCGATGCTCGGCTCGGCCGGTTCGCTGGTGAACTCGACGGGGTCGGCGACCACCGTGTTTGGCAAAGGATTCCAGGGGTTCGGATCGGCGCTGAGCAGCAGCTGGGGTTCGGGAACAGGCACCTTGGGCTCACCAAGCGACGCCGCTGTGACCGCGGGTGTGGGTCGGGCGGCCTCGCTTGGCCCGTTGTCGGTGCCCGAGGGCTGGACCTCGGCCGCTCCGGCCTTCAGCCAGGTCGCCTCGGCGACGCCGGCCGGCAGGGGGTTGGACGCTGTGCCGCCGCCGGCCATGCCGGGCGGACCTACCGGCCCGGTCGGTGCTCCGCTGGCGAATACCGCCGAGCGTGGAGGCACGAGCTCTCCGCTGGCTGCCCGCTACAACATCCGTCCCGCGATGGTGCAACGCCCGGTTTCCGCCGGTTAAGGCATAAGGGACAGTCACAGCAGTGGTGCCCGTTCGCGCGGGGCCGCCCGCATTGATGCCGTGGAGGGTGGAGGCGGATTCGTGCGCATCGCCGGCGCGGCATCCTGCTCGTCAGCGATGCGCCAGTCCAATCGGCGGTCGGCTGCCGACCCTGCGTCAGAGCGCACCGCGCCTTTCCTCGTTCTTTGGGCTGCTTGGGGCTGCTTCGGGCTGCTTTGGCTCCCGCAAACTGGCGGCCGCCGGCAAGTCCACCAGATAAATACCTCAGGTCGGCTGAAGGGCTTAACATCATTCCAAAAGTATGTATGATGCTCTTCATGCTGATCGCTGGTTTGGTGGGTCTTTCAACCGGGACCGACCGACAACGTGGGACCTCGGCCCCGGAAGGGGTGGCGCCCGCCCGAATGCCAGGAGTGGTCGGCATGATCGCGCTGACGCCGGTCAGCCTCAATTCGGTTGCTGTTATCGGAGCTCACTGTGATGACATCGCTATCGGCGCCGGCGCCACGCTGATGGAAATCGTCCGCGACAACCCCGATGTCGTCGTGCACGCGCTGGTGTTGTCGGGCGGCGGCACCGAGCGGGAGGTCGAGGAGAAGAACGCATTCGCGGCGATATGCCCAGCAACGGACGTTCGGTTGACGGTCGCCGATCTGCCGCACGGCCGGCTTCCCGACCACTGGGGAACGGTGCAGCAACATATCGCTGCGTTCCGTCGCGACTGCCAACCGGACATGGTCTTCGCTCCTCAGCGCCTCGATTACCACCAAGATCACCGCTTGGTCGCGGAATTGGTTCCCACCGAGTTCGGCGACCACCTCGTGCTCGGCTACGAGGTTCTCAAGTGGGAATCGGACCTGCCTAATCCGACTCTCTACCTACCGATTCCAAGCGAAACGGCGCACCAGAAGACGAGATTGCTCGCCCAGTGCTATCCGTCTCAATCCGGCCACGAGTGGTTCGACGACGAGGTGTTCCTCGGCTTGATGAGAGTCCGTGGGGTGCAGTGCCGCGCCCGCTACGCCGAGGCCTTCACGGTGGAGAAGGCCGTATTGGATACGGCCGAAAGTTACTCGGTCAACTAGCCGGTTCCAGACCGAAACGACGGAAGGACATCACGGTGCGAGTACTGGTCGCCGGTACCGAGGAAGGAGTGGTGCATTGAAATACACGCCCACCGATGTCGCAGGGGTGATGATCGTCGACATCGAACCGGACCGTGACGATTGCGGGTTCTTGTCGCGGTCGTTCTGTTCCGACGAATTCGACAACCACGGACTGATTTCGACTGTTGCGCAGACGAATATCTCATACAGCTATGCACGCGGAACGCTGCGAGGTCTGCATCGTCAGGGACCTCCGTACGCTGAGGCCAAATTGGTGCGCTGCACGCGCGGCGCGATTGTCGACGTTGCGGTCGACGTTCGGCCCGAGTCGCGCACTTACCGCAAGCACGTCATGGTGCAGCTCAGCGCTGACAACCGTCGGGCCTTATTCATACCGCCGTTTGTCGCCCATGGCTTTCAGACGTTGGCTGACAACAGCGAAGTTTTCTGCCAGGTCAGCGGTTCCTACGAACCTGCGAGCGAGCAGGGCTTCCGTTGGGACGACCCGAAATTCGACATCGTCTGGCCGCTGCCGGTCAGTTTCATCTCCGAGGCGGACGCCGGCTGGCCGCTGTTGGTACCGGTCGCAAGGGTGGCGTCATGATGGGCATCGACAAACTGCTGACCGAGCGAGCGGTGCAGGGCAATCCACTGCGTGTTGCTTTGGCCGGGTGTGGATTCATGGGCCGCGGCCTGGTCAACCAGATCGTGAACAGCGTCCCCGGCATGACGCTGGCGGCGATCGCCGTGCGCAGCCCCGACAAGGCTTTCAAGGCGCTGATCGACGCGGGCGTGGGCGACGCGATCGCGGCCGACGGGTCGCCGGCGCTGAAACGGGCAATCCGGCAACGTGTTACAGCCGTCACCGAAGACTTTCATGCGATCACGCAAACCGACGGCATCGACGTCGTTATCGATGTGACGGGGTCCGTCGAGTTGGGCTGTCATCTCGCGCTGGACTGCTTCGCGGGGGGCAAGCATCTGGTACTGATGAACGCCGCGGTCGACGCGACCGTGGGCGCCGAGTTGGGTCGGCTGGCCGACGCCGCAGGCGTCGTGCTCACCGGATGCGACGGCGATCAGGCTGGCCTGCAGATGAATTTGATCCGCTTCGTACGAAGCATCGGGATGACTCCACTGGTTAGCGGCATCATCAAGGGCCTACACGATCCGTACCGCAATCCGACGACACAAGAGGGATTTGCGCGGCGCTGGGGGCAGGACCCGTGGATGGTCACCAGTTTCGCCGACGGCACCAAGATGAGTGTCGATCAATCAATCGTCGCCAACGCAACCGGAATGTCGGTACACAAACGCGGAATGCTCGGCCGCGGCCACGGGGGTCATGTCGACCAGCTGACCCACTGCTACGACACCGATGAACTACGAGCGCTCGGCGGCGCCGTCGACTATGTGGTGCACGCCAAGCCGAATGCGGGAAGCTATTGCTTTGGGACACAGGATGATCCAAAGCAGCAACACTACCTAGAGCTGTATACGCGGGGAACGGGTCCGCTGTACAGCTTCCACACCCCTTATCGCCTATGCCATTTCGAAGTACCGATAACCGCTGCACGGGCAGCGCTGATGGGCGACGCGACGGTGCGGGCGCTCCCGACCCGTCACGTCGAGGCGGTGACGACCGCCAAGACCGACCTGAAAGCCGGAACCGTGCTGGATCGTCTAGGCGGCTACCACTATTACGGGCAGGCGGAAAAAGCCCATCTCGCCCGTGACGAACGATTGCTCCCGATCGGTGCGGCAGAGGGGTGCATGCTCATCCGCGACGTTCCGAAGGACGCCACCCTGACGTACGACGACGTCGCGGTGCCGCCTGGGCGGCTGCTCGACCAATTGCTCGACGCGCAGCGCGAGTTGGCTGTAGGCGCGCCACCGAGTCTGATGGCGAACTTGTAGGCCGAACTATGACCCACAACATCCTCCCCCCTCGGTCGTTGTCGGCACGGCCGGCGATGTGTAAGCGAGAAATCAGGTCAGCATGACAACCACACTTTCCAGGCCACTTCCCACCCGAAACGGTCAATCGCCAGTTACCTTGCGGACAGTCCCGACTTCCGAGCCCGACACCGCGCGGCGTTGGCAGCGTCACTATTCGAGACGTCTGCGTATAACCGATTCGCTGATCGTCTGCGCATCGGTAGCTCTCGCACAGTACATCCGTTTTGGTGATTCCCCATACACCTCCGGCTATCCCGGCGAAGTGATGACGCTGTTCTCCGTTCTGTTCGCTGCTCTGTGGCTGTGGTCAATTGCGCTGTTTCACGCTCGATCGATCCGTGTCATCGGCGCGGGAATCGAGGAATATCGGCGCATCGTCAGCGCATCAGTCTGGACTTTCGGAATCATCGCGATGACAACCCTTCTCGCCAGAATATTCCTGGCCCGAGGGTATTTGGCGGTTGCGCTTCCGGTGGGCACGCTCGGGCTGCTGACAGGCCGCTGCTTATGGCGTCACTACATCGCTAGTAAGCGGGCACAAGGGAAATATCAGACGATGGTTTTGGCCATTGGGGACCGCAAAGGAGTCACGCAACTTGCGCAGGAACTGACCCGCCATCCCAGAGACGGCTACGTTGTGGTGGGGGCCGGCATCCCGGGTTACGGGCCATCTCGTGGCAAGACGCTTCTGGTGCACGGCCGGGAGATTCCGATTCTCGGCGACGAGACCCACGCCCTAGCCGCGATCGGTCGTTGCGGCGCGGACACCGTGGCGTTGACGGGGACGGAACGTTTTGGTGCGGAGGGCATCAGACAGCTGTTGTGGCAGCTTGAATCCGCGGATGTTGACCTGGTGGTCGCGCCTGGTGTGATGGACGTCGCGGAAGGACGGCTGGCGCTGCGACCCGTCGCGGGGTTCCCGTTGCTCCATGTCGAAAAACCGCAATACCAGGGGGCTAAGTGCTTCCAGAAGCGTGCCTTCGACTTCTGCTTCGCGCTGGCCGCCCTGATCGGAACATCACCATTGCTCATCGCGTCAGCTGTCGCTATCAAACTCACCAGCAAGGGACCCGTCTTCTACCCTTCCGAGCGTATCGGCCTCGATGGGAAGCCCTTCACGATGATCAAATTCCGAACGATGGTGCAAAATGCGGACAATCAGATCAAGGATCTGCTGCATCTGAATGAAAGCGCGGGCGGCATGCTTTTCAAAATTCGGCAAGATCCGCGAGTCACAGCCGTAGGCAGGATACTTCGTAGATTCAGTATCGATGAGTTGCCGCAATTCATCAACGTGCTGAAGCAGGATATGAGTGTCGTCGGGCCGCGGCCGCCGCTGATGCGAGAAGTAGTGAAGTACAACGGTGATGTCAAGCGTCGGCTATTAGTCAAGCCGGGTGTTACCGGATTATGGCAAGTAAATGGCCGTTCAGACCTTCCATGGGATGAATCAGTGCGCTTGGATTTGTCCTATGTCGACAATTGGTCGATGGCCAGTGATCTGTTGCTTATCGCGAAGACGCTTAAAGCCGTCGTAGCCAGCGACGGGGCATATTGAATGACCGGGATTGCGTCGATGGTAGCAGCGCAGCAGGTGGCCCTGATTGTGATCGAGGCCGCCGGCGCTTACTTGACGACCAGTATGGCGATGGGTCCGGCCAATTGATCGACAGCGGCCTCGCTGCGCCGGAGGCAGCTGATCGCGTCATTCGCGAAT
The DNA here is from genome assembly GCA_963850645.1 of uncultured Actinomycetota bacterium. Lineage (GTDB taxonomy): Bacteria > Actinomycetota > Actinomycetes > Mycobacteriales > Mycobacteriaceae > Mycobacterium. The sequence continues at coordinate 8,906 of CAWKME010000063.1, read as the reverse complement.
TGGACCGGACTTATCTGAAACGTCCGGACCGCGGTGTGCCCCCGCCGCGGTCCGGGCTCCCCCCACTGGTGATGGCGTTGGTGACGCACAAGAGTCACGCTTTGCCGGCGCTACCGCCGTATGTCTACGAAAACCGCGGTCGGGCACGGGGTGCGCCGTGACACACGGTGGGAGTGGCAGCGCACCGACCGCGGCGGCCCGGCTGCGTTGCCGCTTATGCGACTCAGACCGAGTGCTTGGCATCCTAGACCTCGGTGCGACTCCGCCGTGCGAAAAGTTCCTCACCACCGACGAACTCGATCTACCGGAACGGACGTTGCCGCTCCACTTGCGGCTGTGCGAGAACTGCCTGCTGTTGCAGATACCCGCGTTGATCAGGCCGGAGGAGACGGTCGCCGAATCCACGCGCTTCTCCTCGTATTCCGACAGCCGGGTACAGCACGCGAAGGACTTTGTCGATCAAGCCGTGCGGCAGCTGCGGCTTGGAACCGACTCATTCGTGGCCGAAGTCGGTAGTAATGATGGATATTTGCTGCAGCATGTCGTCGGTGTGGGCGTACCGTGCCTGGGAATCGAGCCATCGGCGAACATCGGCGCCGTTGCCCGCGACCGCGGTGTGCCGACTGTTGCGGCATTTCTCGACGAGCGGTTTGCACGTGAACTGCGCGCCGAAAACGGCCCAGCGGACCTGGTCATCGCGAACAACGTCTACGCGCACATACCAGACGTTTTGGGCTTTACCCAAGCGCTGCGCGCGTTGGTCAGCGACGAGGGCTGGGTCACTATCGAGGTGCATCATGCATTAAACCTGGTGGGCCAGGGACAGTTCGACGCGATCTACCACGAACACTTCCAGTACTACACCCTTCTTTCGGCAACACGTGCGCTCGCCACAGCCGGGCTCGCCGTCGTCGACGTCGAGCTGCTGCCTACAAACGGTGGTTCGATTCGCATCTGGGCTCGTCCTGCCCGAATCGCCGCACCAGCCAGTGAAAGGGTGACCGGCGTGCTGCGCATGGAGAAACTCGCGGGGCTACACCGCGTCGACGGTTATCTGCAACTGCGGCGGCGCGCCGAGTCGCTGCGCCACAGCCTGTTGCGGTTTCTACTTCAGTGCCGCGCCGACGGTAAGCGTGTCGTCGGCTACGGTGCATCGCGACATGGCAATACCCTGCTGAATTACTGCGGGATCCGCAGCGATCTGCTCGAGTACATCGTCGACCGCAATCCATACAAACATGGCCGCTTCACGCCAGGTATGCGCATCCCGATTCGCGATCCAGGGCTTCTCACCTTGGATCGCCCAGATGTGGTGCTGGCGCTGCCCTGGAATCTGGAAACCGAGCTCACCGATCAGCTGAGCTACATCGCCGACTGGGGCGGTCAACTCGTCTTTCCTCTTCCGACCCTGCACCATGCGACGCCGTTGGCATCCAACAAAATTGGGATGGTGCTGTCATGAGCATTTGCCGGGGTAGTGGCGGCACCGATCGATCCCGAGTTATCGACCTGGGAAATGTATTGGCAGCAGATGACTTTCGAGTCAAAACTGGTCCGAGGGAAGCCGCTTCGACGGTATGCGAAAGCACGAGATGGTGATGGCGTTGACCAAGGCCAGCATCTCACGAGATCAACGTGGTACCGCGAATGCACTTCGGGTGTTATGGCTTTCGCCGTTGATGCGGCCCTTGGCCCGCGTGCAGGCTGAAGCGCTACGCGAGCGGGGTATCGATGTGCTGTTGGTGACCACCGAGAAACACCCGGAGTCAGATAGGGCCCGTGAATACGAGCTGGTGCTCGATCCCGGGTTCCGCACGGCGTCGACCTGGTCCGCGGCTCTGGCGGCTCAGCGCCGTATCCGCGAACATCGGCCTGACATCGTGATCGCCGAACAGGTCCGCGATCCGCTCTGGATCGCACTGGCTGGGCGGGTCCCACGTATTCAGCTGGTGCACGACGAACGTCGGGATGACGGCCGGCAGCGGCGGGTCTATGCGCGCGCCGTATTGGACCGTTGGGGCGCGCGCTCGGCGGCTACCGTGACATACAGCAATTACGCCGCAATCGCTGTTGCCGCAAGGCGCGACGTGGCCGGCACCCCGGTGCATGTGGTGCCGCTCTGTAGCGACCTGGATTCGACGCTGGTTCCTCCGTTTGTCGGTCACGACGGACGGCGCGACTTCGTGATGGCTGGCCGGCTCGACGCGCACAAAAACATTGACATTGTCCTCGAGGCCTGGCAGCGACATGTGGACGGAAAGAGCTGGCGCGGTGACGAATTGCTGCTGATCGGTGACGGACCGCTCACCATCCGGACCCTGCCGGCCTACGTTCGGTGGCGTCCCGGCAGCTACCGCTATGCGGATGTCGTCACCACGCTGGCCGCTGCGAAGGGTTCGGTCGCCCACTACTGCAGTGCCTCGCAGAGCGGCGTGCAGGTGCTGTCGATGCAGCTGGGCGTTATGCCAATCGTTTCCCCGGTCGGGGGCCTGCCCGAATACCAGCCGGCGAGCTTTCCCCCGGTCGGGGTCGACGACGTTGCCGGACTGACCGCCGCGTTTGACGACTTGGCCGATCCGTGGACCGCGACCTTGCGCGGGTCGCTGGCAGCGCGTCACTACGCCGACCATTTCAGCGTCGATCGCACCGTGGATGGGCTGTTGAGTGTGCTCACCGAGGTGGATCGTCGAGTTGGCAAGGCACCAGCATGAATCTGGTTTGCGGCAGCCGGAGGTTATGCACCGGAGAGTATCGCGGGGGACACCCGGCGACGTCATGCGACGAGCATGCGCAACCGAAAAAGGTTATTCAGCAGATCATTTGGCGTTTCGGCAGCGCCGCCGCAGCCGGCGAAGACGCTACACAAGCACCGGAAAATCAGGCGGTGGCTGATCATGCGAAACGGACAACGAACGCGCATAGAACATTTCCGGCCTGGTGCCTTGGCTGCGGTCGGTGCCGATGTAGCCGCAGTTCATGCTGGAACGTCGAGCATGTCCGCACGGGGCGGCTCGGGGATGGTCCGGGAGGTCGTTGAGGATGATCCGAGCGTGGCTGGCCGGCTTGCCTGGCTCGGCGCTCGGCTTACCATCCGGCCGGCCTTGGCTGTTGGCAGTTACTGGGCGAACGCGCACTGGCCGTGGGGCCTTATCGACTTCGCTGCCAAAGCTGTGGCGCCCGTACCGGGCAGCGTTCGCGCCACGATTCGGTTGCCGCATTGCACCGCACGATTGGTCCGGGCCGCCGGTGTGCTGCCTGCTGACGGCACCCGCGGCGTGGTGTTGTACATGCACGGTGGTGCCTTTTTGACCTGTGGCGCCAACACGCATAACCGGCTCGTCACCACGTTGTCGAAGTGCGCTGATACTCCGGTGCTGGTGATGAATTACCGGATGCTGCCCAAGCATTCGATTGGTGAGGCGATTGATGATTGCTATGACGGCTACCGGTGGTTGCGCGGCCGGGGTTACCGGCCTGACCAGATCGCCTTGGCCGGGGACTCCGCCGGCTGTTACCTGTCACTCGCGCTGGCCGAACGCCTGCTCGACGAAGGTGAGGAACTCGCAGCAATCGTCTGCATGTCACCGCTGATGCAGATCGCCAAGGCCCCCAAGCAGGCACACCCCAACATCCGCAGCGATGCGATGTTCTGCGCCAAGGCGTTTGACGTATTCGTAGACTTGATTGCCCAGGCGGCCCAGCGTCACAGCGTGGACGGACGCCCTGAGGAGATCTACGAACCGCTCGACCATGCCGAACCCGGTCTGCCCCGCATGTTGATCCATGTATCCCATTCCGAGGTCCTGCTACACGACGCTCGGCTGACCGCGCAGCGACTGGCCGCGCTGGGAGTACCCGTCCAGCTGCGGGTGTGGCCTGGCCAGATGCACGTGTTCCAGATTGCCGCACCGATGGTGCCGGAGGCCAACCGGTCGTTGCGCCAGATTGGCAACTATATCCGCGAGGCGACCGACCGATCTAACGGTGATCTTCCTTTGTCTGCATTACCGCCGCTCAGGGTCACACGACGCCGCAACGGCATCATCGCTGATTCCGCCTCAAACCGATTGCCGCCATCTGCAATTCAGCATCGAACCGGAGATAACTGATGGCCACGCATCAGTATGAACCTGGGTTGCGGACACCTGTTCCTTCGCAGCCCAATAGCGAACAAGAGAGTGCACCGATAGCCACTTCGCCGCGCGTCGAGGATGCCGCACCGGCCCAAGGAAATGAGGCCGATGGCTGACCATGGCCCGCCGCGCGCGAGCCGCCAGGTGACCACGCAAACGCGCCGGGCTGGCCGGAGGCGGTTTTGTCGCGGTCACGCAGGCGCGCAGTCTGTGTTTAATGGCATGTATCGGTTGCATGGATGCTTTGATCGCTGAAAAAGACTATGAAGCTATAATATCGCTTGTAATGCGTCAGATAGTATGTAAAAATCTATCATAGGTACATCCGCGGTATCTACCGCTCATGCCAGGCGTCGCGGTAATCGCGGCCCGCTGCTTCGGCCTAGGAGGAGCACATGTCGTTTGTGACCACGCATCCAGAGTTGTTGCTGTTGGCGGCCGGCGACTTGCAGGGCATCGGTGCTGAAATGGCGGCCGGGAGTGCGGCCGCCGCGGCTCCCACCACCGGGGTAGTCCCCGCCGCTGCCGATGAGGTGTCGGCGCTGACTGCGGCGCAGTTCGCCGCGCACGCCCAGATGTATCAGGCGGTGAGCGCCCAAGCCGCGGCGATTCACGAGATGTTCGTGAACACGCTGGGTATCAGCGCCGGATCGTATGCGGCCTGCGAGGCCGCCAATGCGGCCGCGGCGCTCTAGGCAGCCGAAGGTTCAGCGATGGATTTCGGGGCCTTACCACCAGAAATCAACTCCGCGCGGATGTATGCGGGGCCCGGGTCGGGGCCGATGCTGGCCGCGGCCACGGCCTGGAACGGGTTGGCCGCCGAGATGCAGTCCGCGGCAGCCTCGTACGGATCGGTGATCTCGGAGTTGACCGACGACGCATGGATAGGCCCATCGTCGACAGCGATGGAGGCCGCGGCGACGCCCTATCTGGCGTGGATGAGCGCTACCGCCGGGCAGGCCGAAGAGGCGGCCGCTCAAGCCAGGGCGGCGGCGAGCGCTTATCAGGTGGCACTCACAGCGATGGTGCCGTTGCCGGAGATAGCGGCCAACCGCACTCAACTGGCGGCGCTCACCGCGACGAACATTTTTGGCCAAAACACCCCCGCGATCGCGGCAAACGAGGCTCAGTACGGCGAAATGTGGGCCCAGGACGCTACGGCGATGTACGGCTATGCCGGCAGCTCGGCGGCCGCTGCACGTGTCACGCCGTTCACGGCGCCACCGTCGACAACTAACCCGGCCGGCGCGGCCAGCCAGGCCGCCGCAGTCACTCAGGCCAGCGGCACCGCGACTGGCAACGGCGTGCAGTCGGCGCTATCGCAGCTGAGCTCCACGATTACCTCGACGCTACAGAACCTCGCATCGCCCGCCGCGTCGTCGACGTCGTCGACGTCGCTGACCACGTTGCTTTCCACCCTCCTGAACGACCTTGGTCTGACTTCGTCTTCGACCACGAGCACGGGCTCGTTAGGGCTTGGGACCACGACGTCCGGCTTGTTGCGAAAGTCTGCTTTTTGAGCCCTGTCAATCTCGGGGGGTTTTTTGGCCTATTCATGGGGATGGACGCGATGGGGCCACTTATCAGTACGCCGATGAACGTCGGACTCACTCAAGCAATGACCCCCGTCGCCGCAGCCTTCATCCCCCCTGTAGCTGTCGGCGGTGCGGCGGCCGCCGCGGGCGTGGGGGCTGCCGGGGGCCTGGGCGGTTTTGCGGGCTTGGGCGGGTTAGCGGGACTGGGGCAAGCAGCCTCAGTCGGCGCGCTGTCGGTGCCGCAGAGCTGGGGCTGGGCCGCGACACCCCAGGCGGCGTTGCTGGGTGGCATGCCGTTGGCGACGCCATTGCCGGGCGCCAATCTGGCCGCGGCAAGTGGGCTACCAATGGCAGCTGGTCTACCGATGATGATGGGCGGAATCCCGCGGGCCGCAGGGATAGCCGCCGCGGCGGGCGTAGGCGGTGCAGTTGCTTCCAAATACTTGCGGCCCCCCAGCGTCGTCGCACGCTCGCCAGCCGCCGGATACCCGCCGGAGCCGGAGTACACGGCGCCAGCCACGGCGTTTCCAGTGCCCGCCGGGTTCTCGACGAACGGACACGCGCCGCCCGGCTACCAGCCGGCCATCGTGTACCTGCCCACCAACGGACATGCGCCGCCCGAGAAATGACGAAGGACTGCAATTCGTTTGGGGCACGGCGACTGTGAGTTTCCGATCAGCACGAGTAAGGAGCAAAGGATATGCCGACACGTTTTATGACTGACCCGCACGAGATGCGGTCGATGGCAGGGCGTTTCGATATGCACGCCCAGACGGTGGAGGACGAGGCCCGCAAGATGTGGGCATCGAGCCAAAACATCGCCGGTGCCGGCTGGAGTGGTACCGCGCAGATGACGTCCTACGACACCATGGGCCAGATGAACCAGGCCTTCCGCAACATCGTCAACATGCTGCACGGTGTGCGCGACGGGCTGATCCGCGACGCCAACAACTACGAGCAGCAAGAGCAGGCCTCCCAGCAGATCCTGTCCAGCTAGCCGCCATCTGAAAATCTTAGGAGAACTTAAATGTCGATTAGTTACCAGTTCGGCGACGTGGATGCCCACGGTGCGCTGATCCGCGCCCAGGCCGCTTCCTTGGAAGCCGAGCACCAGTCCATCGTGCGCGATGTGCTGGCCGCCGGTGACTTCTGGGGCGGCTCGGGTTCGGTGGCCTGCCAGGAGTTCATCACCCAGTTGGGCCGCAACTTCCAGGTCATCTACGAGCAGGCCAACCAGCACGGCCAGAAGGTGCAGACGGCGGGCAACAACATGAACTCCACCGACAGCGCCGTCGGCTCCAGCTGGGCCTAACGCGATAAGTTAATCGTGGCATGCCGTGAACCGGCGCACCCGGCGTGCGCCAAGGGGCGATACTCGGCCACAGCCAGAGAACCGCTGCCACTGTCGATTTGGCAGACCCGGCTGCGCTATTTCAGCCATCTGCCCTTGACGCTCGGAGAGCCTGACCGCTTCGACGCGGCTGTCTGGAAGAGCTGGCCGTGCCTGGCCGCTGGCGCATCGCTGCGCGTGCCGCCGGTGGAGGAGCAGCTCGCACAGTCGATGCCCGAGTCGCTTCGTAAAGCAAGGGGATCGACACGCCTAGGACGCCCCGTGGCAACGGGCGAGCTGACCCGGCCTTGGGCGGCACCCTGCGAGAAGGCGTGACGCACCACGGTGTGCTCGGTGCGGTGTTGGACCACGCCAATCGAGCCCCGGATCGGCCCGCTGTTAAGGACCTGGATCGCGCGTTGACCCGGGGCGAGTTGCGCGCCGCAGCTGGGAGAGTTGCCGCTGGCTTGCTGCAGAAAGGCGTCGAGCCCGGGGATCGGGTTGCCCTGCTGATCGGCAATTCTGTGGACTTCGTGGTCGCGGCACTGGGCTCTCTGTGGGCGGGGGTCACGTTCGTTCCGCTGGCGATCACCGATCCAGATGTTCGCCGTGCGCAGATCGTGGCTGACTGCCGGCCCGCTCTGGTGATCACCGCAGGCTCGGGTCAAACGGCGCCGTCGGGACTTCCCGTCGGCACGGCGTGGACGTCCCTCGCGGCGTTGAACCTGTCGGCGTTGAACGTCGCAGATGAGTGCACGCCATCACCCGTAACGGGCCCCATCTCCTACATCATTTACACCTCGGGGACGACCGGTATCCCCAAGGGGGTGCAGATTGCCCCGGAGGCCTTTTTCACCGCAGTCGAAGCATGCGCCGACGCCGTGGGACTCACCGGGGACGACCGGGCCTTAGCCGTTTCGCCCGTGCACTTTGACGGGTCCTTCTCAGCCATCTTTCCGCCGCTCGTGCGCGGCGTCCCCCTCGTCATCCCCGACCGGGAAGCCCTGCTGTTCCCCCGCAGGTTCTTCTCGATTGTTATCAGCGAGGGGATCACGGCGACCAGCTTCTCTCCCAGCTATCTCCGGTTGCTTCGGGCCAGCGGCCGTCTGGCGCGGTTGGCGGACACCCCGCTGCGAGTCATGGCACTGGGTGGCGAAGCGCCGTCCACGGCCGATATCAGGGCGGTGTGGACCGCCAGTCCGGGACTGCGGGTGGTGAATCGGTATGGCCCGACCGAGACGACCGTCGCCGTCGCCCATCTGGAACTGACGCCCGAGTTGCTCGACGCGGGGCCGGTGCCGATCGGTCATCCTCATTCCGGGAGCTCGTTCCATCTCGTTGACGAGCACGGAAGGCTGGTGGATCGTCCCGGAGCAGTCGGTGAGCTGCACATCGGCGGACCGCAGCTCATGGCTGGATATCTGAACGACCCGGCGCTGAGCGCGGCTGTGCTGCGGGGCGACGTCGTCGAAGGAGCCACTCTCTACCGCACTGGTGACCTCGTCTTCCGCGACGACCGGGGCAACTACGTGTACGTGGGGCGTTCGGACCGCGTCATCAAGCGACATGGTGTGAGGATGTCGCTGGTCGAGGTCACCGAGGCGCTCGGTGGTCTCGACGGGATCGCATCCGCGGCGTGCACGACCTTCGACCTGGAGGGCGATCTGGGGGTCGTCGCATTCGTGGTGCCGGACGTCGAGCTCACCCCTCTCGCCGTCCGCCAGGCCGCCAGCGAACGGCTGCCGGAGACGATGCTGCCCGATCAATTCGTTTTAGTGGCCAACTTCCCCTTGACGTCTTCCAGCAAGGTCGACGAGCGACGGCTGCTTGGGAGGCTGGCTTGTCTCCGCCGAACAAGGTGGCCTGAGCCGTCAGCGTCGCTGCAACTCAGTTATATGGAGATCGACT
>CAWKME010000062.1:0-6475 GCA_963850645.1 uncultured Actinomycetota bacterium | reverse complement strand
CCCCCCCCCCCCCCACACACACACACACACCACCAACAGGAAAAAAAAAAAAAAAAAAAAAAAACAGATGAATCGTGGTCAAAGACCAACTGCAAGTCACAATCGATGGGCGTGCAAATGTTGAGCATCCCGTTAGGTGTGCCTGTGTGTGTGTGACATCTGCGTCCTCAGGGCAGATGGGTGGGGCGAGGGTTCCGGCGAGGGCTGCTGGTGGGGCGGGGCCCCTGCTGCTCGCTGCTTCTTCTTCTTCCCTGCCCGCCCCCCCCCCCCCCCACCGCCGTCACAGCACCGCCTTTGGCGGCTCTGTTGTCCTTGTTGTTGTTTGGTATGAGAAGATGGGAAGGTTTGTAAAGATTTCCTGCGGTAGTGTGTGCGTATGTCCTTGGGCCTCGGTGACGCCTCGGCCTGCGCCTGGGGTGTGATGAAGTAGCCCTTGCGGTCCAGGTGGAGCTGCGGTTAGCGGGCGACCTTCTTCTCTTGATGAAATGGTTGCCTTGCTCTTGCCTTGGTTGTTGAGAGATGAGCGACGATGCGGGCGAAGCCGGTCGTCCTTGCCTGCCTCCTTGTTGTTGCTTGTTGTTGTTGCTTCTTCTTTGTCGTTGATCAGCTTTTCTTTCTCTCTCTCTCTCTCTCTCTCTCTCTCGCTCTGCCCTGTGGTGGAGTCTCTGCACAGAGACGCCGCCGGACTGTTCGTCGCCGCCGTAAGCCGCAACACGTTCCCTGCGCACCCATCATGGCAATGCCAGCCTTCGACTCGATCCACGACGTGGTCGTACACGCCGCGCTGGGCGAAGATCCGCGATCCGCACACGCAGCCCTGGCCGGAATGCACGAAGATGCCCAGTGATGCCATCAGGATGGCCTTGTCCATGTCGGCGTCGTCGAAGATCAGCACCGGCGACTTGCCGCCGAGTTCGAGCGTGACCTTTTTCAGGTTGCCGGCCGACGCCCGCACGATCTCCTTGCCGACCTCCGTCGACCCGGTGAAGGCGACCTTCTCGACGTCGGGGTGCGCGGTGATCGCCGCCCCCGCGGTGTGGCCGTATGCTGCTGGAGGTGACCAGGACAGGTCCATGGCCGAGATCGCCGTCGTCTTCTGGCAAATGCCTGTTTCGATGTCCGCCTAGCCCGGACCAGTGATGAAAGCGGGTTTGACGAGCAGATAGATGCCGACACCGGCGCCTCGGCTCCGCTGCTAGCAGCGCGGCCAGCGCCGGCGCGCGAGTGGCTGGGGCGTTGCCTGGCGTTGAAGATCGGGCCGTTTCACGGGAAGATCAGCACGACACCCCGTAGTTTGAGGAGGTAGGATGAGGCATGCTCGACGAAGGCGTCCGTCGCGATGCCGTCGGTCTTCACGTCGTACGCGACGCCGTTGATCTTCGAACACCAACCGGCGTAGTAGCGGAAGAACTCCGAACAGGTGGACATCTGCAGCGTTGCCTGCATCAGCGGCATGCCGGTGTTGAGCGAGTCGAGCTGGGCGAACTCCTCGGCGTGCTCGTCGATCAGATCCGCAATCCGCCACATGATCTTGGCCCGCTCGCGACCGGGCAGCTGGGACCAGACGCCCGCCTCGAAGGAGGCTTTCGCCCGCGCCGCGGCCTCGTCGACCGCTTCGGGTCCACAGTCGGTGAACTCGGTTATCGGCTCTTCGGTTGTGGGATCGATGACTTGAATGACATCGCCCGATCCCGGACGCTTGCGAATGTCATCCAATACCGCCTGCAGAGTCATCCGATCCCTTCCATAGCCGGAGATGCTGAGCACCTGCTTAGCATTGCCGGTGCGCCGTGGTCAAGAACGGTGACTAGTGCACGCCCAGCGTGCCGTTGAGATATTGCGGCGCGGCAGGCCCGGCGGGCCAGCTTGCCGCTGGTGGTGCGGGGGATCGCGCCGGCAGGCAGCAAACGCACATCGGCGACGGCCAGATGGTGTCGGTGCGAGACCGCTTGCGCTGATCGCCTCGATCGCCGGTTGCGGATCGACGCGGCTGGTGCCTGCAGCGCGTTCGGCGACGATCACCAGCTGCTGGCCGCCGTCGCCGGCCGGCACGGAGAACGCCGCGACGTAACCGCGACGCACGACGGGCGAGGCCTCGGCGGCGGTGGCCTCGATGTCCTGCGGATAGTGATTGCGGCCATCGATGGTCACCAGATCCGCGATTCGGCCGGTGACGTAAAGCTCGCCGTCGAGATAGACACCGAGGTCGCCGGTCCGCAGCCAGGTGCGGTCGACGGTCGAGCCCTCAGCATGGCTGCCGTCGCCGAGCCGCGATGCCAGTTCGGCGCCGAACGTCGCGCGGCTCTCGTCGGGCAGGCCCCAATAGCCTCGGCCAATGTTGTTGCCCTGCAACCAGATCTCGCCGACCTCACCGTCCGGCAGTTCGTCGCCGGTGTCCGGATTGACGATCACCGCCCACTGGCTGCGAGCCACCTGACCGCACGACACCTGCGCCACCGCGTTCGGGGAATCCGCCGGGACGGGCACCGCATGGCCGGCGCCCAGTTGCTCGCGGTCGAAGTACACCACCGTCGCCTCGGCGTCGGGATTGATGGTCGCGACGAACAGTGTCGCCTCGGCGATGCCGTAGGAGGGTTTGAACGCCGTGCGCGGTAACCCGTACGGCGCGAAGGCCTTGTTGAACGTTCTGATCGCATCGATGCTGACCGGTTCGGAACCGATGATCATCACCACGTTGCGCAGGTCGATGTCCTCGCCCTGCTGCGGGCAGGCCACGCTGCGCGGTCCACTCGTAGGCGAAGTTCGGTGCGGCGGTGACGACGCGGCCTTCCCGCGAGCCGGCGGACAAGGCTTGGATCCAGCGCTGCGGCCGCCGGACGAACGCCGTCGGCGACATCAGCGTGGAATGCCCGCCGTACACCGCCGGGAAACCGATCATCGACAAACCCATGTCGTGGTAGAGCGGTAACCAACTGACGCCGTGGGTGTTTCGGTCCAGCAGGTCGATCGACAGGATCATCTGCACCAGGTTGGTGCCGACCGCTCGGTGGGTGATCTTCCACGCCGACCGGGGGCCGTGTCGAGCCCGAGGTGTACTGCAGGTGGGAGATGTCGTCCATGCCGAGCTCGGTGGCGACGAAGAGCTCTCCCGCAGCGTCGGGGATTTGATCGATGACGATCGACCTGCGGCCGACGGCGGTGGGGGAGGTTGGCCAAGAAGCTCTCGACCGACCCTTTGGCCGCTGTCGTCGTGAGGACGAGCGTGGGCTCCGAATCGCGCAGCGCCGTATCGAGACGTTCAGCGTGCCCGGGCAATTCGGGAGCGAACAACGGCACGGCGATGGTGCCCGCCTTGATGGCCGCGTAGAAACCCGCGACGTAATCGATGCCCTGCGGCGCAAGGATGGCAACCCGCTCGCCGCGACCTGCGGCTTGCTGTACGCGCGCACCGATGGCCCTCAGCCTGGCCCCGAACTGAGTCCAGGTCACCTCGTCGACGTGCACATCAGCTGCGCGGCTGTAGTCCAGGTAGCGATACGCCGTCGCGTCACCGACATTGGCGATGTTGCGGTCGATCAGGGATATCAGTGTGGCGTCCGGCGGCAATGCGACGCTGCCGTGGGCATCCAGGCAGTCTTCGATCTGGAGCAGTCCGATACCGCTATCCATGACCGAAAGTTTAGGCGCGCAGCGGATCGCCTCAGCCGATCATCGACCTGCACGGGGCGCCGGCGATGGGGGCGCAGCCGCCGCCACGAACAACGCCGGATCGGCCACGATGACGCTCGGCGCCACGTCGCCCGTGCGGGTCGCAACAAACGGCGTCCGGTACACCGTTCCCTGACTGCCACACCCGTTGCTGAGAATGGTGCCGATCTGAAGGCCCTTCAGTGTGCCTTCGGGCCGTGGATCCCATGACCAAAGGCGGGTCTCGTCATCGCGGCCCGGCTTGTTGGTCGTTTGGCAATCCATGGGCGCCTGGAGGGTAAGCGTGCCCTGCCAATGACCGTCGGCGAAATGGAGCACACTGGTCGTTCCGGTGCCCTCTTCTTGGTTGGATTCGGCCAACTCTGCTCCTGCGGCCGCGCATCCGGCCGGCGTACACACGGAACGAAAGGCCCACCACTCGTTCACGGCGGCGCCCAGGCCGGTCACCGTGCCGTTGATTGTCTGATTCTGCAGATCGAAGTCCAGGCGGTAGGTGCCGTCGAGGACGGGACCCGCGACGGGTGGGGCTGCGGTGCTGGTCGACGGGGCGATAGTCACTGTCGCCGGATCGGCGACAGCGACGCCGCTCGGCACGTCGCCGGCGCGAGTCACCACGACGGGGGCCACGGCCACCTGCCCCTGCAGGCCGCACTCGTTGGTGAGCGCGGTGCCGGTCTTTTCGCCTCGAAGCGTGCCGTCGGGCTGTGGCTCCAATGACCACGTCAGCATGACGGTATTGGCGCCCGCGACGACTTGACCGTCTGCTCCAAGGCAGCGCGGCTGGGCAAGTTGGCGTCGAGAGGGCGCGGATTGCCAGTGACCGTCGACGAAACGGTATTCGGCTGACTGGGCCGGGGTGCGCGCGATTCGCGGGTTGTTGGTGTCCAGCTGGGTCGCGGTGGCAACGCATCCGGTGGATCCGCACGATGAGTGAAAGGCCCACCAACCGGTGTTGTCGGAGGTGTGTACGGCATACGGGGCGCCGTTGATCGTTTGCTTCTCATAGTCGTAGTCGAAGCGGTACGCGCCGTCGAGTAGTGCGGCGGGCCGGGGTGGTGGTTCGGCTGCCGGGGCGGAGGTGGCGTTGGCCGCCGGGGCGGAGGCCGTGTTCTTCGTGGGTTGCATCGCGTAGCCGACGACGCCGATGGCGGCAACCAACACCGCTGCCAACAGCGATCCGAGGAGAATGCGGGATCGCCTGCGCCGCTTTGGCTTCGGCGTCTGGAATTTCATGATCGGTGTGGCGACCGTAGTAGCGGCGGCCTCGGTGTCCGCGTCGGCCCGCTGGGTGAGGGCCGCGGCGAAGTCACGGCATTGTTCGAACCGGTCGGCGGGGTCCTTGGCCAGCGCCCGCGCCAATACCTCGTCGAGGTTCGCCAACTCTGGACGGCGATCGCTCAGCTTCGGCAATGGTGCGGTGAGGTGTCGGCTGATGACGGCCACCGGGTTGGAATGCTCATACGGCGGCGCACCCGTGAGAAGGTGAAACGCGGTGGCCGCCAACGCATATTGATCGGCGCGCCCATCGATGTCTGCACCCATCAACTGTTCAGGTGCGGCGTAGGTGAGAGTGCCCACGGTGAAATTGGTTACGGTAAGCCCACTGATGTCGGCGAGTGGCCGCGCAATACCGAAGTCGGCCAACAGGATCCGCCGCTTGCCGTCCTCCGGTTGGGTGAGCAAGATGTTCGCGGGCTTGACGTCGCGGTGCAACAGGCCCTGGCTGTGGGCGTAGTCGAGGGCGGCAGCAACAGCGGTGACGATGTCGCACACGTCTGCTACCGGCATCCCGGTCGGATAGCGGTCTTTGACCAGCTGCGCGGCGTCGGTGCCGTCGACGTAGTCCATCGCGATCCAGAGGTGGCCATCGAACTCGCCGCGATCATGCACCGCGACGATGTTCGGGTGCCACAACGCGGCGGCCAGGTCGGCTTCGCGCTGAAACCTCTCCCGGAAGTTGCTGTCCGCTGTTATCGCCTCGGACAGGACTTTCAGCGCATCGCGGCGGGGCAACCTTGGATGCTGAGCAAGATAGACCTCGGCCATGCCACCAGAACCCAGCAGTCGCAGGATGCGATACCCCGCGATGGTCGTCCCAACCGGCACTGACATGCGCGGATGGTACCGCTGCCCGGACGGGCCGTGGTTCGAATCGGCCCGCCGGAGGCCGCTCGACTGACGCTGGCCTCCGGGGCGTAAGCAGCGGTTCAGCGGAGGTTTCAGCGGATCTCCAGTAGATCGTGCTCGCCGGGCTTACGCTGCCAAGGCGGCGTTGCACAAGTGTTGGCCCCGTAGATCGCCACGAGGAACCACTTACCCCCATGAGACTTCACTGGGTCAAGGACCACGACGAGCAGTACTCCGCGGCGAGCGGCAACCGCACCTACATCGTTAGCCTTTTCAACGTGGGCGCATACGACGGCGACCCCACGCTCACCATGTACAACGACCGGTACTGGTCGACATGCTGGTCGCTGACGATCCGGGCAGGCACCGTGACTCGTAACCCTGTCCGGTTGTTCAACAACCTCTCCAGCGCGTTATTCGCGGCGCAGGTTGCGGAGGACAACGCGAGGGACCACCAACGCTGACACCCAGACATGGGTGATCGCCCCGGGCGACACCGACGAGAGCCCGACGGAGATCTGCACCGCCACGATCACCGGCCGGACGGCACGACCTACACGTACTGGACCCGCCCGCAACGCCGATGGTGATCGGCAACGAGATGGCGCAAACAGATCAGCGTGCGTTGCCGGCCTAAACGTCGTAGTAGAGCGCGAACTCGTACGGGTGCGGCCGGATC
>CAWKME010000061.1:0-13418 GCA_963850645.1 uncultured Actinomycetota bacterium | reverse complement strand
ATCGCCGAGCGGAGATCACGGCCGAACCCCATCCCGGTCCGGGAGCCAAGTAGACCGCGCCGACCGAGCACACCACCTGCAGCGCGGTGACTGCGAACATCACCCCGCCGAGTCGGACGATGGTGCCGGTGTCGCCTTTGGCGATGCCGTCGTCGATGATCGTCGCGTTGACCGTCGGCAGGTACAACGAAGCCATGGTGCTCACCAACTGCAGCGTCATCACCGCCGCGACCAGCCGTCGATACGGCCGGACGTACTGCCGCAGCAGTGCCAAGAGCATGTGGTAACTGTTGCACATCGCCGGATGCCGAGTCGCGACGATCACCGCTCGGTTCGCGCAGCCACGAGGCGCACTGGTGGATAAGAAAGTACAGGTCACCGCGTGTGCGATGGTTGCTCCGGGGCGCTGCCGCTACAGTGCATCCTGTGATCAGCAGAAGGTTCGCGTAGCCGTGTGGCGTAACGTGGCGGCGCTGGCCCTGGCGGCAGCGACTTTGACTCCCGTGGTGGCCGCCTGCTCCCATTCCGGCTCCAATAATTCGCAGTCGACCGAGTCATCCGGGCCGGCGTCCGGGCAGGGGCATCATGGTCCGTTCTTCCCGCAGTGCGGTGGCATCAGCGACGAGACGGTGACCAAGCTGACCCAGATCAACGGGCTGGTCAACACCGCCAAGAATTCCGTGGGCTGCCAGTGGCTGGCCGGCGGCGGTATCCTCGGCCCGCATTTCTCCTTCTCCTGGTACCGGGGCAGCCCGATCGGCCGCGAACGTAAGACCGAGGAGTTGTCGCGGTCGAGCGTGGAGGACATCAACATCAACGGCCATAGCGGCTTCGTGGCCGTCGGTAACGATCCGGCGTTGGGTGACTCGCTGTGCGAGGTCGGAATCCAGTTCGGCGACGACTTCATCGAATGGTCGGTGAACTTCAGCCAGAAGCCCTTCCCCGATGCCTGCAACGTCGCCAAAGAACTTGCACGCCAGTCGATTGCGAATTCGAAGTGAGTGCCACCGTGCGTCATCGCGTGTTGGTCGGTGTGGCCGTGGTGGCCGCGGCGCTATCGGTCTTGACCGGCTGCACGAAGTCGGTGTCCGGCACTGCGGAAAAAGCCGGCGTGGGCGACGAACCACGCAACAACAATTCCGAGCAGCAGTACCCGAACCTGCAAAAGGAATGCGAGGTGCTCACCAGCGACGTGCTGGCCAAAACGGTGGGCGCCGATCCGCAAGACATTCAGAGCACCTTCGTGGGCGCGATATGCCGGTGGCAGGCGGCCAACCCGGGCGGGCTGATCGACATCACCCGGTTCTGGTTCGAGCAAGGCAGCCTCGACAACGAGCGAAAGGTTGCCGAGTATCTGAAATATCAGATCGAGAACCGCTCGATTTCCGGTGTTGCGTCGATCGTGATGCGGCCGAATGACCCGAATGGCTCGTGTGGTGTCGCCAGCGACGCTGCGGGCGTGGTCGGGTGGTGGGTCAACCCGCAAGCGCCCGGTATCGACGCGTGTGCGCAGGCCATCAAGCTGATGGAGCTCACTCTCTCGACGAACTCCTAAGGCGGCAGTTTCCTGTCCGGCGGTCGATAGGGCTTTGACAAGCTCATATTTGTGGCGAGTGACTTTGCCGGCGGCACCCCTTTCGGCCGCCATTTGGCGGCGGGGCAGTCCTGATCGGGCGGCGCGGGTGGCTTAGGCGGTCACGCTCGTCGGTTGGAGAATTCAGGGCCAAAGCACGAGCCCCAAAGTTGTTTATTTGACTGATGATCCGCCGATTTTTCGGCGCCCGCGGTGCGCAGTTCACCGGCGTACGCCACGCCACAAGGCCGTTCATTGCCGTTCATTGCCGGGCCGGAGTGCTGGCCGGCAATCGCCAACTGGGATCGCAAAACACAGCGGTGCGCTGGGCGTTTCCTGCGCGACGCGGAATGTTCAGCAAAACGATTGAGAGAGTTATTTTTTGACACTCAAACAGCTACCAGCTACGAGGAGGGGACGCTACCATCGACCAATGTCTGAGACGCCTCCAACAGAGTCAACCACCGCAGCGGAGATAACTGAATCTTCCGCTGAACCTTCGTCCGAGTCCGACGCCACCGAGCAGGTCACCGAGTCTACGCCGGTGTCCCATGCCAAAGAGTCTTCTCCTGGCCAACGTGCGTCGAAGTTGTCGAAGTGGGCCTCGTTGGCGGCCTTGCTGATTGCGGTGATCGCCGCAGGTGTCGCCATCGGGGGATGGTTTTACCCGCACAAGAGCGCCTCGTCGGCACCTACGTACAGCGACCAACAAACCAAAGACGCGAAAAAGCACATCTGCGAGACGTTCATGGTTGTCGATCGAGCGGTGGTCAGGAATTCTCGCCTGAAGAACCCGGAGAACGGCGGGCCGATCGGCGCGCTTTCGGTGGCGACGGCCGCGCGGCTAGCGTTTTACGGCGGCGGCGCCTTCCTGAAAGACCGCGTGAGCCAAGAACCTGCGACGCCGGCCGACCTGGCGAAATCGGTCAACGCGATGGCCTCCAATCTCGAAGAGCTTGCCATCGGCTATCTTGCCGGCGCGGCGGACTTCACTCAGGATGAGTTGCGGCAAGCCCTCGACGACAAGATCAAATCGACGGTCGAGATCTGCAAGAAGTAGGCGACTCCACTTAACGCGGCACGTGAAAGACCTCGAGCTCGGCCGAACCGAGTTCGAGGTCTTTCCAGCTGCGGCTGAGTCGTAGCACCGCCATCGCCGAAGTCGGAAACTTCGCCGAAATGCTCTCGGCAGCAACGGTGTTCGAAGTTATCGGTCCCGGCCAAGCCCAATGCCACTTGGGTCATCGTCGGCTCGTGTGCGACGACGAGCAGGACGGCGACGTCGTCGCCGACGTGATTGATCTCATCGATCACTGTTCCGGGCACGGCGTCATAGAGCCGGTCGACGTAGCTAACCGGTGCATCGATCACGATGTGCGCCAAGGTTTCCCGGGCCCGGGTGGCTGTCGAGCACAGCACCGCGTCAATGGCCGGCAGGTTGGCCCGCAACCAGTCACCGGCCATCCCGGCTTCTCGCCGTCCGCGGGGTGCAAGTGGGCGGTCGTGGTCTGCCACCCCCTCGGGATACGCCGACTTCGCATGCCGCAGCAGCACCAGGGTGCGCCTCTGCTCGCTCATTCGATCGAGGTTACCGGCAGCGCTTTTCGCTCAGAGGCGGGCACGGCGTGCCGACTCCCTGCGGGATTGATGTGGCAGATGTGACTGCTGCCTGCCGATGAGGCGAAGCGTGCCGGTCAACTGATGACCGATCCCAGACCTGCCGATCGAGGTCCCGGGACTTGTCGGTGCCCAGTTCTACACTCGCGATGCCCGGTCACAGACCGGCCGGACATGAAGCAGAAGGGACGGGATCGCAATGCGATTCGTGCATACCGCCGACTGGCAACTCGGCATGACCCGTCACTTCCTCGCGGGCGAAGCTCAGCCGCGATATTCGGCGGCCCGTCGTGACGCCGTGACCGCGCTGGGCGCACTGGCAGCCGACGCGGGCGCTGAGTTCGTCGTGGTGGCCGGTGATGTCTTCGAACACAACCAGCTGGTGCCGCAGGTGATCAGCCAGTCGCTGGAAGCGATGCGCGCCATCGAGATTCCGGTTTACCTGCTACCCGGCAACCACGACCCGCTGGACGCGTCATCCGTGTACACCAGTCAGCAGTTTCGCGCGGAATGCCCGGCCAACTTGATGGTGCTCGATCGGCCCGGCATTCACGAGGTGCGGCCCGGCCTGCAGATCGTCGCTGCACCATGGCGATCCAAAGCGCCGACGACCGACCTGGTTGCCGACGTGCTGGACGGCTTGCCGGCCGACGGGGTCACCCGGGTGCTCGTCGCCCACGGCGGCATCGACGTGCTCGACCCTGATCCCACAAAGCCGTCGCTGATCCGGCTGGCCGGCCTGCATGACGCGTTGGCCCGCGGCGCGGTGCATTATGTGGCGCTGGGCGACAAGCATTCGGTGACCGACGTCGGCAGCAGCGGTCGGGTGTGGTACTCCGGCTCACCCGAAGTCACCAATTACGACGACGTCGAACCCGATCCCGGCCATGTCCTGGTCGTCGAGATCGACGAAACCGATCCGCGGCGCCCGGTCAACGTCGACGCCCGAAAAGTCGGTCGCTGGCGATTTGTCACCCTGCGCCGCCAGGTGGACAACAGCCGCGATATCGCCGACTTGGATCTGAACCTGGATCTGATGCCCGACAAGGATCGAACGGTGTTGCGGCTGGCCTTGATTGGTTCGTTGACGATCACCGACCGCGCTGAGCTGGACGCGTGCCTGGACAAATATTCGCGGCTGTTCGCGTCGCTGCGGGTGTGGGACAGCCACAGCGACCTGGCGGTCATACCGGCCGACGGCGAGTTCACCGACCTTGGCATCGGCGGCTTCGCTGCGGCGGCGGTCCAGGAACTGGTCGAGACGGCACGCACCGGGGACTCCGAAGCCGCGGGCGACGCGCAGGCAGCTTTGGCGCTGCTGCTGCGGCTAACCGACAGACGCGGCCAGCGTCGAGGTGCGGCATGAAGTTGCATCGGCTGGTCCTGGAGAACTACCGCGGCATCGACCACCGCGAGATTGAATTCCCCGACCACGGTGTGGTCGTGGTCTCCGGCGCCAACGAGATCGGCAAGTCGTCGATGATCGAGGCGCTGGACCTGCTGCTGGAATCCAAAGACCGTTCGACGAAGAAGGAAGTCAAGCAGGTCAAGCCGACCAACGCCGACGTCGGTTCGGAAGTCACCGCCGAGATCAGCACCGGCCCTTATCGTTTCGTCTATCGCAAGCGCTTCCACAAAAAGTGTGAGACGCAGCTGACCGTGCTGGAGCCACGCCGCGAACAGCACAGCGGCGACGAGGCGCACGACCGGGTACAGGCCATGCTGGCCGAGACCGTCGACACCGAGCTCTGGCATGCCCAACGCGTGTTGCAGTCGGCGGCGACGGCGGCGGTGGATCTGTCGGGTTGCGACGCGCTGACCCGCGCCCTCGATGTCGCGGCGGGGGACAGCGCCGCGCTGTCAGGCACCGAGCCGCTGCTGATCGAGCGGATCGACGCCGAGTACGGCCGCTACTTCACCCCGACCGGTCGTGTCACCGGTGAATGGTCCGAGGCCATCCGCGCGCTGCGCGACGCCGAGCAAGAGGTGCAACAATGCGCCGCGGCCGTTGCCGAGGTCGACGACCGGGTGGGCCGGCACGCCGAACTCACCGCTGAGCTGGCCGGATTATCACCGCTTCAGCAGGCGGCCGCGGTTAGGCAGATCGCTGCCCAAGCCGCTGCCGACAAGGTCGCCCAGCTCACCGAACAGGTACGCGAAGCCGAGCTGATCGCGGCCGCCGCGACCGCGACCAGCACGTCATCGCAAGGCGCACACGCCGAACGGCTACGGCTGCGGGCCGAAACCGACACGCGCGCAGCCACGGTCACGGCCTTGGAAGCCCAAGCCGGTGAAGCGGCCGAAGCGCAGGCGACGGCACAAGAAGTCACCGTCGCGGCCGATGCCGTGGTCGAGCAGGCCAACCAGCTGCTTGACGCCGCTGAGCAGCGAACCAAGACGGCCCGCCGCATCGTCGACGAACTGGCCCGCCGTGACGAGGCTGACCGGTTGACAGCCCGGCTCGGCAAGATCGATGCGACACAACGTGACCGGGAGCTGACCTGCGACGAGCTGTCAACAATTGCCTTGACCGACAGTCTTTTTCAGCAGATTGAGCAGGCCGCAGCAGCCGTCGAACGGGCCGAGGGCCAACTCGCGTTGGTGTCGGCGACAGTGGAATTCGTCGCGGCCACCGATATCGAACTCGTCATCGGTGACGAGCGGGTGTCGCTGCCGGCGGGCCAGAGCTGGTCAACCACTGCGGGCGGCACAACCGAGGTCGACGTTCCCGGTGTGCTGACCGCGCGGTTCACTCCGGGTGCCACGGCACTCGACATTCAGGCCGAATATGCGGCAGCTCAACAGGATCTGGCCGCAACACTGACGGCAGCGCAGGTCGGCGACGTGGCAGCGGCGCGGCGTACCGATCAGCGGCGTCACGAACTGCTGAACAGCCGCGACCAGTTGACCGCGACGCTGGTCGGATTATGCGGTGACGACGACGTCGAGCAGTTGCGGTCCAGGCTGGCTGAGCTGCGCGCCCAGCCCCGCTGACGACGACATTGCGATGGACGCCACCACCGCCCGCGCCGAACTCGACGAGGCCGAGGCCGCCCGGGTCAAAGCGGGCGCAGACCTGCGAGACGCACCGCAAAGTCGCGGCCCTGGCGGCGGCGAAATTCAGCGAGATATCTACGCGGGCAACTCTTTCAAACGATAAACTGGCTGCCCAGCGCGCCGAGCTGGCGGGGGTCGCTGACCGGTTGATCCTGCAGCGCGCAACCATCTCCGACGAAACACTCGAAGCCAACGCCGACGCAGACCTGCAAGCGGCTCAAAACCGCTGACGGCCGTGTCGCCGAACTGAGCGAACAACTGGCCGCCGCGGCACCTGAAACCGTGGTCGCTGAACTGGCTGACGCCAGTACAGCGGCGGACGGCGTTGAAAACCCGTCAAGACGTGATCGACCGCACGCTGCACGAGATCAGCGTCGAGTTAGCGCTTTTCGGCACCGAAGGCCGCAAGGGCAAGCTCGACGCTGCCGAGATCAGGTATGAGCACGCCCGAAGCGAGCATGCCCGGATTGGTAGCCGGGCCCGCGCCGTCGAGTTGCTGCGATCGGTGATGGTCCGCCATCGCGACACCACACGGCTGCGTTACGTCGAGCCGTTCCGCGCCGAATTGCAGCGACTCGGCCGTCCGGTTTTCGGCCCCAGTTTCGAAGTCGACATCGACACCGACCTGTGCATCCTCAACCGCACTCTCGACGGTTGCACGGTGCCCGTACGAATCACTTTCGGGCGGAGCCAAGGAGCAACTCGGCATCCTGGCGCGGCTGGCCGGGGCAGCGCTGGTCGCCAAAGAGGACGCGGTCCCGATCCTGATCGATGACGCACTGGGCTTCACCGACCCGGAACGGTTGGCCAAGATGGCTGAGGTGTTCGACACCTTGGGTGAGCGTGGGCAGGTCATCGTATTGACCTGCACGCCAGCTCGATACGACGGCGTCAAGGGCGCACAACGTATCGACTTGTGCGCTTGACGACGCTTCGCCGGTCTTCTCAGCGCATGAATCCGATCGCGGTGTAATCCACGTCGGCCAGCCCGGGTGCGCCGAAGTTGGCCAGGCTGGTGCGTACCGCTATGTCGCCGGGCGATTGGAACAGCGGCAGGTTGAACCCTTCCCGCCAGATCATCACATCGACCTGGTTGGCAAGCTCGCGCGCCGCGTTCTCGTCCAGTTCCGACAGCGTCTGATCGATCTTGGCGTCAATGCTGGCATTACCGATCTTGCCGAAGTTGCCCTCGCCGTCTGAGGTGTAGATCTGCGGCAGCGCGGACAGCGGGAAAGCGTTACCCACCCAACCGAACTGCACCATGTCGAAGTCGCCGACGCTCACGTACTGGTTGAAGAACCCGTTGCCCGCTTTGACGTCGAGCACCAGCTTGACACCGATCTGCGCCAGGTTTTGTTGGGCAACCAGTGCGATCTGCCGGGCGGCCGGCGAGTCGTACAGCACATCGCGGACGACAAGCTGCTTACCGTTCTTCTCCCGCACCGCCCCGTTGAGTTTCCAGCCCGCCGCATCCAAGTCTCTGCGGGCCTGGTCCGGGTTGTAAGCGGCGGGCGCACTGTTGTCTCGGTAGCCCAGCTGGCCGACGACGTACACGTGATTGTCCAGCGGCGTCGGATGCTCGGTCAGACCGTGCTGAACGACATTGACAATCGCCTGCCGGTCGATGCCTTTGCTGATCGCCAGCCGCAGCTTCTCGTCGGACAGAATGGATCCCGATGCGCCGTTGAAGGTGAAGTGATACCAGGTCGGTGCCGGCGCGCTGCGGATCACCACGCCCGGGGTGCGCTCGGCGGTGACCATATCGTCGAGCGTGCTCACGCCGGCCGCATCGATCGCATTGTTCTGCAGGGCGGGAATGACCGCGGAGGAGTCGAGCACCAGGAAGGTGATGGAGTTCAGCCGCGGCTTGCGGCCCCACCAGCGGGGGTTGCGGGTCAGCACAATCCGCTGCGCGCTGCGGTTGATCCTGGACACGATGAACGGTCCGGCCGACGGCCCGGGGGCGTCGAGCTGGCCCTTGTTGAAGACGTCCGGGTTCTCCGTCATGCTGCGGGGCTGCATGCCGCCGGCGAACATCCCGCGCCACTCCGCGTAGGGCTGGGCGAAGGTGACCACCGCCTGCCGATCATCCACGCCTCGGGTCACCGACTTGACCCGCTCGAACCCGGCTCTGCTGGCGATCAGGTAGCGCTTGTCGCGCCCGCTGCACGCATCGACCTCGGACTTGAGGTCCTCCCACGTGATCGGAGTGCCGTCACTCCACACCGCTTTCGGATTGATCGTCAACGTGACGACCTGCGGGCTCGCACCGGTCAGCTCGGCACCGGTGAAGTAGTCGGTGTTGAGTTTCAGCGACCCGTCGGCTTGGGTGATGAACGCGCCCGGCAGTGTCGGCGAGACGATCGAAGCGATGTCGGCGGTGTTGCCGTCGATGTTCATTTCGTTGAAGTTGGGTGGAAACGAGCTGATCGCGAGCCGCAGGTCGCCGCCGTCGCGCAGCGTCGCCGGGTCGCGCGGGTTGATGTCGCTGCTGGTGCCGACTCGCACCGCGCGCCGGCCGACCACGTCCTTGTAGCCGTCCGAGCAGCCCGTGACGATCACACACATCATCACAGTCACCAGCAGCGCAAGCCTGCGGATCATCGGCACGATGCTAACCACCGGCGACATCCGGATGCGCTCGCGGGACCGCGGCCAACAGCCGCCGGGTGTAGTCGTGTTGCGGGTCGCTGAACACCTGGTCGCCATCGCCCTGCTCCACAATCTTTCCCCGGTACATCACCGCCACGTGATGAGCCAGGAGTTTGACCACCGAAAGATCGTGCGACACAAACAGATAGGACAGCCCGAATCGCTTCTGCAGGTCCAGCAACAGGTTGATGATGCCAGCCTGAATCGATACGTCGAGCGCCGACACCGGCTCGTCGAGCGCAAGGATTTTCGGCTGCAGTGCCAGCGCCCGCGCGATACCGATCCGCTGCTTCTGCCCGCCGGAAAACTCGGCGGGATAGCGGCTGGCGTCGCCGTGGTCCAGCCCGACGATTCCCAGCAGCTCGGCAACCCGTTCCTCGCATCGACGTCTGTCGAACCCGTTGGTGACCAACGGTTCAGCGATGACATCGAATACCGGGAGCCGAGGGTCCAGTGAGGCCACCGGGTCCTGAAACACCACCTGCAGTTCGGTTCGCAGCTTACGACGGGCGGCGGCGTCCAGGGCTGCGACGTCGGCGCCGAGAATCTCGATGGCACCGGCCTGCGGCGCGGCGAGCTCGAGAATCTGGCTCAACGTCGTCGATTTCCCCGAACCCGATTCGCCGACGATGCCCAGAGTTCGGCCCTGCTCCAGGGTGAAGCTGATCCCGTCGACGGCACGTACCTCGCCCACCCGTCTGCGCAAAACCACGCCCTTGGTCAGCGGGTAGGTCTTGGCAAGGTCGGTGACTTGCAGGACCACCGGCCGATCGGTGACGGCATTCTCGACCGCAACGGGTTGCGTTGACACGTGATAGATTTCGGCCGCGCTGCGCCCCGCGACGTCGCCGGTGCGGATGCATGCCGCCCAGTGATCGTCCCGAATGGTGACGAGATCGGGTTCTGCCGAACGACATTCGCGAATCGCCAACGGACACCGGGGGGCGAACTGGCAGGCATCGGGCAGCGACGTCATCGTCGGTGGAGAACCCGGGATCGGAACCAGCCGGGTGCCCTGCGGGGAATCCAGTCGCGGCACCGAACCCAGCAGCCCGACCGTGTACGGCATCCGGCGATCACGGTAAAGCTCGTCGACTGCCGCGATCTCGACCGGACGCCCGGCGTACATCACCAGCGCCCGGTCGGCGAACTCCGACACCACGCCCAGGTCGTGGGTGATGATCAGCACGCCGGCGCCGGTGACGTCGCGCGCAGTCCGCAGCACGTCGAGGATTTGCGCCTGCACGGTGACGTCCAGCGCGGTGGTGGGTTCGTCGCAGATCAGCAGGTCCGGATCGTTCGCGATCGCGATCGCGATCACCACCCGCTGACGCTCCCCGCCGGACAGTTCGTGCGGGAAAGCCCTGGCCCGGGTTTCCGGTTGCACGATCCCGACCAGCTCGAGCAGCTCGACGGCGCGCTTGCGGGCGCCCGCTCGACTGATCTCGCGGTTGTGCACCTTGATGGCTTCGGCAATCTGGTCGCCGATGGTGTAGACGGGCGTCAGCGCAGACATCGGGTCTTGAAACACGGTGCCGATCGACTTGCCCCGAATCCGCGACATCGCCTGGTCGGAGAGCCCGAGCAACTCTTCGCCGTGCAGCCGTACCGATCCCGACACGTCAGTGTGTTCGGGCAGTAACCCGACGACCGCCATCGCGGCAGTCGTTTTGCCCGAACCGGATTCACCGACGATCGCGACCACCTCGCCGGGGTCGATGCGGTAAGTCGTGCCGCGCACCGCGGACACGCGCACGTCGCCGGTGTCGAAGGTGACGTTGAGATCCGTCACCTCGAGCAGGGCCGTCACTTTCGACGCCGCCTTTTGCGACGTGACGATCGGCTGCCCGGATCCAATGCGTCCCGCAGGCCGTCTCCGGTGAGGTTGGCGCACAACACGATCAGCACCAGCGCTCCGGCCGGGAACAGGAATACCCAGGGAAACGTGGTGGTCGACGGGGTGCCGTCGGCGATCAGCGTGCCCAGCGACACATCGGGTGGTTGGACGCCGAAACCCAGGAAGCTCAGCCCGGTTTCGGCCAGGACCGCAAACCCGACGTTGAGGGTCGCGTCGATGATGAGGATCGAGGCGACGTTGGGCAGGATGTGACGCAGAATCACGCGGTGGCTTGGCACGCCCATAAACCTTGCTGCACGGACGAATTCGCGTTCTCGCAGGCTCATCGTCAAGCCCCGCACCATCCGTGAGCTGACCATCCACCCGAAGATTGCGAGCAGCACGATGAGCCACAGCACGCTACTCGAATTCTTGATGCGGGGAGTGATGATCGCGATGATCAGGAAGCCTGGCACCACCAGCAGCAGGTCGACCAGCCACATCAGCGCCCGGTCGCGCCAGCCGCCGAAGTAACCGGCAACCGATCCGACCGTGGCGGCGATGCTGGTGGATATCAGCGCCACACAGAAACCGATCAGCATCGACTTCTGCATGCCGCGCAGTGTTCGGGCCAACAGATCTTGGCCGAGCGCGTTGGTGCCGAACCAGTGTCTGAGCGATGGTGGCTGCA
Organism: uncultured Actinomycetota bacterium; assembly: GCA_963850645.1. Classification (GTDB taxonomy): domain Bacteria; phylum Actinomycetota; class Actinomycetes; order Mycobacteriales; family Mycobacteriaceae; genus Mycobacterium. Next base: position 1,991 of record CAWKME010000061.1, on the reverse strand, counting down.
GCAGCCCGTGGTAGTCGAGCGCGTTGTAGTCGTAGGGGAGTAGCGGCGGTAGCCCGTAGCAGCCGACGAACAGCACCACCAGCAGAGCCAGCGCCACCACGGCGGGTCTGTTGCGGAGGAAGCGACGTATCACCAGGCTTCGGCGCGACGTGAAGGTGGCCGGCTTGATGCCCACCCGCAGTGGGGTGGTGTCGGTGGTGGTCTCTTGCGTCATCAGCGCGTCGTCGGCGGGGCGGGTCACGACACCCGCACCCTCGGGTCCAACGCCGCGTAAATGATGTCGGACAACAGCCCGGCGAAGAGCAGTGCCGCACCGGTGAACAACGTGATCGTCGCGACGACGTGCGTGTCCTGACTCGAGATGGCCTGCACCACCCACTCGCCCATGCCGTGCCAGCCGAAGATCTTTTCGACGAACACCGCGCCGACGACAAGACCGCTGACGCCGTAGGCGAACAATGTGGCCAGCGGAATGAGCGCGGTCCGCAGGCCGTGCTTGAACAGCGCCCGCCGACGGGTCAGGCCCTTGGCCCGCGCGGTCCGGATGAAGTCTTCGCCGAGCACGTCGAGCATCGCGTTGCGCTGGTATCGGCTGAAGCTCGCGGCCGCGCCCAGGGCCAGGGTGAGTGTCGGCAGCACGATGTGCCGAATGCGGTCGACGAATTGGTCCCAGATTCCGCCGGGCGGGATCGGCGAGGTTTCCCCGGTGTATGCGAAGAACCGGACCCCGGCCAGGTTGTTGAGCCGCAGCGCGGCCAGGATGAGTAGCCCGGCCAGCACGAAGGACGGGATGCTCAGAACGATCAGCGACAGCACGGTGATCACGCGGTCGCTCAGCCGATACTGACGGACCGCTCCCCAGGCCCCCAGGACCACGCCGGCCACGGTGCCCACCAGTGAACCGATCACCACCAGCCGAACACTGACCCCGACTCGGGACCACAACTCCTGAGCAACGGGGTGGCCGGTCACCGTGGTGCCGAAGTCGCCCTGCACCACGCCGCCGGCCCATTCCGCGTATCGGATCGGTATGGGTTTGTCCAAGCCGAGCTCGACGGCTTTGGCGTGGATCGCCTCGGCCGGCGGCTGTGGGTGGCGCTCGATGAAACTGTCCAGCGGATGAAACGCCACCGAGGCCAGCCAGAAGGCCAAGAACGAGGCCACCACCAGCAGCACGATGTAGTTGAGCAAGCGGCGTAGCAGGAATCGGATCATGTCCGCCGGCCCTGCCTGTCTCGCATGGGGCCAGGGTAAAAGATGTCATCGGCTACGGCGCGGGCGCGGCCCAAAGGCGCAGCTAGACGGCACCGCAGGCGGCCGCGGCCCCGCTCGGCCACCAGCCGGACCGTTCTGATCGGGCTGATCCGGACCGGTGAAATTCCGTGTGCCGACGGTTAGAATCGGCCACTTGGGTCGGGCGTGCAGCAAACGACACTGCGACACAAGGAGATTGGCGTGACGGTCACCGACGACTACTTAGCCCACAATGCCGAGTATGCAAGCTCCTTCAAGGGTCCGCTGCCGCTGCCGCCGAGCAAACATGTGGCAGTCGTGGCGTGCATGGACGCCCGGTTGGACGTCTACCGCGTGCTCGGAATCAACGAGGGCGAAGCGCACGTCATCAGAAACGCCGGCGGGGTGGTCACCGACGATGCGATCCGCTCGTTGGCCATCAGCCAGCGGTTGCTGGGAACCAAGGAGATCATCCTGATTCACCACACCGACTGCGGAATGCTCACCTTCAACGACGACGACTTCAAGCACGCGATCCAGGAGGAGACCGGGGTCAAACCGCCGTGGGCGGCCGAGGCCTTCCCCGATCTCGCCGAGGACGTTCGGCAGTCGTTGCGCCGTATCGACAACAGTCCATTCGTCACCAAGCACGAATCGTTGCGTGGCTTCATCTTCGACGTTGCAACCGGCAAGCTCAACGAGGTCACGCTCTAACTTTGGCTCGCCGAGCGCGAAACTGCTGCGAGAAATCCGCGGCG
>CAWKME010000060.1:0-77315 GCA_963850645.1 uncultured Actinomycetota bacterium | reverse complement strand
CCGATGGTTGCTGTACTTGCGGTGGGTGGATGGCAAGAGGGAGTGGCGACCGATGGCCCCGGCCCTGGACCTGCCCGACAGTCGGCGGCTGTGGCTTCACCCCAGCCCGAGCGAACCGACGCCCAACACGAAATCCGGCTGGAGCACGGCGGCCCGGCGGCGATGGCTGGACGGGTGCGCCGGCGCGGACCCAGCGGAACTGTTCAAGGCGATGGCGGAGATGTTTCCGCACTTCATCGACCTGCCGGCGGCCCATGCGGCCGGTGTGACGGCGACGGCGGTTTGCTGGGCGATGCTGACGTACAGTTACTCGGCGTGGGACGCCGTCGTATTTCTACATCGGCGGTCCCCTCGGGTCTGGCAAGTCCCGGCTGTTCGAGGTGCTATCGCGGTTGGTTTTCCGGCCGTTATCGTCGTCAAGCATGACCGGCCCCCGCTGTTCCGAACTCTCCATTCTCAAGGGGGCCCCCGCTGTTGGACGAAGCCGAGCGGCTGCGGAACACGCAAGACCCGGCGACAGCGGAAATCCTTGCAATGCTACTCGCTGGGTACAAGAAGGGCGGCACAGCAACGCGACTTGAACCCGTGGGCGACAACGGATTCAAGACGGTATCTTTCGACGTGTTTCGGCGCCAAGGCCCTGGCATGTATCGCCGGGCTGCCCCCGGCGCTGGCGAGCCGGTGTATCCCTGTGACGATGTTCCGAAGCCCACCCGGTTCGGAGAAACCGCGGCGACGAATCGACGCCGACCCGGCCGGCTGGCAACGGCTCGCGATGAGTTACACGCGCTGGCGATGGAACACGGCCCGACGTGGTTGGAACTGCCAAGCCGAGCCGACGTATGCCCAACGATGAGCGGGCGGGATTACGAGTTGTGGCAACCCCTCTTGGCTGTGGCGGGGTGGATTGAATCGCATGGTGCCCAAGGGCTGTTGAAGCTGCTGCAAGAACACGCCCTGACAGTAATCGACCGCGGCAAGGATGAGGCGGTCCCCGACGCCGACGAATCGCTGTTGCGGCGTCTTAGCGGAATCGGTGCGGATTGGTGAGCGACCGACGCCCCACGATATTCTCGGCAAGGCAGCGCAAGCCGAGCCGGCGGTGTTCAAGAACTGGCATCCCCGGACGGTGACGGCCCGGCTGAAAAGCTACGGCATCCCGACGCCCCGCAAGACTGGTAGCCGGAGAGAGTTTCGGGACGTGACGCCCGAGGTGCTGCGGCGGATTCAAGAGAGCTACTGTATCGACCTGGATATTTCAAGCGATGAAAACGACACCCCGACAGCCCCCGGTTTACCGTCCCAATAGTCCCTACCGTCCCAAGATGCCCGTTTTCCCGAGGAATACAGGGCGTTTTCGTGGGACGGTAGGCGGGCGGATCGTCCCAAGAAACAGCGGGATTCCGCCCCGAGTGGGACGGTTGGGACGGTAGGGACGATGCCCGGGGGTAGGTGTAGGAGACAAAAACGATGGGCTTTGACGTAAGCGACCTACTTGGAAGTCTGTTCGGCGTCGGCCCTGTCGTAGCGCCGGTGACGGCGCCCGCGGTGGCAGCGGTTCCGGTGTCCAGCCCCGATGATGGTGGTCGGTTTGCCGATTGGGTGTGCCGGCCGGATGGCAGCGGGCGCATGGGGTGGGAGTCGCCCGGCCTGCCCGAGTCTGACCGCTGGTGGGCGCGGTGTGACTTTGACGCCCAGCCAGAACCCGGCGCCGGCTGTCCGGTGTGCGGTTCACTCGAAAGCTGGCAAGACCTACTCGGGCGGGAACGGTGCGGGCGCTGTGAAAGCGATACCCTCGAGAAAAGCGCTGAAATCAGCAGAACGGGCGGCGCCGGCTGCGGACAAGACAATAGTGGCGTTTTCTAACACTTCTTCAAAGGAGAACGAGCGATGTTGCTGAAGATGGACGGCGATTCTGAGTTGCGGCGACGTGGCAGTGAGGCCCTCAGGCGTGAGTTGCTGAGTCAGTATTCGGAACCGACTCGCCAACCGCGCAAGTCCTGGGGCCATTGGGCCTGGCAACAAGGCGGCGGAGAAATCGAAACCGAAGATTCCTGGTTTTGGGACTTGGCCCCCGGCGAGCTTCCGGCGGTGTCGGTGCTAATCGCAGAAGGTGTCTCCAAAAAAACGGCCCTACGGCTACTGAAGTTTCTTATGAGCAAAATCCAGAAACAAGGTGATGACGTGTTAGTGGAAACCGCGCGGGAAGTTTCCACCTCACCCCCCACGCAGATTGATGATGACGGAATCCCATTCTAACCGTGCCGAACCCCGGCAGCCGGCCTCCCAGGATTGGCCCGGCGGGTCGGCTGCCTTCCCGGTTGATGCTTTGGACCTCGGGGACAGCCGGCCCACCCAGGGGCAGCTACGGGGCTTTGCTGGGGCGGGAAACTGGGCAAGCCGGAACTGCGAAAGTGTGCAACGGTTTGCGGGACCGGCAGGGATGGTTGACAATATCGCAAGTAAGGTGTAGAATCATGGCGATGACAGCAAAAGCCCTCACGTTTACTGACCAGTTGCGGCGGATTGTTGAGAACTGCGGTATGAGCCGATACCAGCTATCCAAGGAATCGGGAGTGGACGAAACCACGCTATGCCGATTCGTACACGGTGAGCGTTGTTTGTCGGAAAGAAACCTCGACATACTGGGCGAATATCTTGGGCTGCGAATCGTGGCTGACAAGCCCCACAAAGCGAAAGGCGGGTGACGCATGGCGAGCATATCACGGGAACCCAACGGCCGGCGGACAATCCAGTTTGTCAGAAGCGACGGCAAGCGGCCGTCGATTCGGCTGGGGAAGTGTTCGCAGAAAACGGCCGAAGCGGTGCGGGTGAAAGTGGAACACCTGGCAGCGGCCGTCAACCACGGCACGGCCTTGGATGACGAAACGGCCCGATGGGTAGCGGCCCTCGATTCGGTTATGTACGAACGGCTGGCAGCGGTCGGACTGGTCAAGGGCGCGAACCGGCCCCGGTGGCAACCGTAGAGGGCTTCCTGGTCGAATACGTGGCCCGGCGGGTGGACGTGAAACCGGCAACGAAAGAAGTCTGGTCACAGGTGACGCGAAACCTCTTGGAGTGCTACGGGGCGCAACGCGACCTACGGACAATCGACGAAACGGCGGCCGAAGATTTCAAGCTGTTCCTACTCAAGACGAAACTCGCGCCTACCACGATTGCCAAGCGGCTGCAATTCGCCCGGCAGTTCTTCCGGGCGGCGGTACGACGGAAGCTGATTCTCAACAACCCGTTTGCTGAAGTGGCGAGCAAGGCGACGGTCAAGACCGACCGACAGCGATTCGTCACGCGGGAGGAAACTGACCGGCTGTTGTCGGCCTGCCCCAATATCGACTGGCGGGTGATCGTGGCCCTATGTCGGTTTGGCGGCCTGCGCTGCCCGAGCGAAGTCTTGTCTCTGCGATGGCAAGACGTGGATTGGGAACGGCAGCGGGTACGGGTGCGGTCGCCCAAGACGGAACACCACGTCGGGAAGGCGAGTCGGGAAATCCCCCTCTTCCCCGAACTGGCGGCCCTGCTTTCGGAAGCCTTTGACGCGGCCCCCGATGGTGCGGAATACGTGATTGCCGACAAGACCTATCGGCAGGCGGCCGACACCTCGGGCGGCTGGCGGAACTGCAACATGCGGACCCAGTTTGGCAGAATCATTGAGCAGGCTGGGCTGAAACCGTGGCCCCGGCTGTTCCACAACCTGCGGGCGAGCCGGGAAACCGAATTGCCCAGGAACACCCGATTCACGTTGTAACGTCATGGCTGGGCAACACGCCCAAATCGCCATGAAACACTACCTAATGACCACGGATGCCGACTTCGCCAAGGCGGTGCGGAATCCGGTGAGTCCGGTGCAGATTCCGGTGCAGTAACCGGCGGCAAGGGTTTGCAGACTTCCGCAAGAAACGACATAAGCCCCAGTGAAACATGGGCTTATGCGGAGGATTGCGAGCGATTGCAATACCCTGCCAAAATCAGAAACGGAGAGGACAGGATTCGAACCTGCGGACCAGTTTCCCGGTCACCGATTTAGCAAACCGGCGCCTTCGACCACTCAGCCACCTCTCCAACACCTTGCCGGCTAACGATTTGCAGTTCGCCTGGCACAGACGGTCGCTGCCCCCGAACGGTCGTCGCCCGCCGGAAGCGACAGCCACTACTTGCAAGGAGTGGCTGTCATGCGCCGTAAAAGTCAAAGTCAGGCTCTCGATGCCGTTGCTCACCGCCGATTTGATCGACCTGCTCGAAGAGCGAGCCGTCGAACTGGACGCCGACGTCGTGCTGCCATGGGACGGCCGCGATCACTACCTGGCCGCGGTGTACCGGACCGAGCTGGCCGCTCAAGTCGATGCGCTGATCGCCGCCGGTGAGCGGAACATGCGCGCGTTGGTCGACCGGGTCGACGCGCAGCGAGTCGTGTTACCCGAGTCCTTGTCGCTGGCCAACGTCAACTCGGAGGCCGATCTGCGTACGCTGCTGGTGCGGACCGGGAGCTGACGAGCCGAACCCTCATTTACGTGGGTTTCGATTTATTCCATTAATGCTTTTATCGACAATTATCCGATAAATTCACGCGCCCAAATTTTTGCACAATTAGATCTTGATTAACCGATGTGTGATTAGTTTGCAGTGAATTCCACCGTTTATTGCGATAATTGGTCAGCATCGATCCGGCGTTCAAATCCGGAATTGCATTCGTATCGCGTTGCGCCAGTGGACATTTCGGGTATCCAGCGATCGAGCTCGGGCGTTCTGTACGGCTAGCAATGCCGTCGAAAAGCCGAATCGCCGACCGGTTTCCGGCAAATGATTGCTGGGTCTTGCCGGCGAGTCGCGCGCAGTCGCGATCGGGATGCGCGCGCGGCCCGCGCCGGACGGTGGTCATTCGTCCGGTGCGTCAGTGAAATCTGTTGTTGCATAGCAATATTGGTGGTTGATGATTTCTCCTGAGCCGGCCAGCTGCGCCTCTCGTGCCGATCGGACCGCCGATTCTCGGGCCGTCCGCTCGCATGCAACGGCATCATTAAAAGTGGTTGTTCTGCTTGGGATTTGGAGCCCCCGGCGGTCGTGGCGGACCGCCGGCCACCGCCGCTCGGCCAAGATCGCGCGCGACCGGTCTGGCTAACACGTCGAGCCGGGCGTCACCTGCGGGGCGCGGCGATGGTCGCGCGGCGCCGCCAACCGAGCAACAAATACGTGTCGCAGTTCACAAAAAGTGCGTGATTTGGCTCACGATCACACCTGCCCGCCAAGTGATTGACGCGAGCGAAAATCCCCACGTGACCAGGGAAGACAATTAACTGAGTCGGTCGTGACCGCCCCGTTATTGGTTCGAAATAGCGGCGTGTCGTGAGATGACGAATGCAACCCGGTCTCGTACGGTCCATTTCGGCCCTAAAAAGGCAAAGCAAAATCGAATCCACGGACCCGCGTGTGAGCGGGGGCTGCGGACGGCGACGACGCCTCCGCGTCGTCGCCGGGCAGGAGCCCGGTGGGCGGCTCACGCCTCTGCTGTCGTGCCCGAACGAGACGGCGCGATTCGAAGTATCAAACCCGCCTGGAAACAGGCGCCCGCCCATATCGCTGGGCTTATTTCGACGCGCGCACCCGCGAAAGGAACGCTGTTGAAGAACGTCCGCCAGACGCTCACCATGGCTGCGATCAGTGGGGTGCTCGCCACGGCCCCGCTCACCCTGTCCAACGCCACCGCATTCGCGGCGGATGACATGCGGTGGGACCCGAACACGGCCGGCGCGCCCTTCGAGGCTGCCGACTTCGTGCCGGCTCCGGACGCTGCGCCGGCCCCTGCGCCCACTCCGGACGCTCCGCCGGCGCCTGACGCTGGGTCCGCTCCGGAGGCCGCTCCCGCGCCGCCGGCCGACCTTCCGCCGGCCCCCGATGCGCCGCCGCCCCCGGCCCCGGACGCACCGGCACCCCCGGCTCCTGACGCGCCGCCGGCTCCGGCTCCGGATGCGCCGCCGCCTCCGGCCCCCCCGGCCGATGATGCGCCCGCGCCGGAGCCGGCCAAGCCGCCCGTCAGGGCGTACAGCGTGAACTGGGACGCGATCGCTTCGTGCGAGTCGGGTGGCAACTGGTCGATCAGCACCGGTAATGGTTACTCCGGCGGTCTGCAGTTCACGCCGAGCACGTGGCGGGCCAACGGTGGCTCTGGATCTCCAAACGGCGCGAGCCGTGAGGAGCAGATCCGGGTGGCAGAGAATGTCTTGCACTCGCAGGGCATTGGCGCCTGGCCGGTCTGCGGCCGACGCGGCTGATCAAAGCACACACACTGACGGCGGTGGCCGGGCTGTAGCCCGCCACCGCCGTCAGGCGTCTCAGGAGCTCGCCAGCTACAGGTCGAACACCAGCAGGGTGCTGGTAGCAGTGGCCACCGTCGCGCCCGACGCGTCGGTGACGACTCCCTCTGTGAAGCCGACCCGCGACCCGGATTTCACCACCGTCCCGGTCGCGGTCAGCGGGCCGTTACCGAGCCGCACCGCCTTGAGGTAATTCACCTCTATGGCTCAACCACCGCTTTAGGGTTGCTGGGAAAACCTGCTACCAGATCACCCGGTATAGGCACAATTATCTTTGAGCGGCGGCGTGCGCGGGCGTGCGCGACACACCGCGATTCAATCCCCGGTGTCTTGCTGGCCCCGTTGATGAACGCCTCGGGCCGCGTTGGCCGCCGGGCATGTCGCGAGAGCTTGCTAATCTTCGCTGCATAAGCGCTGTTGAGTGACATACCTGACCGTCACGCGGCCCCTTGCGCGCGACCGCTGCCCGGTGCGCTCACTCAGGAATCAGGTCAGAACATGTTGGTCAAATACAGTTGCAGAGACTCGAATACGCTCTCGAACAGTCCGCTGCTGCCGATCCCGTTATCAATTGCACCGATAAACGCGTCAAAGCTATTGATGTTGTCGGAGATATCGACGAGTGTGAGGTCGCCGTCGATCGACGTGGTCGCATCAGCGATTTGCGTTGGTGTCAACCCCAGGTAATCCGCGTGCGTGGTGAATAGGTTCACCAGCGGATCCAGCAGACCTCCGGCCGTGAAGTCCTGTTGGAAGTCGGCGACCCCATCGCCGTCCAGCGTGTAGATCGTCGCCGGGTACAGATCGTCCGGCGTCACGTTGCCAAGGACGCCGTCATTGCCGGAATCGGTGAGAAGGGTGTTCGTCAGGCTCAAGCCGAGTAGCGAGTCGAGGTCTGGTTCCAGATTGGGCCATACGCCGCCCGGGAGGGAGGGGTCGCCGATGAACACGAAGTGCAGATCGGCGCTGGGGATGCCAGCTTCTTCGAGTTGGGTCATGGCGATCGATTCGGCGGTGGCGCTTTGTGAGTATCCGAAGATCGTCAGCGGGTCCTCGGCGCTGAAAGCGCCGGGATTCGCGTTGAATTCGTTCTCCACGGCGAGGGTGACGTCGTCCGCGGCTGTGAGACTACTCGGCCCTGTTGGATCAGTTCGGGTGTCGTCAGCACCTGCAGCGGCGCGCAGCATGGGTCGGTGCCGACCATGTCGCAGACCGTCGAGTAGGTCGTGCCATCGTCGAAACCCAGCGGATGCAGATACAGATCCTCGGCGGCCTGCGCGAAGGCGGTGTCCGGCGTCGACTCGAAGGTTCCGCCGAGGATGATCGCCGTATCGCTGCCAGCCAGCGGGTCGTCCGCATCGGCGTGGGCGGCTTGGAGACTCGCCGCGCTAGCCGCGCCAACGAACATGCCGACGATGGCAACTTTCGCGAGCATCTTAGATCCGTTCACCGCTGCACTTCCCTTGCCTCTTGCCCGCGCATAGTCTGCGTCTTCACATGTTCTCATCTGGAGTACAGCCTGGGTTCAAGGAATTCACCTTGATCTCGATCGATGTGTACCCCTTGCCGGCGGGAAGCGCGTGCTGTGCACCGCCAACCCGGCTACCGAATCCAGCAGCGTGCACACCAGGCCGCCGTGGACGCCTCCGTTCGGGTTGTACACCGACCCGTCCGGACTGCAGGTGAACACGACCTTGCCCGGCTCGGCCTCGACCAGTTCGAACTGCATCAGCGCGGCGATCGGGGGCGGCGGAAGCTCGCCCGCGATCATCGCCTTGAGGTAGTCGATCCCGGCCATAGTCAGCCCCCGCGCGGTACCGGGACCGGGCTCGTGCCACGTCACTGTGCGTGAGCGCTGCGGCCCCCAGAGCTCGCTTTCCGTGCCGCTGTTCGCGATCGTCATGGTGTCCTTCCTGCTCGCTGCTTGGCTTTTGCCCAGCGGTAACGGTCGCGGTCCGGGTCGCCCGGACCGACCGCATGGTCGAGTCCCCAGGCCAGCAGCGCATCCAGCACTGGCAGCAGCGCGCCGCCGGACTCGGTCAGCTGGTAATCGAACCGCGGTGGTGCTGCCTGATACCGGATCCGTCGGATCACTCCGGCCTCGTCCAGCGCCTTGAGTCGGGCCGCCACTCGGTCCCGCGGTGCGCCGGTGCCGCGAACGATGTCCTCGAAGCGGCTGTTACCCAGCGCCAACTCGCGGACGATCAGCAACGCCCATCGCTCGCCGACCAACTCCAGCGCGGCGGCGATGGGACAAGGCCGGCCCGGGAGGTCGGCCAGCGTGACAGCCGGCATGAACATCAGCATGTCAGTTACAAGTTTGAAAATCAAACTTACAACTCGTCGTCAGGCGCAGATCACGCCAAGCGGCGCGCTGTGTTACCAACGACTCGTGACCGCAACGGCATTCGAGAACCTCGACGACTACCTCGCGCTGCCGCGTGTCGCGGGCCTGGCGGTGTCCGCCGACGGGTCGCGGGTGGTGACCACGGTGGCCGAACTGGACGACAAACGCACCCAGCACGTCAGCGCCATCTGGGAAGTCGATCCCACCGGTGCGCGACCGGCACGCCGACTTACCCGTGGCTCCAACGGTGACTCCGCACCGGCGTTCACCGCCGACGGGGATCTGCTGTTCGTGTCCTCGCGGCCCAGCGCCGAGAACCCCGATGGCACCGACAAGCCACCGGCCTCGTTGTGGCGGCTGCCCGCAGACGGGGGCGAGGCCATCGAAGTGCTGAGCATGCCCGGTGGTGTCAGCATGGTCCGCACCGCCCGCAGCGCCGACGCCGCGGTGATCGGTGCGCCGCTGTTGCCGTCGGCGCGCGACATCGAAGACGACCGGCGACTACGCGATCTGCGCAAGGCCGGCAACGTCAGCGCGATCCTGCACTCCGGATATCCAGTGCGCTTCTGGGACAAGGACATTGGCCCGGATGAGCCCCATCTGTTCGACGCGAGGGATCTGCGTGATCTCACCCCGCAGCCCGGCGGAGCGCTGCGCGAAGCCGGATTCGACGACGCCGCATTCGATGTCAGCGCTGACGGACGATTCCTGGTGACGACTTGGCGGATAGCGGGGCCCGAGGCCACCGAGCGCTCGGTGCTGCTGCGGGTCGACCTGGCTTCCGGCGAACGCCGCGTGATCGCTGACGATCCGGACGCCGACCTCGAACATCCCGCGATCTCGCCGGACGGCTCGGCGATCGCGTATGCCCGGGAAACCATTTCCACCCCCGACTGTGCTCCGCGAATGACGCTGCAATACCAGCGATTCGGCGACCAACCGCGGTCGGTGGCCGAAACATGGGACCGCAGGCCGACGTCGATAACCTGGTCGAGCGACGGCACCTCGCTGATTGTCACGGCGGATCAGGGCGGGCGGGCCCCAGTGTTCGCCGTCGAGGTGTCGACATCGACGGTCACGCAGCTCACCGACGACGACTTCGCCTACACCGACGTCGTCGCCGCGCCGGGCGGTGTGCTGTTTGCGTTGCGCAGTTCGTATGCCGCACCACCACATCCGGTGCGGATCGATCGCGACGGCACTATCACGGTGCTGCCATGTGTCGACTTGCCAACGCTGCCGGGAACATTGACCGAGCTCGGAGCGGAAGCGCCAGACGGGACGACGGTGCGATCCTGGTTGGTGCTGCCCGAAGGCCAGACGCCGGCTCCGCTGCTGTTGTGGATCCACGGCGGCCCGCTGGGCAGTTGGAACAGCTGGGCGTGGCGATGGAACCCGTGGCTGCTGGCCGCGCAGGGCTACGCGGTGCTGCTGCCGGATCCGGCGCTGTCGACCGGCTACGGCCAGGAATTCATCCAGCGCGGCTGGGGAGCATGGGGCGGACCGCCGTTCGACGATTTGATGGCCGCCACCGATGCGGCGTGTGCTCACCCGCGCATCGATGCGACCCGGGTCGCCGCGATGGGCGGCTCGTTCGGCGGCTACATGGCCAACTGGGTGGCCGGCCACACCAACCGGTTCGCCGCGATCGTGACCCACGCCAGCCTGTGGGCGCTGGACCAGTTCAGCCCGACGACCGATCACGCCTACTACTGGCGCCGTGAGATGACGCCGGAGATGACCGCTGCCAACTCACCGCACCATTTCGTCGACCGGATCGGCACGCCGATGCTGGTCATCCACGGCGACAAGGACTACCGCGTGCCGATCGGCGAGGCCCTGCGGCTGTGGTACGAGCTGCTCGCCAAGTCGGCGCTGCCGGCCGGCGAGGACGGCAGCAGCCCGCACCGGTTCCTGTACTTCCCGTCAGAGGACCACTGGGTGGTCGCGCCGCAGCACGCGAAGATCTGGTACCAGGTGGTGATCGCCTTTCTGGCCGAGCATGTGCTGGGGGAGAGCGCCGAGTTGCCCGAGGTGCTCGGAGTACCGTCGCGGCTGTGACCGAGACGCGCGAATACGACATCGTCTTGTACGGGGCAACCGGCTTCGTGGGCAAGCTGACCGCCGAATACCTGGCCCGCGCCGGCGGGAACGCGCGGATCGCGCTGGCCGGTCGGTCGACCGAACGCTTGCTTGCGATCCGCGAAACCCTGGGGGAGTCGGCGCAGTCTTGGCCGGTTCTGGTGGCCGACGCCTCCGTCACCGTCGACGCTGGACGCGATGGCCGCCCGGACGCGGGTCGTCGTCACCACCGTCGGGCCCTACAGCCGATACGGCCTACCGCTGGTGGCCGCGTGCGCGGCGGCGGGCACCGATTACGCCGACCTGACCGGCGAGCCGCCGTTCGTTCGCGACAGCATCGACCTGTACCACAAGCAGGCGCTCGACACCGGTGCGCGCATCGTGCACGCGTGCGGATTCGACTCGATCCCTTCGGATCTCACCGTGTACGCGCTGTATCGGAGGGCGCGCGAAGACGGCGCGGGCGACCTCGGCAACACCGACTTCGTGGTTCGAGCCGTGTCCGGTGGATTCTCCGGCGGCACCATCGCGTCGGCGGTGGAAGTGATGCGCACCGTCTCCAGCGATCCCGACGCCCGTCGTCAGTTCGCGGACCCCTACACGCTGAGCCCGGACCGCGGCGCCGAACCCGAGCTCGGTGCTCAGCCCGATCTGCAGTGGCGCCGTGGTCGGCAGATCGCCCCGGAGCTCACCGGTCTGTGGACGGCCGGATTCGCGATGGCGCCTACCAACACACGAATTGTGCGGCGCAGCAACGCATTACAAGAGTGGGCGTACGGCAGGCAGTTCCGGTACAGCGAGCACATGAGTCTTGGGTCGTCGGCCGTGGCACCGGTGGCGTCAGCCGTCGTCAACGGGGTCGGCAACACGATGACCGCGATTGGGCAGCCGCTACTTCCGGTTGCTGCCACGCCGACTGGTAGAGCGGGTGCTGCCCAAACCCGGCACCGGCCCCAGCGAGGCCGTTCGCCGGCGCGGCTACTACCAAGGCCGAGACCTACACCACGACGACCACCGGCGCCCGCTATGTCGCCACCATCGCCCAGCAGGGCGACCCGGGATACCAGGCGACCTCGGTGCTGTTGGGCGAAAGCGGTCTGGCGCTGGCCTTCGATCGCAACGAACTGTCCGAGCTACGCGGCGTGCTGACACCCGCAGCCGCGATGGGCGACGCACTACTGGCGCGGCTGCCGGCCGCCGGGGTGTCGCTGGAAACCGCGCGGCTAGCGCCTCGCTGACACATGCGGGCGGCGAGCAATTCAATCTGCGTGCAAGAACCGCTGTCGGACAGCGGCGGCGCCGACTAGTGTCAATCATCGAGTTACCACACCATCCCAGTGACGTTAGGTGGACGGGTCCATGTCTGGCCTTGAAGATCTTCTCGCTCAGATCCCTACGAGCGACATCGCAAGCAAAATCGGCGTCGACGAAGGCGAAGTCAACAAAGCGGTTCAGCTGTTGGTGCCGGTGCTGGTCGGCGGACTGCACGAAAATGCGCAGGACCCCGAGCACGCCAGCAAAATCGAGTCCGCCGCCGACAGCCACGTCGGCTTGCTGGACGGCGGCGTGAACCTCGACCAGGTCGATCAGCAGGAAGGTCAGCAGGCGATCGCAAGGATCTTCGGCGGCAACGATGCCGCCCAGGTCGCCAGCGCGCTGGCCGGCGGCGGCGGGGGCAACAAGATCTGCTCAAGCAGCTGTTGCCGATCCTGGCGCCGATCGTGCTGGCTTACGTAGGAAAGCAGCTCACCGGAAAGAGCGGAGCTCCCGCGGCCTCCGGCGGAGGAGCGCTCAACGACGTGTTGGGCAGCATCCTCGGCGGGATGGGCGGCAACAAATCGCTGGGCACCGTGCTGGGCAATGTGCTGGGTTCCAAGGCCGGCGACATCCTCGGCGGCTTGCTGGGCGGCAAGAAGTAGCCGCTGACGGCGCCGCATGCGGGCGGTGTTCGTCGGGCATCTTGGTGCTTTCTAGAATTGACGGGTGACCGCTAGCCCCGAACCCGCCGCCAACGAGCGGGCTGAAGCCCTGCCCAAGACGTGGGATCCGGGCGCGGCCGAAAGCGCGATCTACCAACGTTGGCTCGACGCGGGCTACTTCACCGCCGACCCGGCCAGCGCCAAGCCCGGCTACTCGATCGTGCTGCCGCCGCCGAATGTGACCGGCAGCCTGCACATGGGTCACGCGCTGGAGCACACCATGATGGACGCGCTGACCCGCCGCAAGCGCATGCAGGGCTATGAGGTGCTGTGGCAGCCGGGCATGGACCACGCGGGTATCGCGACCCAGAGCGTGGTGGAAAAGCAGCTCGCGGTCGACGGGAAGACCAAGGAAGACTTCGGCCGCGAGCTGTTCGTCGACAAGGTGTGGGACTGGAAGCGTGAGTCCGGCGGCGCCATCGGCGGCCAGATGCGCCGGCTGGGCGACGGGGTGGACTGGAGCCGCGACCGGTTCACCATGGACGAGGGCCTGTCCCGTGCGGTGCGGACGATCTTCAAGCGGCTCTATGACGCCGGGCTGATCTATCAAGCCGAGCGGCTGGTGAACTGGTCGCCGGTGTTGGAAACGGCGATCTCGGATCTCGAGGTCCGCTACGAGGACGTCGAAGGCGAGCTGGTGTCGTTCCGCTACGGCTCGCTCGACGACACCGAGCCGCACATCGTGGTGGCCACCACCCGAGTGGAGACGATGCTGGGCGACACCGCGATCGCGGTTCATCCCGACGACGAGCGCTACCGAAAGCTGGTCGGCACGCACGCTGGCACACCCGTTCCTGGACCGACAGCTCATCGTCGTCGCCGACGATCATGTCGACCCCGAGTTCGGCACCGGCGCAGTCAAAGTCACGCCTGCCCACGACCCGAATGACTTCGAGATCGGGTTGCGGCATCAGCTGCCGATGCCGTCGATCATGGACACCAAGCGGCCGGATCGCCGACACCGGAACACAATTCGACGGGATGGACCGCTTCGACGCCCGCGTCGCGGTGCGCGAGGCTCTTGCGGCACAGGGCAGGATCGTCGAGGAGAAACGGCCGTACCTGCACAGCGTCGGGCACTCCGAGCGCACCGGCGAGCCGATTGAACCGCGGCTGTCGCTGCAGTGGTGGGTCCGGGTGGAATCGCTGGCCAAGGCTGCCGGCGACGCGGTGCGCAACGGCGACACCGTGATTCACCCCGCGAGCCTGGAGCCGCGCTGGTTTGCCTGGGTCGACGACATGCATGACTGGTGCATCTCGCGGCAGCTGTGGTGGGGTCACCGCATCCCGATCTGGTACGGGCCCGACGGTGAGCAGGTGTGCGTGGGTCCCGACGAGACACCGCCCGAGGGCTGGGAGCAGGACCCCGACGTCCTGGACACCTGGTTCTCGTCGGCGCTGTGGCCGTTCTCGACACTGGGCTGGCCGATCGAAGACCCCGGAACTGGAAAAGTTCTATCCCGACAAGCGTTCTGGTGACCGGCTACGACATTCTGTTCTTCTGGGTGGCCAGGATGATGATGTTCGGCACCTTCGTCGGCGGCGACGACGCCATCACCCAGGACGGCCGTCGGGGCCCGCAGGTGCCATTCACCGATGTCTTCCTGCACGGCCTGATTCGTGACGAATCCGGCCGAAAGATGAGCAAGTCCAAGGGCAACGTCATCGATCCGCTGGACTGGCTGGACATTTTCGGCGCCGACGCCCTGCGCTTCACGCTGGCCCGCGGCGCCAGTCCCGGCGGCGACCTGTCCGTCGGCGAGGACGCCGTCCGGGCGTCGCGCAATTTCGTGACCAAGCTGTTCAACGCCACCCGGTTCGCGCTGCTCAACGGTGCGCGCCCGGCGCCGCTGCCCGATTTCACCGACCTGACCGAGGCCGACCGCTGGATCCTGGGGCGACTGGAAGAGGTTCGCGCAGAAGTGGATTCGGCCCTCGATGGCTATGAGTTCAGCCGCGCCTGTGAGGCTCTCTACCACTTCACCTGGGACGAATTCTGCGACTGGTACGTCGAACTGGCCAAGGTACAGCTTGCCGACGGTCGTGCGCACACCACTGCCGTGTTGGCCGAGGTACTCGACACACTGCTGCGATTGCTGCACCCGGTCATCCCGTTCGTCACTGAGGCGCTGTGGCAAGCGCTGACCGGGGGAGAGTCGCTGGTGATCGCCGACTGGCCCAAGCCGTCGGGTATTGCGTTGGATCCGGCTGTCTCACAACGGATCAGCGACATGCAGAAGCAGGTCACTGAGATTCGGCGGTTCCGCAGCGACCAGGGTCTGGCCGACCGTCAGAAGGTCCCAGCGCAATTGGCCGGCGGTGGGCAGCTGAGCGCAGAGGTCGATGGTCCTGACCTCGCTGACCGCACCGGGTCCCGAGTTCAGTCCCTCGGCGTCCCTGGAGATCCGGCTCGGTGCCGACACCAAAGTCGTCGGATTTCGACACCTCGAGCACGATCGATGTGGACGCCGAACGTCGGCGTCTCGAAAAGGACTTGGCCGCAGCGCAAAAGGAGTTGGCTTCCACCACCGCCAAATTGGGCAATGCCGATTTCATGGCCAAGGCGCCGGTCGCCGTCGTCGACAAGCAACGAGAGCGTCAGCGCGTCGCCCGCGAGGAAACCGACCGGATAACGGCCAGGTTGGCCGGGCTGCGGTGACCCTGGAGCCGCCCGACTCAGGATCCGCCGGCGTGGTTCCGACCCCTGATGAGATTGCGGCTCTGCTGCAGGTCGAGCACTTGCTCGACCAGCGCTGGCCGGAAACCAAGATCGAGCCGAGCCTGACCCGCATCACGGCGCTGATGGACATCCTCGGCTCACCCCAGCGCGGCTACCCGTCGATCCATATCGCCGGCACCAACGGCAAGACCTCGGTTGCGCGGATGGTCGACGCGCTGCTGACCGCGTTGCAGCGGCGCACCGGGCGGACCACCAGCCCGCACCTGCAGTCGGCGGTCGAGCGGATCGCGATCGACGGACACCCGATCAGCCCGGCCCAGTATGTGGCCACCTACTCCGAGATCGAGCCGTTCGTGCAGATGATCGACCAGCAGTCGCAGGCCGCCGGTGGGCCGGCGATGAGCAAGTTCGAAGTCCTCACCGCGATGGCATTCGCGGCGTTCGCCGACGCGCCGGTCGAAGTCGCGGTCATCGAAGTGGGTCTGGGCGGACGTTGGGACGCCACCAATGTGGTCGACGCGCCGGTCGCCGTCATCACCCCGATCAGCGTCGACCACGTCGAATACCTCGGCGAGGACATCGCCGGCATCGCCGGTGAGAAGGCCGGCATCATCCACAAAGCAGACGAGGGCGCGCCCGACACGGTGGCCGTGATCGGCCGCCAGGTACCCGAGGCGATGCAGGTGCTGCTGGCCCAAACCGTGCGCGCCGACGCCGCGGTCGCGCGCGAGGACTCGGAGTTCGCGGTGTTGGGCCGTCAGGTCGCCGTCGGCGGCCAAGTGCTGCAGTTGCAGGGCCTTGGTGGCGTCTACTCCGACGTGTTCCTTCCGCTGCATGGTGAACACCAGGCCCACAATGCGGTCGTTGCCCTGGCCGCAGTCGAGGCGTTTTTCGGCGCCGGCGCGCAGCGTCAGCTCGACGTGCAGGCCGTTCGTGCCGGTTTCGCCGCCGCCACCAGCCCGGGCCGGTTGGAGCGGATGCGCAGCGCCCCAACGGTGTTCATCGACGCCGCGCACAACCCGGCGGGCGCGGCGGCGCTGGCCCAGACCCTGGCTGAGGAGTTTGACTTTCGGTTCCTGGTCGGTGTCGTCAGCGTGCTGGCCGACAAGGACGTCGGCGGCATCCTCGCCGCGCTCGAGCCGGTGTTCGATCGAATTGTGGTGACCGACAACGGATCTCCACGCGCCCTTGATGTCGAGTCGCTGGCGTTGGCCGCCCAGCAGTGGTTCGGACCCGACCGGGTGATCGCCGCCGAAAACCTTGCTGCCGCAATCGAAACCGCGACCGCGCTGGTCGACGAGGCCTTCGCCGATGGGGATGTCGGCGAGGACGCGTTCTCCGGGACCGGCATCGTGATCACCGGCTCGGTGGTCACCGCCGGGGCTGCGCGTACGTTGTTCGGTCGTGATCCGGCGTGACCGGCCCGTCCTCGCAACCGGGTGATCATCCGGCGCCGGATCCGTGGAAAAGCTTTCGCGGGGTGACGGCCGGGACGCTGATCCTGGAGGCGATCGTGGTGCTGCTGGCGTTGCCGGTGGTCAGCGCGGTCGGTGGCGGGCTAACGCCGGGCCCATTGGGATTCCTGCTGGGGTTGGCGGCGTTGCTGATCGTGCTCGCCGGCCTGCAGGGCCGGTCATGGGCGATCTGGGTGAACCTCGGCGTGCAGCTGATACCGATCGCCGGCTTCCTGGTCTACCCGGGAGTGGGTTTCATCGGCATGCTTGTTCGCTGCCGTCTGGGCGCTGATCATTTATTACCGGTCCGAGGTTCTGCGCAGGGAGCGCCGCGGCCTGCTGCCAGGCCAGGACGGCCCACCGGACTGATCCGCTGTTGTCGGCGCGACTAGTTGGGTTAGGTACGCTGTGCGCCGTGACGACCGCGCCGGCGACGATACAGAGCGAAGCGATGAGAAGGAGCGGCGCTCATGCCTGAGCGGACCCTGCTGTTGATCAAGCCCGACGGGGTCGAGCGACGCCTGATCGGCGAGATCATCGGCCGGATCGAGCGCAAGGGCCTGACGGTCGCGGCGCTGGAATTGCGCGTTGTCAGCGACGAACTGGCCCGCGAGCACTACGCCGAGCATGACGGCAAGCCGTTTTTTGCATCGCTGCTGGAGTTCATCACGTCGGGACCGCTGGTGGCGGCGATCGTCGAGGGCCCGCGGGCGGTCGCGGCGCTGCGGCAACTTGCCGGCGCAACCGACCCGGTGGAGAAGGCCGCGCCGGGCACCATCCGCGGCGATTTCGGCCTCGAAACGCAGTTCAACCTGGTGCACGGCTCCGATTCGCCCGAGTCGGCCGAGCGTGAGATCGGGCTCTGGTTCTCGGCGACCTGACGCGGGTCGGCGCACTTGTTCCGAGGCGCCTGGGCGGTATGGGATACTGAGTAGCGGGTGAACGTCGCCGGACCGGCGTCCGACGCCCGAATGAAGACTTCGACAAGCGCGACCCCCGCGAACCGCGGCGCAGACTGTCCAGCCATCATTCAAACCGGCGCCGAGCGTGTTCGACATGAGCCGCTCGGGGCGAGACCATCACAAGTCCGGGAGAAGTGACCCGGACCCATAGCGAAGCCCTCGCGTGGCCGCGTCGCAAGGACGCGCCCGGGGGCTAGAGGAGAATACGTGATAGACGGTGGCCCATCCTCAGAGCTTCCAGACGACGCGACGCAGCACGAGGACCTGCCTGAACGGCTGAGGGTCCATTCGCTGGCCAGGGCGCTCGGGACGACCAGCAAGCGGGTGCTCGACGCGCTCGCCGAGCTTGACGGGCGGGTTCGTAGCGCGCATTCCACCGTGGACCGCGTCGACGCGGTCCGGGTGCGCGACCTGCTGGGCAGCGCACCGGAGCCCGCCGTCGCAGCGGTCGTTGTGACCGAGGCCGAGGCGGCCGGCGCGGCGGATGAACCCGAGTCGCGGCTGATGCTGGAGACGGCCGCCGACCGCCCCGAGTACATGCCGCTTTTCGTCGCGCCCCAGCCGGTCGAGAGAGCCACGGACCTCGGCGACATCGACGACTCCGCCGATTCTGACGACGACGATGACGACTTCGACGCTGACGACGACCAGGCCGAACGCCCGGCCAACCGGCGGCGTCGCCGTGGCCGTCGCGGACGGGGCCGCGGCCGTGGCGAGCAGAACGGAGCCGACAACGGCGGCGAGGCCGGCGGCGACGGCGGCAAACCGGATAAATCGGACGCTGCGTCGGCCGACAGCGCCGACGACGACTCCGAGGACGACTCCGACGACTCCGATACCGCCGACGACGACAACGGCTCCGGTGACGGCGCCAGCAAGCGCCGCCGACGTCGTCGTCGCCGCAAGTCGGGCTCCGGCGACGACAACGACGAGGGCCCGTCACCGGACGACCCGCCCAACACCGTGGTGCACGAGCGGACACCCCGGGCGGCTGACAAGAAGAACGGCTCCGGCAACACCGAGATCCAGGGCATCGACGGCTCTACCCGGTTGGAGGCCAAACGGCAGCGCCGCCGCGACGGGCGCGACGCCGGACGTCGCCGCCCGCCGGTCCTGACCGAGGCCGAATTCCTGGCCCGCCGCGAAGCGGTCGAGCGGGTGATGGTGGTGCGCGACAAGGTCCGCACCGAACCGCCGCACCCGGGCGCCCGCTACACCCAGATCGCCGTCCTCGAAGACGGGATCGTCGTCGAGCACTTCGTCACCTCGGCAGCTTCTGCTTCTTTGGTGGGCAACATCTATCTGGGCATCGTCCAGAACGTATTGCCGTCGATGGAGGCGGCCTTCGTCGACATCGGCCGCGGCCGCAACGGCGTGCTCTACGCCGGTGAGGTGAATTGGGAGGCCGCCGGCCTGGGCGGGTCCAACCGCAAAATCGAGCAGGCTCTCAAGCCCGGCGACTATGTCGTGGTGCAAGTCAGCAAGGACCCGGTCGGGCACAAGGGCGCCCGGCTGACCACCCAGGTGTCGCTGGCCGGTCGCTACCTGGTCTACGTGCCGGGAGCGTCGTCGACCGGTATTAGCCGCAAGCTGCCCGACACCGAACGCCAACGCCTCAAGGAGATCCTGCGCGAGGTAGTGCCCTCAGACGCCGGCGTGATCATCCGCACCGCCTCCGAGGGCGTCAAGGAAGACGACATCCGCGCCGACGTCAACCGATTGCAGGAGCGGTGGTCGCAGATCGCTACGCAGGCGGCGGAGACCAAGGAGAAGGCGGCCGGCGCCGCCGTGGCGCTCTACGAGGAGCCCGACGTCTTGGTCAAGGTGATTCGTGACTTGTTCAATGAGGACTTCGCCCAGCTGATCGTGTCTGGCGAGGACGCCTGGACCACAATCAACGAGTACGTCAATTCCGTTGCCCCCGAGCTTGTTTCGAAGCTGACCCAGTATCAGGCCGCTGAGCTTTCCGAAGGGCAGACGGGCCCTGATGTCTTCGCGGTGCACCGTATCGACGAGCAACTGGCCAAGGCGATGGACCGCAAGGTGTGGCTGCCCTCGGGTGGCACGTTGGTGATCGACCGAACCGAGGCGATGACGGTGGTCGACGTCAACACCGGCAAGTTCACCGGATCCGGGGGCAACCTCGAGCAGACGGTTACCAAGAACAATCTCGAAGCCGCCGAGGAGATCGTGCGCCAGCTGAGGCTGCGCGACATCGGTGGCATCGTCGTCATCGACTTCATCGACATGGTGCTCGAGTCCAACCGTGACTTGGTGCTGCGCCGGCTGACCGAGGCGCTGGCCCGTGACCGCACGCGTCACCAAGTGTCCGAGGTGACCTCGTTGGGGCTGGTGCAGCTCACCCGCAAGCGGCTCGGAACCGGGCTGATCGAGGCGTTCTCCACGACGTGTCCGCACTGCGGCGGCCGCGGAATAACGCTGCACGCTGACCCGGTCGACTCCGCTTCGGCGACCAGTCGTAAATCCGAGTCGGGCGGCAAGCGGGGCCGGCGCTCCAAGAAGAGTCGCGCCGACGAACAGGCGGTCGCCAAAGTGCCGGTGCACACTCCCGGCGAACACCCGATGTTCAAGGCGATGGCCGCGGCCAATGGTCGCCATGACGACGAAACCGACGAGTCGGCACACACCGAGGACGTCGAGGAAGCCGTCGGCGAGCTCGACCGGGACGCCGCGGAGACCGACGGCCGGCTCCAAGAACAGGTCGCGCGCGAGGCCTCGGAAGAAGACCTGGAAGACGGTGACTTTGACGACAGCGACGATGACAGCGATGAAGACAGCGATGAAGACGAAGTCGACATCGACGACGACGAGGACATCGACGACGAGGACCTCGAGGACGAGGATGACGACGACGACGACGACGAAGACGACGAAGACGACGAAGACAGGACGAAGACGAGGACCTTGACCTCGACGACGATCTGGACGTCGACGACTCGGACGACGCTGATGACTCCGACAGCTCCGAGCGCGAGGCCGCGGTCGCTGCCGTCACCGCGCCCCCTGCATCGCCCCGTCGGCGCCGGGCCGCGGCCCGGCCGGCCGGCCCACCGATCCACGAGGACTGAATGCCCGGGCAGCTGAAGGTGCCAACTGACACCTGGATATAGGGCCGTACGGCCCTAGGGCCTCCGTGGGCGCAGATGAAACTGTTAAGAACGTGAATCAACGCAGCTACGACGGTGGTCTTGGCCTGGTACAGGCTCCCAAGGGCGCCCAGCTGTTGGATCGCACTGAGTCAATGCGCTTGCTGGCCGGCGTCGAGTACGGGCGGGTGGTGTTCAACATGCAGGCACTCCCGGCGATTCGTCCGGTTAACCATCTGGTCGACGACGGCAGGATCGTCATCCGCACCCGGCTGAATTCCGGAATTTCGTCGGTTACGGAGTCGCCAGACAGCGTCGTTGTCGCCTATGAAGCCGATAGTTTCGATAGCCGGACCCGGACGGGCTGGAGCGTGGTCGTGACGGGCCACGCGCGTACGGTGACCGAACCCGGCGATGTCGCGCGGTATGAACGACTACTTCAGCCGTGGGTCAATCACGCCGACACGGTCATCGCAATTGCGCCCGAGATCGTCACCGGGCTTCGGATAAGCACCGCCCCGCCCCTCTAAGCAAGCACGCCACCCTGGGGGTACTCGGGTTTCGAAACCGACCCGCCCGCGACGGGTGGGCCGGTTTGACCCTTTAGCCGCTGGTCACGTACCCTTGACCAGTTGTCGCCAGGCCAGTTGACCGGGTTTTGGCCGGCACTCCCAGACCCGCCCGTGCACCTTTGGTACCGCGCGCGACAGGACCCGAAGAACGAGAAGAAGAGGTAGACGTAACCATGGCGACCTACGCAATCGTCAAGACCGGCGGCAAGCAGTACAAAGTCGCGGTCGGAGACGTCGTCAAGGTCGAGAAGCTCGACTCCGAGCCCGGCGCGAACGTGTCGCTGCCGGTCGCCCTGGTCGTCGACGGCGCTACCGTCACCACCGACGCCGCGGCGCTGGCCAAGGTCGCGGTGACCGGTGAGGTGCTCGAGCACACCAAGGGTCCCAAGATCCGTATCCACAAGTTCAAGAACAAGACCGGCTACCACAAGCGTCAGGGTCACCGTCAGCAGCTGACGGTCCTGAAGGTCACCGGCATCAAGTAGAGGCGGCGAACAGATGGCACACAAGAAGGGCGCTTCCAGCTCACGCAACGGCCGCGATTCCAACGCCCAGCGACTGGGCGTCAAGCGGTTCGGCGGTCAGCTGGTCAAGGCCGGCGAGATCATCGTCCGCCAGCGCGGCACCCACTTCCACCCCGGCGTCAACGTCGGCCGCGGCGGCGACGACACATTGTTCGCCAAGGCTGCTGGGGCCGTCCAGTTCGGCGTCAAGCGGGGCCGCAAGACGATCAGCATCGTCGCGGCCGCGACTAAGACCGACTGAGCGTCACGAGTGTGAAGCGGCACTGGCTTCATACTCGCAACTAACAGGAACCCCGATGCCTCGGTTTGTCGACCGCGTCGTCATCCACACGCGGGCGGGCGCCGGCGGCAACGGCTGCGCCTCGGTGCACCGCGAGAAATTCAAGCCGCTCGGTGGTCCCGACGGCGGCAACGGTGGCCGCGGCGGCAGCGTCGTGCTCGTCGTCGACCCGCAAGTACACACCTTGCTCGACTTCCACTTCCGGCCGCACATCGTCGCGGCTTCCGGCAAGCAGGGCATGGGCGCTAACCGCGACGGGGCCGCCGGTGCCGATCTGGAAGTCAAGGTCCCCGACGGGACTGTCGTGCTCGACGAGGACGGTCGGTTGCTCGCCGACCTGGTCGGTGCGGGCACCCGCTTCGAAGCCGCGGCCGGTGGCCGCGGCGGGCTGGGCAATGCCGCGCTGGCCTCCCGGGCCCGCAAGGCGCCGGGTTTCGCACTGCTCGGCGAAAAAGGGGAATCCCGCGATCTCACCCTCGAACTCAAGACCGTCGCCGACATCGGGCTGATCGGATTCCCGTCGGCCGGCAAATCCTCATTGGTGTCGACGATCTCGGCGGCCAAGCCGAAGATCGCCGACTACCCGTTCACCACACTCGCGCCCAACTTGGGCGTGGTCTCGGCGGGGGAGCGCACCTTCACCGTTGCTGATGTGCCGGGCCTGATCCCGGGTGCGTCACAGGGCCGCGGTCTGGGGCTGGACTTCCTGCGGCACATCGAGCGGTGTGCGGTGCTGGTGCATGTCGTGGACTGCGCTACCGCCGAGCCGGGTCGCGACCCGGTGTCCGACATCGACGCGCTGGAAGCCGAACTGGCCGCCTACACGCCTACGCTGCAAGGCGATTCGGCGCTGGGTGATCTGGTAGAGCGGCCGCGGGCGGTGGTACTCAACAAGATCGATGTCCCGGAGGCCCGCGAGCTGGCCGAGTTCGTCCGCGACGAGATCGCCGCGCGCGGCTGGCCGGTGTTCCTGGTGTCTACGGTCAGCAGAGAAGGGTTGCAGCCGTTGGTCTTTGCCCTGGCCGACATGGTGTCGCGGTATCACGCCGCGCAGCCGGTGCTGGTGCCGCGACGGCCGGTGATCCGCCCGATTCCGGTCGACGAGTCCGGTTTCACGGTGGAATCCGACGGGCAGGGTGGGTTCGTGGTCCGCGGCCGGCGACCCGAACGTTGGATCGCCCAGACCAACTTCGACAACGACGAGGCGGTCGGCTACCTCGGTGACCGGCTGGCCCGGTTGGGCGTCGAGGACGAACTCGTGCGGCTGGGCGCGCGCCCGGGCTGCGCGGTCACCATCGGCGAGGTCACCTTCGACTGGGAGCCGCAGACGCCGTCCGGCGTGGACACCACGATGTCTGCGCGCGGCACCGATGCCCGACTGGAGGGCACCGATCGCGTCGGCGCCGCCGAACGCAAGGCGGCCCGTCGTCAGCGCCGCGCCGGCGACGATGCAAAGCGCAGCGATGCTGAGGAGCGGCGCAGATGAGTAGCGAGCCGCGCTCATGACAAGCGCCGCGCGCGAGGCGATCCGCGCCGCGCGTAGCGTCGTGGTCAAGGTCGGCACCACCGCGTTGACCACGAAAACCGGTATGTTCGACGCCGGCAGGCTGGCGGGGCTCGTCGACGCCATCGAGGCCCGGATGAAGGCCGGCTCCGACGTCGTCATCGTCTCCTCGGGGGCCATCGCCGCCGGCATCGAACCGCTCGGGCTGGCCAAGCGGCCCACCGACCTAGCCACCAAGCAGGCGGCGGCCAGCGTCGGGCAGGTCGCGCTGGTGAACGCGTGGAGTGCGGCATTCGCTCGCTACCAGCGCAGCGTGGGGCAGGTATTACTGACCGCGCATGACATTTCGATGCGCGTGCAGCACACCAACGCCCAGCGCACCCTGGACCGGCTGCGGGCGCTGCATGCGGTGGCGATCGTCAACGAGAACGACACGGTCGCCACCAACGAGATCCGGTTCGGCGACAACGACCGGCTCTCGGCATTGGTGGCGCACCTGGTCGGGGCCGACGCGCTGGTGCTGCTGAGCGACATCGACGGCCTCTACGACGCCGATCCGCGTAAGGTCCGCGAATCGCGTTTCATCCCTGAGGTTTCCGGGACCGCCGACCTCGACGGCGTGGTCGCGGGACAAAGCAGCCACCTGGGCACCGGCGGGATGGCGTCGAAGATGTCGTCGGCGCTGCTGGCCGCCGACGCCGGGGTGCCGGTGCTGCTGGCAGCCGCCGGGGACGCGGCTATCGCGTTGGCGGACGCCTCGGTCGGCACGGTGTTCGCCGCGCGGCCCAACCGCATGTCGGCGCGCCGGTTTTGGGTGCGCTACGCCGCGGAGTCCGCGGGCGCGCTGACCCTGGATGACGGCGCGGTGCGCGCGGTGCTGGGCCAGCGCCGTTCGTTGCTGCCCGCGGGTATCACGGAGCTGTCCGGCCGTTTTCACGGCGGGGACGTGGTCGATTTGAAGGGGCCCGACGCCAAGCTGGTCGCGCGCGGCGTGGTCGCCTACGACGCCGCCGAACTGGCCACCATGATCGGCCGCTCGACCTCAGACCTGCCCGCCGAGTTGCGCCGGCCCGCGGTGCATGCCGACGACCTGGTGGCCGTCTAGGTTGCCCTGGGCTTCAGATACAAAGCGCCCCAGACGATTTCGGTCAGCGTAGCGGCGAGTTCGGCATCGTATGCGGGCGGGCTGTTCGGCAAGTTCTGTTGACAGGTCCGCTCGACCATCCAGGTGAGCGCACTCGCCGTCGTCGCTGCCGGCAACTCGCGGCGAATTGAGCCATCGGCCTGGCCGTCTTCGATGACATTGGCCAGTCGCCCGCTGATGGCGGTCAGCAGATTGCGGTAGGTCGCTCCGACCAGCGAGTCGTAGGCGGCCATCTCGTTCAGCGCCACCAGCACCGGCTGGTGTCGCCGGTAGGTCGCGATGATGGCGGCCATCCCGGCGCGGACGTCGTCGGGATCGTGCCGCCAGGCCACGCTCCACCAGCGCTCGGCGCCGTCGGCGAGATCGGCGAACACCTGGCCGGCCAACCGGCGCAGCAAGTGGCCTTTGTCCTCGAAGTAGATGTAGAAACTGGCCCGCGACATGCCGGCCTCGCTGGACAGCCGGTCCACGGACAGTTCGGTGAAGCTGGCACCGTCACGCATCAGCCGTTCGGTGGCGTCGAGCAGCTGGCGTTCGATCTGCTCACGGCGCTCTTGCCGCTTGGCTTGCGGCTTGCGGGTGATCGACGGCATGGCTCCTCCTCATTCCACCGCTGGTCAGAGCGTAACGGAATGCTTGACATCTTGACTAGACACTATGTCTAGATTTAGGGTCGGCGGTGTTCAGACTTGTGACCGACGTCATAGCGGATGGAGGACCCACCATGACTGCGACGGCCGCCAACCCGCGCGCCTACGACCCCATCGATCTTTCGTCACGCGCGTTCTGGGCCACCACCGCGCAAGAGCGGGAGAGCTCGTTTGCGGTGCTGCGGGCCGAACGCCCGGTCAGCTGGCATCCGCCGGTCGAAGACGCCCTGATGACCGATCCCGACGACCCGGGTTACTGGGCGCTCACCCGGCGCGATGACATCGTCGCGGTCAGCCGCAACAACGAGGTGTTCTTGTCCGGCAAGGGGGTCATCTTCGAGAACGTTCCCGAGGAGTTGCTCGAAGCGTCCCAGTCCTTCCTGGCGATGGACCCGCCGCGGCACACCTTCCTCCGCAAACTCGTCAGCGCCGCGTTCACCCCGCGACAGGTTAGGCGCATCGAGGATTCGATCCAGGGGAACGCCAACACCATCGTCGAGGAGCTCAGGGCGGCGGGCAGCGGCTCCGACTTCGTCGAGCAATGCGCCAAGGAACTGCCCATCCGCACACTGTCGGACATGGTGGGCATTCCGGAGGCGGACCGTCAGCGGGTGGAACATGCCGCCGATGCCATGGTCTCGTGGGCCGACCCCGTCTACCTCAACGGCCGCCACCCGATGGAGGTGCTGTTCGAGGCCCAAACAACGGTGCATCAGGTGGCTTTCGGCCTCGCCGCCGAACGTCGAGAGCATCCGGGTGACGACCTGTTCACCAGCCTGGTGACTGCCGAGGTGGACGGTGACCGGCTCGCCGACACCGACATCGCCGCGTTCTTCGTGCTGCTGTCTGTCGCCGCCAACGACACCACGCGGCAAACCACCAGTCACGCGCTGAAAGCGCTCACCGACTTTCCCGACCAGCGCGCCTGGCTGCTGGAGGATTTCGACAACCGCATCGGCGGGGCGATCGAGGAGTTCATCCGCTGGGCCAGCCCGGTGATGACCTTCCGCCGCACGGCCGCAACGGATTTCGAAATCGGCGGACAGACCATCCGGGCGGGGGAGAAGGTGGTGATGTTCTATCCGTCCGGCAACTGGGACACCGACGTCTTTGAGCACCCGGAGCGCTTGGATCTGAGCCGAAGCCCCAACCCACACGTCGGTTTCGGCGGCGGCGGAGTGCACTTCTGCCTCGGGGCACACGTGGCCAGAGCCCAACTACGTGCGATCTTCGGCGAGCTGTTGCGTCAGGTGCCGGCCATCCAGGCAGGCGAACCGGTATATGTCCCTGGCAATTTCATCCACGGGATTCGCAGCATGCCCTGCACGTTCTGACGGTCTAGCGAACCGACGCGCCGGCGAGCTCCTCGGCCAGCAGCGTCAGCAATTCCGAGCAGCCGCCGTCGACCTTGACGGTGGCCAGGTCGTCGCCGCGGGTGGCCCCCCGGTTCACGATGGCGACCGGGATGCCCCGCGCCGCAGCGTGACGCACGAATCGGTAGCCGGAGAATACCGTCAACGATGACCCGGCCACCAGCAGCGCATCAGCACCATCGACAAGTAAAAACGCTTGTTCAACAATAGCTTTGGACACACTCTCGCCAAAGTAGACGATGTCGGGCTTGAGCATGCCGCCACACGATGGACAGTCCAGGTAGCGAAAGCTATCCGTTTCGGCGACGACGGCGTCAGCGTCCGGAGCAACCGCCAGCCCGCCGATTGCCTCGGCGCGTTCGATGAACCCGGGGTTGAGCACGTCGAGTCTTGCGCTCAGCTCCGCGCGGCCCATCGACTGGCCGCAGCTCAGGCAGATCACCTGCGCATAGGTGCCGTGCAGATTGATGACGTTTCGGCTGCCGGCCTTGGTGTGCAGAAGGTCAACGTTCTGGGTGATGACGCCGGTCACCACACCATCGCGTTCCAACGCGGCCAGCGCCCGGTGCCCGGCGTTGGGCAAGGTTTCGTCCATGTGCCGCCAGCCGACGTGATTGCGCGCCCAATACCGCTGTCGGAACACCGGATCCGAGGTGAACTGCCGAATCGTCATCGGATTGCTAGGCGGCGAATCAGGGCCGCGGTAATCGGGGATGCCGGAGTCGGTGGACATGCCCGCTCCGGTCAACACCGCGACCCGGCGACCGGCCAACAGAGCGACTAGCTCAGGAGATTCCGCGCAGACCGCCACACTGTCGAGAGTACGGATCGGTCGCCGTTACTGCGGGTGGGTCGCCAGGTAGTCGCGGACCGGGATCGGTGACGCTGCGGCGTAGCCGATGGGCAGCAGCACATCGCCGGCGGTCGTGGAGCAATACACGTTCCATCGGTAGTACCCGACGAACGTAGCGGGATCGGCGGCGAGCAGGGCCGCGTATTGGTTGACCGCGTGCACGTATGCGCTCGCGTGGTTATACCGGTAGATGGCGTGATCACGATCGCCGGCAAAATTGTTGGCGGCCAGATAGCGGCCCGCCGCCATGATGCTGTCGTGGGGCGAATTGATATCGCCGCCCTGGCCGTAGCTGGCGAACGTCGGTGGCAGAAACTGCATGGGTCCTTGCGCGCCGGCGGTGCTTGGGCCGTGGATGCTGCCGAAACGTGTCTCGATGAGGTTGATCGCGGCCAGGTAGTTCCAACCGACGCCGGATTCCGACTCAGCCTGGTGGTAGTAGCTCAGGAGCTCGTCGGCCGGAGCTGGTGGGTCGACGCGCCAGGCAGGCAGCGTGTCTCTCTCGGGTGTGATCGTCTGCAGCTGTCGACGGGCATCGACGTTGCGGTCGTAGACATCGAGTAAGGACGGCGGGATCCGCGGCCGGGTGATCGCATCCCACTCGGGATGCCGCCCGATGGCGCGGTAGGCCGCCTGCTCGCGGCTTGCGGCCGCCGCCAGTGCATCTCCCGCGGTTGATGGGTTACGCAGCGCATTCTCGTCGGCGACAAGGTCGTCGGCCAGCTGCGCGGGGTCTGCTGCCAGCTGGGGCTGCGCGCCCGTGGGCAGGCTCGGTGCGGCGGCCAGCGTTCTCGTCGCGAGCGGCGCGGCAGGCGTCGTTGTTGCGGTCGAGGCGGTCACCGCCTGTCCGGTTGGCGGCACCGTCGACTGCGCGCAGCCGACGAGCGCGAACACGATTGCGCCGACAAGGCCGATAGCCGGCCCCCGCGCGACTAACCGATTACGGCTCACGGTGTTCACTTCCCTCGATGCCTGAGTTCCCGCGGCTATTTTTGCACTCACGCGACAAGCGTCCGACCGATTCGGTCGGCCGGCGACCATCGGGACCGTGGTATCGCGCATGCTGTGCTGATACCCGATAGTCCGGTTGTGACACCGGCTGGGCGACAATGGAAGGGCGATGGACTTTTATAACGCCTACAGCCAGGGGTTTGTCCGGGTCGCCGCGTGCACGCACCATGCCGCGATCGGCGACCCGGCGACCAATGCCGCCTCGGTGCTGCGGCTGGCCCGCCAGTGCCACGACGACGGTGTCGCCCTCGCCATTTTCCCGGAGCTGACGCTGTCCGGGTACTCCATCGAGGACATCCTGCTGCAAGACGTGTTGCTCGACGCCGTCGAGGACGCCGTACTCGATGTTGTTACAGCCTCCAGCGACCTGCTGCCGGTGTTGGTGGTCGGCGCCCCGCTTCGCTACCGGCACCGCATTTACAACACGGCGGTGGTCATCCATCGCGGTGTCGTGCTCGGGGTGGTGCCCAAGTCGTACCTGCCCACCTACCGCGAGTTCTACGAGCGCCGCCAGATCGCGCCCGGCGACGACGAGCGGGGCACTATCCGCATGGCCGGCATGGAAGCGCCGTTCGGGCCGGACCTGTTGTTCGCCGCATCCGACCTGCCCGCCTTCGTGCTGCACGTCGAAATCTGTGAGGACATGTTCGTGCCGGTTCCGCCCAGCGCCGAAGCGGCGTTGGCCGGCGCGACGGTGCTGGCCAACCTGTCCGGCAGCCCGATCACGATCGGTCGCGCTGACGATCGCTGCCTGCTCGCCCGCTCGGCGTCGTCGCGGTGCCTGGCCGCCTATGTCTATGCCGCCGCCGGAGAGGGCGAGTCGACGACCGACCTGGCTTGGGATGGCCAGACCATGATCTGGGAGAACGGTGTGCTGCTCGCGCAATCCGAGCGCTTCCCCAAAGGGGAACGACGCAGCATCGCCGACGTCGACACCGAGCTGCTTCGCTCGGAGCGGCTGCGGATGGGGACGTTCGACGATAACCGACGCCACCACCGTGCACTGGCGGAGTCGTTCCGGCGCATCGAGTTTCGCCTGGATCCGCCGTCCGGCGACATCGGGCTGCGGCGCACGGTCGAGCGGTTCCCGTTCGTGCCGGCCGATCCCGAGCGGCTCCAGCAAGACTGCTATGAGGCCTACAACATTCAGGTCGCCGGACTCGAGCAGCGGTTGCGGGCATTGAACTACCCGAAGGTGGTCATCGGGATTTCCGGCGGGCTGGATTCGACGCACGCGCTGATCGTCGCTGCGCGCGCGATGGACCGGGAAGGCCGGCCGCGCAGCGACATTCTGGCGTTCACCCTGCCCGGCTTCGCGACCGGCGAGCACACCAAACGCAATGCGGTCGAGCTTTGCCGCGCCCTCGGCGTCACCTTCGCCGAGATCGACATCACCGAAACCGCAAAGCTGATGCTGAAAGAGATCGATCATCCGTTCTCCCGTGGCGAAAAGGTCTACGACGTCACGTTCGAGAACGTCCAGGCCGGCCTGCGCACCGACTATCTGTTCCGGCTGGCCAACCAGCGCGGCGGTATCGTGCTGGGCACCGGTGACCTGTCCGAGCTGGGGCTGGGCTGGTCGACTTACGGTGTCGGCGATCAGATGTCGCACTACAACGTCAACGCCGGGGTGCCCAAAACACTGATCCAACACTTGATCCGCTGGGTCATCGCCTCCGATCAGTTCGATCCAGCGGTGGGCAAGGTGCTGCAGTCGGTGCTGGACACCGAGATCACTCCGGAGCTCGTCCCGAGTGGCGAAGAAGAGGAGCTGCAGAGCAGCGAAGCAAAAGTCGGACCATTTGCGCTGCAGGATTTTTCACTGTTCCAGGTACTGCGCTACGGATTCCGGCCATCGAAGATCGCGTTTTTGGCGTGGCATGCCTGGAGTGATTCCGAGCGTGGCAACTGGCCGTCGGGATTTCCGGAGAGCAAGCGACCGTCGTACTCGCTCAAGGAGATTCGGCACTGGTTGGGAGTCTTCGTGCAGCGGTTTTACTCGTTCAGCCAGTTCAAGCGTTCGGCACTGCCCAACGGGCCCAAGGTGTCGCACGGCGGGGCGCTGTCGCCGCGCGGGGACTGGCGCGCCCCGTCGGACATGTCGGCACAGGCCTGGCTCGACGAGATCGACCGCGAGGTTCCCGAAGAGTAGTGCCTGCGGCACGGAAGATTCAGATCTCTCCGTTGGTGTCGTGAGCATCGGTATCGAGCTGATTGTCAGTCGATTTCCTGCTGCGTCCGGCGACAGCGAGCCGGGCGGCGTATGCCAGTGCGCTAAAACCGTATAGAGCGCCGACCAGCAACAGCCAGCGCCCGAAGAAGGGTTCTTGGCTCTGCCCGGTGGCCGCGGAGTAAGTGGCTTTTCCCTGTTGAATGATCCCGGGAAAGAACAGCAGCAGCGATAGCCCCGCCGCCAGGGTCGGGACCCGCAAATAATTCAGCGGCGACACCCGCGGCGACGGCCCCGCGCGCCGATTCCTCATCGCTGCGAGGGCAGCTGTCAGGGACCGATCGGCCAGGGCGTAGAGCGGAAACAGGACCAGGTCGTGACCAATGACCGCGGCGAGGAACCACACCGCGATTGACTGCCACCACACCTTCGCATTCCACAGGGCGTGCGGGCCGAGCACGATCACGGCATATCCGGCCAGCGCCCACGCGGCGACCGTGCCCAGGAGATGCAACGGATTACTGCCGTAGAAGGCAGCGAAGCGGGTGATCGGTCTGCGCATATCAACGGTGTCGGAATTCGATGGACCGTACCCATTTGGTGTTGTGCACACCCGGCAGCGCGGGCACGATGATGCGTGCGGGGTAGCCGTGATCAAAAGACAGGTCGACGCCGTTCACCCGAAGTGCCAGCAGCGAGTCGGGGTGGCACACTTGATTAGCCTGCAGGACAGCATGATTGAACGCGCCGCGCCGCTCCAGCGAACGCACGGTGGCTCGGGCGGGGCTGGGCAGTCCGGCCAGCGCCGCCAGATCGCGGAGTCGAACTCCGCTCCACGTTTGAGTGGTCGACCATCCTTCGACGCACGCGATCGGCAGCTCGGCGGTGTGCTGTGGCATCGCTTCCAGGGCGGTCCGGCTCAACAGCATCTGCCCCGAAGGACCTCGCACGCCGAGCCGCCAGTCGGCGCCGGTGTCGGCCGGCGTGATTGCGGCGGCCGCAGCGGTCCTATTGACCTGGAAATCGTTGGGGCCGGTGCCGCGGCTGCGTCCTCGCGGCAACAGCAACGCCGCGCGACGGCTAAAACCTCCGAGCGTCTGGCCGGCGGTGAGCACTGCGACGAACAGTGCACCGCCCCCGACCAGCGCCAGCGCGCCGCGGCGGCTCATCGTCGGCGGTGCGGGATCGGCGGCGACCAACCCGTCGGCGTCCGGCGGTTCGGGGCGGGTGTCGGCGCGTGAGGTGCGCAGTACGGTGCGAAGCGACTGCGAGCGCAGGCCGGTGATCATCCTGGGCAGTTTGATCAGCACATGGATGACGAAACCCGCGATGAATATCCACGCGCCCCAGTAGTGGGCTGTGTAGAAGCTGAACCCGAAGATGTAGTCGTACTGGATGTTGAGCATCCCGGTGGTGAGCTCAAAGAGGATCCCGCCCACCAGCATCAGCAATGACAATCGTTCCAAAAGCTGCGCGATCGACCGCAGCGGTGGCCATGCGAACAGGCGGGGAATGACTGACCACAGTTTGGCTAATACCACCGGGATGATGATCAGACCCAATCCGACGTGCACACCTTGAGTCAGCCGGTAGAGCCACGAGGGCTGGGTCGGCCAATCGAACGTGGGCAGTTTGAGCCACCCGACGTCGCCAGGGATGGCCTGCCCGAATTGCGGACTGTACGCGATGTAGGACAGCAGCCCGGTCAGGATCACCACCGGCAGACCGACGAGCAGCACCGAGCCGAACACCGACGTCAGCCATGGCCCCCGCAGGGGGCTCCGCCACCGCTGCAGCAGGCCGATTCCGAGCGGTCGGTGGCGCTCCAACGCGCGCCACACACCTACCGGAAATCCGTACACCACGTCGATAGTGTCGTCCTCCGCGGCGGTGCCGTGCGAATCGCGGTGGCTAAGCGCCTCAGGGCCGTTACGCTGGATTGGCACGAGCTTGTCCCCGTCGGCTACCGGTCCACGCCGGAACGAGTGACGGCTGTCAGCACCGCAATCACCCGGGCGTGAATGTCGACGATGTGCGTGACAAGGAACCCGGCGGCGCGCGCAATGTCGCCGAGCGAGCCGGCCCCCACGCGCGACCACGGAAACCAATGCCCCAGATATTGTTCGGTTTCCCAGCGCAGTAGTTCGTGACACTGCGCAAGTGCCGCGGACTCGATCTCGACGATGACAACGCCGCCATGCGCGAGCAGTTCGGCGGCCCGCTTCAAGGTCCGGACCGGGTTCCCGCCGATACCGATATTCCCGTCGGTGAGCAGAATCTGTTCCCAGCTGCCCTCGGCGGGCAATGCAGCGAATAGGTCGCGGCGGATCGCGGTCCCGCCACGACCACGTGTCATCTCTACCGCGGCGGTCGAACTGTCGACCCCGAGTACGGGGAATCCGCGCTGCCGCAGAGAGGCGGTGAACCGCCCAGGACCGCATCCCAGATCCAGAGTCGGGCGCGAAGTGCAGTGCCCAAGTACGTGCTCGTCGGCGAGCCGATCTTGTGGTGTGATCTCGGGTCCCCCGATCCAGCGGGTCATCGGTAATTCGCGGCAATGCCCGTGATGATTGCGGGCCCAACACGAGCTGCCCGCCGCCGCCGACCGATAGATCAGGTCGACAGACCTCGCTGCACCTGCCTCGCAGGTGTCACTGGTCATCGCCGCTTCCCAAACCTTACGGCGCTCATGGCCATCCACCCATCCGTTCGCATCATCGGTGCACTTAAGTGGTATTCGGCGCTGACTGGACTGCGGATTGCCGAAGCCTGGATATCGAAACGTCAGCGGCTTGCAGATCGTTACTCCGGGCCTTCGGCATGGGCTGCAGGTCTTCGTGGAGCGATGACCGCATGTTTGAGCAGGTTGTTCACCGACCGCTATCGGGCAGGATCGTCGGCAACTTCGATGTCGCCAGCCGCGGCCGCTGCGCGCAGTTGGTGGAAGTCGTCGAGCGACTTGTCGGCGTATTCGTACGACCACGCGGCGACCGCACCGTGCACGGTGTCACTTTTGCCGACGTATCCCCGCAGTATCGATGCATTCGCGCTCTGCGAGTGCGCCCGTGCCAGCAGAACCGCACAAGCAGTGACGTAATCACGGAATGTAGAAGGCGGACATGCCTTCGGTGTCGACGGTGCCCTTCATGTCGTGGAACTGACGGACGTAGTAGTCGCGGCCGTCCTTGCGTGTCGTCCCGAGGAACACATCGGACATCGCCTGCAGAATTCGCTGGCCATCAATGACGCGCACGCCCTGGCCCTTAGCCTCGACGGCCGCGGTCAGCGTGTCTGGCTGGCGCCAACCGCCGTATTCTTCGAGCACTGATCGAGTGGCCTCTTTGATCTGCATGATCATCGGCGTGTCGTTGGGGCCGACCATGATGACCAAGTAACACCGGGTACCGACGCTGCCGACGCCGACTACTCGCAGCGCGACGTCGGTTACGCGAAAGTGCGACAGCAGCAGCGCGACGTCAGCTGGGACTGCGGCCAGATACTCCTGAACCGACTCGACCAGGGGGGCTTCGATCTCCTCGTCGACGTGCTGGAGAACCGGCGGTGATTCGCGCAGGCGCGGTGTTCCCTCGGGCCCGATCTCCGTGATCTGCTTGAAGACACGCGCCGACGTTCGCGTGCGCGCCCGGGATATCGTTTTCTGAATCAGAGCCTGCGATCCCTTGGATACCTTCCCGGTGTAGTGCTCGGGTTCCACCCGCAGGTAGTAACGGTCCAGAACGCTCATCTCCTCGAGCATCGCCTGCAGACTGGTTTGGTAGCCCACCAATGCCTCTTCGACGCAACGGCGGATGGCCTTGCCCGGGTACCCGGCATGGCGGCCCCCGATGATCGCGCTGGTGATCAGGCGTTTGACGTCCCACTCCGCGGGTGCGACAGCGGCCTCGTCAAAATCATTCAGGTCGAAGACTATTGAGCGATGCGGAGCAGCGTACATGCCGAAATTCGACACGTGAGCGTCACCGCAGCACATGACTTCGATCCCAGTCGACGGGCTTGCAGCGAGGTCGGCGGCCATCACCGCTGCTGAACCTCGGTAGAACGAAAATGGGTCGGCGAGCATCCGAGCAAAACGCAGCGGGACGAGTTCGGGTAGTCGGCTGGCGTTTTGAGCGACGAGAATCTCAGTGGCCGTTCGCGGAGAGGGAGTCAGCTGTGCGAGGGCGCGCCGTGGGGCGGTCTTTCGCAACACCCGACCGCGTGCCACATCCTCGCGCGGAACTTCCAGATCGATCAGGCGTTCACGCAACACCCGTTGCGGCATCTGATCAGCGTACTCAGGCCGAGTCGTGGATACGGCGCTTCGGAGCTAGTTGCCGACAAACCTCACCGAGGCTGGCCGCGTTGCGACAACACTTGTCCGGTCACTCGGGTGAGCGCGCACACATCCATGGCGGCCGCGGGCATTTCGACAGCCGCAATGACTGAGTCGGCGCAGTCGGCGCCGAGCTGCGGTGTGGTGATGGTTCGGAATTTCTGCTCGACCCGTTGGCGCTGTAGCGCCAGATTACGTTCGGGTGTGTTCACATCATGAGCCGCGGTCATCCGCCTGCCGTCGTTCAGAGTCACCTCAACGAGAGTGGGTGCGCCTGATGTTCCGTCGTCGGTGACGGTCACCTTGTTGCGTAGCGCGATGACGGCCGGGTCACCGGCCGCGGCGTCGTCGATGATCATGGTCGACCCGCCGAGGGCGGCCATCGCGGCCAGCGTGCGCGACGCGGAACTTGACCTCGAGTCCCGTTGTGGGCATGGGCAGTGCGCAGGTGGCGAATATCCAGTGCGCCCAGATGCGAGCCGAACCCAGCGGCATCTGAACATTGGCGTTCGGGTCATGCTGGGCGCACAGCTCGCGGATACCGGCCAGCGTTGAATGCGTCATATCAGCCGTGATCGCGTCGAATCTTGAACAGGTGTGCTTAAGATGTGCCAGCCCAACGGCGGTTCGGGCTAGCCGCTGTTCTTTGTCTGGCCTCGACCTTGCGCAGCATCGCCGGCCATTCCACAACCCTTGGCGCACGTGGCGGTGCGAACACCTTCGCGCTTTCAGATCGACGACGTCCTGCGGAGGTGCGCTGAGCCCGTCGTCCGGCTGCCAACGCCGCAACCGCTTGACAGGCCGTTTCTCGCTGATTGCGCAGGTGAACGCCTCGGAATGGTGGCTCCGACTGTCAGTAGCCCGTGGTTGCGCAGGATCATCGCATTGTGCGGCCCGGGTCGGCGGCCAGCCATTGCTGTTCGTCCCCGCATCGATGCGGACCTTGCAGTGCGCGCAGCCGCTGGCGGCGCGCCAATACGCACGATCGTCCTGGGTAGCGGTAGA
This sequence comes from uncultured Actinomycetota bacterium, assembly GCA_963850645.1. Taxonomy (GTDB): domain Bacteria; phylum Actinomycetota; class Actinomycetes; order Mycobacteriales; family Mycobacteriaceae; genus Mycobacterium. Next base: position 40,959 of record CAWKME010000060.1, on the reverse strand, counting down.
AGGCCGCCGCAGATAAGACGAGCGGACCATACCGCGACGCTGTGCGACCTGGATCAAGCGGTATTCGTAGCCGGCCTTACGAATGCGCTACAATGAATTCCCGACCGTTAATGCTGTGCAGTGACTTCGGCCAACCCCAGCGCTGCCGCCGAGTATCGCTTGACCGAGGCGGTGACCGATGAGCGTTACATTCACATCAGTCGAAGTTGCCAGGACGTGTCGATGACGGGCCCCTCACCAGCGCGGTTGCAGCGGGCTGACTCGAAGTCCGTGACCGATGCAGGCTGGCTCCAGTCGCGCGCGCCGCCGTTCTCGGCGCCAGCGTCTCGCTGCAGGACTCGCGGAGCCGGTCCGTCCCGGCTACCGACGACTCGTCACGCCGATGCCGAGTCCAGCACGCACAACCGGGATCATTCCTTTCGGACAACGTTGTCGGGCAGTTGATCGAAGCTCAGCTCGGCCGAGCGCTCCGCGAATTCCGATGTCAACCCGGTCATGGGCGTTCGTAGGTCCCGGTTAGCACGCCGCGGGCGATCACGTGTCCGGCCATCTGCCTCACCAACGCCTTGGCGGTGGTGACATGGTTGGGGATCGGCTCGTCGAGCGCCAACACATGGAACCGGTAATGGTGCGGCCCGTGACCGGGAATCGGGCGCGGGCCCGCATATCCGCGGTGCCCCAAACCGCCCGGGATGAAACGTATTCCGGCGGTACCCGGCTGCAGCGCACCCGTCTCGACCCCCTGCACACCGGGCTCGATCACCGCGACGGTGTGCAGCAACGGGCGCGGCAGCGGAACGTCGACATCGTCGATGATCAGCACCAGCTGTCGGGTTGCCGGCGGCAGCCCGGTCCAGCGCAGCTGCGGTGAGGAGTTGTCGCCAACGCCCTTTCCGGCGCTCGACACCGGCATCGCGCCGCCATCGGCGAAGGCCGCGCTGGTGACCGTGATGTGCAAGGGCGCGGTGAAACCCGAACCGGCCAGCGGGCTTCGATGCTCGTCGGCTCGAACATTACGCAGCAGTCTGCCGAGAATGCCCATCATGCGCCGCTTCCGGCGCCGCGGATCGTTACCGTGCTGGACCGCAGCAGGTCGCCCAATTCGGCGGGCAGATAACCCTGCGCCGCCAGCCGCGGCAATACCCCTCCGCTGGCGATGATCTCGAGAATGAGGTCGGGCAGCTTGGGTACCGACCCTGACGCGCCGGTTGTCTCGTTGCGCCATTCGCCGGTGCTGATATCGAACGCCCCGGTGTCGCCTTCGGTGAAGATGGTGGTGGCATCGGGAATCGTCATTGCGGGCAGCCCGGCGTTGACGGCGTTGCGGAAGAACAGTGAATTGAACTCCTCGGCGATGAGTCCTGCGACGCCGAGTTCAGTGAACAGCGCCGCGACCGGCCGCGACGAACCCAACCCGAAGTTCTTGCCCGCCACCACGATGTCTCCGGCGGAAACCTGGTCGGTCCAACCGGGGCGTACCTCGTAGAAGATGTGCTTGGCCGCCTCCGGGGGATCCATCTTCATCGCGAAGGCCGGATACATGGCATCGGTGTTCAAGTCGTCGCCGAACACCCAGACCTTTCCGGTAATGGCGAGCGTCATCGGGTCACGCTCCTCGCGTCGGTGATGTAACCGGTAACCGCGGATGCTGCAACGGTTGCCGGCGAGGCCATGAAGATCTGCGCCTCGGGGCTGCCCATGCGACCGGTGAAGTTGCGGGTGCTTGACGTCAGGCACACTTCGCCGGGGCCTACCACGCCCATGTGGTAGCCGAAGCATGCGCCGCAGGTGGAGTTGGTGATCACCGCGCCGGCGTCGGCGATGTCCTGCAGGTAGCCGAGCCGCATCGCCTCGCGGTAGACGGCCTGTGACGCCGGTGTCACGAGCAGCCGAACGCCCGGGGCAACGGTCTTGCCGCGCAACATGTCCGCGGCGATTTCGAGGTCTTCGAGTTGACCGTTGGCGCACGAACCGATGAAAGCCTGATCGATTTTCTGCTTGCCCAACTGGGAGACCGGCAGGCCGTTGCGGCTCACCGTGCCCGGCCGGGCCACGTAGGGTTCCAGAGCGGCGAGATCCACACGCCGCACCTCGCGGTAGGCCGCATCGGGATCCGGTGCCGCAGCGTCATATCCGGTGACGCCGCGCTCGTCGAGGAACGACGTCAGCACCTCGTCGGGCTCGAACGTGCTGAAATCGGCCGATACCTCGGCACCCTGGGTGGCGATGGTGCGACGATCGTGCATCGGGACGCTCGCCAGCCCGGGACCGCCGAATTCCAGGTTCAGGTTCGCGGCGTCGCCGTACTCGTTGGCGATGTGCAAGAAGATGTCCTTGCCGCTGACCGCTGTCGGGTTTGACGCCTTCGAGCTGGTAGCGGATCGTCGGCGCGACCTGAAACCAGGTGCTGCCCGTACACATGATCGAGTACACCTCGGCGGGGCCCAGCCCCCGGGCGGCGGTGTTGTAGGCGCCGGCCGCGCAGGTGTGAGAGTCGGTGCAGGCCAGGATTTCTCCAGGCCGGGCCAGCCCGTTCTCGGCGATGACCTGATGGCAGATGCCGTGTCTGCCGACGTCGTAGAAGCGCTCGATGCCGAACTCGGCGGCGAATTTTCGGGCATGCGACCCGCCGGCGGCGTCTTTGATGGTCGGTGCGGGGACGGCGTGGTCCATGACGATCGCCAGCTTGTCGGGGTCGTGGATGCGAAGCGGCTCGATCCACATCGTGGCGAACTGCAGATCGATCAGTACCGTCATGTCGACGTCGACGACGACGGTCTCGCCCACGGATACCGTCTGCACGCCGGCCTTGTGTGCCAAGATCTTCTCGATGATGGTCATGCTCATGAGTGGCCCTCCATGCGTGCGTATTTGGCGTCGATTTCGAGCCACTCCGCCATCCCGACCAGGTTGAAGAAGTCGGCCGGTCGGGTGGGCAGATAGTCGGCGACACTCCCACCGCTGAGTTCGCACAAGCCCTCCAGCATCCCGAGAACCGCGCGGGCGAGCAGGTTGCCCGGATGAATCGCGATGGCGTAGCCCAACTCCTGCAGCCGGGCGGCCGACTCCAGCGGGGTCAGACCGCCGAGCACCAGGTTGATCAGCAGCGGAGCCCCGACCTCGTGGGCGATGCGTTCGATCTCCTCGATGCTCTGCGGCGCCTCGACGAAGATGACGTCCGCACCCGCGCGGGCGTACCGATTCGCCCGCTCGATCGCGGCGTCCAGTCCCAGCGGAGCCCGCGCGTCGGTCCGCGCGACGACGAGCAGGTTGTCGTCGTCGCGTGCGTCCAGCGCCGCGGCCAACGTCTGCTCGAACTCGGCGGTGTCGATGACGTGCTTGTCGGCCAAGTGCCCGCACCGTTTGGGGAACACCTGGTCTTCCAATTGGATTGCGGCCACACCTGCTTGCTCGTAGAGGCGGACGGTGCGCACCACGTTCATCGCCGCGCCGTAGCCGGTGTCGGCGTCGGCGATCAGCGGAACGTCGCCCAGCACGCCGACGATCATCCCTGCCCGCTCGGCCATTTCGGTGGCGGTGACCAGCCCGATATCCGGCAGGCCGAACCCGGACGCGGCCACGCCGGCGCCGGTCATGTACGCCGCGGCCTGATCCGTGCGTCGGGCCAGATGCGCTGTTATGCCGTCGAAAACGCCTGGCGCGATGATGAGTTCGCCGCGATCGAGCAGGGCGCGCAGGTTTTGTCGGGCCGGTGTGGTGGCCATCTGTGGTCCTCTCAGTCGAGTGCGCCCGCGACTGGCGGGGCCAGCAGATCGATCAGGTCGCTGACGTCGTCGAGATCTTCGAGGCCGACCACGGCCCGCTCGATGGCCGCGGCGCGTTCGCGGCTGGTGACCCGGTCGGCGAGGGCATGGAACTTGGTGACGAGCTCGTCGTTGGTGACCGGATCCCACGGCGCGCCATGGGGTGCGACGACGCGGACCTGGTGCACGCCGCCGTCGCGGGTGGTCACCTCGAGGTCCGTGCGGAAGCGTTCGGTGAGGGGAGCGTCGGCCAGCGACTCGTCCAGGTGCACGTCGGTGGCGTCGATCAGCGACCAGATGTCGTCGGCGTCCAGGCGCGCGGGGGTGAACTGCTCGGGCAGCGCATTGCCGTCGAGCAGCGCCGCCGCGGTCGCATAGCCGATATTCATCTGGGCGCCGATCGCGGTGAGCGGGCGTTCGGGCTTCCACCAGCCGTGCTTGTAGATGGTTTCGCCCACCGTGATGGCGATCTTCGAGATGTCTTCGGGGTCAACAGATTGCCGCAACTGCCGCGCGGCGTCGACGGCGCCGTGCAAACCTCCCATCACCGCATAGGACTTGACCATGATGATGCTGGTCTCCCAGCGTTCACCCAGTTGCTCGGTCAGCAGCGACGCATCGGGATTGTGGCCCTCGCCGAAAACGCTGAGGAATCCGCCGTACTCACGCTCGAATACCCGCTTGATGCCGGTGTAATTCGCCGCCGCCAGTCCGGCGGCGTAGAAGCCGTTGCGGGCGGCAAACCCGTGGTGCATGCGCTTGCTCATCGCCTCATACTGCGCGGCCATCAATCCCGCGGACTGGGTGCCCGCCAGACCCAGGGCGTCCTCCAACTGCGCCGGCGTCAGCGCGCGCAGCTTGCCCGATGCCATCGCCGCGGAGTGCGTGCCGAAGACCGGTCCCGAGTGCCAGCCGCGGTCGAGCATCTGGGCGCCGTGCAGCGTGTAGCCGACGCGCGGCCCGACCTCGAAACCGGTGATCGCCGCCAACAGAAAATCCGCGCCGGCCGTGGCGCCCGACTGGGCGGCCACCGTCGACAGCAGCGCGGGAATCACCAGCGAGCAACTGTGTACCGGGGCGATGGGGTGGAAGTCGTCGAGCTCGAACCCTTGGATGAAGGTGCCGTTGAGTACCGCCGCTGCCGGTCCGCTGGTGGACTGGCCGGTGCCGATCACCACGACGTCGCCCTTGTTCTCCAGCTCCAAGACGGCACTGGTGGCGACCTGCGACCAGGGCAGTTGCGAACCGATGAGGCCGCAACCAATGCCGTCGAGCAGCAGGTGTTTGGCGCGTTCGACGACGTTCTGCGGTATGTCGTCGAGCTTTAGATCCGCGACCCAGGTGGCTAACCTGCCGGTCGGTCCGTCCGGATCGGTGGCGGCGGTCGGCTTTACCGCGGTCATTGTCGGGCCTCCATCCATGTTGTATGCTTGTTATATACTTATAACAAATTGAGATCGATGCGGCAAGGGAGTGTGACAACATTGGTCCTCATGCAGAAGACCAGCGGTGCGGCCGGTCCAGTGACCGCCGGCGCCGGAGTGCCGCTGCATCGTCAGCTCTTTTTGGTGCTGCATGACGAGATAGCTCGCGGTGCGCTGGCATCCGGAGATCCGCTGCCCACCGAGCAGGCGCTCTGCGAGCAGTTCGGCGTTTCCCGCATCACGGTGCGACGGGCACTGGCCGACCTGGCCGAGCAGGGCTACATCGAACGACGGCAGGGCGTCGGATCGTTCGTCCGTCGACGCGACCGATCCGATGAGGAGCTTCCGGTCGGCTCGTATATGGACGGTCTCCGGCAAGCGCAATTCCAGACATCCATCGACGTAGTGGAGCACGACCTGCGCACGCCGCCGGCCTCGATCGGTGATGCGCTCGCGGTGACCGCTGAGATGCTGCACATTCTGCGGGTGCGCCGTGAGCGCAGAACCCGCGAGCCGTTGATGGTCACCGAAGCCTGGCTACCAACAACTCTCGCCGGCACGTTGACCACCACGGCGCTGCGGCGCACACCCCTCTACGAGTTGCTCGCCGCCGCCGGTGTCGTCATCGATCGGATGCAGCACGAGATCACCGCGGAGATCGCGGGTCCGCGCAACGCGCGTCTGCTCAACACTGCGATCGGGGCAGCGCTGCTTCGGGTCAACCGCCTTGCGTTCGTGGCAGGTTCGCCGCATCACTACGTCTCGATCCTGCTCTCGCCCAACCGCAGTCGCGTGCTGATGAGTCAGACCGCCGCCGAACTCCAAACGGACGAGGGCCTGGCGATCACCCACGACGTACGGCGCGGCCCGGGCTAGCGGATCAGCCCGACACCGGGGATGAAGCGGCCGACACTGGCCGTGTAGCCACCGTAGGCCGCACCGTGTTTGTCGCGCAGGTACGGTTCCTCGACTCGGCGCACTTGCAGCTCCAGGGCGGCGACGGCGAGGATCGCCCCGGCGATGCTCACGAAATTCGGTGTCACCAAGGCGATCCCGAAGTCGAACGTCAGCATCGCCGTGTAGATGGGGTTACGCACCCGTCCGAACATGCCGGTGTGCACCAGCGCGGTCGTTTCGCTCTCGTCCACGCCGACGCGCCAGGAGTCGCCCATGTCGAGCTGCGCCCACACCGTGAGCACGATGCCGAGCACCGCCAACCCGATTCCCGCGAACCGCATCCATTCGGCGTTCAGGACCGGCAGGGGAGTGATCCCCCCGGACAGCTGCAGCAACGGGCCTGCCACCGCGACGATCAGCGCGACGACGAAGCCGACCCCGGTGACCCATTCCGCTGAGCCCATCTTGCCGCTGATACCACGGAAGCCGGTCGATCCGGTTCGCCGACGTTGAAGCCAACCGCGCCAGGCGAATCCGAGCAGACCGAATACCGTCAGCAGCGCCAGCGCGATCGCGGCCGCAGCAACGGGCGACATCGTCACAGCCGTCCTTCGACACGCAGGTCGGGATGCACCCAGTTCGGGGAGCGGCGTTCCCGGAATGCGACGAAGCCCTCGACGGCTTCGGCACTTTCGATGCTGGCTTCCATTCCGATGCGGTCGTATAGGCCGAGGTAGTTATCCAGGCTGGACTTGACGATCCGTCGCGCCCCGGGCGCGGTACGACAGCATTGCGCCAGCACTTCCCTGGCGGCTGCCATCAGCTCGTCGTGTGGCACCATCCGCGCAACCATGCCCCATTCGACGGCTTCCGACGCGGTCAGCGTGCGCCCGGTCAGCATCAGATCGCGAGTGCGGATCGGGCCCACGATGCGCGCCAGCATTTGGCTGTAGTACGTATCGGCGATACCGCGGTACAGCTCGGGAACCCGGAAGGTCGCCCGCTCGCTGACCACCGCGACGTCGCTGCACATGGCGATCTGCAGCCCGCCGCCCTGGCAAAGGCCGTTGACCGCGGAGACCACTGGTTTGGCTGACTTCCGCAACGTGTCGAACGGCGTCACATCCATCGACAGCGCCGAACCCCACTGCATCCAGTTGTCGGTTCCGCCGCCGCCCAGATCGCCGCCCGGTGCGAACACGTCCTCGGTGCCGGTGATGAGCAATCCCGCCAGATCGGCGTCGGCGTTGACCCGCGAGACCGCGTAGCGGATCCCGAAGTACATCGCCGGTGTCATGGCGTTACGGGCTTCCGGGCGGTCCAGCGTCACGATCGCGAACGGCCCCTCGCGGCGAAACGTCAAGTAGGGGGTGCCCAGCCAGTCACCGTCGGGCGGGCGTGGGCTGTCAGTGTCTGTCGGGGTTGGCGGCATTGCGTATCTCCTTAAGGCGCGGTCCATGCATTCCATCAGTCCGGCAGGGTCGCTTCGTCGATCGCCTCCACGTACGGTGCACAGTCTCCGGCGCCCGGCACCAGCGTCGCCAGCGCGCCGGCGGCGCAGGCCCGGCGCACCGCGTGGTGGTGGCCGTCGGCCCAGCTCGCGGCCAGCACGCCGGCGAAAACATCGCCGGCGCCGGAGGTGTCAACCACCTCGACGGCCGGCGGCGCGATATTGAACTCCTGCCCACCGCCGGCATAGCTGGCGCCGCGGGCGCCGTGGGTGATCACCCGATGCGGGACCGGCCAAACCCATTGCGCGGCTTCGGCTTCGTTGACCACCACCACATCCGTCAGCTCGGCCAGCTCGGCCAGCCCGGCCGGGTCCGCGCCGGACGGTGAGGCGTTGACGATGACAATGGCTCCGGCCGAACGGGCCTCGCGGGCAGCCGCTGTCGCCGTCGTGACCGGAATCTCCAACTGCAGCAACAAGACATCGGAGTCGGCGACGAGCCCACGGAACACCGCGGCGTCCAGCGTCAGGCGACCATTGGCGCCCGGCGCAACGACAATGAGGTTCTCGCCCGCGGAGTCGACCACGACGACTGCAGTGCCGCTGGGACCGGGCGAGGTGATGAGTCCCTCGGTGCCCACGCCGTTGGCGGTCAGATGCTCGCGCAGCGCCGCCGCCGCCGAGTCATCACCTACGGCGCCGACGAACTGCACCTGCGCTCCGGCACGCGCCGCCGCCACCGCCTGATTGGCGCCTTTGCCGCCGGGTGTCGACCGGACCGCCCCCGCCAGCACCGTCTCGCCCGGGTGCGGCAGGGCGTCGACGTCGAACCCCAAGTCCATATTCACGCTGCCCACCACGCATACGCGTGTCATTCCGCCGACGGTATGGAGTCGCGCCCGATTGCACAACGGCACGTTGATAACGGTTTTCGGCAAATCCAAATTCGGTACACCGTTCGAGTTACGCTGCTGCGTGATCTGGGCTTTTAAACGCCCATCAGCGAAAGGAAGCCGATTGACGCCGCGGCGCTGCAACTGATCCGGTACCGCCAGACCAGTCGGTCCCGGTCGGCAAGGTCAGGCGCAACCGGCGGTCGCTGGCCCGGTTCAGCATTCAGTCCAAGATCATGGTGATGCTGTTGGTTTCCAGCCTCGCGTCGTTGGCGGTGATCTGCGTCATCGAGTACATGGCCGGTCGTCGCGCCCTGTTGCCTGCCGCCGCCGAACGAATGACGGAGCTGCGTGAGGGACAGAAGCGGGCAATGGAGATGCTGTTCGCAGACCTGACGAATTCGCTGGTTGTGTACAGCAGCGGATCGACCGCCATCGAGGCGGTGCAGGCTTTCACCGCCGGCTTCGACCAACTGGCCGAAGCGCCGATCGACCCCGGCCAACAGCAGGCGCTGGTGAGTTTCTACAAAGACAAGCTGATCAAGCCGATCCAGCAGGCCACCGGCGATCGGCTGAGCATCGATGCGGTGCTGCCCGATGGCAACGCGCAGAAGTATCTTCAAATCCATTACACCGTGCCGTCGTTCGGTCGCTCGGCGGCGCCCGACGACGCGGGTGACGGCAGCGCATGGTCGGCCGCGAATGCCCGTTTCAACAACTACTTTCACGAGATCGCGACCCGTTTCGAATACCGCGATGCCATGCTGCTCGACACCCGGGGCAACGTGGTCTACAGCGTGAACAAGGGCCCCACGCTGGGCACCAATATCCTGACCGGTCCCTACCGCGAGTCCAACTTGCGCGGCGCCTATGAAAAGGCAATGGGCGCCGACTCGGTGGACTTCGTGTGGATCACCGACTTCCAGCCGTTTCAGGCCGCACTCGGGGCGCCCGTGGCATGGCTGGTGTCGCCGATCGTGTCGGCGGGCAAGACAGCGGGGGTGTTGGCGCTGCCGTTACCGATCTCGAAAGTCAACCGGATCATGACCGCCGACAAGCATTGGAAAGCCGCCGGCATGGGTGACGACCGCGGAGACCTATCTGGCCGGACCGGACAAGTTGATGCGTTCTGATTCGCGGCTGTTCCTGGAGGACCCCGAGAAATACCAGCGCGAGGCCGAAGCGGCAGGAACGCCGCCCGACATCGTCGACCAAGCGATCAGGTGGCACGGCACGACACTGGTCCAGCCCGTCGAAACCGCAGCTGTTCGCGCCGCCCAGCGCGGGCAGACCGGAAACATGGTCGATACCGGCTACCTGGGAGACCGGGAACTGGCGGCTTACGCCCCGCTGCACGTGCCCAATTCAGATCTGCGTTGGTCGATCTTGGCGACCAGAGACAGCGCCGAAGCCTTCGACCGAATCGGGGCATTCACCCGGACACTGGTATTGACCACCGCGGCCTTGGTTTTCGTCATCTGCGTGGCGGCAATGTTGATTGCCCGGCTGTTCGTGCGGCCGGTCCGGCGACTGCAGGCCGGCGCGCAGGAGATCAGCGCGGGGAATTATGACGTCACGATACCGGTGACAACGCGCGACGAGGTCGGCGATCTCACTGTCGCCTTCAACGAGATGAGCCGCAATCTACAGATCAAAGACCAGCTGCTCACCGAACAGCGCAAGGAAAACGACCGCCTGCTGCTGTCGTTGATGCCCGAGCCGGTCGCACGGCGCTACCGGGAGGGCGAACAGACGATCGCTCAAGAGCATCAGGACGTCACTGTCATCTTCGCCCACATCGTTGGGCTCGAAGAAATCTCCAACGAGCTCTCCGGCGACGAACTTGTCGGAATTGTCGACGAGCTGGTCCGGGAACTCGATTCGGCGGCGGAAACCCTTGGCGTTGAACCGGTTCGCACCGTGCACAACGGTTATCTGGCCAGCTGCGGATTGAATGTTCCACGGCTGGACAGCGTGCCCCGAATCATCGATTTCGCCATGGAGATGCAACGCATCATCGAGCGGTTCAACAGCCGGACGGGTCGCCACCTCGGTATCCGGGCCGGTGTTCATACCGGCAACGTCATCAGTGGGCTTGTCGGCCGGACCAGCGTCATCTACGACATGTGGGGCGCCGCGGTCAATCTGGCTCACCAGATGCAGGGCGGTGCAACGGAGTCGGGCGTCTACGTCACCTCGGAGGTATATGAGGTGATGCGTGACATTCGGCAGTTCACGCCGGCCGGCACGATCACGGTCGACGGCTCGGAGCAGCCGATCTGGCGGTTGGCAGACCGCAAGTGAAATTCCTTGACGCAGGCTGGTTTTACTGGGCCGTCGGGCTAACCGTCGGACTGCCTTTCACGCTGATCAGCCTCACCGAATTGCACCACGCGCTTGAGCGCAGAGCATAGCGCTCTGGCCCGACCGGTCAGCCTGCTGCGCAACTATCTGGTGCCGTTGATAGCGCTCTTGATGCTTTTGATCGAGGTGGAGCAGGTTCCGGCACGGCTCAACTCGGTGCGGGTACTGGCGACGGTATTCGGCTTCCTGGTGCTGGTGCTGCTGTTGTCCGGGCTGAACGCCACGCTGTTTGAAGGCGCCCCGGAGGGCTCGTGGCGCAAGCGGGTGCCGACGATATTTCGGGACGTGACGCGGTTTTTGCTGATCGCCGTCGGACTTGGGGTCATCTTCTCCTATGTCTGGGGAGTGCGGGTCGGTGGCCTGTTCACCGCACTCGGCGTTACGTCGGTGGTCATCGGCCTGATGTTGCAGAATTCCGTCGGCCAGATCGTGTCGGGCTTGTTCATGTTGTTCGAGCAGCCCTTCCGGATCGGCGACTGGCTGGACACCCCGACGGCGCGGGGACGCATCGTGGAAGCGAACTGGCGCGCCGTGCACATCCAAACTGACCGCGGACTGCAGATCACGCCGAACTCGGTACTCGCCGCCACCTCGTTCACGAACCTGAGCCGCCCACCCGGTGCACACCACCTGTCAATAACGACCAGATTTTCTCCTGACGACTCCGCCCGACCGGGTTCGACGCCTGCTGTTGCGGGTCGCCGGCGCGCTGCCGCAACGCAAGGCCGACATCACCCCGACTGCGGTGGCCACCGGCAGCGGCGAGTACCAGGTCACCATCGGGGTGAAGTCGCCTGCCGATGACGGCGCGGCGCGTGCGACATTCCTGCGATGGATCTGGTACGCGGCGCGGCGTGAGGGACTGCACCTCGACGGCGCCGACGACAATTTCTCCACACCGGCCCGGGTGCAGATGGCGATGCGAACCGTTGTGGCAGCCGGCGTTGCGGTTGAGTCTCACCGATCAACAGTCCCTGATTCCGCACGCGAAAATGGTGCGATACGGCAGCGATGAAGTTGTGCAATTCGCCGGCGAAGTGCCCACCGCGATGACGTTTTTGGTCAAGGGCAGCATCCGGCTGACCACCACCACCGAAGACGGTTCTGTCTTGTCGCTCAGCGTGTTGGAAGAAGGTTCATTCGTCGGCCTGACCACGCTGACCCGTCAACCAAATCTCACTACGGGGTATGCGCTGGAAGAGGTGACTGCGCTGGAGATCGACCGCGAGCACATCGAGGATCTTGTGCTGCGGTCGCCGTTACTGCTTCAGGAACTTGGCCGCATCATCGAAGACCGGCGAAAGCGATTGGGCAGCCCGGTGGCCGGCTGACGCGGGTCATCCACGCGGTTCAAATCGCCCGCCCCGAGTCAGAAAAGGCTGGACGCCAGGTCGGCGAGCGAGGTGGGGACAAAGAACGAGCTGTCGGCGGCGTTTGCGGCAAGGTCGAAGGTGGGGGTAATGGCGAAGTCACCAAACGGTGTCACGAAGGTTTCCGAGATCACGTTCGCCCCGGTCGTCGAGACGAGGTCGGAATAGATGGTCTCGTAGCCGAACCCGTAGTCGTTTACGTCGAACACCGAGCCGACCGGCGGAAGAGCTCCTGCGGCCGTGCCCGCGGCGCCCGAGTCGGCGGTGATCAGAAGCGCCTCGCTGGAGTTGCCGAAGAAACCGTTGGCGGTGGTGACGTCGGCGTCGAAGGTCCCGATCGTGTTGCCCGACGCGTTGTCGAGCTCGAATTCCTGGTATCCCTGGACGCTTGAGTCCAGCGGAGGAACCCCATTGACTCCGGAGATCTGTTCGCTGCCCACCGGGACGATGGTCTCGTCGTCGGTGGGGACCGTGAACGAGTTGACGGTCATCGCCTCGGTTGCGTCATAAAAAGAGATAGGGATAGTGACATCGCCGTAGGGGCTCACCAAGATATCCGAGACGACATTGCCCGACGACGAAGGCGTCACGGAGTAGAGGTTGTAGAACGAGTCGTCACCGAAGATGTAGAAGACGTTGTCAAGGGAGCCGACCGGCGGCGTATCCCCGGCGGCGGCACCAACGGTGCCCGAGACGTCCTGGGTGACGAGGATTTCCTCGGTGTAGTTGAGCAAGACATCCGACGTGTTGGTCACCTCGCCGTAGAAGGAGCCCGTTGCTTGATCGGTGGCCGCGTTGTAAACGTCGAACAGCTGATTTCCCTCAACGGCGATGTCAGCGGGCGGCATCCCAGTCACAGAGGTGATGTTTTCGGTCGCCCCGGTGGCGGGAGCCAACTCGTATCCGTCGGTGAGCCGCAGTGGTTGGTCGTCCAACGTGTCGTTGCTAAGACCCGCGGCTACGTCATAGTGGGCGGGCATGGTCTCGGTCCCGAAGGGTGTCGTCAAGGTCTTCGTGAGCACGTCGCCTTCGGGCGAGGCGAGGGCGGAGTAAACGGTGCCGTAGCCATCGCCGTAGTTGCGAATGTCGATTACCGAGCCGACCGGCGGAGTATCCCCGGTGGCGGTCCCCGTGGTGCCTGACAGGTCCCTGGTGACAAGGAGTAACTGGTTGGCGGCGTCGTACAAAGACGGATTGGTGCTTTCGTCGGCGTCGAAGGTCCCGGCTGTCTTATCGGTTGTCGTATCAAAGACCTCGAATACCTGCTGTCCCTGGATGCTTCCGGCGACTCCGGGAGGAGTCGCGGGTTCGCCGAAAAATCCGGTGATCTCTTCGGTGGAACTCGGATCGGGAATGATCTCGTAGCTGTCGGCGAAGGCCGAGCCGATCCAGGCCGTAGACAGAAACGCGGCGCCCAGCAGCCCACCGGCGGCCGCACCCAAGGAATGGGCAATACGACGGCGGACCAATGGCGACTCGTTTCGGTTGTTGATGCTGAGCAGCTAGCGCTTTCGGTAGGTGAATCGGTCGGAAGTCGTTCTACTGCAGGGCATTACGGCCAGCCAGTAAGCCGGGCCCCTACTCGAATACCTGGTGCAGTGTACACCAAACGTTTTATTGGTTCCGCAAGATGCGCCAAGGCCGGGAGGAGCCGACCTTCACCTACCGGACCCAGCTGACCCAATGCGTTTGCGGACGCAAACCGCTGGCGAATTGAACTCCTATTTGTGCTTGTGGTGGTGTTCGACCAGTGCCAGTTTCTCGGCGCTGTCCGCATAGCGGTCTTCGAGGTCGGCGACAAGCCCTTCGTCAGTCAAATCGAGCGGACGCGAATTCTCCCAGTCATGTTGGGCCACCTGGTGCAGGCGTTCTGTGACGTCATCATCGCGCACCTCGATGGCGAGCTCGCGCCGGCTGTCGAAGCTACCCGGAGCCAAATTGATCGACCCGACGATGCCCCGAACGCCGTCGGCCAGAATCATTTTGGCGTGCAGCTTGAGGTGCTTGAGCCGGTGAATCTTGACTCCGACATCGTCGAGGATACGCAGGCCGCCGACTCCCTCGATGAGCTTTTCCTTCTTGAGGGTATGCGGCGGGCGACCCATGACATGGACCTTAACGCCGCGGCGCGCGGCTCGCACCAGACGCTCGATGATGATGGCATCCTGGTAGCGCTCATTTTGGATGAACAGGAAATGCCTTGCATCGTCGATGAATTCGGCAATTCGATCCCGCCCGTTGGTGGGACACCAAATCAGGTGCGAGCGGGGGCCAGGGTCAAACGCCTGCCGGCTCCAATCGGCCTCGAAACCGTCGGTGATCTCTTTCACCTCGGCATCGCGTGAGGTCACCACGGCATAGTCGCGAGTCTCGGTGAAGTTCTCCGTTGCCCAGTTCAACGATTTCACGAAGGCGTACTGGTCGTCGACCACCATGGACTTTTCGTGGGTCAGGTCGAAAGCGGGATTGCTGTCGATAACCTCGACTTTTCCTTCGATCAGCCTGGCGCGCGCCTCTTCGTTGTCTGCCTCGCCGCTGCGGCGGGCCGGGTTCAACATCACTTGAACCTTGACGCCACGCTTTCGGGCTTCGACGACCGCGTCTAACACCTCCGGACAAGAGAACACGAACATCTTGATGCGAAGCGATTTCGTCGCGGCGTTGATGGCATTGAGCACAGGCTGGGCGGAGTCGTCCGGGAGAACGATTATCGAATGGGACATGTGACCTCCACGGAATTGCCTCAGAACGCGACCTAAGCCGAGGTTTCCTCGTACTGGATGCGATGCAGCCCAGCGTAGACCCCGTTGAGCGACAGCAGATGCTCATGAGTGCCGTTCTCTGCGACCACGCCGTCCTTGAGGACGATGATGTCGTCGGCGTCGCGGATGGTGCTCAGGCGATGCGCGATGGTGATGACCGTCCGGCCCTTCATCAGCCGTTCCAGCGCCTCGACCACAAGCTGTTCGGACTCGGTGTCCAGCGCCGCGGTCGGCTCGTCGAGGATCAGAATCGGGTTGTCGCGAATGATCGCGCGGGCGATGCCAATTCGTTGCCGCTGGCCACCCGAGAGCGTGAGACCGCGCTCGCCGACCATGCTGTCGTAGCCGTTGGGCATGCGGGTGATGAACTCATGGGCGTTGGCCAGTTTTGCCGCCTGGATGATTTCGTCCTCGGTGGCCCGGGGGTGGCCGTAGGCGATGTTGTCGCGGATGGTTCCTCGGAAGAGCACGGTTTCCTGCAACACGAAGCCGATGTGTTTGCGCAGTTCGTGCAGCTTGTAGTCCTGGACGTCCACGCCGTCGATCTTTATCGTTCCGGAGTTTCGGTCATAGAACCGGGGGATGAGGCTTACCACGGTGGACTTCCCGCTGCCGGTCGGGCCGACGAACCCGACCAATTGACCCGGTCTGATGACGAAACTGACGTCGCGCAATACCGGACAGGCCGCGTCGTAACCGAACGACACATGCTCGAATTCGATTTCCCCGCGCAATGTTTGCGGCTCTAAGCCATCGGGGCGGTCCGGGATGATCGCGTCGGCATCAAGAATTGCCCGCACGCGCTCCACGCCTACCGAAGTCTGCGCGATCGTGTTGGTCATCGTGGCAAGGTCTTGCACGGGCTTGAAAAACATGGCCAGATACGAGAGGAACACGGTGAGGGTGCCGACCTCCATGGCGTCCGCCAATACCAGCGAGGTACCCCGCCAGAGCACCAAGCCGGTGCACATCGCGACCACGATGGCGACCGTCGGCGCCAGCAACGCCTTGATCCGACGGGCTCGCAGCGCCGCCTCGATGGTCTGTTTGCCGACCCGGCTCAGTTCCTCTTCCTGCAGGTCCTCACGCTCGAATGCCTGCACGACGCGAACAGATTCCAGGCCCTGTTGCACTGCGCTGACGATGTCGGCCTGGCGTAGCCGCACCTCGTGCGTCGCCTTCTTCACCGCTGTCCTGACCCGCGACACGAAGAAGAGCAAGAAAGGCGTCACCACAACCGCGATCAGCGCGAAATCCCACCTGATCGCGAACATCACGCCCAAGATGCCCACAATGGTGAGCGCGTCGATGAGCATGTCGGTTATCGAATCGGAGGCGAAGCTCTGAATCGTGTCGACATCATCGTTGATGGTGCTGACAATCGCGCCGACCTGATGCGAGTCGTAGTAACTGAGCGAAAGCCGCTGCAGATGGTGGTAGGTGCGGGTGCGCAGATCGTAGGCGACCCACTGGCCTACCGTCTCGGTGTAATAGTTGGCGAGGTAGGACGCCACGGCGGTCAGGACAGCGATCACGATGAAGAAGATCGCCGCCAGCTCCGCGATGTGCATTTTGTTTTTGCCGCCCAGTATCGGCGCCAGCTCAGTCATCCAGTGTGGAAGTGGGTGTTTGGCGACGACCACGTTGTCGAGGATCACCTTCAACGGCCAGGGCGCGGCCAGGCTCATGGCCGTTTGCACCAGCATGGCGGCCAGGATGAAGGCGATGACCCAGCGGTAAGGCCGGACCAATTCAAGAATCAGGCGCGTCATTGCGACCTTCTTCCTTCGTGCGCAGAACCGCCGTCGGGGCGTGATCCCAGCTAACATCTCCGCGCACTCGAGGTGAACGTCCCTTCGCGATGAAACTACCAGCGCAAAGGATGTTTTCGTGCTGGTTTGCCTCAAAATCGGCGCTGTTGACGCACCGCACTGGCGGGGCGGCAACGCGACAAGAGCTGTATGTCGGCAAGCTTTCCGCCACCAGCAACGCCAGTCGTCGTCACTATGACGCCATCGGCCGTCACTTCGGCGGTAGCCGCACCACCAATTCACCGCACCACGATCAAGTCATTTTCCGCGCAGGCGGATACTGCCGCTGTCGGCCTGTCTTTGCATTAATCACGTGGCTGTCGCGACCGATTGTTCAACGAGGCCGGTGCGGCCGAAAGGGTCAAAAGGTACGCGTGCCGGGCACCGGGTCAGCCCGACTGTCGCGATCGGCGTCCGACGAATATCAGCAGGGATAGCAGCCCGGCCCGTGCCAGCCGTCGCGCCAGTGCCAGCCCGGGCCGCAGCCGTGTCCACCGGTCTCGCCAAAACAGTCGAGCGGTTGTATGACGGGGACGGTAGGTTGCGGGTAACTGGGTGTGCCGTGCGTATTTTGTGCGGAACTTGCGATAGGTGCTGTCCCTAACGTGCCCGCTGCCAATGCGGCACCCGCAAGAAACTTCGCGATTCGTCCCATCAGATTCTCCTCATTTGTTTCGGAGTAGGAATGGAATGGAATGGAATTAGGTTACGTCGACCCCGGGCGGCTACCTGACATCTAATTCGGTGTGTTGCTGGAAAATACACGCCTGACCGGCGCTCACTGTTGTCCCTCCACCAAGGCATTAGAGCAAGCAGCCAAGCTGCTGTAAGGAACTGTCCTGCCATGGGCCGGCATTGGCTGCGCTGGCGCTCGTCGAATCCGCCCTTAGGCGACCATTTCCGGCCGTACTCTTGATCGCGGAGGTCCAATGCACGGCTTCAGAATTGCGCCATTAACGGTGATCGCGTCGCGCGTCGTTATCGCGATCGTTTTCGGCATAGTTGCCGCGGTGGCGGTAGCTGGTTTCGTCGGCGCCGAACCACCGGCCACCCGGGTGATTACGGCGGTGCCGGTCGGCCCGAACGGAGAGCCGATCAATGGCTACCGATTGGCGCCTTCAGAAAGCAATTTCGCCGACGTAGCCGACTGCACCACACCGTCTCCGGCGGCGGTGGCCGATGACATCTATTACTGCTCGCCCAGTGCCGCCGGCGCCGACGTGTGCTGGCCGTCAACGCCGGGATCCCTTTTGTGCGTGGATGATCCGTGGCACAAAGAGCTGTATCGGGTGAGCTACGCCGATCCGCTCCCGCATGTTCAGCCCGTTGCCGAACCGCAGCCCTTTGCGTTGCTGCTCGATGACGACACCCATTGCCGGTTGCGCAATGGTGGCTCCTGGGGCGGACGCCAAGACGGCTATGTCGGGGCCTACGGGTGCGGCGCAGCCAACTCGACCCTCGCCGTCCTGGTGTTGCCCAGTCAGGGCGACACTGCCGGGATCGACCGTTCCCTGCCGGTATGGACCGTCAAAATCGGCCAACTCGGATCCCCCACGGCGGACTTCCCGCCGCCCCAAACGCACACGGTGACCACCGCGTGGTTCGCCGGCGACTTCGTGCCGGTCTGAACTCGCCAATCCCGCGATCACAGGCGCCGTCAGGGCCTAAGCTGCACGCCCAGGGGCCGTGGGAGTGGGGAGGGCCAGCACATGAACGGGATGAGAGGCGTGAGTTCGGTCGGCTGGCCGCCGGTGCGGGTGTCCTCGGCTTGGGCGCGGCGGCAGTGGCGTGCGGGCCGTCCACACCGCCGGAGCAAACCGAGAGCGCTACCCCGATGCCGGACGCCCGGACCCGGCCGATCCGGCTGACCCAGGCTGATCTGAACCGGATCATCGGGAACCACGCCCACACCCTGCTCGACAATCTGCACTCGAAGACCAACCAACCTGCGGCCAACTACGGCGTCGCGGTGACTTTCGCGTACCCTAATCATCAATTCAACCCCTATTACCTGTACGGCACGGTGGCCGACCAGACCCCGCCCACGCCAAGAACCCTGTTCTGCATCGGGTCGATCACCAAGACCTTCACCACCGCGCTGTTCGCCAACGGGGTCATCACAAATCCTGGCTGCTTCGACTGGGATGCGGGCCTGCAGCGCTACCTATCCGGATACCTCAGCGGCGGCAATCTCAGCCAAACGATGCAGCAGATCACCCCGCGAATGCTGGCTCAGCACACCTCCGGTTTGCCCACTCCGTCCGGCAGTTCGCAAGACGGGGTCGGCCTGTTCCAAACCAGCCCGTCGGCCCCGCCGCCCGACCTGCTGAACTTCTGGCGGACCCACAGCGGTCCGCCACCGGGCAGCTGCTGGCGCTATTCGGACATGGGTTTCATCACGTTGGGCTTCACCGCGGTCTCGGCCTACGGCTGCGCACTCGGCGGCAATCCTGCACCGCCACAGGCGTATTCGGCTGTGCTGCAGAGTCAGATCACTGGCCCGCTGAACATGCCCGACACAGTGACGACCGTGGCCGGCGGTACTCCGCTGGCGCACGCGTATCCCAACGGCGGCCAGATGGTGTCCGCCGGCGCGGCCTCGGATCTCAAGTCATCGGCCACCGACATGCACACCTGGCTGCTAGCGCATCTGGGGGCTGCCAACGGGTCGACCCCGCTGATGAAGGCGCTGGCCTCGACCACCCAGTCCTCGCCGCTGTCGCTCGACCGCTGCGGCGAATCGCAGAGGGGACCTGCGAATATGGGCTTGGCCTGGCAGGTCGTGCCCGGCCCGCCGCGAATCGTCTGGAAGGACGGCCTGACATCGCTGGGCGGCTGCTCATGCTGGATCGGGATGACGATGGGCGGCGCAGGCGAGGAGCCGCTGGGCATCGCAGTCTTGGCCAACACCTACTGGACCAAAGGTCAGCCCAATATCATCGCCGACAACGCGGGAATGGCTATGCTCAAAGAGATTTCAGCCGCCATTTAGCGCGTCGTGCGGCATCACACCGCGGTAGCGCGCGATCTGTCGGGCGTTCGCCGGAACGTCGAGTAGGGCCGTGTCAACCGGGCGGTAGGAAACTCGATACCCTGGGTTAATGAGTGTGCATGCTCCGTCGGCTCCCGACTTGCGCCAACAGGTGCACCACGCCGCGCGGCGGGCGCGGGTCGCCGCCCGCGTGCTGGCCTCGTTGCCGACGGTCGCCAAGGACCAGGCGCTGCTCGTCGCCGCGCAGGCAATCGTCGCCAACACCGATCAGATCCTGGCGGCCAACGCCGAAGATCTCAGCGCGGCGCGGGCGGCACAGACGCCGACCGCCATGATCGACCGGCTGGCACTGGACGCCAAGCGCGTCGACGGAATCGCCGCCGGCCTGCGCCAGGTCGCAGGACTGCCCGACCCGGTCGGCGAGGTGCTGCGCGGTTACACCCTGCCCAACGGGCTGGCGCTGCGCCAGCAGCGGGTGCCGCTCGGCGTGGTCGGGATGGTCTACGAGGGCCGTCCCAACGTCACCGTCGATGCGTTCGGTTTGGCGCTCAAGTCCGGCAACGCCGCGCTGCTGCGTGGTAGCGCGTCGGCAGCGAAGTCCAACGAGGCGCTGGTCTCCGTCTTGCGCGCCGCGCTGCTGAGCGAGGACCTGCCCGCCGACGCCGTCCAGCTGCTCTCGGCCGCCGACCGCTCTACCGTCACCCACCTGATCCAGGCCCGCGGCCTGGTCGACGTGGTGATCCCGCGTGGGGGAGCCGGCCTGATCGACGCGGTGGTCCGAGATGCCCAAGTGCCGACCATCGAGACCGGTGTCGGCAACTGCCACGTCTACGTGCATGATGCGGCCGACCTCGACGTGGCTGAGCGGATCCTGCTGAACTCCAAGACCCGTCGGCCTAGTGTCTGCAACGCCGCTGAGACGTTGCTGGTCGATGCCGCCATCGCCGGGCAGGCCTTGCCGCGGCTGATCGCGGCGCTGCAAGACGCCGGCGTGACCGTGCACCTCGACCCCGATGAGGCGCACCTGCGCCGCGAATACCTGGCGATGGAGATCGCCGTCGCGGTCGTCGACGGTGTCGACGCCGCGATCGCGCACATCAACGAATACGGCACCGGGCACACCGAAGCTATCGTCACCACCAATATGGCGGCTGCCCAACGGTTTACCGAGGGCGTGGATGCAGCCGCGGTGATGGTCAACGCGTCGACGAGCTTCACCGACGGTGAGCAGTTCGGGTTCGGCGCCGAGATCGGCATCTCCACGCAGAAGCTGCACGCACGCGGCCCGATGGGGCTGCCGGAACTGACCTCGACCAAATGGATCGTCTGGGGAGACGGTCAGACTCGCCCGGCCTGACATGCTGAGGAGAACACAAACGTGAGTGTGCCCGCGCGGCCCGTCCCGCTGTTCGCCGATATCGACGACGTCGAGCGGCGGCTGGCCGAGACCGGTTACCTGGTCGATACCGCCACCGCCACTGCGGTTTTCCTCGCGGACCGGCTGGGCAAGCCGCTCTTGGTGGAAGGACCCGCCGGGGTCGGCAAGACCGAACTGGCCCGCGCCGTCGCGCAGGCGACCGGATCCGGTTTGGTTCGACTGCAGTGCTACGAAGGCGTCGACGAGGCCCGCGCGCTCTACGAGTGGAACCACGCCAAGCAAATTCTGCGTATTCAGGCCGGGTCCGGAGACTGGGACCAGACCAAGATGGACGTGTTCAGCGAGGAGTTTCTGCTCTCCCGGCCGCTGCTGACCGCGATCCGGCGCACCGAGCCCACCGTGCTGCTGGTCGACGAAACCGACAAGGCCGATATCGAAATCGAGGGTCTGCTGCTGGAAGTGCTGTCCGACTTCGCGGTGACAGTCCCCGAACTGGGTACCATCACCGCCGAGCGGGCGCCGTTCGTGGTGCTGACTTCCAACGCCACCCGCGAGCTGTCCGAGGCCCTTAAGCGACGCTGCCTGTTTTTGCACATCGACTTTCCCAGTCCCGAGCTGGAGCGCCGTATCCTGCTGTCCCGCGTCCCCGAACTGCCCGGACACATCGCCGATGAGTTGGTGCGCATCATCGGCATGCTGCGCGGAATGCAACTCAAGAAGCTGCCGTCGGTGGCCGAGACCATCGACTGGGGACGCACGGTGCTGGCACTGGGTATGGACACCATCGACGATGCGACGATCGCCGCCACCCTGGGCGTGGTACTCAAGCATCAATCCGATCAGCAACGCGCCACCGGCGAACTTCGGCTGAACTAAGACACGTTGATGGCCGTCCGCCGCGTTCGACCCAGCCAGCCGCTTGCCCCGCACGGACTGCCGGGTCACCTGGTGGGCTTCGTCGAAGCACTTCGCGGACAGGGTATTTCGGTAGGACCGTCGGAGACGGTGGACGCCGGCAGAGTAATGGCGGTCCTTGGTCTCAGTGATCGGGAGGTACTGCGCGAGGGGCTTGCCTGTGCGGTGCTACGACGGCCCGAGCACCGCGAGACTTACGACGCCATGTTCGACCTGTGGTGGCCCGCCGCGCTGGGTGCACGTGCGATCGTGACGGAAGAGGCCGAGGCCGATCCCGAGATTCAACTGCCGCCTGATGATGTCGAGGCGATGCGGCAGATGCTGCTGGATCTGCTCACCGCCAATGCCGACCTCGCCGACATGGACGAGCGGCTGGTGGCGATGATCGCGCAAATCGTGGACGCCTACGGCAAATACAACTCCAGCCGCGGCCCGTCGTATTCGTCGTATCAGGCGCTCAAGGCGATGGCGCTGGACGAGCTGGAGGGCAAGCTGTTGGCCGGTCTGCTCGCTCCCTACGGCGAGGAGCCCACACCGACCCAAGAGCAGATCGCCAAAGCCCTTGCTGCGCAGCGGATCACCCAGTTGAGGAAAATGGTCGACGCGGAGACCAAGCGACGCACCGCCGAGCAACTCGGCCGCGATCACGTCCAGATGTACGGAATCCCGCAGCTGGCCGAGAACGTCGAATTCCTGCGTGCGTCCGGCGAGCAGCTGCGGTCGATGCGCAGGGTGGTGCAGCCGCTGGCCCGCACCCTGGCCACCCGGTTGGCCGCCCGGCGGCGCCGTGCCCGCGCGGGGGCAATCGACCTGCGCAAGACGTTGCGCAAGTCGATGTCCACCGGCGGTGTGCCGATCGACCTGGTGCTGCGCAAACCGCGCCCGGCGCGCCCCGAACTGGTGGTGCTGTGCGACGTGTCGGGGTCGGTCGCCGGCTTCAGCCACTTCACCCTGCTGTTGGTGCACGCGCTGCGCCAACAGTTTTCCCGAGTCCGGGTCTTCGCCTTCATCGACACCGCCGACGAGGTGACCCACATGTTCGGCCCGGACGCCGACCTGGCCGTGGCGATCCAGCGGATCACCCGGGAAGCCGGTGTCTACACCCGCGACGGGCACAGCGATTACGGCAACGCGTTCGTCTCGTTCATCCAGGCGCATCCCGAACGTGCTGTCGCCCCGCAGCTCGCTGCTGGTGCTCGGCGACGGCCGCACCAACTACCGCGACCCGGCCACCGACGTGCTGGCCCACATGGTCACCGCCAGCCGGCACGCGCACTGGCTCAACCCGGAGCCCAAACACCTGTGGGGCAGCGGCGACTCGGCGGTACCTCGCTACCAAGAGGTCATCACCATGCATGAATGCCGCTCCGCCAAGCAGCTGGCCGCGGTGATCGACCGGCTGCTGCCCGTCTAACGCGCGAATCGGGTGCGCGGCGCCGCTCAAGTAAGCTGGCAAACCATGCGAAAGCGGCGGCTGGGAGTGATGGGTGGGACGTTCGACCCCATCCACAACGGCCACCTGGTCGCGGCCAGCGAAGTCGCCTATCTGTTCGATCTCGACGAAGTGGTCTTCGTGCCCAGCGGTCAGCCCTGGCAGAAGCAACGCAAGGTCAGCGCCGGCGAGGACCGGTATCTGATGACGGTGATCGCGACGGCCGCCAATCCCCGCTTCTCGGTGAGCCGGGTCGACATCGACCGCGCCGGGCCCACCTATACCAAGGACACCCTGCGGGATCTGCACGCCCTCCATCCAGACTCCGAGCTGTACTTCATCACCGGCGCCGATGCGCTCGCCGCCATCCTGTCCTGGCAGGACTTGGACCAACTGTTCGCGATAGCGCGATTCGTCGGGGTCAGCCGGCCCGGTTACGAACTGGGCCGCGAGCATCTCGCCGATGTGCTCGACGGCTTGCCCGACGACGCGTTGACACTGGTCGAAATCCCGGCGCTGGCAATCTCGTCGACCGACTGTCGGCGGCGCGCGCAAGAATCGCGACCGCTGTGGTACCTGATGCCCGACGGCGTCGTGCAGTACATCTCCAAGCGCGAGCTCTACCGCAAACCCGGGGACGACACGTGACGGCCGCCCCGGAGGCGATCGAGATGGCCGCTGTCGCCGCGCGCGCGGCGGCATCGAAGCTTGCCGACGATGTGGTCGTCATCGACGTTTCCGGTCAACTCGTCATCACCGACTGCTTCGTGATCGCCTCGGCGTCCAACGAACGGCAGGTCAACGCGATTGTCGACGAGGTCGAGGAGAAGATGCGCCGCGCCGGGTACAAGCCCGCGCGTCGCGAAGGTGCCCGCGAAGGCCGTTGGACGTTGCTGGACTACGTCGACATCGTCGTGCACATCCAGCACCAAGACGAGCGCAATTTTTATGCGCTGGAACGGCTTTGGGGTGACTGCCCGGTGGTGGCGGTGGACTTGTCCGATGACCCCGAGAACTCTGCGAGCCGGCCATGACGACGCGCCGCCTGCTGATGCTGCGGCACGGGCAAACCGACTTCAATCTCGGCAGCCGGATGCAAGGCCAGCTGGACACCGAGCTGAGTGAGCTGGGCCGCGCGCAGGCCGTCGCCGCGGCCGAGGCGCTCGCCAAACGCCAGCCGCTGCTCATCGTGTCGTCAGATCTGCGCCGCGCTTACGACACCGCGGTCGCGCTGGGGGAGCGCACCGGATTGCGGGTTCAGGTCGACCACCGGTTGCGCGAGACCCACCTCGGCGATTGGCAGGGCATGACGCACGCCGAGATCGACACGAAAGCACCGGGGGCCCGGCTGGCGTGGCGCGAGGACGCCACCTGGGCACCGCACGGTGGCGAGAGCAGGGTCGACGTGGCCGCGCGCAGCCTGCCGTTGATCGCCGAGCTGGTCACCGGTGATCCCGAATGGGGTGCCGACGAGGAACGGCCGGTGGTGCTGGTCGCCCACGGTGGGCTGATCGCGGCCCTGACCGCAGCGCTGCTGCGGCTACCGGTCGCGAACTGGCCCGCGCTGGGCGGCATGGGCAATGCCAGCTGGACGCAGCTGGGCGGGCACACCGCCGATACGCACGACGGCACCGAAGACGTCGACGACATTCGGTGGCGTCTGGACGTGTGGAACGCTTCAGCACAGGTCGCCGCCGATGTCCTCTGAGCAACGGCCGCGTCCGACTCTGCTGGTCTTCGCCGATTCATTGGCTTATTACGGACCGACCGGTGGCCTGCCCGCAGATGACCCCCGCATCTGGCCGAATATTGTTGTTTCGCAGCTAGATTGGGATCTAGAGCTGATCGGCCGCATCGGCTGGACGTGTCGGGATGTGTGGTGGGCGGCGACCCAGGACCCGCGGGCGTGGGCGGCATTGCCGCGCGCCGGGGCGGTGGTCTTCGCGACCGGAGGCATGGATTCGCTGCCGTCGCCATTGCCGACGGCGTTGCGTGAACTCATCCGCTACGTGCGACCGCAATGGCTGCGGCGATGGGTCCGGGACGGCTACGGTTGGGTGCAGCCGCGGCTGTCTCCGGTGGCCAGAGCCGCCCTGCCACCGCACCTGTCCGCCGACTACCTCGAACAGACCCGTGGCGCAATCGATTTCAATCGGCCCGGTATTCCGATCGTGGCATCGCTGCCGTCGGTGCACATCGCCGAGACTTACGGAAAGGCCCACCATGGTCGGGCCGGCACAGTCGGGGCGATCACCCAGTGGGCGCAAGAGCACGACATCCCGCTGGTTGACCTGAAATCCGCTGTCGCCGAACATGTCATGAGCGGTCGCGGCAATCCCGACGGAATCCACTGGAACTTCGAAGCTCACCAGGCGGTCGCTGAGTTGATGCTCAAGGCGCTGGCTCAAGCCGGTGTGCCGCACGAGAAGCCGCGCGGCTGAATTCATATGCCTGTTGTGGTGGTCACTGACTCGTCAGCGCGCCTTCCCGAAGATCTGCGCCGGCAGTGGGGAATACGTCAGGTGCCGTTGCACATCCTGATCGACGAGCAGGACCTGCGTGACGGCGTGGACGATGTTCCCGCCGACATCCACGACCACGGGCGAGCCACCACCGCCGCTGCCACGCCGGCAGAACTGGCCGAGGCATACCGGCAGGCGCTCGCCGACAGTGACGGCGACGGGGTAGTCGCGGTGCACCTTTCGGCGGCGCTGTCGGGAACCTTCGGCGCCGCGCAGACCACCGCGGCAGACATCGGTCCAGCGGTGCGGGTGATCGACTCGAAATCAGCGGCGATGAATACCGGTTTCGTCGCGCTGGCCGCTGCCCGGGCGGCGGCGGGCGGGGCCGACCTGGACACGGTTGCGCAATCGGCGGCTGATGCCGTGAGCCGCAATCACGGGTTCATCGTCGTGCACCAGCTGGACAACCTGCGCCGAAGCGGGCGCATCGGTGGTGCCGGCGCCTGGCTGGGCACCAAGCTGTCGCTCAAGCCGTTGCTGCGCATCGACGACGGCAAACTCGTTCTGGCGCAACGGGTCCGCACCGCCAACAAAGCGGTCGCGACAATGATCGACCGGGTTTGCGAAGTCGTCGGCGACTGTCCAGCCGCGATCGCAGTGCATCACGTCGCCAACCCCGACGGCGCGGCTGACCTCGTCGCCGCACTGGCCGAGCGGCTGCCGGCGTGTGAGCCGGCGATCGTGACCGACCTGGGCCCGGTCCTCGCTTTGCACGTCGGTGCCGGAGCTCTCGCGGTGTGCTTGGAGGTGGCCGGGGAGATGGACCCGCCGGCCCGAGCGTGACCCTGATCGGCCGTCCCGCGTTGGTGCCCGGCCAGGTCCAACTCGACGGCGCGCTGATTCGGCGACACGTCTGTAGGGTTGGTTGCCTAAACTCTGTGCCGAGATTCGCAAAAGGGGCAAGAGGGAGGTGGTCCGTGGCGGCACAACCAACACGGGAAGGTCAGCGTGTTGCGGATCTCGTTCTGCAAGCACGGGGATTGGACGTTCCGGCGTGATGGCGGACGTTCACCAGGAAGCCGGACGCGGACACTCGGCTGGCCGAGATGCGATCGAGTGTTTTCTACCTGATGACGAAATTCGCAAGCTCAATCGTGATCTTCGGATACTAATAGCAAGCAACGGCACCCTCACTCGGATTCTCGGCATCGTCGCCAACGAGGAGATCGTCCTGCAGATTGTCGACCAGCAGGTTCACGCCGCGGCGCCGAGGTTACCCGGTTTGGAGCAATTACCGAGCGGCCGGGTCTTACGGCGTCAAATCTTACTCAAGGGCCGGAGTTCAGGGTGCCCATTTGTAGCTGCGGAGTCGTTGATTGCTATTGACTTGCTACCTGCTTCGATTACGGCAAGCTTGACGAAGACAGAGTGTCCTATCGGTGAGGTCATCGCAGCTAGTTGCCTTGAAACGTTTAAGGAGGCGGCTCAAGTCTGGGTAGGAGAGCCGCCTGGTTGGCTCGCGTCTGATGGGCATCAGAATTCGGAACCGAGAATTGTTGCCCGCCGGTATCGCATCATCGCCGGAGGGCAACCAGTGATCATCATCACGGAGCATTTTCTTCAGAATGTCTTCCAAGAGGCTGCGTAAGCGGAGCCCGACAGTTGCCAACATTCGAACGACATCGAAAACAAGGAGTTGGGGATCGATTTGCATCTGGTGACCGGATCCCGAGAACTCTCTAGCGCTGACAACGTCAGGTCACAGCCCTTATACTCACGGATCGAAATCGCGCTGCGTACAGGGCAGCCGCCAGGTGGGCGTTTGCTTGATCGGCGAGCCAGTAAAGCCGACGACCTTCGATCATCGGTAACGAATTGTGCGGCTCCGCTGTCTTTTCCAATGCGCGGGATCGACGGAGCACGGTCACGCCGGCGAGCTAGGGAGGCGATCCGCTGATGCAGAATGGGAACCTAGCAAGGCTACTGGCCAAGCGGGCATCAGAAGCAGGATGGTATGACAAGCCCGCCTACTATGCACCGCACATCGTGACACATGGCCAGATCCATGACAGCGGTGCACGTCTTGCGGAAGTGCTGAGAAACCGCGGTATTTCCAGAGGAGACCGCGTCCTGTTATGCCTTCCGGATTCGCCGGAACTGGTGGAGCTACTGCTGGCCTGCCTGGCTCGCGGGGTTGTGGCGTTCCTCGCGAATCCGGAGTCCCATGTCGATGACCACGCTTTTGCCGAACGCGACACGGAGCCAGCGCTTGTCGTCACTTCTGGCACCCACCGGGCTCGGTTTCAGCGATCGTGCGTTGTGGAACCCGGAGAGCTCTTGTCCGATGCGAGCCAGGTCGAGCCGGGAGATTACGAGCCGGTGGGTACCGACGCTCCTGCGTACGCGACCTACACATCCGGCACTACGGGTCCACCGAAAGCTGCGATCCATCGGCACAGCGATGTGTTCACGTTTGTTGACGCCATGTGTCGCAGGGCGCTGCAGCTCACTCCCCAAGACACCGGGCTAAGCAGCGCACGCATGTATTTCGCGTACGGACTGGGTAATTCGGTGTGGTTTCCACTGGCAACAGGTGGTTCATCGGTAATCAGTCCATTGCCGGTTAGCGCGGATCTGGCTGCCGAGCTAAGTGCGAGATTTGCGCCATCGGTGCTTTACGGTGTGCCAACTTTCTTCGCCAGAGTTGTCGAGACCTGCTCTCCCGATTCGTTTCGTTCGCTTCGATGTGCGGTATCGGCGGGAGAGGCCCTTGGGGTCGGGCTCGCCCAGCGACTCATGGAGTTCTTCGGCGGTATTCCCATTCTTGACGGGATTGGATCCACCGAGGTGGGCCAGACATTCGTGTCGAATACCGTCGACGAATGGCGTGCGGGGACCCTTGGAAAGGTTCTTCAACCCTATGAGATTCGAGTGGTGGCGCCGGATGGCACAACCGCCGAACCAGGGGTTGAGGGCGACCTATGGGTCCGAGGACCATCGATCGCAGCAGGCTACTGGAACCGACCCACAGGTCCTTTGCTGAACGGGGACTGGCTCGACACGGGGGATCGCGTCTGCATCGACGACGACGGATGGGTTACCTACCGTTGCCGCGCAGACGATACCGAAGTCGTCGGGGGCGTCAACGTCAATCCGGCCGAGGTTGAGCGACTCATCGTTGAGGACGACAATGTGGCCGAAGCCGCGGTTGTCGCAGTAAGGGAGTCCACCGGAGCGTCGGCGTTGCAGGCGTTTCTAGTCCCGACGGGCGGCCAGCTCGTCGAGCAAGCAGTTATCCGAGACATCCACCGCAGATTGCTTACCCAACTGTCTGCATTCAAGGTGCCGCACAGGTTTGCCGTCGTTGAACGACTTCCTCGAACCTCGACCGGAAAGTTGTTGCGGGGTGCGCTTCGCGCGGAGACCCCGACAGAACCAATTTGGGACGTGCCGGAAGCATTGTTGGACGAGGCACCGGCATCGAACGTGCGGATTGGTGAAAATCGCAGGCGGCGTAACGCTTAACGAGCGGCTGGCCGTTTTGCAGGAAGAACGTCGCCGGCTGGTGGTGGAGACCGTTAGTGCGGAGGCCGCGAAAATATTGGGCGAGACCGGTCCTCAGTCGATAAATCCGGATCTCACCTTCGCGGAGCTGGGTTTCGACTCGCAAATGACCGTGGAACTTCGCAATCGGTTGGCGGCAGTGACGGGTCTGCGGTTGCGCGACACGGTCGGATGGGACTACGGCTCGGTCACCGGACTGGCTCAGCATTTGGATGCTGAACTCTCCGGATCCGCCACGCGGGTGGCGCTGCCTTCCGCAGCGAAAGCCGATGAGCCGGTGGTCGTGGTGGGGATGGGCTGCCGGTTCCCGGGTGGAGTGGATTCCCCGCGCGGGCTGTGGGAGGTCGTGGCGGGTGGTCGGGATGTGGTGTCGGAATTCCCGACCGATCGGGGTTGGGATGTGGAGGGGCTGTTCGACCCTGATCCAGACACGATGGGCAAGACCTATACGCGGCGGGGAGGGTTTGTCGCGGACGTAGCCGGTTTTGATGCCGGGTTCTTCGGGATCGCCGCGGGCGAGGCATTGGCGATGGATCCGGAGCAGCGATTGTTGATGGAGTGCTCCTGGGAGGCACTGGAGCACGCCGGGATTGAGCCGACATCGTTGCGGGGCTCGGCGACCGGCGTGTTCACCGGAATATTCGGGCAAAGCTACGCCAGCGAAGCAACCGATTTGGAGGGGTATCGGCTGACCGGTTCGGCGTCGAGCGTGGCCTCGGGGCGGGTGTCGTATTTCTTGGGGCTGGAGGGTCCGGCGGTGTCGGTGGATACCGCGTGTTCGTCGTCGTTGGTGGCGCATGCATTGGGCGGTGCAGTCGTTGCGGTCGGGGGAGTGTGACTTGGCGTTGGCCGGCGGGGCGACGGTGATCTCATCTCCGGCGGTTTTCGTGGGGTTCAGTCGGCAGCGAGGATTGGCCGCTGATGGGCGTTGCAAGTCGTTTGCCGGCGCGGCCGATGGGACGGCGTGGGGTGAGGGCGCCGGGATCGTGGTGCTCGAGCGGTTGTCGGATGCGCGACGGCTGGGACATTCGGTGTTGGCGGTGGTACGCGGTAGCGCGGTCAATCAGGATGGCGCCTCTAACGGGTTGACCGCACCCAATGGGCCTTCCCAGCAGCGGGTGATTCGGGCGGCGTTAGCCAGTGCCGGGTTAACCGCCGCCGATGTGGATGTGGTCGAGGCCCACGGCACGGGCACCACATTGGGTGATCCCATTGAGGCCCAGGCGTTGTTAGCCGCCTATGGGCAAGACCGCCCACCGGGGCGGCCGCTCTGGTTGGGCTCGATCAAATCGAATATGGCTCACACTCAGGCCGCGGCCGGGGTGGCTGGGGTGATCAAGATGGTGCAGGCGATGCGCCATGGGGTGATGCCGGCGACGCTGCACGTCGATGTTCCTTCCCCGTATGTGGATTGGTCGAGCGGGGCGGTGTCGGTGCTGACCGAGGCTCGAAGCTGGCCGGCCGATGGGCGTCCGCGCCGGGCGGGCGTGTCCTCGTTTGGGATCAGCGGCACCAACGCCCATGTGATATTGGAGCAAGGCCCGCCCGAGGCAACCGAAAGTGTTGGCGGCGCCACGGATTCCGGTGCACCTGACCAGATGGACCGGATGGAGTTGTCGGCGTTGCCTTGGGTGATCTCAGCTCGATCGGCTGAGGCATTGACCGCGCAGGCCGGCCGATTGTTGGCGCA
This sequence comes from uncultured Actinomycetota bacterium, assembly GCA_963850645.1. GTDB lineage: Bacteria > Actinomycetota > Actinomycetes > Mycobacteriales > Mycobacteriaceae > Mycobacterium. The sequence continues at coordinate 9,791 of CAWKME010000060.1, read as the reverse complement.
CGTGCAAGCTGACGAACAGATCGATCCAGTCGATGTGGGGTGGTCGTTGGCGCGCCGGTCGGTGTTTGAGCATCGAGCAGTGGTGATGGGCGCTGATCGCCAGCAGCTGATGGCGGGTTTGGCTGGCGTCGCCCGCGGTGAGCCGGGTGCGGGCGTGGCGATGGGTCGGGCGGTGCCGGTCGGTAAGACGGTGATGGTGTTCCCCGGGCAGGGCTCGCAGTGGATCGGGATGGGCCGCGAGTTGTATGACCAGTTGCCGTTATTCGCCCAGGCTTTTGATGGGGTGGCTGATGAGTTGGATCGGCATCTGCGACTACCACTGCGCCGAGTTGTTTGGGGTGATGATCAGGGTCTGCTCGACAGCACCGAGTTTGCCCAGCCGGCGTTGTTCGCGGTTGAGATGGCGTTATTCACGTTGTTGCGGAGCTGGGGAATGGGCCCGGACTTTGTGATGGGTCATTCGGTGGGGGAGTTGTCGGCGGCGTATGTGGCGGGGGTGTTGAAGCTGGCGGACGCGGCGATGCTGGTTGCTGCGCGGGGCCGGTTGATGCAGGGCCTGCTGGCGGGTGGAGCCATGGTCTCGGTGCGCGCCAGCGAACACGAGGTGGCGCCTTTGCTAGGTGACGGAGTGGCGATCGCGGCGATCAACGGCCCTGAATCGGTGGTGATCTCCGGTGCGCAGCCCACGGTGAACACGATTGCGCAGCGTTTGGCTCAGCAGGGCCGGCGGGTCCACCCGTTGGCCGTCTCCCATGCGTTTCACTCGCCGTTGATGGAGCCGATGCTCGAGGAGTTCGCGCGGATCGCCGCCCAGGTTGAGGTGCGCAAGCCGCAGATTGGCTGTCGTGTCGAACGTGACGGCCGAGCTGGCCGGGCCAGATTCTGGTTTTGGGTCGGCAGCAGTACTGGGTGAACCATATTCGCCGGCCTGTGCGGTTCGCCGACAGTGCGCGCCATCTGCAAACTCGCGGTGCCACCCACTTCATCGAGGCCGGTCCCAGTAGCGGTTTGACGGCCGCGATCGAGCAGTCGGTGTCGCCCAATGAGGCGGTGGTGGCCTCAGTGCTGGCCAAAGACCGCCCGGAGGTGGCCGCACTGACAGGTGCGGTCGGTCGCATGTTCGCCGCAGGGGTACCGGTGGATTGGCCGGCCGTGTTTGCCGGCTCGGGTGGACGGCGGGTGGAGTTGCCCACCTACGCGTTTCAGCGGCGGCGATTTTGGTCGCAGGGCGCGACCGCACCCGCCGATGCGACGGGCTTCGGTGTGGGGGGGACCGGCCACGCGCTGTTGGGTGCGGTGGTGGAGCGACCCGATTCTGGCGGGGTGGTGTTGACGGGCCGGTTGTCGCTGGCGGCTCAGCCGTGGTTGGCCGATCACGCGGTGGGCGAAGTGGTGCTGTTTCCCGGGGCCGGTTTTGTGGAATTGGTGATCCGCGCCGCTGATGAAGTCGGGTGCGCGGTCATCGACGAATTGGTGCTGGCCGCGCCGCTGGTGGTGCCGCAGGGCGCGGGGTTGCAGGTGCAGGTCGTGGTCGGGGCCGCTGGCGAGTCCGGCAGCCGCGCAGTGTCGGTGTATTCCCGGCGCGATCAACCCGACGCGGAGTGGTTGTTGCACGCCGAGGGCATGCTCGGGGTAGCCGCCGCTCAGGCGTCGGTGGATTTGTCGGTGTGGCCGCCGGTCGGTGCGGAAAGCGTAGACATTTCGGACGGCTATGCGCGGCTCGCGGCGCGCGGCTACGAGTACGGCCCGGCGTTTCAAGGCTTGGTAGCGCTATGGCGGCGCGGGCCGGAGCTCTTCGCAGAGGCCGCCACCCCCGCCGCGGCCGGTGTTCAGGTCGACGGGATGGGAATTCATCCAGCCCTGCTGGATGCGGTCTTGCACGCCGCGGGGCTTGCCGTCGACACCACTCGAAACGATGCTGCCGTTTTGCTGGCGGGGGGTGTCGCTGCATGCCGGGCGGTGCTGGTCGGGTCCGGGCCCGCTTCACCGCGCTGGGTGCGGGTGCGATGTCGGTGGAGGTGGCCGATGCCGCGGGGTTGCCGGTGTTGACGGTGCGCTCGCTGATGACCCGCCCGATGACCGCCGAGCAGCTACACGCCGCGACGACCACGGCCGCCGCCCGCCCCGATCGCGAACCGCTGGAAGTGGTGTGGTCCCCAATACCGCTGAAGTCCAACGAAATTGACGAGTCAGGGCAGCTTCCGGTGGTGTCCTGGGAGGACTTTCGGGCGGGCGACGGTGGTTTCGGCGCGCGCGCCAACGGTGATGGTGAGCGGGCTGACGCCGGGCGTGTGGTGGTGTGGCAGTGCGGGTCTGGCGCTGACGATGTGGTGGGCTCGGTACATCGCGCCACCCATGCCGCCCTGCAGGTGCTGCAGCACTGGCTGGCTGGCAATCAAACGGGCACGTTGGTGGTGTTGACCCACGGTGCGGTGGGGTTGCCCGGTGAGGATGTCAGCGATCTGGCCGCCGCGGCGGTGTGGGGTCTGGTGCGTTCAGCGCAGGCCGAACACCCGGGCCGTGTCGTGCTGATCGACGCTGACGCAGCGGTCGATGCGGCAGTGCTCGCCGCCGCTGGCGAACCGCAACTGCTGGTGCGCGCCGGTGCTGTGCATGCCGCCCGGCTGGTCCCGGCCCCGCCACTGCTGGCGGTACCGGCAGAGGAGCCGGCGTGGCGGTTGTCGGCCGGTAGTGGCGGGACGTTGGAGGGTCTGGTCGATTCGGCCCTGCCCGCAGGCACAAGCGCCGCTGCAGGCAGGGCAGGTGCGGGTGGCGGTGGCCGCGGCCGGGGTCAATTTCCGGGACGTGATGGCGGCGTTGGGTATGTATCCCGGCCAGGCCCCAGTGCTGGGTGCAGAAGGTGCCGGGGTGGTGGTCGAGACCGGTCCCGAGGTGGCTGGTGTGGCCGTTGGTGACGCGGTCATGGGGTTGATCGACGGGACGGGTCCGTTGGCGGTGGTGGACCGGCAAATGCTGGTCAAGATGCCGCAGGGGTGGTCGTTTGCCCAGGCCGCGGGTGTGCCGGTGGCGTTTCTGACGGCCTATGTATCGGGCTGGCGGATCTGGCCGAGCATCTGTGCCGGGGAATCGGTGCTGATACACGCCGCCACCGGCGGCGTGGGTATGGCCGCGGTGCAGCTGGCTCGGCAGCGGGGGGCGGAAGTTTTCGTCACCGCCAGCCGCAGTAAATGGGACACGCTGCGCGCCATGGGTTTTGATGAGGACCACATCGGTGATTCCCGCACGCTGACGTTCGAGGAGAAGTTCTTATCCGTCACCGAAGGCCGCGGAGTTGATGTAGTGCTCAATTCGCTGGCCGGTGAGTTCGCGGATGCGTCGCTGCGGCTACTGGTTCGTGGCGGGCGGTTTATCGAGATGGGAAAGACCGATATCCGCGACGCGCAGGTGATCGCCACCCAATATCCGGCCGTGCACTATCGGGCCTTTGACTTGGCCGAGGCCGGCCCGCAGCGCATCGAGGCGATGCTGACGGAGTTGAGGGAGCTGTTTGACACCCGGGTGCTGCGGCGGCTGCCGGTGACCACCTGGGATGTGCGCGGCGCCGTGGAGGCCTACCGGTTCATCAGCCAGGCCCGCCACATCGGCAAAGCGGTCTTGACTATGCCCTCGGCGCTGGCTGGTGAGCTAGCCGAAGGCACGGTATTGATAACCGGTGGCACCGGGATGGCTGGTGGTGAGCTGGCCCGCCATCTGGTTGACGCATACGGGGTGCGTCATGTCGTGTTGGTCAGTCGGCGGGGGGGTCGCGCCGAGTCAACCGCTGAGCTGACCATCGATTTGGCGCGCGCTGGGGCCCAGGTTCAGGTGCTGGCCTGCGATGTGGCCGATCGACGCGCGGTGGCGGAGTTGCTGGCCCAGCTGGCTCGGCGGTGTCCGCCGTTGCGCGGGGTGATCCATGCCGGCGGTGTGCTCGATGATGCGGTGATCACCTCGTTGACACCGGATCGGGTAGATACGGTGTTGCGGGCCAAGGTGGACGCAGCGTGGAATCTGCACGAGTTGACCCGTGATCTGGGGTTGTCGATGTTCGTGCTGTGTTCCTCGATCGCCGGCACGGTGGGTGCGGCGGGCCAGGGTAATTACGCTGCGGCCAACGCGTTTTTGGACGGATTGGCCGCTCATCGGCAGGCCGCGGGGTTGCCGGCGGTGTCGCTGGCGTGGGGATTGTGGCAGCGTTCCAGCGCCATGACCGCCCATTTGAGCGGCCGCGATCTGGCCCGGCTCAACCGTGACGGGCTCGCGGCGATGAACTCTGGGCAGGCGCTGGAGTTGTTTGACGCCGCGCTGAGGGTGGATCATCCCGTCGTCGTCGCAGCCCGCCTAGACCGCGCCGTACTGGACAGCCGGGCCCTCAGCGGCGAGTTGCCGGCGTTGTTTAGCGTCCTGGCGCGCCGCCCAACGCGGCGGGTGGTCGACGACATCGTTGATGCCACCCAATCGAGATCGGCCCTGGTCCAACGCTTACACGCGCTGGCCCCCGCCGATCAACACAGCCTGCTGGTAAAGATGGTGTGTTCGCATGCGGCGGCAGTATTGGGCCACCCCGCCCCTGAGGAAATTGACCCTGACACCGCATTCCGAGATCTGGGGTTTGACTCGCTGACTGGTGTTGAGCTGCGCAACCACTTCAAGACCGCCACGGGGCTGACCTTGTCACCCACCCTGATCTTTGACCACCCCACCCCTACCGCAGTCGCCGACTATATAGGCCGGCAAATCGCGTAAAGCCGCGATCTCGAATCCGATGAGGGAACCGGCCCTGACTTAACGCGCCTGCACCGCAAGCGGCGCGGTGTTGTCCTCCTCGGCGGCTGGTACCGGCCCAGGCTTGGGTTTGGCGTGGTCACCGCGCGGATGGACAACCAGCGGCCACCAGAACCAGCGGCCCAGCATGGTGGCCAGCGAGGCATGAACAGCGTGCGCACCACCAGGGTGTCGAGCAGCAGCCCGATGCAGACCGTGGAGCCGAACTGCCCGAGCACGGTCAGGTCGCTGCCCAGCATCGCCGCCATGGTGAAGGCGAACACCAGACCCGCCGATGTCACCACCGCGCCGGTGCCGGCCATGGACCGGATATATCCGGTCTTGAGTCCGGCGTGAATTTCTTCTTTGAACCGTGAGACCAGCAGCAGGTTGTAGTCGGAGCCGACGGCCAACAGGATGATCACCGACAGCGCCACGACGATCCAGTGCAGGTGCATACCGAACAGGTCCTGCCAGATCAGCACCGACAGTCCGACCGACGCGGCGATCGAACTGCTCGCCGTCCCGACGATCACCAGCGCTGCCACCACGCTGCGGGTCAGTAGCAGCATGATCATGAAGATCAGCGTCAACGCCGAAACCACCGCGATCATCAAGTCGTACTTCTCGCCGTCGGCCATATCCCGGAAGGTCGCGGCGGTTCCGCCGAGATAGACCTTGGCGTCGGACAGCGAGGACTGCTTGAGCCCCTCCTGGGCGGCGGTTCGCTCCGCGGCCACTCGGTCAATGCCCTCGGGCGACATCGGATCACCCTGGTGAGTGATGAAGAATCGCACCGACTTTCCGTCGGGGGAGAAGAACAACTTCACGCCGCGAATGAATTCCGGGTTGGTGAAAGCCTCGGGCGGCAGATAGAAGAAGTCGTCGTTCTGCGACTTGTCGAAGCTTTGTCCCATCACGATGGAGGTATTACTCATCGCCTCCATTTGGTCGATCATCGCGTGGAAGGTGGCGTACATCGTCAGCGTCAGACCATGAGTCGTCTTCAACGTTTCGAGCATGATCGGGATCAGCTGTTCCAGCTCGTGCGAGGCCGCGGCGGTGCGCCCGATCTCGCCCGAGAGGACGTGGAACTTCTCGGCGAGTTGGTCGAAGCCGTCGATCGAGTCGAACAACGACCGGAATGACCAGCAGACCGGAATGTCGAAGCAGTGCTTATCCCAGTAGAAGTAGCTGCGGATCGGCCGGTAGAAGTCGTCGAAGTCCGCGATGTGGTCGCGCAGGCTGTCGGTGATCTCCGATGTTTCCTCGGTGGTCTTGGCGCTGTCGAGCGCGGCGCTCGCCAGATCATGGGTGACCTTCGCCTGGCGTTCCGTCACGTCGATCATGATCTGCATCTCGTCGGCCATCTTCAGAATGTCTTTCATTCTGTCTTTCAGAAAGTCCATGTTCTGCATGGTCGTCTGGCTCTGGATGCTGTTCTGGAACGGAATCGAGCTGTGCTGGATCGGAATTCCCAAGGGCCGGGTGATGTCCTGGATCATCGCGATACCGACGGTGCGGATCTCGTTCTTGGCGACCTTGTCCAGCACCAGCATGTCGGCGGGATTGCGCATGTCGTGGTCGGCCTCGATCATCAGCATGTCCGGATTCATCCGGGCTTCGGAGAAGTGCCGGTCGGCGGCGGCATACCCGATGTTGGACGGCGCCGATTCGGGTAGGTAATGGCGGTCGTTGTAACTCGGCTTGTACCCGGGCAACGCGACCATGCCGACCAGCACGACGCGCGCCGCTCACCGCGAAAATCGGTGCGGGCCAACGCACGACCGCGGTGCCGACCCGTCGCCACAGCTTGCCGCGGGCCTGCCTCTTCTTCTCGAACAGCCCGAAACGGCTGCCGAGGAAGACCACGGCCGGGCCCAGCGTCAGGCCGGCCGCCACCACGACGATCATGCCGATGGCCACCGGCGCGCCCATGGTGTGGAACCAGGGCAGCCGGCAGAAGCTCAGGCAGTACGTCGCGCCGGCGATGGTCAGGCCCGAACCCAGCACGACGGGGGCCACGCCTTTGAAATGTTGTGTAGTAGGCGGTTTCGCGGTCTTCGCCGGCCGCGACGCGCTTCCTGGTAACGGCCGATCAGGAAGATCCCGTAGTCCGTCCCGGCGGCGATCGCCAGCATCGTCAGGATGTTCGCGGCGAACGTGGTGAGCCCGAACGCGTTGTTGTAGCCGAGCACCGCGACGATTCCGCGTGCACAGGCCAGCGCGACGAACGTCATGAACAGCTGAATCAGCGTGGTGACGATCGAGCGGTAGACCAGCAGCAGCATGATCGCGATCGCGCCGAGGGTGAACAACGTGATCTTGGCCAGGCTGTCGTTGCCGATGACGTGCATGTCGTCGGACAGCGCCGCCGGGCCGGTGACGTAGGCCTTGACCCCGGGCGGCGCGGGTTCGTTGTCGACGACCTTGCGGACGGCCTCGACGGAGTTGTTGGCCTGCGTGGTGCCCTGGTTACCGGCGATGTTGACCTGGACGTAGGCGCCCTTGGCGTCGGCGCTCTGCGCGCCCGCCGCGGTGAACCGGTCACCCCAGAAGTCCTGGATGTGCTGGACGTGCTCGGTGTCCTGCGCGCAGTTTGCGGACGATGTCGTCGTAGTAGCGGTGCGCGGCGTCGCCGAGCGGCTGCTGGCTTTCCACCACGACCATCACCGTGCTGTTGGAATTGAACTCCTGGAAGTTGTGCCCCATCCGCATCATCGCCTTCATCGACGGTGCGTCCAGGGGCGCCATCGGCGCCGAGTGCGTCTTCGCCGACGACTTCCAGGCTCGGGACGGCGACGTTGACGATGACGGTCAGCGCGACCCAGCCCAGGATGATCGGAATCGCGAAGATGCGGATGAAGTGCGGGATGAACGGTCGGTGCGGGCGCTTGGACTCGGTTGTCGTGGTGTCGCTGTCGGCCGTGTCGGTCATGCGGACTTCACCAGGCAGAACGTCTGGGCGTTGTGGCCGTCCGCGCTCTGATGCTCGCGAAGCACGCCGTCGACGGTGATGCGGCAGCCGATGTGGCCGGCGTCGGTTTGCGCCATGATGTTGGCGCTGACCGCGGGCAGTGTGGTGGAGATGGTGTACGACCACGGCAGCGGCGCGTTGTTGACCTGGTGGGTGTTGGCGTCGGCGTCCCAGTAGTTGATGTTCGCGGTGCTGCCGGGCGGCCCGTCGATCTCGTACTTCACGACTTTGGGGTTGAACTGCACGATCTTGATCCCGGCTCCCGCGTTGGCGTTGAGGTCCTGCGAGCCGAACACCTTGTGCAGCCGCGTCACGACCAGTCGCGGAAACCGACAGGACGACCACCAGAAGCAACGGTATCCACCAGCGTTTGAGCAAACCGCTAATCGAAATCGCCCTCACTCGGTCTCCTCCCGCCACCCGTCCGCAGTCTTCTCCGCGAACGATCAAGCCGCAGATCCATTCCGTCCGCCGCCGTCGCGTCCGGAGCTCTGCCGAATGAGCTGGTCTCGTCGGTCATCATCGCCGATGCCGATAGAACCTTCGCTCGGCTAACTATGCTAGACGGTAGGGCACGCCAGCGTTCCGCTAGGTCCCCTTCTGTGTCGAGCGGCCTTAGTGCTGCGCGGCTGCGCGGCCGGTGATCGGCGGCAGGTCGGCCAGCGTGACGATCCCGGGCCTGGCCGCGACGACCGCCGGCACCGCGTTGGTGACCGGCATCGCGGTGTAGATCATGCCCAGACCCATGAATCCCGGCTCGGTCCAATCCTTCGGCGGCAGGCAATGCATCACGGTGCGCATATTGGGCAGCCCGAAGACTTGGATGACGTGGCCGTGCTCGAGCGGCTTCGGCGGCACCACGTGACTGCCCATGGTCCAGTTGAACCCGACGCTGACGACGTTGCGGTCGCCGACCCAGCCGCGGTGGTAGCCGTAGACGCTGCCGACGGTTCCGGCCGGGATCTTCATGAAGCCCAGGTCGGAGTCGCCGGTGGCCGCGGTGAACGTGACGTCGAAGGTCATCTTGTCCAGCGTCGCGCCGATCGCATCGGCCATCATCGCGGCCGACTCGGCGAAGACCTCGCTTTCGCGTCGCACATTCTCGGCCAGCCCCGGGGTGTCGGGGTCCTGCGAGAAACCCATCGCGGTCTGGGTTTCCGCCGATTCGTAGGTAGAGCAGTCCACCGATTCGGTGATCCGGATCTCGTCGACGCGTTCGCAGGACCCGCTGAGCGCCATGCCGACCAGGTTCGTCATCCCGGGGTGTGCGCCGCTGCCGAAGATCGTCGAGCCGCCGCGCTCGCAGGCGTCGAGGATCCGTTGCCGGTCCTGCGGGGTCTGCTTGCCGCCGGTGATCCAGGCCGCGCTGGAGCACACGTTGACGCCCGACTCGAGCAGCCGAACCAACTCGTCGATGTTGGGCCACAACGGGTTATAGCAACATGCGTCGGGCCGCAGCGCCAGCAGCGCGTCGATGTCGTTGGTGGCCTTGACCCCCGTCGGCTCCGGCCAGCCGGACAGCTCGGCGGCGTCCACCCCGACCTTGTCCTGCGCCGTGCGCGTACACGCCGACCAGTTCCATGTCCGGCCGGCCGATGATGGCGTGCAGCGATCGTCGCCCGATGTTGCCGGTCGTCCACTGGATCACTCGAAGCGGACGGTCTGCGCTCATCGGGGGCTCCTTTGCCGGTGCGATTGGACTCTTTAAGTCGAACTCGGACGCGGCGGAAGCGGCCGCCTTAGGCGTCCAGCCGGGTGAATTGGTCCTGGCGGTACTGCTCGACACACGCGGCGCGGCGGATCTTGCCGCTCGTCGTCGTGGGAATCGACCCGGCTCGTACCAGCACGAGGTCCCCGATATTCAAGCCGTGCGCATTCGATATCGCGGAGGTGACATCGCTTTTGACCTCACTGAGCCAGTGCTTCGCGTCCTCGGTGGATCACTTCGCTTCTTGAGCTCGATGATGGTGACCAGCTGCTCGGTGCTGTTCACCGGGACCGATATCGCCGCGACCCGACCACGGGTGATCTCTTGGACCGTCGCCTCGAT
>CAWKME010000059.1:0-72983 GCA_963850645.1 uncultured Actinomycetota bacterium | reverse complement strand
GTTCCCACCGCCCGATCACCGGCCGGTTCTCCGCCGCCGCGCCCATGTCGCTGCGGTCGATCGGCGGCAGGAATCCGTTCGACGGCGCCGCCGCGCCGAATTGCAGAAAGAACGCAAGGTTGTCTTGGAGGAAGTCGCCGAGGGCAACCAGTTGCCGCGACAACGCGGCCTCTGGATCGACCGAACGGCCGCTGGCTGCTACCGCGTCGCCGAGACGTTCGATGCGCAGCGACGAAGCCACCTCAGTGTCCCAGTCGTAGAAGAAGTGCCGCACCGTCAACGTGGGATGGTCGCCCTCGATCCTCATCCAGTTTCCGGCTCGTTCATCGGCTGACAGCACGACCTCAAAGTTTCCGTCGGCATCCACCTCGAGCTCGTCGACCAGTTCGTTGGCCGTCGCCACGATGCCGCTCATGGTCTGCAGTCCGACGTAGCGGGCAGTGCCGCGATTGCCCGACAGCCGGTAGCTCTCCCCGCCGCGCAGCACCGCGCGGGTGTAAAGGCAATCCGGGCACTCCATTCCCCAGGTCACGATGTCGTCGGTACTGGCCGGTTGAACGCACAGGATCGGATCCGGATCGAACCGCAGCACCTCGTCGTTGCCGGCGGCGAGCAGCACCAGCAGATGCCGGATGCCCGCGGTCAGATCGACCCGATTTCGGCTCGCCGGATCGGATTCCACCACCTCGGCCGCCCCGCGCATCCGGTCCAACAGGTAGCACCACGCCTGCGCCAGCTCAAGGGTGTCGCCGTTGCCGGACGACGCCGCCTCAGCGATCGAAAACGGCAGCCACGCCGTCGGCGGCTTCGGATCGCCCACAGTTCCCTCGCTTCGGCCAGCTCTTAAGTGAAAACAATGTTTTCAGCTAAGGTCCGGGGATGTCAACGTCGAGTCTTCCCAGCGGGTAGGTTTGCGCTGTGCCCTCGAGCTTCGCCGACGTCGCCAAAGCGCAGTACGTGCTGCTGACCACGTTCACCAAGGACGGCCGGCCCAAGCCGACGCCGGTCTGGGCCGCGCCACGACGGTGACCGCCTGCTGGTCATCACCCAGGGGAAATCGTGGAAGGTCAAGCGGATCCGCAACACCCCGCGGGTCACCCTGGCCGTCTGCGATATGGGCGGGCGCCCGAAAAGCGAGGCGATCGAGGCGACCGCGGCCATCCTCGACAAATCCCAGACCGGTGTCGTTTACGACGCCATCGGCCGCGAGTACGGGCTCATCGGTCGGGTGTTCAATCTGTTCAGCAAGCTGCGCGGCGGCATGCAGAACAACGTCGGCCTGGAGTTGCGCGCCGCAGGCTAGTCCGTTTCGCAGGTGTTCGCCGAAGAACGCGAAGACCCGCGCCCAGGCATCCTCGGTGGCGGCCTGGTTGTAGCCGAATCCGCCAATGCGCATCAGCGGTTGGGCTGGGAGCTTGTTGGCGAAGCTGTGCCCGACGCCCGGATAGACCTTGACGTCGTTGGTGATGTCCTTCTGTTCGAGAACCCGTTGCAGCTTTTTGCCCGCCCCGACGCCGATCGGGTCACGGCGCGCCGAAGCTGGCCACGACCGGACACGCGCCGTCCAGTGTTTCGCTGAGCTCGCGCGGCAGGGGAGTGCCGTAGAACGGCGCGGAGGCGCCAAAACCCTTGGGCGACATGACTAACGCGAACTGGCCGCCCATGCAGAATCCCGCGATGCCAACGCGGCCGGTGCATTCGGGCAGGGCCTTGAGGTGGTCCCGGGCAGCCAGCACGTCATCAAGCGAGCGTCCCCGCTTGCTGAGCAGGTCGCGCATGACTTTGGTGACGCACCGCGCCCAGCCGCCCCGGGCGAACATGTTCGGGGTCAGCGCGATATATCCCGCCGCCGCGATATGGCTGTTGGTCGACTGCTTGTCCGGCCCGTAACCGAGCGCGTCGTGGATGACCACCACGCCTGGCCAGGGTCCCTGGCCCGTCGGGGATATCGAGCAGCGCATCGATCGGGACCGGCCGGGGTATCGATCTCGATTGTCGTCACGTCAGCCATCTAACCGTGCGGCGGCGGTCGGCGGAACTCCCGCGGCGGCCCCCGACGTTGCCATCTCATGGTGTCGCGACTGTTCCTGGTCTACGTCCTCGTCGAGCTCGCCGTGGTGGTGGCGCTGGCCTCGACGATTGGTCTGGGCTGGACGCTGTTGCTGGTACTGGCGACCATGGTCGCCGGGTTGGCGTTGGCGGGTTCACAGCTCAAGCGCCAGCTCACGCGGTTGCGATCCGGGCTGACCACTTCGCAGTCACGGGTGGCCAGTGACGGCGCGATGGTCGCGCTGGGAACGGTGCTCGTTGTGGTTCCCGGCCTGGTCACCACCGCCGCGGGGCTGCTGCTGCTATTGCCCCCGACTCGGGCCGCCGCCCGCCCGGTGCTGACGGCGATGGCCGTACGCGGCTTGACTTCCAGCGGCCGACGCGCGCCGCTGATCACCGTCACCACCGTCGGCGCGGACCGATTCGCATCGGCGCCCCGACCGCGGGGGGACTACATCGACGGCGAGGTGCTCGATGTCACTGACGTTGCGGACGGCGATCCGCCTGCCCTGCCGGGCCAGCCCGAGTAGACCTATACAGCGTGAGCCAGGCCCCCACGACGCTGTTGGTGCATGGCCGGGTTCACAGCCCGACTCATCCCGATGCGACCGCGATGGCGGTGCGCGACGGTGTGGTGGTGTGGCTTGGTAGCGACGACGTGGGTCGCGGCCAGTTCCCCGACGCCGAGGTGGTCGATCTCGACGGCGGCTTCGTTGCGCCGGGTTTCGTCGACAGCCATATCCATCTGACCGCCACCGGTCTGAGCCTGACCGGGCTCGATTTGCGGGCCTCGACGTCGCGTCGGCATTGCCTGCAGATGGTCGCCGACTACGCGGCGGCCCATCCCGGCCGGCCGGTGTGGGGCCATGGTTGGGACGAATCGGCGTGGCCGGAGAATGCCGCGCCGAGCACCGCCGACCTGGACGCGGTGCTGGGCGGCCGGCCCGCTTACCTAGCCCGCGTCGATGTGCATTCGGCGCTGGCCTCGACCGGTCTGCGCGAGCGGGTGCCCGGATTACCTTCGACGACCGGATTCGCCGAACAGCGACCGCTGGTGGGCGACGCCCACCACCTGGTCCGCGCCGCCGCGCGCGACCTGTTGACCGATGGTCAGCGCGCCGAAGCGCGGGTGGCCGCGCTGGACGCCGCGGCCGCCCACGGGATCGTCGCGGTACACGAATGCGCCGGGCCCGAGATCGGCGGGCTGGACGATTGGCAGGAGTTACGCACGCTGAGCCGGGCGCACGGCGTCCAGGTGACCGGGTATTGGGGTGAGGCGGTGACCAGCCCCGCGCAGGCCCGTGCGGCTATCGAGGAGACCGGCGCGGCCGGGCTGGCCGGCGACCTGTTCGTCGACGGCGCGCTGGGCTCGCGCACCGCCTGGCTGTACGAGCCCTACGCCGACGCCGCGGACCGGGTCGGAACCTGCTACCTGGATCCCGACGTCATCACCGCGCATGTGCGAGCTTGCACCGAGGCCGGCGTGACAGCGGGATTCCACGTCATCGGTGACGCTGCCGTCTCGGCTGTCGTCGACGCCTTCGAGCGGGTGGTCGAAGACTTCGGGGCGGTCGCGGTGGCCCGGTGCGGCCACCGCTTGGAGCACCTGGAGATGGTCACGGCAGATCAGGCGACCAAGCTGGGCGCGTGGGGTGTCATGGCCAGCATGCAGCCCAATTTCGACGCACTCTGGGGCGGCCACGACGGCATGTATGCCCGCCGGCTCGGTGTCGACCGAGCAGGGGTTCTCAACCCGTTTGCGCTGTTAGCATCCCAAGGCGTGGCCCTCGCGTTCGGATCCGACGCTCCGGTGACCGACCTCGACCCCTGGGCGACCGTCCGCGCGGCAGCCAACCACCACACGCCCGGCAGTTCGGTGTCGGTGCGCGCGGCATTCGCCGCGGCGACCCGCGGTGGCTGGCGGGCCGGCGGTGCCGCAGACGGCCTGGCGGGCACCTTGGTTCCCGGCGCCCCTGCGTCCTACGCCGTCTGGGACGTCGGCGACCTCAGCGAGCTGCAAGCGAGCGCGCCGAGCGATGCGGTCCGGCGCTGGTCCACCGATCCGCGGTCGAGGGTGCCCGCATTGCCGCGGCTGGGCCCGATCGATCCGTTGCCCCGCTGTCGGCAGACCGTGCACCGGGGTGCTGTCATCTATGGCTAAGGGCATCAGGCGGTTCGACCGCTGGATGCGGCCGGGGGAAGACACCGAAGTGATTCCGGCGATCCAAGATGATGAAGTCACCGGCGAGATCCCCGTGCAACGCGACGACGATCGTCGATGATGAGGATGCCGACCTCGAGGATTCAGCGGACGCCGAGCTCGAGACCGCAGCCGGCGATGATCGGCTGTCGACCTTCGCCAACCGAGTCCTGCAACTGGCCACGCGGCTGGGCCAGCGCCTGGTCCAGCTCGGCGCCGTGCTGCTGGTATGGCTCGGCGACGAGCTGCGAACGCGGCTACCGCAGTTCGGCAAAGCGCTGCGGCCGCGCCTCACCCGCCTCGGCGCCGCGATCGTCGCCGGTCTGCTGCTCTGCTCGAGCTATCCCGGGCTGAACTGGTGGTGGGCCGCCGTGCTCGCGTTCGCCGTGCTGGCCTGGGTGCTGACCCGCCCGGCCACCACAGCGCTGGGCGGATTCGGCTACGGCTTCCTGTTCGGCCTGGCGTTCTACCTGCCGTTGATCCGCTGGGTCAGCATCCTCGTCGGCGCCACACCCTTGCTGGCGTTGGTGTTGGTGTGCTCGCTGTCGCCCGGAATTTTCGGTCTGCTGGCCGTCGTGGTGCGGCAGCTTCCCGGCTGGCCGATCTGGTTCGCGGTGGTGTGGGCGGCGCAGGAGTGGTTGAAGTCGACGGTGCCATTCGGCGGATTCCCCTGGGGCGTGGTGGCCGCCGGCCAGACCGATGGCCCATTTCTGCCGCTGGTCCGGCTGGGCGGCGTGCCACTGCTGTCGTTGGCGATCGTGCTGGTCGGTTGCAGCGTCGCTCGCGATCACGCTGGAAATCGTGTCGTGGTTGCGGGCATCCGCGTCAGCCGGATACGGCGTGACCGACTCGCCGCCCGCGGTGGTGCTGCCGGCAGTCTGCATCTGCCTGGTGTTCTTCGCGACCGCGGCCATCTGGCCGCAGGTCCGCCATTCGGGCACCGGATCGGGTAACGAACCCATCGTCACCGCCGCGGTGGTCCAGGGCAACGTGCCCCGGCTCGGTTTGGGGTTCAACGCCCAGCGTCTCGCGGTGCTGGCCAACGATGTCCGGGAGACCCGTCGGTTGGCCGACGACGTGCATGCCGGGCGCGCACCGCAACCCGACTTCGTGGTCTGGCCTGAGGATGCGTCGGAGGTCGATCCGCTGCGCAACCCCGACGCGGCGCAGCAGATCGCGGTGGCCGTCGAGGCGATCGGCGCGCCGATCCTGGTCGGTACGGTGCTCGACGTCGCGGGCCGGCCGGCGGAGTCCCCGGCGGAAACGAACACCGTGATCGTCTGGAACCCGAAGACAGGGCCCGGCGACCGCCACGACAAGCGGATCGTGCAGCCGTTCGGGGAGTACCTGCCCTGGCGTGGCTTCTTCCGGCATCTGTCCGGGCTCGCCGACTGGGCGGGCTATATCGTCCCGGGCACGGGCGACCGGGGTGGTGCATGCCGCGGGTATTCCGGTGGGGCTCGCGACCTGCTGGGAAGTGATTTTCGACCGCGCGCTGCGAGACTCGGTCCGCAACGGCGCCGAGGTGCTCGCGGTGCCGGCCAACAACGCCAACTTCAACCAGACCATGAGTGAGCAGCAGCTGGCCTTCTCCAAGCTTCGCGCGGTGGAGCTCGACCGGTACGCCGTCGTCGCCAGCAATGTCGGCATCTCCGCCCTGGTCACCCCCGACGGCCGCGAGCTGGGCCGGACGAGGCTTCTTCAGCCGGCCTACCTGGACAACCAGGTCCGCCGCAAGACAACGCTGACCCCGGCCGCCAAGTGGGGCCCGATCCTGCAGGGCAGTCTGGTGGTGGCCGCTGTCGCGGTCCTGCTTGCCGCGATGCTGCACAATGGATGGTTCGCGGAACTGAACCGTCGCCTGTCGGAGTTAGCCGAAGAGGTTCGGCCGGCCAGGAGAAACCCGACGACGACCCGCTCGGCGACGACGAAGTAGCCGACGGCCCAGACGGTCAGCCGAGCCCGACTCGTCGCCGACGGCGAGACTCGACGAGGGCGGCCGATATTCAGCCCGCGGACCTGTCCAGCGGCCAGAAAAAGGAGACATATGACCACCGGCGATCCGGTGTCGCGGGTTGCGGGCGATCGTCCCACCCAGCGCACCCTGGTGATCATCCCCACCTATCAACGAGCGGGAGAACCTGCCGCTGATCCTGCAGCGGCTACACCAGGCGCGTCCCGACGTGCACGTGCTGGTCGTCGACGACAGCAGCCCGGACGGCACCGGACAGCTGGCCGACGAGCTGGCCGCGGCCGATCCCGAACGCATCCACGTCATGCACCGCACCGTCAAGGATGGTCTGGGCGCGGCATACCTGGCCGGATTCGCCTGGGGGCTGAGCCGGCAGTACACCACGCTCGTCGAGATGGACGCCGACGGCAGTCACGCGCCCGAGCAGCTGCACCGGCTGCTGGAGGCCGTCGACGCCGGCGCCGACCTGGCCATCGGCTCGCGCTACGTCGAGGGCGGCAATGTGCAGAACTGGCCGTGGCGGCGCTGGGCGCTGTCCTGGACGGCCAACACCTATGCGCGGATGGCTCTGGGCATCGGCATCCATGACATCACCGCGGGTTACCGCGCCTACCGTCGAGACGTTCTGCAGAAGATCGACCTCGACCACGTCGACTCGAAGGGCTACTGCTTCCAGATCGACCTGACGTGGCGCACCATCACCAACGGGTTCACCGTCGTCGAGGTGCCGATCACCTTCACCGAGCGTGAGCTCGGCGTGTCCAAGATGAGCGGATCCAACATCCGCGAAGCGCTGGTCAAAGTCGCGCAGTGGGGGATCGACGGCCGGCTGCGACCGCAACCGCGCCGTACCGGTCAACAGGTGAGCTAGCCGCCCAGCGCTGCGGTCAGCTGCCGCGACGGCGCGTCCTGATCAGATCCAGACGCTCCTTGAGCAGTTCGTCGAGCTCCTCGACCGAACGGCGCTCCAGCAGCATGTCCCAGTGCGTGCGCGGCGGCTTGACCTTCTTGGGCTCCGGCAGGTCACCCTCGATCAGGGTGCCTTCCATGCCGTTGCGGCACAGCCAGGTGCCGGGGATCTCGGCGTCGTCGGCGAACGGAACGTCGAACTCCTCGCCGTTCTCGGTGCGGTAACGCGCAATCTGGCGTGGCGCCAGGTCGTGATTGCGGTCGGTCTCGTAGCTCACGGCTCCAAGGCGACTGCCTCTCAGGACACGATCAGCCATTGGTACCCACTCCTCTTAACGTCTTCTCAGCAGCTAGCGCCCTGAACAACGTCGGGGCGGTCAGCAGAGTTCCCGGGTCTCCGGGCAGATGCTCATGTCCGCCTCCTCCGCCGGCGACTCGTCGCCTGCCTCGTCGTCGGACGTGCGACCCGACGATCCATGATACCGGGATACCGGCGAGAACCCCGACTAAAGTCGGCCCCGTGACACGTCGCGTCCGCCCACAGCCGTGCCGCTGGTGTGGGCGTGACGTCGCTGACAGCGGGATGGGCCGTCGCCGCCAGTACTGCCGGCAGTCGTGTCGGCAGCGGGCCTACGAGCAGCGGGCCTCGATCAACGGCGTGAAAGGGCGTCGGCATCTTTACCCGCCGACGCGGTGGTGCTGTCCGCTGACGAGGCCGCTGACCTGTCCGACCGCGTCTACCAGGTGCGATGCGCGGCCGAAGACGTTGCCACCGCGCTTGACGAAGGAGCCGGGGCGACCGAATTGCGCGAACTGTGCGATGCACTGATGCGAGCCGCCGTGGCCGCCGACGGCTGGCGCTGACCGGCCGGACCGCTGGAAAACACCGCAAGCCGTGCCACCACGCGCTTAACCCCGACTGACTGCTGACGGGTACAGTCTCGCCATGGATGGCTGGGCAACGCCGGAATTGGCTGCGGACCCAGGCCATGAAGCGGGCGAGCAAGTCGGCGCAGAGCGCGACTTCTCCGTATACGAAGCCAGGAGTATCGGAAGTATTGGGAACCCTGTCGAAGTTGGCCACCCAAGCCGACGAGTTTTGACCCGGCTGCTGCTCAGGGCCGCATTCCGGATTCCGCGACCATCGACGTTAGGCGAGGGGTAACGACATGGCTGACCAACTTCGCGCATGCCACCGAAGCATTGCGGAAAGCGCTGGTCCAGGTCGAGCGCCTGAAGCGCAAGAACCGTGCACTGCTGGAGCGGTCGAGCGAGCCGATCGCGATCGTCGGGATGGCCTGCCGCTTCCCCGGTGGGGTGGATTCCCCGGAGGGCCTGTGGGACATGGTGGCCCTGGGCCGCGACGTGATGTCGGAGTTCCCGACCGACCGGGGCTGGGATCTGGCCGGCCTGTTCGATCCCGACCCCGACGCGCCGCACAAGTGCTACGCGCGTGCCGGCGGGTTCGTCGACGACGTCGCGGGTTTCGACGCCGCATTTTTCGGCATCTCACCAACCGAGGCGCTGGCGACGGATCCGCAGCACCGGATGCTGTTGGAGTTGTCGTGGGAGGCGTTGGAGCGGGCGGGGGTTGACCCGACTACGTTGCGCGGCAGTGCAACCGGTGTCTTCGCCGGAATCATCGCCCAGGGCTACGGCATGCTCGCCGAAGAGATCGAGGGCTACCGGCTGACCGGGATGACGTCCAGTGTCGCGACCGGCCGGGTGGCCTATGTGCTGGGCTTGGAGGGCCCCGCGGTGTCGGTGGATACCGCGTGCTCGTCGTCGCTGGTGGCTTTGCATATGGCGGTGCAGTCGCTGCGTTCAGGCGAATGCGACCTGGCGCTGGCCGGCGGTGCGACCGTCAACGCCACCCCTACCGTGTTCGTGGAATTCAGTCGGCACCGGGGCTTGTCGCCCGATGGCCGGTGCAAGCCTTTCTCGCAGGCCGCCGACGGCGTCGGCTGGTCCGAGGGTGGCGCGATGCTGGTCGTCGAGCGGCTCTCGGATGCGGAGCGGTTGGGGCATCCGGTGCTGGCGGTGGTCCGGGGTTCGGCGGTCAATCAGGATGGCGCGTCTAATGGGTTGACCGCGCCCAACGGGCCGTCGCAGCAGCGGGTGGTGCGGGCGGCGCTAGCCAATGCCGGGCTCAGTGCGGCCGAGGTGGATGTGGTGGAGGGCCACGGCACCGGCACCACACTGGGTGACCCGATCGAGGCCCAGGCTTTGCTGGCTACCTATGGGCAAGACCGGGCCGAGCCGCTCTGGTTGGGGTCGATCAAGTCGAACATGGGTCACACCCAGGCCGCAGCCGGGGTGGCCGGTGTGATCAAGATGGTGCAGGCGATGCGTCACGAGGTGTTGCCGGCGACGTTGCATGTGGATGCGCCGAGTCCGCACGTGGATTGGTCGGCGGGGTCGGTGGAGTTGTTGACTGAGGCTCAGCCATGGAAGGCCGATGGTCGCGTGCGTCGGGCGGCGGTGTCGTCGTTCGGGATCAGTGGCACCAACGCGCATGTGATTATCGAGGACGCCCCGGCGGTGGAGGTGGTGCCGGAGGTCCGGCCCTTGCCGTCGGTGGTGCCGTCGGTCGTGCCGTGGGTGGTATCGGCCAAGAGCGCGTCGGCGTTGACGGCTCAGGCGGCGCGATTGAGCGAATTCATCAGTGCGCGTGAGCAATTGGACGCCGCTGATGTGGGCTGGTCACTGGCGGGCCGGTCGCGCTTCGAGCATCGCGCGGTGGTGCTCGGCGCTGACCGCCCGGAGTTGCTCAGCGGTTTGGCGGAGTTGGCCGACGGGCTGCCGGGCGTCTCGGTGGTGCAGGGGCATGCCAACCCGGCCGGCAAGACCGTGTTCGTCTTCCCCGGCCAAGGCTCGCAATGGCTCGGCATGGGCGTCGAATTACTCGACACCGCACCGGTTTTCGCTGAGCAGATCAACGCATGCGCGGAAGCGTTCGCCGAATTCGTCGACTGGTCGCTGATTGATGTGCTGCGCGGGGCGCCGGATGCGCCGGGCCTGGACCGCGTCGACGTGGTCCAGCCGGCGCTGTTCGCGATCATGGTTTCGCTTGCCGAACTGTGGAAGTCCATCGGCGTGCGTCCGGACGCCGTCATCGGACATTCCCAAGGCGAAATCGCCGCCGCCTACGTCGCGGGTGCGCTGTCCCTGCGCGATGCCGCACGCGTAGTGACACTGCGCAGCAAGCTATTGCTCGCGCTGGCCGGACGCGGCGGCATGGCCTCCCTGGCGTGCAGCGCCGAGCAAGCGCGAGAGTTGTTGGCGCCCTTCGGTGATCGGATCAGCGTCGCCGCGATCAATGGACGATCCGCCGTTGTGGTGTCCGGTGAAGTCGCGGCACTCGACGAACTGGTCCAACAATGCACGGACCGTGAACTCCGTGCCCGTCGGATTGACGTCGACTATGCCTCACACTCTGTTGACGTCGAGTGCATCCGCGAGCAGCTGTCCGAGGCCCTTTGCCAACTGGAACCGCATTCGTCCCGAACTGCATTCTTTTCCACGCTGACCGGTGGTCTGCTGGACACCGCCGGCTTGGATGCCGACTACTGGTACCGCAACATTCGGCAGACCGTGCAGTTCGATCAGGCTGTACGCGTTGCGTGCCAACAGGGCTACCGCACCTTCATCGAATGCAGCCCGCATCCCGCTTTGATCGCCGGCCTCGAGGACACCTACAACGACTGCGCTGACAGCAGCGCCGAACCGATCGTCATCCCCACCCTGGGCCGCGAGGACGGCGGCATCCGCCGGTTCCTCACCTCGGCCGCGCAGGCCTTCGTCTCGGGTGTGGGCGTGGATTGGCGTGCGGTGTTGCCCGGCGCGGAGTTCGTCGAGTTGCCGACGTATGCCTTTGAGCGACGGCGGTTTTGGCTTTCCGGTGACGGCGCTGCCCTGGATGCCGCGGGCCTGGGGTTGGGTGCCAGTGAGCACGCGTTGCTGGGTGCGGTGGTGGAGCTGCCGGATTCGGGCGGGGTGGTGCTGACCGGCCGGCTCTCGTCGGCGTCGCAGGGATGGCTGGCAGACCACGCCGTCGACGGCGTGGTGGTGTTTCCGGGTGCGGGATTCGTCGAGTTGGCGATACGGGCCGGCGACGAGGTCGGCTGCGCTGCTGTCGACGAGCTGACGTTGCACTCGCCGTTGATGCTGCCGGCCGCGGGTTCGGTGGCGGTGCAGGTAGTCGTGGGCCCCGCCGAAGACTCCGGTCAGCGCAACGTGTCCGTATTCTCCCGGGCGACCGCCGATTCGGTGTGGATCTGCCACGCTACCGGCCAGTTGGGTTCGGCATCGGTTGAGCCGGGCGCCGATTTGTCGGTATGGCCGCCCGAGGGCGCGATTTCCGTCGACATAGCCGACGGCTACCAGCGGTTGGCGACAAGCGGCTACCAGTACGGGCCCGCGTTCCAGGGGTTGACCGCGCTGTGGCGCCGCGGCGACGAACTGTTCGCCGAAGTGACACTGCCGGAAGCGGCCGGCGGCGTAGGCGGATTCGGTGTGCATCCGGTGTTGTTGGACGCGGCCCTGCATGCGGCGGCGGTCACCCACGACGACGGGCGCGGTGGCGTTACCGTTCGCCTGGCAGGGTGTGTCGTTGCATGCCGCGGGGGCGTCGGCGGTGCGGGCGCGGATCGCGCCGTCGGGTCCGTCGGCGGTGTCGGTGGAGTTGGCTGACGGGTTGGGGTTGCCGGTGTTGTCGGTGGCCTCGATGGTGGCTCGTCCGGTGTCGCAGCAGCAGTTGATGGCGGCGATGTCCGGGTCAGGCGGGGATCGACTCTTTGAGCTGGTGTGGTCGCCCGCCTCGCCCGCGTCACATGCCGAAACGCCGGCCCACCGAGTGTTCGAAGTCGCCTCCGCCGCCGAGGATCCCGTCGTCGACACCTACGAATGCACACATAGGGCGTTGGCTGCGGTGCAGTCGTGGCTGGCCGAGCCGGACTCGGCTGTGCTGGTGGTGTCGACCCGGGGCGCAATGGGATTGGCGGGCGAGGATGTCACCGATCTGGCCGGCGCCGCGGTGTGGGGTTTGGTGCGTTCGGCGCAGACCGAGCATCCCGGCCGGATCATCTTGGTGGATTCCGATGCGCCGCTTGATGATACGGCGATAGCCTCGGCTCTGTCAGTCGGTGAGCCGCAGGTGCTGATGCGGGGCGAAACCGTTTACACGGCGCGGGTGCATGGCAGTCGGGCGGTTGACAGCGTGTTGGTGCCGCCGGGCGACGGGCCATGGCGGCTGGGGCTGTCCAGTGCCGGCACCTTCGAGAATCTTCAATTGGAGCCGGTTCCTAACGCTGACGCACCACTGGAACCGGGCCAGGTTCGGGTGGCGCTGCGTGCGATAGCCGCGAACTTCCGCGACATCATGATCATTCTGGGCATGTTCACCCACGACGCGCTGATCGGTGGCGAGGGCGCGGGCGTCGTCGTCGAGGTGGGGCCCGGGGTTACCGAATTCGCCGTCGGCGATTCGGTGTACGGTTTCTTCCCGGACGGCAGCGGCACCCTGGTCGCCGGCGACGTTCGGCTGTTGCTTCCGATGCCTGCCGACTGGTCATACCCCGAAGCCGCAGCCATATCAGCCGTTTTCACCACCGCGTGGATGGCATTCGTACAGCTGGCCGACGTCAAGCCGGGGCAGCGGGTGTTGGTGCATGCTGCGGCCGGTGGGGTGGGGATGGCGGCGGTGCAGTTGGCCCGGCATTTGGGGTTGGAGGTGTTCGCCACCGCGAGCCGGGGCAAATGGGACACGTTGCGAGCGATGGGTTTTGACGACGACCACATCTCGGATTCGCGCAGCCTGGAGTTCGAGGACAAGTTCCGGGCGGTGACCGGTGGTCGGGGCATGGATGTGGTGCTGGACTCGCTGGCCGGTGAGTTCGTGGATGCTTCACTGCGTCTGCTGCCGCGGGGTGGGGTGTTTCTGGAGATGGGTAAGACCGACATCCGCGACCCCGGAGTCGTCGCCCGAGAACACCCCGGTGTGCGCTACCGCGCCTTCGACCTGTTCGAGCCCGGCCGTCCTCGCATGCACGAATACATGCTTGACCTCGCCGAACTGTTCGACGCCGGAATCCTTAGGCCGTTGCCGGTCACGACGTTTGATGTGCGGCGGGCGCCCGCGGCGTTGCGGTATCTGAGTCAGGCGCGTCATGTCGGCAAGGTTGTGTTGGCCATGCCGGACGCGTGGGCGGCGGGGACGGTGCTGATCACCGGCGGCACCGGGATGGCCGGTTCGGCGATGGCCCGTCATCTGGTGACCAATCACGGCGTGCGCAAACTGGTGCTGACGAGTCGGCGCGGTCCCGATGCCGCGGGCGCCGCCGACCTGGCGAGCGAACTGCGCGAGGCCGGTGCCGAGGTGTCGGTGGTGGCGTGTGATGCCGCCGACCGGGCGGCACTGGCCAAAGTTATCTCGGACATCCCGGTCCAGCAGCCGCTTTCGGCGGTGATCCACACTGCGGGTGTGCTTGACGACGCGGTGGTGACGTCGTTGACGCCGGAGCGGGTGGATGCGGTGTTGCGGGCCAAGGTTGATGCGGCGTGGAATCTGCACGAGCTGACGCGCGACGCGAATCTGTCCGCGTTCGTGATGTTTTCGTCTCTAGCTGGGTTGGTGGGATCGTCGGGCCAGGCCAACTATGCGGCGGCGAACTCGTTCCTGGATGGGTTGGCGGTGCATCGGCGTGCTCACGGTCTGCCGGCGATCTCGTTGGGCTGGGGTCTATGGGATCAGGCCAGCGACATGACCGGCGGACTCGATGACGCGGGTCGGGCCCGGCTGGGTCGCAGCGGTGTCTTGGCGCTGTCATCGGAGGAGGCGTTACAGCTGTTCGACGCCGCGATAGTGGTCGACGAGCCGTTGCTGCTGCCCGCCCGCATCGACACTGCCGCGCTGCGCGCCAACGCAGCGGTGGTACCGCCGATGTTCGCCGACCTGATCAACACCCCAACCCGCCGACGGGTCGACGACTCGCTGGCCGCCAGCAAATCGAAATCCGCACTGGCGCATCGTATCCACGGGCTGCCTGAAGCCGAGCAGCACGCGGTGCTGCTGGATCTAGTGCGTTCGCACATCGCGACCGTGCTGGGCAACACCACTGCCGAGGCCATCGACCCGGACAAGGCGTTCCAGGAGTTGGGCTTTGACTCGCTGACCGCGGTCGAGATGCGTAACCGCCTCAAAGCCGCCACCGGGCTGGCGCTTTCGCCCACCCTGATCTTCGACTACCCGACACCCAACGGTCTGGCCAGCTACATCCGCACCGAACTCGCCGGCGTCCCACAAGAGATCAAGCAGGCGCCGGCGGTCCGGGCCACCACCGACGAGCCGATCGCGATCGTCGGAATGGCCTGCCGTTTCCCCGGCGGAGTGGATTCCCCGGAAGACCTGTGGGACATGGTGATCCAGGGTCGCGACGTGCTCACCGAGTTCCCGAACGACCGCGGCTGGGATCTGGCCGAGCTGTACAACCCCGATCCCGACGTTCCGGGCGCTTGCTACACCCGCACCGGTGGATTCGTCGAGGGCGTCGCGGACTTCGACCCCGCATTCTTCGGGGTGGGGCCGTCCGAGGCGCTGGCGATGGATCCCCAGCAACGCATATTCCTCGAGCTGTCTTGGGAAGCGTTGGAGCGGGCGGGGATTGACCCGGCGGCGTTGCGCGGCAGCGCCACCGGTGTGTTCGCCGGGGTGTATGACGCAGGGCTACGGCATGGGCGCCGCACCAGCCGTGGAAGGCTTCCGGCTGACCGGACAGTCGTCGAGTGTGGCCTCGGGCCGGGTGGCGTATGTGCTGGGCCTGGAGGGCCCGGCGGTGTCGGTGGATACCGCGTGCTCGTCGTCGCTGGTGGCTTTGCATATGGCGGCGCAGTCGCTGCGGTCGGGGGAGTGCGACCTGGCGCTGGCCGGCGGTGTCACCGTCAACGCCACACCCGACATCTTCGTGGAGTTCAGCCGCATGCGCGGGTTGTCCGCGGATGGCCGGTGCAAGGCGTTCGCCGGCGCGGCCGACGGCACCGGATTCTCCGAGGGCGGGGGAATGTTGGTGGTCGAGCGGCTGTCGGATGCGCAGCGGTTGGGGCATCCGGTGTTGGCGGTGGTGCGCGGTTCGGCGGTCAATCAGGATGGCGCGTCCAATGGCTTGACCGCGCCCAACGGACCGTCGCAGCAGCGGGTGGTGCGGTCGGCGCTGGCCAACGCCGGGTTGAGCCGCCGCCGACGTCGACGCGGTCGAGGGCCACGGCACCGGCACCACGCTGGGTGACCCGATAGAGGCCCAGGCTTTGCTGGCCACCTACGGGCAAGACCGGGCCGAGCCGCTGTGGTTGGGGTCGATCAAGTCCAACATGGGTCATACCCAGGCCGCGGCCGGTGTGGCCGGTGTGATGAAGATGATTCTGGCGATGCGCCACGAAGTATTGCCGGCGACACTGCACGTCGATGAACCCAGCCCGCATGTGGATTGGTCGGCGGGGTCGGTGGAGTTGTTGACCGAGACTCAGCCATGGAAGGCCGATGGTCGGGTGCGTCGGGCGGGGGTGTCGTCGTTCGGGATCAGTGGCACCAACGCGCATGTGATCATCGAAGCCCCGCCGACGGTGGAGGCCGCCGATCGGACGGCTGAGCCGCCGATCGTGCCGTGGGTGGTGTCGGCCAAGAATGCGGCGGCGCTGGGTAAGCAGGCGGCGCGGTTGGGTGAATTCATCAGCGCGCGTGAGGAGTTGGCTGCCGCTGATGTGGGGTGGTCACTGGCTGGCCGCTCGGCGTTTGAGCATCGCGCGGTGGTGCTCGGCGCTGACCGGCAGGAGTTGCTCGACGGGTTGGCGGAGTTGGCTGATGGGCTACCGGGAGGCTCGGTGGTCCAAGGTCGCGCCGGCGCGGCGGGCAAGACGGTGTTCGTCTTCCCCGGCCAAGGCTCCCAATGGCTTGGCATGGGCATGGGACTGCATGCCGCCTATCCGGTCTTCGCCGAAGCCTTCAATACCGTTGTCGGCGAGCTGGATCGGCACCTGCTGCGCCCGCTGCGCGAAGTCATGTGGGGACACGACGAAAACCTGCTGAACACCACTGAATTCGCGCAGCCTGCCCTGTTCGCCGTCGAGGTCGCGCTGTACCGGTTGCTGGAATCCTGGGGTCTAAAGCCCGATTTCGTGATGGGCCACTCGGTCGGCGAGCTGACCGCGGCGCATGTCGCCGGCGCACTGTCGCTGGAGAACGCCGCCGTGCTGGTCGTGGCGCGCGGCCGGTTCATGCAGGCCCTGCCCGCCGGCGGCGCCATGGTGGCCGTGCAGGCCACCGAAGACGAAGTGCGGCCGCTGCTGACCGACGACGTCGGTATTGCCGCCGTGAACGGTCCGTCCTCAGTAGTGGTTTCCGGTGATCGAGGATGCGGTGACCGCGATCGCGGGCCAATTGCGCGAGCAGGGCCGCCGTGTGCACAAGCTGGCCGTCTCGCACGCTTTCCACTCGCCGTTGATGGAGCCGATGATCGACCGAGTTCGCAGCGGCAGCCAAGGGACTCCGGGTCAACGCGCCCGCCATCCCGGTCATCTCGAATGTGACCGGACAATTGGCCGGACAAGACTTCGCGTCGGCCGACTACTGGACACGGCACATCCGGGCCGCGGTACGGTTCGCCGACAGCATCCGCTTTGCGAATTCGGCTGGGGCCGCCCGATTCCTGGAGGTCGGGCCCGGCGGCGGCCTGACCTCATCCATCGAGGAATCGCTCGCCGAAGCAGACGTCGTGTCCGTGCCGATGCTGCGTAAAGACCGGCCCGAACCGGCCAGCCTGATGACCGGAGTGGCCCAGGCCTTTGTGTCAGGGCTGCCCGTGGATTGGCGTGCGGTGTTGCCCGGGGCCGCCTTTGTGGAGTTGCCGACGTATGCCTTTGAGCGACGGCGGTTCTGGCTTTCCAATGATGGCGCTGCCGGTGACGCCGCCAGTCTGGGCCTGGCGCCCAGCGAACACGCGCTGCTGGGTGCGGTGGTCGACCTGCCCAGCTCGGGCGGGGTGGTGCTCACGGGCCGGCTTTCGGCGGCGTCCCAGACGTGGCTTGCTGATCACGCGGTTGGCGGGGTGGTGATATTCCCGGGAGCGGGTTTTGTCGAGTTGGCGATCCGCGCCGGCGACGAGGTCGGCTGCGCGGTCATCGACGAACTGATGCTGGCGGCGCCGTTGGTGATTCCGGCAACGGGCTCGGTAGCCGTGCAAGTCGTGGTCGGTGCCGCCGACGAGTCAGGGACCCGTTCGGTGTCGGTGTTCTCCCGCGGCGCTGAACACTCCGGACACTCCGGCTGGACTCTGCACGCCGAGGGTGCGGTCCGGCCCGGCAGTGCCGAGCCGGGCGCCGACATGTCGAGCTGGCCGCCGGTGGGGGCGGTCCCGGTCGACATCGACGGGCTTTACGACCGGTTGGCGACCCGCGGGTACGGCTACGGCCCGGCATTCCAGGGGTTGACCGCGATGTGGCGTCGCGGCGACGAGGTGTTCGCCGATGTATCCCTGCCGAGCGACGCCGGCGTATCACCGGAGGGATTCGGTGTGCACCCTGCTGTCTTGGACGCTGCTTTGCACGCGGTGATTGTGGCCACCGAGGCCGACGGCGAGCACGACCGCAACGGTGTGCTGGTGCCGTTCTCATGGCAGGGTGTGTCGTTGCATGCGGCGGGGGCGTCGGCGGTGCGGGCGCGGATTGCGCCGTCGGGCCCGTCGGCGGTGTCGGTGGAGTTGGCTGACGGGTTGGGGTTGCCGGTGTTGTCGGTGGCCTCGATGGTGGC
The DNA here is from genome assembly GCA_963850645.1 of uncultured Actinomycetota bacterium. Taxonomy (GTDB): domain Bacteria; phylum Actinomycetota; class Actinomycetes; order Mycobacteriales; family Mycobacteriaceae; genus Mycobacterium. The sequence continues at coordinate 55,055 of CAWKME010000059.1, read as the reverse complement.
TCGTCCGGTGTCGCAGCAGCAGTTGATGGCGGCGGTGTCCGGATCGGGGCCGGACCGGATCTTCGAGGTCGTCTGGTCACCCACGTCGCCCGCATCGCACCCCGAGACACCATTGACGCCATCGCATGACGTCTTCGAATCCTTCGAATCCGTGGCCGCCGAGGAAGATTCGCTGGCCGCGACGTACCGGCGCACGCACGAAGCGCTGGCGGCGCTGCAATCCTGGCTCGCAGAGCATGGCTCGGGAGTGCTCGTGGTGGCCACCCGCGGTGCGGTGGTGTTGCCGGGGGAGGACGTCACCGATCTGGCGGGCGCCGCGGTGTGGGGTTTGGTGCGTTCGGCGCAGACCGAGCATCCCGGCCGGATCGTATTGGTGGATTCCGATGCACCGCTTGATGATACGGCGATAGCCGAGGTTCTGGCGGCCGGTGAGCCGCAGGTGCTGGTGCGGGGCGGGACGGTGCACACCGCGCGGGTGCACGGCAGCCGCGCGGTTGACGCCCTGCTGGCGCCGCCCAGCGACGGGCCGTGGCGGATCGGCATGTCCAGCAAGGGCACGTTCGAGAATCTGCTGTTGGAGCCGATCCCGGACGCCGACGCGCCGTTGGAGCCCGGCCAGGTCCGGGTCGCCGTTCGCACGATGGCAGCCAACTTCCGCGACGTGATGATCGCACTCGGGCTGTACCCCGACGACGACGCGGTCATGGGTGTCGAGGCTTCCGGCATCGTGGTCGAAACTGCCTCGGACGATGACCGTTTCGCCGTCGGCGACCGGGTCACCGGACTCTTCCCGGAAGGCACCGGCACCATGGCGACCACGGACGCCCGCCTGCTGATGGAGATCCCGACGGGATGGTCGTACGCCGATGCCGCGACGGCGCCGGTGGTGTTCGCGACCGCGTACTACGCATTGACGACGTTGGCTGACGTCAAGCCGGGGCAGCGGGTGTTGGTGCATGCCGCGGCCGGTGGGGTGGGGATGGCGGCGGTGCAGTTGGCCCGGCATTTGGGCTTGGAGGTGTTTGCCACCGCCAGTCGGGGCAAGTGGGACACGTTGCGGGCGATGGGCTTTGACGACGACCACATCTCGGATTCGCGCAGTCTGGAGTTCGAGGACAAGTTCCGGGCGGTCACCGGTGGGCGCGGCATGGATGTGGTGCTGGACTCGCTGGCCGGTGAGTTCGTGGATGCCTCACTGCGTCTGGTCGCCGCCGGGCGGGGTGTTCCTGGAGATGGGCAAGACCGACATCCGCGACCCCGGAGTCGTCGCCCAAGAACACCCCGGCGTGCGCTACCGCGCCTTCGACCTCTTCGAGGCCGGGGCAGACCACATCGAGCGGATGCTCACCGACCTGGCCACGTTGTTCGATGACGCTGCACTGCGGCCGTTGCCGGTGACGGCGTTTGATGTGCGTCGGGCGCCGGCGGCGTTGCGGTATTTGAGTCAGGCGCGTCATGTCGGCAAGGTTGTGTTGACGATGCCGGATGCGTGGGCGGCGGGCACGGTGTTGATCACCGGTGGCACCGGGATGGCGGGTTCGGCGTTGGCGCGTCATGTGGTGGCCGATCACGGTGTGCGCCAGCTGATGCTGTTGAGTCGGCGTGGCCCGGATGCGCCGGGTGCGGCGGAGTTGGTGGCCGAGTTGAGTGCGGCGGGTGCGCAGGTGTCGGTGGTGGCCTGTGATGCCGCTGATCGTGAGGCGTTGGCGAAGGTGCTCGCCGATATTTCGGTGCAGCATCCGCTGTCGGCGGTGATTCATGCCGCTGGTGTGCTTGATGATGCGGTGGTGACGTCGTTGACGCCGGAGCGGGTGGATGCGGTGTTGCGGGCCAAGGTGGATGCGGCGTGGAATCTGCATGAGCTGACCCGCGATGCGAATGTGTCGGCGTTTGTGCTGTTTTCGTCGATGGCCGGGTTGGTGGGGTCGTCGGGTCAGGCCAATTATGCGGCGGCGAACTCGTTCCTGGATGGGTTGGCGGTGCATCGGCGTGCTCATGGTCTGCCGGCGATCTCGCTGGGCTGGGGCCTGTGGGACCAGACCAGCAACATGACCGGCGAACTGGCGTCCGTCGACTTCGCGCGGTTCGCCCGCGACGGCATCGTGGCGCATGTCCTCGGCCGAGGCGCTGCAACTGCTCGACACCGCGATGGTGGTCGACGAGCCGTTCCTGCTGCCCGCCCGCATCGACACCACCGCGCTGCGGGCCAAGTTCGACGGCGGGCACCTTGCCGCCGATGTTCGTCGACCTGATCAACGCGCGGGCGAGGCGTCAGGTCGATGATTCGCTGGCCGCCGCCAAGTCGAAGTCCGCGCTGCTGCAACGTCTGGAGGGGCTGCCCGAGGATGAGCAGCACTCGGTGCTGTTGGATTTGGTGCGGTCGCACATCGCGACCGTGCTGGGCAACAGCACTGCCGGAGGCCATCGACCCGGACAAGGCGTTCCAGGAGTTGGGCTTTGACTCGCTGACCGCCGTCGAGATGCGTAACCGGCTCAAAGCCGCGACCGGGCTGCCGCTTTCACCCACCCTGATCTTCGACTACCCGAACTCCGCGGCGCTGGCCGGGTACTTCCGTCAGGAACTCGTCGGCGCCTCGACCGAGTCGACCCCGCAGGCCGCGCCCGGCGAAGCGGAGATCCAGCGCGTGGTGGCGTCCATTCCGGTCAAACGCCTGCGTCAGGCCGGAGTATTGGACCTGCTGCTCGGCCTGGCGAACGAGGCCGACGGCGCCGGTGCCGGCAGGAAACAGGGAAAAAGACATCGCGGCAATGGATCTCGACGATCTGGTCAATGCTGCTTTCCTCGACGACGACGACTAGCCGGATGAGGGTCGAGGTTAGCCAGTGAGAATCGCCGTCACCGGGGCAAGCGGAGTGATCGGTCGCGGCGTTGTCGCCCGACTGCTCAGCCAGGGCCACGACGTCGTCGGTCTGGCCCGTCATCGACCCGAAAGCTGGCCGAGCGCGGCTGACTTCGTGCAGAGCGATATTCGCGACGCAGCCGGGGTGCGGCGAGCGGTGCAGGGCACGGACGTCGTCGTGCACTGCGCCTGGGCGGTCCCGATCAGCCGAGACAAACATCGGCGGGGCCGCCAACGTGCTTGACGCGATGGCGCAAACCGGTACCCGCCGCATCGTGTTCGCCTCGTCGGCGCATGTCTATGGGGCTGCGATCAAGGCGACACACCGCCGCTGTCCGAAGCCGACCCGCTGAACCCGGCTTCGGCGGAAGGGCGCGACAAAGCCCGGGTGGAGGAGATGCTGGCCGATTGCGGTGCGCAATGGGTGGCGATCCGCACGGCGGCCATCCTCGGCCGAGGTGTCGACAACTGGGTGCGCCGGGTGCTGGCCGCTCCGCTGTTTCCCGACATCGACGGGTCGGCAGGCCGCACGGTCCAGGTCGTGCACAGCGACGACGTGCATCGGGTTTTCCTCCAAGCGATCATCGATCACCGGCATCGACAGTGGACCGGTGAACCTTGCCGCACCGGGGAGCCGACGCTGCGGCGAGATAGCCGCGTGTGCTCGGGCGGCCTGTGGTGCCGAGGAGTAAGCCGGCTGACTGAATTCACCCGGAACTCGATCACCTGCTGAGTGCCCCGTCGATGGATACTGCGCTGCTGCGTGACACATGGAACTTCACACCGGCCTGGAGCGGCGAGGAATGCGTTGAAGATGTCGCGTTGGCGGTGCGCGGACGAATCAGCATCGGCAAGCGGATGATATCGCTGCCCTGGCGGCTGACCCACGCCCAAGACATCCCATCGGTCGACATGCCGGCCGCCGATGGAGTGGCTCCGGTCCTGGCCGGCCCGGAGGGCGCCAACGGCGAGTTCGACACGCCGATCGACCCACGCTTCCCGACCTACCTGGCCACCAATTTGTCGGAGGCGCTGCCCGGGCCGTTCTCACCGTCGTCGGCGTCGGTGACCGTGCACGGACTGCGCGCGGCCGGCGCGGTGATCGCCGCCAGGCTCGCGACCCGGCGGATTGATCCAACGCGAAATGGCAACCCGAACCGTCGGTGTCTTCGCGCACCGCCTCTACGGGGCCATCACCACCGCGCATTTCATGGCCGAAACCGTGCCGTTCGTCAAACCTGCCACGGTGATTCGCCAGAGCCAATTCTTCGGCCCGAGCGCGGCCAGCATGCCGATCTACGGCGAGCAACCTCTGCCGCGCGAATCCGGCCCGGCCATGCGTGCGCTGCGGACCGTTCGCAACCTCGGGGTGTTCGCCGCCAACCTGGCGGGTCTGACCACCGGCGCCGCGCACGACACGCGTGACTTCATCGACGACGTCGACCGATTGGAAGAGCTTGCTGCAGGTGATCTTTCGCTGCTTGACGACGGGCGACTACAAAGTCTGATCCTGCTGGCGCGCGACCACGTGGTACACGGCTGGGTGCTGTCGTCGGCGTCGTTCATGTCGTTCGCCGCGCTCAGCGTGGTCCTGCGCGGGCTGAGCGGACGTGACATGGTGCTACCGGTCGGTCAGGAGCTGGCCAGCGCGAGACCTTTGATCAGCGTGTACCGACTGGCGGACGCGGCGCGACGCGACCCCGAGGTGGCCCGAATTCTGGCCGGCGCCGGCGACCATCTCGACGAGTTGGCAGTCCACGCACCGGAATTCCACGCGGCGGTGCTCGCCGAGCTGAAGGTGATCGGGCACCGCGGCCCCGCCGAGGTCGAGATGCAGTCCGCCAGCTACGCCGACGACCCCGAAATGCTGATCCGCATGGTGGCCAAATCGCTGAACATTCCGACCCGGCCGGAGACGCAAAGTCCGCCAATCCCGCTGCAGGCGCGGCCCGTTGCCCGCCTTGCCGCTCATCAGCTCCGCGACCGGGAAGTCCGTCGCGACCGAATGGTCCGGGCAATCTGGTTGCTGCGCAGACTACTTCGTGAGCTGGGACGCCGGCTGGTGAACTCAGGTGTGCTCGACACCCCCGACGATGTGTTCTATCTGCTGGTCGACGAACTCGATGCGTTGCCTGCCGACGCTTCTGGACTGGTCGCACGCCGTCGCGCAGAACAACAGCGGCTGGCCGGCCTCGCGCCACCGGCGGTCTTCAGCGGCAGTTGGCAAGCTGTTCGCTCGCTGGCGACCGTTCTGGCCCCGGGGCAGACCCTGAACGGCGTCGGCGTCAGCGCCGGACGAGTTCGCGGCCGGGTGCGCATCGTCCGGCCGGAGTCCATCGACGACCTGGAACCCGGAGAGATTCTGGTCGCCGAGGTCACCGACGTCGGCTACACCGTCGCCTTCTCCTACGCAGCCGCGGTGGTCACCGAGCTCGGCGGACCGATGTCGCACGCCGCGGTGGTAGCGCGCGAATTCGGTATCCCATGTGTGGTCGACGCCCGGGACGCGACCCGACGTCTGCCGCCGGGGGCGCTGGTCGAGGTCGACGGCGACAGCGGCGAAATCCAGGTGCTCGAACTCGCCGACGGTGGCCCCTCGGCGGCGTCGGCGATCGATCGGGGCCGAAACGCCTAGCGGGGGAGCCGCAACTCGATTCTGTGCACCTGCCCAGCATGACTCGCTGAGGTTCGCTACCGTCAGGTGATGCACGAACACACTGTCCGCGTGACCACGGCCGCCGGCACCGTCGAAGGCTTTACCCGCAACGGCGTGCACCGCTGGCGGTCCATCCCGTACGCCCGGCCAGCTATCGGCGCGCTGCGCTTCCGGGCGCCGCAGCCGGCCCAGCCGTGGCGAGGTGTGCGTTATTGCCACGGCTTCACCAAGTGCGCCCCGCAGGAGCGGCGCTACACGATCCTCGGCGTGGGCAAATACCAGCCGATGGGCGAAGACTGTCTGACCCTCAACGTCGTCACACCGCAAGCGCCGGAGAGCGAAACGCTGCCGGTCATGGTGTTCGTGCACGGTGGCGGGTACATCATGGGCAGCTCAGCCACTCCGATATACGACGGCGTGGGCCTGGCCCGCCGTGGGTGCGTCTATGTATCGGTCAACTACCGGCTCGGTGCGCTGGGCTGTCTGGATTTGTCGTCGCTGTCGACGGCCGACATCACCCTCGAGAGCAATCTGTTCTTGCGCGATCTGGTGTTGGCGTTGCGCTGGGTTCAGCAGAACATCGCGGCGTTCGGCGGTGATCCGGACAACGTCACGGTGTTCGGTGAAAGTGCCGGCGCGCATGCAGTCGCCACGTTGCTGGGTGTGCCTGAGGCTGAAGGTCTGTTCGCCCAGGTTATTTCGGAAAGCCCGGCGACTGGCATGGTGCGTTCGCAGGAAATCGCGGCAGAGTTCGCGGGACGATTCGCGTCCCTGCTGGGTGTGCGCAGGCAGGACGCCGCCCACGCGCTCATGCAGGCCTCTCCCGCCGAATTGGTAGCGGCACAAAATCGGCTGATCGACGAGGGCGTGCGAGACATGCTGGGAGCCTTCCCGATCGGACCGGTATGCGGTGATGACGTTCTGCCCCTGGACCCCGTAGAGGCGATGCGGCGCGGCAAAGCGCACCGGGTGCCGGTGATCGTGGGGACCAACGCCGAAGAGGGACGCTTGTTCACCCGCTTCCTGCCGCTGCTGCCGACCACCGAGCCGATGGTCGAGGCGCTGCTTGCTGAGGTGGAACCGGCTGCACGGCAACGGATTACCGCCGCTTACCCGGATTATCCCGAGCGGTCTGCCTGTGTGCGGCTCGGCGGCGACTTCGCGTTCGGTGCCGCTGCTTGGGAGATCGCCGAGGCCCACGGCAGGCATGCGCCCGCCTACCTGTATCGGTACGATTACGCGCCCCGGTTATTGCGATGGTCAGGGTTTGGTGCCACGCATGCCACCGAACTGCTCGCGGTCTTCGGGATCTACAAGACCAGGTTCGGGGCGATGCTGAGCGCGGCCGCCGATCGCCGATCAGCCTTGCGGGTCACCAACGAAGTGCAAAGGCGCTGGCGGTCTTTCAGCCATACCGGGGCCCCTGGGGACGACTGGCCGGCCTACACGCACACCGATCGCGCGGTCATGGTCTTCGACCACAAATCACGCCTGGAATTCGATCCGCACCCTGAACGGCGGATGGCCTGGCAGGGCTTCTCTCTGGCGCGATGACGGATGATGTGGTTTCGTGGACGGGCCATGCAACCGCACACCGACAACGTCGTCGAAAGCCCCGGTGACCTCACCACCGACTGGCTGACCGCAGCCATCGGTGTCGGAACCATCGCCGACTTCAGTGTCGCGCGTATCGGCACCGGTCAGATGAGCGAGTGCTACCGCGTTGCGCTGAGCTACGCCGACGCCGACGCCGATAGCGACAGGCCGGACTCGGTGGTGCTCAAGGTCGCGGCCACCGACCCGATGAGCCGGCAGACCGGCGGAAGTCTGGGCCTCTACGAGCGCGAAGTGTGCTTCTATCGGGATATCGCTCCGCGTCTGCACGGACCGGTCGCGCCGTGTTATCACGCCGCTTTCGACGCTTCGGCAGGCATTTTCGATGTACTGCTCGGCGACGCGAACCCGGCGGTCGTCGGCGATGAAATCCACGGCGCCACAATCGAACAGGCTCGGCTCGCCGTCACCGAGCTGGCCCGGCTGCAGGGACCGCTGCTCGGTGACACCACACTTGCCGACGCACCATGGCTACACCGCGACACGCCGGTCAACCAGGGGTTGATCACCGCGCTTTACGCGGCCTTCGTGGATCGCTACGGCGACCGGATCGCTCCGCAGCACCGCATGGTGTGCGAACGGCTGGTCGGCGGATTCGACGTTTACCTGGCCGAGGAGGCCGCCGAGGGTCGCATCCAAGGTCTGGTGCACGGCGATTATCGGTTGGACAACATGCTGTTCGGTGACGCCGGCGCCGATCGCCCGCTGACGGTGGTGGATTGGCAGACGGTCACCTGGGGTCCGGCGATGACCGACCTGGCCTACTTCCTCGGCTGCGCGTTGCCGGTGGCGGAGCGGCGCACGCATTACGACGGGCTGCTGCAGGCCTACCACGCAGCTCTCGGGCCGGAGGCCCCGATCGGTCTCGCCGACATCCGCGAGGGGGTGCGCAGGCAGAGCTTCTTCGGGGTGATGATGGCCATCGTGTCGTCGATGCTGGTCGAGCGCACCGAACGAGGCGACGCGATGTTCATGACGATGCTGCAACGCCATTGTGAGCATGTGCTGGATGTCGACGCGCTGGCGGCATTGGCCGCCCCGACGGTGGCCGAGCCGCTGCGTCCGTCACTCGACGACGAGTCGGCGCATACCGCCACCGACGAGCCGCTGTGGAGCGAGAGCTGGTATGCCGACTTCGCCGATGAGACAAGCGGATTCGGTGGCTGGATACGACTCGGCCTGATCCCCAACCAGCAGACGGCCTGGCTGCACGCCCTGCTGTGCGGTCCTGACCTGCCCACCGTCGCAGTCAACGACGTCGAGATCCCGCTGCCCGCCGATCCGTGGTCTTTGCACACGGACGCAGTCGATTTCACTCATTCCGCCAGCGACCCACTGCAGACCTATCGCATCGGCCTACATGGGCACGGCCAGTCCTACCCCGACCCGGCCGCGCTGTTGCGCGGCGAACAAGGAACGCCGGTCGAGGTGGCGATAGATCTGGTCTGGAGTACCGACGGCACGCCCGTACAAGTACCGGCTGACCACGCGCTACGAAATACCTTGCACCGTAACAGGAACCGTCACCGTCGATGGTCGTCGCTACACCCTCGACTCGGTACCGGGCCAGCGCGACCACTCGTGGGGGGTGCGGGACTGGTGGAGCATGGATTGGGTCTGGAGCGCGCTGCACCTCGACGACGGGACACACGTGCACGCGGTGGACATCCGGATTCCGGGGGTCCCGCCGGTCGGTATCGGCTACATCCAAGACCGCGGCGGGGCAGTCACCGAGTTGCAGAGCATCGCCACCCGAGAAACATTCGACGCCAACGGTTTACCAGCCACTGCCGCGCTGGCGGTGGATCCCGGTGGTATCACCGCGACGGTCGACGTGCGCGGCCACGCACCGGTCCGCCTGGTCTCCTTCGACGGGCGGATAAGCCAATTCCCTCGCGTGTGGGCCACCGTCCGTACCGCCGACGGGCGCAGCGGCGTGGGCTGGCTGGAGTGGAACCGAAATCTGCGCTGAAAACCTTTGTCGGCCAAGCCCGCCGGTCGTGGTCATGGGTGTCTCGGGATCGGGCAAGTCGACGGTGGGTGCGGCACTGGCGCAGCGCATGGGGGTGCCTTTCGCTGACGCCGATGCCTTTCACCCGGCAGCCAATATCGCAAAGATGGCCGCAGGCAAGGCGCTGACCGACGACGACCGCTATCCCTGGCTGGAAGCGGTCGGGCAGTGGCTGGCGGATCACCGCGACGGCGGTGTGATGAGCTGTTCGGCGCTCAAGCGCACATACCGCGACCGTTTGCGATCACATTGTCCTGGAATCGAGTTCTTGCACCTGACCGGTTCTCCGGAACTGATCGCCGGCAGACAAGCCGGTCGTCACGGGCATTTCATGCCGTCGGCATTGCTGCAATCGCAGTTCGACACCTTGGAACCGCTGGCACCCGACGAGCATGGGATAACCGTCGACGTCGGGTCGAGCGTCGACGCATCGTCGACGAGATTTGTGGCGTATCTCAGTTCTTGACGACCTGGGTGCCGCCGGCCAACTCGTCGTGCTTGCCCTGCTTGGTCGGGCTGCCGCTGATCGTCACCGCGATGACGACGTAGGCGATGAAGGCCAGCAGGGGGCCGAGGTACGGCACCACCGCGAACAAGGTGAACGAGTTGCGGATGGCCGACTGCGTCACGTCGGGTTTCGGCGCCCCGCCCGGGCCATGGACCGTCAAGCCGAGCAACTTCTTGCCCGGGGTGGCGCCCTGGCTGACTTCGAAGAGGACGAAGTACCCGAACATCAGGACGCCCGAGAAAAGCCCGGTCACCAACCACCAGTAATCCCTGTCGAACAGGAAAATCGACAGCAGAAAGACCACGATGTTCACCAGGATTCCGTCGATCAGCCGGGCGAAAAACCGCGCGCCCAGGCCGCCGGGCCGAGCATGTGACCACTGCGGCGAACCGGCCGGCGGGTACCCGTACTGGGGCGAGTTGGGGTCGAAGTCAGCTGGTGTCATGGGATTCGCTCCTGACCGCGTCGGTGGATGCCAATCTACCCCGCCCGACTATGTTCGCGGCACGTACTGCCCGGCCGTGGTGGCGCTAGCATGGTGGTCTGTCCGGCTCGACAAACTACCTGGCAAAGGGCTATGAGCGACGCGAAAAGCGAGGCAGTCGCAGCGCGTTGTTGCGGCGGCTAGCGATGTATCACACCGTCGTCGCACTTGCGGTGCTCGCGCACTTCGCTTTCCTTTGCTACCTGATCGTCGGCGGCTTCTTGGCGCTGCGCTGGCGCCGCACGATCTGGTTGCACCTGCCCGCGGCGCTGTGGGGCATCGCGATCACCACAGCGGGTCTGGACTGTCCGTTGACCTGGCTGGAGCGCTGGAGCCGCGCCAAAGCGGGAATGGCACCGCTGCCGTCGGACGGCTTCATCGCGCACTACATCACCGGTGTGCTTTACCCTGCAGGCTGGGCCGGCTTGGTGCCGATTGTGGTGTTTGCGCTGGTAGTGGTTTCGTGGGCGCTCTATGTGCGGGCGCGTCGCGGTTATCGGCCGATTAGCGCCACCGACGAGCTTTGACCCGTCCGCGATGAGCTTCGGCCCGCCCGCGGGCGGCCAGTTCGCCGCCGTGTTCGCGCGCGGTGTCGGCAAGTTCGGCGGCAAGTTCGGCCGCTCGTTCACGGGCTCGCTCACCGTAATCGGCGCTGCGCTCTCGGGCGGTCTCGGCCAGTTCGGCGCCGCGTTCGCGCACGGTCTCGGCCAGCTGGTGCCCCTGCTCGCGTGCGCGCTTGCGCGCGGCTTTCACCACCGGTGCGCTCTTTTCCCCGGCGGTGCTGGCCAGTTCGGCGCCCCGTTTGCGGGCGGCTTCGACCAGCGGTTCGCTTCTCTCGACGGCCGTGCTGGCCAGTTCGCGGCCGCGCTCAGCACCCACCTGGAGGCCGTGCGCAAGCCGTTCGCCCAGTTCGGAATCCAGGAAACTGCCGTCGGAGCTATCCAGCGAGAGTGCCTCGGAAAGCCTGCTGGCTGCTTGTCGACCACGCCACCCCAATGACGGCTTGCCCGCTGTGTCCGCCGACGCGATGATCAGCCCGCCCAGCAGGCTCAGGTCGGTGAGCAGGTCACGTCGTTTCTTGGCTTTGACTTCCGGATCGGCCTCATTCCAAAACAGATGTGCGCCAAGGCTGCCCGGTATCACCGTGAACGCCAGCGCGGCGGAGGCGATGCGCGGAAGTCTGCCGGTAGCGAGCAACAAGCCACCACCGACCTGAACGGCGGCGTTTATCCGCGCCGCCGTCTCGGCATTCGACGGAACCTTGCTTGCGAAGGGTTCCGGCAGCGTTTGCAACGCCGCCACGGTGGGCTGCGCCGCGTCGATGGTGACTTTGGGGTTTCGCAATGTCTCGACACCTTGGCCGATGAATGCCGCGGACAGCAAAGGACGAGCGATTCTGCGGATCAACATGGCCGGTGTGTTCCCGGGTAGGCCGATGCGCAAACCGGACCTGTGCACCGGCACCGCTGTCGCTACGGGACCCTCGGGGGCTCGTGTCGCACCCACAACGGCACCGCCACCCAGAAGATGACCTGCGCCGTCAACGCGCAAACTGCGGCGATGACGCCCGCCAGGTGACCGGCCACCACGCCGAAAATGATCACGGCCACACCGGTCAGAGCCAGGCCCATCAGCAAAAGACCGCTGTACGCCAGTCGATGGGCTATCGACACCAGCGACAGCAGGCGGTGCCGACGAAACAGCAGACGATGTATTGCGACTGGAGCCTCCAACAGCACGGTGGCGCCGACCGAGCAGCCCACCGTCGTCAGATAAACCGCCTGCATCGCCGCGCTCAATTTGTCGAAGCGCGGTTGGAACGGCAACGTCAGCAAGAAGCCGGTCAGCAATTGGACGCCGGTCTGGACTACCCGCAACTCCTGCAGCAGGCTGACCCAATTGCGGTCCAGTCGTTGGTATTCGGTCTCCGAGCGCTCCGCAGTATCCCAGGCTTGGTCGCGTTCGGGGTGATTGACGGCGCCCATGCCCGAGATCATGCCAGTTCACAGCTGCTCTGACCGGCAGGACGGCGGCTACGGTGTGCCGCCCAACAGCAGTCGCGCCGAGGTCTCCAGCCGGTCGGCGATCTGCGTGTACGAGTCATATCCCATGCCGGCGCGCACCAGCGCTCCCGCGTAGAGAAGTTCCAGCGATTCGACGACGTCAGCGCGGTCCGGCCCCAGGGCCGCGACCAGGCGCTCGTGAATCTCCCGGCCGATGCGCAGCCGCAGATGCTTGACCTCGGGATCCTTGCCCAGCAGCGCGTTGGTCACCGCGCCGGCGAGTTCGGGTTCGTCCGCCACCAGCAGCGCGATGTGCCGCAGCACCGTGATCACGCGGACGGTCGGATCGGGCGAATCGGTCGTCGGAACCGGAGTGGACGCCAACCGTCGCCAGAAAACCTCGGCGACGAGGTGTTCCTTCGACGAGAAGTACGTGTAGGCCGTCGCTGCGCCCACTCCTGCCTCGGCAGCGACCATACGAATCGTCAAGCCGGAGAAGCCTTCTCGGCTAAGTACTTCAATCGCGGCATGGCCCAGCCGGTCAACGGTGTCGGCTTGCTTGGCGGTCAGTCGCCGTCTGGTCGATTCCCGAGCTACCGGGTTGGACACGTGTCCGGACACTACTACACCATGACAGGCGCGGCAAGACGACTGTTACGGTTCAAGGTGATGACGTTCTCCTCAGATCCCGCGGCTGTCGACGAGCGGACCGTCCAGTTGTTCGAACTGGCGGATCGGGTCACCGGATTCATGCCCGCCGACGAGGGCCGGGCGCTGCACGACGCCGGCGCTGAGCTACTTCGATCATGGTGTCGGCGTTGAGATTGGGACGTACTGCGGTAAGTCCACGGTGCTGTTGGGGGCGGCGGCGCTCGCCCGTGACAGTGTGCTCTACACCGTCGATCACCACCATGGATCCGAGGAGCACCAGCCCGGCTGGGAGTACCACGACACATCGCTGGTCGATGAGGCCACCGGACGTTTCGACACCCTGCCAGCCTTGCGGCGCACGCTCGACGCCGCCGGCCTGGACGACAACGTCGTGGCGGTGGTGGGCAAATCGACCGTGGTGGCCAGCGGGTGGCGTACGCCGCTGCAACTGTTGTTCATCGACGGTGGGCACAGTGAGGCGGCGGCGCAGCAAGACTTCGACGGCTGGGCCAGATGGGTGAGTCTCGGCGGCGCGCTGATCATCCACGACGTATTCCCCGACCCGCGCGACGGCGGCCAGGCGCCCTACCAGATCTATTGCCGGGCAGTGCAAAGCGGCGCTTTTGTGGAGCGATCCGTCACCGGGTCGATGCGGGTGCTGGAGCGGGTAGCAGGAGAGGCCGGCGCGCGGGTTTAACGGTCCGACGGGCTGATCGCACACTCGCAGTCGTAATCGCCTTCCAGGCCGCGCGGCAGATCGGCGCCGCGGAAGATCCCGCTGCCGGCGGTGGTGCACGACAACGCATCGGCGGCAAGAATCACTGCCGCTCCCGTCCACGTGGTTCGCTCGACGGGCCAGCGCTTTCCGTCGCTGAACACCAGCCCGGTCCAATAGGAGCCGTCGTCCTCCCGCAGGTGCTGCATGGCGGCGAACTGCCGCAGCGCCGCCTGCCGGTGATCCATCGCATCGAGCGCCAGCACCAATTCGCAGGTCTCCGCGCCGGTCACCCAGGGCCGGTCGTCGACACATCGGATGCCCAGGCCGTCGACGACGAAATCGCCCCACCGCTCGGCGATTCGGGCGCTTGCGGCGGGACCGCGAAGCGCACCGCCCAGGATCGGGTAGTACCAGTCCATCGAGTGACGCGGCTTCTCGGTGAACGCCGACGGATGGGCAGTGATCGCGTGGCCCAGCCGACCGAGCGCGACCTCCCATTCCGGTTGCGGCTCGTCGACAAAGTTCGCCAGGGCCAGAGCACAACGAATGCTGTGGAAAATGCTGGCGCACCCGGTCAGCAGTGCCTCCCTGACCGGGCCCGAAGGGCTACTTGCCCAACAAATTTCGCCGCCTTCCAGTTGCAACTCCAAGACGAAGTCGATGGCGGACCGCACCGTCGGCCACATCGCAATCGCAAAGGCGCCGTCCCCGGTGATCAGCACGTGATGCCAGACCCCGACCGCGATGTATGCGCAGAAGTTGCTGTCGCTGTTGGCGTCCTCGACGGCGCCGGCACGAAGCTGGATCGGCCAGGAGCCGTCCGCGCGCTGCTGGTGCCGACACCAGTCGAATGCGTGTCGCGCCGGGTCGATCAGACCGGCCGCGGTGAGCGCCATCGCGCATTCCACGTGGTCCCAGGGGTCGGTGTGCCCGCCCTCCGACCAAGGGATCGCGCCGGATGGCTCCTGCAGCGCGGCAATCGATTCCGCAGTCTGTCGGCATTGTGCAGGAGAGAGGACGCCGGGGACGCCCGGTGGCTCATACCAGTTCAACGGCGGGCACCGGCTTCTCGAAGTACAGCGCGACACTCTTGCCGATCACCGGGTTGAGCGTCGATTCGGCCAGCCGGGTAAGCCGGGGCCGCTGCATCATGTCCCAAACCAACATCTTGTGATAGGCGACGACTGCGGGGTGATCTGAATTATCAACGCCGACTAAACATTTCAGCCACCAAAATGGTGCGTGTAAGGCATGCGAGTGATGGGCGTGGGTGAAGGTCATGCCACGGCCGGCGATCTTGGCGCGCAGCCGGCTTGCCCGGTAGATGCGGATGTGGCCGCCCTCGTTGCTGTGGTAGTCGTCGGAGAGCAGCCAGCACAAGCGTTCGGGTAACCATCTGGGCACGGTCACTGCCAGCTTGCCGCCGACTTTGAGCACGCGAATCAGCTCGTCGATCACCGTGTTGTCGGCCGGGACATGCTCGAGGATCTCCGAAGCGATGACGCAGTCGAACGTTCGGTCGGGATAGGGCAATGTCAGCGCGTTTCCGGCGACGGTTTCGGCATGAGCCGATGGCGGCACTTCACCGGAATCGGCCATGGCGCGAAACATGGTGTCGACGTTGCTCAGCTCGGTGGCGTCCTGATCGAACGCGACCACGTCGGCACCCCGGCGATACGCCTCGAAGCTGTGCCGGCCCGCCCCGCATCCGACGTCGATGACTTTGGTGCCGCGACCGATACCGAGGCGGTCGAAGTCCACCGTCAGCACGGCTCGCCCACTGCCTGCGGCGAATCGGGAACCGGCAGCCGCCTGGTGATCGCGCGTTCGTAGACGCGGGCGGTCTGCGCGGCAACCGATTCCCAGCTGTATACCTCGACGGCTCGCCGGCGGCCGGCCGCGCCGAGCCGGTGCAGTTGGTCGGGGGAGACGAGCAGCTCGGCCAACACCTTGATCAGCTCGGCGGCGTCGCCGGGCCGCACCAGCCTGGCGCACTCGCCGTCGGGTCCGAGCACCTCGGGCAACGCGCCGGCCCGGCTGGCCACGATGGGTGTGCCGCTGGCCATCGCTTCCACCGCGGGAAGTGAGAATCCCTCGTAAAGCGAAGGGATGCAGGCAATCTCAGCAGAGGCGAACAGCCGCGCCAACGCGGCGTCGGAGAGCCCGCTGGAGATGTGCACGATGTCGGAGATGCCGAGTTCGGCGATCAGTTTTTCGGTGGGGCCGTTGGGTTCGAGCTTGGCGACGAGCTGCAGCTCCAGGTCGTGTTCGGTGCGGAGTTCGGCCACCGCCTGCAACAGATGCCCGACGCCCTTGAGCGGTCGGTCGGCGCTGGCGATCGCGATGATGCGACCGGGAATGCGCGGTTGCGTCGACGGCGCGAACAGGTCGGTGTCCACGCCCAGCGGCACCACATGAAGCTGGTCCGGGTGGACGCCGAAGTCCGTGACGATGTCGGTGGCCGACGACGACGAGACGGTCAGCAAGTCCGGAATGCTGCGGGCGACCCGTTCTTGCATTTCCAAAAAGCCGTACCACCTGCGTACCAGCGGTTTACGCCACCACCGCGCCGCGGCCAGATCCAGCACCCGGTCTCGAGTGATCGGGTGGTGGACGGTGGCCACCACCGGCAGGCCGGTCGCCGCGATTGTCAGCAGGCCCAGGCCCAAGCTCTGATTGTCGTGCACGACATCGAACTCGTGCCGCCGTGCCGCCAGCAGGCGGGCGGCGCGCAGGCTGAACGTCCGCGGCTCCGGGAAGCCTGCGGTCCACACGGTGGCAAGCTCGCGCAGGTCGATGCGGTCCCGGATCTCCCGGGGATGCGGAATTCGGAAGGGGTCGGGTTCCCGATACATGTCCAGGCTGGGCACCTCGGTCAGCACCACCCGGGGGTCGAGACCTTCGGGGTAGGGCGGGCCGGAGAACACCTCGACCTGGTGTCCCAGTTCGACCAGTCCGCGGCTGAGGTGACGGACGTAAACCCCCTGGCCGCCGCAGTGCGTCTTGCTGCGATACGACAGCAACGCAATCCGCATGCTCACGCCCATTCCGGGCTGAATGTGCCCACAAACAGCGCGGCGAAAACTTCGGGAACGGCGTTTGGGAACTCGCTGGACACGTGTCTGGACTATAGTTTGACTATCTACCTGATGCAACGCGATGTTGGCGTTCTGGGCTTTTGCCGATGCTGACCGGCCGAAAAGCGCTGATGACCTGGGGCGCTGAGTTGTGACACAGATCAACCGCGAAGTGTGACGCACGTCATTGCATAAACCACCTAATTTAGGGAAGCCTAACCTCCCACTGTATGTGGATGTGGGAGTGGCTCATGCCGGACAACTCAACTGGCCTCGAATTCGCCTATGACCTGACCCTCGACGAGGTCCGGCGGCGCACCGCCGTGCTGGAGGCCATCGGTGCGGACTGGGATCCGATTCGCGCGCTGGCCGACGAGGAGCGGGCCTACGCCATGCTCTACTCGAATCTCGACGCCGAGCAGCAGCGTCACTACGACAACCTGGTCAGCGCCGGGGTGCTGCCGGACCGGGCGGTGGACCATGCTTCCGATTGATCCCGAAGCTGACCAGAGCCGCCGCGCCTGGTTGGCCTGCCCGAGTTGTGATCACGGCGCCGCGTGTGGCGATTGCCGCAACGGCCGCAACTGCCACACCCACTGGCAGTATCTGCTCGGCAACACCGCCGCGGTGCTGCACCTGCAGTGCCCGACCTGTGCGCACCTGTGGTCGCTGGACACCGCAGCATCCCGTCGCGGCCGCCGCCACGCCGCCTAAGATTCGCGCTCACCGGCGATACGGTGGGTGTCATGCGCGCGTTGATCGTCGTCGACGTACAAAACGACTTCTGCGAGGGCGGCTCGCTGCCGGTGACCGGCGGCGCCGCCCTGGCGGGCGCAATCAATGACTACCTGACCGCCGGCGCCGGGTACCGCCACGTGGTGGCCACCCAGGATTTCCACATCGATCCCGGTGATCATTTCTCCGACCGGCCCGATTACTCGTCGTCCTGGCCGCCGCACTGCCTTGCCGGGAGCACCGGCGCGGAATTTCATCCCGATCTCGACGCTGCCCGGTTCGACGCCGTCTTTCGCAAGGGCGCCTACGACGCGGGCTACAGCGGCTTCGAAGGGGTCGACGATTCCGGCACGCCGCTGGCCGACTGGCTGGCTCAACACCACGTGGACCAGGTCGACGTGGTGGGCATCGCCACCGACCACTGCGTGCGCCGGACCGCCGAGGACGCCGCGCATGCGGGCTTGACCACCCGGGTGCTGCTGGATCTGACAGCAGGCGTGGGGGAGGAGTCCACCGCCGCGGCCATCGATGCCATGCAGGCCGCGGGTGTCGCGATAGTGCCGAGCGCATGACGGGCCAGGCGGCGTCGGCACTGCTGGCGGCGGTGGAGCGCTCGCCGCAGGCGGCGGCCGCGCACGACCGCACCGGCTGGGTGGGGTTGTTCACGGCGGACGGCCGTATCGAAGACCCGGTGGGATCACGACCGCACGTCGGACACGCAGAGATCGGCCGCTTCTACGACACCTTCATCGGCCCCCGTGATATTTCCTTTCATCGCGATCTGGATGTGGTTCGTGGCCCGGCCGTCGTCCGCGATCTCGATCTCGAGGTGGTGATGGGTTCGGCGGTCACCATGACCATTCCGGCGTTTCTGCGGTACGACCTACGCGAGGTCGGCGATGAATGGAAAATCTCTGAGCTACGCGCCTATTGGGAGCTGCCGAGCATGATGCTGCAGTTCCTGCGCAACGGCGTAGCCGCCGCGCCGGCCACGATCCAACTGTCGCAAGGGTTGATCCGCAATCAGCGGTTACGCGGCAGCGTCGGGTTCGCGGCCGGTTTCCGTCGCGTGGGTTCTCGCCATAAAGAGCTGGTGCGCACCTTCGTGGACGCTGTGGGCAGAGGAGACACCCTCGCCGCACAACAAACGCTGTCGTCCGGAGCCGCAATCAGTTTCGGCGACGACGACGCCGCAGAAATCGCAGACCTTGTCGCGCGCTGCCCCGAAGCCAGTGCGCCGAAGCTGATCGCTGCGGGCTGCACGGTCGCCGCTTCGGTCGCCTCGCAGCAAGGGCGCGGCGTCATGTTCGCCGATGTTGTCCGGCGCCGCAACGAAATCCGCCGCGTCCGCTACTTTCCCGCCAGCAGCGCCAGTGACGCCGCCGACAACCCGTGACCATGGAGACGAATTACGAACACCGGCCCGACTGTCGACAAGCCGTTTGATCGACGGACGCTCTTACGCGGCGCCGGCGTACTTGGCGCGGCGTCGCTGGCGCCGTGGCCGACCGCATGTAGTTCTGATGACGATGCACTGACCTTCTTCTTCGCGGCCAATCCCGAAGAGGCGGATGCGCGCCAGCGAGTTGTCGACGCCTTCCAGCGCAGGCATCCCGAGATCAAGGTCCGGACGCTGTTGTCCGGACCGGATGCCCTGCAGCACATGTCCATCTATTGCGCAGGCGGGAAATGTCCCGACGTTCTGATGGCGTGGGACTTGACCTATGCCGGATTGGCCGACCGGGGAGTGCTGCTGGACCTCAACACCATGTTGGCCCACGACAAGACGTTCGCCGCAGCGCTGAAGGCAGACAGCATCGCATCGCTGTACACGACTTTTACGTTCAACGGCGGGCAGTACGCGTTTCCTGAGCAATGGTCGGGAAACTACTTGTTCTACAACAAGAAGCTGTTCGCTGAGGCCGGGGTGCACCCGCCGCCCGGGCGATGGGAGCAGACTTGGAGTTTCAGTGAGTTCCTCGACGCCGCCAAAGCGCTCACCAGGCGCGGCCGATCAGGCAGGGTCAGCCAGTGGGGATACGTCGACAGCTGGGTCGCGCCCTACGCGGCGGGGCTGTTCGGCATGAACAATGGTGTCCCGTGGTCCACTCCGCGACTGAATCCGACGCACCTCAACTTCGACAACGACGCCTTCATCGAAGGCATCCAGTTCTACGCCGACCTGGCCCACAGACACAGGGTCGCCCCCACCTCGTCGGACACCCAGTCGATGTCGACGATGGATCTTTTCACTTCGGGCCGGGCGGCGATGGCACTCGGTGGACATTGGCGGTATCAAACCATTGACCGCGCCGAGGACCTGGACTTCGATATCACCGTCCTGCCGACCGGTCCCAAGGGCCGCGCCGCCCGCTCGAACATCGGGACGACGGGGCTCGCGATCGCCGCGAGCAGTCGCCGTAAACAGCAGGCGTGGGAGTTCGTGAAGTTCGCCACCGGCCCGGTGGGACAGGCAGTGATCGGTGAATCGCGGCTGTTTGTACCGGTACTGCGCTCCGCGATCGAGTCACCTGGCTTCGCCGAGGCCCACCGAAGGATCGGCAATCTCGCGGTGCTGACCGGCGGCCCTACGCATTCCGAGGGTATGCCGATCACCCCGCAGTGGCCCAAGATCGCTTCCTTGATGGACCGCAACATGGGCCCTGTTCTGCGTGGCACCCGGCCGGCGACATCGCTGGCGAACGGACTGTCACACGCGATCGACGAGGTGCTGCGCAACCCATGACCGAGATCGACGAATCCACCGCCGCGGCGACCCGGCCTCGCCGATTTTCCACACGACGCGCCCGGGCCGGGCGCATGTTCGTCGCGCCGAACTTGGCGGCGGTCGCCGTGTTCATGCTGTTCCCGCTCGGATTTTCGCTCTACATGAGCTTGCAGAACTGGGATTTGTTCAGGCCCGCGAAGTTCGTCGGTCCGGCGAACTACCACAGCCTCTTCACCGCCGACCCGCTGTTCACCATCGCGCTGGGCAACTCGGTGGTCTACACCGTCGGCACCGTCGTTCCCACTGTCCTCGTCAGCCTCGCCGTGGCCGGGGTGCTCAACCGGAAAGTCAAGGGAATCAGCATCTTTCGGACAATCATCTTTCTGCCCTTGGCTGTGTCATCGGTCGTGATGGCCGTCGTCTGGCAGTTCGTCTTCAACACCAACAACGGTCTGCTCAACATCATGCTCGGCTGGATCGGTATCGGCCCCGTCCCATGGCTGGTCGATCCGAAATGGGCGATGCTCTCGCTGTGCATGGTTAGCGTATGGCGTAGCGTGCCTTTCGCGACCGTCATACTGCTGGCGGCCATGCAGGGTGTGCCCGACAACCTTTACGAGGCGGCCAAGCTCGACGGCGCAGGGGAACTGCGCCAGTTCGTCTCGATCACCGTGCCGTTGATCCGCGGCGCCGTGTCGTTCGTGGTGGTCATCTCGATCATCCACGCATTCCAGGCATTTGACCTCGTCTATGTGCTCACTGGACGCAACGGCGGGCCGGAGACCGCAACTTACGTACTCGGAATCATGCTGTTCCAGCATGCGTTCGCCTTCTTGGAGTTCGGTTACGCTTCGGCGTTGGCGTGGGTGATGTTCGCCATCCTGCTGGTACTGACCGCGCTGCAGTTACGGCTCGGCCGTCGCCGGGCCGCCCAGGAGGAACGATCATGGGCTTAGCCGACCGAGCGATCAAACCCAGCATTGTGCGCGGTGTCGTGTTGTATACCGCGCTGACCGTGATCGCGTGGTGTGCGCTCTTCCCGATCCTGTGGGCGGTATCGGGATCTTTGAAGGACGAGGGCGAGGTGACCACGCCGACTTTGATTCCATCCCACCCGGTGTGGTCTAACTACCGTGAGGTGTTCGCCCTGATGCCGTTCTGGCGGATGCTCTTCAACTCGGTGCTGTATGCCGGCGCTGTCAGCGCTGGCCAGGTGTTTTTCTGTTCACTCGCCGGATATGCGTTCGCGCGCCTGCGGTTTCGGGGCCGTGATACGTTGTTCGTTCTATATCTGGGCACTCTGATGGTGCCGCTGACGGTTACCGTGATTCCACAGTTCATCTTGATGCGCGTCGCCGGGCTGGCCGACACGCCGTGGGCGATGATTGTTCCGGGACTATTCGGCAGTGCGTTCGGCACCTATCTGATGCGCCAGTTCTTCCGCACCCTGCCGGACGAACTCGAGGAAGCGGCGATCCTCGACGGCTGCTCGCCGTGGCAGATCTACTGGCGGATCCTACTTCCGCATGCAAAGCCGGCGGTGATGGTGTTGGCAGTACTCACCTGGGTCAACGTCTGGAACGATTTTCTGTGGCCGCTCTTGATGATTCAACGTAGTAGCATCGCCACCCTCACCCTGGGGCTGGTGCGGATGCAGGGCGAGTACGTGGCCCGATGGCCCGTGCTGATGGCTGCATCCATACTCATCCTGCTGCCGCTGCTTCTCATCTATGTGGTCGCGCAGCGCGCCTTCATCCGCGGTATCGCGGTGACCGGGCTTGGTGGGTGACATGGCATCGGTGACTTTCGAGGAAGCGACGCGGCGTTACCCCGGTACAACGCGACCCGCAGTCGACCACCTGGACCTAGATGTCGGTGACGGCGAATTCGTCGTGTTGGTCGGACCATCCGGATGCGGCAAAACGACTTCACTGCGGATGATCGCCGGGTTGGAGACGGTGGATTCCGGGCGTATCCGCATCGGTACCCGGGACGTCACCGACGACGAGCCCAAAGACCGCGACGTGGCGATGGTCTTCCAGAACTACGCTCTGTACCCGCATATGACGGTCGCGCAGAATATGGGGTTCGCGTTGAAGATCGCCAGAATCACGAAAGCTGAGATCCACGAACGGATTCTGGATGCTGCACGGCTACTCGACCTGGAACCGTACCTGGACCGCAAGCCCAAGGATCTGTCCGGTGGACAACGCCAACGGGTGGCGATGGGGCGCGCGATCGTCCGGCGGCCGCAAGTGTTCTTGATGGATGAACCGCTGTCCAACCTGGACGCGAAACTACGCGTGCAGACCCGCAACCAGATCGCCGGATTGCAGCGGCGACTGGGCACCACCACCGTTTACGTCACCCACGACCAGGTCGAGGCGATGACCATGGGTGACCGTGTCGCGGTCTTGCGCGACGGTGTGCTGCAACAGTGCGCGACGCCCAGGGAGCTGTACCGCTGTCCGATCAACATGTTCGTGGCGGAGTTCATCGGCTCGCCGGCGATGAATCTCTTCACCCTTCCCGTCATCGACCACTCGGTTTCGTTGGGTGACTGGCCGATTCCACTCCCGCGCGCGATCACCGATGCCGCGGGGGAGATCGTGGTCGGCATCCGGCCGGAACACTTCGAGATCGGTGGCGGAGGTGTGGAGATGCAGATCGACATCGTCGAAGAGCTCGGCGCAGACGCCTATCTGTATGGGCGAGTCGCCGGGCCCAACAACACATTCGGTCAGCCAATCGTGGCGCGCGCCGACGGGCAGAACCCACCGCTGCGAGGTAGTCGGGTGCGCCTACATCCACAGCCGGGGCACTTGCATTTCTTCGCCGTCGATGGTCGTCGGCTGCCATGATGCCGATACCAGCGTGGGTGCCCAATCAGTTCCGGAATCCAAAAGGAGTAGCCGTGATTCGTCGGTGGCGAGCCGGCGTCCGAGTGAAGCTTCAGCCCTTTGCCTGCCTGGCGGTCGCGGTCGTGGTCGTCGTGCTGGCCGGATGCGCGCGATCCGTCGACGGAATACCGGTGGCGGTGAAAAACTCACCGGTTCAACCGGTAAAGGTTTACGACATCAGTCAGCTCAGCAAGCTGCACAGCGAGTTCCCGCCCGGGTTCAACAACGTCCAGGTGGTGCCAGTGGCGCCGCTGGGGCCACTTGCCGACAAGTTCTCCAACCTCGGGATGGGTGTCGTCGTCAAAGTCAACCCGCCGAATTGTCAATCGCTGCTTCAACCGGTGCGCCCGCCTCGCGATGCGAAATTTACGATGGTTGTCGGGGTCGGAGGCAAAGGCGCGATCACGGCCGGTGCCGTGAAGTCCTACGACCCGCTTCCGGGGACCGTCGCTCCCGCGGGCTGCGACCATGCGGTGGTGACCCAGAAGATATCCCGGAGAAGGGTCGATTCGACCGTCACACGCCTTCCCGGTCCCACGATCGATGGAGTTGTTACCACCGGGTCCATGGCCGTAGGTGTCCTAGGTGGCATAAAGTCCTATTGCTTCACAGGTCTTCTCAGCGACAGAGTGGCCGTCGCCGTTCAAGGCGTGCTCCCCGGGAACTCGGACGCCGTGGACATCATGCAAGACCTTCTGGTCAAGGCCGTAAACGCCATCCGCCAGGGGTGAAGACCATGAAGCCCGCGCATTTCACGCAGACTGAAAGCGGCGAATTCGCGCCGACACAGTTCGCGCAGAGTCACTGGGGCGACGACCACCTCGGCGGGCCGGCCGTCGTCGGTTTGGCGGCTCGGTCGCTCGAAATCGAAAGTGGCTCAGCTGAGTTCATGCCCGACACGGCTGACCGTTGACTTGTTTCGAGCGGCCCGTGGTGTTCCGACCGCGGTGGCAGTGCGCGTCGTGCGCGACGGTAGACGAATCCGTAGCGCGGAGTGCGACGTGGCCCAGGACAGACGATTGATAGCGCGGGCCACGCTGCTGCAGTATCGCCGGTCGGCGGCGCCGCCCGGTGCCCTATGGGCTGCGCCAATGACCCTGCCACCGCTGCCATCCGTGGACGAGACGGCGCTTACCCAGGTGGGAAGCGAAGGTACAGATTTGAGCCGGTCACCCGGCGAGCATCAGAATGATGCACGGAAAAGCTTCTATAACCGCGCGATTGAAGTGGTCGCCGGAGAGGAGATCTCACCGTTCGTGCGCGCGGTGATGGCTGCCGAGGCGACCAGTTTGGTGACGAACTTGGGCACTCACGGCGTGGGCTACATCAACGGCGACCTAACGGTGGGATTGGCACGGTTGCCGACCGGGCAGTGGATCGGTGTCCAGGGCGACTCACATTGGGCATCAGACGGTGTTGCTGTTGGCACGGCGACGCTGTTCGACCAGGAAGGTGCTTTCGGATCCGGCATGACAACCGCGGTCAGCAATCCCGGAGCGCAGATCGATTTCGCCAACGATCCCTTCCCGCTGCGGATCGGCTAGTCCTCAAGGCCTTGCGGTGCAACGTGACTGGCCAGGCGTGAAGGTGACCGGTAGCTTACCTAGCCCGGTCATGCTCGGGTTGCCGAGGTATTCATGGACACCGCCGAGGTCTACCTGGTAGTCGGGAATTCGGTCCAGAACCGCTCTGACCATCACCCCAGACATCAGGCGGGCGAGATGCGATCCGATGCAGCGGTGCGGTCCGAGCCCGAATGCGACGTGGCGGTTGGGGGCGCGGTCCAGCACGATTTGGTCGGGTCGCTCGAATTCCTGTTCGTCGTGATTGGCGGCGAGCCAGCTGATGATGACTCGGTCGTTGCGCCGAAGCTGTTGCTCGCCAACGACCACGTCGCGAGTCACCGTGCGGCTCAGTTGCTGATTGACCGAGAAATAGCGCAGGAATTCGTCGGTCGCGGTGCGATAGAGCTCGGGGTGCTCAATGAGCTGTTGCCGCAACTCGGGGTGGGTGCCCAGGTGTAGCAGGGTCAGCGCGGTCTGTGATGTCGTGGTGTCGACGCCGCCGGCGATGAGGTTCCAGAGAATGTTGAGCAGCTGTTCGTCGTCGAGCCGCTTGCCGTCGAATTCGAACTGAATGAGGAAGCTGGTCAGGTCGTCTCGGGTTTCGGCTCGTCTGTTCGCGGCGAACTCGAGGACGCCCTGCATCATCGCGGGCACTTCGGCGATGGCTTTGGCGTACTCGGGGCTGTCCTGTGGGACGGCCATGACGGAGTGGAACATGTTGGCGTAGACGTGCCAGTTCTCGTAGGGCAGACCCATCAACTTCATGGTGAGGATCGCTGGAACCGGACTGGCGTAATCGAGCACGAGGTCCATCTGCCCGTCGCCGATCCGTTGATCGAGGAACCAGTGGGCCGATTGCTCCATGAACGGCCGCATCTTCTGCACGGCGCCCGGGGAGAAGAACGGGGCCAGGGCGTGCCTCAAGGCTTGGTGGTACGGGCCGTCGACTTCGCCGATGCCCAACGCGGGTTGGCCCGCGGGGCGTGGCACGCCCATCTCGCCTTGGTAGTCGACGCCGTCGGCAGCGTCTGGCTCGTATTTGTGTGCGAATGTGCCACCATCTCGCGCGGTCTGGCTCACCGCGTCGTAACTTGTGAGGAACCAGAAGCCGCCGTAGTTCTCATTCCACGCCACCGGACACTTTCGACGGAGCTCGGCGTTGATCGCCACTTCGTTGAGGTTGAACTCGTCGGAGTGGTGATCGAAATCCACGATGACGTCGACATCGACGTCGGGACGCATATCCATCGCAACCCTCCAACGCGAAGCTCGCTTTTGCGCTATCTTTGCAAGTTTAGACGTTTGACGCTCGACCCGCGGTAGGAGGCTGTAATGGTCAGTCACCGAATCGTTTTCAACCATGTGGGTCTGTGCGTCGCGATACCACGCGATCGCGCCGCTTTTACCAGGACCTGCTCGGCTTCGAGTTCTGGTGGGAACTCGAACCGCCCGACGAGGGCACCGACCAACTCCTGCAGCTGAACAAGCCGATCGGATTGCATGCGACATATCTGGTCCGCGACGGCTTGGTGCTCGAGCTGCTGGACTACTCGCAGCGCACTGTCCAAGCCGGGCCGCATCGTGTCATGGACGAAGTAGGGCTGACTCATCTGTCGCTATCGGTATCCGATCTCGCCGACGTGTTGGCGACGGTGGAGAGCTACGGGGGATCGGTGGTCGAGAGCACCGTCTCCGAACAATCGGCGATGATCCGCGACCCAGACGGGCAGCTTTTGGAGCTGCTGTCGGATTCGTGGCTCGCGGTCCTGCCGCCGCGCCCTTGACACCGTTGGGATGTGAAGATCTATGCGTGGCGCCTGCAATTGATCCAGTCCACGACCGACCCGGATCCACACATCGTGCTGGGTCTCGTCGGCGCCCCGGGTGCGGCTTTTTCGCTGGCCCGCGAGCTCGCCGACGCTGGGTTGGCTGCCGAGCTCGACGAGCGGCTACCTGGAGCCCGCTGGTGCATCGAGGCAGTGGAGGGCCGCCTGGTGCAGCCGCCGGCCACCGACGCCGAGCATCGTGAAAGCCGCGCGGCGAATGCTGCTCGACAAAGGCTGGGATGTGGTGGTTTGTCTGACGGATCTTCCGTTGCACGTCGAACAACGCCCGGTGGTGGCCCACGCCAATCCGGTGCGCAACGTGGCGATTGTGTCGGTGCCGGCGCTGGGTGCGATGGGGGCACGCCAGCGGATTCGCGAGATGATCGGGCGCCTGCTTGTGCGGCTGATCGGATCTCCCGAGCAGCGGGGCGCCGACGCCCAGCGGCTCGAGCCGGCGGTCGCGACGGGTGACCGTGCAGCGGGTGCGCGAACTGGGCAGCGACCCGGCCGATGAAGCTTTCTTCTACACCGCGCGGGTGCTGACCGGCAATCTGACGCTGATCAGCGGGATGGTGGCGGCCAACCAGCCGTGGCGGCTGTCGCTGCGATTCTCGCGTGCGCTGACCGGCGCGGTGGCCGCCGGAGTGTTCGGGTTGGTGACGGCGGACATCTGGCGGCTCTCCGACGCCTATGGGTGGGACCGGCTCGCCGGTACCGCGCTGGTGTCGATCGGTGCGACCGTCGCGACCCTGATCATCGGGGCTGAGCTCTGGGAGCCCATCGTCAGCCGCGCCGTGCGCAAGCAGGTGATTTTGTTCAACATCGCGACCGTTGTCACTGTCATGATCGGCGTGAGCGTGCTGTATGCCGCGCTGTATGTGATTGGCGTTGCTCGCCGCGTTCTGGTTCGTGGTGCCGCAGATCTGGCAGAGCCAAGTCGGCCATTCGGCTTCGCTGCGCGACTACTTCGAATTAGCCTGGCTGACTTCCTCGTTGGCGATGATCGGCGGTGCCTTGGGTGCGGCGCTCGAACCCGATGAGGCGGTGCGGGCAGCGGCGTACGTCCAGCACTCCGACGACGAAGACGAGATCGAAGAAGCTTCCTGACTGCAGGCCCGCGCTGTCGCCGGCTAGGTCGTGTTGAGCGCGATGGCGGCGCGGATCAGCGCCTTAAGCGCCTTTCGTTGATCTTCTCGCCCTCGTGAATATCGATGGCGCGCCTGGTGTTGCCGTCCAAGCTGGAGTTGAAGAGGCCCGACGGGTCTTCTAATGCTGCGCCCTTAGCAAACGTCATCTTGACGACATTCTTGTAAGTCTCTCCGGTGCAGATCATTCCACTGTGGTACCACACCGGGACACCCCGCCACTTCCATTCCTCGACGACGTCGGGGTCGGCGTCCTTGATCAGCTTTCGAATGTGAGCCAGCGTCTCGCCCCGCCAGTCACCCAGCTCCTTGATCCGGGCATCGATCAGCTGCGCGGGGGAGCGCTCGCTGTCCTCTTTGTTCGATCCGCTTTTCGCCTTCGTCATCAGTCGAGTATGCCCACGACCCGGACGACGGATGGCATTGGCACGTGTCCTCACAGCTAGTCCAGACGATGACCGCCACGTCACACAGTCGAAATACAGGTAGTGCACTACGCGCGCCTGCGTGTATATTCGGGCCGTCACGCTTACCGGTGTCGCCTCTAATAGATCGTCGGATTGGAGCATCGCATCATGACCGCAGCGGGGGCCACTGGATTAGCAACGCTGATGCCAAGTCCCGCGGCCGGGCGGGGCGTCCTGGACGGCGCATTCGCTGTCCTGGACGCGCTTGCTCACGCGGATGAGGGTCTTGGACTGACCGCGCTGGCCCAAGCCAGCGGCCTGGCCAAGACGTCCGCGCATCGGCTCGCCGGACAGCTGCTCACGCTCGGCGCGGTGCAGTGCGTTGAGCAGCGCTACTATGTCGGGCCGCGAATGTCACGCATCGGCAGGCGCTTTCAGCCGGATCCGTTGCTACGTCGGTGTGCGGAGAGACTGGTGCACACCCTTGCCGTGCGATCGCGCGCCATGGCGTCGCTGCGGATTCTGCATGAACAGCGACTGCACTACGTGTGTGCGGCAGCGCCGCCCGGTCAAGCCTATATGCCCGAACACATCGATACCGAATTGATCGCCCGCACAGCCACCGGACGCGTCCTCTATGCGACCCGAGGCCCAAGCGACGTTGCATTGCCTGACTGCTGGAATCGAGCTGAATGGCGCGATCTCCGGGATAGTCTGCGCAATCCACGAGCAACAGTGATCGACCACGAGGATGCGATAGCAGGCGTGTGCTGTGTATCAGCACCCGTGTGGTGGCCGCACGGGGCGTGCGCTGGCGCGGTTACTGTCACTGTCAAGGCAAAAGATTTACCTGTCGGTCTACCCCCGCTGGTGGCTCATACCGCTTGCCGGATCAGCACGGCCATTGAGCGAGCAAAAGTCGCTTAACGTGTCACCCACGCGCGAACACGCCGGTGCCCGGTCCACTCAGCGGACCGCGCTCTTCCTCAATCGGCAGCGATTGATGCGCAATAGATTTCACGGACTAGGCGTTCTCGTCCGTGGCACTCCGGGACCAGGAAGGCGGGATTCAAGTGATCGCGAACGCAACTGCTCTGAAGAAAGTCGGTGCTGATGGCGGGGTTACCCTGCCAAAACAGCCGACCAACGGCGACACCACATCCAGTCCCGCACCCTCGGATACCCTGCAGTCGTTCACACTTGACGATCTTGCTCAGTACACCTGGGAGGGCGCGTTCGGGCCGACCGCAAGCCCAGATTTCCGAGTGTTCTACGTCGGTCGCGACGATGTGCACGGCGTGCTCATGCACCTATACAGCCGCGTGCGGCTGAGCGTGAAAATGAACATGTTCGGCTACGACGACGACCAGCTCAACCAGATCCTCATCGGCCTCGTGCAGAACCCGACGGTCATGGTGCAAGTCACGTTGGACAAATCTCAGTCCACCGGCGCGCACGAGAAGGCGATCCTGCAATCAGACGTAGCGAAAGATCCCGAGGGATACGCGGCTGACTTCGCCGTCGGGCAATCCGACACGCACCAGATCAGCCACACGAAAGGCGGTGTCCTCGACGGCATCGTAGCTTTCGAAGGCTCCACGAACTGGTCGGCCTCCGGGGAAGGAACCGGCATCGTGCTGGATCAGGCAAAGCAAGGCCCGGGGTTCAAGGCCCAGAACAACACACTCTCGGTGTATGTCAACACGTACGAGATCGCGAAGTTCTCCGCTCGGTTGGACTACGAACACGGCGTCGCAGCGCATCAGATGCAAGCTGCAGCCGCAAGGTCATAGCCATTGCAAGACGACGCCTTTTGGCTCGGGCGGTCTGACGGGCGACGGAGCACATCGGCGAATCGCCGACATACCAACATTTCCGGACCTTCGTCCCATCACACCAGGCCTGGTAATTACGTCACTGTGACGTAATCCTGCATGCCCGTGCCGGGTTCGCAACAGCGTGTCGGGGCGGCAGCCCAACCCGACACTCTTACGGAAAGGGCGCACGCCGTCGTAGGTTGCCCGCCGTCACGACGTTGCGAATACCGACCTAAGCGCCCGGCAACTCTCGCTGCCGTCGGGGATATTGACCAAGCCTGTTGAGCCCTGAGATTGTTCTGGACCGAAGAAGCGAGGCTCCGACTTACCTGTGTAGATGTAAAGCCTGATCCGCCATGTGCCGATAAGCGACATTATGTCAAGTGAAGCCAAGACCTCAACGATTTTCGTAGAAGATGTGCGATGCGATACCGCGGGCTTTAGAGATCCATGACGATGCGCAATGCCGCATCAACGCGGCGCATCTCGTCGAGGCTGAGGAACCCGACACTCTTGCCGAGCCGGCCCGGGTCGACCGCTGTGGTCTGCTCGACAAGCACCCGGGTTTGCACGGCGCCGATTTCGACGTCGGGACGAAAGCTCGCGGCACGAGCTGACGTAGACGTCGGTGCGACCAGCCAGGTCGAAAGCGGCAGTTGATCTGATTGGACCACAACGGCGTAGCGTGAGCCGGATTGTTCGTGACCGCGACTCCCCCGCGGGGCGTGCAATTGAAATACCTCACCACGCACGTAGTGTCTCCATGTCGCGCAGCACCTGCATTGCCTCAGCGCGGTCTGACTCGTCTTCGGCAAGCCTCTCTGCCTCGGTGCGGATAGCCGCGCTGGCCTTCCGCCGTGCGGCGTCAATGAGAGCGGTTCGAACGGCAGTCGATACTGGCGTGCCGTCCTTGGTCAAGACCGCGAGCGCCTTCGAAGTGTCTTCGTCGGGCCGGAAGGTGATCGTGTCAGCCATGACATGAGTGTACGACAGTTTGTAAGACAGGCGCTGGTTCATGCGTGCGACAGTCGCGACTCTCGGGCGTGCATACCGTCAAGTAGGGGAATATGCAGCACTTGAATTTGCGGGCTAACCACTAAAGTCCTGCGAGCCCGTATTGCCTCTGTCGCCCAGTGGTTTTGCGCTCCACTTGGTCACGAGGTGATACTCAACGACCGTTCGTGGGGCTACTGACAAGGCTTGCCTAATGCGAATGTAGCGTGACGACCGTGAACTCTTTACGTGTGAATTCTTCCGTCGCGCTTGTCGTCTGTACTGCATCGGCCGTCATGACGGTTGCTGCGTGCAGTTCCCACAAGACACCGCCATCGACGAGTCCATCAACACGCCCTCGGTCACCGAACCGGCCGCCGCGCCTCCTTCGACGGAAGCAGCGCCCGCAGACAGCACCTGCCCCACGGCGGCGCCCGGCGATGGCGGCACGCCCGAGTGGACGCTGATGGGGACGACGGGCAGCGTCGCGGTGATGGGTTCCACGGACACCACGGCGCCCCGGGTCAACGTGACGACACCGTTCAGCGTGACCGAAACCCAGGTGCACACGCTGCATGCCGGAGACGGGCCGGTCGTCGCACCCACGGCCACGGTTTCCGTCTGCTACCTGGGCGTCGACGGACGTGACGGCCGGGTGTTCGACAGCGCCTACGAACGTGGCAGCCCGGCTCAATTCCCGCTCGACGGAGTCGTGCCGGGCTTCCAGAAGGCGATCGCCGGGCAAAAGGTCGGATCCACGGTGGCTGTTGCGATGGACTCTGCGGACGGCTACCCCGACGGTGAGCCAAGGGCTGGGATCCAGAAAGGCGACACGCTGGTCTTCGCGATCAAAATTCTCAGCGCCTCGGGCTGAGTTTCGACGTCTGAGCCGCAAGGCCTGACACCGGAAAGTGTTGTGATCAGAGTGATCTTGATGCTTCTGCAGATATCGGTTGGCTGCCTACCGTTCACGGGTGACATCGACGGTCGGCGGCATTCCGGCACAGCTACCCCGAACCACACGGGCGACTTTTAGGCAGGCGCTCTTCGTCGCGCTGGCCGGGGCTCGAGACGCCGTACCTGGCGCTCGCCGGACTTTGGGTGCTGACGCTGATCGGCTACCTGCTCGGACCTGAGACCAAGGGCAAAGAACTCGAAGACCTAGCCGACGAGGCCGTCACAGAAGACCTCGAACCGGTTAAGAGCCAGAGATAGCAAGCCTTATGGCGCGCCCGGTGGTGCCGGCAATGGGAAGAACGGCGGGACCGCCGGCTGTGACGGTTGCGCGTGGCGGTGTTACCGCTCCCCCTATGTGTTGGGGGCACAAAGTGTTCTCCGCGATCTCTAGGAACTCGGCGGCCGCGTCATGCGTGAATCCTGGATTATGGTCCGTGATGGCCTTGATGACGTCGGCTGGCGGGTGGCCCTGGTTCATCAGTTCGCACGCCCTCGTGCCGGTGTCTATGGCGTCAGGTCCGCTTTTATAGGTGATGCCGGCTTCGTTGAGCCCGGCCAGAAAGTCACCATCGGGGTCAGCCTGCGCCGGAACGGCCAGACCAATAGCAACGACGAAACCGGCAAGTGCTACCACCAATCGCATGGCTTGATCCTCGTACAGATTGGCGCCGTTGTCCTCAGCCAATTTCCCGGACGGTCGGAATCACACGGAGGGCGGCCAGTGCGAACCGGGCGACGCATCGCCGGGTTCGGCGTGATCGCCACGCGACAGCGGCACCCACTGCTCGGTCGGTGCAGGTTGTTTCGAGGACGGGAAGTCCTCGAGCTTGCCCGACGGTTTCGCGTCCCACTTGGCGAACGTCAGCGGCGTCTGCAGCCAGGCGTGCAGCAGGCAGTAGGTGGCCTCGAGTGAATCCAGGTGGGTGCGCTCCCAGCCGTGGCTGCCGTCGAGCCCGAAGCCCACCAGCGCCGCCCGGGTGCCTGCACCGGCTTCGATCGCCGCGGCGGCATCAGATCGATAGTAGCGGAACACATCTCGCGCGAACGGTATGCTTCGTTCCGCGGCGAGCCGGCACAGCTTGCGGGTCAGATGGTAGTCGAATGGCCCGTGCATATCGGCCATCGGGATCGTCACGCCGTCCTCGAGGGAGTGCTGGCCGGGCGCGCACACCGCGTTGTCCACCGAGACCAGCTCGGCGACGTCGGGAGGCAAGCCATGGCTGGCGCCGTGGCCGACTTCCTCGGTGATGGTGACCATGATCGTGGTGCGGTGCGGCAGCACCACTTTGTTCTCGGTGAAGTTCTTGGCGAGTGCGAGGGCGATCGCAACACCCGCCTTGCCGTCGAGGTGACGCGAAACGATGAAACCGTCGGCGGTGAGCTCGGGGCTGGTGATCATCGCGACGAAGTCACCGATGTTGAGACCGAGGCGCGCAAGGTCCTCACGGGAAGACACCTTGCGGTCGACCCGAACCTCGATGTGCTCCCAATCCGTGGGTTGCTCGTCGATCTCGTCGCCGAAAGCGTGCCCGCTGGCCTTCAGCGGCAAGACGGTGCCGGTGATGAATTCGTCGGGGTCGTCGGAGAAGATCCGCACGCGGGCACCGGCGGCGAATCGCGCCGAGAAGGTGCCGACCGGAACCAACGCGAGACGGCCATTGTCTTTGAGCTCGCGCACCATGCAGCCGATGGTGTCGGCGTGAACGACCAGCGCCCGGTCGGTGGTGGCCGACTCACCCGGAAGTTCGGCGGTCAGGGCCCCTCGGCGAGTCAGCGTAAACGGCACCCCGAAGTCATCGAAGATGTCGCCGATCAGCTGCATGACCGCATCGGTGCGCCCTGCCGGGCTTGGGGTCTGCAGCAGCGCGAGCAGCGTGTCGACCATCCACGCCCGGTCGCACTCTTCCATGGCCGCGGTTTCGCGCACGCGCCTCCCTTCGGGATCGTCCGGATTCGCGTTTAACCTACCGGTTAGGCGGCGCGTGACTAAAAGTAGTGCCCGATGCGTCGGACGGCGCAGCGGCGCTGAAGGCCGATATGGAGCTGGAAGAGCGCCAACTGGACCGCTACCGGCAACGCGTCACGGAGGCCAACGACTTGGGGCTACCGGACGTCGCCGAGGCGTTGCGGCCGTTGCTACAGCAAACGCAGGACCACGTGCGGGAGCTGCAAGACGCTCTTGAGGGCTGAAACGCCCCACGCCGCCTGCGGCCGGAGACACGAGTGAGGCAATATTGCCGGTATGGCTGTCACCGAGTCCCGTGAAGTCGTCATTGAGGCAACGCCTGACGAAATCATGGAGGTGTTGTTCGACCTCGAGTCGTTGACCCAATGGTCCCCTGCCCATCAAAAAGTCGAAGTTCTCGAGCGGGACGACGACGGTCACCCGAGCAAATCTCGCCAGGTGGTCAAGATCATCGGGATTGCTGACGAGCAGGTATTGCAGTACTCCGTTCACGACGACGGTGTGAGCTGGACGCTGGTCAGCGCCAAACAGCAACGCGCGCAAGATGCCCGCTACACGCTGACTCCCGACGGTGATTCCACTCGGGTCAGCTTCGAGTTGACCGTCGACCTGATCGTTCCGGTCCCGGGATTTCTCATCAAGAGGGGTGCCAAAGGACTGATGGAGACGGCCACCGACGGCCTGCGCAAGCGAGTACTCGAAGTCAAGAAGGGCACCGGATAAGCCTCACCGCGGTACCACGGGGGTAAGGGCGCCACTCTTCTGGGCGGGCATTCTCGGACCAAGACTTCAATCGGCCGGTAGCATCTGCGCAGGTAGGGCATCGGGCGACAAGAGAGGGCCGGGTCTAATGACATCGCCCAGCACTGACCGCTACCTGAGCGCGGCGTTGCTGAATAAGAGCCTGCGCGAGCGTCTTTGCGACGTCGATGCGATGGTGGACGCAATCACTGATTTCGCGATCGTCCAGCTGGACGTGGACGGGAACGTGATCCGCTGGTGTCCGGGCGCACAGGTGGTCGTGGGCTACTCGGCGCCTGAGGTCCTCGACGAGCCGGTGTCGATGTTCTACACCGAGGAGGACCGCGCTTCGGGACTGCCTGAACGTGAGTTGGCCGCTGCGCGCGAGTCGGGGCGATTCGAGTTCTCGGGCTGGCGGGTGCGCAAGGGCGGACAGCGGTTTCGGGCCCGCGTGATGTTGAGCTCGATACAAGACGAGACGGGCGCCTGCACCGGTTTCACGAAGGTGATCCGAGACGTAACCGCCGAGAATCAGCGCTCCGAAACGATGTTTCACGGTCTGCTGGAGTCCGCCCCGGACGCGATGGTCATCGTCGCTGCGGATGGACGCATCGTGCTCGCGAATGCTCAAACCGACCAGATGTTCGGCTATCAGCGCCAGGACCTGATCGGCCGGGAAGTCGAGATGCTGATTCCGCCCAGGCTCCGCGGCGCGCATCACCAGCACCGCACCGGCTTCTTCGCCGACGCTGAGCTACGGCGGATGGGAGTTGGCCTGGAGCTGTGGGGGCTGCGTCGCGACGGCACCGAGTTCCCGATCGACGTCAGCCTCAGCCCATTGCGCACCGAGCAGGGCCTGCTGGTGTCCGCGGCGATCCGCGACATCACCGAGCAGATGGCCGTTCAGTCCGAGCTGACCGACGCTCGCACGGAGGCCCAAGTATTCGCTGAACGTGAACGCATCGCCGGTGAACTACAGGACCATGCAATCCAACGCGTCTTCGCTGTCGGGCTGATGTTACAAAGCGTCATCATGCGGGCCCGCTCGGTCGACATACAGGAGCGCCTGAATGCGGCGATCGATGATCTCCAGGAAGTGGTCGAAGACTTCCGCACCGCGATCTTCGGCCTGCGTCGCAGGTCCACGGTTTTACCCGGGCTGCGCCGGCGTCTGGATGAGGTAATCGGCCAACAGTCCGGGGATTTGACCACCACTGTGGAGTACAAAGGATCGCTGTCGTTGATCGAGGTCGCGCTGGCCGAGCACGCCGAAGCCGTTGTCAAGGAGGCGATCGAGAACGCAGTACGGCATGCCGAGGCCACGAAACTCACCATCGCCATTGATGTCTCAGACGAACTGTGCATCGAGGTCGTCGACAACGGAAAAGGCTTTGCCGATAACCTCACCGGCGGCGGTCTGGCCGACTTGCGCCAACGCGCCGAAGCCATCGGCGGCACCCTCACCATCGGCAGCGAACCCGGTGGCGGCACACGGTTGCGCTGGGCAGCCCCGCTGCCGTAGGCGAACAAACTTGTCAGGCTGAGGTCGCCGCACTCCCGGTCGGTAATCCGAACCACTTGATCAGGGCGTCATTTAGCTTCGAAGCCGGTCACGCCTCCCACCCAGGCAACATATCCGTCGGGCCGGATCAACACGGCCGTGGGCGCGACAACCGGACCGAGCACCGGAAGATCCCAGTCACCAATGAATTTCGCGTCGATCGACTTAACCCGATCGGCCCACGGCGCGATGTCGAAGCCGCCGGGCTCGGCGAGATTGAGTAACACCGGCCGGGCATCGTGCAGCAGGGTGAATACCCGTCGCGGGCCGTCTGCGGTAACCAAGTCGAGATCGGGCATGCGACGCCCCACCAACGGGTGACCCTCACCGAGGTCGTAGCGGATATCGAGACCGGACATCATCGCGGCGAATCGTTTGCGGGGCTCGTCCATGCTGAGAAGTTCAGACATGGTGTCGCGCAGAGCTTTGGTGCGCTCGTCTGTTGGGCTGCGGAGAAGCGCGATCTGCGCCAACGTATTGCGCAGCACTCGCGCAGCGATCGGATGCCGTTCGGCATGGTAGGTATCGAGGAGGCTGTCGGGCGATGTCTGATTGACCACCTGGGCCAGCTTCCACCCGAGATTCACCGCATCTTGCACACCGGTGTTGAGGCCCTGCCCCCCGATCGGATGATGCACGTGGGCGGCGTCGCCGGCCAGCAGCACCCGTCTGTCACGATAGGCCGCGGCCTGTCGCGCCATATCGGTTGACCTGAAAATCCAACTAGGACTGTGAATCCCGTAATCCGTTCCGTAGACGGCGATCAGGGCCTCGCTCAGGTCAGGCAGAGTGGCATCGTTGTTGGGGCCGAGGTGCTTCTCGGTCACCATGACCCGCACCGGTCCCCCGTCATTGCGCCTGCTGAGCGCATGAACGCCGAGAGCATCGTGCCGGATGCCCCATTCCGGCAATTGGCCTGGCTCGCAAGCCATCTCGACTTCGGCGATCAGGTAGCTCATTGATGGATCCCAACCCGGGAACTCGATGCCGGCTGCTTTACGGATCACACTACGGCCGCCGTCGCACCCGACGAGGTACTGCGTGCGGATCGACCGCCCGTCGGCAAGCTTGACATCGACGCCGGTGGGATCTTGGGCGAAACCCGTTACCTCGCATCCTCGATAGATCGGCACTACCAGCTCGCATACCCAGTCGGCCAGTATCTGTTCGATGTGGTTCTGCCACAGCGCGAGGCCGTAGGGATGCCGGGTGGGAAAGTCGCTGATGTCCAGACGAATCTGGGAAAACCCTGCGACCTGCGCCACCTCCCCCTGCGATAGGAAGCGATCAGCGATTCCACGCTGATCGAGTACCTCGATGGTTCGCGAGTGCAGACCACCAGCGCGCGAGCCGATCAGGTCCTGGCCGGCGCGCCGCTCGAGGATGGCAACGTCGATTCCCGCCAATGCCAGCTCGGCGGCCAACATCAGTCCGGTCGGGCCTCCCCCGGCAACGATCACCCGATGGTCGGACATCGGTTCGGCACTCATCACGCAACCCCCGGTTCTGCTGAGTTTTGGCTTTGCCCAGCGATTTTGCGGCATGACCCGGGCCTTGCCGCAAGCCCCCGGGTGCGCTATAAATTGAGAGTGGGACGGAGTACTTTCTCTCCGTTCCTTTTTCGTCTGCGGTGCACTTTGCATACGATGGCTGGCGTGATCGCCTTCCTGTGCGCCATGCCCATGGAGCTCCGACCGCTGCGACGGCGGCTCGGGCTGCGGAAGAGTGCATTGGGCTACACCGGCCGGATCGGCGACCGTCCCGTGGTCGCGGTGGTCACCGGCATCGGCACGGCCTTGGCGCACGCCGCGACGGTCCGCCTGCTGGACGCGGTCGACGTCGAGTTTGTGGTCGTCGTTGGTATCGCAGGCGCTATCGGGAACCAAATACCGATCGGGACGCTGGTGCTCCCCCAGCTCGTGGTCAGCGGCGCGGACGGCTCAGCTCACCGACCCACGCCGCTTCGTATCGGCACTCCCTACGGAAAATTGTGGACCACCGACGAGCTTCTGCTCGACCCAGTGCAACATGCCGATCTGCGGGTGGATGGCGTGGTGGCACTTGACATGGAAACAGCTGCCGTCGCGAAGGTATGCGACGAGCGTGGCGTCCCCTGGTCGGTGGTGCGGGCGATCAGCGACCGGGCCAGTGACGGCACCGTCGATACTGAGATTCTCCGCCTCATCCGCCCCGACGGCAGCCAGAACTTACTGGCCGTCGCCCACTACCTCGTCAGGCACCCGGGTGCGCTCCCCCGGCTGATGCAGCTGGCGAACGGTGCCAAACTCGCGTCCCGGCGAGCGGCTGAAACTGCGATCAACGCGTTAATTAATTCTTGACCGATTCCAGATAAGGTCTTGACTCATTCCAAACAACAGCGGCATATTGATCTGGTGTCGTCAACGTCGGCGGATCACGCAGCGCTGCTGCGGATGGCTGACTTGCGAGTGACCCGGCCCAGGGTTGCCGTACTGGAGGCGGTGCATTCCCATCCGCATGCTGATACCGAGACGATCTTGTCGGCGGTACGCAGCGGCCTGCCCGAGGTGTCCCGCCAAGCTGTGTACGACGTGCTCAACGCGCTGACCGCGGTAGGTCTACTTCGCCGGATCCAGCCACTGGGAATGGTCGCTCGCTACGAGTCTCGGGTTGGCGACAACCACCATCACGTCGTTTGCCGATCCTGCAGGGTAATCGCCGACGTCGACTGTGCGGTGGGTGACGCGCCGTGCTTGATCCCGTCGGACGACGACGACGCGCTGGACGGCTTCATTCTCGACGAGGCCGAGGTCATCTACTGGGGTCTGTGCCCCGACTGCTCGACCGCAGATTCCAGATCACAGCCGTGATCACAGCCCGGTTCGACAACTCCTGAAAGGAATGCTGTGTCAACAGATACAACCCATAGTGGCAGCGAAAGTGAAAACCCGGTTATCCCCGCGCCCGAACCGAAGTCGGACGCTCCCCTGACGAACCAGGACTGGTGGCCCAACCAGGTCGACGTGTCGAGGTTGCACCCGCAAGCGCCCCAGGCCAATCCGCTCGGCGAGGACTTCGACTACGCAACGGAATTCGCCAAGCTCGACGTCGATGCGCTCAAGGCGGACATGATGTCGGTGATGACTACCTCCCAAGACTGGTGGCCCGCCGACTATGGTCACTACGGCGGTCTGTTCATCCGGATGAGCTGGCATTCCGCAGGTACCTACCGCATTCACGACGGCCGCGGCGGCGGCGGTCAGGGTATGCAGCGCTTCGCCCCAATCAACAGCTGGCCGGACAACGTCAGCCTGGACAAGGCGCGCCGGCTGCTGTGGCCGGTCAAAAAGAAGTACGGCAACAAGATCTCCTGGGCCGACCTGATCATCTTCGCCGGCAACTGCGCCCTGGAGTCGTTTGGGTTCAAGACCTTCGGCTTCGCCTTCGGCCGCGAAGACGTCTGGGAGCCCGAAGAGATCCTCTGGGGAGAAGAGGGCGAATGGTTGGGCACCGACAAGCGCTACTCCGGTAAGCGCGATCTCGCGGAACCGTACGGTGCGACCACCATGGGTCTGATCTATGTGAATCCCGAAGGGCCCGAGGGCAAGCCGGACCCGGTGGCAGCCGCGGTCGACATCCGTGAGACGTTCGGCCGGATGGCGATGAACGACGAGGAGACCGCCGCACTCATCGTCGGTGGCCACAGCTTCGGCAAGACCCACGGCGCCGGCGACGCCGACCTGGTGGGCCCCGAGCCGGAGGCTGCCCCGATCGAACAACAGGGGTTGGGCTGGAAGAGTTCCTACGGCAGCGGCAAGGGCGAGGACGCCATCACCAGCGGCCTGGAGGTGGTCTGGACCAAGACGCCGACCAAGTGGGGCAACGGATTCCTGGAGAACCTCTACGGCTACGAGTGGGAGCTGACCAAGAGCCCGGCCGGGGCCTACCAGTTCAAGGCCAAGGACGGCGCAGGCGCGGGCACGATCCCCGATCCGTTCGGCGGACCCGGACGCGCGCCCACGATGCTGGTCACCGACATCTCGATGCGGGAGGACCCGATCTACCGCGAGATCACCAAGCGGTGGCTCGACCATCCCGAGGAGCTGTCCGAGGCGTTCGCCAAGGCGTGGTACAAGCTGCTGCACCGCGACATGGGGCCGATATCGCGCTACCTCGGGCCGTGGATTCCGGAGCCGCAGCTGTGGCAGGACCCCGTTCCGGCGGTGGACCACGAGCTCGTCGACGACAAAGACGTTGCGGCCCTGAAGAAAAAGGTCCTCGATGCCGGCCTGTCCGTACCTCAGCTGGTCAAGACCGCGTGGTCGGCGGCGGCGAGCTACCGCAACACCGACAAGCGCGGTGGCGCGAACGGCGGGCGGCTTCGCCTTGAGCCGCAGAAGAACTGGGAGGTCAACGAGCCCTCGGAGCTG
The DNA here is from genome assembly GCA_963850645.1 of uncultured Actinomycetota bacterium. Classification (GTDB taxonomy): domain Bacteria; phylum Actinomycetota; class Actinomycetes; order Mycobacteriales; family Mycobacteriaceae; genus Mycobacterium. Next base: position 14,722 of record CAWKME010000059.1, on the reverse strand, counting down.
GGCAAGGTGTTGTCGGTCCTGGAAAAGATCCAGCAGGACTTCAACAGCTCAGCCTCCGGTGGCAAGGAGATCTCGCTGGCCGACCTGATCGTGTTGGCCGGTTCTGCGGCAGTGGAAAAGGCGGCCAAGGACGCCGGTTACGAGATCTCGGTGCCTTTCGCACCGGGGCGGACCGATGCCTCGCAGGAGAGCACCGACGTGGAGTCCTTCGCGGTACTCGAACCACGATGGGACGGCTTCCGCAGTTTCTTCCGTCCCGGCGAGAAGGCGCCGTTGGAGCAGTTGCTGCTGGAGCGGGCTTACCTACTGGGTGTGACCGCTCCGGAGCTGACGGTGCTCGTCGGTGGGCTGCGTGCTCTCGGCGCGAATCACGGCGGCAGCAAGCATGGCGTGTTCACCGACAAGCCGGGCGTGCTGACCAACGACTTCTTCGTCAACCTGCTCGACATGGGCACTGACTGGAAGGCGTCGGAAACCGCGGAGAACGTCTACGAGGGCCACGACCGCTCCTCAGGCGCGAAGAAGTGGACCGCGACCGCCAACGACCTTGTGTTCGGGTCGAACTCGGTGCTGCGCGCGTTGGCTGAGGTCTACGCACAGGACGACGCCAAGGGGAAGTTCGTGGCGGACTTCGTCGCGGCGTGGGTCAAGGTCATGAACAACGATCGGTTCGACCTGAAGTAACACCAGGGTCAGATCGTCCAGACAGCACCCCGCGGGCCACCGGCTCGCGGGGTGCCGTGCGTCAGCTGGCCACCATCAGGTACATCGTCAGGCCCTGATAGATCACGTAAGGGAACTCGAAGTCCACGTTCAGGATCCGTAGCAAGAAACCGAAGTAGAAGAAGAGCAGCAACGGCTTGAAGAGGTTGTGCAGGAAGTTGTGCAAGAACTCCTGGAGCATTAGTCTTCCCAATCGCTCGATAGTCGTTAGTTCGGGTGAATCACTCTGTGGTGCAGCAGTCTTACTGCGTATTGCTAAATCGGCGGCTCAGGAAAAGTGCGCGCGAACGCACCAGCACAATTCGGGGTGTCCGAGGTGCACGTACGGGAAACTCGAACAGCTGGTCGCCGTCGGCGACTGGGTGCCTAGATCAGGCGAGCGCCAAATAAGTTTGGCTGCAGGCCGATTCAGGGAACGAAATGGTCATTGATCTCGAAGACGAAACTCATTTCGCTCTGCACCTCCTTTGGGCCCCCAGGAATCCGGCACGTTGCACAAAAGGCTTAGGCGGCCCGCCGTGACAGGCATCTTTCGACGCAATTCCGACGACACCGTCCCAAGCTTGGCGATTCGTGCGTTTGCGGTCGGCGACTGCGTACCGTCCCAACCTCACTTAGCGAGCCGCTCGGACAAATCGTGATTCCCGAAGCCACTGGCGTCAACGGCATTTACGGATTACTGATACGAGTCACCGGTTCCCTTAACGGAGCAGCTTTCTTGCTGGTCCGCGTCTTACGAGGGACCAAAACGGTGGTCGCTTCTGATGCCGCACTTTCGGCCGTCGCTTTGTTTTACCCGGGTATTGCGCCACGGCCACGTCGGGCGTCAGAACCTCAGCTGACTGGCCTTTAACCCGAGGAAAGCTACTCTGGCGGACATGGCCATTGAATCCACGATGCTTGCGCTCGGCACTCCCGCACCGTCGTTCTCGCTACCCGAGCCGGCCACCGGCGCCACGGTCGGCCTCGACGATCTGACGGGTCCCGCGCTGGTCGTCAGTTTCATCTGTAACCACTGCCCGTACGTCAAGCATGTCGCCACCGGGCTTGCAGCACTGGGCCGGGACCTCGCGGATAAGGGCGTCGCCATGGTCGGCATCTCCAGCAATGACGTCATCACCTATCCGCAGGACGGGCCCGAGCAGATGGCCGCCGAGGCCCGCGGCCATGGATGGACGTTTCCCTACCTTTATGACGAGAGTCAGGATGTCGCCCGCGCGTTCTCGGCGGCCTGCACGCCCGATACGTTTGTGTTCGATGGCGAGCGTCGGCTCGTCTACCGAGGCCAGCTCGACGACTCTCGCCCGGGTAACGATTTACCGGTTACGGCTGCTGACGTCCGTGCGGCCGTCGACGCCGTGCTCGCCGGGCGGCCGGTCGAGGCCGACCAGCGGCCGTCGATCGGGTGCGGCATCAAGTGGCGCTGAGCCCGCTGTGCGCTGGCGGAACGAATTGAGCTGCGGCCTAACGATATCCGCGCTTCAGTAGGTGACGGGCGCCCGCGTTCATGGCTTCGGGGCTTGCGACGGTGAAGCCGAATGCGTTGGCCAGCCGGTCGGTGATGTTGAAGGCGAGCGAGACCGCCAGGGCATCCTTGATCTGCTGCAGGCGACACTGAGGCGTCCAGGACGGCTCGGATGTCGCCGGCATCGATGCTGTTCTGCTGGGTGAGTTTGCCGAGCATGCGCAGCGTGGCGCGGAGTCGCTCGTCGATCGGCGCAGTATCCAGATCGGTCAGCGTTGCGGTGACTTTGGTTTCGTCGTCGTACCACACCGACGACGTGGCCGAGTGGGCCGAGACGCAGAATGGGCACTCGTTGGCCTTTGAGACGTAGGCGGCCATCAGCTCGCGATCACCGACCGACCAGTCCGACTGTCCGCGCATCGCTTCGTGGGTGAGCGGTCCGCCGGCGAAGAAGTCCGGGCGGTAGAACGCCAACTTCACGGCGTCGACCACCGGGTGGCCCGAAAACACCCGAATGAGCGCCATTATCGCTTTGGTGTGCAAGCGATGACCGCGCTCGAGAATCTTCAGCCTCATGGCTCGGCTTTTCGTCGGTTGCGCTGGCCAGGGCGGCGAGTGCGCCGGCGTACTGGCGGCTCGCCTGCCCGACGGCGGCGCATATCACGATCTCAAAGATCTGGTCCTCGCTGAGGCCTGCCGCGCGGACGGCGGCGACATCTTCATCGGTGACCCGGTAGGCATGGTTGGCCACCTTCTCGATCAGCGTGTGAATGGGTTCGCTGAGGCCGCGCATTGTCGAATGCAGCACGGCGTAGCTCGGGTGCCGCTTTCCCATTGCCTTCGAGCACCCGGGCGACGAGCTCGCGATGCAGCTGGGCTATCTGGACCATGTCTCCAGCATTGCAGGTACACCGCTTCGAACGAACGGGATTGCCACGGTACGGTACCGACGCGGCAATTTCTTGGTTGGACGTGAAGGGATCACGGCGAGTTAGGTTCCGCCGATGAAGTTTGTGGGCCATCCGCCAGGGACTCACGAATTAATCAGCGATTGCGTCCATAAACGCGTATAGCGGCAGGCGACTCCATTAAAATTCGGCCTGGGTAACCGGGGGCTCGTCGAATCGAGGATGCTTCGTGGCAGCCGCCGTTAACCAACTCGGGTCGGTCGAGCACATTGTCGTGCTGGTGCTCGAAAACCGGTCGTTCGACCATATGCTCGGTTTTCTCTACGCCGACTCGGGAAACGTCTCTCCGCTCACCAAGCAGCCGTACGAGGGCCTGACGGGTACGGAATTCAATTCGGATGCGACGGGAAAGCCCGTCCCGGTCAGCGCCTTGACCGCACAAACAGCAAATGTCTACTCTATGCCCGGGGCCGACCCAGGCGAAGGATACCTAGCCACCAACGCGCAGCTTTTCGGCGAAACCAGTCCGCCCGCAGGGGTTTCGGCGACCAACAGCGGATTCGTGACGGACTTCGCGGACACGCTGAAGGGCATCGATGCGCACCGGCCGGTCATTTCGGGCACCACGGCGTCCGACATCATGGGAATTTTCACCTCCGAGCTGCTGCCAGTCCTGTCAGGACTGGCCCGCGGCTTCGCGGTCTGCGACCTCTGGTTCAGCTCCGTGCCCACCGAGACGTTTCCCAACCGTGCCTTTCTGTGCGCGGCGACCAGTCAAGGGCACATGGACGACTACACGTCCAAATACACCTCGCAGAGCATCTTCGGGCTACTGAGCGCGCACAACCTCGCGCTGGTCGATCTACGGCTACAACAGTCCCCCCGCTGACACGCGCATGAATTTTCCCGACACCACCGATGCCGCCGAGTCGCACTTCGGCGCTTTCTCGCGACTTTCAGCGCGGCCGCCGGCGGGAACTCTTGGCGCCTATACGTTTTTGAACCCAGCTGGGGCGTCGTCGGGCAACAGCCAACACCCCAACTACGATGTGGCCCTCGGCGAGCAGCTGATCCACGACGTGTACTACGCGCTGCGCAATGGGCCCGGCTGGAACCAGACCCTGCTGATCATCACCTACGACGAGCACGGCGGCTGCTACGACCACGTCCCACCGCCGACCGGCGCCGTCGCCGCCGGACAACTGCGCCGGCGAGTTCGGCTTCGACTTCACCCGATTCGGTGTCCGCGTGCCCACCGTGCTCGTCTCGCCGCTCATCGCTGCGGGCACGGTTTTCCGCCCGTCCGGGAACGGTCCCGCTGGATCACACGTCGATCCTCAAGACCGTTGAGACCCGTTGGGGCTTACCGCCGTTCACCGCCCGCGACGCGGCGGCTCCCGATGTCGGCGACGTGCTGACCCTGACCCAGCCACGCACCGATGACCCGCTGACCGGCGTCACTGTCCCGACGTCGGCGGCCGCCAATCCGGTCGCGGGAACCCCCTCGCACATCCAGCAGACCTACGCCCAACTGGTTTCCGCCCTGCCGGTCAACGACACCCAGGGCCAAACCCACTCCGCGATGCCGACACTGAAAACCGAGCAGGACTACCACGACTACATCACGTCACGTTCGGCGGCGTGGACAGCGGCCCGCGCCGATACGCGTTCCTGACGGCGTCAGACCCGCCTGTCACGAGATCGGAGGATGTGATGACTGATGCTGCCTCGTCGAACAACGCCGGACCCCCGGCGCAGATCTACGTCATCCGCCACGGCGAAAAGCCAACCGACCCGCCGACCCCGAACGCGGCGCCGAGCCCGCCGTTTGGGATTGACGTCAACGGCAACCAGGACATCCACTCGCTGCTGCCGCGTGGATGGCAACGTTCGGGCGCACTTGCAGTGCTCTTCGCACCCGCGATCGGACCGTTGCAGGCCGGCCTGCGCACACCGGTGACGCTGTTCTCACCCGATTACGGCAAGCCGGACAAGACGCAGGCGCACCGCACCTACCAGACCATCCAGGGCTTGAGCGGACGGATCAACGTGCCGATCAACTCCCCCTACCCGGAAGGCCAGGAGTCCGCACTCGCCGCCGCCGTCGTCGCCCGCTACGCCGGTGTCGTGCTCATCTGCTGGGAACACCAGCACATCCCCGCGATCGCTGCTGCCCTGCCCACCGTCTCGGGCACGCAGATTCCCGCCGCGTGGCCGGGTGATCGATTCGATCTGATCTGGTCGTTCAGCCTTCAGCCCGGAGCTTCATCCACCAGCTACGTGTTCGCACAGATCCCGCAGCAGGTGCTGCCGGGCGATTCGGCCAAGCCCGCACCGCTACCCGCCTAACTCGCCGGAGATCCCGCGCTCGATGCTGGTCTGGGTGGTGGCCGGCAACACGATGAGGCCGTCGAGTTCTCGGCGTGCACGGTCATAGGCGTTCTGGCGTTCCTGCGGCGTCGCGGCGGTGTCGGATGCCGTGCGCAAGAGACTCTGAGCCCGCGCGATCCGCTGCTGTGCGCCTTGGGAGAAGTCGGTTCGGCGCCTGCGTTTCGCCTCTGCCTCAGCGATGTTGAACGCAGTGACATAGTCCTCGACGGCGGCCAGGTACCGCGCCGCTGCGTCGTCGTCATCGAGCAGATCTTCGGCCTTGGCCGGGCGCAGGAAGTCTGCTCGAAGCTTGGCCTTGTGAAAGCCGATCGTGAGCGGATCGCGCATGTCGGTCATCAGCGGAAAGTCAAGAAGCCTGGCGAAGTCGAGTTCGTACTCGAGCCAGCGGGTGTCCGTTCGGTCATGCTCACGCAAAACGCGGGTCAGCGACCGCCTTTGGGCGGCCTGATTGCCGCCGACCTCTGCCCGATCGGGACCCGGCTGTGGTCTCCACCGGGCCGTCTGTTGGCAGAAAACCCTCTGACCGCAGCGACGATCGACGCCCGCCAGCGGCACTACCACGATGAGAAGCTCCACCAACCGGAACAGCAAGCCCACCTGACCAGGATGCCACCGACCGGCACGCTAGACTCGTCGCCGCTGAGGTCACCCATAGGGGCCGATGAAATTTGTGCTGGCCGGCTATGGAAGTCGGGGCGATGTCGAGCCCTGCGTCGCGGTCGGTCGGGAGCTGGTACGCCGAGGTCACGACGTGCGCATGGCGGCCCCGCCCGACATGCTCGGCTTCGTCGAGTCGGCGGGCCTGACGGCAGTGGCCTACGGGCCCGACTCGCAAAAAAATCTGAACACGGCCGCGGATTTCATGCGCGGTGTCACCGATCCGATCAGCGCGTTGCCCCGGTTTGCACAGCGGGTCATCGAGGTCTGGATGGACAAGACCACGACATTGGCGTCGCTGACCGACGGAGCCGACCTGCTACTGGCGGGCATGAACGAGCAGCGCTCGCCGCCGACGTCGCCGAGTATCGCGGGATTCCGTTGGCTGCGCTGCACTTCTTCCCCGCGCGAGTGCTGCCATCCGGGATGCTGTCCTCGAGCGTGACCAAGGAAGCCGAAGGCACCGCAACGCCGTGCACTGGGTCTGCCGGAAGCGACGGCCGACCACCGGATTCGTTGGAAATTCAGGCCTACGACGAGCTCTGCCTGCCCGGACCGGCCGCAGCGTGGGTGGAACCGAGTGATCGACGGCCCTTCGTCGGCGCGCTGACACTGGAGTTGCCGACGGATAGCGACGAGGAGGTGTTGTCGTGGATTGCCGACGGGACGCCGCCGATCTACTTCGGCTTTGGCAGCACGCCGGTCTCGTCCCCCGCTGACACGGTCGGCATGATCAGCGCGGCCTGCATGCAGTTGGGCGAACGGGCGCTGATCTGCAGCGGCGCCAACGACTTCGGCGACTTCGCACATGTCGACCACCTGAAGGTTGTCAGCGCGGTGAACCACGCGGCGGTCTTTCCCGCGTGCCGCGCGGTCGTCCACCACGGCGGCGCCGGCACCACGGCTGCGGGCATACGGGCCGGCGTCCCCACGCTGATCCTCTGGCTCTGGCTGGATCAGCCGATGTGGGCGGCTGCCGTCGAACAACTGAAAGTCGGCTCTGCGGCAGCGCTTCTCGGATACCACCGCAGGAATCGCTGGTGGCCCGCCTGCGGTCCATCCTCGCCCCGCAATATCTGAGCTCGAGCCGGTGAGATCGCCACCCAGATGACCAAACGCCGGCGAAAGCCTTTCCCGTGCCGCCGATCTGGTGGAAGACGCCGCCCGCACCGGCTAGATCATCGCTCGAGGTCCCACTGTCCGAAATCGGCCGCGAGGACCTCGTCCACATCCACGTTGATGCCACCGAGAAGCGGCCCCGGGTTCGACGGAGTGTTGACCACTTCTTGGTAAAGCACGGCCGCGGGCTCGCGCTGCCCATGCGACCACGACTTCGTTTGCCATGCCCATCGGTACCCCGCGGTGCTGGAGTGCCCGATCACGCCGTCTCTGATCGCCCACCCGCATGCGTGAGAGTGGCCGTAAATGCCGGTGCGCTGCACACCCAGTACCGAGTTGATTCCTCGAAACCAGTTGACGGCAAGGCTATTCCAGGTGTTCTCGTCGATGTCGTCGTCGACGCTGAAGAAGATCGGCGCGGAGCCGGCACCGCCGGCCGCGGCGTGCAGCCGAAGCGCTGTCTGAGCGTCCGCCACGCCGCCGTCGAACCCGCGGGTGAAATCCGACGGGTCGGGCCAGCCGGGTTTGCCGTACTGGAAGTTGCTGACGATGTGCAGACCCGCCGCGCGCAGCGCGTCCGCGTACTCGCGGGTCAGCGGCTTGGCCTCGAAGTGGGCGCCCGGCCGCTCCTCGGACACGTAGTTCACCACCCCGGCATAGCCGGCCGACTTGATTTCATCCGGCGGGATCCTCCGCTCCGCAAAATCGATCAGCCTCATGTCGGCGGCCGACGCCCGCTGGTCGGCGAGTGGCGAAGCCAGCGGCCCAAGGCTCAGCAGAACCGGCGCCAAGGCAAATTTGATGACGTCGCGTCGTGAAACGGATCGTTGGTCGAACATGGGCTTAATGGGTAAGCAGGGCAACCGCACCCCAGGGTCTGCCGACCGGGACGACGCGGATCCGTCTGAGGCAGCCAGGCAAGCGGCCGCATGAACATCGGCAAACGACGGAATCGGTTGGCGGCCTCGAAGTTTGATTCCACTTCGAGTGTTCGCCACCCGAGGTCCTCGAAGTAGGCCAGCCCGTTCTCGGGCGCGAACTTGAACGGCGCATTCTGCAACAGACCGGCCATCTTCTTGTTCATCATCTTTTTCAGGCCTGGAAAGGCGAAGTCGAGCATCCACCAGGCCACCTCGGGCCGCTTGATCGCCTCGGAAAGCGCAACGACGTCACGGTCTTCCAGATACATCAGCAGGCCCTCGGTCAACACCAGCGCTTTGGTAGCGCCGTCGAGTGCCTCGTTGAAGAATGCGTCGCGGGCGTTGGGATCCGACAGGTCGACCGCGGCCCGGGTCAACCGGCAACGCGGGGTCTGGTCGGCAAGAAGTTGCGTCTTCTCCGCGAGCAGCTGCGGCAGATCGGCTTCTATCCAAGGAAAATCGGGCGGAAGATCCAATCGATACGGCCGGGTGTCCAAGCCGGCGGCCAGGTTCAATACCCTGTCACAGCCCTCGGCGATCGCTGCGGCAATGACGTCGTCGATGATCTTGGTACGCGCGATCAGCCACCAGCCGTTGCGAGTGGACCGTGGAACCTTGGCGACGATCGCGCGGCCGTGCTCACCGGCGAGGCGTGCGGCCAGCGGATCGCTGAACAACGCATCGGCTCGCGCCGATTCGGTGGCCCGATGCAACGCCGTCCACCGGGCCGTATCGGAAACGTGGGTGATGAAGTGCCCGGTTTCTGACATAGGTTGCGTTATAGCACCGACCGCTGGTGGAAAACGGTTTGGGTCGTGTAGAAGGGTCTGGTGGACGATCCGGCCGCGAGGTCTTTCAGTCCGTCGGTGCTCCGCGAAGCGATGGCCCGGCGGTTGTACCGCCGCTCGGTGGCCACGGGGCAAATCACGGTGCCGGCCGTTCCGAGCTTGCTCGACGAGTACGTCACGATGTGCGACAACGTCTTTGCCAGCCTCGGCGTCGGGTACTCCCCCGAAGAATTTGCCCAGCTGAAAGCGGTGTTGCAGACCCAGCTGGCAGAGGCCTACCGGACCTCGTCACGCTCCAACATCGTCATCTCGTTCCACGCTCCGTTCGGCCACGCCCTGAACTATCGGGTCACTACCGAATGGGCGACGATCGGGGCCGCTTACGACAACTGGGTCGGAAATCGCGAGGGTGCGCTGTTCGGCACCGAACCGGATGCCCGGGTCTCGGCGCTGGCCGGCGAGGCGGTCGATCCCACTACCTGCCGGGTGCTCGACATCGGTGCAGGCACCGGACGCAATGCCCTGGCCCTGGCGCGACGCGGCCACCCGGTGGATGCGGTCGAGATTGCCTCGAATTTCGCGCAGATCATTCGCTCGGAGGCCGAACGCCAATCGCTTGACGTACGCGTCATCGAGCGGGACGTCTTCGCAAGCGCGGACGATGTCCGCGACGACTACCAGCTGATCGTGGCCTCCGAGCTGGTCCCCGATTTCCGGACCACACAGGAGCTGCGTGCCCTGTTCGAACTCGCCGCGCGTTGCCTGGCTCCCGGCGGACGGTTGCTGTTCAACACCTTCCTGCCGCGCCAGGGTTACACCCCCGACGACGCCGCACGCGAACTCGGGCAGCAATGCAACACCATGATCTTCACGTGGGAGGAGATATCGAGCGCGGCTGACCTACTACCGCTCGAGCTCGTTGCCGACGACTCCGCCCACGACTACGAGAAAACCCACTTACCCGAAGGCGCTTGGCCGCCCACAGCCTGGTTCGCCAATTGGGCCGACGGGCTTGACCTGTTCGACGTCGAGCGGGGGGATTCCCCGATCGAGTTGCACTGGCTCGTTTACCAGAAGGCCTCCGCTCCCCCAGGTCTTGGCCAGCCATGACCGGTGCGATCCACTTCGTCGACGCGAACGGACTGAACTTCGCCTATCTGGAGGACGGCTCCGGGCCGCTTGTGCTGATGTTGCACGGGTTCCCCGACACCGCACACAGCTGGGACGATCTTCGGCCACGGATCGCCGCGAAAGGGTACCGGGCGGTCAGCCCGTTCATGCGCGGCTACCAACCGACCGCGATCCCGAGTCGCGACACCGACCCAGAGACTTTGGCCCGCGATCCGCTCGCGTTGATCGAAGCACTCGGCGCCCGTGACGCCGTCATCATCGGCCATGACTGGGGCGCTTCGGCCGCATACGGAGCCGCGGCGCTGGGCCCCGAGCGGGTGAAGAAGCTTTTCGTGATCGGCATTCCACACCCGGCCGCGCTGAAACCGTCGCCGAAAAAGCTCTGGGGTTTGCGCCACTTCGCGGTATACAAGTTGCCGGGAGCGCCGAACCGCTTCGCGCGCAATGACTTCGCGGCCTTGCCGGCGATCTATCGGCGATGGTCACCGGACTGGAAACCCGATCCGGAGGAGTTCGACGCGGTCCGCGCGTGTTTCTCCGACCCGGCGTGCTTGAACGCTGCGTTCGGTTACTACCGAAAGCTCTCGCCCATACCCAGCGCATCACTTAGAGCGCGGATCACCGTGCCGACAGTGGCTTTTGCGGGGCTGGGTGATCCAATCGTCACGCCCTCGGACTATCGGGGAGCCGCTCGGATGTTCGAGAACGATTACCTCGTTGAGGAAGTCCCCGGTGGGCACTTCATGCACCGCGAGCACCCCGACGTCTTCGCCGAGCGGCTGCTGTCTCACCTCTGACCGGAGCGCGTGGAGCCTATTAGCCGCTGCTATCGTGCTTGGCCTATGCCCGAGATGGATCGTCGCACCCTGCTGCTGATGGCCGGGGCCGGCGTGCTGGCAGCCGCGGTCCCCATCCCCGAGGCCCGGGCTCACCCGCGTCTCCCCGACACACCAGCAGGTTCCTACATTTTCCACGATGAGTTCGACGGGTCGGCCGGCTCGGCTCCGGATCCGTCGAAGTGGGCGGTGGCGACGGCCCGCGAGCAAATCAAGGATCCGACGTATTGGGAGCTACCCGAGCACATCGGGCAGTACCGCAACGATCGGCGCAATGTGTTCGTCGACGGCAACTCCAACCTGGTCTTGCGTGCCGCCAAGGACGGCCCGACGTACTTCAGCGGAAAGGTGCAAAGCCTCTGGCGCGGCGGCGTCGGCCACACCTGGGAGGCCCGGATCAAGCTCAACTGCCTGACTGCCGGTGCCTGGCCCGCCTACTGGCTCGGCAATGAGGATCAGGGCGAAATCGACGTCGTCGAGTGGTACGGCAACGGAAGCTGGCCCTCGGCGACCACCGTCCACGCAAAAGCCAACGGTGGCGAATGGAAGACCCAGAACATCGCCCTGGACAGCGGCTGGCACACTTGGCGCACGCAGTGGGACGAGGCCGGCATCCGCTTCTGGAAAGACTACGTCGACGGCGCACAACCGTACTTCGACGTGCCGGCGAGCTCGCTACCGGATTGGCCGTTCAACAGGCCTGGTTACACCGTTTTTCCGGTGTTCAACCTCGCGGTCGCGGGTTCCGGCGGCGGCGATCCCGGGTCGGGCAGCTACCCCGCCGACATGCTCATCGACTGGATCCGCGTCTGGTAGCGCGCGCTCAGAAGTTATTGCAGGTAGTGGCGATTTGCCCGATCAGCCCGATGTACTGCGCAGCCCCCGCCATCCCCTCGGCCTGCTGCGCCATCTGCGCGCGCTGCGGCGGCGGCGAGGCGAGGAAATTACGCAACCAGCCCTGGGCCATCGGCGACGAGTTGAACTTGGCGGCGGCAGCCGGCGATTGCGCGTTGAGTGCACCCACGACCTGCGGGTAACTGCAGGTGGTGTTGATTGCCGCGTCTAGGCCGGGGTCTGCGGACGCGATCCCGGCTCCGGCAAGCAATGACAACGCCAAACCGCTGACTACAGCAGCCAGTCTCATCCACGAACGCGTGACCATATGGGCGCACCTTCCAAGCTATGAACCGTCGAACTTCGACGAAGATAGCCTCAGTTTACCGGACGTGATCGACGCGCCGCCCGTTCGAAGGATGGGCGCCGCCGATAATGTCTGGTCATGAGGCGCCCGGACCGCGATCTTGCGGTGGACTTCTACCGCGTGTCGGGCGTGGTCCTGATCGTGCTGGGCCATTGGCTGGCCGGATCGGTGACCTACCACGACGGATATTTCGGTCGACAGAACCCGCTCGTGGACCTGCCCTGGACGCAATGGCTGACGTGGCCGTTCCAGGCCGTGCCGACGTTCTTCTTGGTCGCCGGTTATGCCGGCGCGGTGTCCTGGACGCATCGGCGGGATACCGAGGGTGTGTCGCGCCAAACTTGGTTGCGGCACCGACTCGCGCGGGTGCTCGGACCTACCACGGCCTACGTCGGGCTGGTGTCGGCGGTTGTGGTCGTTCTGGGGCTGCGCCATGTTGCCGGTTCCACGATGGAATACGCAGGTTGGGCGGTGGCGATGCACCTGTGGTTCCTCGCCGTATATCTGATGGTGGTTTCGTTGACGCCGGTTGCGGTTGCCGCGCAACGGCGTTGGGGACTTCTGGTGCCGGCGACACTGGCCGTGGCAGTCGTCGCGGTCGACGCTGTCTCAGTCGGCGGGCATGTGCCCCACCTGCGCTTGCTGAATTACCTGCTGTGCTGGGGAGCGCTCTACCAGCTTGGAATCGCTTGGCAGGACGGGCTATTGGCAGGCCGCAAACCCGCGCTGCTCGCCGGCGGATCGGCGGTCGCGCTAACGCTGCTGATCCTGCTGGGTCCGTATCCGGTCAGCATGATCGGTGTGCCCGGTCAAGCCTTACAGAACTCCGACCCGCCGTCCGCAGCGATGCTGGCGTTCGCGTGTGCGCAAGCGGGGCTGGTGATAACGCTCGCACCCGCGCTCAACCGGGCGTTGCGCACCGGTGTCGTCCAGCGGGTGCTGACAACAGCCAACAGCAACGTGATGGCTCTTTACCTGTGGCACATGATCCCGGTGGTGATCGTCGCGATCGTCGGCTACCCCGCCGGACTGTTGCCCCAACCGGTCGAGGGCACGGCCCAATGGTGGCTCGCCCGGCTGGAATGGGTGGTCATCCTCAGCCTCGTGACAGCGGTCGAGATGGTGCTGTTGTACTGGGGCAGAAGCCTTTTCGCCGCACCGCTCCCGACTTTCGGGACGCCAGTCGCCGAAGGCTGGGCCGAACCGATCATGCTGGCCGGTGCCGCGCTGGCAGCCTATGGCTTGGCGTTCATCGCCGCTGGAGGCTTCGCGCCGGACGGGCATTTTCCCTGGTTGACCGGGCTGATCTTCGCCGTCGGCGTTCTGCTGGTGGCGCTTCGCCCCGGCAAGCGACCGTCTTCCGACTAGCGGCTCAGCAGACAACCGACCATTGGTCTTGTATACCGACCACTGGTCGGTATACATTTCGTTGCGGACATGGAGGTATAGCAATGAGCACATCAGAGCAGTCGCAGATCCGCACACGCATGTTCGCCCGCGCGATGGGACCGTTCTTCACCATCGTGCCGACCACGGTCGCGATACGGGGCTCATACATGCGAACGCTGTTTACCGAATTCAAAGCAAACCCGATGTGGCCGTGGCTATTTGGCGCCATTCTGCTGATGTTTGGGCTGCTGATCATCGCGTTCCACCAGTACTGGCGCAGCCCCGCGGCCGTCATCGTCTCTGTCGTGGGCTGGTTTCTGGCTATACGCGGGGTGCTGCTGCTGACGGTTCCCCAGGCATACAACGCGGCGGGCAATGCGGTCTACAGTTCAGGCGCAACCGCGGCCATCTGGGCCGTCTTCCTCTGCCTCGCCGCGTCCGGGCTGTATCTGACCTACGTCGGCTGGAAGCCGCAGCCCGGATCACCCTAGTGCCGCGGGTCGTCAAACATCCCGACCTCCGCAGAGCGGAGTTGCTCGACCGGGCGGCGAGCCTGTTTTTGCAGCACGGCTACGAAAATGTCAGCCTGAATGATCTGATCGCCGACGCCGGCGTCTCCAAAGGCGCGTTTTATCACTGGTTTTCATCGAAAGACGCGCTGGTGGCGGCGTTGGCCGAGCGCAGCGCTCGCGACGCTTTCACCGGCGTCGAGAATGCCCTGGCCGGATGCGACGGCGACGCGCTGGACCGGCTCAACGCGGTGTTGCGGGCCGGTTTCGACGCCAGCATGAAGATGAGCGGACCAGAGCAACTGGCCGCGATGGTGTCGTTGCTGCGCCCCGACAATGCGCATCTTTACGGACGAATCCTCGCCGTCGAGCAAGACCTGTACCGGCCGTTGCTGAGCCGGCTGATTTCGCAGGGGGTTACTGACGGCATCTTCGACACGTTCGACCCCGAAGGCGTCGCCGACATGATCTACGGACTGGCCGCCCGCACCAACTCGAACATCGTCGATGTGCTGGATGCCGATTGCGAGTCCGCCCGCGATCGGGCAATCGACGCTCTGGCAACCAGATTCAGGCTGCACGGGCTGGCCGTCGACCGCATTCTCGGGCTACCCGACGGCAGCATCGCCACGTTGACCAGGACTCAAGTCGAAGCTCTGATCGCCGCGGTGCCGAGACGCTACTA
>CAWKME010000058.1:0-127388 GCA_963850645.1 uncultured Actinomycetota bacterium | reverse complement strand
CTCCGTTGCTTGGCGCCTACTGTGCGTCGAAGTTCGCACTGGAAGGGGTGGCCGACGTGCTGCGGATGGAGCTGAAGCCCTGGGACATTCTGGTGGTGGTTGTCGAGCCGGCGCAGACCAAGACCGACATGTGGCATACCGCGAACACCCCTCGATGGAGCAGATGGCCGCCATGATGACGGCCGAGACGCGGGAGCTTTACGCAGGGCACCTGCCCGGCTTGAGCAAGGCGATAGCCAGGACGCGGAAGACGGCGGTGCCGCCGGGGAAAGTCGCCCACGTCGTCGAAGAGGCATTGACGGCCCGCCGGCCCCGGGCGCGCTATGTCGTCGGCGTAGTGCCGAGGTTAATGCTCGCCGTCGCGACGAAGCTCCCGACATCAGTGCGGGACCGCATCCTGTGCGCTATCTCGGGCCAGCCGAGCCGGCTCTGAGGGGTGAGGGAGCCGACCCGGCGAGGGCGTGATGGATCCGTTTGCATCGAGCATGTTTCGGAGGCAAACACGCTGAGCTTGGCCGCGCGCCGACCAGCCGCTGTTCAGCAGTCCTAGCCGAGGGATTCGACGGCGCGGGCGGTTGCCTGGCCGAGGCGAAGAATCCGCAGATCGCCTACCGGGGTGCCGCGCCCACGGTTGCAGACCATCGCCAAGGCCAGGTCGTGCCCGGGATCGGCAAAGCCGCCGGAGCCACCGAACCCAAAATGGCCAAAGCCGAGGGGCAATTGTTTGTGCAGCAACGGCAGCCGGTGGTAGCCGAGCCGCCACTGCATGGTCATCATGACGACCCGATCGCGCTCGTCGTTCTGGATTTCGGCGGCCTTGCGAACGGTCTCCTCGGAAAGAATGCGCACACCGCCGAACTGGCCGCCGCCCGCGAGCATCGCGTACATGGCGCCCAGCGACACGGCGTCGAAATGGCCGTTCATCGCGGGAACGGCAACATCGAGCAGTCGCGGGTCGACGATGACGTCCTCCATACCGCGGGATAGGGCTGCGTTAATCATCCGATGCGGGTTGATCGGCGACCTGACGGCGCGAAGAGTCCTCGTCAGCATGTCGAAGACGAAGCTGATGACGGGCCGAGACCAACGCTCGAATGGAGGTGACATTGGTGCCAGGGGTGCCACGCGGTGCCGCTGGTCGGACGGGCAACCGATATACAGGCCGTCGAGACCGAGCGGTTCGGCGAGTTCTTTCTGCACGAAATCGCTGATTGGCAGCCCGGAGATCCGTCGCACCAACTCCCCGACGAGCCACCCGAACGTCAACGCGTGGTAACCCACCGCGGTACCCGGCTCATATGCCGGCTTCGCCCGAGCCAGCGCATCGGTCATGTGGTCCCAATCCAGGATCCTCGACCCTTGGTCGATGATCGTGCCGAGGCGGTGTAGACCCGCGGAGTGGCTCAACACCTGGCGAACGGTGATTTCCTCCTTGCCGTTCTGAGCGAACTCGGGCCAGTAGGTGGCGACGCGTTCGTCGTAGTCCAGCTCGCCGCGGTCGGCGAGGATATGGGCGCAGGTCGAGACGACGCCCTTGGTGGTGCTCCAACACATGGCAAGGGTGTCGCGTGTCCAGGGCATTCCGTTCAGGCTGCGAACTCCGCCCCACAGATCGACGACAAGCCTGCCGCGGTGGTAAACGGCCACCGCGGCGCCGCCGTTGGTGCGGGCGATCTGGGTCCTGAAGACGTCTGCCACTTCGGCGAACTCTTCGTCGAAATTCCCTGTGATCATGTCGTTTTCGGCTGTGGTGGTGCTCAAGTTCGTGGCTCCTTATTTAGCTGACATCAGCCAGCGCAACGACGGCGTCAAACCCTTCGCGGATGCAGCTGGCAAGCACGTCCAGATCGGGCACGGCTGCCGCATCGACGTTGATCCCAACGAACGCCTTGTGGCCGTAACCCAAGAGGCTGCAGTTCGCCGCGGTGCCCATGAGGGGACCGAAGGGGTAGATTGCCACGACCTTCGCCCGGGCGATGTACACCGTCTGATCCCCCGCGGGAATGTTGCTGACCGCCAAGTCGTCGTGTTTGAGCATCATCCCAAACAACGGAGCCACCGCGGGGCCGAGGGCGCCGAGCATCCCGTCCAGCGCGGTGGCCGAGGGCAGTCTCACCTCCTCCTTCAGCGCGCAAAGGAGGTTGTGGAACACCGCCAATGCGCCGGCGGGGTCATCGGTGCCGACCGGGATCGCGATCGACTCCCCTCGCACCTGGTTTGCGACGGAGAAGTCACCCGGCTGGCGGATGTTCACGGCGATGGCGGCACGCAATCGCTCGACGGGTTTCCCATGTCGCTCGTGGTAGAGGCCGAACCCGTGGGCGACGGCGGTGACAAAAGCGTCGTTGACCGTGCAACCCCGCGGTGTGGCTGCCTCGCGCAGCGTCGGCAGGTCCAGCTCGAGGGCGGCGAAGCGCATCCAGCCTCGTCGCTCGGCCATCAGTGGGGACAGGCTCTTGCGTGGCGGGGTCATAACATGCAGCAGCGCCCGGACGTTCTTGTTGACGGTGTTGGCGGTGTCGGCCGGGCGGGAGAAGACGGCGGGAACCGCACGGGCCGCCACGTTGGCCGACCGGCTGAGGAATCCGACGGTCCGGCGCATCGTGTAGGTGATCGCCTCGGCAACCAGTTGGAACACTGAGTCGTCTTCGGGCTGCGGTACTGCCGGCATGGCCCCAATATCGCGCGGCTCGCGGGTGAAGTCGCCGAGGTGAGCCAGAACCGCGAGAGTGCCCACCCCATCGGTCACTACATGACTGATGTTCACGATCACGGCTGCTCGGCCCTCTCGGAGACCCTCGACCACGGTGACGATCCACAGCGGACGAGCCTGGTCGAAACCCGACATCGCCGACTGGCGCGCGAACTTGAGCACACCGTCGATGGACCCGTCGCCAGGCGCACGAATCCAGCGGACGTGGTAGGAGAGATCGAAGTTGGGGTCGACGAGCCAGCGGGGCGTCGATAAGCGCAATGGCGTCGCGACCAGCCTGTGCCGAAACGGTGGCAGGCTACGGGTGAAATGTTCCATCCGGTCGAACAGCACCTGCGGGTCGGGTGCTTGGTCGAGCACCAGGACCGCGGTCATGGTCTGCCGCAGCAGCGGATCGTTCTCGATTCCCCACATCACCGCATCCATGTCGCCCGCGTGAAGAGGCCGGTGCGGTGCCGGTCGGTGGTTCTCGATCGTCGTTGTCATCATCCTTGGTTGCCAACAAGTGAGTTCCTCGGCGTGCCCCTTGGTGCACGAGATGTCGATGTGCGCGTGTTCTGTTCCGGCAGCCGGACCGTGGAG
The DNA here is from genome assembly GCA_963850645.1 of uncultured Actinomycetota bacterium. GTDB lineage: Bacteria > Actinomycetota > Actinomycetes > Mycobacteriales > Mycobacteriaceae > Mycobacterium. The sequence continues at coordinate 124,093 of CAWKME010000058.1, read as the reverse complement.
CGGCCATGATCATCCACCCAGCAGTTTCCACCCGATCTGTTGTCTGTGGCCCGGTTCTGGATGAATCCGCCCGGATAAGAGCCCGATCAGCACTGCGGCAGAGGATTTCACACACCGATGTTCGCCGTCGCACAAGCCCGCCGGGATTCACCCTCGGTCGGTCGGCTGCCATATACGACGACCACGCTTCGGTCAGCCTCGGTGCGCAGGGTTCAACCGGAACCGACAGAGCGGCCAAGGACCCCAGCGACATTGCGCTTTGCACGGGTCGGCCACACGCTCGGGTCGCGTCGACGAACCGCGTTACGGCTCTTATCACCTCGTGACCACCCCGCGTAGATTGACCGTACTTGTCGCCTACCTCGGGCCGACGCTTACTACCCGCGTTCGATCGTGCGACTCGTCACATCAACTGAGCGGCGACCGTCGCGCCCAAGTTCCAGCACGCCTCGATGTCGTCCTTGGACGGTTTGCCTGAAACGACCACAGTATCGGTGGCTTTCACCCAGCCGAGCCCGGTCGTGATGCTGTCGACTGCTCGCTCAGCTCCCTCGGTGCCCTCGTTGCCGTGGAGGTACAGCCCGAACGGTCGCCCCCGCGTCGAGTCGAGAATCTGGTAGTAGGCGCAGTCGAACGCGTGCTTCATGGCACCGCTGAGGTACCCGAGGTTGGCCGGGGTGCCGAGCAGATAGCCGTCAGCCTCCAGGAACTCGACCGGCGAGACGGTGAGCGCCGGTCGCCGCACGACCTCCACACCCTCGATCTCGGGATCGGTCGCACCGGCCACCACCGCCTCGAGTATCTCCTGGCAGTGCGGCGACGGCGTGTGATGGATGATCAGCAGACGTGCCACAAGCTGGCCCTATGCCTAGAAGAGGAGTATTCGACTAAATAATGCTTGAGCGCCCCGGACATGTAACCGAGGTTGGCCGTGGTGCCGAACAGGTAGCCGTCCGCGTCAAGCACGTCGGAGACGGTCCCCGCGAGAGCGGGCCGCACCACCACGTCCACGCCGTCGATCTCGGGATCGTTGGCGCCTGCGAGCACGGCTTCGAGCAGCTCACGGGTTGCCGGCGAGGGGGTGTGGTGAATTACCAAGAGTGTCTTGCTCATTGGCGACCCGGTAGTGCTCGGTGTAACTCCAAGGCTTTCCGCATAGCTTCCCGTGCGCGGCTGCGATCGCCGGCGTAGTCGTAGGCGCGCGCCAGCCGATACCAGCGCCGCCAGTCCTGCGGATCGTCGTCCAATTCCGCACGGACCGTTTCGAACAGCGCGTCGGCCGCGTCGCGCTCGATGCGACCGGACGGCCGTCGCGGTAGCGCGCTGACGTCGAGCTCCATCCCGTCTTCGACAACGAGTCGCGCCAGCTGCTGGTGGGCGAAGCCGGCGCGCAACGTGGCAATCATCGCCCAGAGGCCGATGGCGGGCAGGATCAACAGCGCGACGCCCAACATGACGGCGACGGCACGCCCGGAGTCGATCATCAGCACGGCGGACCGGCTGAGCAACACGATGTACACCAGCATCGCCGCGCACATGAACGCGATCGTCAGCTTCAAGCGCAGGTTGCGCCTGGACGTCTCAGTCCCGGTCATTGCAGGTTGAGCAGCGATTCAATTCCTACCGTCAGGCCCGGACGCTCGGCGACCCGACGTACCGCCAACAGCACGCCGGGCACGAACGACGTGCGGTCCATACTGTCGTGGCGGATGGTCAGCGTCTCCCCCGCGGTACCGAACAACACTTCCTGGTGGGCCACCAGCCCGGCCAACCGAACCGAGTGCACCGGTACACCGTCGACGTCGGCGCCGCGGGCGCCCGGCAAGCTCGTCGTCGTGGCATCGGGGTTGGGCGGCAGGTCTTTTCGTGCTTCTGCGATCAGCGCGGCAGTGCGGGCGGCCGTGCCCGACGGGGCATCGGCCTTGTGTGGGTGATGCAGTTCGATGACCTCGACCGAGTCGTAGAAGAGTGCGGCCTGCTGAGCGAAATGCATGGACAACACCGCCCCGATTGCGAAGTTCGGCGCGATGAGGACCGAGACGTCCGGTTTGGCGGTCAGCCACGCCCGCACCTGTTGCAGCCGCTCGTCGGTGAAGCCGGTGGTACCGACGACAGCGTGAATCCCGTTGTCGATCAAGAACTTCAGGTTGTCCATCACGACATCGGGATGGGTGAAGTCGATGACGACCTCGGTCTTGTTGTCGGTCAGCAGGCTCAGCGCATCACCGGCGTCGACCTCGGCCGAGAGGGTCAGATCCTCGGCGGCCTGCACCGCCTGGACCATGGTCGCGCCGACTTTGCCCTTCGATCCCAGAACTGCTACCCGCATGCCTTCACCCTAGAGCGTGTCGAATTTTGTCCACAGTCGCGCCTTTATCCACAACTCTGGTTTCGTCGGTGGCTGGGGCCACGGCCCGCGGGTAGCGTCTCGAACATGAGTTCGACTTGTAGCGCCGTGCCGCCCGAGGTGGCTGCGGCCTTCGATGCGCTCGCTGCTGCGGTGGCGACGATCGGCGAGTTGAACCTCGACAACTACGCTCCGCCGGTTCGGCTGCATGCACTGGAGCGGCTGGAAACCGCCCGACGCCAGCAGGCGGTACGCACCCACGATCTCATCGCGGGCCTGGCCAAAGAGGATCCGGCCGACGTCGGTGGCCCGGTGCATAAGGTGATCGCCGACTGGCTGCGGATCAGCTGCGCCGAAGCACGCCGTCGGATGCGCGATGCCGAACAGCTCGCACCACGGATGACGATGACCGGCGAAACGTTACCGCCGGAATTGCCGGCGACTGCCCAGGCCTGGCGGGACGGCGTGCTCGACCAGCAACACTTGCGGGTGATCCAGACGTTCGTGCGTGACCTGCCTGCGGACACCGCCGTTGACGCCGTTGAGTGCGCGGAGCGCTTGCTGGCCCAGCAGTCGGCCAAGCTGCGTCCGGACCAGCTGGAGAAGGTGGCGAACCGGTGTGCAGTGCTGATCAATCCCGACGGGAAGTTCTCCGACGTCGATCGCGCCCGTCGCCGCGGCTTCACCTGGTCGCCGCAGCAAGCCGATGGGATGAGCGTCGGCAAGCTGGTCGCCTCTCCGGAGCTGCGGGCCAACCTCGACGCCTGGCTGGCCCGGTTCGCTGCCCCGGGCATGTGCAATCCCGATGACGAAAGCCCCTGCATCACTGGTGAAGCCGATCAGGATGTCGCCGGCAAGGATTTGCGCAGTCATGCCCAGCGCCAACACGACGCGCTGAATGCGTTGGTCCGCGGCCAGTTAGGTGATCCGAAACTCGGGGTGCACAACGGCTTGCCGGTGACGGTCATCGTGTCGACCACGCTGCAGGAATTGGAAGCAGGAGCCGGGTGCGCGGTGACCGGCGGCGGAACACTGCTGCCCATCCGCGATCTGATCCGGATGGCCGGTCATGCCTACCACTACCTCGCGGTGTTCGACCAACACGAAAGCCGTGCGTTGTATTTGGGCCGCAGCCGACGCATCGCCTCAGCCGATCAGCGGGTGGTGCTCTACGCGAAGGACCGCGGCTGCACGGCGCCCGGCTGTGACGTGCCCGGGTACTGGACGGAGGTCCACCACGTCGACGACTGGGCCCGCGGCGGCCGAACCGATATCGACAAGTTGACCCTAGCCTGCAAGCCCGACCACAAGCTGGCCGACAAAGGCTGGCGGACAATCAAACTCGCCGACGGTCAGACCCAGTGGATACCGCCGCCGCACCTTGAACACGGCCAAGCCCGGACCAACGACTACCACCATCCGGAACGCTTCTTCAGGCGTCGATCACCACGCGACCGCCGATAGCGCGCGAGACGCAAACCAGCATCTCACCGTCGTCCTCTGCGGTGCGGCCGCGGCGATCGACCTGCCCACCAAGGACTTTGACTTTGCAGGTGCCGCAGAATCCTTGTCGGCAGGAGTATGCCGTCGTTGGGTCATCGTCGAGCATGACGTCGAGCGCCGGCCGGTTGGCAGGGACGTCGAGCACCCGCCGCGACCGCGCAAGTTCCAATTCGAACGGGATGCCGTCGATGACCGGAGGCGGGCTGAACCGCTCGTAGTGCAACGGCGCGTCGGCGTATCCGTCGCGGGCGGTGCGCACCGACTCCAGCATCGCCGTCGGTCCGCAGACATATACGGCAGTCGTCGGTCCGGCATCGACGAGCAAATCCTCGGCCGTGGCGAATCGGCCACGCTCGTTGTCGGCCCATATGGTGACCCGGTCGGGAGCCACCGACACCACCTCGTCGAGCAGCGGCAGGTATTCCCGACTCCTCCCGGCGTACACTGCGCGCCAGTTGATTCCGCGTTGCTGTGCTGCACGCATCATCGGCAGAATCGGGGTCACTCCGATTCCGCCGATCACAAACAGCACGTCACGCTCGCCGGCACCGAGATAGAACGCGTTGCGCGGGCCTTCGAACACCAGCGAATCGCCGACCTCGAATGCGTCGTGCATTTCGATCGATCCACCGCCGCCGTCGGCGATCCGGCGCACCGCGATGCGGTAGTCGGTACGCCGCCCGGGTGGACCGCACAGCGAATACTGACGACGACGGCCGGACGGCAGCTGCACGTCGATGTGCCCACCCGGCGTCCAGGACGGTAGCAACCCGCCGTCCGGGTCAGCCAGCGTCAGCGCGACCACATCCGGCGCGACGAGCTCGCGTTTGGTGACGACGGCGGTGTGTGTCCGCCCCACCGGCACGACCCGCGAAGGTTTCCATCGAGTCGCCGCGGCGAACCCGCCGAGCACCACGCCCACACCCCACAACGCCGTGTAGAGCCGGTCCCGCTTACGGCGTCCGTAGATATCGGCGGGCCTGCTGGCCCAAATCGATTGCGACACCGGGCTGTTAATTCTGGCGGATGTCGTAGCGGGCGAGCAGCCGGACCAGCGAAGGGCTGATGCGGCGCATCGCGTAGCCGACCCTGGATTCGGCCGCGATCGGCAGCACCGGCGGGCCCGTCTTGACGGCCTTGACGATCGCCTTCGCGGTGGCTTCCGGTGTGTAGTTGCGACGTCGGTAAGCCGCGTCGGCCTTCTGCCGGGCATGTTCCTGCTGGTCTGCCGACATCCCGGCGTAGACAGTGCTTTTGGCGATGTTCGTGTTGACGAACCCCGGGCACACCGCCGTGACGGTGATGCCTTCGTCGGCCAGATCGGCGCGCAGTGACTCGCTGAACGCCAGCACCGCGGCCTTCGTCGTGCCGTAGGCGATCATCGACTTCGACGGGAGAAACGCCGCGGCGGACGACACGTTGATGATGGTGCCGCCCTGGCCGCGGTCGACCATCTGGGTGCCGAACGCCCGGCTTCCGTTGAGCACGCCGCGCAGATTCACCGACAAGATGTTGTCCCAGTGCTCCGGCGTCGTCTCCAGGAACCGGCCCGCCATCCCGATGCCGGCGTTGTTCACCAGGATGTCCACTACGCCGTGCTCGTCGTTGACTTGTGCGGCAAGCTTGTTCATCGCCGTTTCGTCGCCGACGTCAGCCTGGTAGGCCGCGGCGTCGACACCGATTTCCCGGACGGCAGCCGCGGTTTCCTCTGCCGCGCCGAGATCGCGGTCGACGATCACGACGGTGCGGGCACCTTTGCGGGCCAACTCGAGCGCGGTGGCCCGGCCTATCCCGGCGCCCGCCCCGGTGACCAGAGCGAGCTTGCCCCGCACGTCGCGCCGACCGCCGCCGACGATGGGCGCACTCGGCGACGCCGCGCCGCTGACGACCCGGTCGATCCATTCGCTGGTCAGCCTGGCGACGACGTCGGGCCGCGAGGTCACCACCCAATGGCCGCCCTCGATCGGAACAACCCTGCTACCCAACGGGATTGAGCCGGTGAAGCGCTGCAGCGCTGGTGTGACGAAGATGTCCCTGCGCGGCACCAGCACCTGGACCGGAACATTGGTCGCGGGCAGTTGCGCTCCGGGGGCAAGAAATGGCGCAGGCATGTTAGCGCGGTACAGGTTGAGGCCGTTGACGTAATCGCCGGTCGACCGTACCGTCGCGGGAGCTTGGGTCCGGGTGCTCGAGTTGCCGATACGCGCAAAGGCGTCAATGACTTTCACGCCCAGCCCGGATCGAATCATCAACTCCGGCAGACCGGGGCACAGAAAGAACCAGATGTATCCCGACGCCATGAACTGCCGGACCACGTCAAAGATGCCGCGTGGAGTACGCGCTGACCGCAAGAACTTGCCCGCGTAATTCAGGTGCGGCCCCGAGATCGACGTGAACGATGCCACCTTGCTCATCACCGCGTCGTCGGTGACGGCAGCCCAGCCCTGAATCGACCCCCAGTCGTGGGCCAGCAAGTGCACCTGGCCGACACCCAGACTGTCGATCACCGCGCCGATATCGGAGATCAGCTGAGGAAAGCGGTAACCGGACCGGCCCGATGGGCGCTGCGATTCGCCGGCTCCCCGCACGTCGTAAGCCACGAAGTTGTATCGGCCGTCGAGTTGTGCGGCCACCCCGTCCCACAAGTGATGGTTGTCTGGATAACCGTGAATCGCCAACACGGTCGGCCGTTGCGGGTCGATCTGGGTGTAGGCGTGCACGGCCAGCGTGATGCCGTCGGACGCCGTCACGGCGGTGCGAGTCATCAGTTCCTCTCGGCTTGGACGGCGGGCTCAGCGGGAGGCGCGGGCGGCGGGTGAGATGGCAAGGTAGTCGACCGCCTTCTCGACCCCGCCCAGCTGTGACGGGTGGAAGTTCGGCCAGTAGTACGCGCCGATCACCCGTACGAACCGCAGCGGCCCAGGCACCAGACCACGTCGCGCCGCAGTGAGGTAATACCACCAGCGCGGTTTGGCGCCGGGCGGCAGCTGCCGGTCCACCGAGTACATGAACCGAACTCCGCGCACCCACAACAGCAGCATCATCGGGGTGACCACCAGCTGGGTGCGCACCTGCCGCCAGTAGCCGGCCCGCAGATGCTTCATCACGTCGAAGGCGACGGCCTTGTGCTCTACTTCCTCAGCACCGTGCCAGCGCAGCATGTCCAGCATCACCGGGTCGGTGCCGATCGCGTCATGCTGCGGAGTGTCCAGAATCCATTCGCCGAGGATCGCGGTGTAGTGCTCGATGGCCGCCGCGATCGCCACCTGCTCGAGCAACCAGCTGTGCCGTCGTCGCAGACTCCAGTGGGGCCGGTCGCCTACCAGCTTTCCGAACAGCCACGCGATCTGGTCGGTGAACGGCGTCAGGTCGACGTTGTTGGCCGCGAAGTAGTCCTGCACACCGGAATGCGCTCGGGAATGCACCGCCTCCTGGCCGATGAACCCCTGCACATCGAGGCGCAGTTGGTCGTCCTTGATCAGCGGCAAGGTCTTCTTGAACACGTCGACGAAGAACTCTTCGCCGGCGGGCAGCAGCAGATGCAGGACATTGAGGACGTGGGTGGTGAACGGCTCGCCCGGCACGTAGTGCAACGGCAGCTTGGCCCAGTCGAAGTCGACGTCGCGCGCCTCGAGGACCAGCCGTTCGTGGTCGTCTGAGTCTCCTCGACGTGGCATATGCGGACCGACGGCGTTGTCGTTGACTGCGAACATCGTGCATCCCTGCCTTTCGGCACAGCTTTACAAATCGAGCCCAATGTCTAACGGCGTTCTTCGCAGCAGCATACCCGGTACCCCCGGTATCGGAAATTCCCGTGTCAGATGGGCGCGGCTCCCCGGAGGTGCTCGAAGATCAGCGACGTCTGGGTGCCCGCGACGTCGGCGTCGGCGTTGAGGTTTTCGACGACGAATGAGCGCAGGTCCTCGGTGTCGCGAGCGGCGACATGCAAGATGAAGTCGTCGGCACCGGCCAGGAAGTAGACATCCATCACCTGGGGTCTGCGACGGATCTGCGCGATGAAGTCACGGATCTTGCCGCGGGCGTGGGACTGCAGGCTGACCGAGATCATCGCCTGCAGCGGCAAACCCACCGCGACCGGGTCGATGTCGGCGTAGAAGCCGCGAATCACGCCCAGCTCCAGCAACCGCCGGACCCGGCCGTGGCAGGTCGATGCGGCGATGTCGAGTTCGGCGGCCAGCGCGCTGTTGGTGATGCGGGCGTCGGCGTGTAGCAGGCTCAGAATCCTGCGGTCGATGTGGTCAAGCCCGTGCCGAAGATCCTTCGGAGCAGCCGCGCCAGCGGCCGCGCCTTCCGTTATTTCTACGGGCATCCCCAAATTCTACAGCCGTGTCTTCGAGGTCTTTGAATGATCTCCGAACTTTCTTCACACTTGACTCATGCGCGTCGGAATCCCCACCGAGACCAAAAATAACGAGTTCCGAGTGGCCATCACCCCATCCGGCGTCACGGAGCTGACCCGTCGCGGCCACGACGTCCTGATCCAGGCCGGCGCCGGAGAGGGCTCGGCGATCAGCGACAGCGATTTCAAGGCCGCGGGCGCGCAAGTGGTCGCCACCGCAGACGACGTGTGGGCCGAGGCCGACCTGGTGCTCAAGGTCAAGGAGCCGCTGCCGATCGAGTACGGCCGGATGCGGCGCGGGCAAACGCTGTTCACCTACCTGCACTTGGCCGCCTCCCGTGCATGCACCGAGGCGCTCTTGGCGTCGGGCACCACATCGATCGCCTACGAGACCGTCCAGACCGCCGACGGCGCGTTGCCGCTGCTGGCCCCGATGAGCGAGGTCGCCGGACGGCTGTCGGCCCAGGTCGGTGCCTATCACCTGATGCGCACCCAAGGCGGACGCGGCGTGCTGATGGGCGGCGTGCCCGGTGTCGAGCCGGCCAACGTCGTCGTGATCGGCGCCGGCACCGCCGGCTACAACGCCGCCCGCGTCGCCGACGGGATGGGCGCAACGGTCACGGTGCTCGACATCAACATCACCCGGCTGCGCGAACTCGACACCGCATTCGGCGGCCGAGTGCAGACCCGCTACTCGACCGCCTTGGAGATCGAGGAAGCCGTGAAGCGAGCCGACCTGGTCATCGGCGCTGTGCTGTTGCCAGGCGCCAGGGCGCCCAAGCTGGTGTCGAATTCTCTTGTCGCGCGCATGAAGCCAGGCGCGGTGCTGGTCGATATCGCCATCGATCAGGGCGGCTGCTTCGAGGACTCGCGCCCAACGACGCACGACGACCCGACGTTCGCCGTCTACGACACGTTGTTCTACTGCGTGGCGAACATGCCCGCTGCGGTGCCGAAAACGTCGACGTTCGCGTTGGCCAACGCGACCATGCCGTATGTGATCGAGCTCGCCGACCGCGGCTGGCAAACCGCCTGCCGGTCGAACCCTGCGCTCGCCAAAGGGCTTTCGACGCATGACGGTGCGTTGCTGTCTCAGTGTGTGGCCGCCGACCTGGCGCTGCCGTTCACCGACCCGGCGGAATTACTGACCTGACCGCCGGCCGCGTGCTAGACAGGCCGCGTGAGTTCACTTGCCGATGACACCCGCTGGATGGATGCGGTCGATCAGGCCGCCTTGGTGAAAAAGGGTGAAGTGACGCCGCTCGAGTTGCTCGAAGCGGCGATCGAGCGGATCGAACGCTTCGACCCCGTTCTGAACGCGGTGGTGATCCGCTGGTTCGATCACGCCCGCGACACAGCCCGGGCTGAACTGCCCGACGGGCCGTTCCGCGGCGTGCCTTTCCTCATCAAGGACCTGTTCGCCGGCTATGCCGGTCAACCCATCAGCAACGGCAACCGCGCGTTCAAAAACGAGAAGGTGATCTCGGACGCCGACACCACCCTGGTCACCCGTTACCGCCGTGCCGGTTTGGTGATCGCCGGCCGGACCAACAGTCCCGAACTCGGCAGCGTGCCGACCACCGAACCGTTGGCCTGGGGTGCGACGCACAATCCGTGGGACGTCAGTCGTTCGCCCGGCGGATCCAGCGGTGGCGCTGCGGCCGCCGTCGCCAGCGGCATGGTCCCGTTCGCGCACGCCAGCGATGGCGGCGGCTCCATCCGGATTCCTGCTTCGTGTTGCGGGCTGGTTGGTCTGAAGCCCAGCCAGGGCCGGATCAGCCTCGGCCCGATCCGCGACGAAACCGCGCTGTCGGTTGAGCTTTGCGTGAGCCGTACCGTGCGCGACACCGCGGCACTGCTCGACGCTGTTCGGGGACCCGGCATCGGCGATACCGTCATCGCGCCCGCTCCTTTGCGCCCCTATGTCGAGGAGGTTGGCGCAGACCCGGGCCGGTTACGTATCGGCCTGCTCGACCATCATCCGCAGGGTGCAGCCGTCGCACCCGAGTGCACAGCGGCCGCGCGGTCGGTTGCCACGTTGCTCGAATCCCTCGGCCATACGGTCGAACCGGCATGGCCCGCAGCGCTCGAGGACACCAAGTCGATCTCTCGCTTCGGGGCCATGTGGAGCACGAACGTGGGCGTCAGCCTTCGGCGGTTCGAGCAACAGCTGGGGCGGCCCCTCTCCGACGACGAATTCGAACCCATGAACCGGGTGCAGGCCGAATTCGCCGGCCACATCAGCGCCGTCGACTACGCGCTGACGCTGGCGGCCACCACCCACTTCCGCCGGGCGCTGCAGGCCTGGTGGGCCGATGGCTGGGATCTGTTGCTCACTCCGACGCTGGCCGAGCTTCCGCTGCCACTCGGCACCATCGCCAACAACCCCAGTCACCCGATGGATGCCCTGGAACGGTCGGGTCTGTTCATTCCGTTCACCCCGCCGTTCAACATGAGCGGCCAGCCCGCGATCAGTGTGCCGGTGGAATGGACCGCGGACGGGCTGCCGGTTGGGGTGCAGTTGGCCGCCGCGTACGGCCGCGAGGACCTTCTGCTTCGCGTGGCCGGCCAACTCGAAGTGGCCAGACCGTGGGCACACCGCACGCCCGAGGTATGACCCTGCTCTAGACGTCGCCGAGCGTCTTGACGATGTCCTTCGCCGGCCCGGTGCGCGCCGCGCGATACGCCGTTCCCGCCCACAGATTGGTGCCGTGCGGGTCGTCCAAGGCGGCCGACGCCTTACGGATCGGCGAGGTCATCTGATTGACCTCGGGGTAGCCCAGCGGCGCTATCTCGTCGAACAGCCGGGTGAAGTCGTTCTCCAGGCCGCGAGCGTACCGGCCCGAAAAGGCCCGAGTGACAACGGTACTGACGAACTCCGGATGCTGCAGCGCGGCGCGGTGCGCGGGATTGGTGCCGGCTTCGTCGGCGAGCAGCAACGCAGTGCCGATCTGCGCGGCCACCGCTCCCCTGTTGATCACGGCGGCGACGTCCTCAGTGCTGCCGAGCCCGCCGGCTGCGATCAGCGGGACATCGCGCGCGGTGCGGCGAATCCGGGCGAGCAACTCGTGCAACGACTCGGTACCGGGGTCCATGTCCGGCGCGAAGGTGCCGCGGTGCCCGCCGGCATCCGGGCCCTGGACGACCAGGCCGTCCGCGCCGGCGGCGAGGGCCACTCCGGCCTCGTACGCCGAAGTCACGGTGTTGAAAAGCAGAATTCCCAGCGCACCGAACCACCGCATGATGTCCGGCGGCGGCGCACCGAAGGTGAACGACACCATCTCCGGTCGCAAGTCGGCGACCACCTCGAGTTTCTGCTGCCAGCTGTCGTCGTCACCGAACTGGGGGTAACCCACCTCGACCCCGTAGTGCTCGGCCAGCTCATCCAGCGCGTCCGCGTAGTGGTCCAGCAGATGGACCTCGGCGACACTGGGTTGCGGCACAAACAGGTTGACGCCGAGCGGGCCGGTTGTCGCGGCGCGCGCTGCTGCGATGTCGTCGGCGAGACGTTCCGGACTCAGATAGCCACCGGCGAGGAAACCGAACCCGCCGGCGTTGGACACCGCCGCCGCCAGTGCCGGCGTACCCGGGCCACCAGCCATCGGCGCACCCACGATCGGCACATCGAGATCCCAGAACCCCAGCACCATCGCACTACCCAGCTATCGCCCGAAGCTGTTGGGGTAGCGATCTTTTCGACTGATGCGGACCGAGAACGGCCACGCCGTACGGGTTGCCCAGCAGTCGACGGGCCGTCGCATTAACCTCGTCCACGGTGACCTCGTCGAGCTCCTGCAGGGTCCGGTCGATACTTCGGTGCTCAGCGTAGTTGAGTTCGCTTCGGCCGATGCGGTTCATCCGCGAATTGGAGTCCTCCAGGCCGAGCACCAGCCCGCCGCGCAGCGAGCCCTTGGCGATCCGGCACTCGGCCTCGGTGATGCCGTCGCGTGCCACCGTCTCGAGCACCTCGGTGGTCACCCGCGCCACTTCGCCGAAACGCTCGGGCAGGCACGCGGCGTACACCGACAGCGCGCCGCTGTCGGAGAACATGTCCAATGACGAGTAGACCGAGTACGCCAACCCTCGGGATTCCCGAACCTGTTGGAACAAACGCGAACTCAGACCACCGCCGAGTGCGGTGTTGAGCACCGAGAGCGCCCAGCGATGCGACCAATGCCGACCTGGCGTGCGCACGCCCAGACAGACATGGGTCTGCTCGGCGTTGCGGTTGGCCAGCGTCAACCGCGGGTGACCGGTGATGCGGCCGGTGCCCTTGCGCGGCGGCACCGGGCGCCGATCCCTGCGCAGGCGCGGCCCGAAGTGCTCGCGCACCAACGCGACGACGTCGTCGTGGTCGACATTGCCGGCCACGGCGACGACCATCCGCTCGGGTGTGTAGCGCCGCATGTGAAACGAATGCAGTTGTGCGCGCGTCATCGCCGACACCGATTCCACGCTGCCAATGACCGGACGGCCCACCGGGTGATCACCGAACAGCGCCGAGAGGAACATGTCGCCCAGTGCATCCTCGGGGTCGTCGTCGCGCATGGCGATCTCCTCGAGCACGACGTCGCGCTCGAGCTCGACATCGTCGGTGGCGCAGCGCCCGTTGAGCACCACGTCACCGACCAAGTCGACGGCCAGCTCCAGATCGCTGTCGAGGACGTGCGCGTAGTAGCAGGTGTGCTCCTTGGCGGTGAACGCATTCAGCTCGCCGCCAACCGCGTCCATCGCCTGTGCGATGTCGACAGCCGTGCGCGTCGGGGTCGACTTGAACAGCAGGTGCTCCAGGAAGTGCGCGGCACCTGCGACACTCGCACCTTCGTCGCGCGATCCGACGCCCACCCAAACCCCGACCGACGCCGAGTGCACCGCCGGCAGGTATTCGGTGACAACCCGCAACCCCCCGGGCAGGGTGGTGCGGCGGAACGCCGAAGACGGCTCGGCGCTGTGCCGGCCGCGTCGCAGCGGCTGCGTCCCCGGGCTAACTGCTGGCCGTCGCGGCATCGGCTTCCGTCGGCGACGATGCGGGCCGGCGATCGGCCTGCTGAGGAGCCGACGAATCGGCTTCCGCGGTCTCCGGGGCGGGTGCTGCGTCGCCATTACCGGATCCGCCGGATTCGCCGGCGTCGTCGGCTCCCTCGTCTACGAGCACCAGCGAGATCTTGCCACGCTTGTCGATGTCGGCGATCTCCACGCGCAACTTGTCGCCGACGTTCACGACGTCCTCGACCTTCGCGATGCGCTTGCCCTTACCGAGTTTGGAGATGTGTACCAGCCCGTCGCGGCCGGGCAGCAGCGACACGAACGCGCCGAAGTCGGTGGTCTTGACCACTGTTCCGAGGAATCGCTCGCCGGTCTTGGGCAGCTGCGGGTTGGCGATCGCGTTGATGCGGTCGATCGCAGCCTGCGCCGACGGTCCGTCGATGGCGCCGACGAACACGGTGCCGTCGTCCTCGATGGAGATCTGCGCGCCGGTTTCCTCGGTGATGGCGTTGATGATCTTGCCCTTGGGGCCGATCACCTCGCCGATCTTGTCCACCGGCACCTTGATCGTGGTGACTCGCGGCGCGTACGGGCTCATCTCGTCGGGACCGTCGATGGCCTCGGCCATTACCTCGAGAATCGTCAGGCGGGCATCTTTGGCCTGGTCTAACGCGCCCGCCAGCACCTGCGACGGAATCCCGTCGAGCTTGGTGTCCAGCTGCAGTGCGGTGACGAAGTCCTTGGTGCCGGCGCACTTGAAGTCCATGTCACCGAACGCGTCTTCGGCGCCCAGGATGTCGGTGAGCGTCACGAAGCGGCGCTCGGTGCCGCCACCGTCCACCTCAACGTCGTCGGACACCAGACCCATGGCGATGCCGGCGACCGGCGCCTTGAGCGGAACCCCGGCGTTGAGCAGCGACAGCGTCGACGCGCACACCGAGCCCATCGACGTGGAACCGTTGGAGCTCAAGGCTTCCGAGACCTGGCGGATCGCGTAGGGGAACTCCTCGACGCCGGGCAGCACCGGCACCAGCGCGCGCTCGGCCAGTGCGCCGTGGCCGATCTCGCGGCGTTTGGGCGAACCGACCCGACCCGTCTCCCCGGTGGAGAACGGCGGGAAGTTGTAGTGGTGCATGTACCGCTTGGAAGTCTCGGGCCCCAGCGAGTCGATCTGCTGAGCCATCTTGACCATGTCGAGGGTTGTCACACCCAGGATCTGTGTCTCGCCGCGCTCGAACAGTGCGCTGCCGTGCGCCCGCGGCACCACCGCGACTTCTGCCGACAGCGCGCGGATGTCGGTGATGCCGCGGCCGTCGATGCGGAAGTGGTCGCTCAGGATGCGCTGTCGCACAAGCTTCTTGGTCAGCGCGCGGAACGCCGCACCGACTTCTTTCTCCCGGCCGGCGTAGGTGTCGGCCAGCCGCTCGAGCACCTCGGCTTTGATCTCGTCGGTGCGGGTGTTGCGCTCGTTCTTGCCGGAGATCGTCAGCGCGGCGGACAGCTCGTCGGTGGCCACCGAGGACACCGAGTAGTACACGTCGTCGCCGTAGTCGGGGAACACCGGGTAATCACCGGTGGGTTTGGCGGCTTTGTCGGCCAGCTCCTGCTGCGCGGTGCACAGCGCGGCGATGAACGGCTTGGCAGCCTCCAGGCCTTGTGCCACAACGGTTTCGGTCGGCGCTTGGGCACCGCCTTCGACGAGCTCGATCACGTTTTCGGTGGCCTCGGCCTCGACCATCATGATGGCGACATCACTGTCGACCTTGCGGCCGGCCACCACCATGTCGAACACCGCGCGCTCGGTCTGCTCGACCGTCGGGAACGCCACCCATTGGCCGTCGATGAGCGCCACCCGCACCCCGCCGACCGGGCCGGAGAACGGCAGGCCGGCCAGCTGAGTGGACGCCGACGCGGCGTTGATGGCCAGCACGTCGTACAGCTCGTCGGGATCCAGGCTGAGGATCGTCACCACAACCTGGATCTCGTTGCGCAAGCCGTCGACGAACGACGGGCGCAGCGGACGGTCGATCAGCCGGCAGGTCAGGATCGCGTCGGTGGAGGGCCGGCCCTCGCGGCGGAAGAACGAGCCGGGGATGCGACCCGCGGCGTACATCCGCTCCTCGACGTCGACGGTCAGCGGGAAGAAGTCGAATTGCTCTTTGGGGCTCTTGCTGGCGGTGGTAGCCGACAGCAGCATGGTCTCGTCGTCGAGGTAGGCGACGACGGCGCCGGCGGCTTGCAGAGCCAGCCGGCCGGTTTCAAAACGGATGGTGCGGGTGCCGAAGCTCCCGTTGTCGATGATGGCGGTCGCTTCGAACACGCCTTCGTCAATTTCAGCTACAGACATAGGTGTCCGTATGGCCTCTCTGGATTTGTTCAGCTGTTTTCGCGTGGTCACGCTGAACCCGAAGGTTCTGCAGAGCCTGGATGCGGCTACGGCCGTCGATCGAAGCTGCCGACCTGCCCGGATTCGGGAGCCCGGCAGCCACTACCGAAGACCGCGCGATGCAGGTCTTGTGACTCGCTGGGACGGTGCGCGCGGATCGCGCGCGCCGCACCTGCTCGGGCCGAACGGCCCAGAACGCCCTTACTCTACACGCCGACCTGGCGGTTCCCGGCCGCCGGCAGCGCGCGCCGAGCGTCACGCCAGCGTGGCTGTGAGTGCCGAGCGTCACGCTGGCGTGACCGGAAGAGTCAGCGGCGCAGACCCAGCCGGTCGATCAGCGAGCGGTAGCGCTCCACGTCGATCTGGGCCACGTACTTGAGCAGCCGGCGCCGCCGTCCGACCAACAGCAGCAGGCCCCGCCGCGAATGGTGGTCGTGCTTGTGCACCTTGAGGTGCTCGGTCAGGTCGGCGATCCGCCGGGTCAGCAGTGCGACCTGCGCCTCAGGGGATCCGGTGTCGGTCTCATGCAGGCCGTAAGAGCCCAGGATTTCCTTTTTCTGCTCGGCAGTCAGCGCCACGAAATATCTCCATCAATCGGTCCGCGATCGTCGATCCAGGCTGCGGCCGCCGCGAACTGCAGCACGCGCCGTGTCGTCGGGAAGTCTTAGCAGCGTCGCGGCCCGGGAACCTGAATCCGCAGGTCAGCCGGCAGAAAGCAGGGCGCGGGCCCGATCGGTGTCTTTGCCCATGGCGGCGACCAGGTCCTTCACCGATCCGAACTTCTTCTGCCCGCGGATACGTGCGACGAAGTCCAGCGCCACATGCTGCCCGTACAAGTCGGCGGCGGTGTCGAGCACGAACGCCTCGACGGTGCGGGTGCGTCCGGAGAAGGTCGGGTTGGTGCCCACCGAAACCGCGGCCTGGTAGCGCTCGCCCGGCACGACCGTGCCGGTCACCGGCCCGTGCCCGAGCACGGTGAACCAGGCGGCGTAGACGCCGTCGGCCGGGATGGCCGAATACATCGGCGGCGCCACGTTGGCGGTTGGGAAACCCATCTCGGAGCCGCGTCCGTCGCCGCGCACCACCACGCCCTCGACGCGGTGTGGACGGCCCAGCGCCTCGGCGGCCGCAACCACGTCTCCGGCATCGACACAGGACCGGATGTAGGTCGCCGAGAACGTCACGGTTTCGGTGTCATGATGCTCGGAAACCAGGGACATCGATTCCACCGCGAACCCGAACCGCTCGCCAGCGCGGCGCAGGGTGTCGACGGTGCCGGCGGCCTTTTTGCCGAAGGTGAAGTTCTCACCCACCACTACCTCCACGACGTGCAGGTTTTCGACAAGCAGTTCGTGGATGTAGCGCTCCGGCGTGAGCTTCATGAAATCCGTGGTGAACGGCATCACCAGAAACACGTCGATGCCGAACTCCTCGGCCAGCTCGGCGCGTCGCGTCAGCGTCGTCAACTGCGCGGGGTGACTGCCCGGGAAGACCACTTCCATCGGATGAGGGTCGAAGGTCATCAGCACGGTCGGCACTCCGCGTGCGCGACCCGATTTCACCGCATGCTCGATCAGCTCGGCGTGGCCGCGGTGCAGACCGTCGAACACCCCGATGGTGAGCACGCATCGGCCCCAGTCCGTGGGTATCTCGTCCTGCCCCCGCCACCGTTGCACAGCATCCAGCCTACGGCGCAAGGTAGCGCCTATTCGTGCGAGAGCCCCAGATCAGGTGAGGATTGCTTAAACTTCAGTTGTGCGCCCTGACTTCCCTGGCGAGGACCCCAATGGGCTCACGGCGGTTGCCCAGGACTATCTGAAAATCATCTGGAACGCCCAGGAGTGGTCGCGGGACAAGGTCAGCACGAAGATGCTGGCCGAGAAGCTCGGGGTGTCGGCCAGCACCGCCTCGGAATCCATCCGCAAACTCGCCGAACAGGGGCTGGTCGACCACGAGAAGTACGGCGCGGTGACGCTGACCGAGTCGGGCCGCCGGGCGGCGCTGGCGATGGTGCGCCGCCACCGGTTACTGGAGGCCTTTCTGGTCAAGGAGCTCGGTTACAGCTGGGACGAAGTCCACGACGAGGCCGAGGTGCTCGAGCACGCGGTGTCCGACCGGCTGGTGGCACGCATCGACGCCAAGCTGGGTTTCCCCCAGCGCGATCCGCACGGCGACCCGATCCCGGGCTCCGACGGGCAAGTGCCCACGCCCCCGGCGCGCCAGCTGTGGTCCTGCGCCGACGGCGACGCCGGCACGGTGGCGCGGATATCCGACAAGGACCCCGAGATGCTGCGCTATTTCGACAGCATCGGGATCAGCCTCGACTCGCGGCTGCGGGTGCTGACCCGCCGGGAATTCGCCGGAATGATCTCGGTGGCGGTCGAATCGGCTGACGGCGGGCCCACCACAGTCGACTTGGGAAGCCCTGCTGCACAAGCGATCTGGATGGTCGGGCAGTAGCGAGCCGACGGCGGTAGGTTGCCCGCGGCGGCGGGTTATCCGTGGTCCTGCAGTTTGGACTTGAGCACCTTTCCGGTTTCGTTACGCGGCAGCTGCGCGACGAACACGACATCTCGCGGCACCTTGTGCCGCGCCAGATGCGAACGGATGTAGCCTCTGACGCCGTCGCCGTCGAGGTTTGACGTCGAGTTTTGACAACGTATGCGGCGAGGCGTGCCGGTGGTCCCGCTGGTCAACAACACCATGCCGCCCGGCCGGGAGGGCGCGGGCAGTGCAGACCGCGACTGGCCGTCGATCAACTCGGGTAGCTGTCGGCTGCCGATCCGCACCGTTTTTTGGGGCAGCACCTCGAGCATGTCAGCGAATTCGTCGTCAGCGATGATGCAGCTGACCAACTCTCGGGCAGCGACGTCCGCCAACTGCGGCCCGGCGAACCCGGTGTTCATCAGCACTACCCGAACGCCGATCTTGTTCGCGGCACTCAGCGTGACCATGATGGACCGATGGTTGCGGTTCAGTAGGCCGATCACCCCGCCGGCCCGAATTCCGTTGGCCTGTAACCCGCGCGCCAAGGCGTTCGATGTCTCGTCGAGCCGGCGGAAGGTGATCGTGCCGTCGTCGTCGGTAATGGCCGGCGCGTCGCCGTAGCGCGCCGCGGCGTAGGCGACGAGTCCACCGAAGGCGCCGTAGCGGCGCATCGCCACGAAAGCCCGTAGCGCAAGGTCGGGGCGAGCCGGGTCGACCATGCCGCGGCGGGCCAGCACTGCCGCGGCGGCCAGCCGATCGCGCACCTGACCGAAAACGCTCATCGACGCGATCACGACGCGGTGTCGGCTTCGGCCACCGCATTGCGCAGAAACAACCCGGCCGCCTGGAGACTGGTCCGTCCGTGGTCGCGCGGCCAGAGCCAGTAGCCATGCATCAGACCCGGCCACACCTGTTCTTCGCAACTACCACCGGACGCGAGCACCTGCGCAGCGAACGCCTCGGCGTCGGCACGCATGACTTCCCTTGTACCGTAATGTATCTGGATCGGCGGCAGACCGGACAGATCGGCATTAAGCAGGCACAGCCGCGGGTCCTCGGCATCATGGCCACCCACGTACAGCGCGACAGCACGGGCGGCAGCGCGCGGATCGAGCGGCTGCTGCCGGATACGCGCGTCGACAATGCAGGCCCGGTAGGCCGGGTCGATCAGCGGGCCGAACAGGGCCAGTGCTGCCGGTGCCGGCAGCCCTTCGCTGCGCAGCCGCAGGGCAAGCGCGACCGCGAGGTGCCCGCCGGCCGAGTCACCCGCGATGACGAGCTTCGCCGGATCGTGTCCCTGCGCAAGCAGCCAGCGATATGCGGCGAACGCATCGTCTTCGGCCGCCGGAAAAGGATGTTCGGGTGCCAACCGGTAGTCGATGGCGAAAGTCGGCATGCCGGAGTATTGGGACAGGTGCGAGGCGAATCCGCGGTGCGTGCGCGACGAGCAGATCAGATAGCCGCTGCCGTGCAACACCAGGACCGCCCCGACGCCGTCGTCCGCCTCCGGGGCCCACACCCACTCGCCGCGCACCGGCGCGGGAACCTGCTTGACCCGAATGCCGGGAACCACCGGGGTGGTGCGGGCAATCAGATAGTCGGCCGCCGGGCGCACCGCCGGCGAACAGCCATTGCTGCGACAGCAGCACGTTGAGCATGACGTTGAAGGTCAGCCGCGAGATCGGAACATAGGTCAGCCGGTCGAGTGCGGCAAGCGAGCTGCGCCGCAGGGCTTTTGCCGTCGTCCGGGCGCTCATCCGGCGAGCAGGCCCTTGGCGATGTGGGTCACCTGGACCTCGTTGCTGCCGGCGTAGATCATCAACGACTTGGCGTCGCGGGCCAGCTGTTCGACCCGGTACTCGGCCATGTAGCCGTTGCCGCCGAACAGTTGCACGGCCTCCATCGCGACATCGGTGGCGGCCTCCGACGAGTACAGCTTGATCGCCGACGCCTCGGCCAGCGAGGGCACCCGGCCGGCCTGCATCTTCTCCAGCGTTTGAAACACCATGTTCTGCACGTTGATCCGGGCGACTTCCATCTTGGCCAGCTTGAGCTGAATGAGCTGGAACTGACCGATGTTCTTACCCCACAGGGTGCGGGTCTTGGCGTAGTCGACGCAGAGCCGGTGGCATTCGTTGATGATGCCCAACGCCATCAGCGCGACGCCGAGTCGTTCGGCGGCGAAGTTCGCTCGCGCGCTCTCGCGGCCGTCGCCGCCGCTGTGCTGTTCGGTCTCGCCGAGCAGCCGGTCGGGCGTCGAGCCGGACATTGTCGAAGAACAGTTCGCCGGTCGGCGACGACATCATGCCCATCTTCTTGAACGGCTTACCCTGGGTCAGCCCGGGCATGCCGGAGTCGAGCACGAACGGCAACACCGGTCGGCTGCGCTTGTCGCTCGGAGCCGCCGGAGCCGTCGTCGAGTTTGGCGTAGACGATCAGGACATCGGCGTACGGGCCGTTGGTGATGAAGGTCTTCTGCCCGTTGAGGATGTAGTCGGCCCCGTCGCGTTTGACATAGGTCTTCATCCCGCCGAAGGCATCCGAGCCGGAGTCGGGCTCGGTGATCGCCCACGCCGCGATTTTCTCGAGCGTCATCAATTCCGGTAGCCAGCGTTCCTTTTGGGCGAGCGTGCCGCGACTCATGATCGTCGCCGCACCCAGGCCCAGGCTGACGCCGACCGTGCTGAGCAGCCCGAGACTCACACCGGCGAGCTCGGACACCAGCACGGCCGCCATCGACGCCTGCGGGCCCAGATCGCCCAACCCCGCTGACGACCGCTTCTCGGTCTCGGCGCGGCCGGCTCGCTCGCGCTCCTTGTCCAGCATCGTCTTGACCGCTTCGGCGGCCAGCACGTCCAGGCCGAACTCGCTGAACAGCTTGCGGGCAATCGGATACGGCGAAAGCTCACCGGTTTCCAACGCGTCGAGATGCGGCCGGATCTCCTTGTCGATGAACCCGCGCACCGTATCCCGCATGATCAGGTCGGTGTCAGACCATTCGAACATCATCGGCTCCTGTTATTGCGGCAGCCGGGCGGCGATGTCATCGATCTGCCATGCGCCGTCGGTCTCGATGGTCTCGGTATCGTGCCAGCCGGAGAGCGCCGAAATCGCCCCGCCCTGAACCGCATACACCTTGCCGGTGATCGGGCACTTCTCCGTCGCCAGGTAGGCCACCAGCGGCGAGATGTTCGCCGGACTGAACAGGTCGAGCTCGCCCTCTCGTTGATCGGCAAGGGCATCGGCCATCAGCGAACCCATGCCGGGGGTGGCCAGCGTGAGCCGGGTGCGCGCGATCGGCGCGATCGCGTTCACCCGCACGCCGTAACGCTCCAACTCCTCGGCGGCGATCAGCGTCATCGCCGCGATTCCGGCTTTGGCCGAACCGTAGTTGGCTTGGCCGGCGTTGGGCAGCGTCACCCCGGACCCCGACGCGGTGTTGATCACCGCGGCATTGGGTTGATCACCGGCTTTCGATTGCGCTTTCCAGTAGGCGGCGGCGTGCCGCAGCATCGCGAAGTGTCCCTTCAGGTGCACGGCGATCACCGCGTCCCAGTGCGATTCCTCCATGCCGGCGATGAACGAGTCCCGCAATATCCCGGCATTGTTGACCAACACGTCGAGTCGGCCGAATTCGGCGATAGCCTGTAGCACAACGCTTTCTGCGCCGCTCCAGGTTGCGACGTTCTCGGTGCTGGCGACCGCGGTGCCACCGGCGGCAGTGATCTCGTCCACCACCTCGCGCGCTGGGCCGCTGTCGGCGCCATGGCCGGCGTTGTCGCCGCCCAGGTCGTTGACGACGACTTTGGCCCCTTCCCTGGCGAACAACAGCGCGTGTTCGCGTCCAATGCCGCGGCCTGCGCCGGTGATCACCGCAACCCGGCCTTCTAGTGCACCCATGGATGAGACTCCTCGATTCAGTCGGTTATTACCGCGAGCCCGTCGGTGATCACGAATTCCTGTCACCTCCTGGCCTCGTGCCGTTTCGAACGTGTAGCTGGTGGTCCCGTTGGCGCTGCTGACGTCCCAGACCCGGGTTTCCAGGTCGTCGCCGGGCAGCACCGGTTTGGAGAATCGGACCGCGAACCGCTTGAGCCGGTTCACATCCGAACCGGCCAGCTCGGTGAGCACCGCCCACGACGTGAACGCCATGGTGCACAACCCGTGGGCGATGATCCCGGGCAGCCCGGCGGCTTTGGCCACCTCCTCGTCGAGATGGATAGGCATCGGGTCTCCGGCGGCAGGCGAATAGCGGAAGGTCTGGTCGCTGTCGATGTGCTGCACCACTTTGGCCACCGGCGCCCGCTCGCGCAGCTTCTCGTCGAACTTGTGGTCGGGACTCAGTTCGCCGACCGCTTTTCCGACGTTGAAGCCCCGCACGAACGTCGTGACGTACTGCTCGTTGACCAGCTCACCGTCCTCGGTGCGGCATTCGAGCACGATTGCGGCGCGGGTGCCCTTCTCCAGTCCCTGGTATCCGATCATCTTGCCACGCGAGACGAGTTTGTCCCCCGGCCGGATCGGCCGGTGGAAGTGGAAGTCCTGCTCCCCGTGTACGACTCGCGGGATCGCCTCGATCGGCATCACATCGACAGCCGGCATGAGCAACGCCTCGAAGACGGGGACGATCGCGAACACCGGCGGCGCGATGTCCCCGCTGCGGTGCGCCTCGATCGGGTCGTTGGTGGCCGCCGCATACTCTGCCAATCGCTGCCTGGTGACCTCGAACCGCTCGTCGTCGGTCCAGCGGTTGAGCCCGGTGTCGTCGAACTCCATCTGCTCAGTCGTCATGCTTAGGCCTCAGTAGTCGCTGCCGAGGCCAGCGCGTCGAGCTGATCGAGCGTCTTGTCGAGTTGCTTCACGCCGTCCTTTTCCACCGCCTTGCCCAACGCGCCCTTGATCAGCGCGCCCTCGAAATCACCGAACACGGTGAAATTGGAGCCGCTTTCGGCCGGCTCGATGGTGAAGGTGAACTGCGCTTTGACGCCGGCCATCCCGGTGCCCGACAGCACCAAGGTCCGCGGCGCATCCACCGAGTCGATCGTCCACTCGATTTTGTTGGCCATCCCGAGCATGACGATCTTGGCGGTCAACGTCGCCCCCTCGGTGAGCGTGGCGGGCGGCTCCTCCAGCCACTTTTCGTGGACGGTGAACCATTTGTCCCAGTTGGTGAGGTCGCTGACGGTCCCCCACAACGCCTTGGGGCTGGCGGACAGGTCTCGGGTGGCTTCGATGTGTCCCACGGTGATCCTCCCAGTTGTTTTCCAAGTCGGTGGTCTTGTTTTAGCGTTCGGCCCGCTGATATGCGGTGATGACGGCAGCACCGCCGAGTCCGATGTTGTGCTGCAATGCGGCGGTCACATTGTCGACTTGCCGCTTGTCGGCGGCGCCGCGCAGCTGCCAGGTCAGCTCGGCGCACTGAGCCAGGCCGGTGGCCCCGAGCGGATGCCCCTTGGAGATCAGCCCGCCGGACGGGTTGACCACCCACCGTCCGCCGTAGGTGGTGTCGCCGTTGTCGATCAGCTTGGCCGCCTCGCCCTCGGCGCACAGGCCCAACGCCTCGTAGAGCAGCAGCTCGTTGGCCGAGAAGCAGTCATGCAACTCGATCACCTGGAACTCCTCGGGCCCCAAGCCGGACTGGTCGTAAACGCGTTGGGCAGCTTGCACATTCATGTAGTAGCCGATCAGCCCCTTGCAGGTGCCGTCGAAGCTGTTGGCGAAGTCGGTGGTCATCGCCTGCCCGACGATCTCCACCGCCTGCCCGGCCAGGCCGTGCTTGTCGACAAACGACTCGGAGGCCAGGATCGCCGCACCTGATCCGTCAGACGTCGGCGAACACTGCAGCTTGGTCAGCGGGTCGTAGATCATCCGCGACGCCAGGATGTCGTCGAGCGAGTACGACTCCTGGAACTGGGCGTACGGGTTGTTCACCGAATGCTTGTGATTCTTGTAACCGATCTTGGCGAAATGCTCCGCGGTGGTGCCGTATTGCTTCATGTGCTCGCGGCCGGCGGCCCCGAACATCCACGGCGCCGGCGGAAAGAGCACCTCGGAGATTTCGGCCATCGCCATGATGTGCTTGTCCATCGGCTGGGTGCGGTCGTCGTACGTCGACGCCAGCGAGCCGGGTTTCATCTTCTCGAAGCCCAGGGCCATCGTGCAGTCGGCCAGCCCGCCGCGGATCGCCTGGGCGGCAAGGTACAACGCGGTCGACCCGGTCGAGCAGTTGTTGTTGACGTTGACGATCGGGATCCCGGTCAGGCCCAGCTCGTAGAGCGCCCGCTGGCCCGACGTCGACTCGCCGTAGACGTACCCGACGTAGCCCTGCTCGACCGCGGTGTAGTCGATACCGGCGTCCTCGAGCGCCTTGGTGCCGGACTCGCGGGCCATGTCGGGGTAATCCCAGCCCTCGCGACGGCCCGGCTTCTCGAACTTCGTCATCCCCACACCGACGACGTAGACCTTGTTTGACATCGCACTCCTTCCGGTGGGATCACACAAACATACATTGCAGATTGTATCTTGCAAAAGCCTGGGTGCTATACCGCGTCACAAAGCGCCGCCGACATGTTCAACATGTGTGTTATAGACCCGTCGCTCGCGGGTACCCGCAGTCGAAGATGGCGCCTAGTCGGGGCGCCGCTACGACAGGAGCTGGAATGGTCGGATCGATAATCCTCGCGATCATCGTGGGCGCGCTCATAGGTTTGGTGGCGCGTCTTGTCATGCCGGGCAAACAAGACATCGGCATAGTCATGACCGTCGCGCTAGGCGCCCTCGGTGGCTTGATCGGCTCCTCGGTGGCGAGCCACTTCGGGTACCACAATGCCAATGGCGGAATCGCCTGGATTCCGTTTTTAATCGGCGTAGGCGCTGCGATAGTCCTCATCGCGATCTGGGAATCGGTTAGAGGTCGCCGTACCCGCCACGGGCTGCTTCGGTAGATCGCTAGCCGAAAGTTGTGCCGCTGAACGGCCGCTCGCGGCTCAGTCCAACGATGCTGCTGACAGCGCGGCGGTAGCGATCGCACGCAGATGCACACCCGCGCGCTCCCATCGGCGCCGCGCACGCTGTGAATCCCGGTCGAAGAAGCTCGCAACAAGGATTCCGCGCAGCGCGTCCATCGCGGTATAGACGACGTTGCGGAGTTCCTTTTGCGCGGGCTGCTCCGGCAGCAGTTGGGCGATCGCGGCGATAAGTGTGCTGTTGACGACGGGCTCTACCCGCTCGACCTGCTGCGCGAGCACCGGATCGGTACGGGCAGCGACCCAAAGCTCCAGTGTTGCAATAAACATCGGGCCCTGGTGCGCTTCCCAAAGGAATTCCAGCATTGCCGACACCGGGTCGGGGCTGCTCTGGACACGTCCAAGTTCGCGAATCGCGGCCTGTGCGCGTTGTTGGGCCAAGTGCTCGATGGCCGCAACCACCAGATCTTCCTTGGACCCAAAGTGGTGGATCTGCGCGCCCCGGGTGACACCGGCGAGCTGGGCCACCCGCTGGGTGGTGGTTCCGGCGTAGCCGTAGGTCACCAGGCACTCGATGGTGGCGTCCAGCAGCCGCGTTCGCATGGCCGCAGTGCGCTCCGCCTGCGTTCGCCGAACGCGCTGTCCGTTGACTTCCGCCGCCATTCCCGACTGCACGCACCTTCCGGGTAGATATACATTCCGTCGAGAACGTAATGCTACCCCATTAGTCGCAAAATTCAGTCGTGGCGTCGACAGATCAGATAGCAGCCTCCGATGCAGCGGGCTCTCGTTGCTTGCCGCGTTCCATGATGTAACTCTGGTCATCCGGCGCTTTGAGCAGCCGCAAGTAATCCTGTGGGTGATACGGCCACAATTCCGGCAGTCCGTCGCTACCCAGATACCAGCTGCTGCAGCCGGTCGTCCAGACCGTGCCGGGCAACCCACGTCGAATGTGTTCTACGTGTCCCTCGACGGCAGCGGCGGTGGGACGCTGTGTGTCGTACTCCCCCGCAGCCCAGCGCGTTATCCAGTTGATCACGTACGCCGCCTGCGCCTCGGCGACCTGCACCAGCGAGAAATTCCCGATCGGCGAATGCGGACCAAGCAGCATGAACAGATTCGGCATGCCCTGGACGGCGACGCTCTTGTACGCACGGGGACCCGCCGACCACACGTCGTCGAGCGTGTGGCCGTCGTGAGTGCGCACCGTCGCGGGACGCACATAGTCGTGGGCGTTGAAACCCGTTGCCATCACCACAATGTCGGCGTCGTGAAGATGGCCGTCCACAGTCCGGATGCCACGCTCCTCGAAGCGGTCGATCGCCGTCGTCTCCACGCTCACGTCGGAGCGCTGCACCTGGCGGTAGAAGTCCGGGTGGATGATCAACCGCTTGCATCCGGGTCGGTAGTTGGGAGTCAGCTTGGCGCGCAACGCTGGATCGGCGACCGAAGCGAGATTGCGTTCGCATACCCGGTTGACCAAACGACGTCGCAAGCCGGGACTGGTGAGTCCGACGCTGAAAATCTCGAACAATGTGTATTCGGCACGCCGCAATGCCCTGCTGAGCAACGGGCTTCGGCTCATCAACGCACGCGCGGCCGGCGGTATCGGCGGATTGGGCAGCCGGGCCACCCATTGCGGTGTGCGTTGGAAGAGCGTGGCGTGAGCCGCAACTCCGGCGACCGCCGATATCAGCTGCACGCCGGTGGAGCCGTTGCCAATGACGGCAATCCGCTTGCCGGAAACGTCGATGTCATCGCTCCACCGTGCCGAATGGACCATCTGGCCGGCGAAGTCGCTCATGCCGTCGAATCCGGGCATGCGCGGCCGGTGCAAGAAGCCGGTCGCCAAGATCACGAAGTCCGCGTCGAGAGTGTCTCCGTCACGCGTGGTGAGCCGCCAGCACAGGCCGGTGTGGTGGGCGTCGACAACCTCGGTGTGATACCGGATGATTCGTTCGACGTTGTGCCGCCGTGCAGATTGCACGAAGTAGTTCTCGATCTCCGGGCCGGGCGAAAACAGCCGGCTCCAGGACGGATTCAAGTCGAAGGAGTACTGGTAAAGATGCGACGGCACGTCGCAGGTCAGTCCCGGATAGCGGTTGTCCCGCCAGGTTCCGCCGGGGCGGTCGGCCTTCTCCAGGATGGTGACGTCGTGAAATCCCGCGCGGTCGAGCAGAATCGCCTGAGCTAGCCCGGACATCCCGGCGCCGACGATGACGATCCGCGGTGCGCGACGCATCAGCGCAGCGCTACCCGCATGCGGGCCAGACCGCGTAGTGAGCTGTTGGTGGTCCACTTCGGTGTGCCGATGATGTCGATGCGTTCGACGCGCTCGACGAGTTCGCGCAGCACCGCCCTGCTTTCCATCCGCGCCAGGCTCGCGCCCAGGCACAGGTGGATACCCGAGCCGAACGCGACATGGGACGGATTTCGTGCGGCATCGAAAGCGTCCGGGTTGTCGAATTGCCGTGGATCGCGGTTGGCCGCACCCCACAGCAGCGCCACCCGTGCGCCGGCCGGAATGGTGGCGTCGCCCACCCGGTAAGCGGTGTTCGCCGTGCGGTAGAAGCCCTGGATCGGCGACGAGAACCGCAGCTGTTCCTCGATCGCGCTGCCGAGGAGTGCGTCGGGATCCTGCCGGATCCGCTCGAACTGATCGGGGTTTTCCGACAACGTCAGGAACATCGTGCTCAGCAGGTTGGTGGTGGTCTCGTTGCCGGCCAGCAGGAGCAGCAACGCGAAGTAGAACAGCTCGTCGCGGCTGATCTCGCCGTCGCCCGCGGTGGCGACCAACCGGCCCAGCAGAGCGTCGCCCGCCAACAGTTCGCCACTCTTCATGCGGCGGCAGAAGTACGAATGCAGGTGGCGCACGCCGTTGAGGGTGGGCAGCATCTGCCACAACCCCTTCGCGGTCAGTTGGATGTTGGCCACCCGGACGGTCTCGTTGGACCAATACCGGAAAAAGTCCTCGTCCTTCGGCGGGACGCCGAGGATGTGCGCGATCATCCGCATCGGCATCGGCACCGCAAGGCGTTGCACCACATCGGAACCCGGGTTGGCCAGCAGCTCGGAGACCAGTTCGTGCGTCAGCCGGTCCACCGTCTCCTGCCAGCCGGACAGCGCTCCGCGCGCGAACGCCGGCTGCACCTTGCGTCGTAACTCGGTGTGACGCGGTGGATCCATATTCAGCAGCACCGGCACCTGGAACCGCGACCGCGTCACGCCTTCGGCGTTCGTCAGCAGCGCGTCATTGCGGGCCGCGGCGCGCACGTCGTCATAGCGGCTGAGGATGAAGATGTTGCGCTTGCGGTTGTACCGGACCCGCGGGCCGGCCAGCAACTCGGCGTAGCCCGGGTACGGGTTGGCGGCGGTCGCCGGATCGAACGGGTCGAACGACGTCTCGTAGACGCCGGGATAGTCGCGGCGCTTGAGCTTGGCGCCCAGATCGGTGGTGATGTTGAGGTAGAGACTGTCCGCGACGGGCTTGGCCACCGAGGTTGCCAACCGGATGTCGTTCTTGAGGGTCACGGTTCCTCCATCCGCCCGCCGGACTCGCTCAACCGATGCAAGCGCGACCGTAACAATTATTTCTGTAACAGACAATGGGGTTAAGATCTTCGTCGTATGGAGATGACGATCGACCAGCTTGCCCAGCGCGTTTCCATGTCCTCGCGCAACATCCGGGAGTGGCAACGCCAGGGTCTGCTGCCACCACCCACCCGCCGCGGGCGGATCGGCATCTACTCCGACGAGCACGTCGCGCGGATCCGACGGGTGCAGCAACTGCACTCTGAGGGCTTCCCGCTCGATCTGATCCGGCGAATGATCGACACCGGCACCGGCAGCGAGAGCGACATCCGGCACTTGGCCGCCGAAGTGCTCGCCCCGTTCAGCACCGCAGGCCCGACCACCGTCAGCCCAGCAGAGCTCGATCACCGACTCGGCGCCGGCGCCGCAGCGCACCTGGCCAAACTCGGCCTGATCGCCGACGCCGACGGCGACCCGGTATCGGTACGCGACGCCGAGGCGCTGGACTTGATCGAAGGCCTTACCGGTGTGGGCGTGTCGCTGGAACGCTTGGTCGCCACGCTGGTCGACGTCCGCGGCCACCAACGCTCGATCGCCGACGTGATCCTGCGGGCCTACGCCGAGGACGTGTGGGAGCCGTTTGTGTCGTCGAAGTTCGCTGCGCCGGACTGGGGTTCGCTCGCCGACAACGCGGGGCGAGGCCGCCGACTGGTGAGCGCTCTGCTGACTCATCTGCAACAGGTCGCGTTCGACGACGCCGCGGCATCGGTGATGTTGCGCGAAGTCGACCAGGCCGAGCGGGCGCTGGACGGCATCAAACCGACGCGTGAGCGGCCCTGACGCCGCGTTCGAATTACAGTGTGGCCGGCCGGATGACGACCACCGACTTCGTCCTCGGGCCATCGTCACGTAGCAGCGCGATAACCCGGCCGTCGGTGTCCTGCGCGGCGTAGATGCCGTCGATGCCGGCCGGCGTCAGCGCGCGGCCGTTGGCGGCCGCGTCAGCCTCCTCGGCGGTGAGCTCGCGGCTCGGAAACACGTGCAGGCAAGCCTCATCGAGGGTGAAGCTCAATTGTGGTCGCTCAGCAAGCGCGTCGAGCGAGCGCGCCTGGTCCAAACCGAACCGGCCGACGCGAGTGCGCCGCAGCGCGGTCAGGTGACCACCGACCGTCAGCGCGTCGCCGAGATCGCGGGCCAGGGCGCGGATGTAGGTGCCGGACCAACAGTCGACTTCGACGTCGAGATCAACCAGTCGGCCGTGGCGGTGGACGGCGAGCATCTCGAATCGGTCGATGCGCACCGGCCGCGCGGCCAGTTCGACGGCCTGACCCTCTCGGGCGAGCTTGTAGGCTCGCTGGCCGCCGACCTTGACGCGCTGACCGTTGAGGGCACCTGCATGATGTCGCCACGCAATCCGGCGATGGCGTCGGCAATGGCCGCGTCGGTCAGGTGCTCGGCCGAAACCTCTTGCAGCAGTTGACCTTCAGCGTCTTCAGTGGAGGTGGTTTGACCGAGTCGGATGGTGGCCGCATACGACTTCGAGGCGCGGGTCAGCAACCCCAGGATTTTGGTGGCGCGCTCGATCCCGATCACCAGCACGCCGGTGGCCATCGGGTCCAGCGTTCCGGCATGGCCTACCCGGCGGGTGCCGAAGATGCGCCGGCAGCGCCCGACGACGTCGTGGCTCGTCATTCCGGCCGGCTTGTCGACGATGACGAGGCCCGCGTTCATAGTACGATCGCCGTCAGCACCAATTCCTGTTCGACCGACCATCTTCCGGCCAGTGACGTCAGCGGCGGACCCGACGGCGTGGCGCCGTCGATCAGGATCACCGATTCGAAACTGCCTGCGGTACCGGAGCCGTCGACGTCGAACGTGATGTGCGCGTCTTCGAATCCCAGCCAGCGTTTGGTCAGCGGAAACCATGCCTTGTACGTTGCCTCCTTGGCGCAGAACAGGATTCGGTCCCAATGCACACCGGCCGGCAGGACGGCCATCTCGATCCGTTCGGCCGGCAGGCTGATCGCGTCGAGCACGCCGTCAGGCAGCACGTCGTGCGGCTCGGCGTCGACTCCCACCGAGCGCACCGCCGCGCCGCGACCGACCACCGCACCTCGGTAGCCCGCGCAATGGGTGAGGCTGCCTACCACGCCGTCGGGCCAGCAGGGTTCGCCCTTGTCCCCCTTGAGAATCGGCACCGGCGGAAACCCGAGTTCGCCCAGCGCGAGACGAGCGCAGTAGCGGACGGTGATGAACTCGTTGCGCCGCTTGGCCACCGACCGCGCGATCAACGGCTCCTCGTCGGGCATGGGCGACAGCCCGGGCGGGTCGGAGTACAGCTCGGCGGATGCCAGGTTCTCGACGGACGCCCCGGTGCCGGGCAGCACCGACGACATCAGTTTGCTCAGCGTCATCGTGACTGCCGCTGGCGCAGCTTCTCGCGGAACTGCTGCGCGTGTGCCCGCATCTCCGGGGTGATGACGAAATGACCACCGAAGTCGTTGAGATAGCCGGGCGCGTATTGCGGATCGGGCAGCACTTGGCGCAGCCAGCTGAACGGCTTGCGCCGCCGCCACTCCCGCGGGTAACCGACCGAGACCTCTTCGAAGCGGACCCCGTCATACCAGGTGGTGCGCGGGATGTGCAGATGGCCGTAGACCGAACAGATCGCGTTGTAACGGGTGTGCCAGTCGGCGGTCTCGGTGGTTCCGCACCACAGCGAGAACTCCGGATAGAACAGCGAATCGCAAGGTTCACGCACCATCGGGAAATGGTTGACCAGCACCGTCGGCGTCATCCAGTCGAGGTCTTCGAGCCGCTTGCGGGTGGCGACCACGCGATCACGGCACCAGGCGTCGCGGTTGGCGTACGGCTCGGGTGACAGCAGGAACTCGTCGGTCGCAACGACGTTGCGTTCTCGCGCTATTGCCAGGCCCTCGGCTTTGGTGGTCGCGCCCTTCGGCAGGAACGTGTAGTCGTACAGCAGAAACAGCGGCACGATGGTGGCCGGGCCGCCCCGCTCGGTCCACACCGGAAACGGGTGCTCGGGGGTCACAACGCCCAGTTCGTCGCACATGTTGACCAGGTAGTCGTAGCGTGCGCGTCCGAAGATCTGCTTGGGGTCCTTGTTGGTGGTCCACAGCTCGTGGTTGCCGGGCACCCAGATCACCTTGGCGAACCTGCGCCGCAGGAGATCCAGCGACCAGCGGATCTCGTCGGTGCGCTCGGCCACGTCGCCGGCGACGATCAACCAGTCATCCGGCGACGACGGGTGCAGCGATTCGGTGACGGGCTTGTTGCCCAAGTGGCCGGTGTGCAAGTCGGACACTGCCCACAGCGTTGGCTGCCGCGCGGTCGTCGACTCCTGAGTTGCCAACGACTCCCCAGCCTAACGGCCCGTCGGCAAACACTCCGCCGCAGCACTAGAACAGGTTCTTGTTTCCGCTGTGATCGCGCGGATGCGACTTGTAAACTCCCCGCAAAGGCCGACCAACTTGAGGGGGTGGGATGGTCACCAAGCTCCGACTGTTCGCGGCGCTCGGTGCCCTGGTCACAGCGGTGGTGGTGGTGTGGCAGAGCGCACCGCCGACCAATGTCGGCGCCCCGAAGGTGCAACTGCGGTCCACCGCCGTACCGATGGATCCGCCCACGACGATGAAGAGCCCGATCGTGGCCACCACCGACCCCAGCCCGTTCGACCCGTGCAGGGACATCCCGTTCGACGTCGTCCAGCGGCTGGGCCTGGCCTTCACCCCGCCGGAGCCTCAGGAGGGCCTGCGCTGCCACTACGACGCCGGCAACTACCAGTTGGCCGTCGAGCCGATCATCTGGCGCAACTACGACCAGTCGCTGCCGGCCGACGCCGTCGAGACGACGGTCAACGGCCACCGCGCCGCACAGTGGTGGAACCTCAAGCCCACCTACCACAACAGCTACTGGTACTTCTCCTGCATGGTTGCCTTCAAAACCAGCTACGGGGTCATCCAGCAGTCGCTGTTCTACTCGACCGTCTACTCCAGCCCGGAGGTCGACTGCCCGTCCACCAACCTGCAGCGGGCAAACGAGCTTTCGCCGTACTACAAGTTCTGAGCCCGCGTCGTCGGGTCGCGGCATAACCTGATGCCGTGACGACCACCTCCGCCCGGCCCGCAGGGTCGGCGCTGCGCACCCTGACCAGACGATTCGCCGGCCGTGCCCTCGGCCGGATGTTGCGCCTGCCTGGACCGACCAACCGGTACACGGTCAGCAGGGTCGCGATCCCGATGCGCGACGGCGTCGAACTGGTCACCGACCACTACGAACCCGCCGGAGAACCCGTCGGCACGCTGCTGCTGCGCGGACCGTATGGCCGTGGGTTTCCGTTTTCGCTGATGTTCGCCGCGCTGCACGCCGCCCGCGGCTACCGGGTGTTGCTGCAGAGTGTGCGAGGGACATTCGGCTCGGGCGGAGCCTTCACACCCATGCAACACGAAGCCGCCGACGGCGCTGACACGGTCGCGTGGCTGCGTCAGCAGCCGTGGTTCACCGGTCGCTTCGCCACCATCGGGATTTCCTATCTGGGGTTCACCCAGTGGGCGCTGCTGCAGGATCCGCCGCCCGAGTTGGCTGCGGCGGTCATCACCGCCGGTCCTCATGATTTCAGCGAGTCGGCCTGGGGCACTGGTTCGTTCACGGTCAACGACTTCCTCGGCTGGAGCTATTTGGTTGCTCGTCAAGAAGATCCCGGACGCATCCGCGCCGGCATCCGCCAGCTGACAGCCCAGAAAAACGTGGTGCGCGCCGCCGGCGAGTTGCCGCTGGGCGCGGCCGGCCGGGAGCTGCTGGGCACGGGCGCGCCGTGGTGGGAGTCGTGGCTGGACCATCCCGATGACAACGAGCCGTTCTGGGAGGCGATGCGATTCGGCGCCGCACTCGACCGGGTGCAGGTGCCGGTGCTGCTGATCGGCGGCTGGCAAGACCTGTTCCTGCAGCAGACGCTGCAGCAGTACGCGCACCTTCGGGACCGGGGCGTCGACGTGGCGCTGACCATGGGGCCGTGGACGCACACCCAGCTGCTTGTGCAGGGTCTGCGCACCATCGCCGGGGAAACCCAGGACTGGCTGGACACCCACCTCGGCGGCCGCCCGGCCGAATCGCGATGCGGCAGAGTTCGCGTTCTTCGTCGCCGGCGAAGGCTGGCGCGAGCGGCCCGATTGGCCGCCGGCCACCACCGAGCACGCGCTGTACCTGCAGCCCGGCGGCGGCCTGACCGACACCCCGCCGTCGTCGGCGGGTTTCTCGGTGAGCTTTCGCTATGACCCGGCCGACCCGACGCCGACCATCGGCGGTCGACTGCTGTCCCCCGACGGCGGTAACCGGGACGACACCGCGATGGCCGCCCGCAGCGACGTGCTCAGCTTCACCACCGAGGTGCTCGACCACGATCTGTGCGTCCAGGGCAACCCGGTCGCCGAATTGGCGCATACCTCCGACAATCCCCATGTCGATGTGTTCGTCCGGCTCAGCGAGGTCGACGCCAAGGGCCGCTCCCGGAATGTCAGCGACGGCTATCGGCGGCTGGCCGTCGCGACGGACTCCGTCCGGCTCGAGCTCGATGCGATCGCCCACCGGTTCCGCGCCGGGTCACGCATCCGCGTGCTGATTGCCGGCGGCAGCCATCCTCGCTACACCCGCAACCTCGGGACCGGCGAGGCGACGGTGACCGGCAGCCGGCTCAAGCCGTCCACCCATGAGGTGCACTTCGGCACTTCCCGGATGGTGTTGCCGGTCGGCACGCTAACCCAGCTAACCCATGGACATCTTCGATGACTGGCGAAGCGGCGGAACCGAAATCCATTGGCGGTCAACAACCGCGGCGAACGACGAAGCCGAAGTCACCGTCTTCACCCGCCGCTGCGGCACACCGGGCGCGCCGGCACTGGTGTGCGTGCACGGCTTCCCGACGGCCAGCATCGACTACTTCGCGCTGACCCGCGAGCTGAGCGCCGAGTTCGACATCTTCCTGCTGGACTTCCCCGGCTACGGGCTCTCGGACAAGCCGCCCGCGCCGTATGTGTATTCGCTGTACGACGATGCGCGGCTGCTGATCCACGCGATCACCAATGTGTGGCAGCTGCAGCGGTACACCATGCTGACCCATGACCGCGGCACCAGCGTGGGCATGATCGCGCTTTCCATGCTCGCGGCGCAGGATCAGGGAAACGCGCCTACCGAAGTCATCTTGACCAATGCCAACATCTACCTGCCGCTGGCCAACCTGACGGCGTTCCAGACCGCGCTTCTGGACCCCGCGATGGCGCGCGGCCACAGCGGCCGCGACGACGCCCGAAATGCTTGCCGCCGGCATGGGAGCGACCACGTTCATGCCGCGCCGAACGCCCGCCGATCCCGAGATCGCCGGCCCTGGCCAATGCTTCGCGCACAACGACGGGATCGGGGTACTGCCGGACACGATCCAATACCTGCACGAACGTGCTGCCGACGAAACCAGTTGGCTCACAGCGCTTTCCACGAGCGATGTCAACACCAGCCTGGTTTGGGGACTGCACGACAACGTCTCCCCCGTCCGGGTCGCCAACTTCGTGTGGCAGGAATTCCTCAGGAACAAGCCCGGGACGCAACCGCTATTGGATACTGCCGACCGCCGATCACTATCTGCAATGCGATGCTCCGGCGCAGCTGGCCGAGCTGGTGCGACTCACGGCAGCCAGCCAGGCCACTGCGCTGTGCACCATCGGCGATCGGCCGGATGGCGCGGTGCTCGTCGACCAGACTCCAAACGTCAGCCGACGGCGTCACGGACGCGCGCGGCGACTCGCGTAGCGACGCTTCATCGTGCACCGGGGCGCCCAGCTTGAAATCGACGGGGCCGCCACGGGCAGCTCCACCCAGCTGAGTGCAACCGGCGTAGTCGGGAGTGCGGGGCAGTTCCACCGGCTCGACCAACGGTATGGCCTGCACGACCAGCACCGCCAACCGATGTCTGGGACGGAAGTCCAGCCGGTCCTGGCGCACCGACTCGGCGGTCCAGATGTGCAGGTCCTCGATCGCCTCGATGTTGTCGGGCCGGTTGACCGGCAGTGCCGCAACGACTTTCGCTGCCGCCCGCACCACGAAGCGGTCGTCGGCGCTGTCGGCGGCCGCAGCTGTGAGCAGGTCCCGGTACTCGGGCCGGACCCG
Source organism: uncultured Actinomycetota bacterium (assembly GCA_963850645.1). Classification (GTDB taxonomy): domain Bacteria; phylum Actinomycetota; class Actinomycetes; order Mycobacteriales; family Mycobacteriaceae; genus Mycobacterium. The sequence continues at coordinate 88,349 of CAWKME010000058.1, read as the reverse complement.
CTCGGCGTGACTGTGCGCGACCGTCGGGAACAGCATGAATTCGCGGGCGGCCACCTCGAAGCGCTTCTCGCCAATCCCGCCTTTACGCAACAGCACCCACTGCCGGCCGTCCAGCAGCGCGTGCACCACCGCGCTCCACTCCTTGAGCGCGGGCACCGTGGCGGCTTGCGTCATTTCATCGCCAGCCGACGCAACGGCGGAGAGGTCTTCGGAGGCTGGCGGCGCGGCGGCAGCGCACCCAACAGCCGTGTCGTCGTCGCTGTCGACTTCGGCCACCGCCGCCTCGAACGCCTCGGCGTTGGCCGACGAGGGATGGGTGATGCCGCTGACCTTGCGCACATATTGCCGCGCCGCCGCCGCGATCTCCTCGGCGGTCGCCGGCGGCTCGAGCCCGCGCAGTTCGGTGATGTTCCGGCACATCCCTCAACGATAAGCCGGTCGACGTGCGGCGAACCGGCCTGACTACGGTAGCGCTCATGACCCGCGCCGACGACGATGCAGAGCGCAGCGATGAGGAGGAATGGCGCTTATGACTGACGACATCCTGTTGATCCACACCGACGAGCGGGTGCGCACCCTGACCCTGAACCGACCGCAGTCGCGCAACGCGCTGTCGGCCGCTCTGCGGGACCGGTTTTTCACGGCCCTGGCCGAGGCCGAAACCGACGACGCCGTCGACGTCGTCATCCTGACCGGCAGCGATCCGGTGTTCTGCGCAGGGCTCGACCTCAAAGAGCTGGGCGGGCAGTCGGCGCTACCGGACATCTCGCCGCGCTGGCCACCGTTGACCAAGCCGGTGATCGGCGCGATCAACGGCGCCGCCGTCACCGGTGGGCTGGAGCTGGCGCTGTACTGCGACATCCTGATCGCGTCGGAGCACGCGCGATTCGCCGACACCCATGCCCGGGTGGGTCTGCTGCCGACGTGGGGGCTCAGTGTGCGGCTACCGCAGAAAGTCGGTGTCGGAGTGGCCCGCCGGATGAGCCTGACCGGCGACTACCTGTCCGCCGCAGGATGCGCTGCGGGCCGGCCTGGTCACCGAGGTGGTGCCACATGAGCGGCTGCTGACCGCGGCACGCGAGGTGGCGGCGAGCATCGTCGGCAACAACCAGAGCGCGGTGCGGGCCCTGCTGGCGTCCTACCACCGGATCGACGAATCGCAAACCAGCGAGGGCCTGTGGCTGGAAGCGATGGCGGCCAGGCAATTCCGGACCTCGGGCGACGACATCGCCGCCAACCGGGAAGCGGTGCTCGAGCGGGGTCGCTCGCAGGTGCGCTGACGAGGAGTTATGCGGCGTGACGGTGACTCACCGCCACCTAATTAAGTAGCGCAACCCCGACTTGCGGCATACGCCGCTGCTCGCACCCCGCGTGAAGTGATGCGCAACACAAGTATTGGACTACTCGTGCCCTGGCCAACCGACCTTTCCTAGTTTGGCTCTCTGGCTGGTAAACGCCAGCCTTTCACGGTCAAACACGAACGAAGGGCCAGTTTCATGTCCAACCTAGCGACGGAATCATGCAACTACACAGTTGCACCCGCGGACCTCAACGCGGTTACGGCGTTGAACTTGGAGGGGCATATCGGGCTGAAATTCACCGAGACCACCGCCGAGCATGTAAGTGCCACGGTCGCGGTCGGCCCGCAGCTGCGCCAAGCGGGCGGCATAGTTCATGGCGGTATGTACTGCGCGATCGTAGAAAGCGTCGCCAGTTGGGGCGGCACGCTGTTGCTCGACGGCGAAGGCCACGCGGTGGGTGTCAACAACAGCACCGATTTCCTCCGCAGCGTCCGCGATGGTGTGTTATTCGCTGACGCCACGCCCGTCTTCCGTGGCCGCAGCCAGCAGCTGTGGCGGGTGGTCATCACCGACGCGCGCGGTCACGAATGCGCAATCGGGCATGTCCGCCTGCAAAACGTGCTCAACCGCAAGGCCTCCTGACATGCGCACTGAGCGAGGTTCAGGCGTGGCAGTTGCGGCGACTTCGACGCAGGAGTCAGCCACATCGGCGCTGTTGATTTCCAACGTATCTGATACGGCACGCTGGATGGCGGCCTACCGGGCTGCGGAAACCGCGCGGCCGGACGCACTATTCGAGGACCCTTTCGCTGACACTCTTGCCGGCGACCGTGGCCGCGCGATCGCCGCAGCCACACCGCGATTGGTGCGCAGCGGCTGGTGGTGGGTCGTCCGCACCAAGCTGATCGACGACCTCGTCGTCGAATCGGTCAGGAACGGTTGCGACCGCGTGCTGAACCTGGCGACCGGCTTCGACACCCGCCCCTATCGCCTCGATCTACCGACAGGGCTCGAATGGATTGAAGCCGATCTCCCCGAAATCGTTGGCGAGAAAGAGCGGCTGCTGACCGGCGCAACTCCCCGTTGCCAATTGTCCCGAGTCGCTGTCGATCTCGCAGACGCACGCAGTCGCGCAGCTTTCTTGGCAGACGCGACCAGCGGCGCCCGCAACGCCGTGGTCATCACCGAAGGCCTGCTGCTCTATCTCAGCGAACAGCAGGTAGGGGCTCTCGCAGATGACTTGCGCCGCAACGAGATCAGCGGATGGATTACCGATCTCATCGCACCGCTGATCGTTCGGGAAATGATGCGGCAAATGCCCAGCTTGGAGAAGGCGCCCATGACGTTTGAACCGAGGGACGGGGTCGCGTTCTTCGAACGGTGCGGATGGTCGGTAGGCACCATACGCACCATCCACAGATACGCCGGACGCTGGAAGCGAATGCCCACATTGTTGCGCCCCACGGCCCACATTCCCGACTGCAACCCACGCAAACTCGCGTACCTGCCATGGTCTGCCGTCGTCCGTTTTGACCGCTGAAATTTCGGTCGCCACTAGGGAGAAGCCCCGTGAAACCAACATCGTCTTTACCTGAGGTACTTGCCTGCGCCACGCAACAGGAGGTTCTGCCTCGACTTGCGCCGCCGCCACCGCGCGACCACCTCCGAGATGGCCTTCGGTCTACCGCGGCGACTGGCTGGCACGCGCCGGTGGTCACCGAGCCGTGGGCCCGCGAACCTATCGCGATCGTGGGCATCGGATGTCGGTTGCCGGATGGCATCAGCGATCCCGACGATTTGTGGAAAGCGCTGCTCGACGCCCGCGACTGCGTGGTTGACATCCCCGGAAGCCGTTGGGACCCACAGAAGTTCCTCGATCCCACCGGTAGGGCGCCGGGACGCAGTTACGTACAGAAGGCGGGCATGCTCACCGAGGATCCCAAGGCGTTCGACGCCGCATTCTTCGGGATCCCGCCCCGGGAGGCGGCGATCCTCGATCCGCAGCAGCGGTTACTGCTGCAGTGCAGCTGGGAGGCGTTCGAGGACGCGGGGGAACCCCCAGGCCACCATGCCGGCGCGCAGACCGGAGTTTTCATCGGCGGGTTCATGATGGACCGGATGTTCATCGGTGCGGACGCGCAAAACCGGACCCGAATCTCGACCCACAGTGCGACTGCTGGCACGCTGACGATGCTGTCCAATCGCCTGTCGTATTTGTTCGATCTGCGCGGGCCGAGTGTCTCGCTGGACACCGCGTGCTCGTCGTCGTTGGTCGCTATTCACCAAGCCTGCCAAAGCATCTGGTCGGGCGAGTCCGACGCCGCGTTGGCAGGTGGCGTGAACGTCCTGCTGAAACCGGAAACCCAGATCACGATGGCCAAGGGCCACTTCCTATCGCCGACAGGGCGCTGCCAGGCTTTCAGTGAGAACGCCGACGGCTACGTGCGCGCAGAGGGCGCGGCGGTGCTGGTGCTCAAACCCCTCTCAGCCGCCCGGCGCGACGGGAACAGCGTGCACGCTTTAATCCTGGGCACGGCAACCAATCAGGACGGCCGGACCAACGGAATCTCCGTGCCCAACGGCGAAGCCCAGATCGCAGTGATGCGTGCCGCGTACCGGCAGGCCGGCGTTGACCCTTCGGAAGTCGCCTACGTCGAGGCACACGGAACGGGAACTCCCGTCGGCGATCCGATCGAGGCCAACGCGATCGGGACGGTAGTGGGCGCCGGGCGTGCCGGCGAGAAGTGCCCGATCGGTTCGATCAAGACCAACATCGGGCACATGGAGGCCGGAGCAGGTGTCGCGGGTGTGCTCAAAGCAGCGATGTGCCTCAAACACGGCGCTGTTCCGCCACACCTGCACCTGGCGAATGTCAATCCGGCGATCGACCTCGACACGCTCAATCTGGAGATTCCGACGCAGATGCAGCCCCTGTCGCGTCGCAACGGGCGACTGGTCGCGGGCGTGAACTCGTTCGGGTACGGCGGGACCAACGCCCACGTCGTGCTAGCCGAGCCGCCAGCGGATCTCGCCCGGATCGGGGAGCTACCCGGCGTGCCCGCCGAGCCGGTCACGGAACCGATGCTCGTCGTCAGTGCGCGCAGTCCCGAAGCGCTGCACGAGCTCGCCCAGAAGCACGCGGAGGCGCTGGCCGCTCCCGACGTAGACGTGGCCGCGTACTGCCGAAGCGCGGCGCTTCATCGCAGCCACCATCGTCTCCGCACGTCGTTCCCGACGGCCAACCGATCATCATTGATCGAGTCGTTGAGAAGCTATTCGCCCGAGGCGGCCAGCGCCGTCGAACCCGCGCTGGACGCGCCCAAACTGCTGTTCGTCTACACCGGCATGGGCCCGCAGTGGTGGGCGATGGGCCGCCAACTCCTCCAGTCCGAGAAGGTCTTTCGCGAGGCCGCCGAGGAATGCGACCAAGCCTTCCGCGAGGTCAGCGGCAAGTCGATCATCGCGGAGATGCTTACAGACGAGCGGCTGTCACGGATGGCCCGCACCGAGGTCGCCCAACCGGCGAATGCGGTCGTGCAGATCGCGCTGACCCGACTCTGGCGTTCGTGGGGCGTTCAACCCGACGGCGTCCTGGGGCACAGCGTCGGCGAGCTCGGGGCGGCGAATGCCGCGAATGCGCTGAGCACCCCCGAAACCATGCGGGTCGCTTACCACCGGAGCAGGCTGCAGGCGCTGCTCGCCGGCCGCGGCGCGATGCTCGCCGTCGGGCTGAACCCGGATGAAGCGGCGGCGTGCACGCAGCGCTTCGAGCCGCTGGTCTCCATCGCGGCAATCAACAGCGGCGCCGGGGTCACGCTCGCCGGTGACGAGGCCACGCTGCAGGCCATCGCCGCTGAGCTCACCGCGGCCGGAAAGTTCACTAAGTTCCTGCAGGTTGAGGTGCCTTACCACAGTGCGGTGATGAACGAAATCCGCGACGAGCTCCATGCCTCACTCGCGTCACTGCAGACCGCCCGTCCCGAGCTCGACATCTACTCGACCGCCACCGGAGCCAAGATGGGCGACGACCGCCACGACGCCGCGTATTGGTGGCAAAACGTCCGTGGGACAGTGCTTTTCGCCGACGGGCTCAAGGCGGCCATCTCTGACGGGCACCGGATATTCCTCGAGGTCGGGCCGCACCCCGTGCTCGGGTCCGCCATCCACGACATACTCGGCGAAACCGGAGCGAAAGGTGTCCGGATCGCATCGCTCGCCCGAGGCGCGGACGAGACCGAGACGATGCACGCCGCGCTGCGCTCGCTGTACTCTGCCGGCGCCTCGATCGACTGGGAAACGCTGTTCGGCGCCGGCGCGTACACTCCGCTGCCGAAGTACCCGTGGCAGCAGACCGTCCTGTGGGACGAGGGTGAGCGCTCCTACCTATCCCGCGTGCAGCACGACCGCCATCCGATGATCGCCGATGTCGAACCGGGCTCACCCCCTCGGTTCGTCTCGGACCTGTCGTTCGCTGCGCTCCCCTTCCTCGAAGATCACGAGGTGGCAGGGTCCCTGCTGTTCCCCGCAGCGGGCTACGTTGAACTGGCGCTGGCGGCGCGCGCGGAGCTCACTCAGAGTGCATCTTGCTCCATCGAGCAGCTCGAGCTCAACGTGGCCGTGCCGCTTGACGCGGCTGCACCCCCAGAGTTGGCCGTCACAATCGCGCCCGACTCGGCCGTGCTCTCGATTCACTGCCAGAGGGAAGGCACCGACCCGGTGCTGTGCGTGCGGGCGAAGGTGTTCTCGGCGGGGCGTGCTCCGCAGCGCGTCGACCTGGACGAGCTGCGGCAGCGGCTGACCGATCAGTGCGCGCCCGAGGTGCTGTACGACTCCCTTGCCACGCGCGGCCTGCGCTACGGTCCGCAGTTCCAGGCCGTTCAGTCGGTGCATCGGACAGCTGGTGAGGTCTTCGCCGGCCTGGCGCTGCCCGACGGGGTGGACGCGCAGGGATATCACCTGCACCCGGTGCTGCTCGACGGCGCGTTCCACAGCCTGATCGCATCGGTGGAGGGCGGGCCGCGAGGGGATCTGATCCCGGTCGGCATCGATCGGATCCACTTCGTCGACGGATCGTCGCCGATCGCCTACAGTCACGGCCGGGTCATCCGGGCCGGCGCGGATGGTGTCGTCGGAGACATCACGCTGCTGGCCGCCGACGGCACGGTTGTCGCGCAGATCTCCGGGCTGACATGCCGGTTCCTGCCGAGGATTGCGCGGCAGGATCACCATCGGCGCCGGCTCTACACCCGCAAGTGGACTCCCCTCGAGGAGACACCGGATGCGTCGGCCTCGTGGTTGGTCTTCGAGGGCAAAAATATGCAGGATATCCAGCCGGCTCTCGACGAGCTGTCCGCACGGTCCGAACTTGTTTCGGTTGTCGACCTCCGGTGGGCATCGGACCAGCATGATGGGTCGTCACCCGTCGACAACGGGGCGGGGGCGGCGGATCTGCTGTTGCAAACGGTGAAGTCGCTGCCGACGGGCAAGCCGGCCCGGTACTTCGTCGTCACCCATCGGGCGGAGCTGGTCGGCGGCGACTCCCACGAACCGGCCATCGAACACGCGCCGCTCCTCGGGGTGTGCCGGGCGCTGATATCGGAGCGCCCTGATCTGGGGATCACCATGGTGGACTTGGACGAGCCGTTCGCGGATACCGGTGAGCTGCTGGAGGTGCTGAGCCGGGTGGGCGGCGAGCAGGAGATCGCGCTGCGCAACGGCAAGCTGCTTTGCGCCCGGCTCGACCGTGCGTCGACGGTGGATCCCGTGCCGGAAGTGGAGACGCAGTTCGCCCCCGTGACGCCCGGAAGCTCGTACGCACTTAAGTTGGCGCGCACAGGAACCCTGGACGGCATGGCTTTCGTATCCTGCGAACGACCCGAACCCGGCCCCGACGAAGTAGAGATCGAAGCCGAACTGGTTCCGATCAATTACAAGGACGTCCTCAAGGCGATGGGCATCGTCTCTGATCGGATCATGAGGGACACCTATACGGGCACCACGATCGGGATGGAGGTCGCCGGTCGTGTCTCCCGGGTGGGTAGCGCCGTCACCGGCATCCCGATCGGCACGCGTGTCTACGCGATCTGCCGCGACGGCTTCCAGACGCACGTGATCGTCCCGTCGAAAAGTGTTTTCCCCCTGCCTGATTCGGTCTCGATGGAGGATGCAGGGGCGGTCATCGCATTCGTGACCGCGTACCACAGCCTGGTGAAGATCGCCCGGCTACAGCCGGGCGAGACGGTGCTCGTGCACGGCGCCACCGGTGGTGTCGGCCTGGCGGCCATCGAACTGGCGAAGTGGATCGGTGCCGAGGTCATCGGGACCGCCGGGTCCGACGAGAAGCGAGACCACCTTCGCTCACTGGGCATCACGAAGGTGACGCACTCGCGCGAGGTGCACTTCGCCGACGACGTGATGGCCTGGACCAAAGGTCAGGGCGTGGACGTCGTGCTCAACTTCTCACCAGGGGAGTTATTGACCAAGAGCATGGCGTGCCTGGCACCGTTCGGCCGCTTCATCGAGATCGGGAAGGCGAGTTTCGAACAGGACGCGGCGTTGCATCTGCGCCCGTTCAACGAAAACCTGCTCTTCGCGTCGGTGGACGTCGATCGGTTGATGGCGAGCAGGTACGAATACTCGGCCGGCGTTATCACTGAGGTGCTCACCCTGATGGGCGAAAAGAGGTTCGGGTCGGTTCCCACGACGGTGTACCCCGCGAGTCGCATCGAGGACGCCTTCCGGCTGATGCTTCGGTCCAAGCACATCGGGAAAGTCTGCGTGGCAATCCCCGATCCGGAACTGCAGCTGCGGGTGGATGCGCCGCAACCAGTCCGGGCGGACGCGACGTACCTTGTGACGGGTGGTCTGGGTGGGTTCGGGCTGGAGACGGCGAAGTGGCTCGCCGGCGAAGGGGCACACCACCTGGCCCTGGTGAGCCGTAGCGGCGCGTCCACACCTGAGGCCCGCAACGCGGCCCGTCAGCTGGAAGAACGTGGTGTGACCGTGCGCACCTTCGCGGCCGACGTGGGGAGTCGAGCCGAGATCACAGCGGTTCTTGACGAGATCGCCGCGACGATGCCGCCGTTGCGGGGAGTCGTCCACAGCGCCGCGGTGCTCGACGACCGTCCAGCGTCCGAGATGGACCGGGCTTCCCTCGACACGGTGCTGGGCCCCAAGGCGCAGGGCGCCTGGAATCTGCATTTGCTCACCGAGGACCTGGACTTCTTCGTGCTGTACTCATCGATCTCGTCGCTGTTGGGAAATCGCAACCAAGCAAACTATGTGGCCGCGAACAATTTCCTGGACACCCTCGGTGCGCTTCGCCGTAGCCGCGGCCTGCCGGCATCGGTGATCCAGTGGGGCGTGCTCGGCGAGACGGGGATCGTGGCGAGGGATGCAACCCTCGCCCGGCATCTCGAGCAGATGGGGATCAGTGCGGTCAATATCGACGACGCACTGCTGGGCCTGCGTGAGGTGATCCACTCCAAGTTGGACCGCCTCACACTGGTGGAGGCCGACTGGTCGCGGGTCGCGGGGCTCGCCATGCCGATGGCCGGCGACCGTCGAATTGAGTTGCTCGCCAGCGCCGAAGACAATGCCAAAGAGGCCGGCGGGGAAGTGATCAAGCTCTTCGAGGGCCTCAGCGAGGGGGCCCGCCACGAACGGGTGCAGTCCTTGCTCGCCAAGATCGTTACCGGCGTGCTGCAAATGGACGAGGCGCGCATCGACTTCTCTCAGCCGCTGCACGAAGTCGGGCTGGATTCGATCATGGCTCTGGAGATCGTGGCGGGAATGGAGAAGACGCTGGGGTTACGGTTGTCCGCGATGGACCTGGCGGCCGGCCCTTCGATCGAAGCATTGGCAACGACCATCCTCGGCCGCCTGGCAGGTCCGCCGTCTGATGAACGCGCCGCCTGAGAGCCGTTCCACGGCAGATGAATTCGGCTACCGCTCGGTACGCTGGCGTAGTCACTGTCGTCACTCATGTGGGCGACCCCGCCGCACGGCCCAGCGCCGATAATCCGCACTTCCGGTCTAGTCAGAAGGTGCTGTCATGTTGCAGAAAATCGCTAGATCGGCGATCGCCAATCCACGGCGGATCCTCTCCGTCGCGGTGCTGATTGTTGCCGCCGCTGCTGTTTTCGGGATCCCGGTCGTTACGAGTCTGTCCAGCGGTGGTTTTCAGGACTCGACGTCGCAGTCCTGGCGTGCGTCGCAACTGATGGCCGACAAGTTCGGCGTCGGCGACATGCAACTGGTCCTGTCCGTGACCTCTGAAGAAGGCGTGCACAGCGCGGTGGCACGTACTGCCGGTGCCGAGTTGGTCGCGCTGTTGAAGAGCCAGCCATATATGACCGACATCAAGTCCGCATGGACAGCACCGCCGGGGGCTGCTCGAACACTGGTTAGCAAGGATGGCAAGACGGGACTGATCGTCGCCGGCATCACCGGTGGTGAGACCGGCGCGCAGCAGCATGCGACGGACCTGCTTCATCGGTTGCCGCACTTCAACCGCGTCACGGTCAAGGCGGGCGGTGAGGCGACCACCTATGTCCAAAGCATCGACCAAACGCAAAAAGACCTGCTAGTCATGGAAGCCATCGCCGTCCCGCTGAGTTTTATTGTGCTGGTTTGGGTTTTCGGCGGGCTTGTGGCAGCGACGCTGCCGTTGTCTATCGGCGTGTCGGCGGTCCTGGGCTCGATGGCGGCGCTGCGCGCGACGACGTTCGTCACCGACGTCTCGGTCTTTGCGTTGAACCTGAGCCTGGCGATGGGACTCGCGCTGGCCATCGACTACACACTGCTGATCGTCAGTCGCTTCCGCGACGAGTTGGCCGCCGGCACAGCACGTGACGAGGCATTGGTTCGGACGATGGCGACCGGCGGCCGGACCGTGCTGTTCTCGGCGACCACGGTCGCGCTATCAATGATCGCGATGGCGCTGTTTCCGATGTACTTTCTGAGGTCGTTCGCGTACGCGGGCATCGCTGTTGTCGCTTTCGCGGCCGTTGCCTCGGTGACGGTGACCCCGGCGGCGCTCGTGTTGCTCGGTGACCGGATCGACTCCCTGGACCTGCGCCGCGCAATTCGTCGAATGTTAGGCCGGCCGCAGCCGGCGCAACGGCGAATACAAGAGAGTTTCTGGTATGTCTGCACGAAAGCCGCTATGCGGCATGCACTTCCGATAATCATCGTGACCGTCGCGATATTGCTGGTACTGGGCACACCGTTTCTTGCGGTCAGGTGGGGCTATCCCGATGATCGCGTACTGCCCGGCTCGGCCTCCGCGCGGCAGGTCGATGACGCGCTGCGTTCGGATTTCCCAGTCGATTCGTTGACCGACGTGATCGTCGTCATTCCCGAGATGGCCGGGGTGACAACCCGCGAGCTCGGCCTGTATGCCGCGGAGCTCTCAACGGTGCCGGATGTGTCTTCGGTGTCTTCACCGGTCGGCACCTACGTCGGCGGGGCTTTGGTCGGGCCGCCCTCGGCCCCGGCCGGATGGAAAGCCGGTAGTGCTTTCTTTACCGTGAACTCCGTCGCGCCGCTGTACTCGCGGGCATCGGAGACTCAGCTGGATCGGCTGCATGCCGTTGCCACCCCCCGTGGCACAGACGTCCAAATGGCGGGGTGGGCGCAGATCACCCGCGACAGCTCGAATGCGGTCACCTCGCGGCTACCGCTTGTGCTGTCGGTCATGGCCGTGATCACCTTCGTGCTGCTGTTCTTGCTCACCGGCAGCGTTGTTCTACCGCTAAAGGCATTGTTGCTCAACGTGTTGTCGTTGACGGCCACGTTTGGTGCGTTGGTGTGGATCTTCCAGCAGGGTCACCTCGGTGGGTTCGGTACGACGACCACAGGCACGCTCGTGGCAAGTGTCCCTGTGCTGCTGTTCTGCATTGCTTTCGGCCTGTCGATGGACTACGAGGTTTTCCTGATCTCGCGGATCCGCGAGTTCTGGCTGGCATCACCAAAGACGCATGCGGACAATGCCGAATGCGTCGCGTTAGGCATGGCCCGCACTGGCCGCGTGGTGACGGCCGCGGCATTACTGATGGCGGTCACGTTCGCCTCGCTGATGGCGGCGAAAGTATCGCTCATGTGCATGTTCGGTGTCGGGGTTCCGTTAGCGGTCCTGATGGACGCCACGCTGGTTCGGATGCTGCTGATGCCAGCATTCATGCGGGTACTCGGTCCGCTGAACTGGTGGGCGCCGAGACCTCTCGCGCGGCTACATCAGCGTTTCGGCATCTCCGAATCCGCGGAGCTGCCCGAATTTGTCCTGACCCAGCCGGCGGCGGCATCGCGCGCTGCCAACGAAACAATCGACTACGTTTTCGCCGCCGGCGCAGAGATTCGACGGTGAGGTTGCTGATGAAGCAGCCATGTTTCCGTGCGTCGGAATCTCGTTGAGCGGCTTGGTTATCGGGCGCTAGCCGACAGCAATCTGCCCCGTCTCAGAGGAGGAGGAGACGGGGCAGATTCCGGTGTTTGCTGATCTGCGCGATCAGGGCATGGCGGCGCGGATGGGGTGGTGGAAGGCCCACACGGGGCGCAGGACATCCGCCGCGTAGTGGCGCGCCGGGTGCAGCGGTCCACTGAACGGCACCCATGGGGCAGCGGACGCGACAGGCGCCGCGAGCGAGCCAACCAAGGACAGACCGACGGCGGTCAGCAGGCCAGCTGCCGCGACACGGAGCTTGGAAACTTTTTGTGACTTCATGTTCGGATTCCTTACCTTCTGCTCGGGTCGGTTGGTTTTCCCGACACCACAAGCGTGCAGCAGAGGCCTTGGCGGAGTCTGGAGAGATTCTTGCGGAATTCTTGCGTCTGCTGCACGCGTATCTGCGCAGCTCAGCGGGGGTGAATCTCGAAGGTGAACTCGTGGCCGCCGATCCGGATGTGGTCGCCGTCGGTCAGGGTGGCGGTGGTTCGGATGCGCCGGCCCTGTACCTGGACTCCGTTGGTCGACCGCAGATCGCTGATCACGAAACTGCTTCCAGTGTCGATGACGACGGCGTGGTAGCGACTGACGTCGTCGTCATCGAGAACGATGTCGTTGTCAGGCCGCCGACCAATCCGGGTAGAACTTCTCAGCCGGTAGCGCTGCCCGTCCTTGCCTCGAAGTTCGGCGACCGCCGAGACGCCGGCGCGCGTGACGGTGTGTGGGCCGAGGTCGACGGCGCTGTGCTTGGCGGTGGTGCGGGCGCTGTGTCCGGTGTCCAGGGGTTCTTGGCGAAGGATCCGCTCATGCAGGGCCGTTATTGTCGGGCCGGGGTCGATACCGAGGTTTTCCACAAGGTTCGCCTTCAGGCGCCGGTAGGCCTCTAGGGCATCGGATTGGCGTTCAGTGACGTAGTAGGCGGTGATCAGCTGCGCCCACAGCCGTTCCCGGAAAGGATGTTCGGCGGTCAGCGCCTCGAGACGAGCGATCATGTGCTCGGCCCGCCCGCATGCGATTTCAGCTTCGGCGAGGGCTGTCTGCGTCACCACTTTGACCTCCGACAGCGCCGTGGCGAACGTGTCGATGAAAGCGAAATCGCTGAGGTCATCGAGGACCGGCCCGCGCCATTCGGCCAGCGCGGCCGACAGGTGGCTGCTGGCATCTTCGAACCGTCCTGCGGCCGCGGCGTGGACTCCGGCGTTCTTCTCGGTGATGAAACGCCCGAGGTCGCAGTCGGCGTCAGCAACGCTGAGTTGATACCCGGGCGGGGCGCTCGCCAGCACCCTGTTCGGGTCGTAGCCTGCGCCTCCGAGCAGTCGGCGCAGGTTGGACACGTAGGAATGGATGCTTGTCCGTGCTGCCGGCACCGGCGACTGGTCCCAAACCGCGTTGATCAGCGAGTCGACCGACACCGGCCGGTTCCGATTCATCACCAACATGGCCAGCACCGCCCGCTGCTTCGGAGCGCCCAACGGCACCAGCGCGCCGCCCGCGTTCAGCTGCAACGGCCCCAAGACACCGAACCCCCGACCTGGGTTTACCATCCTGCTGCCAGCCTTTCGGGTCGACGTGGGCCTTAGTTCACCATTGTGACCTTGATTGGCTGCGGCGCGATGTTGCAGCGCGGAAGTGACCCTCGGAGGCCCAATAACGAATCGGTCCGACGTCGACAAGACCGGCGTTGGCCGGCGGGTGCGCCCAAGGCCCGAGCAGCGTGAGCGAACTCTTTCGCAGTCGTCGCGAGATCCGCCTCCCGCCGGCTCTCAATCTGCCGCACCGGCGAGTTGGTAAGATCGGCTGCCGATATCGGTTTCGTCACATCATGTGAAAGCGGTGGAAATGCGCGAGTTTCAGCGCGGGGCCGTGCGGTTGCACATCTTGCATCATGCGGCCGCGGGCGGAGTGCACGGCGCATGGTTGACCACCGAGCTAGCGCGACACGGTTACGACATCAGCCCCGGAACGTTGTATCCGACCCTGCACCGGCTGGAGGCGGACGGACTGCTGAGCTCCGAGCAGCAGGTGGTTGCTGGAAAGGCCAGACGGGTGTATCGAGTTACCCGCGCCGGACGCAAGGCGTTGGCCGAGGATCGAAAGGCACTGGCCGAGTTGGCACGTGAGGTGTTGGGCGACCCGGGGTGAGCCCGGCAGGTGCGGCCGCCGAGAACGACTGGCCGCTCAGGTGACCCGCAGCAGCGCCATAAATCCATAGTCCATGTGCAGTTGCTGGTGACAGTGCATTAGCGACAGGCCGGGCTGGTCGGCGACGAAGTCGATGTCGATCGCCTGGTAACCGCCCACCATCACCACGTCTTTACGGAGTCCGGCCGTCGGGGCTCCGGCGATGTGGGTGACCTCGAACGTGTTGCGGTGCAGATGGATCGGGTGAATGTCGTCGGTTGCATTGCGGAACCTGAGCCGATAACGCTTGCCGCGATGAAGGTCGAACACCGGCTGTCTGGCGTCCGCGTCGAACGCGGTGCCGTTGAGCGTCCACACGTTGAACCCGTCATGTTCGGCGTTACGCTTCTGAATCAGCAAATCGATCAGCTGATCGGGCACCGCTGCGGTCGCTTCGGGTTTGGCGAACAATCGGTAGTCCCACGTGAACGGCGCCGGCGCCTTCCACTGCGGATCACCGCGCTGCCCGGCATATTCCACCACGATGCCCATCCCGTGGTCGCGGTCGTCATCGGACAGGTCACCGAGAACCCACACGCCTGGCGCAGTCATGTGCACCAACGCCGAAATACGCTCGGCCGCACCAAGCCACAGCACCGGCACGTCAGCAGGCTTCGGGACCGGGTTGCCGTCCAGCGCCAGCACCGTAAAAGTGTGCCCGGGCAGGGCGAGACTGCGAGTCTCGGTCGCGCTGGCGTTCAGCACGTGCACCAGCACCCGCTCGCCCTCCTTGACCTGGATCGGAGCTCCCTGGCCGAGCATCCGGCCGTTGACCGAGAACGCCTCGTACCCCACTTCGAAGCCATGCGGGCTGCCGGCGGCCAACGACGCCCGCATGGCCGACTCCCCCTTTGCTCGCAACTCCGGGATCTCATCACCGGCCAGAAAGCCCTGCGCCATGTCCCCGCCACGGCTGAACGACGGGTTGAATTCCTTGAGGGTCAAGAACACCTCGCGGTCATAGGCCCCGGGATTGCGCTTCGGCTCGATATAGACCGGGCCCACTTGCCCGTTGTATTGGCCGAGAGCCAGGTCCGATCCCGCCATCAGGTGAGTGTGATAGAACCGCAAGCCTGACGGCCCCGGCGTGAACGAGACCCGGCGCATGCCGCGCGCCGGAATGTACGGTGTGCCCTCCTCAGCTGACCCGTCGACGTCCACCGGCACTATTTGCCCGTGCCAGTGCAATTGCTCGGGTGTGTCGGTGTCGGTGTAGATATCCACTACCACCTGGCGACCCTCGGTGAACCGCAACAGCGGACCCGGAAACTGGCCGTTGTAGAGTCGCGTCGATATGACCCGGTCCGGCGCCAGGTCCACCAGCCCCTGGCCGATCCTCACCGTGTAATCCGCCTTCGTCGGTGCTGCGCCCTCGCGGCCGCACCCGACTGTCGACATACCGCCGGCCAAGACCGCCGCACTGCTCAATTTCAGGAACTCACGCCGATCGATCCGCAGAAGATCACCGCCACCGCTTCAGATATCGATAATCGATGTCGGTATACGATATCGCCGCTCGCCGCTCAGCCGCTCCCCAGGGCGGGGCCGGTCAGCCCAAAGCGGCGCGCAGCGACGTCACCACGTCATCGATCGAACCGGTGGCCGAGTAGCCCGCGGCCAGCTTGTGACCGCCGCCGCCGAATGTCGAAGCGACCGAAGCGAGATCCACCGCGGCCTTGGCCCGCATCGACACCGACCACTGCTGTGGCTCGATCTCTTTGAACACCGCCGCCACCTCGGCCTCCTGCGCGGTGCGGACGATGTCGACGATGCTCTCGACTTCTTCTGAGCGCGCGCCGAGCCATTCCTGGTGTCCGACAACGGCGTACACCAGGCCGCGACCGTCGACGGCGTCCGGCAACAGCTGCGCCGAACCCAACACCCGAGACAGCATCGTCAGCCAGCGGAAGGGATGGGTGTCCATCAGCGACCGGCTGATCGCCGCGTTGTCGACGCCGAGCTCGACCAGCCGCGCCGCCAACCGGTATGCGCGTGCGCTGGCCCACCGGAACGACCCGGTATCGGTCGTCAACCCGGCGTAAAGGCAGTGCGCCACGTCGGTGTCGATCGGCTTGCCCCACGCGTCGAGCAGCTCGGCCACCAGCATGGTGGTGGAGTCCGCTGACGCGTCGACGAAGTTGACGGTGCCGAACAGCTGATTCGACGCGTGATGGTCGATCACCAGCAGCTCCTGCCCGGTGCCAGCCATTTCGCGCAGGTCGCCGAGCCGGTTCATGCTCGGAATATCCACTGTCACAACCAGATCGACATCTCGGCGCATGGCCTGGGGGTCGACCAGCAATTGACCGCCGGGCAGCGACCGCAGTGACTCCGGAAGCGCTGCCGGGGCGGCGAAACTGACCTCGACGGCCTTGCCGCATCGGTCCAGCACCAGAGCCAGCGCCAGCCCGGCGCCGATCGTGTCGGCGTCGGGATAGACATGACAGACCACCGCGACGGTGGCGGCGGCGGACACCACCTCAGCGGCTCCGACGGCGTCCACGCGTCCGGCCGCGCCGGTTACGTCAGTCTTCGAGTTGATCGTCGTCACCGGCGTCCTCCACTGCACTGGAGCCCGCGCCCGCGTCGTCGCCGGGCGTCCGGTAGGGATCGGCCTCGCCGGCCGGCTTGGCACCTTCGCGAACCCGCGCCACGTCGGCGTCGGCGGCGCGCGCACGGGCCAGCAACTCCTCCATGCGTTGCACGGAGTCGGACACCGTGTCCCGGATGAACGTCAGCGTGGGCGTGAACCGCACTCCGGTGCCGGCCCCGACCTTGGTGCGCAGCACGCCCTTGGCACGTTCCAGCGCCGCGGCGGCGCCGTCGTAATCGGGCTCGTCGTCCAGCGTCGACCCCATCACCGTGTAGTACAGCGTCGCGTCGTGCAGGTCGCCGGACATCTTGGCGTCGACGATGGTGACCCCGGCCAGTCCCGGGTCCTTGATCTCGTATTCGATCGCCGAGGCGACGATTTCGGAGATCCGCTTGGCCAGCCGGCGGGCCCGGGCCGGGTCAGCCATGCCGCGCGTTCAGGTTGTCGGACACTCATCCTCAGGCGCGTTCCTTCTCGACCAGCTCGTAGGTTTCGATGACGTCGCCTTCTTTGATGTCGGAGTAGGTCAGCGTCAGACCGCATTCGTACCCGTCGCGGACCTCGGTGACATCATCCTTCTCCCGTCGCAGCGACGCCACCGTGAGGTTCTCGGCCACCACGATGTTGTCGCGCAGCAGCCGGGCCTTGGCGTTGCGACGCATCACGCCGGAAGTCACCAGGCAGCCGGCGATCACGCCGACCTTCGACGACCGGAACAGCGCGCGGATCTCGGCGCGACCCAGCTGGTTCTCCTCGTAGATCGGCTTGAGCATGCCCTTGAGCGCCTTCTCGATCTCGTCGATCGCCTGGTAGATCACCGAGTAGTACCGGATGTCCACGCCTTCGCGGTTGGCCAGCTCGGTGGCCTTGCCCTCGGCGCGCACGTTGAAGCCGATGATGATCGCGTCCGACGCCGACGCCAGGTTGACGTTGGTCTCGGTGATACCGCCGACACCGCGGTCGATGACCCGCAGTTCCACCTCGTCGTCGACCTGGATGCCCAGCAGGGCCTCCTCCAGCGCCTCGACGGTGCCGGAGTTGTCGCCCTTGAGGATCAGGTTGAGCTGGCTGCGTCTCCTTCAGCGCCGAGTCCAGGTCCTCCAGGCTGATCCGCTTGCGCGAGCCGCGCCGCCAGCGCGTTGCGCTTGCGCGCGCTGCGCCGGTCGGCGATCTGGCGGGCGATGCGGTCCTCGTCGACGACCAGGAAGTTGTCGCCGGCGCCGGGCACCGACGTGAAGCCGATGACCTGGACCGGCCGCGACGGCAGCGCCTCCTCGATGTCGTCGCCGTGCTCGTCGACCATGCGGCGGACCCGGCCGTAGGCGTCGCCGGCGACGACCGAGTCGCCGACCTGCAGCGTGCCGCGCTGGACCAGCACGGTGGCCACCGGGCCGCGGCCGCGGTCCAGGTGCGCCTCGATCGCCACACCCTGGGCTTCCATGTCGGGGTTGGCCCGCAGATCCAGCGCGGCGTCGGCGGTCAGCAGCACCGCCTCCTCCAGCGCCTCGATGTTGGTGCCCTGCTTGGCCGAGATGTCGACGAACATCGTGTCGCCGCCGAAATCCTCTGCCACCAAACCGTATTCGGTGAGCTGAGACCGGATCTTGGCCGGGTCGGCGCCCTCCTTGTCGATCTTGTTCACCGCCACCACGATCGGCACGTCGGCGGCCTGCGCGTGGTTGATGGCCTCCACCGTCTGCGGCATGACGCCGTCGTCGGCGGCGACCACCAGGATCGCGATGTCGGTGGCCTTGGCGCCGCGGGCACGCATGGCGGTGAACGCCTCGTGACCCGGGGTGTCGATGAAGGTGATCAGCCGCTCGTCGCCGTCGAGGTCGACGGACACCTGGTAGGCGCCGATGT
This sequence comes from uncultured Actinomycetota bacterium, assembly GCA_963850645.1. Taxonomy (GTDB): domain Bacteria; phylum Actinomycetota; class Actinomycetes; order Mycobacteriales; family Mycobacteriaceae; genus Mycobacterium. The sequence goes on along the minus strand of CAWKME010000058.1, from coordinate 69,967 downwards.
GCTGGGTGATGCCGCCGGCCTCGCCCTCGCGGACGCTGGCGTTCCGGATGGTGTCCAGCAGTCGGGTCTTGCCGTGGTCGACGTGACCCATCACGGTCACCACCGGCGGACGGGTTTGCAGGTCGTCCTCGTCACCTTCGTCCTCGCCGTAGGTCAGGTCGAAGGACTCCAGCAGCTCGCGGTCCTCGTCCTCGGGGCTGACGACCTGAACGACGTAGTTCATCTCGCTGCCCAGCAGTTCGAGCGTCTCGTCGCCGACCGACTGGGTGGCGGTCACCATCTCACCGAGGTTGAACAGCGCCTGCACCAGCGCGGCCGGGTTGGCGTCGATCTTCTCGGCGAAGTCGCGACAGCGATGCGCCACGGGCCAGCCGGATGGTCTCGCCATTGCCGTGCGGCAACCGCACGCCACCGACGACCGGGGCCTGCATGTTCTCGTACTCGGCGCGTTTCGCCCGCTTCGACTTGCGACCCCGCCGCGGCGCACCGCCGGGACGGCCGAATGCACCGGCCGCACCGCCGCGCTGGCCGGGACGGCCACCGCCACCGCCACCGGGACGGCCACGGAACCGCCGCCGCCACCCCGGGTGGGGCACCGACAGCCCGCCGCCACCACCGCCACCGCCGCGGTAGTTGCCGCCGCCACCACCGCCGGGCCGACCGCCGCCGGGACCACCGGGCCGACCGCCGACGCCGCCGGGTCGCGGTGCGCCGGGACGCGGTGGCCGACCCTGGCCACGCCGGACCGCCACCGGGACGGGGCGGCATGTTGCCGGGCGACGCGCCCCGGGCGCGAGGCCCCGGGCCGGGGGGCACCGGGACGCGGCGGCCGGCGGACGCGGGATCGGCCGCTCCACGGGCTGTGCCGAGGAGAACGGGTTGTTGCCGACGCGCGGCGTGCGAGCCGCCGGCTTGGGGGCTGCCGGCGCGGACCGGGCATAGGTCCGGGCGTGCCGGGGTCGGCGCCGGGGCGGCCTGCGGCTGTTCAGCAGCCGGGGCAGGGCGGTGCGGGCGGCTCAGGCGCCGCGCGGCGCGGCCGGTTTGGGCGCGCGCAGGTTTCTCCCCTGCCGGGGCCACAGGGGCCGCCTGGGCTTTGACGGCGCCTTTGGCCACTGGCGAAGATGCCGCGCCGTTGCCGGCGGTCTTCCCCTGCGCGGGCTTGCCGCCGCCGAACGATTCACGCAGCCGACGCGCGACCGGCGCTTCTACTGTCGACGATGCGGATTTGACGAATTCGCCCTGTTCGCTCAGCCGGGCGAGAACTTCCTTGCTGGTAACACCGAGTTCCTTGGCTAACTCGTGTACGCGGGCCTTGCCTGCCACTACATCTCCTGTCTATGAGGCGACAGCGGTGGTAGGCCGCGCCTCGGGTTTAGCTATGACGCATGGTCATCGGGACTTCACGGTGTGCTCATGTTCTTTGCTACCTGTTCTGTTGGCGGGATGATCGGGCGCGTCCAACAGCTCGACGTGCTCGACCACCGCTGATATATCCGGTGCGCCGGCGATCCGCAACGCTCGCGCGAACGCTCGCCGCCGGATCGCTTCTCGTACGCACTTCGGAATCGGGATGCAGCCATGCACCCCGCCCCGGAAGATTACCTGCTGGGTCAACGGTCACGGCGCATTTGCCGTTCCCGGTCGACACAGCCACCACTCGAAGCAGTTCGACGGCCAACTCTCGCTTTCGGCAACCGACACATGTCCGCACCGGTCCATCGATGCGTCGATGCGCTTTTTCTCAGCGGCCGAAGTCTCGCGCTGGATCACGGCTTAGTTTACCCACACCCAACTAGTGGTCAGAACCACCCGAATGTGCCCGCAATTGCGCTCGCGCTGACAACACCACCAAAGCACCGTCGACAACCTCGCCACCACGTGCTACCAGGCAATACCGCTCACAGTCCAAATCCTCAGCGGGCCGCCAGGATGAGCGTCTGCGCGGCGATCAGCCTTGTGCCATCGGGGAATTCGATGCCTGCGTCGGTGCACCGGGTCGGCACGGCCGTCCCGTCGACGGACGCGTGGTACTCGCCCGCGCCGCCGACGACGGTGAGCCGGTGCAGGTCGAGCTGCCCGCCGGTGCAAGCCATGACGAGCTGGCCACCCTGCTGCGACCACAGGCCCCAACCGGAGCCGGCGAGGAACGGCAGGGCGGTGTCCGGGCGGCGGAAGGTGTACGCGCCGGCCGGGGCGTCGTGGGTGAACCCCGCCAGCGCCTGCAGCGCCGCCCAGCCAGCGAGCGAGCGGGCGTAGTGGTCGCCGCACTCGATCTCGTTGAACGGGTTGCGCCGCCGCCCGTCATAGCGTCCCCACACGGCGTCCAGCACGACGCGCCCCTCGTGATACAAGCCCTCGCGCAGGCAGTGCGCGGCGACCTGGTACTCCGAGCCGGTCCACACCTCGTCGGCGTACCGGATCGGGACCGCGGGCCGGCCGCCGTGCGGCCAGGCACACACCAGCAGCCCCATATCGTCACCATCGGCGAACATCCGGTACGGATGATTGAAATCGCGGAACCCGCGACGCAGGTTGTGCCGCACCACGGCGGCGAGGGCAGTGCGCACGTGCTCGGCGGGCAGCAGGTGGCCGAGGTCGAGCTGGTGCGCCCACCACTGCCCGATCAGTTGGTCGGCCAGGCACCCGTCGCCCCACTGATAGTCGGGGTTTTCGCCGGGCAGCAGCCGCTGCACGTAGTACTCGCCGGTGAACAGAGCCGCGTCGTAGGACTTGCTGGCCTGGGCGAAGGTGGCTTCGTACGCCGCCGCCGCGTCGAGGTCGTCGAGGAGCCGGGCGATCTGTTCGGCGGCCCGCAGCGCGGCCAGCCACAGCGTTCCCATGAACGGGTTGTGCCCGGTGAGGTCAATGTCGTGGGTGCTGGGCTGGATGCCGCTGAGCATCCCGCTGCCGTCGACGTTCCAGGTGCGGTCGACATAATGCAGCAGACGGGTGAGGTTGGGCCGGTGGCGGCGCAGCCAGTCGATGCCTGCACCAGCGCGGTATTCGCGGTAGGCCTTCAGGACGGTGCCGAGCATGCCGTCCAGCGCCGGCTGGTCGGGGCCGCCGATCGGCTCGCCCCACAGCTGCGGTAGGTAGGTCGGGACGAGCACCCGGTGCGGTATGTAGCCTGCCGGCGCCTGCATGATCTCGAACTCGGTCTCGCGCATGCTCCGCTCGAGTTCGGGAAACGCCGCCGCGAGCGCCTGCGCGTAGTTCCATACGTGCGTGCAGTTGAGCGGACAAGAGCCGCCGTAGGTCCCTGACCACATCGCGCTGGAGGCGCCCAGCACGCCCTCGAAGGCGAAGAACCGCCCGTCCGCGGCGCGAAAGCAGGTGGGGCTGCGCACGGTCGCGAGCTGGGCCGCGAAATGCGTGACGGCGGCGTCATCCAGGCCAGAGCGGGCCAGTGTGCCGGTCCACGCGCCGGTGGCCTCGCGCAGCGTCGACCAGTCTCGGCGCACCCGCTCGAACACGGCCTGCGCGTCGGCGTAGCGGGTGGCGTAGTGGTTGCCCAGCCAGAACCGGGAGCGCCCCCACTCCGGCCGGTCCGGCCCGAACTGCTCGAAGTTGACGTACCGGTTGGGGAAATACCAGGTCAGCGCCAGCCGGATGAGCCGCGCCTCGCCGGGCTCCAGCAGGAACGGGACACCGAGGCCAGCGTTGAAGGTGCTGCCCTCCGGGCTGGCGCCGCTCGCCGGTTGCGGGGCATGCCGCTGTGGGTCAGCGATGCCCGCCGCCATGGCCAGCCGCGGCGCGCCGCTGGACAGCGCCCGCGAACGCAGAAAAGCGACGAACTCGTCCGTGTGCCGCCACCGGGTCAGCGCGGCCGCCCGCGGGTCGTCGGCGGCCAGTACCATCTGCCCGGCGCCCGGGACGTCGTCGGGCAGCGCGGCGTTCTCCAGCACCACACTCGTCCAGCCCTCGCGGCGCAGCAGCCGGTTGGTGTTGCCGCCGTACCCCGGCGCATGGACGCCGTCGATCGGGGTGATGCCATCCCAGCCCACGGCGTTTTGCACGGCGGCGCCAAGGGTTCCGTGCAACGGGTGGTCGTCGGTGTTGATCAGCCGGACCGTGAACAGCGCAGCCGGGATGGAGCTGGCGTCGACATCCAGCGGAACCAGCGGGTTGAACGCCTCCAGCGCGACGTCCAGCGGAAGTGCGGGGTCGAGGTAGCGCACCCGGGCGATCGGGTAGGTGCCCGAGAAGGTCGTGCGGGCCACCCCGGGATACCGGCTGAGCAATTCGCGTTGCCACTCCGGCACCACGTCATCGCTGACCAGCGGGGTCCCCGTCGAGTCCCGCGGCGACGCCTGCAGGATGCGCAGCTCGTCCAGCGGCGGCTCCCACCGGCTGACTCGCAGCGCCAAGAACGATCCGGGTAGCGCGCCGGCGTGGTTCCCGATGTTGTGCAGCTGCCACTGTCGCAGACCGCCGTCGGCGCAGATGGCGAGGTTACCGGTGCCGATGCCGCCAAGCGGCATCGCCAGGTGGCCGAACTCTGCCCCGTCGCACTCGGCCGCGCGCAGATCGTCCCGCCAGGTCACGTCGGCGGGCTCATCGGCTCGGTGCCCACATCGAGATGGTCGGCGTCGGGCAGTGGCGGGCGCGGGCTCGACGGGCGGTCCAGGTAGAAGACCGCGGTGGAGGCGATGTCGTCATGCAACGGCCGGTAGCGGCGCCCCGACATCCAACCGAGGGCCTGGATGTCGACGCGTAGGTCGGCGCGAAAGTGGATCGGGTCGGGGACATGCCAGCGGTACATGCCGAACCGCTGTTGGCTGCGATAAAGCCCATCCGGGCGAATGACCTGATGCAGCCCGACAAAAGGTGTCGAGTAGGTGGTGTAACCCTGCCCGGGCACGTCGAAGTTCCAGGCGCCGCCGAAGTAGTCCTCGGTGCCGGTGCCGCAGATCGTCGGGAACTCCTCGTCGCCGTCGATGTAGAACTTGACCTCGCCCTCGCCCCACCAGCCGGGGTGGTTGGCGCCCCAGGCGACGTAGGTGCCGACGTACTTCCCCGCGCCGTCGACGCGATCCAGGATCGGGTGCAGCTTGCCGGCGGCGAGCGGGTTGCTGCGGTGGAACTGGCAGTGCAGGTAACCGTCGGTTCGTGACGTCCACATCGATCTCGTAGCTGATCTGGTAGTAGACGGTGGCGGTCTGCGGCGCGCGGTTCTCCAATGTGAGCCGGGCATGCCGGGGCACCGGCATCGGCCAGTAGCTGTTGAAGCCGCCGTGCGGGTTGACCGCGATGGGCAGGGAAGACAGCTGCGCGAACTCGCACCAGCCCTGGCCGAAGAAGTCGCCGACCGGCACTTCGATCGCGGGCTGGTCTACGCCGTCCCAGTAGGCGCGCAGGACCAGGGCACGCCAATTGCTGTGGTCGGTGGTCAGCCAGAGATGCGTGATGAGCGCCGGCCCGTCGATGTTCGCCAGCTCGAACGTGGTGTGCCCGCCGATCTCGACGCTGGGAGAAATCTTCCAGCCCGCGCCGAGGTGTGCCGCGCAGGCCGCACCCGTGCCCTCCACGGCCCGGGCACCGCCGCCCTTCGTCCCGTCGAAATTTTCCGGGCTGATCGACCGGGACTGGGCGCTGCTCAATCGCGCCAGTGAACGGAGGTCGGACACGTAAGCCGGTCAGCGGTCGTGCGCCATCCCGTGGGTGGCGCCGTGCTCGGGGTGGTCCTCTGGCTGATCGGGCGAATCGCCGCGGATGTCGATCCGCCATCCGGTGAGCCGGGCCGCCAGTCGGGCGTTCTGGCCCTCCTTGCCGATCGCCAGCGACAGCTGGAAGTCGGGCACCACCACCCGGGCCGCCCGGGCGTTCTGGTCGATCACCGTCACCGAAACCACCTTGGCCGGCGACAGCGCGTTGGCGACGAACCGGGCCGGGTCCTCGTCGTAGTCGATGATGTCGATCTTCTCCCCGGACAGCTCGCTCATCACGTTGCGCACCCGCTGACCCATCGGGCCGATGCAGGCGCCCTTGGCGTTCAGCCCGGGAACCCGGGAAGCAACCGCGATCTTCGAACGGTGGCCGGCTTCGCGTGCCACCGCGACGATCTCCACCGACCCGTCGGCGATCTCGGGGACTTCCAGCGAGAACAGCTTGCGCACCAAGTTGGGGTGGGTGCGGGACAGCGTGATCACCGGTTCGCGGGCACCGCGGCTGACGCCCACCACGTAGCAGCGCAACCGGTCGCCGTGCTCGTAGACCTCACCGGGAACCTGCTCGGCCGCCGGGATCACACCCTCGGACCCCTTGGTCTCGCTGCCCATTCGGACGACGACGAAACCGCGCGCGTTGGCCCGGCTGTCGCGTTGCACCACACCGGCGACGATCTCGCCCTCGTGGGTGGAGAACTCGCCGAAGGTGCGCTCGTTCTCGGCGTCGCGGAGCCGCTGCAGCATCACCTGCCGCGCGGTGGTGGCCGCGATCCGCCCGAAACCCTCCGGGGTGTCCTCCCACTCGCTGAGCACCACGCCGTCCTCGTCGAGCTCGCGGGCGAACACCTGGACCGCACCGGTTTTGCGGTCGATTTCGATGTGCGCGTCCGGCTGATGGCCTTCGGTGTGCCGGTAGGCGCTGAGCACCGCGGCCTTGACGTCCTCGAGTAAGTCGTCGAATGAGATCCCTCGTTCCACCACGATCGCGTGCAGAGCGGCCATGTCGATGTTCATGTTCTGCCCTCCGTCTCCGCACTACGATCGACAGCCGCCAACTCCAGTTCACGCTTGAGAAGGAGGCGAAAACTCAACCTGGACAACAGCTTTCACGATCTCATCGATCGGCACCGGGCGCACCGTCCAGTCGCGGGCCCGATCGTCGCGGACCACCAGCATCAGCGTGTCGTCGGATATCTCGCCGACTCGACCGGTGACCTGCGTTCCGTCGGCCAGTGCCAGCTCGACCTTGCGGCCCCGCGCGCGGCGGAAGTGCTTCTCGCTGGTCAGCGGGCGGTCCACGCCGGGCGAGCTGACTTCCAGGACGTAGCTGACCCTCAATGCTTTTGACCTCATCCAGCAAGGTCGACGCCGAACGGGACAGCGCGGCGATGGTGTCCAGGTCGAGTGCGGTGTCGCCGTCGGCAATCACGGTTATCCGCGGCGGACGGGCCCGCGGATCGATGACGACATCCTCGATCTCGTAGCCTGCGCGCGCGAACTCACCATCGAGTAGCTCGATCACCTGCGTCTGCGACGGTAGCCCGATGGCCACGGCGAGCTCCTCATCTTGAGTTGTCCGGTCGGCAGCCCTCCAGTTCGCAGTAATCCAAGCGCGTTCCGGGTGAACCAGCCATTAACGATACGCCAGGAATCTGCGTATAAGCCGTGATCGCGGCCAGGTCAGCCACCGTCACGGCCGGGGCGTCCAGGCGCGCCGGCGCAGCAATGGCAGGATGTTGCTGTGCCACGCACGCTGCCCGGTTGTCGAGACCGGTTTTCAGCAGGCGGCAGGTGCTGGCCGGTGGCGCCGCTCTCGCCGTGCTCGGGATGACCGTGCCCGCCTGCAGTTCGCCGCCCGCACCGCCGGCGGTCGACGAACTCGAATCGCAGTTGAAACTGCGCCCGGCGCGACAGCGAGCTGGCCACGGCGGCGGCCGCAGCCGCGGCTCAAGCCGGTCAGCGCGGCGCTGACCGAGGTCGCCTCCGAACGCACCCAACACGCGCAGGCGCTGGCGACCGAGATCGCGCGGCTTGCCGTCAACCCGACGTCCACCTCCAGTCAGACCACCAGCCCGACACCCACCACGTCGGCCGCGGCGGCGCCCCCGCCGTCGCTGTCCGACGTGATCAATTCCCTGCGCGGGTCCGCGGCCAGCGCCAGCCACTTGGCGACCACGTCTTCGGGTTATCGGGCGGGCCTGCTCGGCTCGATCGCCGCCGCGTGCACGGCCTCCTACAGCGTTGCGTTGGTGTTCGGAGGACCGGCCTCATGACATCCGCTGAGCCGTCACCGGCCAACACCGCCCGCCGACACCGCGCTGTGCGCCGCGCTGACAACCGAACACGCCGTGATCTACGGCTACGGCATCGTGTCCGCCCACTGCCAGCCCGATGTCAACAGCCTGGTGTCTTTCGCGCTGAATCAGCATCGCCAGCGTCGCGACCAGGTGATCGCGATGCTCACCGGCCGCTCGGTCAGCGCTCCGGTGGCCGCCGCGGGCTACCAGCTGCCGATGCCGGTCAACACCCCCACCGATGCGACGCGGCTGGCCGTGCGCATGGAGAAGGACACCGAAGTGGCCTGGCGCGCGGTCATCGAGCAGGCTCAGACGCCGGAGGACCGCAAGTTCGGCGTGACGGCGCTGACCCAGAGCGCGGTGCTGGCCGCCCGCTGGAACCAGGTGCTGGGCGCCAACCCGATCACCACGGCGTTCCCCGGCGGCGACTAGCCCGACACCGCAACGGTGATGTCGGTGGCCAGCCCCGCGCCGACGGCCAGTTCCCGCGTCTCGCCGGTGAACCGGTTGCGCAGCTCGACCGTCCCGTCCGCCCAGCCGCGTCCCACCACGACGATCCACGGCACACCGAGCAGTTCGGCGTCCTTGAACTTCACCCCGGGCGAGGCCTGCCGGTCGTCGAGCAGCACCTCGATGCCCAGCCGATCCAGGTCGGCGGCCAGCGCGATGGCCCCGGCGCGCGCCTCGGCATCCTTGTTGGCGATCACCAGGTGCACGTCGAACGGCGCAACCTCGCGCGGCCAGCGCAGCCCGAGCTCGTCGTGGTGCTGCTCGGCGATCACCGCCACCAGCCGCGACACCCCGATGCCGTAGGAGCCCATGGTCAGCCGCACCGGCTTGCCGTCCTCGCCGAGCACGTCGACGGTGAAGGCGTCGGTGTACTTGCGGCCGAGCTGGAAGATGTGGCCGATCTCGATGCCGCGGGCCGAGACCAGCGGGCCGGCGCCGTCGGGCGACGGATCGCCGTCGCGCACCTCGGCGGCCTCGATGGTGCCGTCGGCGGTGAAGTCGCGGCCGGCCACCAGCCCGACGACATGCTGGCCGGGCTTGTCGGCGCCGGTGATCCAGCTGGTGCCGTCCACCACCCGCGGGTCGACGAGGTAGCGGACGCCGTTGTCCTGCAACGCCTTCGGGCCGATGTAGCCCTTCACCAGAAACGGGTACTTGGCGAAGTCGGCGTCGTCGAGCAGCGCGTACTCGGCCGGGTCGAGCGCGGCGCCCAGCCGCTTGTCGTCGACCTCGCGGTCGCCGGGCACGCCGATCCCCAGCAGCTCCCAGTCCCCACCGGGTTGCGCGCACCTTGAGCAGGACGTTCTTGAGGGTGTCGGCAGCGGTGACGGTGCGGCCCAGGTCGGCGGTCGTTGGCCCACTCGACCAGGGTCGCGATGGTCGGGGTGTCGCCGGTGTCGTGGACCACCGCGTCGGGCAGCCCGTCGATCGGCAGCGCCTCCGGACGCGCGGTGACGACGGCCTCGACGTTGGCGGCGTAGCCGGACTCCAGGCACCGCACGAAGGTGTCCTCGCCGACCGGGCTCTCGGCCAGGAACTCCTCGGAGGCCGAGCCGCCCATCGCGCCCGACACCGCCGACACGATGACGTAGCGCACCTGCAGCCGGTCGAAGATCCGTTGATAGGCCTCGCGGTGCGCGTGGTAGGCGGCCTTGAGCCCGGCGTCGTCGACGTCGAAGGAGTAGGAGTCCTTCATCACGAACTCGCGGACGCGCAGGATGCCGGCGCGCGGCCGCGCCTCGTCGCGGTACTTGTTCTGGATCTGGAAGAGCAGCAGCGGGAAGTCCTTGTAGGAGCTGTACTCCCCCTTCACCGTCAGGGTGAACAGCTCTTCGTGGGTCGGGCCCAGCAGGTAGTCGTTGCCGCGGCGGTCCTTGAGCCGAAACACCCCGTCGCCGTATTCGGTCCAGCGGTTCGTCGTCTCGTAGGGCGCCCGCGGCAGCAGGGCCGGGAACAGGATCTCCTGCCCGCCGATGGCGTTCATCTCCTCGCGCACGACGCGTTCGATGTTGCGCAGCACCCGCAGCCCGAGCGGCAGCCAGCTGTACAGGCCCGGGCGCGATCGGTCGGATGTAGCCGGCGCGGATCAGCAGCTTGTGGCTGGCGACTTCGGCGTCGGCGGGGTCGTCGCGCAGCGTGCGCAAGAACAGCTCGGACATCCGGGTGATCACAGCGCGCAAGCCTAACGGCGATCGCGAGCGCGGCTGAAAGCCGGGCGAACTCCCGCATGCGGGGCGACGCCATCGGCACGCGACAAGGCGAATCGCGACCGTGGCTGTCAGCCGTGGCGTCAGCGCAGCTCGGAGCTAGATCTCGCCGGCGTCGATGGCGTCCTTGACTTCCTGGGCGTGGGCCACCTGCTCGGCGGTGTAGCCGATGAGCAGCGCCACGCCGCCGACGAGGACGGCGACCCCGGCCACCCACAGCAGCCCGTAGGTGTAGCCGTGGTCGAGCGCATGCAACTGCGCGGCGTTCATGTTCTTCACCGGGCCGTTGGTGCCGCCCAGGTACAGCGTGCGCGACGTGATGACGGCCTGGATGACGGCGAGCACCACCGGGCCGCCCAGGTTCTGCAGCATCAGCGCGATCGCCGATGTCGGCCCGATCTGGTCGAAGCCGACGTCCGGTGATCGCCGAGAGCGCCAGCGGCACGACGATCATGCCGATACCGATGCCGCCGAAGGTGATCGGCATGACCAGGTTCGGGAAGTACGGGCATGTCGGCGGTCGAGCGTCGAACCGTAGATCATCGCGCCCACCACCAGGATTCCGCCGGTGATCACCACGACCCGCGGCGGGAACCACGACACCAGCTGCGAGGACGCGCCCAGGCCGATGCCCATCGCGATGGCGAACGGGATGAAGCCGACGCCGGCGCGCAGCGCGCTGTAGCCCATGATGCTCCTGCACGTAGAGGCCGATCAGCACGGTGACGGTGAACAACACGCCACCGGCCAGGAAGATGGCCGCGAAGGTGGCCAGCCGGTTGCGGTCGAAGAACAGGTCGAACGGCACGACGGGGTTGCTCGGCGGTGCGCTCGACGATCGCGAACGCGATGAACGCCACCAGCGGCCACCACGCCCGAACCGATGGTGGTGACGGAGATCCAGCCCTTCTCCGGGCCGATCGAGAAGGCGAAAACCGCAGCGGTACAGGCCAGCGTGGCCAGCACGGCGCCGGTGGCGTCGAGCTTCATCCGCTCGCGGTGCGTCTCCCGCAGCGCCATGCGGGCCAGGTAGATCATCGATCAGCCCGATCGGCACGTTGACCAGGAACGCCAGCCGCCAGGACACCTCGGTGAGCGCGCCGCCGACGACCAGGCCCATCACCGAGCCGACGCCGGTCATCGCGCCGAACACCGCTGTCGCGGCGTTGCGGGCCGGGCCCTTGGCGAAGGTGGTGGCGATCAGCGCCAAGCCGGTCGGCGCGGCGATCGCCGCGCCGACACCCTGCAGCAGCCGGGCGATCACCAGGGTGGGGTCGATCCCAGGCGATGCCGCACAGCGCCGAGGCGATGGTGAACAGCGCGACGCCGACGATGAAGGTGCGCTTGCGGCCGATGGTGTCGCCGAGGCGGCCGCCCAGCAGCATCAGCCCGCCGAAGGTCAGCACGTAGGCGGTGATCACCCAGCTGCGGCCGGCGTCGGTCAGGCCCAGCTCGTTCTGGATCTTGGGCAGCGCGACGATCGCGATCGGTGCCGTCCATCGTCGCCATCAGCTGCATGCCGCAGATAGCGATGACCGCGGCGAAAAAGCGCCGCGTCGGCAGCCACGTCGGGTAAGACCTGTTGGTGGGGCTCACGGCGGGCTTGGCTGGTTGCGCTGGGGGCATATGAACTGCTCGCTCCGAGGGTTCAGACGTCCATCCGCGGACAGCCCGCTCTGCGTCGTTGAGAGCCGTCATAAGAACTTACCCTACAGTAATCTTAGGAATCTTTTAAGCGCCGAATGCCGCTACCGTACCGATCACGATGATCGCGGGAGGTCGAATTCCCTCCGATCGGATCCTTTCCGGCGACGTCAGCGAGGGTGGCCCGCAACGTGTGTTCGGCGGCCGTCGTTCCGTGTTGGACCACCAGCACCGGCGTATCCGCAGGTCGGCCGCCTTTTAGCAGGACCTCGGCGAAAAGCTCGATGCGCTCGACCGCCATCAGCAAAACAATGGTGCCGGACATTGCTGCTAATGCGTCCCAATTCACTAACGATTCGGGATGCTCCGGCGCAAGATGGCCGCTGACCACCACGAACTCGTGATTCAGGCCGCGGTGAGTGACCGGGACACCGGCCGACGCGGGCACCGCTATGGCACTCGTCACACCCGGCACCACCGTCACCGGAATCGCCGGCCTCGACGCAGGCCAGGACTTCCTCATATCCGCGGGCGAACACGAACGGGTCGCCCCCTTTGAGGCGCACCACAAACCGTCCCGGCGCGGGCCCGCTCGATCATGACGTCGTTGATGGCGTCCTGAGCCATCGCGCGCCCGTAGGGAATCTTGGCGGCGTCGATCACCTCGACGTGCGGGGGCAGCTCGGCGAGCAGCTCCGGCGGCGCCAGCCGATCGGCGACGACGACATCGGCCTGGGCCAGCAGCCGCCGGCCGCGGACGGTGATCAGTTCCGGATCTCCGGGTCCGCCGCCGACCAGCGCCACCCCGCCGCGCACGACGTCGGCGCTCTCCGCGGTGATCACGCCCCTGCTGCAGCGCCTCGCGGATCGCCGAGCGGATTGCCGCCGAGCGGCGGTGCTCGCCGCCGGCCAGGACGCCCACCGACAGCCCGGCGTAGTCGAACGACGCCGGGGTCACCGCGCTGCCCTCGACCGCAATGTCGGCGCGAACGCAGAAGATTCGTTGCCTGTCGGCCTCGGCGACCACCGCGGCGTTGACGCGCGCGTCGTCGGTGGCCGCGATCGCATACCAGGCACCCGCCAGGTCGCCGTCGCGATACTCGCGCAGCGACAGGGTAATTCGGCTCGCCATTGCCGTGGCCTCGACCGCGGGGGTGGCTGAACGCGTGATGACGTGCACGTCTGCCCCGCTGGCGATCAGTAGCGGAAGTCGGCGCTGGGCGACGTTGCCACCGCCGACCACGACGACTTTCTTGCCGGCCAGCCGCAAGCCGACCAGGTAAGGGTTCTCGGGCGACGTCACCCGGCGATTTTAGCGATCGCTAGCGCGGCGAAGCCGGGCGCAGCGGGTCGCCGCCAGGTAACACACTAGAACTCTGTGGCGATCGCTAGCGCGGCGAAGCCGGGCGCAGCGGGTCGCCGCCAGAACACTCTGTGGCGATCGCTAGCGCGGCGAAGCCGGGCGCAGCGGGTCGCCGCCAGAAAGCTCACGTGACGTCCTTGCGGCGTGGGCCACGAAGCGTGCCACCGCCTCGGGGGTCGCAGCCGGATGAGTGTGCAGATACGACGCGTGCACTCCGCGGTGCACCGCGCCGTCGCGCACCGCGTCGGCGCGCTGGCCCTGATATATCCACGCTGGCTGATAGGTCTCGGTGAATGTGACTGTGGTGCGGTGAAATTCGTGTCCGACTGCCCGCTGGCCTGCGCGGTACAGCGGCGAGTCGGTCACCGCGACGGCGTCGCGGTAGCCCAAGGTGAGGTGCTCGGTGAAGCGTGCCGATCCGGCCAGCACACCGCACATCGGATGGCCGTCGAGCTCGGAAACCAGGTACAGCAGGCCCGCGCATTCGGCGTGAATCGGCGCACCGGCGGCGGCCAGCGCGCTGATCTGGCCGCGGGCAACGTCATTGCCGGACAGTTCGGCGGCGAACTGCTCGGGAAACCCGCCGGGCAGCAACACCGCGTCGGTACCGTCGGGCAGCGGGTCGACGAGCGGATCGAACTCCTTGACGTCGGCGCCGCATGCCCGGACCAGCTCGGCGTGCTCGGCATAGCCGAAACTGAAAGCTTTTCCGCCGGCCAGCGCCACGGTCACCTGCTCGACGAAGGGTTCAGCGGGTTCGGCCACCACGGCCGACGGGTCCCACGCCGATTCGGAGACCCGGCTGCGGGCGAGCCCGACCACGGCGCCGAGATCGACGTGGCGGGCGATCAACGTCGTCATCGCCTCGACAGCGTCGCGCGCCCGCCGATCGTATTCGACGGCGGTGACCAGGCCCAGATACCGTGACGGCACTTCTAATTCATCGCGGCGCGGAATCGCGCCCAACACCGGCACGCCGGCCTGTTCGCAGGCCTGCCGCAGCACCTGCTCATGCCGCGCCGACCCGACCCGGTTGAGCACCACGCCGGCAATGCGAGTTGCGGTGTCGAACGTCGAAAACCCTTGCAGTAGTGCGGCAATACTCTGGCTTTGACCGCGAGCATCCACCACCAGGAGAACCGGTACGCCCAGCAGGGCGGCGACATGGGCAGAAGACCCGGACGCCGGTATCCGTGCGCCGGAGTCGATGCGGCCGTCGAAAAGACCCATCACCCCTTCGATCACGGCGATGTCGGCACCGGCGGCGCCGTGCGCGTACAGCGGCCCGATCAGCTGCTCCCCCACCAAAACCGGATCCAAGTTGCGCCCGACGCGGCCCGCCGCCAGCGCGTGATAGCCCGGGTCGATGAAGTCCGGACCGACCTTGAAGGGCGCGACGACCTGGCCGGCCTGTCGCAGTGCCCCGATCAAACCCGTTGCGACGGTGGTCTTCCCGCTGCCCGACGCGGGCGCGGCGACCATGACAGCGGGAGCCGTCACCACTCGATGCCCTTCTGGCCTTTGCGGCCGGCATCCATCGGATGCTTGACCTTGGTCATCTCGGTGACCAGATCGGCGCCGTCGACCAAACGCGGCGGAGCGTCGCGACCGGTGATCACCACATGCTGGCTGCCCGGGCGGGCGAGCAGCGTATCGACCACCTCGTCGACGTCGATCCAGCCCCACTTGAGCGGATAGGTGAACTCGTCGAGCACGTAGAAGTCGTGCTGTTCAGCGGCCAGCCGGCGGGCGATCTCGGCCCAACCGTCGGCGGCCGCGGCGGCGTGGTCGTCGTCGCCGCCGGTCTTGCGTATCCACGACCAGCCGGCGCCCATCTTGTGCCATTCCACCGGCCCGCCCAGCCCGTGCTCTTCGTGCAGCCGCCCCAGCTGACGAAACGCCTCCTCCTCACCGACTTTCCACTTGGCGCTCTTGACGAACTGGAACACCACGACGTTCAAACCGGCGTTCCATGCCCGCAGTGCCATTCCGAACGCGGCCGTCGACTTTCCTTTGCCCGCGCCGGTGTGCACCGCCAGCACCGGCAGGTTACGTCGGGCTCGGGTGGTCAGCCCGTCGTCGGGAACAGAAAGCGGACGACCCTGTGGCATAAGCGCTTACCCCCGGTGGTTCAGGCCGCGCTGCGCACGGCCCGAGTCAGATTGTCGGCGCGCAACTGCTCCAGCCGCACCGCCGGTGCGCCGAGCTGCGCCGCCAGACTCCTGAGCCAACCCAAGTCGCACATACGACGTTTCACAGTCGACGACCACTGCGGCCGCGCCCTCCGCTGCCAGCAGCGAGGCCGCGGACCGGCTGCGGCCCAACGGGTCTCGGCCCGCGTTGGCCCGGCCGTCGGTGAGCACCACCACCAGGGCGCGTCGCGCCCGATCGCGGACCTTCTCGCGCACCACCAGTTCGCGCGCGGCGAGCAGGCCTTCCGCCAGCGGAGTTTGGCCGCCGGTGTCGAAACGCGAAAGCCGTCGCCCGGCGATGTGCGCCGACGTCGTCGGCGGCAGCAGCAGCTGCGCTTCCTGCGCGCGGAAGGTGATCACCGCAACCTTGTCGCGGCGCTGATAGGCGTCGCGCAACAACGACAATGCAGCGCCGCTGACCGCGGCCATCCGGTCTCGGGCCGCCATCGACCCGGATGCGTCGACCACGAAGATGACCAGGTTGCCTTCCCGGCCCTCGCGTACCGCCCGCCGGACATCGCCGGGCCGCAGCCGCAGTCGACCGGCTTCCTGCGCGTGTTCGGCGGCGGCCAACACGGTGCCGAACAGATGCACGCCATGCCCCGCAGCGTGATCGTCGGTGGCCGCGACGGCCCTGCCGGATGCGTTGCGGGCCCGCGATCGACGGCCCGGCGCCCCGGCACCCACGCCGGGCACTGTGAGCGCGCGGGTACGGAAGGTCGCTGACGGCGCCGCGCTGGGCTTCGAGGTTTGCGAAGCCGATGAATTCATCTGCGGCTCAGCATCGTTCATGCTTTGGCCGCCGCCGGGCGGGTCGGGGTCCGGCTCGGGATCGTCGGGTGGGCCGCTCGGCGTCCGCGTCCGCCAGTGCCTCGTCGAGCTGCTTCGGGTCGATTCCCGGGTCGTCGAACGGGTCGCGGCGGCGCCGGTGCGGCAGCGCCAACTCGGCCGCCACCCGGATGTCCTGCTCGCCGACTGTGTCGCAGCCCCGCCAGGCGGCGTGGGCGACCGCGGTCCGGGCGATCACCAGATCAGCGCGCATGCCGTCGACGTCGAACGCGGCGCACAACGCTGCGATCCGCCGTAACTCGTTGTCCGGCAACACCACAGCATCGACAAGCTGTCGTGCGGCGGCGATCCTGCGGGCCAGCTCGTGCGTCGTCGGCGGCGTAGCGGTGCGCGAAGGCATCCGGGTCGGCCTCGTAGTCCATCCGCTGCCGAATGACTTGTGTCCGAACATCGATGTCCCGCGACGCGTGCACGTCGACGGTGAGCCCGAACCGGTCCAGCAGCTGCGGGCGCAACTCGCCCTCTTCCGGATTCATCGTGCCGATCAGCACGAACCGAGCCTCGTGCGAATGCGAGATACCGTCGCGCTCAATGTGCACCCGGCCCATCGCGGCGGCATCCAGCAGCAGGTCGACCAAGTGGTCGTGCAGCAGATTCACCTCGTCGACATAGAGCACACCGCCGTGGGCACGCGCCAGCAGCCCTGGTGAGAAGGCGTGCTCGCCGTCGCGCAACACCCGCTGCAGATCCAGTGAACCGATCACCCGGTCCTCGGTGGCGCCGATCGGCAGCTCGACAAGACGGGCACTGGACGGCCCCTCGCCGGCCGGGTCGCTTGCTGCCGACAGCAGCGCGGCCAGGGCCCGTACGGCCGTCGACTTGGCGGTGCCCTTCTCGCCGCGGATGAGTACGCCGCCGATCTCCGGACGCACCGCGCACAAAATCAGCGCCAGCCGCAGCTGGTCGTGGCCGACGATCGCGCTGAACGGATAGGCTTTCATGCCTGCGCGCTCCCACCGTGGCTCACCGGCGGGCTGCCTGGCTTCAGCATCGGCACGTGCGGAACACCGTCGTCGACGAAATCGTCGCCATCACGGATGAATCCGTGCTGGGCATACATGTCCGTCAGATAGATCTGCGCGTCGATTCGGCAGGGATAGTCGCCCACCTCGGCCAGCGCGGCGCGCAACAGCCGGGTGGTGTGGCCCTGACCGCGCGCGTCTGCGTTGGGTGCACAGCCGCCCGAGCCGAAATGCCTTGTGGCCGCCCGCGTGCTCCTCCATCAGCCGCAGCGTACAGATCACCTCGCCGTCGGACGCTTCCAGCCAGAAATGTCGGGTTTCGGCGAGCAGGTCGCGTCCGTCCAACTCGGGATACGGACGGGCCTGCTCCACCACGAAAACCTCCACTCGCAGCTTGAGCAGCGCGTAAAGCGTAGGAACGTCAAGGTCTTTGGCCCACGCGCGGTGCAACGCCGCGGTCATGGTTCGCCCGCCGTAAGCAGCCCCAGCGCTTTGGTGCCCCAGGACCACACCTCCTCGAACAGCGCCGGCTCATCGGAGAGCGTGGCTCCCAACGACGGCACCATGTCTTTCAGGGTAGGCAGCCACGACTGATACCGGTCGGGAAAGCAGCGTTGCAGCACATCGAGCATCGCTGATACCGCGGTAGAGGCCCCCGGCGACGCTCCGACCAGGCCGGCGATGCTGCCGTCGGCGGCGCCCAGCACCGTGGTGTCGAATTCCAGCACCCCGCCTTTGCGCTTGGCCGGCCGGATCACTTGCACCCGTTGCCCGGCCGTCGTCAGTTGCCAGTCGGAATCCACGGCGCTGGGTGCGAATTCGCGCAACGCGGCGACGCGGGCGGGCTGCGACAGCCGCACCTGACCGATCAGGTAGTTGACCAGTGGCATCTGAGTGACGCCGGCGCCGATCATGGTCGCCAGGTTGCCCGGCGTGACGGACCGCGGCAGATCCGTGATGTGCCCGTGTTTCAGGAATTTCGGCGACCACCCGGCGAACGGCCCGAACAGCAGCCATGGGCGGCCGTTGACGATCCGCGTGTCGAGATGTGCCGCCGTCATCGCCGGTGCGCCGACCGCGGGCAGGCCGTAGACCTTGGCGCGGTGCGCAGCGGTGATCGCGGGATTGCCGCAGCGCAGGAACTTTCCGGCGATCGGGAAACCGCCGAACCCCTTGGCTTCCTTGATGCCCGACTTCTGCAGCAGCGGCAGCGCCTGTCCACCGGCGCCGACGAAGACGAATTTGGCATTCAGTTTGCGGTTTTCACCGCTGCGGCGGTTGCGCACTGTCAATGTCCAGCTGCCGTCGCGCTGGCGGGACAGGTTGCGCACCTCGCGACCGAACCACGCGGTGGTGCCGTTGCGCACGGCGTAGCCGATCAGCTGTCGGGACAGCGCGCCGAAGTCGACGTCGGTACCGTCGGCAGCCCAATCCAACGCAATGGGGTCGGCGAAGTCGCGTTTGGCGGCCATCAATGGCAGCCTGCGGGCGAATTCGTCGGCGTCGTCGATCCATTCGGTACGGGCGAACAGCGGGTTATCGGCCAGCGCCTGCCGGCGGCGGCGCAAATAGTCGACGCGATCTGCGCCCTGTACGAAGCTGACGTGCGGAACCGGGCGCAGGAAGCCGCGCACGTCGGACAGCATGCCGTTGCATGCCGCGTAGGCCCAGAATTGGCGGGTGACCTGGAATTGCTCGTTGACCCGCACCGCTTTGCTGATGTCGATCGAGCCGTCCGGCTGCTGCGGTGTGTAGAACAGCTCGCACAGCCCGGAGTGCCCGGTGCCGGCGTTGTTCCACGCGTCGCTGCTCTCGGCGCCGGCAGCGTCGAGCCGCTCGATCAGGGTGATCGACCAGTCGGGTTCCAGCCGACGCAGCAGCGCACCCAGGGTGGCGCTCATGACCCCGGCGCCGACCAGCACGACGTCGGCCTTCGCTGCGACTTGCGGGTCTGCCACCGGTCTGTCGGTCCTTTGTGATCGAGGCTGTTCAGGTCGCCAGGTTATCCCGGCCATGGCGATCGCTGTTGCCCCAGGTTGTGACTTCTCCGACGGCTGGCAACCGAGCGGCGACCCGGTTGGCTCAATCCGGACGGATGGGAAGCCCAGGCCATACCGCGACATACCCGATGCCCAGCGTCGTCCCGGTAATCACCGCATCGCAGCGACCAGTCGGGCAACAACACATTCGTGCGCAGATGCGAAGACTTCTGACAGCCCGACACGCTTTAAGCTGGCGTGCGTGACTGGCTGGCAGCCCGACGTCCTTCCCGGCTACTGGCAGCTCACCATCCCGCTCGGTGACGATCCCGACGGCGAGGGTGAGGTCGTCGCGACCCTGCTACGTCGTGGCGACGCCGTGCCGACCACCGATGCCGTACTGGCCGTGCACGGGTACACCGACTACTTCTTCCACACCTCGCTGGCCGACCACTTCGCCGACCGCGGCTTCGCCTTCTATGCACTGGACTTGCACAAATGTGGGCGGTCGTGGCGGACCGGCCAAACCCCGCACTTCACCACCGACCTGGCCCGCTACGACGCCGAGCTCGACCACGCGCTGGCCGTCATCGGCGAGCAGACCGGTTCGGGCCGCGTGCTGGTGTATGGCCATTCGGCCGGCGGGCTGATCGTGTCGCTGTGGCTCGACCGGTTACGCCGCCGACGTAGCAGTGGCACGACCGCCCGCGCCGGCGTGGCCGGGTTGGTGCTCAACAGCCCATTCCTGGATCTGCCCGGTCCGGGGGTGCTGCGCTGGCCGACGACGGCGGCGCTGATCGCCGCGATCGCGCGAGCCGGCGAGAAACGGGTCGCCCGGGCCCCGGGCGACGGTGTCGGTGGTTATGGTGCCAGCCTGCACCGGGACTACGACGGTGAGTTCGACTACAACCTGCAGTGGAAGCCGCTGGGCGGCTTCCCTATTACTTTCGGCT
This sequence comes from uncultured Actinomycetota bacterium, assembly GCA_963850645.1. GTDB lineage: Bacteria > Actinomycetota > Actinomycetes > Mycobacteriales > Mycobacteriaceae > Mycobacterium. Next base: position 49,846 of record CAWKME010000058.1, on the reverse strand, counting down.
GGCTACGCGCGGTACGACGTGCTCAGGCGCAGCTGCATCGCGGGCTCGATGTCGGCGTGCCCAACCTGATCTTGCGCTCGGATCACAGCGTGTCCGAAAGCGCGAACCCCGTCGCGCTGCAATGCGGCGACGCGGTTCTCAACGTGGCACACATCGCCCGGTGGGCCGGCTGTATCGGCAACCGCAGCAAGATCATTCCGGTGATCGACGCCAAGCACGACGTGTTCTTGTCGATGCCCCAGCCGCGGCAGGCGGCCTACCGGCAGTTGGACACCTGGCTGGATGACTACCTCGGTGCGGCCTCCAACGTCACGCCCGGCAACGGCTGAGGGGTCACCGGATGGAAGCCTACGACCTCGCGATCATCGGAACCGGTTCGGGCAATAGCATTCTCGACGAGCGTTACGCCAGTAAACGAGTGGCGATCTGCGAACAGGGAACCTTCGGCGGAACGTGCCTCAACGTCGGGTGCATCCCCACCAAGATGTTCGTCTACGCCGCCGAAGTCGCCGAAACGATCCGCACCGCTGCCCGTTACGGCGTCGACGCGCACATCGACCGGGTGCGTTGGGATGACATCGTCTCGCGCGTGTTCGGGCGCATCGACCCGATCGCAATCAGCGGCGAAGACTACCGACGGGCCTCCCCCAACGTCGACGTCTACGACCAGCACACCCGTTTCGGGCCGGTCCAGTCCGACGGCCGCTATCTGCTGCGCACCGAGGGCGGCGACGAGTTCACCGCCGAGCAGGTGGTGATCGCCGCGGGAGCGCGCCCGGTGATCCCGCCGGCCATCCTCGAGTGTGGGGTGCATTACTACACCAGCGACACCATCATGCGAATCCCCGAGTTGCCGCGGCACCTGGTCATCGTCGGAGGCGGTTTCGTCGCAGCCGAATTCGCGCACATCTTCTCCGCGCTCGGTGTCCGGATCACCCTGGTGATCCGCGGCGGCGCACTACTGCGGCACCTCGACGACACGTTGTGCGAACGGTTTACCCACATCGCGTCGACCAAATGGGAACTGCGCACCCGCCGCAACGTCGTCGGCTCGCACCAGGACGGCGCCACCATCGTGCTCGAACTCGACGACGGCTCGACGCTGAGCACCGACGCCTTGCTGGTGGCCACCGGCCGGGAACCGAACGGCGATCTGCTCGACGCCGAGCAGGCCGGGATCGAGGTCGACGACGGCCGAATTATCGTCGACGAGTACCAGAGAACCTCTGCACGCGGCGTTTTCGCGCTGGGCGATGTGTCGTCGCCGTATGAGCTCAAACACGTGGCCAACCACGAGGCACGGGTGGTGCAACACAATCTGCTCTGCGACTGGGACGACACCGACGCGATGGCCTCTACCGACCATCGCTACGTCCCCGCCGCGGTGTTCACCGATCCGCAGATCGCCACCGTGGGGTTGACCGAGAACGAGGCGGTGGCAAAGGGTCTCGATGTGTCGTGCACCATCCAGGACTATGGCGGCGTCGCCTACGGATGGGCGATGGAGGACACCACCGGCATCGTCAAGCTGGTCGGCGACCGCGGGACCGGGCGACTTCTCGGTGCGCACATCATGGGACACCAGGCCTCGTCGATCATCCAGCCACTGATCCAGGCGATGAGCTTCGGGCTGCCGACCCACCAGATGGCTCGCGGTCAGTACTGGATTCATCCGGCGCTGCCGGAGGTCGTCGAGAACGCGCTACTTGGCCTGTCCTGAAGCGCCGTCCCGCTGGCATTGCGGGCACAGGCCGTGCAAGGTGAGGCCGGCGCGTTCGGACAGCGTGAACGAGCTGCCCTCCATCGCATGTTCCAACGCGGAGGCCAGTCGTCCCGGCCGGCACTTCGATGATCGAGCCGCATCGTGTGCATACCGCGTGGTGATGCGGGTCGGCCGCCAGGCCATAGGTGGTGACTCCGCCCTCGAGGGTCAGCGCGTGCAGCACACCCTGGTCGACCAGCGTCGTCACCGTACGGTAGATCGTCGCCAAGTCCGGCGGCTGCTCGTCGGCGGGCAGGCAATCGCGCAGCCGTTGGTCGATCTCGGCAACCGACAGATGACCGTGCACCGGCTCGAGCACCGCCAACACCGCGATCCGCGAGGCCATCCGCCGCAGGCCGTGGGCCCGCAGCAGTTCGCCGATCCGCTCGCTGACGGCCGGATCCAACGCCGAGGGCTTGGCCACCCACCCAGTATCACGCAGGATGCGCGACCTGGCTGTAAGACTGGCAGTCGTGCCCATTTGTCCGATTCGATCTGCGACGTGCTGCCCGCGGCGGCTGCGCTGCTTTCGGTTCCCGGGAGCGACCGACGCGCTGGGGGTGACAGAGTGGGTCGGCGACGTGCGCCGCGTCGCGGTCGTGCTCGTCGACGGGATGGGCTGGCACCTGCTGCCGGAGCTGGCCGCCGATGCGCCGCTGCTGGCGTCGGTGCTGGCCGGCGATGCGGGGCGGCTCGACGAACTCACCTGCACCTTCCCCTCCACCACGCCGACCAGCCTGGCGTCGCTGACGACCGGGGTCACACCGGGCGAGCACGGGATCCTCGGCTTCACCGTCAAGCTTCCCGACTCCGACCGGTTGCTCAACCACATCTTTTGGCGCGACGATCCCCCGGCGGCCCAATGGCAGCCCGTCCCAACGTGGTTCGAACGGCTGCGTCAGGCCGATGTCGACGCCCGGGCCGTACTGCCGGCGGCGTTCCTCGGCAGCGGGCTGACCGAAGCGGCGTACCGCGGCGCGCAGTTGCACGCCGCCGACACCGACGACGACTATGCGCAACTTGTGGCCGATCAATTGCGCGCGGCACCGGGATTGGTCTACGCCTACACCGCCGAACTCGACACCGCGGCACACGTGTTCGGCATCGCGTCACCGGAGTGGCACGCCGCGGCCGGCCGCGTCGACACGCTGCTGACCCGACTGGTCGAGGCGTTGCCGTCGGACGCCGCGCTGCTGATCACCGCCGACCACGGCGGTCTGAACGCGCCGGAGGAGCGCCCGCATCGACCTGGACGCCGATCCACGGTTGAGCGCGGGCGTGCGGGTGGTCGCCGGCGATCCACGAGTCCGCTACCTGCACACCGAGCCGGGCGCGGCATCCGACGTGATCGCCGCCTGGAGTGAGCTGCTGGACGGCCGGGCCGAGGTGAGCAGCCGCGACGACGCCGTCGCGGCTGGGCTGTTCGGACCGGTGCGTACCGATCACCTGCCCCGCATCGGCGATGTCGTCGTCAGCTGCACTCGGTGATACAGCGGTGCTGGCCACCGATCACGAGCCACCGGAATTGGCTCAATTCATCGGCTTCCATGGCGCGGCCACCCCGGCCGAGATGGCGATCCCCTTGATCACGTTCCGGGGTTGACCTCGCCACATGCAAAAAACTTGCAGAATTCCTGCGAATCGTCCGCATGACGTTGCCGTGCGGTTTACGCTGACGGCGGCCCAGGTTTTTCTCCAGATGGGACGCGACATGGCCGCTGACCCGCTCAGCAGGCAATGGTCGTCACTGTCTCGCCTCCGGAGCCGCCTTGACGCCCGACGAGTGGCTGCGCCTGGGATCGATGTTCGCGGTGATCATCGCGCTGCATGTGATCGGTTGGGGCACACTGGTGCTCGTCGTCGAGCCGGCGCACTTGAGCGTCGGGGACAAGGCGTTCGGCATCGGTATCGGGCTGACCGCCTACACCCTGGGGCTGCGCCACGCGTTCGACGCCGACCACATCGCCGCGATCGACAACACCACCCGCAAGCTGATGAACGACGGGCAACGGCCGCTCGGCGTCGGCTTCTTCTTCTCGCTCGGCCACTCGTCGGTGGTGTTCGGGCTGGCGCTGCTGATCGCAACCGGGCTCAAGGCGATCATCGGGCCGGTCGAGCAGGACTCGTCGGCCCTGCATCACTACGCCAGCTTGATCGGCACCAGCGTCTCCGGCATCTTCCTGTATTGATCGCCGCCATCAACGTGGTGATCCTGGCCGGCATTCTGCGGGTGTTCGCACAGATGCGCCGCGGCGAGTTCGACGAAGACGAACTCGAAGCGCAGCTGAACAACCGCGGATTGCTCAACCGGTTGCTGGGCCGCTTCACCAAATCGGTTACCGCGTCATGGCACATGTATCCGGTGGGCCTGCTGTTCGGGCTGGGTTTCGACACCGCCACCGAGGTCGCGCTGCTGGTGCTGGCCGGTACCAGCGCGGCGGCCGGCCTGCCCTGGTATGCCATCTTGTGCTTGCCGGTGCTGTTCACCGCCGGAATGTGCCTGCTGGACACCATCGACGGCTCGTTCATGAATTTCGCCTACGGGTGGGCGTTTTCCAACCCGGTGCGAAAGGTCTACTACAACATCACCATTACCGGACTCTCGGTCGTGGTCGCGCTGCTGATCGGCAGTGTCGAACTGCTCGGACTGCTCGCCGATCAGCTCGGTTGGAGCGGCGGATTCTGGACCTGGCTGGGCGGCATCGACCTCAACGCGATCGGGTTTCTGATCGTCGGCCTGTTCGTGGTGACATGGGTTGGGGCCGTGTTGATCTGGCGCTATGCGCGCATCGAGGAGAAGTGGATGGTGCAGGCCGAACGCGTCGGCTGAAACGCGGTCGAACAGTCGGCCTGGCGCCACGCCGAGGCCGCGATCGCCACCTCGCATAAATGATTTTGTCAACCCTCACAGCTCAGCCATAAACATGACTGGAGCGTGGTGGCTTGCTGCCTGAATGCGGCGCCGCCGTCAACCAGAACCGATGACCGTAACTTTCCATCCGGTCCCCGGTGAGTTGCTTGCTGCCCGAAATCAGCCTGCGCCATGCCATTTCGGGGCCGGTCGCTATGAAGGAGAAGTTCATGTCGTTCGTCAGCATCGTACCGGAAATGCTGTCCGCAGCAGCGGGCAACCTGCAATCGATCGGCTCGGCGGTGAGCGCCCGGAACGCCGCGGCGCTAGCCCCCACCACCGGGTTGGTCACCCGCGGCCGCAGACGAGGTGTCAGCCCTGACCGCAATGCAATTCGCCGCGCACGCGCAGATGTATCAGGCGGTCAGCGCGCAAGCCGCGGCGATGCATCAGATGTTCGTCTCGGTGTTGGCGGCGGGCGCCGGCTCGTACGCAACCACCGAAGCCGTCAACGCGGTCGCGGCAAGCTGAGGAGTGCGCAATGGATTTCGCAGCACTGCCGCCGGAAATCAACTCCGGCCTGATGTACACCGGCCCCGGTTCCGCGCCCATGATGGCCGCCGCGGCAGCCTGGGACAACCTTGCCGTCGAGATGTATTCGGCGACAAGTGACTACGGGTCGGTGATCGCCAACCTCACCAATGGTCCGTGGCGGGGTACGGCATCGGCGTCGATGGCTGGCGCCGCCGCGCCGTATGTGTCGTGGATGAGCAGCACTGCCGCGCAAGCCGAACAGGCTGCGGGCCAGGCCAAAGCGGCGGCCAGCGCCTACGAATCCGCGTTCGCGGCGACGGTGCCCCCACCGGTGATCGTCGCCAACCGGTCGCTGTTGGCATCGCTGATCTCCACCAACATCCTCGGCCAGAACACCCCGGCGATCGCGGCCACCGAAGCCCACTACGGCGAGATGTGGGCGCAGGATGCCGCGGCGATGTACGGCTACGCCGGATCTTCCTCGGCCGCATCGACATTGACGCCATTTGCCGAACCGCCGGCGACGACCACGGCGACCGGGACGGCCGCGCAGGCCGCCACCACGGTCGCTCAGGCCACTGGCACCGGAACGCAGTCGCACGCTGTCGCAACTGATGACTGCCATGCCCGCTGCACTGCAAGGACTCGCCTCGCCCGCGTCGTCGACGTCGTCAGGTTCGGAGTCGGGGTTCATGAGCCTCCTCAACTTCCTGACCGGGAACGGGTCCGGAACGGGGCTTTCGGCAGTGTTCAACGACCTGTTCAGCTCGAATGGCTTGGGCTTGAACGCCAACATCTGGAACACCATCTTCTCGTCCGGGTTCTACATGCCGGGAAACTGGATCGGGACCCTGTCGGAGATCCCCGGGCTCCTCGGGGCTCAGACTGCTGCCGATGCGGCGGGGGATGCGGCCGCGGGAGCGGCTGCGGCCAACGGCTTGGGTGGTGCACTGGCGGGCCCGGCCGCAGGAATCGGCGGGCTAAGCGGCCTGGGCAGCGTTGGCGGCGGGGTGTCCGCGGCCCTGGGCCGGGGTGCGGCGATCGGAGCGCTGGCCGTGCCGCCGAGCTGGGATGCGGTCGCCCCGACGGCGAGCCCTGTTGCCCCGTTGTTGGGGAGCGTCCCGCATCAGCGCGCCCCGGCCGGCGGTACCCGGCATGCCCGGAATGCCGGCTGCCAATGCCGCCGGACACTCCTTCAACGGCAACGCTCCCAAGTACGGGTTCCGCCCGACGGTGATGGTGCCGTCACCGGCAGCCGGGTAACCGGTCGCGCTACAGCGGGGTGGTGTAGGCGGCGCTGATGCCGCCGTCGACCAAGAACGTCGCCGCGGTGATGAACGATGCGTCGTCGCTGGCCAAAAAAGCTACGGCGGCGGCGACTTCGTCGACTTCACCGAAGCGGCCCATCGGCACGTGCACCAGCCGCCGCGCCGCGCGTTCCGGATCCTTGGCGAAAAGCTCTTGCAGCAGTGGGGTATTCACCGGCCCGGGACACAGCGCGTTGACCCGGATGCCCTGACGGGCGAACTGCACACCGAGCTCCCGCGACATGGCCAACACCCCGCCCTTGGACGCGGTGTAGGAGATCTGCGAGGTCGCCGATCCCATCACCGCGACGAATGACGCGATGTTGACGATCGACCCGTGGCCTGCGGAAGCCATGTGCCGCAACGCCGCCCGGCAGCACAGGTATACCGATTTCAGGTTGACGTCCTGCACCCGCTGCCACGCCGGCAGCTCGGTGTTCTCGATCAGCTCGTCGTCCGGGGGCGAAATGCCGGCGTTGTTGATCGCGATGTCGACCGATCCGTAGCTGCTCGCGACGGTGTCGAAAAGCGTGTTGACCGAGGCTTCATCCGACACGTCCACCGCGACGAACAGGCCGCCGAGTTCGTCGGCGGCCGCCGTACCGGTCTGCGCGTCGATATCGCCGATGACGATGGTGGCGCCCTCGGCGTGCAGCCGCCGCGCCGAAGCCAGGCCGATACCACCGCCGCCGCCGGTGACAACGGCGATCTTGCCGGCCAGCCGCTGCGTCAAATCCACAGTCACATCAACCCACCCGTCCGCTCGCATATGACCGCGCCGCCTCGACGATCGCCGAGAACAGCCGAAGGTCGTCCAGACTCTCCTCCGGATGCCATTGCACCGCGAGCACGAAACCGTCCCCGGGCAGCTCCAGCGCCTCGATCACACCATCGGCATCCCACGCGCTGACAACCAGGCCCTCGCCGAGCTCGGCGACGGCCTGATGGTGATAGCACTGCGCGTCGACAGATTCACCGACCAGCGCGGCCAGCCGGGTACCCGGCACCGTGCGCACCGGCAGCTCGCTGAACACCGCGTTGCCGGCCCGATGCCCGCCGTGCCCGATGACGTCCGGCAGGTGCTGATGCAACGTCCCGCCGAGCGCGACGTTGAGCACCTGCGCACCGCGGCAGATGCCCAGCACCGGCAGCTCCCGCTCGAGCGCCACGTCCAGCAGCGTGAATTCCCAGTCGTCGCGCTGACGACCCGGCTCATCGGTGGCCGGATGCGGCTGCTGGCCGTAAGCGGCGGGGTCGACGTCCTTGCCGCCGGTGATCAGCAGCCCGTCCAGGCCGTCGAGCACCCGCTCGGCGATGCCGCGATCGACCGGCTGGGGCGGCAACAGCACAGCCACCCCGCCGGCCGCGGTGACGCCCTCAAAGTAGACGGCGGGAAGAAAGCTGGCAGGCACATCCCAAACACCGGTCTGCGCCTGACTCAGGTATGTGGTCAGGCCGATCACTGGCGGTCTGTCAGAAACGCTCAAAACCGCGCACCCTCTCCCAGTCGGTGACCGCCACGTTGAACTCGGCCACCTCGACCCGGGCGTTGTTGACGTAATGGCTCACGACGTCCTTCCCGAATGCCTCCAGGGCGACGGCTGACGCGTCGAACAGTGCCGCCGCCTCGTCCAGCGTGCCGGGCAGCCGCTCGGCGTCGTCCTGCGCGGTCTCATAGGCATTGCCCGCGTACGGCTCCGGCAACGGCAAGCCCGTGCTCGATCACCGTGCAGCCCGCCGGCGATCAGCGCCGCAACGGCCAGGTACTGGTTGACATCGCCGCCGGGCACTCGGCATTCCACCCGCATGTTGTCGCCGTGACCCACGATACGCAGCGCGCAGGTCCGATTGTCCACTCCCCACGCCACCACCGTAGGCGCGAAGCTGCGATCGGCAAACCGCTTGTAGGAGTTGATGTTCGGCGCGTAAAACAAGGTCAGCTCGCGCAACGTGGCCAGCTGCCCGGCGACAAAGCTGCGAAATGTTTGCGACATGCCGAACGGCTGGTCCTCGTCGGCGAACACCGCCGAGCCGTCCGTCGTCCGAAGCGAGATGTGGATGTGGCAGCTGTTGCCTTCGCGCTCATCGTATTTCGCCATGAATGTCAGGGACTTGCCGTGCTGGTCGGCGATTTCTTTAGCCCCGTTCTTGTAAATACTGTGGTTGTCGCAGGTGACCAGCGCCTCGTCGTAACGAAACCCGATCTCCTGCTGACCCAGGTTGCACTCGCCCTTGGAGGCTTCCCAGCGCAGACCCGCGCCCTGCATGTGCTGGCGGATGTCACGCAGCAGCGGCTCCATCCGGCTCGAGGCCTGTACCGCGTAGTCCATGTTGTAGTCGCTGGCCGGAGTCAGCCCGCGATAGCCGTTCGCCCAGGCATGCCGATACGTGTCGTCGAACACCATGAATTCCAGTTCGGTGCCGACAAAAGCGCGCAGCCCATGCTGACTGAGCCGATCAAGCTGGCGGCGCAGGACGCGACGCGGTGCGGGCTCGATCGGGCTGCCGTCGTGCCACGCCAAATCGGCCAGCACCAGCGCCGTGCCGGGCAGCCAGGGAACAAGCCGAAGCGTCGTCAGGTCCGGCCGCATCACCATGTCGCCGTATCCGGTATCCCAGCCCGCCATCGCATAGCCGTCGACGGTGTTCATGTCGACGTCGACGGCGAACAGGTAGTTGCAGCACTCGGCGCCGTGCTCGGCCACCTCGTCGAGGAAAAACCGCGCCGCGACCCGCTTGCCCATCAGCCGGCCCTGCATGTCGGTGAACGCGACGATCACCGTGTCGACATCACCGGCGGCAACCAGTCGGTCGAGCTCGTCCCGCGACAAGTTCGCGACGCTGCCGTTGCGACGGTTTTCCGTCACCAGGTGCTGGTGCGCAGGACGATCTCGGCCGCCAGCTGGGCGGTCGACTCGTGCGCGTTGCGCCGTGCGAGCAGCTCGACGACGCGGTAATCGCCGTAGACGAACCGCTGGCTGGCGCGGGCCACCGCCTGCGCGGCCGGCGTGCTCACCAGCGCGGTTGTGTTGATCTCGACCGGCGGACAGTGGTCGTCGCGGACCACCCCGGTGGCATCGGCGACCCGAGGATGCCCGCGGTCGATGGCCACCAGACCGGTGAACCGGTCCAGCCGGGTCGCCGCCAGCTCCCAGGCCAGCTCCCCGCCGACACGGTCACCGACCAGCACGCCCCAATTGATGTCAAGCGAGTCGAGAATGCCGACGACCGACTTGGGCGTCAGGCGCGGGTCCGGTCCGACGACGATCGTCCGCAGCGACGCGGTATGCAGGCGCTCACACACCGCGTCGTAGGCGGCAGGCGCGCGCTGCGCGGCACCCAGCACCACGACGACGGAGCCCTTGTCCGGACCGGTGTCGCTGACCTGGATGGGAAACCCGTCGACGGTTGTCAACATCGTCGAGAGCACTACAGCAAATTACAGTCAATTGGCCCGCGCGCGGGCCGTTTTCGCGCAGTTCGTTAACACAGTTTCAGTTGGAAACGTTCTCGCAACATAGAACTGACGTTCGCTATTGCGACGACGACAGCGACAATAGAGAACGGTCTCTGCGAAAATGCCTGACCAGCAGTCGTTTTGGGCCGATTGCCCGACGCTGTCAGCGCACGGCGGCGACGACGGTCGGACGCGGCGGCGGACCCCCGTCCAACAATGCGGCAACTGCGTCGACGTCGAGATGGGCGTCCAACAGATCGGCCATCACATCCAGTTGGCCATCGCGCCGCGCCGAAACATCAATGTCATCAGCTACCACAAAACCGTCACGGCCGGCTGCCGCCGCGGCGTCGGTCAGCCACCGCCGCCGGAAGTCGTCGTTGTCGAACAGGCCGTGCCAGTGCGTCCCGAAGACCTGGCCGCGCCGATATCCCTGTGGGCATCCGTCCATCTCGAACCAGTCGGCCTCCGCACAGCGGGCGACCCGCCCGTGGTGGATCTCGTAGCCGGTAAGCGAGCCCTCCCACCGGAGCAGCACCTTGTCGGGGGCGAAGACGATGTCAGCGTCCAGCACCCCGAGCGCCTCGACCAGGCCGGAGCGGCTCTCCACTGGGTCGTCGATCGAGCGGCACAGCATCTGGAAGCCACCGCAGATGCCCAGCACCGTCCGGCCGGACGCAGCGTGGGTGAGGATGGCCTCGTCCAACCCACGCTCGCGCAGCCAGCCCAGGTCAGCGACGGTGGCCTTGGTGCCTGGAACGACGACCACGTCGGCGTCGACCAGGTCGGCGGGTTGGCTGACCCACCGCACCAGCACGCCGGGTTCGCAGGCCAGCGCTTCGAGGTCGGTGGAGTTGGAGATCCGCGGCAGCCGCGGCACCGCGACCCGCAGCCACTGGGAGCCGTGCGGCGGCTGCGGTCTGCCGATGACGCGGTGGGCCAGCACCGAGACCGAATCCTCGGCGTCAAGCCAGAGATCGTCGCAGTAGGGCAGCACGCCGTAGGTCGGGCGGCCGGTGAGTTCGGCGAGCTGCTGCAACCCGGGCTCCAGCAACGCGGGCTCGCCGCGGAACTTGTTCACGATGAACCCGGCGATCAGCGCCTGGTCGTCGGGTTCGAGCACCGCCACCGTCCCGAACAGATGGGCCAACAGCCCGCCGCGGTCGATGTCACCGACCAGAATCACCGGCAGGTTCGCCGGACGGGCCAGGCCCAGATTGACCAAGTCGGTTGCCCGCAAGTTGATTTCGGCCGGCGAGCCGGCACCCTCGCAAATCACCGCTTCGAATTCGGCTCTCAGTTGCGACAATTCGTCGAGCACGACTCCCAATAGTCGGTTGCGCTGCGACCAGTACTCGGCCGCGGTGACCGAGTCGGTGGCCTGTCCCCGGATCACCAGTTGCGAGGCCATATCGCTGCCGGGTTTGAGCAGAATGGGGTTGAACCGCACGCTGGGGGCCAGACCGGCCGCGCGCGCCTGCATCGCCTGGGCTCGGCCGATCTCACCACCCTCGACGGTGACCGCGGAGTTGTTCGACATGTTCTGCGCCTTGAACGGCGCGACCCGGATACCTTTGCGCGCCAACAGCCGACAGAGTCCGGCGACTACCACCGATTTCCCGGCGTCGGAGCTGGTGCCGGCGACCAGCAGCGCACCGCTCACCTTGGTGTGGCGAAGGCGGTCACGGCAGGGTGAGGATGTCCGCGCCGGACTCGGTGACCAGCAGCGTGTGCTCGAATTGCGCGGTCCATTTGCGGTCTTTGGTGACCACGGTCCAGCCGTCGTCCCAGATCTCGTAGTCCAGCGCGCCGAGGTTGATCATCGGCTCGATGGTGAACGTCATCCCGGGTTCGAGGATCGTGGTGACCGAGGGCTGGTCGTAATGCAGCACGACCAGCCCGTTGTGAAAGGTGGTGCCGATGCCGTGACCGGTGAAGTCGCGAACGACGTTGTAGCCGAACCGGTTTGCATAAGACTCGATGACGCGCCCGACCACCGACAGCGCCCGGCCCGGTTTGACGGCCTTGATCGCACGCATCGTCGCCTCGTGGGTGCGCTCGACCAAAAGCCGGTGCTCTTCGGAGACGTCGCCGGCCAGAAACGTCGCGTTGGTGTCACCGTGCACGCCGTCGATGTAAGCGGTGACGTCGATATTGACGATGTCGCCGTCTTCGATCACCGTCGAGTCCGGGATGCCGTGGCAGATGACCTCGTTCAGCGACGTGCAGCACGACTTGGGGAATCCCTTGTAGCCCAGCGTCGATGGGTAGGCGCCGTGGTCGACCATGTAGTCGTGCGCGACGCGGTCCAACGCGTCGGTCGCCACGCCGGGCGCGACCGCCTTGCCGGCCTCGGCGAGGGCGCCGGCCGCAATCCGGCCGGCAACCCGCATCTTCTCGATCACTTCGGGTGTCTGCACCCACGGCTCGGTGCCCTCGCGCGCCGTCGGCTTACCGACGTACTCCGGGCGCGGGATCGACTTGGGCACCGGCAGAGTCGGCGAGACTGCGCCGGCAATCAGCTCAGAACGAACAGGACGAACAGGCATAAGTACCAGCGTATCTGTTATCGCGTGTGGTCACGCCTGCCGACGCCGATGCAGCAACGACCGGCGCGGTCCTTTGATCTTCACCGAGCCGCACACCACCCGGCCGGTCAGCACCACATGCGGGGTGCCCTCGCCGGGTGCGGCCTTGCGGCGGTCGCTGGCGCTGCCGCCGTAGACCTGAACGTCGTCGATCGAAGCGCTGGCGCCGTCGGGCAACCGGATCTCCACCGAGCCGAATCTCATGTCCAGCTCGATGACCACGACCGGTCCGGCGAATCGTGCCTTGACCAGGTCCAGCTCGACCGAGCCCATCCGGCGCACCAGCGCCAGCCGGGTCGGCACGGTCCATTCCCCGTGCCGCTTGAGCGACCCGACCCAGCCGCGCAGCTCCACCCGGTCGGCCGCCGACGTGACGATCGCACCCGGGCCGGGCAGATCACCAACGAGGCTGTCCAGGTCGGTGCGCGTCCGTGCGTAGGACACCTGCGAAGAACGCTCTTCGAACTCGGTGATATCGATCAGCCCTAGCGCAACCGCATTGTGCAGTCGGCGCAGGATGCCGTTGCGGTCGGCGTCGGACACCCGCAGTTCGGTCAGTTCGTCAGGGCGCGTCATGGCGCTACCAATCTACCGCCACCGAACCCACCGGCTCCGGCTTCGAAAATCGTCACGGGTCAGTACGCGCCGGACAGCTTCGGCAGTTCTTTCATACTTATAGGACGAGAGTACGCGGAAATAGAAACTTTCTACTTACTCAATAAGCGATCTTCTTTGGCGATAAAACGGCGTTATACGCCGCGTGCTGTTCTCAGGGATTTTCAGATAATCTATTCGAACACTCGGAGCTAAACTCCGGATTTTCGGACTGAAATTCCAAATAGCGGACGTCATTGCTCCCGGAGTCGTCAGTCGCAACCGCTCGTGTTCAACCGCCCCGATACCGGGCAGTTGAGCTGCTAAGTTGCCGCGGATCTGCCAGCCAGGTTGGTCACGAGACAAGAGACGAAACCGTCCGCGGCAGGCTCAGCATTACATTTTCGCTGGTCGAACCGTGCCTAAGAGTAGGCTTAAGGCGGCCGCAACTTGCGCTGAGATTTGTATTAGAGAAATGCTTAACGAATGGCGCGCTTTGTTATATGCTCTGCGCGTCGGAGGCTCAATCAATGGGGGCAAAGACTCATGTACGAGCCAACGACTGTGGGGCGGCAACCCCACAATCCACATCGAGAGATACCGAGATTGGAGGCTCGCACATGAGTCGCACAGATTCTACCGGACGTGGGCGTCGTACCGCCTTCGGTTTGGCCACTGCTGCCGGTGGCGCATTGGCCGCCGCGATGCTCAGCATGGGCGCCGCCCACGCTGACATCACCACCCCGTACGTCGACCCGTACAGCCCGCCGGACCCGTACGATGTCCTGTTCGGGGCCCAGGGCGCGCAGGGCCCTGACAACGCGGCGCTTGATAGCCAATTGGCTCTCACAAACTCGAGCGGCGAAGCATCGTTCCAGATTGCCGTCGACCACTTCGAATCGAGCGCCGACCACGCGCTCGAGAACCTGATCAACGCGATCGACCCGAGCGCGTTCTACGAGCAAACCGGAGGCGGCGCCGTTGGCGACCTGGCCGCCCGCGGCGCGTACCTGGTGCCGGACGACAGCCTTGGCTACCTGGCCACCGGCCTTGACTACGGTCTGCTGACCCCGACCGGCCTTGACTTCGTGCTCGACCCGCTGATCGACCTGCTGCTGGGGCAGGCCGGGTACTGATGATCTAGGCGTCCTGGTCGCGTGGATCGACCCGGACGCTGACGGGGGGTGCCGACTGGCCGGCGAGGCCGCACAGGTCTCGCCGGCCAGATCAGCTAACACTTTCCGATCTGGGTAACTAAATAATCCGCTTCTCTGATGAGGTGGCCGGTCTTGCCAAGACCGGCCCGTCGGGGGAAGTTCGACAACCTCAGAGGGGTGGGTTGTCAACTCGATCATCAGAATCCTTTCGCCCGGTCGCCGCAATTCGCGCGAGCGGGCGACTGGGTTTTGTGGGGACGGTTGCCGGAGAAGCGCTTTCAGGCCAGATAATCCGCGGGCAGCACGTCGAACATGAACTTCGTCATCCGCACGGCGTACTCCGAACTGCCGCCGCCGACGATCAGCGAAGCGAACGCCATATCGCCGCGGTAGCCGGCGAACCAGGAATGCGAACCGCCGGGGAACTCCGCTTCACCGGTCTTCCCGAACACCGCGCCGCAGCCGGCGATGTCCTTGCCGGTGCCGTTGGTCACCACCAGTCGCATCATCGGGCGCAGAGCGTCAATCACCTTCTCGCTGATCGGCGTGGTGTCGCCGGTAATCGCCGTCGTCCGTCCCTCGATCAGTTTCGGCACCGGGGTCTTGCCGGCGGCCACGGTCGCCGCGACCAGCGCCATGCCGAACGGTGACGCCAGCACCTTGCCCTGACCGAAGCCGTCCTCGGTGCGCTCGGCCAGATCGACCGTCGGCGGCACCGAACCGGTGACCGTGTTGATGCCGTCCACCTGGTAGTCCAGGCCGATGCCGTACTGGTTTGCCTCCTGGGACAACCCGCGCGGCGGCATCCGGCTGGCCAATTCGGCGAACGTGGTGTTGCACGAACTGGCGAATGCCCGTGACATCGGCACCACACCCAAATCGAACCCGCCGTAGTTCGGGATGGTGCGATGCCCGATGTCGATCTTTCCCGGACACCCCAAAAGCGTATTGGGGCTTGCCAAGTCGCGCTCGAGGGCGGCGCCCGCGGTGACCATCTTGAACGTCGACCCCGGCGGGTAGAGGCCGGTGGTCGCAAGCGGACCGACGGCGTCGGCGGCGGCATTCTGCGCGACGGCGAGGATCTCGCCGGTCGAGGGTTTGATCACCACGATCATCGCCTGGCGACTCTGGTTGTCCACCGCATGCTGAGCCGCGTTCTGCACGGCCCGGTCCAGGCTGATCGACACCGACGCGGCCGGCGACGGCTCCACCTCGTGCAGCACCGCGACGTCGACGCCGTTCTGGTTGACGCTGACCACTCGCCAGCCCGCCTGGCCGTCGAGCTGGTCGATCACTGCCTTCTTCACCTGACCCATCAACGCCGGGGCGAAGTGGTAGTCGGTCGGCAGCAGCTCGGCCTGCGGGGTGATCACCACGCCGGGCAGGTTGCCGATCGCAGACGCGACGTTGTTGTTGTCGTCGGTGCGCAGCGTGATCAGATCCATCGGCTTGCCCGACGAGCTGGCCTGCTCGGCCAGCCGCTGCGGGTCGTTGAGCGTGTCGTCGAACGGGTGCAGCGCGTCGACCACCGCGCGGGCCGTCGTGATCAGATAAGCGCCGGCTTTCGACGCGTCGAGCGTGTAGTGATACAGGTAGCCGGGAGCCAGCACATCGGTGCCGCCGAGTTCGTTGACCGCCGCACGTCGCGGCGGATCGGCCCGCAGCGCGAAAGTCTGATGCTCCCCGAGGCGTGGATGCAAGTCGGTGGTGCTCCAGCGGACTTGCCAATGACCTTCGTAGCGGGCCATTTTCAGCTGGCCGTCGTAGACCCAGGTACGGTCCTTCGGCAGATGCCAGGTATAGCGGTAGTTCACCGTGCCGACGTCGTCGGTGTATTTCGAGCCGAGAATCTGAGTGTCCAAGTGGCCGGCTTGCAACCCGGCCCACGCCGCGTTGAGCGCTTCGCGCGCGTCGCTGGGAGCATCGCTGAGGTCGGCGGCTGCCGCCGTGTCGCCGTTGGACAACGCGGCGAAGAACCGCTCGGCCGCCGGCGCGGGGCCGTCGGGTCGCGGAGTACAGGCCGAGACGGCAGCGGTCGCGAGCAACACCGTGAGCGTTGCGGCTGTTACTGCTGAGGTTTTTGTTGTCATTGAGGCTGATGTTATGGAACTGTGCCTCAGGACCGGCGGAGGCGCACCGAGGTCGAACCGTTACGCGATCGCACGGCCTGGTTATGCGTCGAGACTTAAGCCAGTGCGACGTTGACCGGGGTGTCGTCGCCAGCGTTTAAGTGTCGCGGACAGATGGTCGCGCTCTAGTCCAGGAGGACGGTCGCGAAAGTGCCGACTTCGGTGAAGCCGACTCGGTCGTAGGTGGCCCGGGCGACGGTGTTGAAGTCGTTGACGTACAGGCTGGCGATGCGCCCAGTGCCGACGATCACCGCCGCCAGCGTCGCGGTGCCGGCCGTGCCCAAACCCCGGCCACGCCACTCGGGATGCACCCAGACACCCTGGATCTGGCTGACCGCCGGCGACTGGGACCCAACTTCAGCCTTGAAGACCACCTCGCCGTTCTCGAAGCGGGCCCACGCCCGGCCGGCCGAAATCAGGCTGGCGACGCGGCGCCGGTAGCCGCGGCCGCCGTCGCCGATCCGCGGGTCGACGCCGACCTCGCCGATGAACATGTCGATCGCGGCCACCAGGTAGGTGTCGATCTCGTCGGGCCGCACCTGACGCACGTCGGGATCGATGTCGCAGATCGGCATCGAAGTCAGCGACATCAACGGCTGGTGCTCGCGCACATCGCGGGCCGGGCCCCAGGCCGGCTCCAGTCGTTGCCACATCGGCATCACCAACTCGGCCCGGCCGACCAGTGACGAACACCGCCGCGACGTGGTCATCGCCGCGTCGGCGAACGCGTACAGGTCGCTCAGTCGGCCACGCAACGGAATCAGGTTCGCGCCCGCGTAACACAGCGACTCGTCGGGGCCGCGGCGCGTCCACAACTCGCCACCGATCGCGTTGGAGTCGATGCCGTGATCAGCCACCCGGGCGGCGACCATGCATGACCCGATCGGGTCGTCGTCAAAGACACGGCGCACTGCGGCGCCGTCGCGCACTACCGACACCCGTCGCTCGCTGACAATGCGGCGGATGGGCGGAGCCGACATACTAAATCTTTCTGGGACCGACAGTTTGGCTCGAGTGAGCCACGTCTCAGCTTACGGTCACAACTGGGGAACCGCTTGTTGTTGCGTCCGTGGTGCCCTTCTCGGCCGCGAGTCGCATGGCTTCTTCGATGAGCGTCTCGACGATCTGCGCCTCGGGCACGGTCTTGATCACCTCGCCGCGGACGAAGATCTGCCCCTTGCCGTTGCCGGATGCGACGCCGAGATCGGCCTCTCGGGCCTCCCCCGGACCGTTGACGACGCAGCCCATCACGGCCACCCGCAGCGGCACGTCGAGACCGTCGAGCCCGGCGGTGACCTCGTTGGCCAGGGTGTAGACGTCGACCTGGGCGCGACCGCACGACGGGCAGGAGACGATCTCCAGCGAGCGCGGCCGCAGGTTCAGCGACTCGAGGATCTGGGTGCCGACCTTGACCTCTTCGACGGGCGGCGCCGACAGCGATACCCGGATGGTGTCGCCGATGCCGCGGGACAGCAGCGCGCCGAACGCGACCGCGGACTTGATGGTGCCCTGGAAAGCCGGACCGGCCTCGGTGACACCGAGGTGCAGCGGGTAGTCGCACTGCGCGGCCAACTGCTCGTAGGCGGCGACCATCACGACCGGGTCGTTGTGCTTGACGCTGATCTTGAGTTGGGAGAAGCCGTGCTCCTCGAACAGCGAGGCCTCCCACAGCGCCGACTCGACCAGCGCCTCGGGCGTGGCCTTGCCGTACTTCTCCATGAATCGCTTGTCCAGCGAACCGGCGTTCACGCCGATGCGGATCGGAATGCCGGCCGCGGCGGCGGCCTTGGCCACCTCGCCGACCCGACCGTCGAATTCTTTGATGTTGCCAGGGTTTACCCGCACCGCGGCGCAGCCGGCGTCGATGGCAGCGAAGATGTACTTCGGCTGGAAATGGATGTCGGCGATGACCGGGATCTTGCTCTTCTTGGCGATCGCGGGTAACGCGTCGGCGTCTTCCTGGCGCGGACAGGCCACCCGGACGATGTCGCAGCCGGCGGCGGTGAGCTCGGCGATCTGCTGCAAGGTCGAGTTGATGTCGTGCGTCTTGGTGGTGCACATCGACTGCACCGAGATCGGATAATCGCTACCCACCCCGACGTCGCGGACCATCAGCTGCCGCGTCGTGCGTCGTGGCGCCAGCGTGGGCGCCGGGGCTGCCGGCATGCCCAGACCTGTGGTCACGGTTTGCCTTCTCTCCTTACTGGAACAGTCGGATCGGGTTGACCACGTCGGCGGTGACCGTCAACAGCATGTAGCCGACCACCAGCACCAAGACTACGTACGTTGCGGGCATCAGCTTGAGGTAGTTGACCGGCGCGGCCGCGACCATGCCGCGGGCCGACCGAATCATGTTGCGCACCTTCTCGAACACCGCGATGGCGATGTGCCCGCCGTCGAACGGCAGCAGCGGTAGCAGGTTGATGACGCCCAGGATGAAGTTCAGCTGCGCCAGGAACAACCAGAACGCCATCCAGACGCCGTGGTCGACGGTGTCACCGCCGATGATGCTGGCGCCGACGACGCTGATCGGCGTATCGAGGGATCGCTGCCCGCCGCCGATCGCGTGCACCAGCGCGCCGATCTTGGTCGGAATGGCGACCAGCGACTTGCCCAGCAGGACCGACAGGTTGCCGGTGAAGGTGAAGGTGGCCGGCACCGCGGTGGCCACGTTGTAGTGTGTGGGTCCGGCCGCGGAGCCCACCACACCCATCACGCCGATTTCCGACGACTTCGCCCCGCCCTTGCCGTCGGAGACCCAGCGCTGGCGCTGAACGATGTCGACGTACTTGGTCATCGTCTGGCCGTTGCGTTTGATCACGATCGGGACGGTGCCGTGCAGTTTTTGCACCGCGGCGGCCATGTCGGAGAAGTCGGCGACCGGGGTGTCGCCCACCTTGACCACCACGTCGCCGGCCCGGATGCCGGCGGCGGCGGCCGGCCCGTCCCCGGTGCACTTCTCGAATTGGCCCTGTTTGAATTCCGAAGCCGCACAGGCGGTTTGACCGATAACCGCGGAGGGATGCAGGTTCGGCAACCCCCAGAACACCGCGATCGCGTAAACCAACATCAGGCCGATGATGAAGTTCATGCCCGGACCGGCGAACAACACCGCGACGCGCTTCCAAACTTTCTGCTTGTACATGGCGCGGTCGTGCTCGTCGGGCTGAAGTTCATCGACCGACGTCATGCCGGCGATGTCGCAGAAACCGCCGGCCGGGATGGCCTTGATGCCGTACTCCGTTTCACCGCGCCGCGTCGACCACAGCGTCGGGCCGAAGCCCACGAAATAGCGGCGCACCTTCATGCCGGTGGCCAGCGCGACCCACATGTGGCCGCACTCGTGCAACGCCACCGAGATCAGGATGGCGAGCGCGAAGAGCGCGATGCCGATAACGAACATCATCGGGTTGGTAGAACCTCCTGTGTGGCTCGATCGATCGAGTGCCTGGCCTCACTACGGGCCCAGCGCTGCGCGTCGAGTACCTCTTCCACGGTAGCGGGTGTGGCGGCCCACTGGTCGGCGGCGCTCAGGACGGCGGCAATTGTGCGCACGATGGACGGGAAGCCGATCCGTCCTGCCAGGAAGGCCTCTGCTGCCTCTTCGTTGGCCGCGTTGTAGACGGCGGTCATGCAGCCGCCCGTCTCACCGGCCTGACGGGCCAGCTCGACGGCCGGAAACACCTGCTGGTCGAGTGGCTCGAACTCCCAGCTCGACGCGGTGGAGAAATCGCATGCCGCGGCCACCCCCGGCACTCTGGCCGGCCAGCCGAGCGCCAGCGCGATCGGCAGTTTCATGTCCGGTGGACTGGCCTGCGCGATCGTCGAGCCGTCGGTGAAGGTGACCATGGAGTGCACGATCGACTGCGGGTGCACGACGACCTCGATGCGCCGGTACGGGATGCCGAAGAGCAGGTGGGCTTCGATGAGCTCGAGCCCCTTGTTGACCAGCGACGCCGAGTTCAAGGTGTTCATCGGGCCCATCGACCAGGTCGGATGGGCGCCGGCCTGCTCGGGCGTGACGTGCTCGAGGTCGGCGGCCGACCAGCCGCGGAACGGCCCGCCGGAGGCGGTGAGCACCAGCTTGGCGACCTCGTCCGGGGAGCCGCCGCGCAGGCATTGCGCCAGCGCGGAGTGCTCGGAGTCCACCGGCACGATCTGGCCGGGCTGCGCGGCCTGCAACACCAGCGGACCGCCGGCGATCAGGGATTCCTTGTTCGCCAGCGCCAGCCGGGCACCCGAGGCCAACGCGGTCAGTGTGGGCTGCAGGCCGAGAGCCCCGACCAGCGCGTTGAGCACGACGTCGGCCTCGGTGTTCTCAATTAGCCGAGTGACCGCGTCGGGCCCGTGATACGTGACGTCGCCGACGCTCTGCGCGGCACGCTCGTCGGCGACGGCGACGTTGATGACGCCGGTTTCGGCGCGCTGCCGGGCGAGCAGGTCCGGGTGGGCGCCGCCGGCGGCCAGCCCGACCAGCTCGAAGCGATCCGGGTTGGCGGCGATGACTTCCAGCGCCTGGGTGCCGATGGAGCCGGTGCTGCCCAGCACCAACACCCGCCGGCGACCGTCGAGTATGCGGCCAGCCGCACTTTCGGCGTCGAGTGTGCGGCCAGCCGCACTTTCGGCGCCGCCATCGACATGATCGGTCACCCACTTATTGTGCCGCGGCCGCTGCACCGCTGCCGCAACCCGGTATGTGCCAGAATGTCGAGACATCACCAGCCCAACCGGAGGAGTTGCCGTGGCCAGTACCGAGCTGGAGCGCTACAACAGCGGGGTCGACGTCGCTGATGTGCCGTCCGCCAACTGGGGCTGGAGCAAGATCAACCACCGCAACTGGCGCATCGTCGGGCTGTGCATCGCGGGCCTGCTGCTGGCGATGTTGGACGGCAACCACGTCGGCCACATCGAGAACCTGTACTTGATCGGCTTCGCGGCCCTGGTGCTGTTCTTCGTCGCGCGTGACTGGTGGGGCCGCCGCCGCGGCTGGCTCAGGTAGGCCGAATCAGCCGGCGGTTTGCTGGCTCCGCTGCGTCCGTCGGTAACCCGCGGCGGCCACCGCGCCGGCCATCAGCAGGGCCAACGCCAGGATCCAAGGCCACCCGCCGTGCCGGTACACCCAGCCGGCCAGCACACCTTGGATGCGACCGGCTGCGGCGATCAACCCATCGGAGGGGCTGCCCCGGCCGGTGCGCAAGCGGATCTCGTAGAGACCGTAATAGCCGACATAAAGCCCGACGAGCACCAGCAGCGCTCCGCTGATCCGGTTGACGTGGGGCAAGATTCGCCGGAGGCGTTTCACCACCGCCGAGTTCGCCGCCGCGGCGGCGACCGCCAGGACGCCGACGACCAACGTCAGGCCCGCGATATAGGCCAGATAGATCGACGCGCTTCCGATCAGCGAGCCGCGGCGCAGGCCGGTCGCGGTCACCGCCAAAAATGGCCCGATGGTGCACGACAACGAGGCGATTGCATAGCTCACGCCGTAGCCGTACATCGAGCCGAGCCGAGCCGTCGGGACCCATCGCCCGCCCAGATGCCCGGGCGTCAACAGCGTCAGCTCTCGGCCCATCAGCAGCCAAATGCCCAGGGCGACAAGCGCTATGCCGATCACTATGGTCACGTACGGCAAATACTGCTGCACGACGGCGCCGGCCGATATGGTGAGCGCTCCGAACAACCCGAACACCGTCAAAAACCCGAGCCCCATCCCAGCGGTTGCCGCCAGTGCCCGACCGACCGCAGCCAGCCCCGTCGATGTGTCGGCTCCGTCCCGCGCGTACCACGAGCACGAGGTAGGCGGGCAGCATGGCGAAACCGCATGGATTCAGCGCCGCTACCAGTCCGGCGGTAAACGCCAAGCCGACCAGGCCCTGGTCCACGAATGTTCCGCTAGGACGTCAGCGCGGCAACCCGGCCGGCGAGCTCTTGCTGAGACATCGCCGAGGTGGGGTTGTTGACGAACGTGGACGTGCCGTCGGCCCGATAAAACACGTACGCCGGCTGCCACGGCACGTTGTAGCGGGCCCAGATCGACCCGTCGGCGTCGTTGAGATTGGTGAAATTCAGGTTGTACTTCGACACGAAGTTCTGCATCGCGCCGACGTCGGAGTGGGCCGCGACGCCGACGAAGGTGACCCCGGGATGCGCGGCGGCTACCTGGCTAACACCAGGAGCTTCGGCATTGCAGAACGGGCACCACGGCGTCCAGAACCACAGCACGGCCGGCTTGCCCTGCAGACTCGCGCCATTGAACGGTGCACCGGACAGTGTGGTGCCGGTGAACTGCAGACGCTCGTCGGCCGCCAGCACCCGTGGTGCAGTGAGCAGCCCGAAAACCATCGCGGCGGCGACCACGACCAACGCCGGTCTCGCGATCGCACGCATGAGCCGAATTCTCACCTGCTCGACCTCCTGTTCTGACATGACACTGGGATGACGTGATCACGCCCGGTTCGGTTCAGCCGCCGGCGGCGAGCTGGCCGCATGCCGCGGCGATCTCGCGACCGCGGGTGTCGCGCACGGTGCAGGGCACGCCGCCCGCGCGGACCCGCCGGACGAACTCCCGCTCCGCGGGCTTCGGGCTGGCGTCCCACTGGCTGCCGGGTGTCGGGTTCAGCGGAATGAGGTTCACATGCACCAGCGGGCCGAGCGCGCGGTGTAGCCGCTTGGCCAGCAGGTCTGCCCGCCACGGCTGGTCGTTGACATCGCGGATCAGGGCGTATTCCACCGAAACCCGCCGACCGGTCATGTCGGCGTAGTAGCGGGCGGCGTCCAGCGCTTCGCCGATCTTCCACCGGTTGTTGACCGGTACCAGCGTGTCGCGCAGCTCGTCGTCGGGGGCGTGCAGGGACAGCGCCAACGTCACACCGAGCCGTTCGTCGGCGAGTTTGCGGATTGCCGGGGCCAGTCCGACCGTCGACACCGTCACCGATCGCGCCGAGATTCCGAAACCTCCGGTGATGCCGCGCACGGCCGCCAGCACCCTGGCGTAGTTGGCCAGCGGCTCCCCCATCCCCATGAACACCACGTTGGACAACCGGTCTCCCCAGTCGTCGCGCAGCGCCACAGCCGCCGCCCGGACTTGTTCGACGATCTCGGCGGTCGACAGGTTCCGGGTCAGACCGCCCTGCCCGGTTGCGCAGAACGGGCATGCCATGCCACAGCCTGCCTGCGAGGAAATGCACACCGTGTTGCGCTGCGGGTAGCGCATCAGCACCGACTCGAAGGTGGTGCCGGCAGGGTCGTTGACGGCCCGCCACAACGTCTTGCGGGTCTGCCCGGCGTCGCAGGCGATTTCCCGGGTGGCGGTCAGCAGGTTCGGGAACAGGGCTTCGGCCACCTGGCCGCGGACCGCAGCCGGCAGATCGGTCATCTGCTGCGGGTCGGCGATCAGCCGGCCGTAGTACTGGTGGGCGAGTTGTTTGGCACGAAACGGCGGCAGGCCCAGTGCCGCGACGGCGTCGACGCGCTCGGCCTCATCGAGGTCGGCAAGATGCCGCGGCGGCAGCCCTCGGCGCGGCGCCTCGAATACCAGCTGTTGTTTCATTGCACTACCAGTATCCGTCCTCGCCGGACTCGCCTCGCAGCGGCGATCCGCCCGGTGACGATGCGCGCCGTGCAACGGCGTGAGGAGCAGCCGGGCCAGCGATCAGGGCACCAGCGTAAAGACGACCCAGGTCGCCACCGCCGACGGCAGTGTTCCGTCCAGACGGTCCATCAGGCCGCCGTGGCCGGGCAGGATCCGGCCCATGTCCTTAATGCCCAGGTCACGCTTGATCTGCGATTCCACCAGGTCGCCGAGCGTGGCGGTGGCCACCACCATGAAACCCAGCAGCACCCCCACCCAGACCGGTCTGTGCGCCAGCAGGATCGCGCTCAGCGCAGTCGCGGTGACGCCGAACAACAGCGAACCGGCCAGCCCCTCCCAGGACTTGTTGGGGCTGATCGCCGGGACCATCGGATGCTTGCCGAACAGCACACCCACCGCGTAGCCGCCGACATCCGAACAGACCACGCCGATCATCAGGGCGAATACCCGTCCCGCTCCGTCGGAAGGGTAAACCAGCAGCACTCCGAACGACGCGAACAACGGCACCCAGGCGGCCAAAAAGACCGTGGCCGACACATCCCTCAAGTAGTTCGCCGACGGTGCGCTGCCGGTCAGCGCCAACCGCCAGAACATGCAGACCACGGCCGTGGCGCCGAAGCCGGCCAGCGCGCCGGCCGCGTGAAAAGGCCAGGTCAGCCAGACCATGGCCTGGCCGCCGATCAGCAGCGGAATGACCGGGATGACGAAACCCGCCTCGCGCAGCCGCCGCACCACCTCATGGGTGGCCGTGGGAATGGCGGCGGCGACCAGCGGAAGCCACAGGATCTTCTTGAAAATCAAGATCGCGATGATGGTGAACCCGATGGTGGCCCCTACCGCGATCGCCGCCGGCAGATTCCGGCCGGCCCGCGACTTTTTCTTCTTCTGCGCCTTTCCTACGCGCTGCTGCACCGAACCCTCGGCCGGGGTGTTTGCGCCGGTATCAGTGTCTGCCACGGACTCGTTCGCTGAGCGGCCGCTAGACCTCCAGCAGCTCGCCTTCTTTGTGCTTGACCAGCTCATCGATTTGGGTCACGTATTGATGCGTGGCCTTGTCCAGGTCCTTCTCCGCGCGCGCGACCTCGTCCTCGCCGGCCTCGCCGTCCTTGCGGATGCGGTGCAATTCCTCCATCGCCTTGCGGCGGATATTGCGCACCGAGACCCTGGCGTCCTCCCCCTTGGCCTTGGCTTGCTTGACGAGTTCGCGACGACGCTCCTCGGTCAGCTGCGGGACCGCGACCCGGATCAGCGTGCCGTCGTTGGTCGGGTTCACGCCGAGGTCGGAGTTGCGAATCGCTGTTTCGATCGCCCCGAGCTGGCTCGCCTCGTACGGCTTGATGACGACGAGGCGCGCTTCGGGAACGTTGATGCTGGCCAGCTGAGTGATCGGGGTGGTCGCTCCGTAGTAGTCGATAACGATGCGGGAGAACATGCTCGGGTTTGCCCGGCCCGTCCGGATTGTCGACAGGTCGTCACGGCCCACCGACACGGCCTTCTCCATTTTCTCTTCGGCGTCAAAGAGAGTCTCGTCAATCATTCGCGCAGCTCCTCCTCATAGCGCAGCTCCTGCTCATCGCGCCGCGCGCTCTGCATCGTCGCTGACGCCGTCAGGTAGTGACCAGCGTTCCGATCTTCTCACCCGCAACCGCGCGAGCAATATTGCCATCGGTAAGCAGGTTGAACACCAGAATCGGCATGCCATTGTCCATGCACAAACTGAAGGCGGTGGCGTCGGCTACCCGCAACCCCCGATCGATGACTTCCCGGTGTGTGATCGCGGTCAGCAACTCGGCCCGAGGATTGACCCGCGGGTCCTCAGTGAAGACGCCGTCGACGGCCTTGGCCATCAAGACCACGTCGGCGCCGATCTCCAGCGCCCGCTGCGCGGCCGTGGTGTCAGTCGAGAAATACGGCAACCCCATGCCGGCGCCGAAGATCACCACGCGCCCCTTTTCCAGGTGACGCCGCGCCCGCAGTGGAATGTACGGCTCGGCGACCTGGCCCATCGTGATGGCGGTCTGAACTCGGGTGACGATGCCCTCTTTCTCTAGAAAGTCCTGCAACGCAAGGCTATTCATGACGGTGCCGAGCATGCCCATATAGTCCGAGCGAGTGCGCTCCATGCCGCGTTGCTGCAGCTGTGCGCCGCGGAAGAAGTTGCCGCCACCGATGACTACGGCAACCTGGACGCCCGTGCGGACCACCTCGGCGATCTGACGGGCCACCTGCGCCACCACATCGGGATCGAGCCCGACCTGCCCGCCACCGAACATCTCTCCGCCGAGTTTGAGCAGCACGCGGGTGTACCTGGGCCGGCTCGCCGGTTCGGCGACGGGATGTCCGTCGGGAGGAAATGCATCGGTGCCGTTGAGGCTCGTCGGCTCCTGCTCTGTCATCAGACTCCTCGCGTGACAGGGCGCCATCCAGCCAATCCCTAAGACGGCTATCCCAAACAGCAGGGTCCATCCTGCCTCATCGCCAGGCTGCGCGTCCCGATAGTCAACCGGATTGCCCTGCGGGCTCGGCGGCTAACGTCGAGCTACCCGGATCACTACCTGCCCTGGGTGCTACTCCATAGGTGCGCCCTGTTCGCCCAACGTGGCCACCATCACGGCGCCTGAGAATTGCGCGTCTTACCAGCGCCCCAAGCCCCGGCTGGATCGCTTCGCAGCTGACATCGGCGGGTGAGGCAGTTTGGGCACACGCAGCCATGGGAACTCCTCGCACGCGGCGCGAAAAGGCCAGGTGCAGAAGTCAAAAGCTGACGCGCCTGCTGTCGCGTCGGGCCGGTCCAGCCACGTGCCGGGTTATTGCGCAAGTCGGCTCATTGACATGAGCCAATGAGGAGGGACCCAATGTCGGACGACAACAAGAGTGGGCCTGAAGAAGCCGTGAAAGGCGTTGTTGAAGGCGCCAAAGGCCTGGCCAAAGAAGCCGTCGGCAGCGTGCTCGGTAACAAAGATCTCGAGCACGAGGGCGAGGCCCAGCAGGACAAAGCCCAAGCGCAGCGTGACGCCGCCAAGAAGGAAGCCGAAGCTGAAGCAGCTCGCGGCGGTGCCGAGGCGGCCGAGAAGCGCCAACAGGCCCATCAAAATTAGAGCTTTACACGACAGGGCTCGGTCCGTGGACCGGGCCCTGTCGTTGTCTCATGCCCCCAAGAACGTTGGGGCCGAACCGAATTGCTTTAGCCGAATACCGGCAACGCCCGCTTGCGGGCCGGCGCGAATCGCCATCGTCACAACGCCTTTTCGCACGGCCGTGACAGTGGCTCAGAAGCGGTTCTCCGGGCCGACGACAGCCCACACCGTTTTGCCGGCCGCGCTGGTGTAACCGCCCCAGACCCGGGAGTTGGCGACGATGAGGTCGAGGTTCGAAACAGCGTCACCGCTGGATTTGGAGCACTCAGCGTTCTCGATGTGCACGTGTTGCACCGCCACTGCGACCGTGGATCCATTGGTTTCCATCCGAAGCGACAATGCGCTCTCGGTATTCGCAAGCGCCATTTCAACGAGCTCGGTAGCAACGACCGACACCGCACGGATGAAGTCGGTCCTCGACCACCCCGTCAACCACTGAGTGACGAGTTCCCGGGATAGGTGAGTACTACCTGTTGCCGCCGGCAGAGTGGCGGCGAGGCGCCGCCGATACCGGCGCCGTCCGTCGGCAGCCAGCTCGGAGATTGCAGACTCCAGCGTCGAGTAGGCGGGTACGTAGCGAGTTATCCCGTTACGGCGCAGAGCATTCTGACCCTGATCGTGTGCGCACACCATGCCAATGGGGGTGTCCGGCCATTCGGCGACCTGCCAACGGGCGCTGGTGAACACGGTCCAGGCCGGATCGTCTCGCACGGTGAGCCTGTTGACGTCGACGATGACCGCAAGAGGCTCATCGAGAGCCGCTTTGACGATCGCATCGCGAAGCGGAACGTACGTCGATGCGTCGAGCAGACCGTCGATGGTGAGCACTCGGGTGTCCTCGACAGTGGAAGCCGTGATGCGCAGCTCGCAGCGTTGGCCAGCCACAACCCACTGCTCATCCCAGGGCTGCCGCAGCGCCGGACAACTCATCGTCTCACCCGACCAAACCTCAGCTAGCATCTGCTGGCGGCCCCCGGACGCTCTAACTTATCTGACGCGAACCAGCGCTGTCACCGCCGGTTGACCGATTCTTTCAGAAATCGAACAGCTCCGCTCGGGTAGACAGCTAATCCGTTAGGGTGGACGGCTGACCGGCCCGGTGTCCTCCGCAGCGGGCGTCTGCCGCAGCTACGTATCCGTCATTTGCCGAGATAGATACCTGGGACTGACCTTGCCTCTAAATACCGGCTATTCCCCGGTTGCCTCTGCGGATGTAGCAATCGCGGTCAGGCCGGGACCGAACCAGTTTTCCCGCTCCCATGCCCGACGCTTGGCCAGCGCACGAGTTCAGCCAACTGTTTCGGCAGTAACGACTTTCGCGCCGTCAGCCCAGATGCGCGGACAGCAGCCAGGCCGGCAGGGACTTGCGCCCGTTGCCTTCGTCGCGGAGGTCGACCGCGGGGAAATCGATCGGGCTGTCGTCGGGCACGTTGGCGTGAATCCGGGCCGTGCCGGATCTCATCGATGACCCAGTACTGCGACACGACATCGCGCAACTCGTCGTCGGTGACCGGGTTGGCCGGACCGTCAGGCATTCCCGTGCTGTCGAAGACCAGAACGAAGTAGGACGCGCCGGGCGCGGCAGCACGCACGATTGACCGCTGGTAGCCGTCGCGCAACTCGACGGGCATCGAATGAAACAGCGTGCTGTCGACGATCGTGTCGAAGCGCCCGTCGTAGCCGGTAAATGAGGAAATATCCGCCACCTCGAACGAAGCGTTGGTCAGTCCACGCTTGGACGCTTCGGCCTTGGCCAGCTCGATAGCGGTAGGCGAGGCATCCAGCCCGACGGTGTTGTGACCCAACGCCGCCAGATGCAGTGCCAGCGCCGCCTCGCCGCACCCGGCATCGAGCACGTCACCCTTGATCTTGCCCTGATCGATCAGCGCCGCGATCTCCGGTTGCGGCTCACCGAGACTCCACGGCGGTCGCGCGCCCGCCCCGAACTCGGCAGTCTCGCCGCGGTAGGCCGGATCGAAATCGAATCTTCTCCACTTCAGTCATATCCCATAGATATCAACCAGCCTGATATATGTCAATATGGTTGATATGAGTACGACACAGGACGCGCCACTTGGCTACCTGCTGCATCAGGTGGTCGCCACGCTGCGGCCGGAGGTGGCTGCGGCGCTGAGCCCCCTCGGTCTGACGCTGCCCGAATTCGTCTGCATGCGAATGCTTTCCATGAATCCGGGGATGTCCAGCGCCGAGCTGTCCCGGCAGGGCAACGTCTCACCGCAGGCGATGAACACGGTGTTGCACCGGTTGCAAAACGCCGAGGTGGTGACCAGGCCCGCGTCGGTCGCATCCGGCCGCGCGTTACCGGCCACGCTGACGCGGATCAGGCCGCTCGCTGTTGAAGCGCGCCGAGGCCGCCGTGCGGGAGGCCGATGCCCGCGTGCTGGCCAAGCTGTCCGCGGCCGAGCAGCAGGAGTTCAAACGGATGTTGGCAGCGCTGGGAGATGACTAGGACGTCACCGAACGGACTGAATGCGGGCCCACGGCCGGGCCTCTTCTAGTTCGTAGGCCAATTCCAGCAGCCGGACTTCGGCTGCCCAACTCGGCAGCGAGAACATCATGCCCACCGGCAAACCGTTGGCGGATTGCGGCCAGCGGCAACGAGATAGCCGGCTCCCCGGTCGACGTTCTGCAGCGGGGTGAACGCGACCCAATCTTCCAGCCGGTCGATGATCTGCTGGTAGTCGGCGGTCGGGTCGAGGTAGCCGATCGGCGGCGTCTCGTCGGCCAGCGTCGGGGTCAGCACCACGTCATAGGTTCGCGCGAAGCGCGCGGTGTGCCGGCGTGCGCCGCGCAGCCGCATGATCGCCAGCGGCAGCCGGTGCAGATTGCGGCGGGCGAACCGATCCAGGCCCAGGGTCAGGTTGTCCAACCGGGTGCGGTCGAAGCCGCCGGCACGCGCGGCTCAGCTGAATCTGGCCCATTGCCAGCAGCCCCCAGTACAGCACGAAATCGGCGGCGAAGCTCGCGGGCACCGGCGGCGTCTCGACGTGATCGACGCGGTGGCCGAGCTCTTCGAGCAGCCCGGCAGTTTTCAGCGTCAGCTCGCGCACCTCGGCGCTGCACTCACGCAGCACTGAGCGGGTGACGACGGCGATCCTCAGCCGCTGCTTGCCGGGGCGCGTCACGTCCCCGATCGACGGCAGCTTCGGTGAGCGCCAGATGCGTTCGGCTTCCCGGTAAAAGGCCGCGGTGTCGCGCACCGATCGGGTGAGCACCCCGTTGGCGACCAGGCGGATCGGCATCCGGCTGACTTCCTTGTCCAGCGGCAGCCGGCCGCGCGACGGCTTCAACCCGACAAGTCCGTTGCAGGAAGCGGGAATTCGGATCGAACCACCGCCGTCGTTGGCATGCGCGATCGGAACCGCGCCGGCGGCGACAAAGGCGCCGGACCCCGACGACGACGCGCCTGCGGTGTGGTCGGTGTTCCACGGGTTGCGGACCGCTCCGAGCCGCGGGTGTTCGGCGGAGGCGCTGAACCCGTACTCCGACATCTGCGTTTTGCCCAGCGGCGTCATGCCGGTGGCCAGGTACAGCCGCGCGAACTCGCCGTCGGAGTGGGCCGGCGCGCGGCGACCACGCGTCGGTCCCCAGCATTGTCGGCAGTCCGGCGACGTCGACGTTGTCCTTGACGAAAGTCGGTACGCCGCTGAGGAAGCCGCCCTTTGCGGGCCCGGCAGCCGCCGCGCGGGCGCGGTCGAATGTCCGGTGGGCCAAGCCGTTCAAGACGGCGTTGACGGCTTCGGTACGGGCGACCGCCGCCTCGACGACCTCGGCCCGGCTTACCCGACCCGACTGGATGGCGTCGGCCAGGCCGACCGCGTCCAGGTCGCCGAGGGCATCATCGCCGAACGCATGTACGTGTCGCATCTGCGCTGACGCTACTGCTGGCCGACCTCGAAGCGAACGAACCGCGTGACGGTGACGCCGGCCTCGTCCAGCAGCGCCTTGACTGCCTTCTTGTTGTCGGACACCGACGGCTGCTCGAGCAATACGACGTCTTTGAAGAACCCGTTCAGCCGGCCCTCGACGATCTTGGGCAGCGCCTGCTCGGGCTTGCCTTCGGCACGCGAGGTCTCCTCGGCGATGCGCCGTTCGCTGGCCACCACGTCGTCGGGCACGTCGTCCCGGTTCAGGTAGCGAGCCTTGAGC
Source organism: uncultured Actinomycetota bacterium (assembly GCA_963850645.1). GTDB lineage: Bacteria > Actinomycetota > Actinomycetes > Mycobacteriales > Mycobacteriaceae > Mycobacterium. The sequence continues at coordinate 18,569 of CAWKME010000058.1, read as the reverse complement.
GCGGCGATCTGCAGCGCGACGGCGTGCGCGGCCTCGGCATCACTGCCGCTGTACTCGACCAGCACACCCACGCCCGGCGGCAGGTCGGCTGCCCGCTTGTGCAGGTAGGTCTCGACAGTGCCGTCGAAGAACGCGACCCGACGCAGTTCGAGCTTCTCGCCGATCTTCGCCGACAGGTCAGCGATGGCCTGCTCGACGGTCTTGTCGCCCACTTTGGCCGCCTTGAGCGCGTCGACGTCGGTGGCCTTGGAGGCGGCCGCTGCGGTAACGATCTCGTCAGCCAATTTCTGGAACTCGGCGTTCTTGGCGACGAAGTCGGTCTCGCTGTTCAACTCGATCAGCGCCCCGCCCTTGGCGGCGACCAGACCTTCAGCGGTGGCCCGTTCGGCACGCTTGCCGACGTCCTTGGCGCCCTTGATCCGCAGCGCCTCGACGGCTTTGTCGAAGTCGCCGTCGGTTTCGGCCAGCGCGTTCTTGCAGTCGAGCATTCCGGCGCCGGTCAGCTCCCGAAGCCGCTTGACGTCGGCAGCGGTGAAGTTCGCCATTTCAGCCTTCCGTGGAGGTTGATTCGGTTGGGGTTTCGGCGGCGGCCGCGGCCACGGGGGCTTCGGCTGACGCGGTCGCCGAAGCCAGCAGTTCCTGCTCCCACTCGGCCAGCGGCTCGGCGGCTTCCGCCTCGGGCTTGCCGTCGCCGCGGCCCAGGCCGGCGCGCGCCTGCAGGCCCTCGGCTACCGCCGAGGCGATGACCTTGGTCAGCAGCGCCGCCGAGCGGATCGCGTCGTCGTTGCCCGGGATCGGGTAGTCGACCAGGTCGGGGTCGCAGTTGGTGTCGAGGATCGCGATCACCGGGATGCCCAGTTTGCGGGCCTCGCCGACGGCGATGTGCTCCTTGTTGGTGTCGACGACCCAGACCGCCGACGGCACCTTCGCCATGTCGCGGATACCGCCCAGGCTGCGCTCCAGCTTGTTCTTCTCCCGGGTCAGCATCAGGATTTCCTTCTTGGTGCGGCCCTCAAAGCCCCCGGTCTGCTCCATCGCCTCGAGCTCCTTGAGCCGCTGCAGCCGCTTGTGCACGGTGGAGAAGTTGGTCAGCATGCCGCCGAGCCAGCGCTGGTTGACGTACGGCATGCCGACGCGGGTGGCCTCGGCGGCGATGGACTCCTGCGCCTGCTTCTTGGTGCCGACGAACAACACCGAGCCGCCGTGCGCGACAGTCTCTTTGACGAACTCGTACGCCTTGTCGATGAAGGTCAGCGTCTGCTGCAAGTCGATGATGTAGATGCCGTTGCGGTCGGTGAAGATGAACCGCTTCATCTTGGGATTCCAGCGACGGGTCTGATGCCCGAAGTGGGTGCCGCTGTCGAGCAGCTGCTTCATGGTTACTACGGCCATGGTTATGCCTTTGTGTGTCGGTTGTCGCCCGGCATCGGGTGAAGCCGGGCCCTGGCGACTGCTGCGATGCCGGACCCAGCCGGGAAAAACCCGGTCGGGACCGCCCGGCATGCGGTGCGAACTCTTAGTGGAACGAGAGCCGCGGTGCAGACGCGCGAAGTCAGTCCGTAGATACGGGCTGCGAGAAGGAGTTTACACGGCCTCAGCAGGTGCTTTGTCCACAGTGCTGGCTGGCCGGTTTGGCGGCGCCGCGGTGAACTGGCGATATGCGATGGGTGGCGGTGATCTTGGCCACGGCGCTGATCTGCGCGGGGCCGGCCAGCGGGAACGATCCCCGGCTGGACTGGCCGCTGCGGCCGCACCCGGCGGTGGTGCGAACCTTCGACGCGCCGGCACCGGACTGGAACCGGGGCCACCGCGGCGTCGACCTGGCGGGTGCGCCCGGCCAGCAGGTGTACGCCGCAGGCGCGGGAACCGTGGTGTACGCCGGCAAGCTGGCCGGCCGGCAAGTGGTGTCGTTGGCCCATCCGGGCGGTTTGCACACCAGCTACGAGCCGGTGCAGGCCCGCGTGCGGGTCGGTCAGCTGCTGACCGCCGGCACGGTGATCGGCGAACTGCTGGCCGGGCATCCGGGCTGTCCGGTGGCGGCGTGTTTGCACTGGGGAGCGATGTGGGGCCCGGCCGCGCGCGCCGACTATGTCGATCCGCTGGGGTTGTTGTCGTCCACGCCCATCCGGCTCAAGCCTGTGGCCGGGTAAGCCTCTTGAGTAACGCTGGTATCCAGTTATCACTCTGCTCGAGAGCGTGTCGGCAGTGCCGTCGTTTCTTGTTGCCGACTGGCGAGCGAATGACAGGTGATCTGGTGCTTGCAGCACCAGTCGAGCAGGTGGAAGTTGATGAACTCCGAGCCGTTGTCAGAGTCGACGCCGCGGATCGGGAAGGGCATCACCGCGGTGATGTCGTCGAGGGCGGCCATGACCCCGTTACGGGCCTTGTTGGGCACGCTGCGGTTCTCGGTGCAGCCGGTGGCGATGTCGGTGACCGTCAGCTGGCCAGACATGCTCGGCCACCGCGTGGCCCCGCACGTCATGAGTCTGGCCAGGGCGATCACGTACGAAGCCGGGTACCGCGCTCAAGAGCCAGATCGGCCCACGTGCGCACGGGGATCTGGCTCTTGAGCAGCGGTACCGCGGCTTCGTCGAGATCGACCCCTGGTCAGATACGTCTTGCGCAGCGGGCCCAACAAGGCGACGATGGTGGCCGCCCTCGACGACATCACCGCGCTGATGCCCTTCCCGATCCGCGGCGTCACTCTGACAACGGCTCGGAGTTCATCAACTTCCACCTGCTCGACTGGTGCTGCAAGCACCAGATCACCTTCACTCGCCCGCAGTCGGCAACAAGAACGACGGCTGCCACGTCGAGCAGAAAAACTGGACCACTGTGCGCACCCTTGTCGGCTACCACCGCTACGACACACCCGCAGAACTGTTGCTACTCAACAAGATCTGGGTGGCTGCAATCCTTACTGAGCAACTACTTCTACCCCCAGCAAAAGCTTGTCTAAAAGCCGCGCGACGGCGCGAAAGTCATTAAGAAGCACGACACCGCAGCCACCCCGCAGCAGCGTGCACAGGCACATCCGAACCTTCCGACGACCGCGAAAGTGGACCTGACGCGCACGTACCTCGACATAAATCCCGCCGCCTTGCAACGCCACATTCAGGCCCTCATCAACGAGCTAGTCACCTTGACCGTCACCAAGGCCGGACCCAAGCGCAAAGCCCCACCCAAGCAGGCATCAGCAAACGACGCGACGAACCAGCTCACACGGGCATCCGGCATTTGAGGCAACGAATAGCGCCGCGGGCATATTGACATGAGGCAACAGGGGACACGCTTTTTCCCGCCTCTGAGCGATTTTGGCTGCGACGCGGCGCAAATCGCTCAGAGGCGGGCAAATCGGGTATTGCTCAACTCAGTTACTGCTGTTACAGATGTGACCTCGGCCGTCAGCGCTCACGCCCGCGGATGGGCGCGGTCGTGCACCGCGCGCAGTCGGGCAACCGTGACATGGGTGTAGAGCTGGGTGGTGGCCAGGCTGGCATGACCGAGCAACTCCTGCACAACACGCAGGTCAGCCCCACCCTCGAGCAGATGGGTGGCCGCGCTGTGCCGCAGCCCGTGCGGGCCCATGTCGGGTGCGCCGTCCACAGCGGCGATTGTCTGGTGCACGACGGTGCGGGCTTGTCTCACATCGAGCCGGCGGCCCCGGGCGCCCAGCAGCAGCGCCGGCCCGGACTCGGCGGTGGCCAGCACGGGACGCCCGTCGGCCATCCATGCGCTCAGCGCGTCGGCGGCCGGTTGCCCGAACGGCGCGGTGCGCTGCTTGTCGCCCTTGCCGAGAACCCGCAGGACATGGTGTCCGGTGTCGATGTCGTCGATGTCCAGGCCGCACAGCTCGCTGACCCGGATGCCTGTCGCGTACAGCAACTCCACGATCAGCCGGTCCCGCAGGGCGAGCGGATCACCTTGCTGGCAACCGGATTTCGCAGCTGACATGGCGGCAAGGGCCTGGTCTTGCCGCAACACCGCTGGTAGGGTGCGACGCGTCTTCGGCGTCTGCAGCCGGACCGCCGGGTCGTCGGTCAGCAGCCCTTGCCGCACCGCCCAGGCGGTGAACGCCTTCACCGCCGAGGTGCGGCGCGCCAATGTGGTGCGGGCAGCGCCGGCGCCGGCGCCGGCGGCCAGCCATGACCGCAGCACCGGCAGGCTCAGACCACGTAGGCCGGTGCCGGGTGCGCGTTCGTCCAGGAAGGCGAACAACGACCGCAGATCGCCCAGGTAGGCGCGACGGGTGTGCGCCGAACGGAGGCGTTGCAGCGCCAAGAAGTCGTCGAACTCCTCGAGGATCGCTTCCACCAGCCCACGGTCGCAGACGCCGGCGGCCCGACTTAGCTGACGCGCCGCAAGGTGTCCGGAGTGAGATCTGCCAGTGATGAATAGCCGTCGACGGCCATGGTGAGGTCGGCTTCGGCCAGCAGCGAGCGCAGCACGTGCACGATCCCGTCGACGCCGCCCAGCGCCAGGCCGTAGGCGTAGGGGCGCCCGATGCCCACCGCGGTCGCCCCGAGCGCGAGCGCCTTGACGATGTCGGCGCCGCTGCGGATCCCCGAGTCGAACAGCACCGGCAGCCCGTCGGCGGCTTCGACGACGTCCGGCAGGCAGTCCAGCGCGGGCAGCCCGCCGTTGGCCTGCCGGCCGCCGTGGTTGGAGCAGTAGATGCCGTCGACGCCGCCGTCCTTGGCGCGCCGCGCATCGTCGGGATGGCAGATGCCCTTGACGATCAGCGGCAGCTTGGTCAGCGACCGCAGCCACGGCAGGTCGTCCCAGGTCAGCGGGTTGCCGAAGACCTGAAGCCCAGCGCAGCACGACGGCCTGCGGGTTCTCCTCGGGCGGCGCCGGCAGGCTGGCACGAAACACCGGGTCGCTGGTGTAGTTGCTCAGGCAATGTCCGCGCAGCTGCGGGAAGTTCGCGGTGCTCAGGTCGCGCGGACGCCAGCCGGGCACCCAGGTGTCCAGGGTGACGACGATGCCCTTGAAGCCGGCTGCCTCGGCGCGATGCACCAGGCTGGCGGCCAGATCACGGTCAGTCGGGGTGTACAGCTGGAAGAATCCCGGCGTTTCGCCGAACTCGGCCGCGACGTCCTCCAGCGGGTCGGCCGTCAACGTCGACATCACCATCGGCACCCCGGTGCGGGCAGCGGCGCGGGCGGTGGCCAGGTCGCCGTGGCCGTCCTGGGCACAGATGCCGATCACACCGATCGGCGCCATGAATATCGGCGACGGCAGCTTCAGGCCAAATAGCTCGACGGACAGGTCACGGTCCTTGGCGCCGACGAACATCCGCGGGATCAGACCCCATCGCTGGAAAGCTTCGCAGTTGGCTCGCTGGGTGCGCTCGTCGCCGGCGCCGCCTGCAACGTATGACCAGATCGACGGCGGCAATGCCTTTTCGGCCTTGGCTTCCAGCTCGGCGTAGGCCATCGGTAACGACGGCACCACTCCGGACAGGCCCTGGAGGTAGATCTCGAACTGGTAATCCCCGAATGCCATGACCGTAAGAATGCCAGTCGGCGATCAGTCGGCTACGCCCGCCGCTTGTTCCGCCGCCGCGAGCTCCTTCTTCCACTGGCGGAACGTCTCTTCGGTGCGACCGCGTCGCCAGTAACCCGAGATCGACGCCCACTTCGCCGCCACTTCGCGGTCTTTGCGGATATAGGGCCGCAGGTTGTGCATGACCGCCTGCGCTTCGCCGTGGATGAAGACGTGCACCTGGCCAGGCAGCCACGGGGCGGACTCGACCGCCTCGATCAACGGCGCGTGGTCGCCGGCTCGGTCCTCGCCGATCAGATCGGCTCGCCCGCCGCGGTAAATCCAATTGATCTGGACACCGTCCGGCGCGGTCAGCGGGATTTCGTCCTCGGGCCCGGCGATTTCGAGGAATACCTGACCAATGGCGTTGGCGGGCAACGCTTCCAGCGCAACGCTGATCGCAGGCAGGGCGGTCTCGTCGCCGGCCAGCAGGTGCCAATCAGCACCCGGATCGGGACTGTAGGCGCCGCTGGGACCCATCAGGTACGCGGCCTGGCCGGGCGCGGCCGTGGCGGCCCACTGTCCGGCTGTGCCGTGCTCGCCGTGCGTGACGACGTCGATGGCGATCTCGCGGGCGGCGGGGTCGGCACGCCGCACCGTCAGGGTCCGCACGACCGGCTGCTTGGCGGCGGGCAGGTCGGCGAAACTGTCCAGCGTCAACGGTCGGGGCAGGCCGGCCACATCGACGTCGTCGGCGACGAACACCACCTTGACATAGGAGTCGGTGAACTCGCTCGGCGTGAACGTGTCAAACCCGCTGCCGCCGAGCACAACCCGAAACATGTGCGACGTGACTTCTTCGCGGCGCACCACTTCGAAGGTGTGCACTGGTCGACCGGCCACGTAGTTCCTCCCCTTCACAGCTGACCCCGTCGACTATACGAGCTGCGGCTGTCACGCTGTGCTGCTCCGTTTTTGCACGATGCGCCATTGGCCGTCGTGTCGCTCGGCCAAACCGGCGACCTCCAGCATCGCCAGTGGCGCCAGTACGAGCAAACGGCTGCAATGCGGCGGCGACGGCGATTTCGTCGACCGTGGCGACCCCGCGACCCGACAGCGCCTCGTAGACCTGCCGCTCGGCATCGCCGAGCCCGTCTAGCAGTATTGCCGGCCTGGTCGCTGGCTTCGTCCTTCGATCATTGCGAAAGTGTGCGGGTTCGCGATGTTGTTCGTTGGTTGGCCTCGGGTGGCGGTAAAAACGAGGCGTAACGTGTAGCACCTCATCCGGCCCTATATTGGCCCTATAGAGAATCGCCGACAACCCTTCCAGGTTAGCTGTGCGCCCTATTCTATATTAATCGTGAATTGCGAATTTCCGCTTCCCACTTCGCGTTGCACGTAGAGGACTTTTCCGTTAAGGTCCGCGGCGTCAATGACTGTTAGGAAAATAAATCCCGGACCTCCCGAGCCCGACAATTGGGTACCTGCGCTGCCCTTCTCGAAATCGGCTTCCGAGCCTGCCCAGAGCCCCAGGTTGGTGCCGCCGGTATTATTTTCAAACGTGATCTTTAACGGGGTGTGACTTTGCGAGGCCACCGGCATGCCGGTGACAAGATATTTGCCGCTGCCTCCCACGGTTCCGGTGATTGTGACCATAGTTGTCTCCTTTTGACTCGGCGTAGGTCTACGTCAGATGCGTCCGGCTAATTCGTTTATCTGAGCCATCTCGCGAGATCCATTAAGCGTTGATGGATATGGTTAAGGCAAGAGCGCGGTCCGCTGAACGGACCGGGCCCCCTTGTCAACGGCATAGTTCAGGTCGTCACGAAGACGACCGATTACCTCGAGTGGGCCAAACGTCACGGCGTTGATGTAAGCAAGGGGCTTAGAGCCCTCTCGCCGCCGAACGGCAGCTTGCGGCAACTGATGCAACTTCCCCCGCCGCCCCCGTAAAGCGCTTTGCGTCCAAGATGATCCGCGGTTTCCCCCATTAAGCTCGTCTTCTGGGGAACTTCCCGGCGCCGCGATGACCAATGCCGAAATGAAGGGTTAATTGAATTTCAGTGCAAGTTGCGTTTTCGCTCGACGACGATGTCCACACAGAGCCAGTCGAGCGCCGATCGTGGGGTGCGGTCGGGCCGCCGCTGTCACGCTGTGGTGCTCCGTTTTCGGACGATGCGCCATCGGCCGTCGTGTCGCTCGGCCAAACCGGCGATCTCCAGCATCGCCAGTGGCGCCAGTACTAGCGCGGGCTGCAATGCGGCGGCGACGGCGATCTCGTCGACCGTGGCTACCCCGCGACCCGGCAGCGCCTCGTAGACCTGCCGCTCGGCGTCGCTGAGCCCGTCTAGCGGTGTGGTCGGCCGGGGCGGCTCGGGGGCCAGCTCACCGACGCGGCCGACCAACTCGACGATGTCCTCGGCGCGGGTGACGACCTCGGCGCCTGCGCGCAGCAGGGCGTGACATCCCGTCGAGGCCGACGAGGTCACCGGCCCGGGCACCGCGCCCACCACCCGGCCCAACACTCGCGCCCACGCGGCGGTGTTTGCCGCGCCGCTGCGCAAACCGGCCTCCACCACCACCGCCGCGCCGGCAAATGCGGCCACCAAACGATTGCGCGTCAGGAACCGGTGCCGTGCCGGTCGCGCCCCCGGCGGATATTCGGTGACCAACAGTCCGCTGCTGCCGATGCGATGCAGCAATCCGGAATGCCCAGCGGGATAGGGGATGTCAAGCCCACCGGCCAACACTGCGACAGTGACGCCGTCGGCGGCCAGCGCTGCGCGGTGGGCCGCGCCGTCGATACCGTAAGCCCCGCCGGAGACCACCGCTACGTCCTGCTCGGCCAGCCCGGCCGCCAGATCCGCAGCCACCTGCTCGCCGTAGCTGCTCGCCGCCCGCGTTCCGACAACGGCCGCCGCCCGCTGCGCCGTCTCGTCGAGCCGCGCCGGCCCCATCGCCCACAACACCAGCGGTGGTCGGCCCTGTGGCTTCGCCGCGACCGCGGCGCTGCCGAACGCGGTGAGCGCCAGTATCGGCCACTCGTCGTCGTCGCGGGTGATCAGCCGACCACCGCGGCGCGCAAGCAGGTCGAGATCGTCGGCAACCCTGTCGATTTCGCGTCGCGCTTCGGTGTTGCGGGCCAGCACGTCGTCGACCTGACCCCGCCGCACTCGATCGGCGGCTTCTATCGGGCCTACCCGATCCACCAGGGCGGCCAGTTCAGCGCACGGCGGTTCGACCACCCGGGACAGATAGGCCCATGCTCGCAACGTTGTATCGGTCATCGTGCGGCTCCGGGTTGGCGAAAGCTCAATGCGACGGCCACGTCGTCACACCCGGGTGATGTGCGGCCCGCCAGATCGGCCAGTGTCCACGCGACTCGCAGTGTGCGGTCGACGCCGCGGATGCTGAGCAGACCCCGTTCCAACGCGCTGCGCAGCGGCAGCATCGCCGCGTTGCCGAGCCGGAACCGGCGTCGCAGCAGCGTTCCGCTGACCTCGGCATTGGTGCGAAATCCGTGTGGGCGCCAGCGCTCGGTCGCCGCATCACGGGCCGTTGCCACCCGGCTGCGGACCTGGGTCGTGCTTTCGGCCTCGCCGGCCGCGAGGGCGCTCATCCGCACCGGATGCATTTCGACGCGCAGGTCGACCCGATCTAGCAGCGGCCCCGACAAGCGGCCTAGGTAGCGGCGTTTGACCGCGGCCGCGCAGATGCAGTCACGCGGATCCGCCGGCGCACACGGACACGGGTTGGCCGCCATCACCAGCTGAAAGCGGGCCGGATAGCACGCCACCCCGTCTCGGCGGGCAAGACGAATCTCGCCGTCTTCCAACGGCGTTCGCAACGCCTCCAATACGTTGACGCTGATCTCTGCGCATTCGTCGAGGAACAGCACGCCACGATGTGCCCGGCTGACGGCGCCCGGCCGGGCCATTCCCGAACCGCCGCCGACCAGCGCTGCGACGCTGGAGCTGTGATGCGGCGCGACGAACGGCGGCCGGGTGATCAGCGGTGTGGCATCCGACAGCAGGCCGGCCACCGAGTGAATGGCGGTGACCTCCAACGACTCGCTGTCTGACAGTGACGGGAGAAGCCCCGGAAGACGTTGTGCCAGCATCGTTTTCCCCACACCCGGCGGGCCGGTGAGCATCAGGTGGTGGGCCCCGGCCGCAGCCACCTCGACGGCGAAACGGGCCTGGGCCTGGCCCACGACCTCGGCGAGATCCGCCGACGGCTCGGCCTCGGGAACGACTCCGCTGATCCGCTCGTCCAGCTGCGCCGATCCGCCGAGCCAGGCCTGCAGCTGCGCCAGGGTGCGCACGCCCCAGACCTCGATCCCGTCGACCAGGCTGGCTTCGGGCAGATTCTCCACCGGAACCACGGCGGTCTTCCAGCCCTCACCCTTGGCCGCCAGCACCGCCGGCAGCACCCCGCGCACCGGCCGAACCCGTCCGTCGAGTGCCAACTCGCCGAGCACCACGACCGCCTCCAGCTGTCGCCATGGCGTCTGGCGCTGGGCCGACAACACCGCGGCCGCCAGGGCCAGGTCGTATACCGAGCCCATCTTCGGCAGCGTCGCCGGTGACAGTGCCAACGTGAGGCGAGACATCGGCCAGCGGTTGTTGCAGTTGGTGATCGCTGCGCGGACCCGGTCCCGCGACTCCTGCAACGCCGCGTCGGGCAGACCTACCAGGTGCACACCCGGCAGGCCCGAGGTGATGTCGGCTTCGATCTCAACGATCTGGCCGTCCAATCCCAGAACCGCGACCGAGAACGCACGCCCCAACGCCATCAGCCGATGCCCTGCAGGTGACGGATTTCCGGGTTGCGACGTCGGCCGATGCGCACGCCGATCACGTCGATGCGGACCGCCGGCCACCGTTGCTCTTGGCTGGCCAGCCACATCGCGGCCAGCCGGCGCAGTCGATGCGCCTTCTGCTCGGTCACCGCTTCCGCCAGACCACCGAAACCGTCGCCGGTTCGGGTCTTGACCTCGACGAACACCACCGTGTGAGTGGCGGGGTCGACGGCGATCACGTCCAGCTCGCCGTACCGGCAGCGCCAGTTGCGGGCGAGGATCCGCAGCCCCAGCCCGGTCAGGTGATCGGTGGCCAACTGTTCACCGAGCGCTCCGATTTCGGCCCGCGTCAACATCGTCATGCGGCCACACTGCGGCAACGCTCCGACGCCGATATGCATCGCGCCGCCGTTGATGCGAGACGGCGGCCAGTTATCCCCAGTTGCGCCGCGATCCACACGCACGGCATTGCGCCTGCTGTTCAGCCGCCGTTAACATCACGTTCAGGCGATGAGGCTCGCCTTTAACCGCCGCGTCGGCTGATGGCTTCTACCCGTGAGTGAGTCGTGGGCAGAGGACGGGGGTGGGGCCTAAAGGCAACTTCTGCTCATCCGCCAATTCCCTGTGGACCATCCGCGCTATTGCCCGCGTGCCATTCAGCAGCACCGCTTCCACCGGCAGAGCCCGCTCCAGCGCCGAATCGATCAACCGTTTTCACTCCTATCGGAAGGAACACCAATGTCATTCGTCACGACACAACCGGAGGCGCTGACCGCCGCGGCAGGCAACTTGGCCGGCATCGGCACCACGATGAGCGCCCAGAACGCCGCTGTCGCGGCGCCGACGACCGGACTGGTGCCCGCCGCTGCCGACGAGGTGTCGGCGCTGACGGCCGCGCAATTCGTCGTCCATGCGCAGATGTACCAGGCGGTCAGTGCCCAAGCGGAGGCGATTCATCAATTGCTCGTCAGCACGCTGGGAACGAGTGCGACATCATATGCGACCGCTGAAGCCGCCAACGCCATAGCAGCCAGTTAAGACGGGATACGGCAATGGATTTCGCGATGTTACCGCCGGAGCTCAACTCCGGCAGATTATATGCCGGCCCCGGCTCCGGGCCGATGCTGGCGGCGGCGAGCGCCTGGGACGGGCTGGCCGCCGAGCTGCAATCCACGGCAGCGTCCTACGGGGCGACGATCTCCGAGCTGACCGACGGGCTGTGGCTGGGTCCGTCGTCAGCCTCGATGGCGGCAGCGGCGACACCGTACCTGGAGTGGATGACCACGACCGCGGCGCAGGCTGAACAAACCGCCACCCAGGCCAAAGCGGCGGCAGCTGCGTATGAGGCGGCGTTCGCGATGACGGTGCCGCCGCCACTGATCGCGGCTAACCGCAGCCTTTTGATGACATTGATTGCCACCAACATCTTCGGGCAGAACACCATGGCGATCGCGGCGACCGAAGCCGCAGTACGCCGAGATGTGGGCCCAGGATGCCGCCGCCATGTACGGCTACGCCAGCTCATCGGTAGCGGCATCGACGTTGACGCCCTTCACCTCGCCGCCACCGACCGCCAACCCCGCCGGCGCGGCCGGCCAGGCTGCCGCGGCAGGGCAATCGATCATGTCGAACAGCCCGCAACTGATGTCGGCGCTCCCCCAGGCGCTGCAAGGGCTCGCATCGTCCGCGGCCACCACGGCGAGTCCTACTTCGGCGCAGGCTCTGTCAGATCTGCTGAGCCTGATCTCGCTCGCCCTGACGTTCCTGGAAATCCCCATAGGCGCGACTTCTGTCGGCTCCTCGGCGGCGAGCATCTCGGCAGCATTCACGGGGGTGGGGATGAACCTGCGCGGTTTCGAGATCAACGCCGACCGCGATTTCGCTCAACACAAGGGCCCCTACACCGGCTATGGGCCGGGCGCCGCCGACCTGCCAAACTGGTTCTTTAATGGCCAAGGCTACGTCGGCGCACCGTCGAACGCGGTGGAGAGTTCGGTATCCGCCGGCTTCGGCGAGGGAACGACGGTCGGCAGACTGTCGGTGCCCTCGGCCTGGACGGTGGCGGCACCCGAGATACGACCGGTTGCCTATAGGCTGCCAATCGCCGGCGCGGCGGCCGCGCCCGAGATCGGTAGTTCCGGCAGTCTGTTCAGCAACATGGGGCTCGCCGGCGCGGCCGGGGGCGCTGTCGGCAGCACTGCTTCGCTGGGCCGCGGCGGCGAACAACGCAGCAGGTTGACCAGACCGGAGCGCCCCAAGCCGCAACAGCGGCCGCCAGCCGAGCCGGTGACGGAAATCGCTGCCGAGTTGCGCGAGATCGCCGCGCGGGCACAATCGCTACTCGCCAAGCTGGCCGATTCCGGACTGATGACCGCCGAGGAGGTCACGGAGCAGAAACGACGCTTCCTCGGGTGATCATCGCTCCTCTGCTGGACGGGTCAGCGCGCCGGAAGCAATGACCGCCGCGATCATCCAGGCGGCCGCATAACCGAACGCCACCGCGGGCGAAACCAGCGTGTATAGCACCCCCGCGACGACGGTGGCCACCAGGTCACCGGCGGCCTTCACCGCTCCCAGAACACCAAATCCGCTGCCGCGCAGCCTGTCCGGCAGCAATTGCGCAACGACTGCCGATTCCGTGGGCTCGGCGAATCCAATGCCTGCTCCGGCCGCCGCGAACGCCAGCGCAACGGCGACGACACCATGCGGACCGGCAGCGAAGCCGCCGTAGGCGAGCACGTAGACCGCGGCGCCGGCGGCGAACACCACCCGCGGACCCGCCCGGTCAAACCACCGTCCCGCTGCCAACGATGCAAACGTGGCGACCACGTTGTGGACCGCATAGATCAGGATCGCCGCCGTGGTCGCCGCGGCGACCGATCGCTGTGGTGAGGTGAGCAATTGGGTGGCGCGCAGTATCAGCAGAGTCGTTGCGAGGTTGCCGAACTCGAACAGCAGCACCGGCACCAGCGCCCGTAGCGTCCCGGCATCGCGTAACGCTCGCAGATCGAGTCGGCGCGGCGAGGACTCACCGTCGGTAGACACCCTCCGCCGGGATTCGCGTGCGGCGACGATGATCGCGACCACCGCAAGCAGGCCCGGTATCGCGGCCAGATAGAGCGCGGGCCGGACACCGAGCCACGCCACCAGACCGGCCGCCAGCAACGGACCTGCCACCGCGCCGAGGTTGTCACCCGCCCTTTCCAGCCCGAACGCCCTTCCGTGCGCCGACGACGGGGTCAACGAGGCCAGCAACGCCTCCTTGGCCGGAGATCGTATGCCCCGGAACATCCAGGCGATCGCACGCAGTGCGCCGACCTGCCATACCGTCAACGCCGCACCGATCGCTCCGGTCGCCACCGCGGTGCCCAGATAGCCACCGGACGTAATCCGAGCCCGCCGGCGCGGGTCGTTCGCCAACGGCCCGCCGATCAGCTTCATCACACCGATCAGCGCATCGCTGATCCCGTCGATCACGCCGATCGCCGCCGCGGAGGCTCCCAGCGTGCCGGTGAGAAAGGCCGGCAGCACCGATGTCGTCACCTCGTGACCGGCGTCAGAGAAGAAGCTCGCCGCACTGACCGCGCCGACACCCGAGGTCAGCCAGCGGGCATCTCCCGCAGCGATCGCGCTGTCATCGCTCAGTTCGTCAGCGTCGCTCATCCCTCACCTAAGGTCGCGGTCGTCTGTCAGCCCCGGACGAGCCTACGACGCCTCGTCAGCGGATTTCGCCGGAGCAACGGGCCACTAGGCTGGGTGGCCAATCACCGCGACAGCGGACGGTGCAATCGATAGCCGACCGCGGCACTGGGAGGTGCGGTTTTGAACCCGGCAGGCTACGGGATTCTGCTCGTTTGTGGACCGTTGGCGGCCGTAGCGGCGGTGTGGGTGGCCGAGCGGATCGGCGTGCCCTATCCGGTCCTGCTGGTAGGCCTCGGCTCGCTGTTCGGCTGGCTGCCGTGGGTCAACGTGCCGGTGCTGTCGCCGCATGTCGTGTTTTATGTCTTTCTGCCGCCGCTGATTTATTACGCGGCGTATTTCATTGCGCCGGACGACCTTCGGGCCAACGCCCGGCCGATCGGTCTGCTCTCGGTGGGACTGGTGATAGTCACCACCGCCGCGGTCGCCGGGGTTTTGACGGGTTTCGCGGGTGTGCCACTGGTGGTGGCCTTGGTGGCCGGAGCGGTTGTGGCGCCGACCGACGCCGTCGCGGCGACATCCGTGTTCCAGCGGCTCGATGTGCCCGAGCGGCTCGCGACAATCGTCGAGGGAGAAGGCCTCACCAACGACGGCACCGCTCTGGTGCTCTACGCGGGCGCCGTCGGCGCCGCCATGGTCGGCACCATCCGACCCGGCCCGCTCGCGGTGACGCTGCTCGCCGCCCCGGCGGGCGGCGCTGCACTCGGCCTTGCCATCGGCTGGGTCGCGGTGGCGATACGGCGGCGACTCGACCAACCGTTGCTGGAGATCACCATTTCCCTGACGACGCCGTACCTCACCTATGTGCTTGCCGAGGGTGCCCACCTGTCGGGGGTGTTGGCCACCGTCGCTGCCGGTGTTTACGTGGGCTCGCACCTCAGCTCGATCTTCGCTCCGGGCGCGCGACTGCAGGCCTTCGCCTTTCTCGATGTTCTGGTCTTCCTGCTCAACGCAGTGTTGTTCACGCTGGTCGGCGCGGAACTGGAGCGTTCGGTGCATTGGGTGCCCGGGATGTCCGCCCTCCGAGTCGTGGCGGTGCTGTCGGCAGTCGTCATCGTGGTGATCGCACTGCGGCTGATATGGATGCTGTTCGGACCGGTCACCGCCAAGCTCTTGGGGCGCCCACGCGGCGAGCCGGTGTGGCGGGAGCGTGTGGTCGTGGCGTGGGCCGGCATGCGGGGCGGCTTGTCGCTGGCAGCGGCGCTGGCCATTCCGTTGCGGCTTGCCGACGGCTCGCCGTTCCCCGACCGCGACTTGTTGATCGTGGTGGCGGCTGCGGTGATCGTGACAAGCCTGCTCATTCAGGGCACCAGCCTGCCGTGGCTGCTACGCCGGCTCGGGCTGCGGGCGGAGGATTTCGGAACCGAGGAGAACAAGGCTCGGCTCAAGGCTGCCCGCGCCGCGTTGGAGTGGCTCGACGATCATTCCGGCGCTGAAATTGCCGATGAGGCAACGAAATCCGCACGCGCCGCTGTATGAGGCCAAGGTACGGCGCCTGCAGCTCGCTCCTCCGCACGACGGCGAGTCCGACGAAACCGGGGAGATAGAGCGGTATCGGGCGCTGCGGCAGGAGTTGCTCGGCGTCGAGCGGTCAACGGTGCTGGCGCTGAGACGCGACGGCCGCATCAACGCGACACTGTTGCGCACCATCGAACGCGACTTCGACCTTGAGGAGGCCCGGCTCAGCGGTTCGTGAGCGCCGCAAGCTTCGACCTAGTGTCGTGAGTCATTAATTCTGCCGCAGTAGTTGGCGACGCTTTGCAGGATCTGCTCGGCGGTTTTTACCCAGACGTAGGGGCGAGGGTTCTCGTTCCAAGTGTCGATCCACGTGCGGACGTCGGCGTTGAGTTGGCGCACCGAGGTGTGGGTACCGCGTCGCAGTTTCTTAGTGGTCAGCTCGGAGAACCAGCGTTCCACCAGGTTCAGCCAGGACGCGCTGGTCGGGGTGAAGTGCAGCACGAAGCGGGGATGGGCGGTCAACCACCGCTTCACCGCCGGGGTTTTGTGAGTAGAGGCGTTGTCCAAGACCACATGCAGGTCCAGATCGGCGGGAACCTCGGCGTCGATCTTTTTCAGGAAGGCCAAGAACTCCTGGGCGCGGTGACGAGCGTGCAGCGAGCCGATCACCTTGCCGCTGGCCATATCCAGGGCGGCATACAAGCTGGAGGTGCCGTACCGGACGTAGTCGTGGGTGGCCCGCGCCGGGGCCCCGGGCAGCATCGGGAACACCGGCTGCGTCCGGTTAAGCGCTTGGATCTGGGTTTTTTCGTCGACGCATAACACCAGCGCCCGATCCGGCGGGTTCAGATACAACCCGACCACGTCGCGGACCTTCTCGACGAACAGCGGGTCTTTGGACAATTTCCACGAATCCTGTTTGTGAGGAGCCCATCCGAACGCCCGCCACACCCGCGACACCGTCGACTGGCTCATCCCCAAATGCTTGGACATGGAGCGCGTCGACCAATGTGTGGCATCCGGCGGCGCGGTCTCCAGCGTCGCGGTAATCAGCGCCTCGATCTGGGCGTCACCAACTGCACGCGGCCGCCCGGGCCGCGGTTCGTCAAGCAGACCATCACAGCGGTCCATGACGAAACGGTTGCGCCATCGCATCACCGTCGACCGTGATACACCAAGCCGGCGCGCCAAATCCCAATTCGACTCACCATCGGCAGCTGCCAACACGATTCGCGATCGCAACGCCAAACCCGCCGCACTCCTGCGTCGCCGCGCCCATCCCTCCAACTCGCGACGCTCCTCATCGGTCAAAACGATCTCGGCGGCATGCGGAGTGGGCATAACCCAGTCTAACCGACTGGATCGAAATTAATGACTCACGACACTAGACCGAGTTGGTCACCCGCCGGGCCGCAGCTGCCCGCGATATCCGAGATCCCACGTCGTAGGCCAAGATTTGGGCCGTGGCACCAGGGACCCTGCTGATGACCGCAGCCATCTTGTCGGCGGTGCGGTCATGTAGCAGCCGGCCCACCAGCGGTGCATACGTGCGGCGCGGCAGCAGTACCGTCACGGTGCTGTCCGGGTGGTCCTGCAGATCTCGCACCACCATCTCTTGTGCAGCCCGACTCAAATTGCGATCCGGGCAGTCGACCAACCGTAGCGGCGTGGTGTGTCCGAAGTGCTCCCAGCGCTGCTGCAACCGCGCGGCATGAGCCGCGTCGATCACGAAGTGCACTGCCGTCAACTCGTCGGCGTGCAGCCCCTTCGCGTAGCGCATTGCCTCGACCTCGGCGAGGTCGACGCTATCCACAAAGACGAACACCCGATGCCGGTCATGCTTGACCAACTCGGGACGTTCGGTGCGGACATCTCCAACACCGCCGCTTCGGCGCGGTACTGCCGGTTGAGCCGCATCAAGGCGAACACCAGGATCGGCATGACAACGACGACCAGCCAGGCTCCCTCGGTGAACTTGGCCACCGCGAAGATGCCCACCACGATCGTCGACAAGATCCCCGCCGACAGGTTGATCACCAACTTGCGTCGCCAACCGGGCCCACGATGGATCAGCCAGTGTTTGGTCATGCCATAGCCGGCCATCGAGAATCCGGTGAATACGCCCATCGCAAACAGCGGCACCACCGCGTCGACCGACCCGCCGGTCACGATCACCAGTGTCACCGCCAGCGCGGTCAGCACGATGATGGCATTGGAAAACACCAAACGATGACCACGTTTCATCATCGGCCGCGGTAGAAAGCTGTCCTCGGCAATGAAACTCGTCAGCGCGGGAAAACCGTTGAAGCTGGTATTCGCACCGAAGAACAAGATCGCCGCGCTCGCCGTCTGCAGCAGGAAGTACGTGATGTTCCCGATCACCCCGTTGCCGAAGACCGCCCGGCCAACCTCGGACAGCATCGACGGATATTCGAGCGACAAACGGAGTGGCGTGGGTGGCATGCACCAGGTAGATGACACCAACCAGCAAAAACCCGAGGACACAGGCCATTCGGGTGAGGACCCGTCGCGCGTTGGGGCCTTGCGGCTTACGAAAGACATTGACCGCGTCGGTGATCGCCTCGACTCCGGTCAGCGAGGTGCCGCCGTTGGCGAATGCCCGCAACAACACCAGAATCGTCGCGCCCATCACCAGCCCGTTGCCCTGATGGACCCGCACCGCCCCGGCAATGTGCGCCGGATCGTATTGCGGCAAACTCCAGAAGATTTGGCGAACCACACCGGTCACGATCATCACCGTGAGCATGACGATGAAAGCGTAGACCGGCACGGCGAATATCCGGCCCGCCTCCCGCATTCCGCGCAGGTTGGCGTAAGACATGAGCAGCAACGCCCCTACGGTGATTGCCAAGTGGTAGGGGCCCAGCGCCGGTACCGCCGACACCACCGCAAACGTGCCCGACGCGCACTGCACCGCCACGGTCACCACATAGTCGATCAACAGCGCCGCCGCCGAGATCTGCGCGATCCGCGGCCCGAAGTTGGCTCCGCGCCACAACATACGAGCCCGCCCCGCTGGGTATACGCCATCACCACCTGGCGATACGAACCTGTCACCAACGCCAGAATCAACAAGATCACACCGGCGATCGGAAGCACCAGC